>NZ_JAELVR010000013.1 GCF_016428585.1 Sedimentitalea arenosa | reverse complement strand
CGACTGAAGGATTGGCGTCGCGTTGCCACCCGCTACGACAGATCCCCGACGGTATTCCTCTCGGCAATCGCGCTCGCGGCTACTGTCTTGTTCTGGCTGTAAATCAATGAGTCTGGAGCCTAGGAGGGGCTAGAGCGTTCTCTCCGGGCCGGTATTCTCTACACCTACTGACTGCGCTGATTTGGAGAAGTTCTGCAAGTGTATGATACTTAGCACATTTTTGTTTAATGCGGGCCAGATGTTTTCATTTGGTTCAACGGTGACTAGCGTCGGAATTTCTCAGGCCAAGATCCTCTTTAGGCGTTGCTTCCAGCGCTCTCGATCCGGCATCACTCGGTCAAGCAGATCAAAGAAAGCGGTGCAGTGGTGTGGCACAGCGATGTGGCAAAGCTCGTATTCCACCGCCTCAATGGCCGACTTTTTCACCAAGGCCAACAGTCTCACAGAATTCGCGCGCTCAAGGCGTTGAAATCCCGGATCATCACTGCGCGGTACTCAAGAGAGATTTCGCCGCTGGTTTCCAGCTTTCTCAGAATGCGCCCTGCCGACGCCCGGGACAGGTTTGCTGCAATGGCCAATTCCTGTTGCGTGACCGGGATAACCGCAATCGAAGGAGAGCGTGGATGCCCAAGCCGGTTTCCCGAAAGGCGCAGCAACACGGCGGCCAGGCGTTTTTCCGAGGACGGCAGCATCAGATCATCAGCCGCCCCGATGGCGGTAATCAGGTGCTGTCCGGCCAGCAGGGCTATCCATCTCCAGGCGTCAGGGACATCACGTGCAAGGTTCTGAAAATCGGTTCGGGTGATTTGCAGAAGCGACATGCCGGTTGCGGCCGCAAACTCCAGCATGCGAGCCTCGCCGGACACCAGTTCGTTTTCTCCAAACCAGAACCCGGGGCCAATGACATGCGACAGTCTTTGCTCGTGCTCGTTTAACGCCATTTGCATCCGCGCCGTACCCGAGGCGATACCGTACAGGTTTGTATCATCTGAGCCGATCCCGTAGATGATCTGGCCCTGATCCTTCCGGACCCACCTGCCGATCGCCACCAGGCGTTCAACAAACGCCTGTGGAAGGTCGCCAAGCCAACCGGCGCTCAGTTTTCCAACATTTTTCATTGCACCGCAAAAACTCCAAGGATTGTCCAAAACTATACAATGCTGGAACTGGAACAATGCTATTTTGAATCTGCCCTGAAGGTTTCAGCCGGGTTGAATATCGAATGACTCAAAACCGATGACACTGGCCCTCCCCCTGCGGTTTGATCCGGTCAGAGAGCCTGTTGGCGATTTTTGGCACTGGTCCATGTGCGGAAACGACAGTTCCTGGCAGAACAACCCGCGCAGCCCGTGAAAGCGAGGGCCAAGACGTTGCCAAGCACAAGGCAAGGGTTCGACGACTGCCAGGCCCCGGGACAAAGCCAAGATTTTGGGAGATTTGAAAATCAAACGATTGAACATCACATTGTCTGTTTTGGTTCTGACTGCGATTGCCGCGACCGGTGCGACAGCACAGGATTCGATTGACATGACCGGCCTTGAGCCTGTTTTTGCCGAACGCCCATATTCGCCCTACGCCAATCGGTCCTTTCCCGAGAATGTCTATTTTGGCGATACCCATGTTCACACCGGGTTGTCCGGCGATGCCGGTGGCGGTGGCACGACCCTGATGCCCCGCGATGCCTACCGGTTCGCGCGTGGTGAACAGGTGACATCGAACACCGGCCAGCCGGTCAAGCTGCGCACCCCATTTGATTTCTTCATGATCACCGACCATTCCGACGCTATGGGGGCGATCACCGATATCCTGGCCGGTACACCCAACGTCATGGCCGATCCTGACGGCAAGATGTTCCATGAAGAATTCAACGCCGGAGGAAAACGGGCACAGGATGCTGCATTTGAACTGACCAGGCAGTTTTCGCAGGGCGAAGTATCCGAAGCTCTGAATTACCAACCCGGCAATCCAGCCTATAAGCGGGTTTGGGAAGACATCGTGGACGCCGCCGAAGAGTTCAACGACCCCGGTGTATTCACGACGTTCATTGCCTATGAATGGACTTCGCTGGAAAAGGGAAATAATCTGCACCGCAACGTGATTTTCCGTGATGGGGCCGAGCGGGCAAAGCAGATCGTGCCCTACACCACGACACCGCCCATAGGCAGCCGAGACCCGCGGAAATTGTGGGAGTGGTTGCAGAATTACGAAGATACCGTTGGCGGCGATGTCACCGCAATCCCCCATAACGGAAACCTGTCCAACGGCATGATGTTTGCCTTGCTGGATGATTTTGCCGATGGGGCCGCGTTTGATGCGAACTATGCCGAACAGCGCAACAAATGGGAGCGTCTTTACGAGGCCACCCAGATCAAGGGCGACGGCGAAGCGCACCCGTTCCTGTCACCGGATGATGAATTTGCTGATTTCGAGACCTGGGATTGGGCCAATCTGGATATGTCCCAAGCCAAGATCAAATATATGCTGGCGGGCGAATATGTCCGCTCGGGGTTGCAGCGCGGTCTGCAACTGGAAACCGAATTGGGCACGAACCCCTACAAGTTCGGCCTGGTCGGGGCCGGAGACGCACATACCGGACTGTCCACACCCGACAACGACAATTTCTTCGGCAAGTTCACCGCCTATGAGCCCAGCGAAGATCGCGCCAATCACCTGTCAAAGCGCAATGAAGATCTGGATATCGAATATCACTCCTGGCGCTATATCACTTCTGGCCTGACTGCCGTCTGGGCCACATCCAACACCCGCGGCGCGATCTTTGACGCGATGGAACGGCGCGAGGTTTATGCAACAACCAGTTCAAGGATGCGAGTGCGCCTTTTCGGCGGCTGGGATTTCACCAGCGAAGATGCCGGGCACCGTGATCTGGCGCTTGTCGGCTATACCAAGGGCGTTCCCATGGGGGCGGACATGTTGCCCGGAACCGGCGCGCCATCCTTCCTGGTCTACGCCCTACGCGACCCGATGGGCGCCAATCTGGACCGGATACAGATGGTGAAAGGTTGGATCGAAGCCGACGGAACACCGCGCGAGAAAGTCTATGATGTGGCATGGTCGGATGGTCGCGTGGCAGGCGCCGATGGCAAGCTGCCCCCGGTTGGCAACACGGTGGACCTGTCGATCCCGGCCTGGACCAACACCATCGGAGCATCCGAACTGGGGACCGTCTGGGAAGATCCGGATTTCGACCCGGCGCTGAAGGCGTTCTATTACGCCCGGGTGATCGAGATCCCGACACCGCGCTGGACAGCTTATGACGCGGTCAAATTCAACCTCGACCTTCCCGACCATATCCCGATGACCGTGCAGGAACGCGCTTATACATCGCCGATCTGGTACGCCCCCAAAGGATGACTGTCTTGAAAAACTTGCTCGCCGCGATCTGTGTTCTGGGACTGTGCGGGGCGGCAAATGCCGACCCGACCCCGGTGCGGAATGCCTATTTCGGCGAAACGCATATACACACCGCCTTGTCCCTGGACGCGTATATTGGCGGCGCGCGGCTGATGCCCTCGGATGCCATTCGTTTTGCCAAGGGACAGCCCGTGATCGTCAACGGGCGTCACAAGCAACTGGATCGCCCGCTGGATTTTGTCGCGATCAGCGACCATGTCGAATACTTGGGCGAGATGTACTCCACCATATTCCCGGACGCGCCGGGACACGGGCAGGATGACCTGGAACAGCTTCGCACCCTGGAATCCCTTGAGGACAAGCAGGCGTGGTTCTACAAATATGTCGTCTCCAACAATCGCGGCGACAATCCCAGCCATCCCCCCTTCTATCAGGGGCCTGAAACAACCAAATCCGGCTGGCAGATCGAAATCGACGCCGCAGAACAACACAATGACCCCGGCAATTTCACCGCCTTCATCGCGTTTGAATGGTCGGCGGCCCCGAATGGCGGCAACATGCACCGCAACGTGATCTTCCGCGACAGCGTGGTGCCTGACACGCCGCTGTCCAGCTACGATACCAACAAGGTCGAAGAACTGTGGGCTTGGCTACAAGGCGCCGAAAATGACGGATCAACCCCGTTGGCCATCCCGCACAATTCAAATGCCTCCAAGCTGCAGATGTTCCCCGATCTCGACAGCTTTGGAAATCCGTTGGATGCCGCCTATGCGCAGGCGCGAAACAAGTGGGAACCGTTGATCGAGATGATGCAGATCAAGGGCAACTCGGAAGTTCACGAGGCGTTCTGGCAAGCTGACGAATTTGCTGATTTCGAGATTGCCAATTCGATACAGAAGAATTCCAACCGCTATTTCCATAAACGGGACTTTGTGCGCGAAGGGTTGAAGATCGGGTTGGCCTATGAACAATCGCTGGGCACCAACCCGTTTCAGGTGGGGTTCATCGGCGGGACTGACAACCACAACGGGTTGCCGGGCGACGTGGCCGAAGACGATTTCATTGGTGGCCACGGCCCCGAGGACGGCAGCGTGGAACGCCGCCGCACCGCCGGTGTTGGTGGCTGGATCGACGGCGTGGATCTGTCGATCGGGTCGCTGTCGGGGGTCTGGGCCGAGGAAAACACTCGCGCCAGCATCTGGGACGCGATGAAGCGGCGCGAAACCTATGCGACATCCGGCCCCCGCATCAAGGTGCGTATGTTCGGCGGCGCAGATCTGGACGCGGATGTCTCCGATCCCGCGAAGATGGTCGAGTACGGCTATGCCAAAGGCGTGCCGATGGGCGGCGTTTTGGGGTCAGGTTCAACTGCCCCAACATTCACGGTCTACGCGGCCAAAGACCCGGACGGCGCAAACCTGGACCGCATCCAGATCGTCAAGGGGTGGGTCGACGCGAACGGGGACACCCACGAAAGGATCATCGACGTCGCATGGTCCGGTGACCGCACCCTCGATGCGAATGGAAAACTGCCCGCTGTTGGCAACACGGTCGATGTGACCACCGCGCTTTACACCAACGAAATCGGGGCACCGATCCTCAGTGGCAGCTGGACCGACCCGGATTTTGACCCGGCAGAAGGGGCCTTTTATTATGCCCGCGTGCTGGAAATTCCGACGCCGCGCTGGTCGACCTATGACGCGGTGCCCAACAATCTACCGCTGTTGAGCGACGTTCCTGCGACCATCCAAGAGCGCGCCTGGGGCTCGCCAATCTGGTTTTCACCGAGCTGAGCGGAAAACATCATGAAAAACACATTTCTTGCCGCCGCCGCATCGCTGGCGCTGGCGTCGCTTCCCTCCGCGTCCGGCGCGGTTGAAGGGGGTGCCGGTGCCTATTTGTTGGGATCGCGCGCCGCCTTTGCGGGCATCGTTCCGGGGCCGGGGTTTTATCTTGGGTTGGATGTTGTCACCATGGACGGGTCGGTTGAAGGGCTGACAATGGGCGGCCTTCCGATCCGGGCTGACACCAATCTTGATGTCACCTTCGCAAAGCTTAGCCTGACCAAGGTATTCGACACCCAGCTTTGGGGCGGCACTCCGGCGTTGAACCTGAATATTCCGTTTGTATTTGACGCCGGGCTTTCATTTGTCGGAGTCACACCGCCGCTGGTTGATGTCGCGATCGAAGATACCACCTCTGGAATCGGCGACATCACCCTGACCCCGCTGGTTGGCTGGCACACTGGAAACTGGCACTACAGCGCCGCATTATCGATCTACGCCCCGACCGGCAGCTATAGCACGGCTTCGATAGACGTCCCAAACCGCACGATCAACGCGCTCAACACCGGCAAGAACATCTGGTCGTTCCAACCGGTCTTTGCCGCCACCCATTTTGATCCTGCGACTGGTCTCGAGTTTTCCGGCGCAGCCAGCCTGCTGATCAGCACACGCAACAAGGCCACAGATTACCAGAACGCCCCGGCCTTGAACCTTGAGGGCACTGTGTTGCAGCACATGAAATCAGGCTTGGCCCTTGGTGTATCCGGGTATGCCTATCAGCAGATCGGTGATGACAGCGGGTCAGGAGCCGTCGCGACCCGCACCGCCCTCGGCGCCAATTCGCTGAAGGCCCGGGTCTACGGACTTGGTCCGATGGTCACCTACTCTGGGGCAACCGTATTTGGCCACGACGCGAGTTTCCAGTTGAAGTACTTCAAGGAATTCGAGTCAAAGCGACGGTTTGAAAGCGATATTCTCTGGGTGAACATGTCTTTGACGTTTTAAGGGTGCCAAATACACCACCTGTGTAAACGCCACCGTTCAAGTTGGAGGGTTGGCTGTCCCGCGACGATCGGAAGCTGAGGAAAGGGCGTTGTCAGAGGGGATCCGTTTAAGCGGGGCAGGGTGGTCTCGTACCGTTCCGCCGTGACGAAAACAGACTCGTTCAAATTTTTTCCGACCAGACGCGAGATCATACGCCTGGCGGGCATGATGCATGTTCGCTTCCCGCTCTCGCTGCGTAATGTGGAGGACCTGCCGCATGAGCATGGCATCGAGGTCTGCCACTGACCTGCTCCCCTTGGAGTCCGCGTTTATAGGTTCGCGCTGTTCAGGTTTTTTGGTCCTCTCTTGGCCGTTTATGATATTCCGGCAGGATGAGCCCGTCGAGGCTCGAGAGCGGGCGGTGATCGTTGTGGTCGGCGCGCCAAGCCGCAATCAGATGGCGGGCATGGCGCAAGGTTGGGAACCGGTGGTCGTTCAGGCACTCATCCCGCAGGCTGTCATTGAAGCTTTTTGCCAGACCGTTCTGCATCGGCTTGCCTGGTGCTGCCTGAAAGGTCGTTGGCGCGGTCGACCGGCAGGAAACCGGTCGTTGGTTGAACAATCGAGCGGAGAATTCTCACCTGCCATTCCGACTACGAGAACGGGCGATACAGCGATTCCGGGGGGTGCGAAGTCTGCAGAAATTCGTCTCCGTTCACGCCTCGGTCCAAAACCATTTCACCAGGAACGCCACCATTGCTCCCGACAGAATTTCAAGCTCAACCGCGCCGCTCTCGCCGAGTGGCGTCAGCTTGGTACGGCGTGCGGAACAGCGATTCTGCCTTTTGTACGACCAGTTCTCATCGGTCTGACACCTCCTCCAGATGGTCGGAGATTTCGGCAAACCGCCGCGCGCCTTCCGGATCGAGATCGCCGGTCACGTCCAGAACTTCTCGCAGCAGTTCCAGCATCCGGCTTCTCGTTTCAGGTTCGTCCGGCAGAAGCTCGGGGAAGGCCGCCATGGCCGCGCTTTCGTCCACGTGCAGCATCTCGAACTGCTCACGCAGTGCGGCCTTGAAGTCCTGCAGGTCGCAGTCTTTTGCCTCTGGAACCAGGCGGCGCAATCGGCGGATCATCGCAAATCCGCGCTCGTCGGCTGTGCCTGACGGTATCCGGATGTAGAGCAGTGCCCGTATCAATGCGGCAAACACGCCGCCCTGTGCCATCCGGGAACGCAGATCGGCCTCATGTGCCGCAACCAGTTCGCGGGACAGCACGCTTTTTGCCGCCTTGCGAGGGGGAGCCGTTCCATTCGGGTCGACCCCAAACGCGCTTTGAAGCGCCGGATTGCCGAACACTGTCATGAAGGTCTTCTCGCTCATCCGTTCGACAGCGACACGCCAGTTGTCGAGCGCCTGTTCGATCTGGTCCGATCCGCGTTCCTGCAGGGCCAGGAACGGGTTGTCTTTTGCGACCGGGCGCCGGTTCTGGCGCACCTGCTCGGCCAGCGGCTCGACCCACCACAGGAATGGATTCGCGGACGAGAACGCCTCGAATCCGACTCGCGAGGGATGAAGCTGCCGCATGGCCTGCGCCCAGGGGGCCGTGCTCATGGCCTGCACGAAGGGGCGCGCAAAGGTCCGGTAGAGCGCGAGGTTCACCTCGGACATCCGTGCCACGGTCTCGAAGCGTTTATCGTCTTCAATATCGTTGTGGCCCAGGGCGCGAATATCGTCGAGGTCGCGCCGCTCGCACCGCATCAGCCAATCGCCGCCGACCATGTCCGCGCCATCCATGTCCGGGGTCTTGGTGGTTAGCACCGCCTCGTAGAGTCCGGGCGGAAGGATATCGATCATGTCGATGTTGGAGGCGAACTCGGCATGCTGCTTGCGCGCGATCGATCCCGACACGAAAATCCCAAGGTGCCCGGTCTGGTCATGGATGGTGTAGACGATGGTCTGCCCGCGGGCGCGGATTTCGGCGACATCGTCATAGGCATCGAGGATCCAGTCCAGCGCCTGCTGCGGCGGGGTAATATTGTCACCCCAGGAACAGAAGATCACGATCGGTGACTTGATGTTGCGCAGATCGACCGCTTCGCCGTCCGAGGTCCGGATCATTCCCGCCGACAGCTTGTTGCCGACAAAAAGGTTGTCGGTGATCCACTGCATCTCTTCGCCGCCCAACAGGACATGCCCGCCCCACCAGCGTTCGAACCCCAGATAGCGTTCGGGCTCGGTATCGACGTTGGCATAGACGTTGTATTGCTTCTTCCAGTAGGTGTTCGCCGGGTTCTGGTTCTCGAAGTTGAAGACCAGCCAGGCGCCGTCGAAGATGCCGGCGCCCAAGTCGCTGGTCAGCGAGGTGAGCCAGGTTCCGCCCAGAAGCCCGCCGGAATAGCGCATCGGGTTTTTGCCGCGCACGCCAGCCCAGTAGGACAGCGGCGCGCCCGGCAGGATCATCGGCCCGAACAACTCGGGCCGGACCGCGGCCAGCATCGGCACCGCCCATCCCGCTTGGCAATTGCCGATGACACAGGGTTTCTCGGCCGCGTCGGGGTGGCGTTCGATCACGATCTCGATGAAGCGCGCCTCGGCGCGGGCGACATCCTCGATCGTCTGCCCCGGCACCGGTTCGGGCGTGAAGCCGATGAAATAGGTCGGGTGGCCGGCTTCCAGGGCGACGCCGATCTCGCTGTCGGCCTTGAACCCGCCAATGCCAGGCCCGTGCCCGGCGCGCGGGTCGATCACGACGAAAGGCCGTTTGGCGGGATCGATCTCGACACCTTCGGGCGGCAGGATGCGGACCAGCTTGTAGTTCACCGGCCGAGGAAAACCGGCGCCGTCGCTGATCAGTTCGAAGTCGTAGACCAGGACATGTGGCGTCTTGCTCTCGATGTGCTCGCGATACTGATCGCCGCGGTTCCGCAGCACATCCAGGAAGAGGACGCTCCGCTGCCAGGCATCGAATGCGTAATCAATTTGGGAGGTCGGAGTGAAGAACGGTTTCATGACGCACCTGCAAGACCATCGTCGATGCAAAAGCTAATAGTTGGTTTCCCGTTTGCAAGCGACGCGGGGGCGAAGACCGAAACGTGACGCATGGGAAATTGACCCTTGGCCAGATCTGCCAACGCCGCGTGGCCCCTTCGTTGATAAGCGCGGC
Source organism: Sedimentitalea arenosa (assembly GCF_016428585.1). Lineage (GTDB taxonomy): Bacteria > Pseudomonadota > Alphaproteobacteria > Rhodobacterales > Rhodobacteraceae > Sedimentitalea > Sedimentitalea arenosa. Next base: position 162,280 of record NZ_JAELVR010000013.1, on the reverse strand, counting down.
AGACGGCGTTGAAAGCCCAGACACGACATGCGTGCACTCTCGACGGGCCAGACACGCTTTGCCCCAATTGGTTTGCATCGGTCAGGGCCGGATATGGGCGTTAGCCGTCCTTTCGAAAGTTACTTGGCGCAAGGACTTGCCTTGCCTGCGAGAATGCACAGACTCTGGCGTCGAGGCAAAGATCGGCAACGGAGACGTGGAAATGATGGCGATGTCAGAATCAGTGGCGGAAATCGAGACGAAATGAACACGGCTGACCACGTGCGCGATATGGCGTGCCACGCGTTGGAGATGCGGTTGCCCGAGGGGGTGGGTGATGCAATGGACCTCGCGTGCGCAGGGCAGGGGATGGGGCTTGAGCCGATTGAAACCAAATATCCGCTGCCGGTGCGCGCCACCCTTGTGAGCCTGCCGGGACAGATGAAAACATGAGCAATGCGAGCGAGTCACGCGATGACCGGAGCCATTTGAACCTTTGTGCCGGTCAACATGAACGCTGAGAGCCTACATTCGCTGATGGATCGTCTGATCGGTCCGTTTCGGTCCTGGGCGACAACAGTCGACAAGGAAGCTCTGCTGATCGCCGCCGTTTTCGTGGCGATTATCTTCGTTCTGCGTCGGCCCATCGCTGCGACCCTGACCACTCTGATCGGTTGGATCCTCGGTGCCTTGAAGATCGACTTCAACGATGATGTCCATCACGAAGTCAAGAAAGCCCTTCAGGTCATGGTGGTCGTTGTCGCGCTGTTGCTGGTGCACGGCGCTCTGGCCTTGCCCGAGCTCTTCGGCGGTCTCCTCCGGCGCACGCTCATCTCGGTTTTGGTCGCTGCGGTTTTCGCGATGGCGTACCGGTTGATGGAGGCGATGGTACGACTCGCCGACAGCGAGAATTCGCTTATGTCGGTGGCGGTCAACACCCGCTGGCTGGTTCGTCTGGGTCAGGTCGTGGTCGTTGTGTTGGCGGTCACCTCGATCCTCGCCGTATGGGACATCGACATCGCCAACGCGCTCACCGGCGTTGGCGTGTTCGGGGCGGGTTTGGCCATCGCTGCGCAGGATCTCGTCCGCAACCTCGTCGCTGGCATGACGAACATGAGCGAACGGCGGTTCAAGGTGGGCGACTGGATTTGCGTCGAAAACGGGGTCGAAGGCATTGTCCGCCGGATCGACGTGCGTTCGACCATGGTGCAGGGGTTCGACCGGGTGCCGCGCTTTGTTCCCAATGCCGATCTCGCCAATGCCGTGGTCATGAACAAGACGCGGATGGATCACTGGCGGATCAACTGGACCGTTCCGCTTGTTCTGGACACGACCGAGGCGCAGCTGAAATCTGTCTGCGAAACACTGCAAGACCACCTGAAAGACAGCGGCGATTTCGTGACCGATGGCAGCCTAATGTTGTTGGTGAAGCCATGCGCTCTTTCGGAAACCTCGGTGGATGTGATGATCTATGCATTCACCTTGTCCGACGGCTATGCGCAGTATCTCGAGACGTGCAGCCAACTGGTGTCTGCCATTCGTGCGGCGGTTTCCGAGGCGGGCACCAAGCTCGCCTATCCGACACAAACGATCCAGCTCCGCCAAGCCCCGGAGGAAAGCGAGGAGAACGGCTCGGAATAGTTGATGCGCGATCGCGGTTATGGCCTGAGGAAACAGTCTGACGGGACCGCGGGGTCGGATAGGAGACACACCCGGAAGTTGCGTCGATAGCAGCGGCTAGCCGGAACCGTATTCGGCTTCCGACTTCTCGCGGCGGTCTTGGGTTCCATCCGGCTCCCGCAGAACCACGGTACTTGCAGTGCGGCTTTCTGAGGCGCCACCCTTTCCGGTTGGTCGCGCCCCAGCCAGCACAAGACTGCGGACTGTTCTCTCGCATCTCTGCGCCATGCTTCATCATTGTCAGTTCCGCGGTAGATCACGTGATTTCATGAAGCTCAGTTTGATACCAAATGCTTGCGAGACTCGGACCGATTCAAAAAAACGTTGCCATCGCCGCCGAAAACAGCCTCAATCGCGGTGTGACAAGAAGCTATGATCTCGCTGATGAAAGAGGGACTTCAAATCGTCCCTGCTCACTGCAGTCGTTCGGATGTCGATTGATGGACGCCGGGAGCGTGAGACTTACCATTGGTCCAACGGTACCGGAAAGGTGATGGGAATGAACTCGTTCAAGATGGTGGTGTTGTGGAGCGGCATCCTTGCCCTGTTCGCCTTCCCGTTGACGGCGACTGCTCAGAATGCGGGAGCAGAGAACCGACCTGTCGCGCTTGTCTCGACGGTTCAAGTGCAGGAAATCCGCCCGTCCTTCGAACATCCGGCTCGCATCGACGCGATCAGTTCGCACTCGGTGCGACCTATCGTCAAAGCCCGAATCGACGCCATTCACATCACGCCGGGCGACATCGTCGAAAAAGGCGATCTGCTGGTCGAAATGGACCAGTCAGACTACCTGATCGCGTTGGCCGAGGCCGAAGCGAACCTCAAGCAAGCCCAGGCCGAGGCGTTGCAGATCGATCTGGATCTGGACCGGGCACAGAAACTGGCCCAAAGCAACACGGTCTCCCAGAGAGAAGTCGAATATGCCGAGGCCAAGTCCGAAGTCGCCCATGCCAAGGTCGCGATCGCCAAGGCGCGGATCGACCAGGCGCGCAAGGATCTGGAGGACACCAAGGTCTATGCTCCCTTCGGCGGGCGCATCTCGGCGCCAGCCTACTCGGTCGGAGATCTCTACACACCGGGGGATCCGACACGACCGGCACCGATCGCCGAGATCGTTTCGCTGGATCCGATCTATGCCGTGGGGCTGGTCGATCAGAGCAACTACTTCACCTTCCTGTCCCGTCGCCTCAAGCTCGAGGAACAGGGCGTTCCGATCCCGCCGCTGACGGTGCACATCATTCTTCCGGGCGGGGTTGAGTATCCCCTTCCGGGCACGTTCGAGAACTGGGACAACACCGCGGTGCCGGGCACCGGCACAATCGCTGCGCGCGTCTTGTTTCCCAATCCGGACGGCATCCTGCTGCCGGGCGAAAACGTGATCCTGCGCGGCCAGGTCATCGAGGCGATCGAGGCACCGCTGATCCCGCAGCGGGCGGTCAGCTTCGACCAGATCGGGCATTACGTCTGGGTCGTCCAAGAGGACGACACGGTCGCGCGCCGGGACATCGACCTCGGGATCCGCAACGGGGCAGACTGGGTAGTGCTGGACGGTCTGACCCCGGGTGACCGGGTGGTCGTGGAGGGGCTGCAGAAGATGCGACCCGGCATCAAGGTGCAGGCCGCGCCATACGAAAGCTGAACCGTCAGGGCAGGGGAAATATCGTGGGTCCATCCTTTTTCATCCGGCGGCCCAAGTTCGCCTTCGTCATCTCGATGCTCATCACCCTGTTCGGGGCGCTGTCGATGTTCGTCATGCCCATCGACCAGTATCCGGATATCTCTGCCCCCAAGGTCGTGGTGCGCGCCAACTACCCCGGCGCCGATGCCCAGACCGTGATCGACGCGGTCGCCTCGCCCATCGAGGAACAGGTCAACGGTGCCGAGGGCATGGTCTACATGTCGTCGAAATCGGCGAGCGACGGAAGCTATACGCTGACCGTCACGTTCGAGATCGGCGTCGATCCGGACCTGGCGCAAGTGGATGTGCAAAATCGCGTTGCGTTGGCAGAACCTGGCCTCCCCGAAGAGGTGCGCCAGCGCGGCGTGTCTGTACGCAAGCGAAACCCCGACATCCTGATGGTGGTCAACATCGTTTCGCCGGATGACCGGTTCGACCGGGTGTTCCTGTCCAACTACGCGTCGATCAACGTCAAGGGCGAGCTGGGCCGTCTGCCCGGTGTCGGAGAGGCCGAGATCATTGGCGCGCTCGACTACGGTCTGCGCGCCTGGTTGGATCCCGTGGCGCTGGCCAACCGCAACCTGACGGTCAACGATGTGGTCGCCGCGATCAAGGAACAGAACGTGCAGGCCGCCGTCGGCCAATTCGGCGCCGCCCCGGCGCCGGAGGACACGCAGTTCCAGTACGTGCTGACCGCCAAGGGCCGGGTCGAGAATGCCGAGGATTTCGGCAACATCGTGCTGGCCGCCGATGACGCCGGCTCGATCATCCGGCTGAGCGATGTCGCGCGCATCGAACTCGGCGCCTTCGCCTACAAGGGCTATGGCGAGTTCAACAACGGTCCCGGCGTACTGATGGCGATCTACAAGCTGGGCGAAGCCAACTCGCTCGAGGTCGCCGAGGCGGTTCGGGACAAGATGGACGAGCTCAAGGAATTCTTCCCCGAAGGCGTCGATTATGTGGTCGGCCATGACACGACACTGTTCATCGAGGCATCGCTGGAAGAGACCGTGATCACCATGTTCTTCACCATCATTCTCGTGGTGGCGGTGACCTACGTCTTCCTCGGGTCCGTGCGCGCAACGCTGATCCCGACCATTGCCGTGCCGGTGTCGATCATCGGCACACTCGGTGTGCTCTATGCGACCGGGATGACGATCAACACCGTCACCCTTTTCGCGCTGATCCTCGCCATTGCGCTGGTCGTCGACGACGCGATCATCGTGGTCGAGAACGTCGAACGCATCCTGCACGAAAGCCCCGACCTCAGCCCCGCCGAGGCCACGGGGCAAGCTATGAAGGAAGTATCGGGACCGATCGTGGCCACATCGATGGTTCTGGTCGCGGTGTTCGGTCCGACGTTGCTGCTGCCGGGGATCACCGGGCGGATGTTCGGCCAGTTCGGGGCAACGCTGACGATCGCGGTATTGATCTCGATGGTCAACGCCCTGACGCTCAGCCCTGCGCTGGCCACGGTCCTGATGAGACCCGGCATGAAGCCGAATTTCGTCGTGCGTCTGTTCAACAAGGGCTTTGACTGGATCACGCGGGTCTATGTTGCGCTGGTGGATTTCCTTGCGCGTTACCTTGTCGTCGCCCTTGCCAGCGTCGCGGGGCTGATGGCGCTGCTCTACGTTCTGTTCACGACAACGCCCACGAGCTTCATTCCGACCGAGGACAAGGGGTTTTTCATGGTCGACGTTCAGCTTCCGGGTGGTGCCTCGCTGAACCGGACCGAAGAGGTCATGGATCGGTTGACCGAGACTCTCGGCGCGGACGAGAATATCCAGAACGTGCTGTCGGTGAACGGATATTCAATCCTGAACACGGCGCTGCAATCCAATGCCGGGATGATCATCGCCAAGCTGAAACCCTGGGAAGAGCGTCCCGGGGCCGAACAGCACCAGCTTTTCCTGCAGCAGAAGTATCAGCAGATCTTCGCGCAGATGCCCGAAGCCCAGACCATCATCTTCGGGGCACCGGCGATCCCTGGCCTCGGCGCGGTCGAGGGCTTCTCCTTCGTGCTTGAAGACACGCAGGGGCGCGGGCCGCAGGAAATGTCGGCGGCGCTGCAATCCCTTCTCGCCGAAACCAACGGAACGGACGAGATCGCGCGGGCCTTCTCGACCTACAAGGCGGATTCGCCGCAGATGTTTCTGGACGTGGACCGCGAGCGGGCCAAGACGCTGGGCGTCAAGGTGTCGGACATCTTCCTGACGCTACAGACCCAGCTTGGCGCGCTTTACGTCAACGACTTCAACATGTTCGGCAAGACGTACAGGGTGATGCTGCAGGCGGACTCGGATTATCGCCAGAACGAACGGGCGCTGGACACGCTGTTCGTGCGCAATGCCTCGGGTGACCTTGTGCCTTTGTCGGCGATGGTTGAGGCGGAACCGACGATCGGGCCGGATGTGCTCTATCGCTACAACACCTACAATTCGGCCACGATCACTGGCATCCCGAACACCGCAGACGGTTTCAGCAGCGGCTCGTCCATGGACCGGATGGAGCAGGTCGCGCAGGATAACCTCGCCCCCGGCTACCGCTATGACTGGACCGACTCCAGCTTCGAAGAGCGCAAGTCGGGCAACGCCATCCCGATTGCGCTTGGCCTGTCGCTGATCTTCACCTTCCTGTTCCTCGCCGCGCTGTATGAGAGCTTCCTGACCCCTGTTGCGGTGCTGATGACCGTGCCCTTTGCCATTCTCGGGGCAATGATCGCACTTCGCATCGCCGGAGAACCGCTCAGTCTCTACGGGCAAATCGGGTTGTTGATGCTGATCGCGCTCGCGGCAAAAACGGCGATCCTGATTGTCGAATTCGGCAAGCAGCAACGTGAAAACGCCGGGTTGGCCTTGCACGAAGCGGCGATGCAGGCGGCGCGGTTGCGCTTTCGTCCGGTGATGATGACGGTGCTGGCCTTCGCCGTAGGGGTCTATCCGCTTGTCATCGCCACCGGCGCAGGGTCCGCCAGCCGAGTCTCTCTGGGCGTCGCGGTCTTCGGCGGCTCGATCGCCTCGGCCATCGCCGGCTCGATTTTCGGACCAGTGTTCTTCAAGATGTTCCAAGGACTGCGCGAACGTATCCACGGTGGCGTCACACCCGCGGTGGAGTGAACTCAAAGTGTATTTCCGTCCGACGTAGCGTGTGCCAAAGCCGGGATCTGTAGACTACGGGTCCAGACCCTAGAACTCGTGCCGATAGGAGATGCCCAGTCGGCGCTTTTCGCCGAAGCTGTTGTCGACGTAGTTGGCGAACACCGCGACCGTGTCCTTGGCGGTCAGGTGGTAGGACAGACCGCCGGAGATCGCCATGCCCGAAAAGTCGTCGCCTCCCCGGGACACGACGCCGCTGCCCATGAGTGTCAGCGTCTCGCTGAGCGGCCGGAACCCGAAAACGCCGACATAGCCGCTCTGGCTGCTCTGCTCCAACACGATCGTATCATTCAGGATCAGGTCGTACCCGGATTTTTCGGACTCGGTATGCGAATAGCCGAAAGGCACGAACAAATGCCATTTGCCGGTCTGCACCCCCATTTGCGTCAATGGAACGAAGCCTCCAATGGAATAGCGGGTTTGTACGGAGTCGTCGTCAAACTCGGTTTTCGCGGCAGAGAAGGTCACGATGGCGAACGGAAACAGGTAGGATGCGCCAAGGGTCCAGTGTCCGTTTTCGCTGATCCGGGCGTTGACCTTTGTCACCGGGCCAAAGGCCAGCGAACCGGATATTGCAACCTCATCGGTGTATCCGATGCCCAGCTTCGTTGCGATCTTTGTCGGGTCTTCGGGGGCCTTCTCCTGAGCCTGCATGCCGCAAGGTGCGAGCATGAGACCGGCCAGCGCACAGCCCCTTAGTTTCTGCCGCCGCCTGTCCAACACAGGGGAGCGCGCGGAAATTCTGCTTCGGGTCAATTCCATGAGAAAAATCCTCCAGTTGGTTTCCCAGCAAGGCAGCACGTCCGTCGGTTCTCTCATATCCGACCCCACAAACCTTCATCTGGACAATAGGATCGAACTTATCGAACTCCAGTTTGCATCACTATTCATTCATGGTCATCGGATGTCTGTTCGCCGGGCAACCGCCCGTCGCGGGACAGCAACACTGCAATCCAGCGAATGGCGGGAATTTCGGCGCAAATGACCATTGTCACGACCATCATCGGGATCGCCAGAAACGCTCCAATACCGCCCCAGAGGGTCGCCCAGAAGGTCAAGGAAACCATCACCATGAAGGTGCTGAGGTTGAGTGATCGTCCCTGCATGGACGGCTGCACCACGTTGGAGATGAACTGATCCGCGGCGCCATAGCCAAACAGAACGATGAGGAAGGGCGTCAGGCTATCGAACTGGATCAGGGCGAGCAAAGACGGCAGCGCGATCCCAATGAACGCCCCGATGTTCGGAATGAACCCGGCCAGGAACACGATCAGAGCCAGAAGCGATGCGAAGTCGAGATCAACCCAGGTGAATATCGCGAACGCGACCACACCGCTCATGGCGCTCGTCACCGCGTTGACCCACATGTATTGTTTCACGCCGAGCGAAATCCTCTGCAGGACCTTTCGGGCGCGCTGCGCTCCCTCATCCGTCGTGAACAGCCGGGGCATCTTCTCGACCCAGGCGGCCCGTTCGGACCCCAGGAACACCAGGTACAGCGTCACCAGGATGAGCATTGAAAGGGCGCCGCCGAATTGACCCGCGATGGCCGCGATCCAGGCCCCAAGGTCGACGTTCTGGACCGCGTTGCGGCCGGCATCCAGAACTCTGGCCCCCATCAGGCTTTCCAGTTTTTCCAACAGGTCTTGCAAGCGCTCTCGATACATCGGCAGGGCGTTCTGGATTTCGTCGGCTGACGACGACACGATCGAGCCGAGAACGAGAACCGTTCCGATGATCAAGGCTGTGCCCAGGATTTGAGCCAGAAAGGCAGGCGGCGACCATCCGAGAATTTTTGTGCTCTGGATCTTGTCCACGAGCGCGGACGAGAGGATGAAAAGCAGGCCTGCGATAGTGAGCGGTATCAGGAAATCACTGGCGAACCACAAGAAACCGATTGAAAGCGCCAGCGTCCCCAGAGCAAAAAACCATGTCGGAAGCGATCTTCTGTTCTGGTCTTCATGTGTCATTCGGCAGCATCGGTTCTCTTGCGCGTCCAACACATTAGTAGCGTCGAAGCCGTTGGTTACAAGCCATCATGGAAAGTGGCTCACATGTCTCGGACTGGGTCCAAAGCGTCCGTATGATGCGTCGCCTCTGGGAGCGGTCCGATTATGTCGAACGCTTCAGAACAGCGCGATCCGCCTCACGCGTCTGCGTTGGAAAGTCAGCCATGACTTGGGGTTGCATTCCATGTCTGTTCGTCGACACTCCGCTGGAGGAACCACGCGTCGCGGATAGAAGCTTCACATCACATCAACCGGTGCCATCGTATGACCGTGAAACACGCATTTCGACAGACGTTTCCGTGGATTGCCGGCATCGTTTGCGCCGCGCTCGCCGGGCCAGTCGCGGCAGATCGCGCTGAGCAAAGTGAGCCGCGCCCTGAAGTTGCGCCCGGAATTATTCCACAGATCGGCGTGATCCTGAGATTTCCCGACGAGCTTCTGCTTCGTGATCCCGAGAAACCCGAACCCCCGTCCGAACCGGTCGTTTACGACCGGAAGTTTCCGATCGGCGGGCAGGAGGCCATCGAGCGCGGCTTTGGTTTGCCGCTTCCATGGGGTCTGTCAGTGATCGGCGTTCACAACCAGCAGAACCAGACCATCGAAAGCGTCTCCGTGGCGCTCGGACGGAACGTCTTTCCACCAAGTGATAGGCCGTTGATCGATATACCGTTCGTGGACGCCCTGTCCGCGAGCACGACAACCAGCGAGCAGGTCAAACTGGATCTCTGGGTGCTGCCATTTCTCAACGTGTTTGCCAGCGTGGGGCGCGTGCGGGGCGATGTCGACCTGACGGTGAACGTGAACCTCGAAGATATCGGCGAGGTTTGCGTCGAAAACCCGATACCGCTGCGCCCTCCGATCTGTGTCGGCAACAACCTGTCGGGGACGGTCGTTCTGCCATTCGTCACGCGCGTGAATCGTCAAAGTTTCAGCTTCGGGACGACGGGCGTTTATGCCAGTGGTCGCTGGTTTGGAACCGCAACCGCCGCTTTCACGGTGACGCGGGGCGAGAAATCCAGCGACATCAAGTCGTTGACAGCCGGCGCAAGGTTCGGTCGTCGCTTCGTGTTCGGCGGTGGGCACATGTTTTCACCCTACTTCGGCGTGTCTTATCTGGACATCGAAACGCGGGTGTCGGGGCGAACCCAGATGGGCAACTTCTTTCCCAATGGTGACAGCATCAACGTCAACTACGAAGCCAGTATCGAAAACACCGACAAGCTGTCCGGGGTTCTGGGGTTCAACGTCAATTTCAGGAACGGGGTCGCCCTTCAGGCCGAGTGGAACAAGAACGGCGGCAGCGAACGGGTGGTTGCAACGATCCAGAAACGGTTCTGAAAACTTCCTTGCGGAGGCTCGCCTTGTCCCGATCCGCTCCCAGCCAATCGCACCGCGCGCATCGGCCTGCCGGCGTGTCAGACGTGTGGACTTTGATGCGCTGATCGGCAACCAATGCCCGGGAAGAAGGGTGGCGATGATCGCAGGCGTACGGAACAAGCGCTCGGCCACGATCAGGAGTAACGGATGACGGCCACCGAGGAAATTCTCAGCAATTTGCCGAATGTGGCGACCGTCACGCTGCTGGTCGTGTTTGCACTGATCGTCCTGCAGGAGGCGGTGAACGGTTTTCACGACACCGCGAACGCGGTCGCCACCGTCATTTACTCGAACGCCATGCGCCCAGCACAGGCTGTGTGGCTGTCGGCCTTCCTGAATTTTCTGGGTGTTCTGCTCGGTGGCACCGCTGTGGCTTTCGGCCTTGTCTTTCTGTTGCCCAAGGAAATGGTCGCCGGTATCAACACTCCGAACGAGGCTGCGCTGATGCTGGCGCTGGTCCTCTCGGCGATCGCCTGGAACCTCACCACCTGGTGGTTCGGTATCCCGAACTCCACGACTCACACCTATATCGGCTCGGTCATTGGCGTCTCGATGGCGCATGCGGCCCTGACCGGCACGTCGATGATCGAGGCGATGAATTGGCCGCAGAGCGAGAAAATTCTCGTCACGCTGCTGATCTCGCCAATCTTCGGGTTCGCCTTGGCCTGGCTCCTCTACAAGGGCGTCAAACGCTGGTCGCGCGACACGCGCATGTTCGAACCACACCAAACAGGCGTCGTGCCGCCGGGCACCATCCGCGCTCCGCTGATCGGAGGGCTGATCGGGGTCTCCTTCCTGCATGGCTCCAATGACGGACAGAAGTCCATCGGGCTGATGCTGATGACATTGATGGGGCTGGCACCGGGCCTGTATGCGGTCGATCCGGTGAAGGACCAGGCCAGCTATCGACTGACACTCGAAGTGATCGAGGAGATCGAGGACAGCGTTGCCGCCCATGCCAATGATCCGAGACTTCCCAACGCCGCGGTTTTCCTGCGCGAGATCGAACATCTGAAAGACGTGGCACACCGGGACTGGCAGGAACGGCCGATCAGCGCCGAAGAGAAAATCCGGTTTCGAAAGGAAATCCTGGACGTTCACGAGGCCTTGGGAAGGGTCATCGACTCGTCCCGGAAACTCGACGTCTTTGACGGGGAGGAGCGCCGCAAGCTCAGGCACGCCCACCGGGAGACCACACGTCTGATAGAGGATGTTCCCTTCTGGCTGATCGTGGTGTCGGCCGTGGCATTGGGCACGGGGACCATGATCGGCTATCGAAGGATCACCAGGACCTTGGGCGAAAAGATGGGCGACAAGCCGATGAGCCCGGCGCAGGGCCTGTCGACCCAGATGGCAGCGATCGCGGCCATCGCGGCTGCGGATGGGGGCGGCGTTCCGGTCTCGACCACGCATGTTCTGACCGCCGGCGTGGCCGGATCCGTGCAATCGGCCGGGGACCGGATCCAGTGGGTGATGATCCGGCGGATCCTGATCACATGGGTCACGACCTTGCCCGGAACGGTGCTCTTGTCATTCGTTCTGGGGCTCGTATCGCACGGGATTTTTGCCTGAAGCCGACATCGTTCGCGGGCAGGGCGGTCGTGCAGGCTTGGCGTTTGACGGATTGTGTCGCGTTTCATCGGGTCCGCGGTTGTGAAACTGATTTTCCCACCGCGGATCCGGTGCTCACTACTTAGAACAATCCCGCAAGACTTGCGCGGGTCTAAAGGTCAGGAACGCTTTCTCTGCCTCAAGTTCGTTGTTTGACGCAGGAAGTTTGGGCCGCGATGACCATGTTACACGCCTTTGTCTGCGGTCAATGTCGTTGTCGGGACTTGGCCGGTTTTCGTCCCGCGAACACGGCAGAAGCCTGCGCACGGTGGCAAGCAAGAAAGGGAGATGCCACGAGGGCGTCTCCCTTCCAGACCATTGGCGACAGGCTGTCAGTCGAACGCGTTAGTCGCTCGCTGCCTTCATCGCCGCCTGGAGCTTGGCCTTGTCGGCCTCGCTCAGTTCGGGACGGTCCACCTTGATCGTCAGCTTCTCGAGCGTCGCCGTCAGCGGGAACGGCGGCTTGTAGTCGGCGTCGTTCACGCCGGTCAGCGTGTCGGACCCGATGTCGAAGCTTTCGTCCCACTGCAGGATCATCGGCAGCGTCTGTTTCATCTGCTGTGTCTGGACGTCCTTGCCGTCGACCCGCAGGGTTCCGGTGCCGCCTTTTCCGACCCCGCCGAAGTCGTTGTAGGCGAGCGTTCCCGCGCCCATCCCGTCATATTTGAAGTCGAACTCGACGACATGTTTGCCCGGGCTCAGGGCTTCGGTTCCCTCCCACTTGATCCGGTTCAGATCAACCATGTTCCACAGGAACACGGGCTTTCCATCCTTGAGGTAGAAGCCATAGCCGCCGAACCGCCCGCCAGAGGTAAGGATCATGCCTTGTGCCGGTGTGCCTTCGGGCACGTCGATTTCTGCCGTGATCGTATAGGAGGTGTTGAGCAGCAACGGAGAGTCGCCCTGCGGCAGGCCGATCATCGGTCTCGTATAGACGAACTCCGTCCGGCCAGCCGTGATGTTGGGACGCGGCGCGACGATGCGGGCCGCGACCGAGGCATCGAGCGGAAGGACCTGATACTTCTTGGCTTCCTCGAGGAAGAGCGCCCGAAGCTCCTTGACCTTTTCAGGGTTGTCCGCGGCGATGTCGTTGGTCTGGTTCATGTCCTTCGTCAGGTCATAAAGCTGGAACACCTGGTTGTTCAGAGGGTCCGCGTTCGCCGGCCCGAAGGCCTCCCATGGCGCGCGATTGACCTTGGTGCTCAGCAGCCAGCCCTCGTGATAGAGCGCCCACTGGCCCATCATCTCGAAATACTGGGTGGTGTGCCGGCTCGGCGCATCGGCATTCGCCTTGTCGAAGGTGTAGGCGAAACTCGTTCCCTCGATCGGCGATTGCAACACGCCGTCCACTTCCAGCGGGGCCTGGATCCCGGTGATTTCGAGGATCGTCGGCACCACGTCGATCACATGCATGAACTGGTCGCGGCGCCCGCCCTTGTCGGTGATCTTCGCGGGCCAGGATACGACCATGTTCTGCCGGATGCCGCCCAGGCGGGAGGCGTTCTGCTTGAACCAGTCGAAAGGTGTGTCAAACGCCCAGGACCAGCCGGCGGACATGTGGTTGTAGGTCTCTTCGGTGCCCCAGACATCGTACCACTTCATCTGGGTCTCGGCCGGGATCTCGTTCAGGCCGTTGAAGAAAGCGACCTCGTTCGGCGTCCCGAGGGGGCCGCCCTCGGCGCTCGTTCCGTTGTCGCCGTTGATGTAGATGATCAGAGTGTTGTCGATCTCGCCGATGTCCTCGATGGCCTTGATCACCCGTCCGATCTCGTGATCGGAATAGGCGGCATAGGCGGCGAAAACCTCGACCTGCCGTATGAACAACTTCTTCTCGATATCGGTCAACTTGTCCCACGGCTTGAGCATTTCCGCCGGCCAGGGGGTCATCGTCGCATCCTCTGGAACAAGACCCAGCTTCTTCTGGTTCTCGAAGATCGTTTGCCGGAGTGCTTCGTACCCGTCGTCAAAGAGGTTCATCGCCTCGATCTTTTCCACCCATTCCTTCGTGGGGTGGTGCGGAGCGTGGGTCGCGCCCGGTGCGTATTTCACGAAGAACGGTTTGTCAGGGGCGATCTGGTGCAGGTTCGTGATGTGCGCGATCGCGTCATCGGCCATCGCCGTGACCAGGTTCCATTCCGCATCGGTCTCGTCGAACGGATAGATCTGGGTGGTGTTGCGGAACAGGTTGGGTTGCCACTGGTTGGCGTCGCCACCGACGAAGCCGTAGAAATACTCAAAGCCCATGCCGGTCGGCCATTGGTCGAACGGGCCGGCCTGGCTGGCCTGGAAGGCGGGCGTGTTGTGGTCCTTGCCGAACCAGGACGTGGCATAGCCGTTGTCGAGCAGGATCCGCCCGATGGTTGCCTTGTCCTCCGCGATGATGCTGTTGTAGCCGGGGAAGCCGGTCGACTGTTCGGCGATCACGCCAAAGCCTGCCGAATGATGGTTGCGTCCGGTGATCAGCGCCGCGCGGGTCGGCGAACACAGCGCCGTCGAATGGATGCTTGTATAGCTCAGGCCCTCGGCCGCGAGCGCGTCCATCGTGTCGGTCGGGATGACGCCACCGAAGGTGCTGGGGACGGCGAAGCCCGAATCGTCGGTGATGATGAGAAGGATGTTCGGAGCGTCTTCGGGCGGGGCGATCTGCGGTGCCCACCAAGGTGTTGAGCTGAGTGCGTCGTTCTCGATCGTGCCGCCGAACGGCATCGGCGGATTGGGCAGTTGCCGTCCGTCGATCGTCGTCGTCGCATTCGGCGCGCCCGCGGGCGCCTGGGCGAACGCGGGGGACAAGGCCGGCAGAGCTAGAAGCAGCCCCGTGGCGATCAGAAATGGTAACTTGTGTGCGGACATCGTTGTCGCTCCCCCAGGCAATTGGAAATGGCCTTCAACATCCCTGAACGAACAAGTCGCGCTATTCGGTTCGCGTCCGAGAAGGAACGCGGAGCCCGGCTTCACAGGCGCAACCTGCGGGTCGTCCACAGACGTGACCATCAGATCGGACGATGAGCTTGATCATTCGGGGATGACTTGATCTGGATCAATCAAACGGCTGAAATTGGCGATCTTGCAAAAGAAATAAAGTCGTTTGAGTGCGGTTTGACGCGTTGTCTGGCGGAGGCACAAGACGTCAATTGCAGGCATCTCTGAGATGCGGAAAATGCCATCCGGTTTGGATAGGTTGGCGTGCACTTGCCCTTGAAAACTGGCATTTGCCGACGGAGGGCTTGGCGAAGCGGCTAACGTCTTGGAAACGTTCAGAATGACATCTCGAGAATAGCCGTAGCTCCCAGGACACCGATGTCCGGGCGTCGTCCGCGTCGCTGGTCCAGAAGTGCTCCTCTATATGACAGAGAACGCGCTGTTCGTCCGGCGGTAGCTTCCGGGTACCGTGCGCCGCATGGTCCGATGCCTTTCCGGTTTGCGTGGCACCGATTATCGGCCCGACCCCGAGGCGCCAATCATGAGAACTGGAAACGACAGGTCGTATTTGTTCTGGGCCTTGTCGACCAACGCATGGGGAAATCGTTCGGATTTGCTGACACTGTCCTCGCAGTGACCCAGTCCGCGCGTCCGATAATCCCGGAGACTTTCCTGGGTCAGGCGGCAGAGACCGAAGGTTTGCCCGCTACCAATTTCCGTGAAGCTTCCGCGGCCCGGGCTGCGGCGCTAGCTTCGGTTGGGTCGGCAAGACATGGCACGGTAGGACACAGGTGCAACCGTGAAAAGAAGGAGGAGGCGCAAGATGGATCGGCACACCCTGAAGGGGCTTGAGCACCAGGCTGGGCTGTCGCGGCCGGCGTCGCCGCATCTCTCGCTTTCCCGCTCTTGGCGGGGGCTGGTCAGGTGCTCAGGGCTGGACCTGCCGTCGTGGATACGACGCGGTCGGAGATGAGACCTGCGCAGCGATAACCCCGCGCGACAATGGGTCCCTGCGATCTTTCGACCTGGACTATCGATGCGATCTCGGTCCCCTAGAATTGCTCTCTTAACAGAAGCGTGTCTGGGCCGGGATGGCGTTGCGAGCCCGGATACGACCCGGCGGTGGATGACTGCGTTGCAATCGACGCTAGCGTCGAGGCATGTCCGTTTGGTGTGGCTCAAAGAATGGTGTCGCGACCGTGTCTGAGGTACGGACCTCCACCTCGTTCAGACGGACGCGACCCAGTCCGCCATCTGCGGTAGAAGGACGTTCAGACCAGCCTGGAAGGCCCCAACGATTTCGGCCGGCGCATCACCGGGCGAAGGGACGGATGTCGTGAAGGACCGGTTGGCGAGCACGCGTTGATCGTTGTCACGCAGAAGGGTCAGTTGCATTGCCATCCGGGCGACAAGCGTCTCCCCTTCGATCTCTACTTGAAATGCGTCGATTCGGGTCAGCAGGGCCAGATCCGGCACAGGTCCACCCTCGGCAGTCCCGACATAGCCCAAACGCCCGGTCCCGGAAATCGAGCGGATCAGCAACGATTGCAGCACGGCCGGCAATTCGTCCGGCCAGCGCGCGTCAGGCAGGAACGTGATTGCCGATGGCGTCGGCTTGACCATGATGCGGTCGGTCAGGATGCCTGCCGGGCCCGACGGACGCGCCACCACAAGCGTGCGTCGGGTCCGTCTGCCGGCGGTGGAACCTGGAACGGGTGTCAGGTCATATGTGTCCAAGGTCGCCGAAGCCGCGTTCAGAGACGCCAGAGCGCCACATCCCGAAAGGCTTGCGGCTACCCCGGCCAAAAGGCTGCGTCGGGAGAGTTTCACCACATCCATTCTTCTACCTCCGGTATTCGGGCACGCGGTCTTCCAGGAAGAACCGGGCAGGGTCTCTTTCGATCCGTCTGACCAGTTGTTCAAGGGACCGCACTAGACTGCGTGCCTCCGTGCCCAGCCTGGACAGTTCGCTCAGGCCGGTGCCTGTGAATGTACGGATGCCCGGAGCCGCCTGTCCAACCGTCGTCTGCACCTCTGCGACGACGGCATCTGCCCGCGCGATCAGGTCGCGCAGGTCGCTTGTGACGGCGGGAATGTCATCGGACACACGGGCGGTCGCTTCGTTGATCCGCGCGGCTGCCGAGCGGATATCCTCCAGCGTCGGGCCGAGATCGGTCGCCAGTACCCCGGATGCAGCGTCAAAGGCCATTTCTGCCGCAGACAGCGCACCGTCGGCTGCGGCGAGGGTCTCGTCAAGACCGTCCAGCGTGCTGCCGGCCCTCTCCAGAACCCGTGTCGCCGTGGTCAGGGCGCCCTGCGCATCTGCCGCCAACGGATCGAGGCGCGCGGTCAGGCCGGTCAGGTCCGCGGCGACACGATCGACCGCCTGCGATGCCGTGGCCGTTGCGCCGCGAATATCGGATACCAGAGCGGGCACATCGGTTTCGATCACGGTTTCGACGTTTGTCAACGCTCGTCCTGCGCTTGCCAGAACAGTGCGCGCCTCCGACACCAGCAGGGTGCCGTCGCCATCCACCAACGCGTAAAAGCTGTCGGCCGCCTCTGTGACGGCGACAAATGCGGTGTCGGCTTCGTTGAGAGTGGTCTCGAGTTCGGTCAGACGCGCGTTCGCCAGATCGGCCATCTGGTCAAAGCCCGCCAGGGTGTCGTCGCCGCGGCTGGACAGGGATGTGACCGCCAGGTTCAGCGAGTCGACCGTGTCGGAAATGCGCGCGACGATGTCCGGAATTTCGTCGCGCATCAGGCTTTCGGCCTGGGCAAAGGCGCCCTGCGCACTCTGGATCGCCGTGCCGGAGTTGCTGACGGTTTCCGACACCGTATCGAACGCACCGGTCGCGGACGCAAGTGTTTTGTCGGCATTGCCCAAGGTCGTCTCGAGCTGTGCGCTGATGCTGTCCAGTCGCGACGTGAACAACGTGATCTGTTCGGTCGCGGTTCCCACTGTCCCCGTGATCTGAGAGAAATCCGCCAGTGCCTGCTGCAGGTCGCCCGAGGCCGCATCGAGGTTCTTCAGGATACTGCCTACAAAGGCCTGGTTGTCCGGCCCGGTCAGGGCCTGGAACTGTTTGATCAGTTCGGTCACTTCGGTGAGCAGGTCGGGCGCGTCCTCGACAAGTTGCTGCACGGTGGATCTGCGCGACCGAATGATCGGAGGACTGCCGTCTTCCGTCGTTAGCGGCGGGGCGTCAGACCGGGTATTCGACAAAGAGATGAAGGAGACTCCGGTCACGCCGGATGAGCTGAGCTGCGCCACCGTGTCCGTTCGCACCGGCGTGCTGGCATCGACTTCTATGCCGACATACACCTTGGACGGGTTCGTTTCGGATATCCGCAACTCGATGACCCGCCCCACGTTGATGCCGTTGAAGACGACATCACCCGAGGCGGCAAGGCCCGTCACGTCGTCAAACAGGATGCCGTAGGACGCATATTGCCGGTCAAGCTGGACGCTGGACAGCCAGATCAGGAAGATCAGCGATCCGATGATCCCCAGCAGCGTGAATGCCCCGATCAGAATGAAGTTTGCCCGCGTTTCCATCACGCCAATCCGCTTGCTGCTGCCCCGACAGCTGCACGTGCGCGAGGACCCTGAAAGTACTCTTTAACCCATGGGTGATCGATTTCCAGCATCTCCTCCATCGTGCCGACCGCAAGAACCTTCTTCTCGGCCAGCACGGCAACGCGATCGCAGATCGCGTGCAGAGAGTCGAGGTCATGGGTGACAAGAAAAACGGTCAGGCCCAACGCGGTCTGCAATTGGCGGATCAAGGTATCGAATGCGGCTGCGCCGATCGGATCGAGACCCGCGGTCGGCTCATCAAGGAACACGATTTCAGGGTCAAGTGCTATGGAGCGCGCAAACCCGGCTCTCTTGCGCATGCCGCCGGACAATTCGGAAGGATACTTGCCGTGCGCGTTCTCGGGCAGTCCGACCATACGCACCTTGATCCCCGCCATCGTTTCGCGCAACGCGTCCGATATCTCCAGTTGTTCGCGCATCGGGGCTTCGACGTTCTGGCGCACGGTCAGCGATGAAAACAGGGCGCCATCCTGAAACATCACGCCCCAGCGGCGGCGCAAGGCGCGGTATTCGGCATCGGAGGTGTCGCGCACGCTCTGGCCAAGCACTTCGATCTGGCCCGCGTCCGGTTTCAGCAAGCCAACGATCTGCTGCAAGAGCACGGATTTCCCGGTGCCCGAGCCGCCGACGATGCCGATGATCTCGCCGCGTCGCACGTCCAGATCGAGGCCTTCGTGAACCACGTGGTCCTTGAAGCGCTTGTTCAGCCCTCGCACCCTGATGACCGTGTCTTCTGAGCCCGTCTGTTCGGACATCACACCCCCACCAGCGCAAAGAAAACGGAAAATACCGCATCGACCACGATCACCATGAAAATCGCCAGCACCACCGAGGTCGAAGTCAGCCGCCCCAGGGATTCCGCGTCGCCACCCACCTTGAGCCCTTCGTAGCAGCCGATGATCCCGATGATCAGCGCAAAGAACGGCGCCTTGATCATTCCGACGGCAAAGTGCCAGACATCGGTGTTGGCGACCAGCCGCGACTGGAACACCGCGGGCGATACGCCAAGTTCGATCCACGACATCAAGGCCCCGCCGATCAACCCGGTCAGATCGGCGATGAAGCCCAGCACAGGCAGTATCAGCACCAGTGCAAGCACGCGCGGCACGACAAGGATCTCGATCGGATCCAGCCCCAATGTGCGCATCGCATCGACCTCCTCGCGCATCTTCATCGAGCCGATAGCAGCGGTGAACGCAGAGCCCGACCGCCCCGCCACGATGATCGCAGTCAACAGAATGCCCAGTTCGCGCAGGATCGAAATGGCGATCAGATCGACCACGAAAACCTCGGCCCCGAACTGGCGCAATTGCGCCGAGCCCTGAAATGCCAGCACGATCCCGATCAGGAACGCCATCAACGCGACGATCGGAACAGCCTTGAGGCCGACTTCCTGCATGTGGTGGACAAGTGACGTCATTCGCAGGCGGCGGGGATGAAAGACGAGGCTCGCGATAGTGGCGATGACCTGCCCGAGAAATCCGATCATCTCGATGGCGATGTGCAGGCCGCCGACGACCGTGCGTCCGATCTCCTCGAGCCGGTCGAACAGCGTCACCGGACGTTCGTCGAGCGCCTCTTCCGGCGGCATGTTCTGACGAACGGTCTCCAAGAGTTGTCGTTGCGGCGCACTGGCTCCTCGGATCGCGATCTCATGCGACGTGTCGGACACCTGCTGCCGGAGCTGCAGCAGATACCAAGCGCCGGCGGTATCGAGATGGGCAACGTCGCTGATATCAATTCCCGTCGCATCACCGAACTCGCCATCGAGGGTTTCGATCGTCTCGATGACCAGATCGCCGGACAGGATGATCACTTGATCCTGGCTGCGAAGGCTGGCCTGCGGGGCCGTCCGACCCTTGTCTTGGCCAGCTTGCATCTATTCAAAGTCTCCTAACCAGTGGCAAAGCGTGCGCCTGGCCCCATCGAAACCGCACGGCGGCCCTGGATTTCGAGTATCGACCCTCTGCGCAGGTCTTTCAAACGTGATTTTGAGGACCACACGCAACGTGACACGTCAATCTGCCCGCTAAACCCCGAGTCGGGCGGGGGTCTGCGTGTCGTCCATTGGGAAAGCCCCTGATGTGTCACGTCAGAAGGATTGTTCCGACGTTTCCCGGTGACAAGACGGGAGGCATTTGAGCCTGCGCGTTCGGCCCTCTCTCTGGAGACTGGGTTCAAAATCAAACGTTCCCCATGCTCCTGCGTGTTTCTACTCTCTACACGCCGGTTCCAACCGACTGGGGCACGTCGTGCCGTTCAGAAAGACTGACCGACGTAGAAATACACAAAACTTTCGTTCTTGTCATTGAGGGTGAGATCGAGCGAGACGTCGAGGTCGAACTCCTTGGACACACGATAGCGCCCGCCGATGCCCCCGGCATAGCGGGTCCCGCTGTCAAACGAGAGGAAATTGCGCCGGACATCGCCCACCCCCGCAAACGCGACGTAGCCGAAGCGTTCGTTGATGCGCCCACGGTACTCTGCCTGTGCGGTGACCATCTGGTCGCCGTAGAACTCGAACAGGGAAAACCCGCGAATCTCGGAGCCCAGCAGGCATGTTTCGTAAAAGGGGGCCCGATCCTGCACGGCACATCCTGCCAGGCGGGCTCCAATCACCGACCGCTCGCCCAGCGACCAGAAATGATCGTAGCCGATGATCGACCGCGTGTAGGTCAGGTTCTGAACCCCGGAAGTTTCGTTATAGGTCAGTTCCAGATCAAGAAGACCGCCTGTCGTCGGATAGAAGGTATCGTCGCGGGTGTCCCATTGTCCCACGACCCCGACAGTTGCGATCGACAAGTCCGAAATATCCTGGATTTGCTCGGGAAGGTCCGTTCCATTGATGCCGGAAAGCCGGCTCTCGACATAGCGGAGCGAAAGCCCGGCAGACAGGGTTTCCGTGAAGCCGTACCGGAATTCGCCCTGGACGGCCGCCCCGTCCTGTTCGATGCGCACGGGCTGACCAAGGATGAAGAGTTCGTAGCTGAGGTCGGCTGCAGCGAGAAATCCGAAGCCGTTGTAGCGTTTGTCGGCAAACGAAAAACTGCCGCCAAGCGCACCCGCGCGGCTTCCTTCGTTGGCTCCGAAGACTCCGCCGCCGATGAAGCTGGTGTCGGATTTTTCGTCGGCCTTGAAGAGATAGCCGCCGCCCAGAACGACGCCGGTACCGAAGGTGGGATTGTTCACGGGAATTGGGACCGCCACGAAGGACCCCGCGCCAAAGCCGGTTTTGTTCTCGGCCTGCGGTGGATCGGCCGCGCCAGTGTCTTCAGTCGCAGCGTCCTGGGCTTGCGCCTCCCCGGCAAACGCCAGAAGGATCAGCCCCAGAACGATCGCGGGACCGGAAAGTTCAGGGAGTCCGGGTCTGCGCGTTGCGCGTGATTTCGGTTTTGCAGCCATTCGCGTTGCGGTTCCAGATCCGTTGAGTGCCGCTGGCCCCATTGCACCGGCACCCGATTGGTTGAGCGCAACGATAGCAGCTTACCTTCTAGCGCCAATAGACTTCTTCGCGCTCCGGCATCAATCCGTCAGGGGAGTGTCCGTTGACCGAGGCGCCCGGCGGACGCCATGACCTATTGCACAATGCGCTCGGCGACTGCGAGTCCGTCTGCGATGGCGGCCGAGGGATAGAGGATCACTCGTTCGCCTTCCGACAGACCCTCGAGCACTTCGGCGACGACGCCGTTGTTGCGGCCGATCCGGACAACGCGCAGGGCGGCAGTCCCATTCTGCGCCACGAAAACAGACCAATCACTGCCGGTTCGAAAGAGGGCGCTTGCCGGAACGCGCAGGGCATCCTCGCTCCTCCAGATCACGATGCGCGCCTCGACGCGATAGCCATGGCCCAAGGCCCGCCGCTGCTCCGCCTGTCCGGTCAACGCAATGGTGACGGGAACGCGTTGTTCCTCGACCCCGAGCGCGGAATACTCGGTGATGCCGAATGGATCGATCCGGCGCACCTGCCCGTCGAGCGCTTGCGGTCCGCCCCAATCTTCGATGACAACCGGATCACCCACTTCGACCTGCACCGCGTCCGACGAAATCAGGTCGACAACCACCTCGAGCGAGCCGTCTATATCGCCGATTTCCATGATAGGTGCGCCGGCCGGCAGTGTTGTCTCGCTCTGCTGGATGATCCGAAGGATTCGCCCGTCGGCAGGGGCGTAGAGCGGGATGTCATCGCTTCCCGCGTTTCCGATGGCCGCGGCAAGCCCCTGGTCGTCAAAGCCGATCAGTTGGGCGCGCGCGTTCGCAAGGTCTGCCTCGCGCACCGAAATCGCGGCCTCGGCTGTCTCGACCGCAGCCTCGGCGATCCGGAAATTCTGCTGGGCCCGATCAAAAGCCGCTTCGCTTGCGATCTGTCGCTCTCTCAACTGGCGCGCGCGTGTCAATTCGGTCTCGGCCAGGTCGCGGTTTGCAATGGCACCGTTCAGATCGGCGCGGGCGACCCGCAGGGCCGCCTCTGCAGCCCGCACGACCGCCTGCGCCTGCTCGCGCGTGCGCACGTCCAGCGCCGCGGGGTTGATGGGCAGCATATGCGCCACGACGGTCTCACCCCGCACCACCGGATCGCCGGGATCGACCTGAACGCGCTGCAGGCGTCCGGCGACCGGGGTCGAAACAACATAGGCTTCGGCCACCCGGGTGCGGCCTTCCTCGTCGATGGTGACCATCATCGAACCGCGTGTCACCGCGCCGAGGTCGACCATCACGGGGCGGGGCCAGAACGCCGCCGCCAAGATACTCCCGAGCACAAGGACAACGACGGCGGTGAGGATCAGACGAGACCGTTTTCTTGCTTTTGCCATGTCCTATTCCCGTGCCTTGAGGGCTTCGACCAGATCGGCCCTGTCGAGGTCGCGTTTGACCAGCCATCCGGAGATGAGGGCCGCGCAAACAACGACAAGCGTGGCCTGACCATAACTGACTGGGTCGAAAATGGCCGGAATCTGGTATAGATCGGTTGAGAAGCCCGCGGCGATGCCGAAGGACAGATAATAGCCCAGAAGCGCGCCCACCGGCAGCGCGATCACGGTCACCACGGCAAGTTCGCCGAGCAGGACGAAGGCGGCCTCGGCCCGGCTGAAGCCGATCACGCGCAGGCTGGCCAGATCGCGGGAGCGTTCGGCTAGCGCGATGCGGGCGGCATTGTAGACGATGCCGAAGGTGATGACGAAGGCGATGGCACCCATCACGTAGCGGATCGCGCCTGCGCCCTGGTTCATCAGCGCGACGAAGGCGTCGCGCGCTTGCGATTTGACGCTGACGCCCGCAACCGTCGGCATGTTCTGGAGTGCTGCATAGATCCTGTCGGACTGGGCCGCGTCGATGTTCAGGTAGGCGCCGGAAATGCGCCTCGGCTCGCGCAAGGCACGGTTCAGCGCCTCCATGTCCATGTAGGCGGGCGACCCGAGAAGTGTCCGCGCTGTTCCGGCCACGGGAAGTTCGAGCAGCGGCTGGCGTCCTTCGCGCACGTCCACCTCCAGCGTGTCGCCGGGCGAGACCCCGAGCATGTCGGCCAGCACATCGGACAGAACGACGCCGTGGGCGGGCAGGGGGATCGGCACGAGATCGGCGTCAAGCGCCCGGTTGAGCTCCGGCGCAGCCGGCAGCCCGATCAGTACGCCGCGATGGCTTTTCAGGCCATGGCGCAGCACGACGCCGACGTTGCGGACCGGTTCCGCGCGTTGCACGCCCGACAGACGCACCAGTTCAAAGAGCGTCTTGTCGCTGATCGGATGCGTGAAACTGACGCTGACATCGCTGCGGTCGACGACCGAGAAGGTGAGATCGATCGTCCGGTCAAAACCGGCATAGATCGTGATCATGGCGACCGACAACGCCATGCCCGAGGCGATCCCGATGACAGATCCGGCCATGCGCACGGGCTGGCGCGTCAGGCGGCGCAGCACCATGCGGGACGGCTGGTCGAGAAAGCGGTTGAGGCTGAGGCCGATACGGCCCGTTCGGGTGAAATTGGGCGGGGTCGGTGGGGACATCGCGGTCGCAGGCGTCAAGGCAAAGACGCGGCGCAGGACCAGAAGGCCCCCCGCGGAGGCGGACAGGATGCTGACCGCCACTCCTGTCGCGAATGACGCCGGATCGAGTTGAAAGACGAGGAAAGGAAACTTGTAGTAGTCCGTATAAACCGAAATCAGCGCCCGCCCCGCCGCGATCCCGCCAAGGCATCCGGCAAGGGCCCCGCCCGTCGCTATGGCGAGGATCAGTTTGAAGTAATGCCCGCCGACCTCGGCGTTCGTGTATCCGAACGCTTTCATCAGCCCGATCTCCTGGCGCTCGGACTGCACCATTCGGCCGATGACGATGTAGAGCAGGAAGGCCGCGACCGCGAGGAAGATCGGCGGCACGCCGACGGTCGCGGCTTCCAGCCCCGAGATTTCCTCGGACACGAAGCGGTTCGACAACTGGTCCGCCAACGGATAGGCGCCCGAGCCGCCATAGGGTGCAAGCACGCGATCGACCTCATCCAGCACCGCATTCTCGGATGCGTCCCGCGCGAGGCCGATCAGCACCTCGTTGAACGCGCCAGCCATGTCGTAGGCGGCGGCGAGGCCAGAGCGGCCCATCCAGATCACGCCAAAGCGCGCATCGTCCGGCACCAGTTCACCGGGTGCGGTGGTGTATAGGAATTCGGGCGATTGCGCGAGGCCGACGATGTCGAAGCTGCGGCGCGCGCCGTTCATCGTCGCGCGCAGGCTGTCACCCGGCCGCAGGTCATGCGCCGTGGCGAAGCTTTGCAGAAGAAGGATTTCGTCCGACCGCCCGGACGCGGGCAGGCGGCCGTCCGTCAAGAACACGTCGTTCAGCGCGGGACGCCCGCGATCGGGCAGCGACACCGCCTGTGCCTGCACCGGCAGGGTCTGATCCGGCACGTCGATCAGCGCGCGCCCGACAACGCGGGTCTGCGCCGAGGACACTCCGGGAATCTCGGCGAGACGATTCGCCAATCGCTCCGGCGCGCGGGCGACGGGTGCGAAGATGTCGGCAAGGCGGCAACGGTCATAGTACGCGTTGCGTGTTTCCGAAAGCGAAGCGACGAGACCGGTCATCATGACCAGCATCAGCACGCCGACGGCGATCACCGCGCCGATCGCGCCAGCCTGTCCCTTCACGCGCCAGAGGTCGCGCAGCAGCTTATGATCCAGCGGGCTCACCAGGCGATCTGTTCCGGGGTCAGCTTGTTTCGGTTCTCGACGATCTCGCCGATGTTGCCGTCTGCGAAATGGATCACCCGGTCGGCCATCTGTGCCTGACTGGATGCATGCGTGACCATCAAGACGGTCGAGCCGAGCCGCGCGTTCACATCCGCCAGAACCTTCAGCACCGACCGCCCCGTCGCGCTGTCCAGCGCCCCCGTGGGTTCGTCGCAGAACAGCACATCGGGTTGCTTGGCGATGGCGCGGGCGATGGCGACACGCTGTTGCTCGCCGCCGGACAACTGGGCGGGAAAGTGATCGGTGCGCTCCTTCAGTCCAACCAGGGACAGCGCTTCGTCCGGGTCCATAGGATCGGCGGCGATTTCGGTTACCAGTTCGACGTTCTCGCGCGCGGTGAGGCTGGGCATCAGGTTGTAGAACTGGAAAACGAAGCCGACATGGTCGCGCCGGTAGCGGGTCAGCTCCGCGTCGCTCATCTCGTGAAGGCGTTGATCGCGAAACAGAACCTCACCCGCCGTGCCGCGATCCAGCCCGCCGATGATGTTCAGAAGCGTGGATTTTCCCGAGCCGGATGGCCCGAGAAGAACGACGATCTCGCCCGCAGGAATTTCAAGGTCGACGCCGCGCAGCGCGTGAACCGCCGAGCGGCCCTCGCCATAGACCTTGGTCAGGCCCTTCGTCGCGTAAGCCGGAAGTTGCATGTTTGTCGGGATGCCTTGCATTGCGCCATCTTGCAACGGTCATGATCGCACGCAACCACAATGAGGTTGGCATCATTTTTATTCCCTGTGGAGGATTTCGGCGTTCCTGCCGGTCGCATGGCTGTCGATCTGGTGCATCAGCGGCCCGGCCGGGAGGCCCCCACGCCGTTCGTTGGCGTCGATCCTGTCCTTCCGGACTGGCGTGTTCCGTGTGTCCATGGTTCCGCACCCTTGATGTCGACGAAGACGCGGTAGACTGACGTGGTGGCGGTGATGAAGAGCCGGTGGCCGTCGCGCCCGCCGAAGCAGAGGTTCGAAACGACCTGCGGCACGAGGATCTTGCCCAGAAGCGTTCCATCCGGTGCAAAGCAGTGAACGCCGTCCGCCGCCGAAGACCAGAGATTGCCCGCGACGTCGCATCGTATCCCGTCCGGCAGGCCTGCGTCGATCTCCGAAAATATTCCCGCATCCTGCACCTGATCACCAAGTACCGTGAAACGACGGATGACCGAGAGAACGGATGCATCATGGCTCGATCCGCTTTCCGCGACATACAGCGCCGTCTCGTCAGGTGAGAAGCACAGGCCGTTCGGTTGGGCGAAGTCGGTGATGACGGCAGCGAGGTCGCCTTGGGGAGACAAGCGATAAACGTTGCGTGTCGCCTGTTCGGGCGTACTGCGATGGCCTTCGAAACTCGAGATGATGCCGTAGGTTGGATCGGTGAACCAGACCGCGCCGTCCGAGCTTACCACCACGTCATTGGGCGAATTCAGGCGTTTTCCCTGAAAGGCGTCGGCGAGCACGGTAAGCGTTCCGTCGATCTCGGTGCGCACCACGTCGCGCTTGCCATGGCGGCAACCGACCAGCCGCCCCTGACGGTCACGGGTGTTGCCGTTGTTGAAATCCGATCCGGCGCGATAGATCGACACGCCCTCGGTTTCGGACCAGCGCATAATCCGCTGGCTGGGAATATCGGAAAACAGCAGGCAGTTTTGATCGCCGAACCAAACCGGCCCCTCGGTCCAGGTGAAGCCATCGGCGATGCGCTCGAGGTGTGCCATGGGGTGGACCAGCGCCGCGAAGCGGTCATCGTGGATTTCCAGGTGTGGTGGCAACGTGATCATGTTCGGGCCCTCCTCGTGCTGGCGGCGATAACGATCGAGATGATGATGGCTCCGGTCAGCACATTGCGCACGCCGGCGCCCGCGCCATAACTGTTGAGCATGGAGACGACGAGGAACATGAACAGCGCCGCACCCCAGACGCCGGGAACGTTCGAATTGCCTCCGGCGATGGAAGTGCCGCCGATGACGACCACTGCAATCGACATCAGCAGGTATTCCTGGCCCATGTTGAGCGCTGCTCCGCCCGAGAAGCTGGCCAGCAGGTAGCCCGCCAGCGAGGCGAAAACCGCGACGGCGACATAAGTCGTGGCGCGCACACGCTCGACCGGTACTCCGGCCAGCCGCGCCACGCGCAAGTTCTGCCCTGTCGCCAGAAGCCAGCGGCCCCAGATCGAGCGTTCGAGCACGACCCAGACGGCAACGGCGAGCAGCAGCCCGACCCAGGCCACGTTCGGCAGCCCAAGCACCCGCCCGGTTGCGAAATCGGCCAATCCTTCGGGGGGCTTGATGCGCAACCCGCGGTTCGACCAGATCGCGAGGCTCTGATAGATCAGCGAGGCGGCGAGGGTGGCGATGATCGGCGGCAGGCGCAACAGGAAGATCAACGCATAGTTGGCCGCACCCGCGCCGACCCCCACGGCGAGCGCGATGGCCAGGCCCATGAACGCCGTGCCGGGATCGCTGCTCATGCCTTTCAGGGCCAGCGTCGCGGCCAGGGTCATGGTCGCGGGAATCGATAGATCGACATTGCCGGGGCCCAAGGTGATCACCAGCATCTGGCCCAGTCCGACGATGGCAGCGAAGGCGCCGAAGGAGAGGGCGGCATAGGCCAGTTCCGAAGCGCCGCGACCTGAAGTCAGCCCGAGTGTCAGGGAAAACGCCGCCGCTGCAGCCAACCAGGACCAGAGCCAGGGTCTGGCAAGCGGGGTCATGCCTCGGCCCCCTTCTGGCGGAAGACCAGACGCGCGGTCAGCACGAGGATCAGGATCGCGCCTTGTGCGCCGATCTGCCAATCCGGTGACAGGCGCAGGAAGGACAGGAAACTCGCAGCGAGCGTCAGGGTCAGCGCCCCGATCACGGCGCCGGTCGGGCTGACCTTGCCGCCGGTGAATTCGCCCCCGCCAAGGATCACGCCGGCGATGGACAAGAGCGTGTAGCGCAGCGCGATATTGGCGTCGGCCGATGTGGCCAGACCGACCAGCGCCATTCCTGCCAGCACGCCGAACAGGCCGGCCAGCCCGTAGGCCAGCGCCTTGAGTTTCAGCACCGACCAGCCCGCCCGCGCGACCGAACGCGCGTTGCCGCCGACGCCGCGCAGCACCGTACCGATGCCCGAGCGCATGATCAAAAGGTGCGTGACGGCGGCGATGACGATGGCGGCCACCACGGCCATCGGCGCGAAGGGCGGTTTGACCGTCATCAGGGTACGCAGCCAGCCGGGCGAAGCCCCGCCGGGAGACGGCAGGATGAATAGGGCGAGTCCGCCCCAGACGAAGGACATGCCCAGCGTCACCACGATTGCGGGCAGGTCGAGTGCGTGGATCACCGCTCCCATCAGCGCATAGGACAGGATCAGCGCCAGCAGGATCAGCAATCCGATCCCCGGTGTGTCATTGAGAAACGTGGCCGTGACGCAGGCCGAGAGGCTCACGAAAGCGCCCAGCGACAGGTCGATGTCGTTCACCATGATGATCATCATCTGCGCGATCGTCGCCAGCGCGATCGGCACGGCGAGGTTGAACAGCAGGTTCAGACCAAAATAGCTCATCGCGCGGGGCTGCATGTAGAAGGTCGCGGCCAGCAGCAGTGCCAGAGACACGACGGGCAGAATGATCCTGTGACGGGTGAGGAGGCTCATGAGGCCTCCTGCATTTCGAAGGAGGCCTCAAGGATCTTCTCCTCGGTGATCTCGGCGCCGGTCAGTTCGGCGGCGATCGCGTGGTTGCGGAACACGAAGACCCGGTCGCAATGGCAGACTTCCTCGGTCTCGGTAGAATACCACAGGAACGTGCGTCCGCGCGCGGCTTCGGCGCGGATCATCGCGTAGACATCCTGCTTGGTGCCCACGTCCACTCCGCGCATCGGATCGTCCATGATGACGATCGGTGCAGGTGAGGCCAGTGCCCGCGCGAACAGCACTTTCTGCTGGTTTCCGCCGGACAGCGAAAGGACCGGGTTGGTCACGTCCTTTGTGCGGATACCGATGCGTGTCTTCCATTCCCGCGCGGTGTCGGCCTCGGCGGCGCGGTTGACGATCCCGTGCCGCGAGCGTTGTGGAAGGATGGACACCGTGATGTTGCGGAGGATCGACCAGAGCGGCAGCACGCCGTCGCGCTGCCGGTCGCCCGCGACGAAGACCACCTCGGGGTGCCGCCCGGCCCGCCACGAGGACGACCGCGCCAGGTAGAGCCGGGCCAGCGCCGCGGCTTGGCCGTGGCCCGCAAGGCCCGACAGGCCGACGATCTCGCCCCTGCGCGCGCTCAACCCTTGTTCCGTGCGCACAACCTCTGAGCCGAATTCGCGTGCGGTCTCGCCGGTTTCTGTGGTTTCGGCGGCAACGTGGCCCATCGCATCGACCAGCCCTTGCCGGGTGAAACCGCCGGCGGGTCGTTCGGCCACAACCTTGCCGTCTTTCAGAACGACGATGCGGGTGGCGACCTTGAACACTTCGCCCAGCATGTGCGAGATGAAGATTACCGTGCCCCCCGTCGCGCAAAAGCTGCGGACATGTGCCAGCAACTGGTCGGCGATGCCGGCATCCAGCGAAGAGGTCGGCTCGTCGAGGATGACTAGTCGCGCCTCGGTGCCGCGCGGCGCAAAGCCGATGGCGATCTCGACCATCTGCCGTTCGGCGATCGACAGCGTGTCGACCTCCGCATCCGGGTCGATACCGTGGCCCGGGAATATCGCGTCGAGGCTGGCCCGGATCTCGACCCGTGCCTGGCGTCGCCAGCCGGTCGTCTTCAACGCGCGGTGCGAAATGCGCAGGTTCTCGGCCACGGTCAGGTTGGGGCAGAGCGACAATTCCTGAAAGACCGAGCGCACCCCCGCCGCATGTGCGCCGTCGCCACGGTCGAACTGCACCTCGCCGGATGACGCGGCGAGGCTGCCATTGATCAAGTTGACCAGCGTCGACTTGCCGGCCCCATTGTGGCCCACCAGCCCGATGCAATCACCCGGCGCGACCGAAAGGCTGACTCCGTCGAGCGCGCGGACGGGCCCGAAATGACGCGCCGCCTCCGTCAGCACCACGAGGGGCGCGCTGTCATGGTCCGTCATGCGCGTTCCATCTTGCAACAACTCAGGGACAGGAAAGACACGGGCTGCCGCAACCGGCAGCCCGCCCAAGTCTGATCACTTGGCGTCCGCGATCACCTGTTGCGCGTCTTCCAGCGCATAGGTGACGTTGGCGACCGAGCCTTCGGGTGTGCTGGCCAGTGCCTCGTCCAGCGTGTCCTGTGTGATCTTCAGGAAGGGCACCGTCAGGTCCTTCGGCACTTGCGCGCCCGCCAGCACCTGTTGCGCCACCCAGAAGGCCAGCGAGGCGACGCCCGGTGCGATCGACAGCGACAGCGTTTCATATCCGTTGGCATCGCGCTGCTCGGCCCACCATTGAAGTTCGTCCTGGCGGTTGCCCAGCACGATCAGAGGAGTGTCGCGCCCGGCAGCCTTGAAGGCTTGCGCCGCCCCATAGCCATCGCCACCTTGCGTCACGACACCGACGATCTCGGGCAATGAGGGCAGAATGCCCGCGACCGCTTTCTGCGCCACGTCCTGCGCCCAGTCGCCATGGACAGAGCCCACAATGGTGAACTGATCGTGTTCGTCCACACCCGCGTGGATGCCCTTCGAGATCTCGTCATCTACGAAGACGCCGGCGAGGCCACGGATCTCGAGAAGATTGCCGCCCTCCGGCAGGCGCGAGGCGAGGTAGTCGACCTCCTCCTTGCCCATCGCGGCGAAGTCGACCGCGATCCGCCAGGCGCACGGCTCGGTCACGATGCCGTCGAAGCTGACGACAGTCAGGCCGGCGTCGCAGGCTTCCTTGACCGCGCCATTCAGGGCGGTGGGCGAGGCGGCGTTCAGCACGATCGCGTCATAGCCCTGCAAGATCATGTTCTGGATCTGCGCCGCCTGTTCCGTCGCCTGGTTCTCGGACGTTGTATAGGCATCGGCCGCCGCGACCACGCCATCCGCCACGGCCTGACCGGCCACGTCTTCCCAGGTTTGCAGCATCGCCTGCCGCCACGAATTTCCGGCATAGTTGTTGGACAGCGCGATACGCTTGTCGGAAGTGTCGGCCAATTTGGACTCGGCCTGCGCCAGCCCGCCGGCCATTACAAGTCCTGCCGTCACCAGCAGCATCTTGGAAATCGCCATGTTGTTCCTCCCTTTCGCGCGGATAGCCCGCGCTGTGACCCGGTCCGGCAAGGACGGGGATGGCGGAATGATGCGGTTGCATCATGGAGCTGTAAAGGCATCGATCCGCAGAGCTGTTGCGAGTTTCCGCAACGGATTTGCGGTTTGCGGTGTTTCCTTTGGCGGATTTGCTTGCAACACTTGCGGGGACGCGCAGTGCGCGACGGGAGGAGACCATGACCGACGCCCTTGCCAGCCCGGTGAGCCAAGACGCCTTCTTGCGGATCTCGGCGCATCTCGCCGAGCGCACGGATATCGCCTCGGCTCTGGCGGCAGTTGCGGACGAGATTGCAGAGGTCATCCCCTTCACCCATGCCGACCTGTGCCTGAAGGATCGGGCGGGCTGGCTGTCGAGTTACGAGGTCGGCATCCGCACGCGCTGGTCTCGGGCGCGCACAAGGGTCGATGTCTCGCCGATCCGCGACCTGATCACCGGGACATGCGATTTCATGTTGTGCCGCGACGCAATGCAGGACCCGCGCCAGACGTTCAAGGGGGCCTGTTCCGAGCCGATCTTCAATCACAAGTTGCGTTCGCGCGTGCATGTGCTGATGAAGGTGATGGGGCGCCCGATCGGCACGCTCAACATTTCGCATTCCACGCCCGGTCTCTATGATCTGGACACGGTCCAGCGCGCGCAGCACGTTGCCGATGCCCTGTCGCCATATTTCCACGCGCTGCACACCGCCGAGCGGGCACAGCGTGCCACGCAGGTGCGACAGGAAGCGCAAGCTCGCGAGGAAGGGTTGCGCCGCGGCGCGCTCGAACTGACGCAGACCTTGGAGCAGGAACGCCAGCGCATAGGAATGGACCTGCACGACCAGACACTGGCTGATCTGACGCGCCTCCTGCGCGAGGTCTCGGATCCGGCCGGACCCGGGCGGGTGGACCTGTCCGGCAGGATTACCGAGATCATCGACGATCTCCGCCGCATCATTGACACCGCCTTGCCGACATTGCTCGACCTGTTCGGCTTCGCGCACGCGATACGGGTGCATCTGGAACGTGCAGTCGGCGCACAGCCGATCCAGGTCGAAGTGGTCGACGAAACGGATGGCGCGCCGGACCGGCTTGCCGCCACGGAGCGGACGGCCCTGTTCCGCATCGCGCAGGAAGCCATCAACAATGCCGCGCGCCATTCCGGCGCCCGCCGGATCACGGTGCGGGTCACCGCTTGGGCAAAGACGGGACTGATGATGACGGTCCGGGATGACGGCCGTGGTTTGCCGTCCGACCCGCAACGCACCTCGGGGCTCGCACATATGAGGACCCGCGCGCGGCTGATCTCGGCCGAGCTCGATATACGCAACGAAGGTGGCTGCACCGTGTGCGTGATGCTTGAGGGCGCGGCATGAAGGTGCTGCTTGTCGAGGACGACCAGTTTCACGCCAGCTTCCTGCAGGATGCCTTGGCCGAGGCCCTGCCGGACGTGACCGAGATCTTTCATGCGGCGGACGGGGCGGCCGGTGAAGAAGAGGCGCGCCAAAGCGGGATCGAGGCCATCGTCATGGATTTGCAGATGGATCGTCGCAACGGGATCGAAGCGGCGCGCACGATCTGGGCGGAACGTCCGCAGAGCCGCATCCTGTTCTGGTCGAACTATGCCGACGAGGCCTATCTGCGTGGCATCGCGGCAATTGTGCCCGATGACAGCGCCTATGGCTACATTCTCAAGACCGCCTCGCGCGACCGGTTGAAGCTGGCGTTGCGCGCGGTGCTGGTCGAGGGGCAGATCATGGTCGATCGCGAGATCCACCGGCTTCAGAAACGCGGCACCGCGCCGCGCACGCGGCTGGACGACAGTGAATTCGCGGTGCTGTTGGACCTGGCGCTGGGTTTGCAGGACCGGCTGATCGCCGAGCGTCGCGGGATGTCGCTGAGGACGGTGCAGAACCGTCTGCTGTCGCTCTACGAGAAGCTCGAAGTGCATTCCGATCTGGATGAACGGCTGACGTTGAACAAGCGGGTGCGCACCCTGAACCGCGCGCTGGCAACGCGGACGCTGAATATCGAAACACTCGACGCGGCTCAACGGGATCTCGAGGCCTGGCTCGCCGGACGCATGTGAAACGCCCGTTGCCTTCGGTACCCTATGCAGCGCCAGGCCCCCAAGGCATGGAACTGGAGCGGCTAGATCGACTTCCGGCGTTTCCTGCGAACGGGGGCCACGATACTTCGGGCGCAGCCCGGCTTTGCTTTTTGCTCCCGGCTCACTCCCCGTCGCGGCGGGGGCGCACGCCGTTCAGGAAAATGTGGATCGCCTGATCCCTGCGCGCGGCGCGTTCCTCGGGGCGGCGTAGCACCCTATCGGGGTCGAGCAGGTCGGCAATGGTGTTGCCCACGACCATGTCGACCAGCAACTCGGCAGCGGCGGGTACATCGTCTTCGGGAATCGCGATCTCGCCGGATTGAACGCCGCGCGACAACTCGCTGCTCAGCATCTCGACCACATGGCCGGGCCCCTTGCGGCTGAGGCTTCGGGCCATCTCGGGACGCTTGCGCGCTTCGGCAATGACGATCCGCAGCATTTCGAGCGGGACAGCGGGGTTTTCCATCGTGGGGTTCAGGGTCAGCAGGATCCGCAGACGTTCCTCCAGTGACGCCCCGTGTTCCTCGGGCTGCAGCGGGCGAAAAAGCGTTTGGCTCATACGCTTCAGTCCTGCGCCGAGCAGTTCTTCGCGGTTCCCGTACAGCGCATAGAGCGTGCGCTTTGACATGCCCGCGTGCCGGGCGATGTCGGCCATGGTCACGTCGTCGGGACCATGCCGGGACAACAGCTCGATCGCGCTGTCCAGCACCAGCGCCTCGCGTTCGGCCGCTTCCATCTGCACCGGCCGGCCGCGCCGGCGCGTCACTTCTCCATCGCAGTCTGCGGCCTGGCCCTGCGAGGTATGCACTCTCGTCATGTCAGTCTTTCCCGGTTATCGGCGGTATACTATCCGAACTTTACAAAACTGGCCAGTTTCCTTAATGGGGTCGATAATCCGTCCGCCGGTCAAGCGGATGCAACCTGCCCGGAGGTCGTCGTGCCGTCCTTTCGTCCTGTTCCGATTTACCACGTCGTCGCGCTGATGGTTGCGATGGTCGCACCCGGCGCGTTTGCCCAGCAGCAGGGCGGGGGAGAGGCGCCGCCCATGCCGGTCACAGTGGTGACGCTCGAGGCACAGGACGTGGTCCTGACCTCGACGCTGCCGGGACGGGTCGCGGCCTCCGGTGTCGCCGAGGTGCGCCCGCAGGTCAGCGGTATCGTGATCGAGCGGACCTTCGAGGAGGGCAAACCGGTGGAGAAGGGCGATGCGCTCTACCGGATCGACCCGGCCACGTACGAAGCAGCCAAGGCCGCGGCGGAGGCGGGCCTTGCGCAGGCCGAGGCGCAGTTGCGCGCGGCGCAGCGCGAGGAGCGGAGACAGAACGAACTGCGCGAGCGCAACGTTGCGAGCCAGCAGAGTCTCGATGATGCGATCTCGGCTCGCGACGTGGCCGAGGCCGCGGTGAAGGTCGCACGGGCTCAGGTACAGTCTGCGACCATCGACCTCGACCGCGCCACGATTCGGGCACCGATTTCCGGCACGGTCGGACTCAGCCAGACCAGCCAGGGCGCGCTGGTGACTGCAGGACAGACCAATGCATTGGCGGTGATCCGCAAACTCGACCCGGTCAATGTGGACGTGACGCAATCCGCCGCCGAGATGCTGCGGTGGCGCCGTTCCGGTCAGCAGGTGGCCGAAGAGGACAACACGACCGTCTCCCTGCGGCTCGCCGATGGAGCGGAATACGAATACAAGGGCGTGCTCGCCGCCGCCGAGCCCTATGTCAACGAACAGACCGGCGTGATCGTATTGCGCATGGAGTTCCCCAATCCCGACGGGTTCCTGCTGCCCGGCATGTATGTTCAGGTGGTGATGCCCCAGGGCATGATCCGCGATGCGATACTCGCGCCGCAGGAGGGCGTGACCCGTGATCGGCGCGGCCGTCCGGTGGCGATGGTGGTCAACGACGAGAACAAGGTCGAAATACGCGAACTGACCGTGCAGCAGGACCATGGCAACACCTGGGTCGTCACAAGCGGTCTTGCACCAGGCGACCGGATAATCGTGGCAGGCCTGCAGAAGGTGTCACCCGGGATGAGTGCGGCCCCCGAAGAGCGCGAGGCCTCATCAGAGGTCCCGGGCGACAACTGAGCTCGGGTAGGGAGCGCGCGGCATGGCCCGTTTCTTCATCGATCGGCCCGTCTTCGCCTGGGTGATTTCGATCCTCATCATGGGGGTCGGACTGCTGTCGATCGTCACACTTCCGGTCGCGCAATACCCGCAGATCGCGCCGCCCTCGGTGCGCGTCACGGCGCAGTATCCCGGTGCATCGGCCGAAACCGTGGCCAACACGGTCACCCAGATCATCGAGCAGCAGATGACCGGGCTCGATGGGATGCGTTACCTGTCGTCATCGTCGACTTCGGCGGGCACCGCGACGATCACCCTGACCTTCGAGGCGGGCACGGACGCCGACGTGGCGCAGGTCCAGGTGCAGAACAAGCTGGCGCAGGCGACGCCGCTCTTGCCGGAAACCGTGCAGAGGCTGGGCGTGCGCGTGCAGAAGGCGTCCTCGTCCTTCTTCATGGTGATCGCCCTGATTTCGGACGATGGCCGGCTCGAGCAGGCGGATCTGTCGGATTACCTGAGTTCGAACCTGGTGGACGAGTTCAGCCGCATCGAGGGCGTCGGCGGCGCGCAGGTCTTCGGCGCGCAATATGCCATGCGGATCTGGCTCGACCCGTCAAAGCTGGCGGCGTTCGAAATGACGCCGTCCGATGTGGTCAGCGCAGTGGCGGCGCAGAACGCGCAGATCTCCGCCGGGGCCTTCGGCTCGCTGCCAGCACCGGAAGGTCAGCAGTTGAACGCGACCATCACGGCCCAATCCCTGCTGCGGACGCCCGCCGATTTCCGCGATATCGTTCTGCGGTCGGAAACCGATGGCGGACTGGTGCTGCTGCAGGATGTGGCAAGGGTCGAAATCGGGGCTGAAAACTATGCCACGATCGCAAGGTTCAACGGCCGGCCGGCGGCTGGCATGGCCTTGAACCTCGCCGCAGGAGCCAACGCGCTGGACACGGCCGAACGCGTCAAGGAGCGGATCGAGGCCTACAAGCAGTATTTTCCCGAAGGCGTGTCCTACGTGATCCCATACGACACCACGCCGTTCATCGAGATATCGATCCACGAAGTG
Source organism: Sedimentitalea arenosa (assembly GCF_016428585.1). Classification (GTDB taxonomy): domain Bacteria; phylum Pseudomonadota; class Alphaproteobacteria; order Rhodobacterales; family Rhodobacteraceae; genus Sedimentitalea; species Sedimentitalea arenosa. The sequence goes on along the minus strand of NZ_JAELVR010000013.1, from coordinate 125,620 downwards.
CAGAAGACCCTGTTCGAAGCGATCGGCCTGGTGTTCCTGGTGATGTTCCTGTTCCTGCAGAACTTCCGCGCCACGCTGATCCCGACGCTGGCGGTGCCGGTCGTCATCCTCGGCACGTTCGCGATCCTGGCTTTGGCGGGCTTCACCATCAACACGCTGACCATGCTTGCGATGGTTCTCGCCATCGGCCTGCTTGTGGACGACGCCATCGTGGTGGTCGAGAACGTCGAACGGATCATGGAGGAAGAGGGGCTGTCCCCGCGCGAGGCCACGCGGAAGTCCATGGACCAGATCACCGGGGCGCTGATCGGCATCGCGCTGGTGCTGTCCGCCGTTTTTGTTCCGATGGCCTTTTTCGGCGGCTCGACCGGGGTGATCTACCGCCAGTTCTCGATCACGATCGTCTCGGCGATGTTGTTGTCGGTTCTGGTGGCCCTGACGCTGACACCCGCGCTCTGCGCGACACTCCTCAAGCCCAAGGATGCGCATCACACCCGCAAGGGGCCGTTGGGATGGTTCAACACGGGCTTTGACAAGGTGACGAGCGGATATGCCGCCACGGTCGGCTTCGTGACCCGCAGGACGCTGCGGGCGCTCGTGGTCTATGCCGCGCTAGTCTATGGCATGGTCTTCCTGTTCAACAACACGCCGACCGGGTTCCTGCCGGACGAGGACCAAGGCATTCTGCTGACGTTGATCCAGGCGCCGACCGGCGCTACGGCCGAACGTACGCTCGAGGTGGTCAAACAGGTCGAGTCGCATTTCGCTGGAGCCGAGGGCGACAACGTGCAATCGACCTTCGGCGTCGTGGGGTTCAGCTTCGCGGGGCAGGGGCAGAACATGGGTCTGGCCTTCGTCCGGATGAAGGATTGGGACGAACGGCCGTCGCCCGGTCAATCCGTGCAGGCGGTGGCGGGGCGGGCCTTCGGTGCGTTTTCCGGCATTCGCGATGCGATGGTCTTCCCGATCGTTCCGCCCTCTGTCATCGAACTCGGAAACGTATCTGGCTTTGATTTTTTCCTGCAGGCGCAGGCGGGTCAGACCCATGAACAGCTATTGACCGCGCGCAACCAGCTGTTGGGCCTTGCAGCGCAAAGCCCTCTCATCGCGTCCGCTCGACCCTCGGGACTCGAAGACGCCGCGCAGTATCGGCTTGATATCGATTGGCGCGCGGCCGGGGCGATGGGGGTGACGCCGGCCAATGTGGGCACGACGCTGAACATTGCCTGGGCCGGCACCTACGTGAACGATTTCATCGACAATGGGCGTATCAAGCGGGTCTACGTGCAAGGCGAGCCCGACAGCCGGGCGACACCGTCCGACCTGCAGAAATGGCGCGTGCGCAACGCAGGCGGCGATCTCGTCCCGTTTGCCAACTTCACCAGCGAGAGCTGGGAGTACGGCCCCCAAGGCCTGAGCCGCTACAACGGCGTCCCGGCGATGCAGATCCAGGGCTCGCCCGCAGCAGGTGTCACCACCGGCGAGGCCATCGCCGAGATCGAACGCCTGGTTGCGCAGCTTCCACCGGGCTACAGCGCCGCCTGGACCGGTTTGTCGCTCGAAGAACTCGACTCCGGCGGCTCGGCCCCGTTGCTCTATGCCCTGTCGCTGGCGGCGATCTTCCTCTGCCTCGCGGCCCTTTATGAAAGCTGGGCGATTCCATTCTCGGTCATGCTGGCGATGCCGATCGGGGTGCTCGGCACGATGGGGGCGGCCTATTGGCTGGATTTCGAGAACGGCGTTTTCTTCCAGGTCGGCTTGCTGACCGTGATCGGCCTGACCGGCAAGAACGCGATCCTTATCGTGGAATTCGCGCGCGACAGGTTTGAGTCGGGCGAAAACCTCTACACAGCGGTGAAAGAGGCTGCCCGGCAGCGCTTCCGCCCGATCATCATGACCTCTCTTGCCTTCTCGCTGGGGGTCTTGCCGCTGGCCCTGTCGACCGGCGCGGGGGCCGGGGGGCGCACGGCGGTCGGTTCGGCGGTGCTGGGTGGCACGATCACCGGAACCGTTCTGGGCGTGATCTTCGTTCCGCTGTTCTTCGTCGTCGTGGCGCGGCTGTTCAAACGACAGCAGGCCGAGCCGGCGACCTGAACGTTCAGTGGTGGTGCTCCGTCGGGCACGGGATCACGCCATGGACAGGATCGGTCCGTCCAGAAGCTGCATCAGGTCGCCGAAATAGCCGCCGGACCGGGCGGGCCGCGTCGGATCGGAGGTGATCGCGACGGCAAGGCCGCGGGAGGCATGCGCCGCGATGATCTGCCCGCCGTAACCCCGCGCGATGGCGTAGCCCGAGGGGGACAGGAACCAGCCGTAGCCATAGCTCAGCCCGGAAAACGGCGAGCGCGTGCGCGGGGTGAGCGATTTGCGCACCCAATCCGCTGGCACCACCTGCCGCCCCTGGAATACTCCGCCATCGCGGATCATAGCGGCGATCTTCAGCATTGCCTTGGGCGTCAGTGCCATCTCGTTGCCGCCAAGGTAGTATCCTTGCGGGTCGCGCACCCAGGGCGGCACTTCGATCGACATGGGTGCCCCCAGACGTGCGCGGGCCTGTGTCAGCAGGCTTTCTCCGGTCGCTTGAACCAACGCGGCGCCCAGAACGTGGGTCGTGCCGGTCGAATAGAGCATCCGGCTCCCCGGCGCGGCGACCATCGGGCGCTGCAGGGCATCCGCGATCCAGTTGGGCGAATTGATCCAGCTGCCGTAATTCGCGCCGGAAGTCCGTTCGAGACCGGCGCGCAGGGTCACGAGGTTCTGCAAGGTCAATTCCGGTACACCGACGGTGGCGTTCGCCGGAATGATCGATGGCGCGACCTCGCCCAATCGCGCGCCCACGCCTGGGATTTCCTGCCGCGAGATGGCGATGCCCAGCAACAGGGCGACGATGCTCTTGGAGCAGGATTTGATGTTGGCGAGCCGGTCGAGTCCTCCGCCCCTTGGCGCCGATGCGAACAGCATTTCCTGGCCCCGCATGACCTGTATCGTGTGCAACTGATCGAGCCGATCGACGGCATCGGCAAGCCCCCCGTCAGCTCGTGCAGCGGAAGAGCAAATCATGGGAAGAGCCAGCACACCCGCGGTGCCGGCGAGGAAGGAACGGCGTGATGTCATGGCGGCAGGATCGCCCGCAATCGAGCCCACTCCAAGCGGGACCACATCACGATTTCGTATCTGTGCCGGAGCGTTTCTGCCCACCGTTCAACTTGGATCACACCGCCGTCACGCGCACCTGCTGTTCGACGAACCGGGCCTCATCTGGGGTTTCCATGAAAGGTACGTCGCCGGCGTCCCGCCCGACCGCGATCAAGGCGAGTTCGTTCGCCGTGCACATGCCGGTCGGATCGACCATGTGCCATGTCTCGTCCAGCCAGACCTGCGCGACGGCATGAAAATCCGGCGGATCGACATTGACGCCATAGGCCGACACATACCGCGCCGGGATATGCGAGGCGCGGGCCAGGCCACAGAAGAGGTGGACGTAGTCCCGGCACACACCCTTTCGTGTGGAAAATGTGTCGAGCAGAGTTGTTTCACTGTGCGAATGGTCAGGGCCGTACTCCATCACGGAGTCGATCCAGTCCAGGATCGCGGCTATTCTCGCACCGTCAGTCCGATGCCTGAACTGGTCGGCGACAAAGCTTTCGAACTGGTCGGACTGGCAAAAGCGCGAGGGGCGCAGAAATGGAATCTGCTGTTCGGTCAGGTCATGCAGCGGCGAGGCGGCAAGGCCCTCCAGGTTGACCGCTTCACGCGCCACGTCAACCACGGCGGTGTAGAGAAGGCGCAGGGCGTCACCGTCAATGCGGACCCAGTTGCGGTGTCCGATCCCCCATTCGCCCTCAATTTGCGACAGTTCCGCCCCTTCGATCTCCAGCCGGTCCTCCAGCACGGTCTGGCCCGCTGTTCTGGCCGCCTCCAGCGCGAGCAGGGCCGTTCTTTGCGCGCCGAGCGCATAGGTCAGGGACACGTCGATCGCGAGCTTCATCAGCGCTTCTCCTCTAGGGTGCCGTCACCGCTGGGTACGGGTCATCAGAAAGCGCCCATCTGCAGACCGGCTCCCATCGCGGCGCCAAGATCGCGACAGAGGGCGAGCTGTTCCTCGGGGATCGTCTTTTCGGCGAGGATCTCCTCGGGCGTCTGGGCATGGGTGCAGACGATCAGAGGCTGCTGCACTTCCTTCAGCCGCCACCCCTTGGCGATGCGGGCGGTTTGACGGGCCGCGTTCTGACCGTCCGAGCCGGCACAGACCATCTGCGCATAGGCGCGTCCCTCGATCCGGCCGAGAACCGGGTAGTAGCAGCGGTCGAAAAAATCCTTCATGACTCCCGACAGTGCCGCGAGATTTTCGGGCGCCGCGAATATGTAGCCACCAGCCGCCAGAAGATCATCGGGGCCCGTGTCCTGCGCCGGTTTCAAAACGGTCCTCGTCTCGTCGCGGGCAGCGTCCGCCGCCGCTGTTGCCATCTGGCGGCTGCCGTCGGTTCGCGAATGATAGACGATGAGAAGCATGGGGTTGCCTATTGTGCGCAGGAGAGGCAGCGGGCCGCGGTCGGATCGAGATCGAGCCGTCGCTGACCGATCGGCTCGCCGCAATCGCAGCAATATCCGAACTCGCCCGATTGCAGGCGTTCGATCGCGGCCTTCACCGCCGCCTGACGTTGCGCCCGGCGGGTTTCGGTGCCCTTCGCCATCGCCTGGTTCTGCAAGGCATCCATGCGCGACAATCGACCTTCCTTCTGCTGGTCGAGCTCCACGGGGCGCCGGTTCGACGCGGTGCGCTTGGAGTCGGCGTCAAGCTCTTCGCGTTCGGCGAGCAAGCGCTGAAGATAGAAAGCGTTCGAGGATTCGGTGGAGGCCATGCGACCAGCTTATCTGTTAGAGCTGAATGCGAAAAGAAAGTCTGGTGGCGCCAGAGGCATTGGCCTGCATCGCGACGCTGGACGATCCACCAATGGGTAGCGTGGGATTGGCGGGCCGCTGCATGCAGGGCTTGATGTTCGGCCACGATTGATGGGATTTGTCAGCAAAGGAAAATGGTGGCGTTTCGAAAGCGAAAACACAAGGGGCCGGACACATGCTTCGCGTAATACCTTCACTCGGGCTGATGCTGGTGGTTCTGGCCGCCTGTTCGTCGGCGTTGCCGGAATACCCGAGATCGCAATCCTTTGCGCCTGTGCCTCCGGCAAATACGCGACTTGCGGCTGATGTGCGCGGTCTGGGCAATCCGGGCGACGGACGCTCGGGTGTCAATCTGATCGCGAATGGTGAGTATGCGCTGGCCGCACGCCTGCTTCTGGCGGCGCGCGCCGACGTGACGCTGGATGCCCAGTACTATCTTCTGCACGACGACCCGACCGGGCATATCTTCGCGTCGAGCCTTCTGAATGCCGCCGATCGCGGCGTGCGGGTCAGGCTTCTTCTCGATGACATGGATACCTCGGGCTATGACGCGATGACCGCGGCGCTGGACTCGCATGAGAACATCGAAATCCGGCTGTTCAACCCGTTCCGAAGGGACCAGAGTCTCTTCGTGGCGGGGCTCACCGACTTCAAGCGCATCAACAGGCGAATGCACAACAAATCGCTGACCGCGGACAACACGATATCCATCGTGGGCGGCAGAAACATCGGGGCCGAATACTTCCTCGCAAAGGAAGAAATGAACTATGCCGATCTCGATATCATGGTGGCCGGTCCGGTGGTGAAGGAAGTTTCCGACAATTTCGACGACTACTGGAACAGCGCCTTTGCCGTGCCCGCACGCGCGGTCATCGGAGAACCGGAGCAGTTCGGCCTGCAGGATGCGCGGGTGCGCCTGAACGCGCTGGTAGCCGAAGCCCAGCAGACACCATATGCCGCCGCCTTGCGTCGATCCGCAGAGGCACACTTCAAGCGGTCTGCGTTGAAGCTCGATTGGGTGCCGGCCAAGCTTTACTCCGACCCACCGACGAAAGCCGCCGGTGCAGCTAACGGCGTGCCGATCCTTGCCTCGAAACTCGTACCCTATTTCCAGAATGCCGAGGAGTCGGTCAACGTCGTATCGGCCTATTTCGTCCCGCGCCGGAGCGGCGTGAAATGGCTGAGCGAACTGGAGGGCCGGGGAGTCGATGTCACCGTGACAACGAACTCGCTGGCCTCAAACGACGTGGCGCCGGTTTATGCACACTACGCGCTGCAACGGCGCCCGCTTCTGGAAAGTGGTGTCGAGTTGCACGAGTTGCGCCCGGACGCCCACAGGGTGCACCGCCGCGGTGTGAACTGGGGGGAGTCGCGCTCAGGCCTGCATACAAAAGCCTTCACGGTAGACAACCGCTACCTGTTCGTGGGCTCGTTCAACTGGGATCCGAGGTCGGTGCATATCAACACCGAGATGGGCATTCTCGTCGACTCTCCACTGATCACCAAGAGGGCGGTCGACGTGCTGGACGGTTTCCTGCTAGAGAACACCTATGCCGTCCGGCTGGAAGACGACCGCCTCACGTGGCGCGCCCAAGGGGACGATGGCGTGACGGTGGTTTATCGCAACGAGCCGACCGGCAGTTTCTGGGGCCATATCAAGGCCGGGCTTCTCGCGATCCTGCCGATCGGATCGCAGCTTTAGAAGGATGTTCCAACCAGGGAGTTAAAGTTTAGGAGATGTGTGTTGGTCGGCCTGACCGCCGCAACCCGATCCGCTGCGGTGCGGCGTGATCCGTGGTCAGGCAAGCCATCGTTCAAAGCGCGCCGGGGCGCTGTTGAAACGACCACCATCGCCTGGATTTTCAGAAGCAGCCGCATCAAAGGACCTGCGGATGTCCGCAAAGCGGTCTTGGCAATTTCGCGGCTGACGTTCGATCAGGGCTGCCGGCGCGTGAGAACCGCATAGGAGCGCAGGTCGGTCACCGCTTTCACGGTCGCCGCGATGGCGAGCGCACAGAGCGCGGTCTTGGACACCACCCCCATCGTGCCCTCGATCAGCAGCGCGTGAACGACGCTGCCGGCAACGGCGACGCTCACCAGCGCGGTATGGCCGAGCCGCCAATATGGGGGCGGAACGCGAAATCGCTGGCGCAGCCCGACCAGAGCCGCAGCCGCGAACAGCGCCCACATCGCGATGACGCCCCAAGCCGAGAAGGGGGTGGGCGATCTGAAGAGTAGCGCGTCGATCACGTCGGGCGGGCTGGTCAGCCAGAGGCCCGCGACATGCAACACGATGCAGGCAAGCAGCAGCAGGCCGCTCCATGCGTGAACCCGCCGCCCCGTCCGCCTGCCCAAACCGGGGAGGTAGCCGCCGGCCAACAGCGGCTGGAGCAGCAGCAGCGCCATGCCAACGATCCCGGCAAATCCGGCCGCTATGTAGACCGGCTGCCGCCAGGCAAGCAGGGGGCTTGCCGCCGCGATGGCGAGGGGAATGGCAATGGTTCCCGCGAGAACGCTCCAGACCACTATCGCGCGCAGAGAATATGCCAAGGTCAGGCCGGCTGCAGAACGAAATCCGCGGTCAGCGTTTTGTCCTCCGCGCTCGACATCACGGGCCGCAGGAACACCGTCTGGAAATCGCCGCTGTCATAGGCGAGATGCCCGTGTGGCTGGCCGAAGGCGGGCACGATCTGCGGCATTTCTAGGCGAAAGGTGCCATCGGCCCCGGTGAGGGTGGCGCCGTGGCTTTGCGGATCACGCTCGTGGCCCTCGGTTGTGTGAGCCCAGATCTGAATTCGGACACCTTGCAGCGGAACTCCATCGCCCGCACGGCGAACGGTGCCGGTCATCCAGAAGCCGCCGCCGCCGATGCGATCGACGATCGGCGCGCCGGGCAGGTAGTTGTTGCTGCCGCCGCGCATCGAGCGCGTCGGAGCAAGGTCTTGCGCGCTTGCGGGGGTGAACAGGCCCGACACGCCTGTTGCCAGGGCGGTTCCCGCGACAGCAGTGCCTGCGATGATCAGTTTGCGACGATTGGCTTGGAATGGAGGCATTTCGATCTCTCCTTTCGGTCTCGCTCCGCCGAAGCTCGGCGGCACAAGGGGTTTTGGCTCATTTTCGCTGACCTATGCAGTATCTCGTTCGGCCGCGTGTTCGATCAAGGGTGGACACTTGAAATGCAGCGCACACGTTCGTGACCTCCGTAGGTGCTCCATGGTCGGTGCGCGCCTTGAAGTGGACTTGCGGCTTGGTCCGTTGCTGATCGCCGGGGCAATGGCGAAGTCGGCAACACCTGCAAGAACATCACGCTAAGGGACTGGTGTGTCATGAGCCTAACCTTCGACGCAGTCCGCGTATCACTGCTTTCAGCCGGAAGCATCACGGTGATCGAAGTCCCGGCTGTCGTGCGCGCAGCTTTGCATCCGGTGCCAAAACCTTCGGTTGAGGGCTGGATTGCCCTGCGTTTTCATGTTTTATTTCCCGTGACGGAGGGGGAACCACACGTTTGGACAGTTTTGGCAGCATTCTGACCGAGGCGTTCGGCCTGATCTTGATCTGGGATCCCGATCTCATAGAGATTATCGGGCTGTCGCTGCGAGTGACCCTGACGGCGGTGATCGTCGCCTGCGTGATCGGCTTGCCCCTTGGCGCTGCGGTCGGCGCTTTCCGCTTTCCGGGTAGAACCATCGTGGCCGTGGTGTTGAACGCGTTGATGGGCCTGCCGCCGGTCGTGGTAGGACTGATGGTGTACCTCATGCTCTCGGCCTCGGGCCCGCTCGGTCCGCTACAGCTGCTTTACACCCCGATGGCCATGATCATAGCCCAGACCATTCTGGTCACGCCCATCATCGCGGCGCTGACCAAACAGGTCGTCGAGGATCTGCACCGCGAGTATGTCGAACAGTTCGCGTCGCTTGGCGTGGGGCCGCTTGACCGCGTTGGTGCGCTGTTGTGGGACGCGCGCTACAGCCTTTTGACCGTCGCGCTGGCGGGCTTCGGCCGGGCGGTGGCCGAGGTCGGTGCCGTGATCATCGTCGGGGGCAACATCAATCACGTGACCCGCGTCATGACCACGACCATCGCACTGGAAACATCCAAGGGAAATCTGGAACTCGCCTTGGCGCTTGGGGTCGTCCTTCTTGCCATTGCATTGTTCGTGAACGCGGCGGTGATGGCCGTCCGTGCCTCTGCCGTGAGGGCCGCATATGCTTGATTCCGCTTCATTGATGAAAACCTTCAGGGCCGATGTGGCCGAAAAAGTCGCGCCATCGGTCATATCCGCGCGGGGGCTGGGCTTCGCCGTGGAGGGGCGCGTTCTGATCAGGGACGTCGATCTCGACATAAAAGCGGGGCGCCGCACCGTCATCATGGGGTCCAATGGCGCGGGCAAGAGCCTGTTGCTGCGCCTGTTGCACGGCCTCATCGCCCCCAGTTCGGGCGAGATCCTGTGGAATGGTCGCCCGCTGGACAAGGCGGCCCGCCGCAGGCAAGCGATGGTATTCCAGCGGCCGGTCATGCTGCGGCGCTCTGTTCTGGCCAATCTCGATTTCGCCCTGCGAGTCCACGGCGTCCATGGCCCTGCCCGAAGGGATCGCGAACGCGCCGCCCTGGCGATGGCGCGGCTCGAGGATCTGGCGGCGTCACCGGCCCGCACGCTCTCCGGGGGGGAACAGCAGCGTCTGGCCATCGCGCGTGCACTGGCCTGCGCACCGGACCTGTTGTTCCTGGACGAGCCGACCGTCAGCCTCGACCCGGCCTCCACTCACGCGGTCGAGATGCTGATTGGCGACGCCCATGCTGCGGGAGTCACCACTGTCTTGGTCACGCATGATCGCGCGCAGGCTTTGCGGCTGGGCGACGACGTGATCTTCATGGCCGGCGGACGGATCGCCGAAACGGGGCCGGTAGAAAAAGTTCTTCAGAACCCGCAATCCGAAGTGGCGCGGGCCTGGCTGGAAGGACGGCTCCATTTTGAACCGGGGGCGTCAGAGACAAAATGAAGACAAGGAGCACGAATTTGGAAAGACGGAATTTTCTCGGGTGGTCCGCCGCTCTCGGATTGGCGCTTGGCCTGTCGGGACCGGCGATGGCACAGGACGACTTCATCGTCGTCCAGTCCACCACCTCGACGCAGAACTCGGGACTCTTCGAACACATCCTGCCGATGTTCGAGGAACAGAGCGGGATCGAGGTCCGCGTGGTTGCCGTCGGCACCGGGCAAGCGATCAAGAACGCGGCCAACGGCGACGGGGATGTGCTGCTGGTCCACGCGAAACCGTCCGAGGAGAAGTTCGTCGCGGATGGCCACGGAGTTGCGCGTTTCGACGTGATGTACAACGACTTCGTGATCGTCGGTCCGGCGAGCGATCCGGCCGGGGTCGCGGGCACGAGCGACGTGGTTACGGCTCTGGCCAAGATTGCCGACACGGAAGCGCCTTTCGCTTCGCGCGGGGATGACAGCGGCACGCACAAGGCGGAACTCCGCCTCTGGGAGCAGACTGGAGTGGACGTCGCCGCGGCATCGGGCAACTGGTATCGCGAGACCGGTTCCGGCATGGGCGCGACGCTGAACACCGGCACGGCGATGGGGGCGTACGTCATGACGGACAGGGCCACGTGGATCTCTTTCGGCAACAAGGGCGACTACACGGTCGCGGTCGAGGGAGACCCCAAGATGTTCAATCAGTACGGTGTGATCCTCGTGAGCCAGGAGAAGCATCCGAACGTCAAGGCCGAGCTTGGCCAGCAATTCGTGGACTGGATCATCTCGGAAGAAGGGCAGGCGGCCATCGCATCCTACAAGATCGACGGGCAGCAGTTGTTTTTCCCGAACGCGGGCGACTGATCGTCGCCCAAAAAGGCGGGCGCATGATGCGCCCGCGCACGTCCTAGGGTGAGAGCCAGCGGACGGCGCCGCAATCTTCCACATCATAGCCTCCCATTGCCGCGGCCTTGTCGTGGAACGCCTTTGACCGGGAGAAACTCAGCAACTGCTGTACGGGCTCGGTGAAGTAGCTTCGCCGGTCGATCAGGAGGTCGAAGCGTTCCTCGCACAGGTGCACGAAACCAAGGTGGAATTGCTGCGCCATCGCCTCGATGCCGAGCGCGGCGTCCGCATCGCCCGCCGAAATCGCGGCGGCGGCTTCCGTTTCGGTGCGCGCGAAGCCCGCGACCGGAGCGAGATCGGCTTCGGTCATACCGGCATCCGTCATCAACCGATCGAGAAGCGCCGCAGCCCCCGCGCCGGGTTGGCGTCGGACCAGTCGTCGCCCACTGGTGTCGGCGAACGTCGAAATTTTCCCATCCAGTTCGGGCGCGACGATCAAGCCGCGCGCCCGCTTGGACCAGCCGATCAGGACGCAGTCCCGAAGCGCCCGTGACGCGACGGTGCGCAGGTTCCAGCCGTCCTCTTCCGGCAAGTGCAGCCCGGTGAGCGCGGCTCGACCTTCGGCATAGACGTTCAACCCGTCGATGCTCCCGTTCCAAAGCGTCGCGAGCCCTGCGCCCGACTCGCGGATCGCCCAATCCAGAAGCGGGTCGTGCGAGCCGGTCAGCACCGCGGGGCGCTCGCCGGTTGCCGCGTCGCTGTTGCCCTCGATCCAGGCGGTAATCTCTGACGCGGGAAACAGCAGCTTGCCGGTTATGCGCCGATGGGGAATTTCGCCCGCCGCCGCGAGATCATAGACCTTGCGTTCCTTCACGCGCAGCAGATCCGCGACTTCCTTCGTCGTGAGATACGCAGGTTGCTGGTCGGTCGGACCGCTGCCCATGGTGTTCGCCGTTCTGGTCATGGGGTCATGATCCGTCAGAATGGGCGCATGGGCAAGCGTCCAGAGACGCGGGCGACATGCCCGCGCCTTCGATCGTGATCGTGAGCCGCCCTGCGAACGGTGCTGAGTGTCACGCGAAGAGGAAAGCCGCCTCGGTCAGGTCGCTTGCGCTCAGCGTGTCATCTGCGTCGCGCAGGATCAGCCTGTCCTCACCATAGCGGACGCGCACATGTCCCGACGCCAGGTCTGTGATTGTCAGATCGTCGAATCCGAAACCCAACAGCCGGATCTGGTCGGATCCGATGGTGAAGTCTCTGATCCGGTCGACGAAGTCGTCGGCGATCAGGTCGAACACATCGTCACCATTGGCGCCTCGCATCCGGTCGATGCCATCGCCATCGAAGATGAAGTCGTCGCCACCGCCGCCGCGCAGATCGTCATCGCCTGCACCGCCGAGGATCCGGTCGCCGCCGCCGCGACCGAAGATTCGGTCGTCGCCGTCCATGCCCTCCAGGATGTTGTCACCGTTGCTGCCCCTTATGGTGTCCGCGAAGACGGTCCCCGTGAGATCCTCGAAATTCGCCATGCTGACAGACGTGCCGCCTGCGCCCTGGGCGGTACCGGCGGCAAGATCGAACCGACCGTTGGTTTCGAACGCGTCGTGCCAGTCGATATGATCGATCCCGGCGCCGCCGTTGAAGTCGGTCGCATGGACCGCGAGCCGGGCTTCGATCGTGTCGTCGCCGGAGCCTGTGTGGATGAGATGGGTCAGGTTGCCCTGGATCACCCTGTCGTCCTGGTCGGTTCCGATGAAGGTCTCGAAACTGACCATCGTTTCGCTCTGGCGACCGAACCGTGCGACGCCGAAATGCAGGTCGTAGATGCCGTCTTCCTGGGCCGAGCCAGACCAGTCGATGATATCGTCACCGGCGCCGCCATGAAACGAATCCCCGCCGATCAGGGTGGTGACCTCGACAATATCATCGCCAAAGCTTGCCCGTATTTCGTTGAGCCCCGCGCCCTCGATGATCCTGTCGTTCTGGTCGGTGCCGATGAAATTCTCGAAGCCGAACATCATCTCGGACAGGAACCCGAACCGTGCGGTCCCGCCGGACATGTCGTACACCCCGCCCGCCTGCGCGGACAGGGACCAGTTGATCGTGTCGATGCCGAAACCGCCGGTGAAACTGTCGCCGTCGATCAGGGACGTGACCATGAGCGTGTCGTCTCCGCTCCCCGCGTCGACGACGTTGTGCGTGGCGCTTTCGATGATCGTGTCGGATTGGCCGGTGCCGATCAGGTTCTCAAAGTTGATCATGGCCTCGGACCCCGCACTCGCCGTCGCCACGTTGCCGGCCAGATCGAACCGCCCGCCTGCCTGTGCCGATCCGGACCAGTCGATGGTGTCGATGCCGGTGCCGCCGTTGATCGTGTCATTCCCGATCAGCGAGGTGGCGCGCACGATGTCGTTTCCCGCCCCGGCGTTGATCGCATTGACGCCGGCGCCTTCGATGATCGTGTCGGACTGGTTGGTTCCAAAGAAGTTTTCGAACCCGAACATGGTCTCGACCTCGTTTCCCGCACGTGCCGTGCCGAGCACGAGATCATAGACGCCGCCATTTTGGGCCGAGGCGGACCAGTCGATGCTGTCAATTCCGAACCCGCCGGTAAAGCTGTCGTCGCCGATCAGTGTCGTCACGCGCACGATGTCGTCGCCGCCGCGCGCGTCGATCACGTTGACCGCGCCGCTTTCGATGATGACGTCGTTGTTTTCCGTGCCGATCAGGTTCTCGAAGGACTCCATGATCTCGGTGTTGCCATCGCTGTCACGCGCAGTTCCCGAGCCGAGATCGAAGCGAGCGTTCTGCTCGTTGACTCCGCTCCAGTCTATGGTGTCCCGCCCGGTGCCGCCCCGGAACACATCGCTGCGGATGATGCTGGAGACGATCAGCGTGTCGTTGCCGCCATGGCCGTCGATCACGTTGCGACTGTTGTTCTCGATGATGGTGTCGGCGCGCTCTGTGCCGATCAGGTCGGCGAAGCTGCGCATCACTTCGCTGTTGCCATCCGTGTCGCGGGCTTCGCCGGCAACCAGATCGAAGGTGGCCGAGGTTTCGCCGCTTTCGCTCCAGTCGATCAGGTCTCGGCCTTGTCCGCCATATAAGGCGTCGCTGCCTATGGCCGAAGTCACTTCCACCGTGTCGCGCCCCTGGTTGCCACGGAAGGTATCGCTGCCGCCGGCGGCGGAATCCCGCAGCGTGTCGTTGCCGCGCCCGCCGCGCAGCAGGTTTACGCCGACCCCGTCGGTCAGACGGTCGTTGCCGTCACCGCCAAACACATCCTCGATCCCCGACATGGTGAGCTGGCGCCCGGCGATATCGCCGGTCCCGGCCATCAGGTCGATACGAATGGACCCGTCCACCGCCGCTGCGTTGATGATATCGTGCCCGACGCCGCCGTCGAAGTTGGTGGAATGTCCTTCGACTCCGCCGTAGAGGACGAATTCGTTGGTGAATATGAAGAGGTCGTCCTCGGTTTCCGCCGATCCATGCATCCACAGGTCGATATCGTTGATCGTGATCGGCGAGGATACCGCGTTATCGTCATCGCGGACCTCAAGCCGCCAGACTCCAGCGCTGGATTCGCCGCGAAAAGCCGTGCTGCCGAACCGCCAGCTGCCGCTGAACTCGCCGAACCAGCCGGTATCGGCGATCAGTTGCACCCGTGTGCCGCCCGGTGAGGTCAGGTAGACTTCCAGATCGTTCAGGTTCGCGACCTCGACGAAATTGATCGCCAGCGTGATGTTTTCGATCTGAATGCCGTTTGAAAAGCGCATAGAAAAGAAGTTCGCTCCGCCACTGGTCGAACCCGCGGCGATGGTGACTTCGCGGTCCAGCCCGTCGACTCGCGCCGGGTTGACCTCGTTGGCGCTGGTCTTCTGCGTGGTCCAGGTTTCGGCCAGGCGCACGGCGGCCTTGGCGTCGATCAGGCCAAAGCCGTAGTCGTTGGAATAATGCAGCCCGCCGCCATTCCAGTTGTCGGCGGCATTCCAGAACCAGGTCGCGCCGTTGGGTTGGGTGCCCTGTTCCTCGCCGATGGGGGCCGCGCCCATGGTGCTGCCGATGTGGCGCGAACTGTAGGCGATGATGTCCTGCACGTCGCGCCAGCCCAAGGTCGGGTTGGCATCCAGGATCAGCGCGATCACGCCTGCGACCTGGGGGGCAGCGGCCGATGTCCCGGTAAAACCGGTATAGTCGCCGCTGGAATAGCCCTGCGCGCCCGTGATGTCGGTGGTCTGCACGGAGTCGCCTTCGCGCCCGTAGAACGCGGTGGTCAGGATGTTGGCGCCGGGGCTCGAGCTCTTGTTCTCGGAGTCGCTCGGATCCCCGATCTGGTTGGCGATGGGCGGCAGTTCGCCTTCATCGCTCACCCCGGCCACGACGACGGTGTGGCGCGAATTCTCCAACGCTTCGCCGGTGGTCTCCTCGCGAAACGCGTTATTGGCGTCGCGGCGGCTGTTGCCCGCCGATTTTACGATGATCAGACCCTTGCCGTCGCGCCCGTCCTCGGCGGCGGTCTCGGCGGCATCCACGAGGTCATCACGATGGACGAACATGTTACCGCTGCCTTCGCCATAGCTCATCGTGATGATGTCGAGATTGTCGCGCGTCGCGCGCTCGATCGCGGCTTCGACCTCGTCGCGCGACCAGTCGGTCTTGTAGCCGACAAGCTCGGCCCCGAAGGCGATCCCCACGGTGCCCACGCCGTCCTGCGCGGCGCCGACGATGCCAAGGATCGGCGTGCCATGCGCATCGACATCGGTGTCGTCCGTCAGGTCGGGGTCCGGTTCAGGCAGGGCAATGGAGTCATTGTTTTCGAAGTCCCAGTCCAGATCGGTCCGGTAATTGTCATAGTCCGGGTGGTTGTAGTCGAACCCGGCGTCCAGCCCCGCCACGATGATGCCTGACCCGTCGTAGTCGTCCCACACGTCAACGACGTTCAGGTCGTATTCGCCCGGGGTGGTGTTCAGAAGGTGCCACTGGAGAGGAAACCGCGTATCACTTGGAATGAAAGCCATAATGAATCCGATCTTTGATTGACCGCGTGTCGGCAAACCGACCGTGCGATCAAGTGAATGGCGCAACGTCTAAATGAGGTCATCTTAACCCGCGGCGGCGAACCAATCCTGACGAAGTTCTGAGCAAGTTCTGACGACCGATCGCGGCGGCGTTGCGATCACCGCCGGGCGATGCCGGTCGTCACGAAGGCGGGGCCAAGCGAATTGACTTGCACGAGACGCTCGCATTGCGACGCATGCAGGCGGGCCTCCTTGGCGTTTCCGAGGCGGCGATGAAGGGCTGCGGCGACGGCGCGGATGCGCGGCACGAACCATATGTCGCCGGTGCTGGTGGCGTAGTCCAACGCTTGGTCGACCATGCGGAGTCCCAGCTCCGGCTGGTCGGCTGAAAGGCAGGTGTCGGCCTTCAATCCGTACCAGTTCGCCAATTGCACCCGTGCGCCCGTTTCCCGGAAAACGGCGAGCCCCTCGTCGATCTCGTCAAAGGCCCGGTCGAATTGTCCGCGCTGCCCTAGTGCCCAGCCCGACAGGATCAGCCCGGTGCCCAGCCAGAACGGAAAGTGGTGTTCGCGGCTAAGGGTTGCGGCCTTTGAGGCGAGCGTTTGGCAGCCCTCGACATCGCCGACGAACATGCGGGCCGCCGAACAAAGCGAAAGGCTGATCGCGCGCGCGAAAGGGTTACTGACGGCTTTGCCGAGATCGGAGGCGTGTTCGCAGAAGCCATGCATTTCCTCGGTGTTCCCTCGCAATCCTGCAACCCATGACGCATAGGCCGCGCAGGTCACGGCGGAGTTCTGGACCGTGATCGATGACACGATGTCGGGTGTCGCATGGAACAATCCAGCCTTGAGATGGTCCTGCGCCGCGGTCAGGTTGCCGGCATGCACCAATACCGCACCAAGGCCGGCATGGGCCTGCAGGAGCAGGGCAGGGTCCTCGGCCTGCCGGGCCATGCGCAACAGGGTTTCGGCGTGATCGATCGACTCCGCAAGCTTGCCCGCAACCCAGGTATGGACCCAAAGACCGGCCCGGATGCGCGTCTGGTTCTTGAACGACGCGCGGCCATCACCGAGGACGCGGGCGCGGTCGAGCGCGGTTCCGACGCGCGCGGAACCATATCCCTCAACCGCCATCAGCGCGGTCCCGAGCGACAGTTGCAATCTCAGTTCGTGTTCAGCAGCGTCTGGGAAATCGGGCGCGAGTAGTGACAGACCGTTCCGGGCAAAGGATATCGCGTCCTGCCGGTCCGAGCGATACATGGCCGCCTGGCTCGCGCGCGTCCACTGAACGAGCGCCTGTTCGGTCTCGTCGGCCTGCTGAAGATGCCAGGCCAGCGTTTCAGGGCGAACGGGCTCGTTTTCCGGCATACTCTCCAGCAAATGCGCCACATGTTTGTGCAGACTCTTGCGGTCGTCCGGTGCGATCATCGCATATGCCGTGTCATGCAGCAGCGCGTGGCGGAAACCGTAGCAGTCCGCTTCCGCGACCAGAAAACCCAGCTCGACGAGGTGCGCGAGATCCGATCCGATCTCGGCTTCGGACAATCCGAGCAGGTCGGCGACATGACCGAGCCGGGCGGCCGGACCGGCGACGGAGATCGCATAAAGCAGGGTGCGCGCGCGGACTTCCAGATCGGCGATCCGCACCTCCATGACGGACTGAACGGTTTCCGGAAGATTCGTCCGTACTTCGTTTTCCGACCGGAGCGCGAGCGCCAGTTCTTCGAGGAAGAATGGATTTCCTCCGGCGCGATCGACCAGCGTAACCGCCTCCTCGGTGCCAAGGTCCGCTGCTTCCGGCATCTCCCGCAGCAGGGCAAGGCTCTCGTCACGGCCAAGGGGGGAGAGCAGGAGCGACGCACTGTCCGACGCGGATGTGGCACCGGAGCGCGTGGTGATGAGGAGCAGCAGCGCCATTGAATCCGCGTTTCGGGCTAGCTCGTCGAGATAAGCGCGCGACTCGCGATCCATCCAGTGCGTGTCCTCGAAGACAAGGATCAGCGGTGTCGCTGTGCAGATTTCGTTCAGCAATCGCAAGACCAAGGCACGACTCTGGACCCGGCGCATCTGATCAGAGACGCTTTCGAGGATTGGATCGGGGCGTTCGGGCCTGTCCAGGAACCAGCCGAGCAAAGCACGATCGAGTCTATCCTCCAGCAGCGAGTCGGGCAGGGCGTCGAACAATCGACGACACATTTGTCGGATTGGTGCCATCGCGCTGTCCTGCAAGCGTGGCAGACATTGGACCACGGTCTTTCGCTCAGGTCCAAGATGTGCCGCGGCGAGAAACTCCGAGACCAAGCGGGTCTTTCCGATCCCGGCGGGTCCTGACAGTGTCACCGCCTTGCCGCTGCCGCTTTGCGCACCGTCCCAAGCTGCGGTCAGGAAGGCGTGTTCGGCCTTGCGCCCGACAAAGCGGGTCGGGCGGATGTGCGGCCGGGCGGGGATTCCGGATCTCTGTTCCGGGGGGGCGGTCAGCAGATACCCTTGGCCGATCGGAACGCACCGCGCCTCTTCGCCAAGTTGAAGCTTGGTGGTCTCGTTGATGTGAATCGTGCCGGGGGCAGCATCGCGTGCAAGTCGCGATGCGCGATGTTCGATCTCGTCAGGTGCCGTCCAACCGGAGTCGGCCCCGTCATTCAGAACCGTTCCGGTCTCGATGCCGAAGGAAACGGAGACACCCGTGCGCCCGACGGAGCGAACCTGTTCCGCCAACTGCCAGGCGCAATAGGCTGCCCGTCTCGCCCCGTCTTCGAAATGCGGGGTCAGGCCGAAAGAGACAGTGAAATCGTCCATCATCATCCGGATCAGCTGCCCTTTGTCGGCCTCGATCTGTTGGCGTGCGATCTGGATGAACTCAGCCTTTAGTCGCGATCGCTCCACCTGCGCAAGCCCGTCAGACTCCGCCGAGATCTGCGCGTACAGGACCGAGACAAGACGACGTTCCTGAACGTGTCGCAGAGCGGTTGTGGGCGGCATCGGTGTTGGATCGGCGACGATCGTCACAGGGCTGACCAGACGAAAGCCCTTGCCGTGAAGAGTCTTGATGATCGGTGCTTGATCCGGTCCTGCCTGCAGAGCCTTGCGCACAAGACTGATGGTAGTCTGCAGCGCGGCTTCGGAGACGTTCGCGGACCAGAATGCATCCAGCAGTTCAGACTTCGACACCATCCGGTCGTGGTTCTTGACCAGGTAGGTCAGAACGGAAAAGGCTTTCGGTGCGATCGAAATCGACTGGCCCGCACGGCGCAGTTCACCGGTATCTGTGTCGAGTTCAAATCCGGCGAACTGATAAATCATCTGCGTCTGTGCCCCACGTGCTCCCACCGGCGTGGAAACCAACCTCAATATACACCCTAGCGGCCTACAGTAGACAGAGACAGTGAGGGTATTCGCGTCTTGACAACCTGTGTAACTGGCCGTGAGGGTGCCGCCCATCGCGCGGATCTCGGTGCCTGGCAAGAGGCATGGAAGGGATGCTTGGTGGTGGCGCCGCATCGACCTACCATCTTTCGCAGATTCCAAGGGCGCGCCCGAAGGATGCCAAAAATAGCAATCGGCCACCACGCCGGACGCCTTTGCGACGGCAAAAGGGAACGTGAGGTGCTTTTCGTCGCGGCCTGTCGTATCTTTTGGGGAAAGGAACCGTGACCGATGTGCAAAACACATACTGACCCAGTATTCCGGGAACATCGTCAATGAAGACGACTGCCTTCTGGAAGCAGGCGATGCTGTGCTTTGTGCTCGTGGTTGCTGCAGGGGTCGCTTGGCAATACCGGGCAGAGGCGATTGCCTTGTGGCATGGGGCCGCAGCCGAAGCGCCTCGCTCCACCGCTGCAACCGATGCTGGCCAGGCCACTCCGGTAATGGTTGCAAGGGCCGGGATGGTGCGGGATGACCTGTCGTTCACAGCCATCGGGACGGGGTTCGCGGTCCGCTCGGTCACGCTGCGCGCACCTGCGTCAGGAGAAATCATCTCGCTTGACGTCGCGCCGGGGCGCAAGTTCGCCGCGGGTGACGTGCTCATGCGGCTCGAAAACGTCGATCAGCGACTGGTTGTTTCTCTTGCTGAGGCGCGCTTGCAGCGGGCCACTGAAGAGCGCGACAGGTATCGGCGACTTCAAAACACGGGCGCGGCGGCCACAGCGCGGCTGGAACAGGCCGAGACGGACTACCGGGTGGCCGAGATCGAGCTCGAGAAAGCGGGCGAGGAGTTGAGCGACCGCGTGCTTTCCGCGCCGTTCGACGGCATCACCGGGATCGCGACGGTCGAGATCGGCGATCGCGTTGCGGTCGATGATCCGGTGTCGAGTTTCGACGATCGAAGCCGGATCCTCGTGGAGTTCGATCTGCCCGAAGCGCTCCTCGGTCGCGTGGAGCTCGGACTGCCCGTTTCCGCGACGACACCGTCCGTCGAGGGGCGGATATTCGATGGCGAGATCGCCGAGATCGACAGTCGGGTGAATGCCGCCACGCGCACCGCGCGGGTGCGCGCATCGATAGACAACGCGGGCGACTACCTGCGCCCTGGAACCTCCTTCTCGCTGCGTCTCGATCTGCCGGGCAAGGTGTTCCCGGCGGTGCCGGAACTTGCCCTGCAATTTTCTGAAGGCAGCCTGCATGTCTGGCGGGTCTCGGCGGGCAGGGCCGAAAAGGTCGCGGTGCGTCTGGTGCGTCGGCGCGGCGGACTCGTGATCGTCGATGGCCCGTTGAGCGAGGACGATGCCATCGTCGTGGAAGGTACGCAGCGTTTGAGTCCGGACTCGGCGGTGCAGGTACTCAATGCGCGTGCAGGTGCAAGCTCATGATGATCGGCGGTCGGGGCATCAGCGATCTCAGCGTGCGAAGGCCCTATCTTGCTGCGGTGATGAGCCTTCTGATCGTGATCGCTGGCATCGGTGCTTTCTGGGGCGTCGAGGTGCGCGAGTTGCCCGATGTGGACCGGCCTGTTGTCTCCGTTCGGGCAAACTATCCCGGTGCCTCGCCGACCACCGTCGATGCCGAAGTCGCTTCCTTAGTGGAGGGCGCCGTGGCGCGGGTCGCCGGTGTTCGGTCGGTGCGCACCTCTTCGGAAGAGGGCAATTTCCGGATGCGGGTCGAGTTCAGCCCGGACCGCGATCTCGCCAACGCGTCCAACGATGTCCGCGAGGCGGTGGCGCGGGTCGAAAATCGCCTGCCAAGCGGGGTCGAAGACCTGTTCGTGGTCAAGTCCGAACAGGATGCCGACCCGATCGTCGATGTCGCCGTCTGGAGCGAAACCCGCCCCATAGATGAGCTCACGCGACTCGTTGAAGACGCGGTGGCGACCGAATTCACCGCCGTCGACGGCGTGGCGGAGGTCGTTCTCTTCGGAGATCGGCAAAGGGTCCTGCGCGTCGAGGTGGACCCGGCGCGTCTCGCCGCTTTCGAGCTCTCCATCGGAGAGGTCGCGGACGTATTGCGCGCGGCACAGTTCGACGTGCCGGTCGGCAGTTTCGGCTCGGGCTCGCTCGAAGTCCTGGTGCGCGCGGATGCGACCGTGTCAAGCCCCGCACGGATCGAGGACCTGTTGTTGCGCGATGATGTGCGACTGGGCGACGTGGCGTCGGTCTATTTCGGGATCGCCTCGCCCGAAAGCGTGGCGCGGCTCGATGGACGAATGGTCATCAGCCTCGGCGTGGTCCGGCAGGCGCAGTCCAACACAGTCCGTATTTCCGAGGAGATATCGAGCGCAATAGATCGATTGAAGCTTCGGTTTCCGGACCTTGGGTTTCAGGTGACGAGCGACGATGCCGTGTTCATCAAGGGGTCGATCACCGAGGTGATCAAGACCTTGTCGCTGGCGCTGGTCATCGTTGTGGCGGTTATGTGGATGTTCTTCGGACGTCTCACCGCGACGCTGATCCCCGCGGTGGCGATTCCGATCGCGCTCACCGGATCGATCGCAGGCATCTGGTTGATGGGGTTCTCGGTCAATCTCATCACGCTTCTTGCGCTGGTTCTGGCGACGGGGCTGGTCGTGGATGACGCGATCGTCGTGACCGAGAATATCCAGCGCCGTCGGCAGGAAGGCATGGGTGCCAAGGCCGCCGCGGTGATCGGATCGCACCAGGTCTTCTTCGCGGTGGTCGCCACCACGGCGACGCTCATTGCCGTTTTCGTGCCGATTTCCTTCCTGCCGGGTGACGCCGGACGGCTTTTCACGGAATTCGGGTTCGTGCTCGCGGTCACGGTGGTGATTTCGTCTTTCGTCGCGCTCACCATGTGCCCGATGCTGGCGTCTCTGGGCGATCCGCTCGGGCAGAACGGTGGTTTGTTCGAAGGGATCGGCAATCGTCTTGCCGCGCTGTACCGCGCGATGGTGAAGCCGATGATCCAGGCTCCCCTGGTCACCATCGTCGCGGCGACGCTGCTGGCGGGCGGTGCGGCCTTCGTCTATGACGACCTTGGCGAAGAGCTCGTCCCGCCGGAGGACCGGGGCATGGTGTCGGTCTGGATTCAAGGGCCGGACGGCACGAGCCTAGACTACACCGACCGGCAGGTCGTTCAGGTCGAGAATATCCTGCGCCCCTTTATCCAGCAGGGGGTGGCCGAGGGGTTGTTCTCGATCACCGGGCGTTATGACTTGAACCGGGGCGCGATAGCCGTGCGGCTGATCCCTTGGGACGAACGCGAGACGTCGCAGGGCGATATCGAAGACGCCATCCGGGCCGATCTGGACATGATCCCGGGGGCGCAGAGCCGCATCTCTGGCGGCAACAGCCTGGGTCTGCGGGGCGGCGGGTCCGGCGGCGGTCTGAGCATCGCGCTGACCGGCGCAAACTATCCCGGTATCGCCGCGGCGGCCGATACGTTCGCGCGCGACCTCGCTCAGGTCGAAGGTCTGTCGGGCGTGCGCGTCCAGTACCAGGCGACGCAGCCCCAGCTCAGTATCGGCGTGGACAGGTCCCGGGCTTCGGACCTCCGGGTGCCGATGTCGATGCTGTCGAATACTCTGCGCGCGCTGATCGACGAGGACGAAATCGCTGAATTGACCATCGACGACGAAGCGGTACCCGTGCTTCTGCAATCGGCGGCAGGGGCTGTGCGCGATCCGATCGACCTGATGAACCTCTACGTGCGATCGGAAGTCGGCGAGTTGGTGCCATTGAGCCAGATCGTCACCTTCGAGGAAAAGGGCGTGGCGGCGGAACTCGACCGCCACGCACAGCGGCGCGCCATCGAGATCGACGCCTCGGTGTCGCCTCAGGTCACGTTGAGAGAGGTGATCGACGATGTCCGCGCCTTGGCGCAGGACCGACTGCCCGAGGGGATCGGCCTGATCCTTCTGGGCGAGGCGGCATCGCTCGACGAAACGTCGTCCGCGTTGACAGCGACCTATGTGATCGCGTTGCTGGTCGTTTTCCTCGTGCTGCTGGCGCAGTTCGAGAGCCTGACCAGTGCGCTGGTAGTGATGCTGACGGTCCCCTTCGGCGTCTGTGCCGCAATCTACGCCATGCTGGTGACGGGCACGACGATCAATATCTACAGCCAAATCGGTGTTCTCATGCTGATCGGGGTCATGGCCAAGAACGGCATCCTGCTGGTGGAGTTCGCCAACCAGTTGCGCGACGAAGGCAAATCGGCGGTCGACGCGGCTTTCGAGGCCGCGCAGGCCCGGTTGCGGCCGATCTCGATGACGCTGATCTGCACCGTGATGTCTGGCCTCCCGTTGATCCTGGGCGGCGGCCCCGGTGCAGAAGCGCGCGCAGCGATCGGGTGGGTGATCGTCGGCGGCCTCGGCCTTGCAGCTGTGTTCACGCTGTTCCTGACACCGGCGGCCTACTCGCTGCTCGGCGGCCTCTCCAAACCCCGTGCCTCCAGCGCCAAGGCGCTGGCCGAGGAGCTCGACGATGTGGCGCTACGCGACGGAGCTTCGGCCTGAAGCAGGGTGTTGCAGCATGTCGGGGCCCAAGGGAAATGGGTTCGTGGCCCAAAAAAGTCCTGTGAGTGAAGGCTTCGCGCGCCGGTCGGAACTCCGCGTCGGAAACGGGAGTTTCACTGTAAGAGATGACGCCGATTAAGTGCGCGAACCTTTCGCGCATCCGGCGTTGCGGGAGGCCCGATGCAAGGGGTTTTCTTAGGTGACCCGACAAGGGCTCTTAGGGTCAGGACTCATTGATTTCTGATAGAGCGCATGCTTCACGACACTTGACGGAAATCAAAGGGTCCTCCTCCCCGAGGCATTGCTCAGCAACGTCCCAACAAGGATCAAACGGCGCGCTATCTCCGACAACCGTCGCCGACCACTCACACTATTCGTCGCTCTTGGTCGGGAAACCGTCTACTTTGGTACATTGGCGCGTGAGTTCTGCTCAACCGCTCCCCAGACGTCGACCGACTGCTTTGGGCGAAAGACAACGGGATATGCGTCCGATTACCAAGTCGATACCAACGCAAGACGACCACCAATTTCCTCAACGCAGGAATTCAACCACGCAACCGGATCAAGATCATTTTCGGAGGGCTCAGGGGCTGGCGGCGCGTAGCGACCAGATGTGACACATGCCTAGAGGTCTTCCTGTCCGTGATCACCCTCGCCGCAACTGCCGTCTTATGGCCACGAGTCCTTGTTCCAGAACGCAGCCTGAAAGACGAGTGGCAAAATGGTCTACTGTTCTCAAGAATAATTCGAGGGCTGGTGCGGGTGAAGGGACTTGAACCCCCACGCCTTGCGGCGCCAGAACCTAAATCTGGTGCGTCTACCAATTCCGCCACACCCGCACGTTCGCCATCGCGATGCGCTGCTGATTAGCAAAGCTTTGCGACCGATGCGAGGGGAATATGCCGCGCGGGGGCGGCTAGAGCCCGCAGCCGCGCAGCACCGCCGGCAGGTGCTCCGGCAGGTCCTCGGCGATCAGGCCGGGGCCAAATTGCAACGCGCTTTCCGTGTGCAGCCAAGCCCCTGTTTCACAAGCGGAAAGCGGGTCTAACCCGCGCGCCATCAAGCCGGTGATGAGCCCGGCCAGCACGTCACCCGACCCCGCCGTCGCCAGCCACGGGGCAGACCGGTCGAACTGCGCCGAATGCACCGAACAGCGCCCGTCAGGGGCCGCAATCACCGTATCCGGCCCCTTCAGCAGCACAACACAGCCGGCCCGCTTCGCGGCCGCGCGCACCGCGTCGACCTTGGAGTAAGCCGGTCCCGAAAGCGGTTCGGCGGCCAGCTTCTTCGCAAGGTCCGGGAACAGCCGCGCGAACTCGCCGCCATGGGGGGTCAGCACCGCGCCCGCATGCAACATCTCGAACAGATCGGCGGGCCTGTCCTTGAACAGGGTCAGCGCATCCGCATCCAGCACCACTGCCCGCTTCAGCGCCAGCACCGTCCCGATCAACGCCTGCGCCCGCTCGGTCAGGCCCAACCCAGGCCCCAGGCACAGCGCGTTCAGACGTGTGTCCCACAGCAGTTCGCCCAGCTCGTCCGCATCCGAAATCTTCAACACCATCAACGCGGTAATCTGGTTCGCGACCTCGGCGAACGCGGCCGGAGGCACGCCCAGAGTGACCAGTCCCGCGCCCACCCGCAAAGCTGCGCGCGCAGCGAGCCGCGCAGCCCCTGTGCGGCCCGCTCCGCCGCTCAGGATCAGTGCATGTCCGTGGGTATACTTCTGTCCCGCCCCCGGCTTGGCGAGGCGCAAGGGATCAGGCGGCCCGACCAGTTGCACCCGCTCGGGGTGCGGCCCCGCCTGCTCGTCGCGCGGCAGCCCGATATCCTTGACCACGACCCGCCGCGAGTGCCGCTCCGCCTCGCCCAGCCGGTGGCCGAGCTTTTCGGCATGGAAACTGACGGTCAGATCCACCCGTGGGCAGCAGCCGAGCGCCTTGCCGCTGTCGGCACAGATGCCCGACGGGATATCGACCGCGACGCTGCGCAGCCCGAACTCGGTCCCCAGCATGTCGAGATTGTCCAGCACGAAGGCCGCATCGCCCTCGAGCGGCCTGGTCAGCCCGGTCCCGAACAGCGCGTCCACCACAAGGTCGGGCATCGACCGGACCGTGCCGGGGCTGCGATCGGACAGCGGGAGGCAAGCGCCGATCCTGCCCCAGCGATCATGGTTGGTCTTGGCATCCGGCGGCAGGCGATCCGCGTCGCCCAGGAAATGCACGCTCACGCGCCAGCCTCGCTCCGTCAGAAGCCGCGCGATGACGAAGCCGTCGCCGCCATTGTTGCCCGGCCCCGCCAGCACGACCGCGCTGTGCGCGCCCTCGGCCAGATCCGGAAAACACGCGCAGATCGCCTCGACCACGCCCGCGCCGGCGCGCTCCATCAACTCCAGACCGGTCACCGCGCCCGAGGAGATCTCGGCCGTTTCGATCTCTTTCATCTGCGCGGCGCTCAACAAGTCACCCATACAAACCCCTCGGCGATTCAATTCCGCCCGAAAATTGTGCACATTGCCCGAAATGTGGGCGCGACCGGGATTTCCCTTCGGCCTGTGCGAACCCTGCCACCGGAACCGATTGTAGACAACACGGAGAAATGGTCTCACCCGGCTCAAGCAATCGCTCAGGAGGGCCCCATGAAAAAGATCGAAGCGATCATCAAACCGTTCAAGCTGGACGAGGTGAAGGAAGCTCTTCAGGACGTCGGCGTGCAGGGCCTCTCGGTGATCGAGGTCAAGGGGTTCGGTCGCCAGAAGGGCCACACCGAGCTCTATCGCGGGGCGGAATATGTCGTGGATTTCCTGCCCAAGGTGAAGATCGAAGTCGTGCTGGACGACGACCAGGTCGACGGCGCGATCGAGGCCATCGTCGACGCGGCCAAGACCGACAAGATCGGTGACGGCAAGATCTTCGTCAGCAGCGTAGAACAGACGATCCGCATCCGCACCGGCGAGACCGGCTCGGACGCGCTCTGAAAATACTACCAATTTCTAGGAAAGGACCAAAGGGAATGAGCAAGGACGCAATTCTCAAGACCATCAAGGACGAGGATGTCGAGTATGTCGATATCCGTTTCACCGATCCGCGGGGCAAGCTTCAGCACGTGACGGTCGTGGCCGACCTGGTTGACGAAGACTTCCTCGAAGAAGGCTTCATGTTCGACGGGTCGTCGATCGCCGGCTGGAAATCCATCGAGGCTTCGGACATGAAGCTCATGCCCGACACGGACAGCGCCTATATCGACCCGTTCTATGCCGAGAAGACGCTCTGCCTGCATTGCTCGGTCGTCGAGCCCGACACCGGCGAAGCCTATGAGCGCGACCCGCGCGGCACCGCCGAGAAGGCCGAGGCGTATCTCAAGGCGTCGGGCATCGGCGACGTGGCCTATTTCGGCCCCGAGGCGGAGTTCTTCCTGTTCGACGACGTGCGCTTCAGCAACTCGATCAACAAGGTCTCCTACGAGGTCGACGCCACCGACGCGTCCTGGAACACCGACACCGAATACGAGATGGGCAACATGGGTCACCGCCCGGGCCTGAAGGGCGGCTATTTCCCGGTCAACCCGACCGATGAAGCCCAGGACCTGCGCAGCGAAATGCTGTCGACCATGAAGCGACTCGGCATGAAGGTGGACAAGCACCACCACGAGGTCGCCTCGTGCCAGCACGAGCTGGGCCTGATCTTCGGCACCCTGACCGAGCAGGCGGACGAGCTGCAGAAGTACAAATACGTCATCCACAACGTCGCGCATGCCTATGGCAAATCGGCCACCTTCATGCCCAAGCCGATCTATGGCGACAACGGGTCGGGCATGCATGTGAACATGTCGATCTGGAAGGACGGCAAGCCGCTCTTTGCCGGTGACAAATACGCCGACCTGTCGCAGGAAGCGCTGTATTTCATCGGTGGCATTCTCAAGCATGCCAAGACGCTGAACGCCTTCACCAACCCGTCGACCAACAGCTACAAGCGCCTGATCCCCGGCTTCGAGGCCCCGGTTCTGCGTGCCTACTCCGCCCGCAACCGCTCTGGCTGTGTGCGGATCCCGTGGACAGAAAGCCCCAAGGCCAAGCGTGTCGAGGCCCGCTTCCCCGATCCGGCCGCGAACCCGTACCTGTGTTTCGCCGCCCTGCTGATGGCCGGGCTCGACGGGATCAAGAACAAGATCGATCCGGGCGAAGCGATGGACAAGAACCTCTATGACCTGCCCGCCGAGGAGCTGGAAGGCATCCCGACCGTTTGCGGCAGCCTGCGCGAGGCGATGGAGGCGCTGGCCAAGGACCACGACTTCCTGCTGCAGGGCGACGTCTTCACCAAGGCGCAGATCGAAGGCTATATCGAACTGAAGATGGAAGAGGTGCACAAGTACGAGCACACGCCACACCCGGTCGAATTCGGCATGTACTACAGCTGCTGATCCGGTCCTTCGTGCG
Source organism: Sedimentitalea arenosa (assembly GCF_016428585.1). Classification (GTDB taxonomy): domain Bacteria; phylum Pseudomonadota; class Alphaproteobacteria; order Rhodobacterales; family Rhodobacteraceae; genus Sedimentitalea; species Sedimentitalea arenosa. The sequence goes on along the minus strand of NZ_JAELVR010000013.1, from coordinate 97,536 downwards.
GGCCACTCCCGCGCCGAACCCTGTCGACAGGCGCCCTTCGCGGGCGCCTGTTTTTTTCGCGGTCGGCAGCGGGTTCGGTCATATCGCCGCATTGCACCGAAATTACATGCGAAAGCTAGAATATCATTTGATCTCGAAAATTGTTTATGCAATCTTCCGAATGTGTTGATCGGAAAATGATCAGTTCGTGGTCGTGTGTGATGGCCACTTGGGGGTGAAACCGGTCACAGTGTTTGAGTTTTGGAGGGAATATGAAGAACTTGGGGAAACTCTCGGCAGCCGCGTTGGCGATTGCCGCGACAGCACCGATGGCCGCCCACGCGGCGACCATCAGCGGATGGAATACGGACAACGTCGTGCTTGGCGGTCCGGTCAGCGGGACCGCCACCGACGCCAGCGTCGTCTATGATCGCACGTTGCCCGACGCGAATGCCGCCACCAACGGACAGATCTATTATGCAGCACCCGAGGCCGGCGACCCCGGCTTGCGCGTGTCCAATACAGGATACACGACCGGTCAGGGGACGTTCGACGGCTGCATCCTTGCGTCGAGCACAGCAGAGTGCAACAGCGGCTTTCAGAGTGGCAAGCGGTTCAAGCAGCAACTGACGGATACCGGGCCAGTGGACTTGGTCTTCGATGTCACCACCACCGATAGTGACTCGCTCTACCAAGTGTTCCACCGGATCGTGAACCTGTCGGGCCAGAAGCTCGAAAGCTTCTCGGTGCAACTTGGCACGGGCGTCGGCTCGGGCTTTCAGGCATCGACCGATGGCGACGGGCTTGCCTTCTCCAGTAGCGTCGAACTGGGTCCGAACAATGAAGCCGCGTTCTCGCAGTTTCCCTTCGGTCTGTTCGGCAGCACGGAGCAGCCCAATCCGAACCCCAATTTCACGCTGGGCGGATTCTTCGACACCGCCGACCGCTCGGGATTCGACTTGAACAGCCCCAACGAGGATACGCTGACCAGCGACGGTTTCTATGGCCGCTATGGCGCGATCTTCGGCGACTGGCTCGACCAGTCGATGGCACCGGACGGGCTGCTGTGGGATTTCGATGGCGTCTCCGATCCCCTCGTCATGGCTTGGGACAACGGTCTCGGCTGGGAAGTGCGCCGCGGAATCGACGACAGTCTTGACGGTGTGATGGGGACGCTCAGCGCAAAGGATGTCTATTCCCTCGATGAGAGCCTTTGGGAAACCTATGCCTATGACGACATCGCGGACATTGAAGAGTTTCTGAAGGGCGTCATGCTTGAACAGGACTCGATCGAGGATCTGGCCAACCTGAACCTCAACTACGCGATCGCGCTCGGATCGAACTTCACGGGTTCGTCTTTCACCCTGCGGGTCGACACAAACCCGGCCGCCGTCCCGCTGCCCGCCGCCGCGCCGCTGCTGCTGGTGGGTCTGGGCGCTCTGGGCTTTGCCCGTCGCCGGCGCGCATCGCGGAAAGCCTGAGGCGTCCAAAAGGTCACCACCGTCGCACCTCCGGTGCAGTCACACCATGACCATCATGCCGGCCCTTTTTTAGGGCCGGCTTCTTTTTTTGCTGCACTCCTGCGGCCGCTTTCACGGGGCCGATTTACCGGATCGCAGTCATTGTTGTGGAAATTGCACGATATCCGGTTAGCATTGACCTGTTCGTTCCGATCTCTTCGTGGAGTATGCCATGTCCCTGTTTCGTCTCGCCTTCGTCGCGATGCTCTCGCTGCCCGTCGGGCTCGAGGCGGCGACCTGCGGCAATACCGGCGCCGGGTTCGAAACCTGGAAAACGGATTTCGCCCAGGAAGCGCGGCGCGCAGGCGTCGGAACGGCCGGCCTGCAAGCGCTGTCGCAGGCGCAATACGCGACCCGCACCATCGCCGCGGACCGCAACCAGAAATCCTTTCGCTACTCTCTGGACAAGTTCATGCAGGTGCGCGGCGCCGACACGATCGTCGCCCAGGGCCGCAAGCGTAAGGCGCGTAACCCCGATTTCTATGCCGCGCTCGAACGGCAGTACGGTGTGCCCGCGGGCATCCTCATCGCAATTCACGGCATGGAAACCGCCTTTGGAGGATTCATGGGCGACAGTCAGGTCGTCTCTGCGATCACCACCTTGGCGTATGATTGCCGCCGCTCGGATTTCTTCAGGCCCCACGCCATCGGCGCATTGAAACTGGTCGACCAAGGCACTCTGACCAGTGGCACGCTGGGCGCCAGGCATGGCGAGCTCGGTCACACACAGTTTCTCCCCGGCAACGCGCTTGTCTATGGGGTGGACGCGACCGGCGATGGCAGGGTCGATTTCTACAACATCACCGACGCGCTGGCCTCCACCGCCAACTTCCTCCGCCAGAATGGGTGGAAACCGGGGCGCGGCTATCAGGTGGGCGAGCCGAATTTCGCTGTGATCCAGCAATGGAATGCCGCCGGGGTCTATCAGAAGGCAATCGCGATCATGGCAGCCCGCATCGACGGCTGACCGGCGCAATCTGGTCTAACGGGCAATCACGATATCAGCGCAGAGCCCACCCAGCGACGCGCTTTCCGACAGCCGCAGGACACCGCCATGAGCCCGGGCCACATCGGCCACGATGGCCAGTCCCAGACCCACACCGCTGCCCCTGTCCTGGTTGCGGGCAGGGTCGAGTCGCGAAAACGGCTTGATCGCCTCGGCGCGCAATTCTGCCGGTATGCCCGGACCGTCATCCTCGACCCGGAACCGCAATGACCGTTCCGTCACGACGACCGAGGCCACCGCGCGCGAGCCATAGCGCACGGCGTTGCCGATCAGGTTCTCCAGCGCACGACGGATCGCCATCTCTCTCAGTGGAACCTCGCCCGCGCCTTCGCAGGCACCCAGACTGACCGGCGTACCCGCCCGCTGTGCATCCGCGACGATCTGCTCTACCAGGTGGACCGGGTCGGTCGGCTCGGGTTCACCTTCCGCCGCACCGCGAGAGAAGTCGAGAAACGCATCCAACAGTCTTTGCATCTCGGCAACGTCGCGCAGCAGCGGCTCGGCCTCCTCCTCGTCGATCATCGACAGCCCCAGTTTCAGGCGCGTCAGCGGCGTGCGCAGATCGTGACTCACCCCGGAGAGCATCATCGTCCGCTGTTCCATCTGCCGTTCGATCCGCGAGCGCATGTCCAGAAATGCCCCGCCCGCAGCTCGCACCTCGGTCGCGCCAGACGGGCTGTAGGGCACCATGCGCCCGCGCCCGAAAGCCTGCGCTGCATCGGCCAGCCGGGTGATCGGGCGCAACTGGTTGCGCAGGTAGAGAAACGCGATGACGGTCATCAATCCGCCAAAGAAGACCATGGTCACGATCAACTGGTGCGGCGCGGCGGCGGTCACCCGTCGCCGATTGACGCCCACCTCGACCGGGCCGATGGGGGATTGGAAATAAAGGAGTATCAAGCGGTTGTCGGGAAACACTGTCGCCAGCGTCTCGGGCATCGCGCGCCGAACAGTGCGCCGCACCACCCGTGCCGAATAGTCGTACCAGCGGATGTAGTCATCGTCGGGCACCGCCTCCAGCGGCACGAAGCGCACATCCATCTCGAAGGCCGACAGGAACGGCTCCATCCGGTCCAGCGCCTCCTGCCGCGTTCCGGCCGTGCGGGCCCGTTCCGCGATGACGTCCAGTTCCCGCACCAGCGTCATTGACATCTGCCCGGTGATGTCCTCCAGATGGCGCTGGATAAATACAACCGAAACAACCAGTTGCACACTGACGACCGGAACGATCAAGATCAGGGCAGCGCGGCCGTACAACCCCCGCGGCAGGTATTTCTTGAGCCATGCGAACGACATGTGCCGAACCTAGCTCCCCGCCCCAGCAAGAGAAAGAGCGATGACACCGCCACCAGACGATTTCAATCCGCCCACCGGCCTCGCCATCGAACTCGAACCGGGGCTGCGCCGCATTCTCGCGCCCAATCCGTCGCCGATGACCTACCGTGGCACCAACACATACCTGCTGGGTACGAGAGGGCTCTGCGTGATCGACCCGGGACCCAACGACGCCGCGCATCTCGAGGCGATCCTTGCCGCTGTCGAACCCGGTCAGGCAATCACCCACGTCGTGGTCACGCACAGCCATCTCGACCATTCGCCGCTTGCCGCCGACCTCAGCGAGCGCACGGGGGCCCCCATCCTCGCCTTCGGCGACGCCCGGGCCGGCCGCAGCGCGATCATGCAGGGGCTGGCCAAGTCGGGGATGCAGGAAGGTGGCGAGGGCATCGACCACGCATTTCGCCCGCATCGCGCCCTGGAGGATGGCGAGATCATCGAAGGCGACGGCTGGGCGCTCGAGGTGCTGCACACGCCGGGTCACCTTGGCAACCACATCGCTCTGGGCTGGAAGGACGCCTGTTTCACGGCCGATCACGTGATGGGGTGGGCCAGTTCGCTGGTCTCTCCGCCGGATGGCGACCTGACCGATTTCATGGCCTCCTGCCACCGGCTGCGCGCCCGCACCTGGCGCGTGTTTCATCCCGGCCACGGAGCCCCGGTGACGGATCCGTCCGGACGGCTGGACTGGCTGATCGCCCACCGCATGATGCGCGAATCCGAGATCCTCGCAGCGCTTGCCGCCGGCCCCGCCACCGCCCGCGCACTGGCGGAGCGGATCTATCATGACACGCCACCCGCGCTCATCCCCGCCGCGGAGCGCAATGTCTTCGCGCATCTCATTGACCTGTCAGGAAAATCACGCGTCGCTGCCGAAACGCCTATGTCTGCAACCGCACGTTTCCGCTTGCGTGACGCATCCTCAAAATAATTCACCCCGTTGCGCCAATACCCTCTGGACGCCACAAATCCAGATTGCTATAGCCCCGTCACCGTTCCGGCGTAGCTCAGCGGTAGAGCAGTTGACTGTTAATCAATTGGTCGTAGGTTCGATCCCTACCGCCGGAGCCAAAACCCCAGCAAGCTACTGAAATTAAAGGTTTTCCGAGATCCGGAATCGGAGTTCGCCCGATGAGGTGCACAAACCGGTGCACACGGCGGTGCACAACGTGTGCACAGGAGGGCATTCCCATGCCCCGGAATCGGAGCTTGCCGCCCCATCTCGAAATCCGCCGAAACGGCTACTACTGGCGCAGACGGCTACCCCGGTCCCTACGGGACCGGGGCGGCGCCTCCCGAGACGATCCGGAAGAGACCAACTGCACCCCATCGAAAAAGTCGTTCCTCTGTTTTTCGCTTCGCACCCATGTCCCGGCCAACGCGAAGATCCTGGCCCGCCGCCTCACCGAGATGAGCGACCTGGTCTTCGCCGCGGATGCGGAGATGATCATGGCGATTGCGCCCGAAACACAGGTCTGGATGCTGGAAAGCCTCGCTCGCTTCGAGATCGAGGCCTTCGAGCGCGCCCGCGCCGTTGCCGGCCCCCGCAGCGCGGAGGAGGCCGCCCTCGGTCTGCGACGTGAGGAGGCGCTCCAGGCAACCCTGCGCCAGGCTCTTCATCTGGGCAACCGGGAGGTCGCGCGACATCCGTTGCGTCATGTCGCGGGGCAACTCGGGATTGAGATCGATGAAGCCGACGAGGATTGGGCTGCGCTGGCCTACGAGGCGACCAAGGTCCTGCTCGACGTGAGCCTGGAGCGTGCCCGTCGCCAGCAAGGCCATTATGACCAGCCGACCGTGTTCTTCCGCCGCGCGGTCAGCACAGCGTCAGCGCCAGCAGTGCCGCAACTCGACACTCCGGCGCAAAGCGCGATTGCACCGGCTGCCTTCGCAACGAGTGTAGCCGTCCCGGCCACGCCGATGTCCGCCCATGTAATGCCTGCCTCGAACATGCCCGATGCGGGAGTTGCCTTTGCTACGCTGCCCGACCCCATCCCTGAGACACCCGAAACGCAAAGTGAGGCGTCCAGTAGCAGGCCGTCTGCCTGCACGTCTACGTTTCTGAATTCAACCTTATTGACCCAAATCGTCGTGCCGGATGGGTTTGACCGCCCGGAAGGTTATACCGACGAAAGCTGGCAGGCGGCGCGGATTGCCGCTCGCCCGCCGCGTATCCTTATCGATCAGAAACTCCTATCTGAGGCTTCCCGAGCCGCACTCAAGAAAAAGCGCGGCATCACGGTGCCGGAGGCGATCGAGCTCTATTTCGAGCTCGTGAGCCTTGGTTATCGGCCTCCGTTTACGGATTACCAGAAACGGCAAAAGGTAACGAAACCGAATGCGGAGACAACAGAGGAACGGCTCCCTGAAAATTATGTCGGCAAGTATCGCCTCGCGAGAGCGTTCTGGCCCGCATGCTTTGGAGATGACCCTATCGACGAAATTACCGTCGACGACGTCAATGATGCCCTCAACCTCCTTTGGGGCGTTCCAGCAAATCACGGCCGCTCGGAAAGGGATCGCGGCGAGTATACGCTGATCGAACTCATCGAAAGAGCCGATGCGGAGGAAGCCCGACTTGAAAGGGACATCGAGGCTGCCAAAGCGAGGGGAGCCACCGCGGAGGAGATCGACAAGATGCGCTTGGTGAATACCAAACCTCGGATCTCGGTGACAACCTACATCAATCACGGACGTGTCTTGGGGAATGTCGGCAAGATGTTGATGGATATGCAGCTTATTGATCGCAATCCCTTTGCAATCTGCTGCTGGACCAATGATGAGGAGAAAAAACTGAAAAAGCGCGAGGGGGGACGTAAACGTCAAGCTTGGGACGATCGCATCTACAAGCTCTTGGGATCTCGCATTTTTCAGGAGCCCCTTGAGGATATCGGGGAGCCGCTGTTCTGGGCACCACTCATCGCTCGGCACCAGGGGATGCGGATGGAAGAAATCCTTCAGCTTGGGCCGGATGATTTCGGGACCGACAAGGGCATCCCCACACTGACGATCCAGCACACCATCGTGAACGGCGTAAAGACCCTGAGCAGTGCCCGGACGCTTCCGGTCCACCCGCAACTGGTCGAGCTCGGGCTGCTGAAACTGGTCGAGCTACGGAAAAAAGCTTGCCACATTCGGCTCTTCCCGTTCCTCAATCGCGGCAAGCAGAAGGGAACCTTCTCGGCGAATTTCAGCAAGACCTTCGCCTACTACCGCAAGACCAACGAGTGCTACTGGCCCGGACTGGATTTTCACGCCTTGCGCACGACGTTCCACCACGACCTGCTCGGCGACGACAAGTCCGATGCCATCCGCTGTCGCCTCATGGGGCATACCCGCACCGACGAGGGCGACCAGTCCTACGGGCAGAATCTCAAGACCGAAAAGCTGGCCAGGCGTCTGGAATCCGTCGTTGTCGATGTCTCCAAGGTCAGGAGGCCGTTCGAAGATCCGTCAGCAGCCGTGAAGGCGCGCGCGCAGGAACATGGCCTCCGGGTCGTGGCATGATGGAGGCCGCAGGTAGCCCGCGACAATGCAGTTCCGGTGCCTGAAGCGGACAACCAACGTTCCGCTCAGTTCGGCGCGAAGCCTATGAACCGCGCGGGCACCGTCGCGGTCATCCAGACACCGTTGTCGGCGCGGAAAAAGACATGTCCCTGCGCGTTCATCGCGGCGCAATCCACGGACAGGACCACTGCCTTGCCGTGTCGGGACCCAACTGACCTGGCCGCCTCGAAATCGCGGCTGAGATGAACAAACTGCCGCCGCGCTGGGTGAAGTCCTCGTCCGAAAATCGCATTCAGGTGGTGTCTGGCGGTGCCATGATAAAGGGTATCCGGAGGAATTGACGGCGGGAGGCCGAGGTCCAACTCGATTGAATGACCTTGCGCCGCGCGGATGCGTGTCGCGTCGGCAGACAGCGTGAACCGCCCCTTCCGATCTGCCGAGACGACCCTCTCGAGCTCGGCGCGGGACATCGGTCGACCATACCGCCTCATGGCTTTGAGCAGGTCATCGATCCGCACCCAGCCATTTGTGTCCAGTTCGAGATCGATCGTTTCTGGTCGGTGCCGGAGAATGAGCGCGAGAAATCTGCTTTGGTTCGGCATGCGGAGGGTCTCCTGATAACGGGGTCGGCGCGCACGCGGCTCGCCAAGCCCAGTCCGGGCGAAAGGTAAAGGAAGACGCGGGTGGACTTGTGTCGGGCGGCACACCCGCCCGACAGACCGGTTCGTCCGCATCCGTGACTGGGTCCGGTATCGGAAACCGGATTGTGATGTTCAGCTGGGCAATCTCCGAGCGAGGTCCGCCATCCGGGCTCCGTGCCAACGGAGTGCATTGGCGTAGCGATCCTCCGGTGTGCCGCACGACGCCAGCAAATCGTGGATCTCGTGCACGAACGCCGAGACCTGTCGGAAGTCCGGCGGCGACGCATCAAGCGCGCGATCGGCGGCGCAGAACAGGTCCAGACCGTGATCGCCCGCGAGGGCAAACATGATCTCGGAGAGACCGTTTCCGTGGGTCCGGATAAAGTCCCTGGCCTCGAGGGCGGCGAAGTGAAAGCCGTCGCTATTGATGGGCTTGTTCATCTTGGTCTCCTGACCGCGAGAGCCAGCCACTACGGCTGATCGATGTTCTCGGGTCGTCAAGCACCGCCGGCAGGAGAAACCGGCGGTGTCGGCCGAAGCGCAGAGCTACGCGACGGACCGGAGGTGCGGAGTCCGCGGATGATCTATGTCCGCGCCTTCGAGGACCCCGCGGAGTTCGTCTGTGAGGAGGCAGATCTCATCAACAACCGGGTCGCCGGGATCGATCGCCGCAAAGTAACCCATGTATGGCAAGTCTGGGTCGTCGACATGGTCGAGCGACAAGACCGCGAGGATCTGCCCGAGCATAATCCTTGTCCGCCGTGTCACGCACCGGTCGTCGCGGAGAGCTTGCGCGCATCGGTCGACGAGCCGAGCGGAGTGGCTACCGCCGAGCAGACGAGCGGCACTCCACAGCGCTTCATGTCGCGCGGAAACGAAGCTGAGGAGCGGATCGGAAGGGACGTTCTGAACGAGATCGGGGGCGAAGGCGGATTTCGGATCGAGCTTCATGTTGGTCTCCGGATGGTTTCCGCGTCATGCGCGGGTCAAGCGATGGTATCCGGATGCATGTAACTATATGAATTATAATCCTTTTCTTCCCTTTTGAGATCGGCCCATCTCTTGCGGCCTCACAAAGACGGCCGCGAGAGATAGAACCGATCCCGTTCTTCCATTTGCTCCGAGCGTGCTGCCGACCATCAGGAATGGCGGCGCTACGGCCTGAGCGTATGCACCCGCTTCCTGCGCTTGCTGCTCGGTTTTCCAGTCTGTTTCGAAATGATCGAACGCACCCCTTGCCAGATCGCCTGGCCCGCCGCCCCATCACACTCGGCGCGATAGGGCGCGGTCGACTTTCGGTCGGCATGCCCAAGGTGCGTGGCTATGATGTCAGCGGCGTGAGCTGGATCATGACGTCGCATGTAATCCGCGGCCAGCGTTCTCAGATCGTGGGACGGCACTCCGATCGCGGCCTTGGTCAACTCGGTTGGAAGGTTGCGATAGGGCGTCGTGTCATCGTGCGACAGCCAGTTCCGCCCGACGAGTTCGTTGTAACGCATGTGAACGAGGCGATCGGGACGGCCGCCGAGAATCCACTCATCGAGGATGTCACAGATCTCCGGCCACATCCCACCTGTTTCCGTCTCGCCTCCTGTCTTTTCTTGCTCCCACTCGGCGCGCCAGGTCCCATCGATGTCACGGATGAGTTCTTCGCCGAACCGCCACGATACGAGATCGCCTTTGCGCGGCGGCTTGTTGAGGATGACGGCACACACGACAGCTTGTTGCATAGAGCGTCGCCCGGCTGCGCTGTGTGCCGGCAGATCTTGAGCGCGCGTTCTGAGTTCACCGATCCTGTCCGCCACATGGGCATAGCCTCCTCGCTCCATCAAGGCCGACAGCCGCTCATACTTGTTCTTTTCATCAAGCGCGGCTTGATCCTGTAGTTCTCGCCAGATGACCCGCATGGCGGTCAAGCTCTCTTCCGCCACGCCACCCCTGACGCCAAGAGCAATCAGACCATAGATGTAATTCGCGGCCGTCACAGGCTTCACGCGTAGGCTTTCGTCGGCATGGAATAGAAACGCGTCCGCCAACTCGCAGGCTGCGATGAATCCGTGCGTGTCCGAAGCCAAGCCCTCAGTGACAACCGCGGCGCACCGGTCAATGTTGGCGAAGTAGCGCTCCCGTGTGCTGACCGATATTGGCGCGGCATCGAGTTTCGGTTTCATCCGCCGCCAGGATGCAGGCCAGTTTGCTCCGACGGGCTTAACCGGCTTCGAGGCCGCCTTCGCCGGCGGTTTCTTTCGCCGGGCATACCATTCGTCGCTGACGAGCTTCGCCGGCGCGGTGGACACGTGCGGCGCGTATGCCGCCATAGTGCGCATTAGACACCGAAACGTCGACTCCGATGCGGCGGCCGAGCGGTAAGCATCCGCCGGAGGCATCGACAGGTTACCCTTGCCCGCACGCACAGCCGACCAGAACCGCCCCATGACCTGCGCCGCGCCTGGCGCGAGATCCTGCGCGTCCTCTGTCATCGCCCGCCGCACGGCCGCCGGCGCATCCTTGAGAACCACAGAGAGATCGGCCTTCATATCATGTCCTCCGTTGCATGCGCGCAAAGATATCGGGGTGCTGCGCGAGCAGAGACTCGCGCACGGCCACGGCCGCCGCCTCACCGCTGTCCTTGCCGTAGTGGCGCCGCGCGACTTGTTCGGTGTTGGCGAGAACGGAAGCGACACCTGCGAAATCGCCCGGTCTTACGGCGAGCATCAGCGTCGCGAGTGCGTGGCGGCATTGATGCGGCGTCAGGCCGAGGCCGAGCTGTCGGTCCCCGAGGTCCCACAGCTCCATGATCGACGCGACGGACATGCATCCGCTCGGCAAATTCAGCGCCGACTTGCGCAGCCGTGGACTGGCAGTGCCCGGGAAGAGATAGGGCGACGACTCGATGCCCCGCATCTTCATAAGTGCCGGGCGATGAACTCGGTCCCAGTCCCAGAGAATGCGGGCGTCCTCACCGTGCACGTTGACGATCACAGTCTGGCCATTCTTGACCTCTCCGCCCGAAAACCGGATCTCGGCATGCTCCCTATCAACGATCCAGGTGAGATTCCGAGGGCATCCAGGTGTAGCCTTGCGGCGGGTCATGAACAGGTTGGCGGGCCGCAGCGCCCGGCTGACCTGCACGGCATAGCTGGCCGCGCAAGCGGAGAGCCGCAATCCGCGCTCCATTGCGAATCCGGTCGTTGCTGTATTCAAAGTCTCGGTGGCGATGGCGTCAAGGCGGGCCGGAGCGTTCACGAATGCAGCCGCAAGATGCGGCGACTTGCGCAGCCGGTCGCAGATTGCCTCCGCGTCCGCAGTCATCTCTGTGGGCGAAAGGACGTAGTCCGAATAAAACATGCGCACGAGACCGATCCGCGAAAGGACCTCCGGATCACGCAGGCCGTGGCGCGCGATCGTCGTCAGGTTGGTAAATCTCGACCAGAGCGTAGAACTCTCGGCGGAATCCTTGAGCGTGACGGAGGCCGAGCTCCGCGCAATCTGCGCGTCGCAGGCCGCCTCCAGCGCGTCGACCGTGAACAGGTCGCGCAGTGTTGTGAGCCCAGCGAACCCGGCCTCGGACGCGTAGCTTTCGCGCAACAGCCAGGTCGTGGCCTGGCGATAGCCGTTGAGAGCGGAATCGATGTTTTGCGGTGAACGCTTCTTCTTACCGGCACGCTCCGCGATCTCCTTGTCGATTTCGACCGCGGGCCGACCGAGGCGCAGCTGCTCTCTTGCCCAGGTTTTCAGGTCGGCAGGTTGGCGCAGAGTCTGGCGAAACACCTCCTCGGCATCCGCACGGAAGGATACCGGCAGTGATTTCCACAGAATGCGACGGGCTCGATCTGACGTGACCGGCACAACGAAGTCCTGACACGGCAACTGGTCCGCGAGCCCCGGCCAGCGGTTATGGCCCCGCCGAAGCTCGCCAACCCGTTGCGCAAAATTCCTGAGCGACTTGCGGCCATCTGGCGTGGCGTCGTGCCAGAGTCGACTGAACTCGGTCTGGTCAAAATCAGACAGGCCGACCTGCGCTCGCGCTCTGACCAGCAGAAACGGTCGGTGTGTGTTCGTGGTAAAAAGAGCCCCGCGATCGACGAAGCCTTCGTTGTCGACGATGAAGCCGATCGCCCGGTCGTAACTGGCGCGGATGATAGCGTCCTGCGTCTGCTGCCCGCGGGCCGCGAGAAACCGTTTGAGGGCATTGCGAACACGCGAATTGCCACGGTTGCGGGCAGTTTCGAGGTTTTTCGACCGCGAGACCGCGCCGTAGGGTGACGTAGCGATGACCTTTTCGAAATAGCTTAGTTCCGCCGGGATCAGTTCCAGTTCCTCATCGGTCATGTCGAGCCGTGCGGCAACCTTTTCGATCTCGTAGATCGTATCTCGGCCCTGGCCGGTCTCCTTCGACCATTCCAGAAAGTCGGTGAACGTCGCGCTCGCGGTATTGGTTAGTGTTCTTTCGTGCTTCATATCTTCGATCTCCAGGTTCGGGACCCGGCGGGCCGCCTTCAATGAGAAAGGCGGCTGGCAGGGGTCGATACATGGACCGGAATTGGTCCCTTCAGGAGATCGCGCCCGGCGGGGCGTTTCGCACAGTGCGTCGTTATTTTCCCGCGTTTCGCAGGATCGCCCCCAAACATGACGCCGATTTATGTTTGGGGACGATTGTGCGACAGCCGGGGTCGTCCCGCTCGTGTCGGGATGATCCTTGTCCCATCTGTGCGACAGAGAGGCGAGGTCACGTCCACCATCCCGTCGGGAGATCGACGCCCCTCAGCTTCAGCCAGTCGGTTACGTCATGAGGGTTGCAGCGCACGGCGCCGAAAACGCGGCGCGTGGGCATCCCCTCATCAATCCACCGCTCCACGGTGCGCACGCTGACGCGGAGTGCCCCGGCAATCCGCTTTTTGCACAGCATGTCATCCTGATAGCGGGTGATCCGCGCGCGTTTCGGCATCGGTCCGTCCTCGCAGGCCCACACATCCGGCCATGTAAGGCGGAAGACCCGACCGATGCGGATCGCCTCGATATCACCGGTCCGGATCTTGCGCCGGACCGTGTCGGGACGCAGGCCGTAATGCTTGGCAACTTCCTCAACAGACAGCATTTTTTTCTCCTCAAGCTGGTCTGAGAAGTAAATAGGCCCCGCAAGGGTGCCTCTGAAATGTTGGGAGCACGACCAAAGGTGTCATGCGTCAATTAGGAATATCAATTGAGGCGCGACACCTTTGCTACTGCGACACAGATCACGCCGTCGTGATTGCGGGCGTTTTTTCGTGACAACACCTGCGCCCAGTTCCTCCAAAACGGAGGATGCAGATGAAGCATGAAGAACAGATCGAGGCGGCGGCCCCAATCCCTCATTGGCTGGCGCCGTCTGAAGCCAGAGAACTCCTCGAGCAGGAAATCGAGGCATTCGTTAAGGCGGTAGCCGAGGCGACAGCGATGCCCGACGCCGCCTTGGCCTTGAAGGTCACGGCAGGCCTCGGAAAAACCGCGACAGCGCTGCGTGTTATCGCGCGTTATGGGGAGGCCCTTCTGGGTCGAGGGCATGTGATGATTTACGTGCCGACGCTCGACCTTGCGGAACGGGCCTGTGCTGATTTTAGAAAGCTCGCGCCCGGGCTGCCATCCCGCGTTATCCGCGGACGCAGCGCTCTGCGCCCGGACGACGGCAAGAAGACGATGTGCGAACATTCCGAACTCGCAAATGAGATTTCCGGCTTCGTTCCTTCCGTCACGCAAGCACTCTGTCGTGGACAGGACCCGGATGGGAATTTCATTCAATCGGCCTGCGCTTCCGGATGTCCTTATCTCGAGCAGAAGGACGTGCCAGGTCCCCATGTCGTGTTCCTTGCTTACGCCTACCTCGGCGTCGATGCTCCCATTGATCGCACTTGCGAGACGGCTCTTCGCGTAGTCGACGAGAAAGTCTGGCCCACATTGATCCGCAGGTCGAATCTCTCGATAGACGATTTCATGCGGGCGCCACCGAAGTCTTTCCCCGAAGGTCTGCTCGATGCCCTCTCTCGAACCAGGGCCGCAATCGTTGATGGTCTGCAACGCGGCCTGCCCTTGCACGAACATCTGCGAAAATCGGGCATCGACACCGAACAGTTGGAGAGCCTCGTGAAAGCGGAGGAGCAATCGCGGAGCTACCTTGAAATCGGTCCGTGGCAATGCCCCAAGACTTTGGATTTCTGCCTCCAGACCTTCGACACCAGATCGTTCATCGCGTCGCGGCAGCGGCAACAGATCCTCAAGCGCTTGGCCGAAAGTGAAACTGGCCATTGCGTCGGTCTGAGACTGTCCGAAGCCAAGACGGAGCAAGGCTCGCGGCTTGAGATCCAGTCATCCGATTTTGGTGTTGTCAGTCGCGAAGCCGCACTGCTTCTTCTCGACGCAGACGCCGACCCGGACATCACCGCACGCGTCGCTCCGAGGGCGGCATTCGTCTCAATCCAATCGCCGCCGATCGCGGATATCGTTCAGGTATCGGACCTGACCCTATCGAACAGCTGGCTGCTTCATCAGCAAGAGGGTGCAGAGCGGCGCGCTAAGGTTCTGACGATCATCCGGCGGGAAGTCGAAAAGGCAGCAGACGGTGGTGTCCTTGTCGTGGCCACAACATCCGTTCTCCGGGCTTTGCATGCGGATGTCGGAAACTCTGCGGCCGGGACCGAAGAGGAGGCACTCAGAAGACCGCTCCTCGGAGCAGAGCCGCGCTGGTTCGGACCGAGGACGCAAGGCGTCAACGACTACGAGGATTTTGCAACCATCGTCATCGTAGGTCGCCTCCAGCCCGGTGTCAGCGACGTCGAGAGATTGGCGCGCGCCGTGTTTTCGAAGGACGCTCAGCCAATCGCCGCGCACGTTGCTGGACCGCTGCCTGCAATAAGTGCCGGAATTCTGATGGCAGACGGATCTCTTCGAGATGGCACCCGCCATGCGCATCCGGACCGGCGCGCCCAGGCGATCCTTGCTCAGTCTCGCGAGTGCGCCACCCTACAGGCCATCGCCCGACTGCGGCTTGTCTCTCCGAACCGCGACAAACGGGTGGTCATCCTGAGCAATCTGCCGCTGCCGGAGTTTCCGGTCACGCGTCTGTGCACTTTCCGAGCGCTGGAGTTGGAGCTGGAGCACGAGCCAGACTGGCTCGGATTCATCCGGATGGAAAAAGCTTTGCGCGCCACGATGGGCCGCCCCGTGCGCGGAGCCAGGCTCTCGGCCGCCGGACTATGTGCCGATCTTCCGATAGACTTCGAGACCGAACCGAGTGCTAAGGGGTTCCGCCGGGGACGATCGACATCGCACATGGTGTCGCTCTGCCGACGTGTCGCGGCCGCCAACGGCTGGAGTATTACGCCTGTCCGGCTCAAGAGGCCCCAGGGGGGGCAGACCGTGCCCGCGATCATCCTCGACGATCAGGGCGCGCCGCTCGATATGGCCAGAATTCTCTGGCCGGATTTCACACCAAAATCGCCTGGCGGGGCAAGAAACTCCTTCCGGCCTCGGCGAACGGACCAATCTACTTTTCAGCGGTCTTGACCGCGCTTTTCACAAACCCTCTTTCGCAAAGACTTTGCGAAACCCCGCAAGGAAAGACCATGACAAACAAGAGAACCGGCCGCCCGCCGAAATACACTGAGACCCAGGTGATTGAGGGCATAGAGATCGTCGAGCGCAACGGTGAAGTGCCGACTGGAGACACCGTCAAGAAAGCGATGTGTGACGATCTCGGCGTTGCCGGCGGTATCAATGCCCAAAGCCTCGACAAGGAGGTTCAAAGACTGGTCGAGGAGCGCGAGCAGCAGCGGCTGGCTCTGCTGATTTCCGCGTTGCCGTCTGAAACCTTGAACGCAGTAAAGAAAATCGGCTCGTTGGTCGAGTCAGCTGTTCTCGGACACATCGGCGAACAGCACGAAAAGCTGCGTGCTTTGGCAGGCAGGAAGTTGACAGAGCAGAACGTGGACCTGGGCAACCAGCGCGAGCAAATACGGAGCCTTCTTTCTCGGCTTGACCGAAAAGATGCTGACATTGAACAGCTCGAGCAAGACAATCACAAACCCAAAGAGCAACTCGGGCTTGCAACAACTGAGATCCGCGCACTGAAAGAGCGGATCGCTGAGCTCGAGCACGAAGAGGACTTCCGGACACGAATGCTCGCGATGATGAAAGAGACCTTGGGAGAGAACGCCTTCCCCACAGCACGTAATCGATGACGTAGATGGCGTCGGTATCAGTGTAAAATCATGCTACGCCAACGTCTTGCGAAGTGAAGTGACCAGTTGACCATTTACAGAGAAAGCTGTCTGATCTGCCCAAAAAACTGGAGCAGTAAACTTGGGCCGAGAATACTCTGATTTTCAAGCGAAGTTCTTCGCCAACTACCTGACATCGGAGGGAATTTCAGATTCTGACGCCCTTACGCAGTCCCTGTCGTCGGCCAAAGTCGATCTGAACCCTCATCAGGTCGACGCGGCCAGCTTCGCCCTGCGTTCGCCCCTGTCGAAAGGCGTCCTGCTGGCGGACGAAGTCGGCCTTGGAAAGACAATCGAGGCTGCGCTGGTGATCAGTCAGCGCTGGTGGGAAAGGCAGCGAAAAATCCTTCTCATAGTGCCGGCATCGCTTCGAAAGCAGTGGGCCGCGGAGCTGCACGAAAAATTCTCACTGCCGTCGGTGATCCTGGATGCGAAGCGGATCAAGGACATCGAGAAGGAAGGCAAGCCCAACCCTGTAGGGCGAGATGATGCCGTGATCATCATGTCCTATGAATATGGGGCGCGGCTGTCGGACACTCTTCGACACGTTCCTTGGGACCTGGTGGTCTTCGACGAGGCGCACAAACTCAGGAACGTCTACAAGGCGACTGAAAACTCTCGGGCCTCGGTGCTCAGGAAAGCTCTGGCAGGCCGTCAGAAGCTTCTCCTGACCGCGACACCCTTGCAGAACAATCTAATGGAGCTCTTCGGCCTCATCAGCCTCATCGATGATACTTATTTCGGATCTGAGCAGGCGTTTAGAAGCGAGTTCGGCGGGCGCGAGGGCGGTGCCTCGCAGGCACTCTTGGCGAAACGCCTCGAGCCGATTTGCAAGCGCACCCTGCGACGCCAGGTGCAGCGCGCAGGCCTGATCAACTACACGAACCGTCTCCCAAAAACCTTCGATTTCACGCCTGATCGCCTTGAGACGGAACTATACGACAAGGTGTCCGCCTATCTTCAGGACCCGGACACCATTGCCCTTGGGCAGTACGGTCGACACCTCGTCACGCTGATGCTGCGCAAGATCCTGGGATCGTCTTCCTTCGCGGTGACACAGACGCTCGAAAAGATGATCCGGCGTCTGGAGGCGAAGCGCGTTGTCGACGATGACACTCTCGATGACCTGGATGGGTTCAGCGAACATGCCGAAGAGTGGCGCGAAGCCGGGGCGGGCTCAGAGGCGGACGCCGTCGAGGATGATGGCAACGAGGATGCAGAACGCGTCGATCCCGTAAAGCTCGAAGCCGAGATCAGGAAGCTGACCGAATACCGCGACCTCGCCAGGTCGATCTCCGACAACGCCAAGGGCAAGGCGCTGCTCGAGTGCCTTCCCAACGTGCTGGACGAGATCACCAACAAGGGCGGGCAGCGCAAGGCGGTGATCTTCACCGAGTCCGTGCGCACCCAGACCTACCTTCGGGAGCTACTGGAGCAGAACGGGTTCGAGGGCGAGACCGTCGTCATGAACGGTTCAAACTCGGACAAGGACAGTAACGCGCTCTACAAGGCCTGGCTCGAGAAGCATCGGGGGACGGATGTCGTGTCGGGCTCGAAGACCGCAGACATGAAAGCGGCCGTCGTCGAGGCCTTCCGCAACGATCGCAAGATCCTGATCGCGACGGAATCCGGCGCCGAGGGCATCAACCTCCAATTCTGCTCGCTCCTGATCAACTACGACCTCCCCTGGAACCCGCAACGGGTCGAGCAGCGCATCGGTCGCTGCCACCGCTATGGCCAGAAAATCGACGTCACCGTCATCAATTTCCTCAACCGCAAGAACCACGCCGAGGCGCGTATTCACCAGTTGCTCGAACAGAAGTTCAAACTGTTCGAGGGTGAAGATCGACAGCGACTGGCAGAGGCGCGGCAATTGAGAGAATCCGCATGAGCGAGATCGCTGACCTGAAGAACTTCATCGAACATTGGCTCCAGACGCATCCTGACATCCAACCGGTGCCGCCGAAGAAGACGACGAGCCGTCAGGTTCATCTCAAGGTTTGGCGGACACGATCAAAAGGACGTCCGATCGGCCTTGAGTCCGGCCATGTCGGCGTCGTGAATCTCTGGCTGACGCGCATGTCCGTCCCGGCAAGCCTGCCGGAAGGTGTGGAGATCACCGAAAAGGTCTGGAAATCCGACGGATGGGTGGATGCGGTGCCCGATCCGGTCCGCAAGGGACGCGACGGCGCGAACAGCAACTTGAAGCCTTTCGAAGTATTCAACACCCGTCCGATCACGAAGCTGAGCATCCGCCGTATTGAGGAGGCGAGATCGATCCTCGAGCAGGTGGTCGCATGACGCGTCTCTGGCTTTTTCGCCCCGGAAAATATGGTGAGGCCGAGCGACCGGCGCAAGATGACATCATTCTGTCAGTCGATTTCGGCATCCGACAAAACATCTTCGACCGGAAGGACCGGGACACGATTCTTGAGGTTCTGGCGGACGTCCACCGCAATGCGAAGCTAAATGCCCTGAAGAATTTGCAGCGCAGATCAACCAATTCATCAACGTCGCCGAGACAGGCGACCTTATCGTAACACCAATGAAGACAACGTCGACGATTTTGATCGGTCGGGCCATCGAAGAAGCTCATGCAGTGCACCTTCCATAGTCGGGACTTCAAGGACCAAAGCAGCAGACTTGAAATCTATTCAATCGAATAGAGGAAGGTTGGCCATCTTAATATTCGACTGTAGGGTATGATTTTTCCTCCATAAGGAGGTCACGATTCCCAAAAGCTCCTCAATAAATGGCGCGACATTCTTCGCGAGGGAGATGTTCGAATGTAAAGATGGCGGTTGCCCACGCCGCCAATTAAAAAATTCGTTGGATGGTGGCTCGAGTGGCCTGGTCAATCGCCCGGGCCAGCAATAACGTCCGCATGTTTGTAACTCCCGGACGGCATGAGCGAAGTCTCCCAATCCTGTGAAATATGCGATGGCCTGCGGGTTGCCGTCAGCTCGGTTGCGGCCCCTCGGCATGTCGCAAGCTGGGCCGACCTCGACTTTTCAGAGCAGATAGCGATGCTTGGCGCCCTCGGGCCGCATATGACGGTCGGGACGCAGATCACTGTGGAAGCGCCCTTCGGTCACCTCGTGCTTTCCATCGGCCACCAAGAACCGCCATCGGCTCTCTATACGGGTGGCGGGCCAGCTTTCTTTGATCAGCTGGTAGATCATATCGACCGTTCCCGATCGGTGGATCTCGCGGTGGCCTTCGTCTTGGAGAGCGGCCTGGTCATGCTTGAGCCCTATTTCCGCGACCTGCTCGATCGAGGCGGACGGTTGCGGCTGGTCGTCGGAGATTATCTTGACGTCAGCGAACCGGCCGCACTGCGGCGGCTCTGTGATCTCCCCGGCGATGTTTCGGGACATGTCTTTGAAACTGCGGGAGGCAGCTTCCATCCCAAGGCCTGGCTTTTTCGGGCGGCTGGCAACGGCGGAACGGCCATTGTCGGCAGTTCGAACCTAACGCGGACCGCGTTGATCCATGGTGTCGAGTGGAACCTAAGTGTCTCGGGCGAGAAAGACTGGGAACCGGTCGAACACGCCTTCGAAGAGCTGTTGCGCTCCCCCAACGTGAAGCCGCTCACCCAGGCCTGGATCGATGCCTATTCCGCGAGACGGCGGCGCCAGCCGCTGCCTCAAATGGCTCAGGCAATCGCGAAAGATGACATCCCCCTACCGACAGCGGCACCACATGAAATCCAGTGTGAGGCTCTTGCCGCGCTGGCGCGTGCAAGGGCGGATGGCAAACGTGCCGGGCTCGTCGTTCTGGCGACGGGTCTCGGAAAGACCTGGCTTTCGGCCTTCGACGCAACCGATTTCGAGCGGGTGCTGTTCGTGGCGCATCGCGAGGAAATACTGACCCAAGCCATGACCACCTTCCGACGCATCCGGCCCGAGGCGCGGTTCGGACTTTACTCGGGTTCCGCGAAGGACGAGGGAGAAATCCTGTTCGCCTCGATCCAGACCCTCGGCAAGACCGACCATCTTCGTCGCTTCGACCCGGAGGCTTTCGACTATATCGTTGTGGACGAATTTCATCACGCCTCCGCCGCCACCTATCGTCGGCTCATCGAACACTTCCGTCCCCGGTTCCTGCTGGGACTGACAGCGACGCCTGACCGGACAGACGGCGCCGACCTGCTGGCACTCTGCGACGACACCCTTGTCTATCGATGCGATCTCGCCGAGGGCATCTCGCGCGGGTTCCTGTCGCCCTTCCGCTATTTCGGCGTGCCGGATGACATCGACTACGCGCAGATTCCGTGGCGAAGCACGCGTTTCGATGAGGAGGCCTTGACGACGGCAGTCGCAACGCAGGCGCGGGCGCAGAACGCCCTGGAGCAGTTGTGGCGTCATGGAGACGGACCAGCGATTGGATTTTGCGTCTCGCGTCGTCACGCGGAGTTCATGGCGGAATTCTTCCGAAACGCCGGTCTGAGGTCGGTCGCAGTCCATTCGGGCGAAGGCTCCGCCCCGCGCACCTCTTCTTTGGAGGCGCTCGGGGCAGGTGAACTCGACATCCTCTTCGCCGTGGACATGTTCAACGAAGGCGTGGATGTTCCGCAGATCGGCACCGTCCTAATGTTGAGGCCCACGGAAAGCGCCATCCTTTTCCTTCAGCAACTGGGGCGAGGGTTGCGCCGCATCGAGGGCAAGGTGCTGCGCGTCATCGACTACATCGGCAATCACCGGACCTTCCTAACCAAGGCGCGCGCGCTGCTTTCGGCAGGCGACGGGGATCGGGCACTGTCGCAGCGTCTGGACCTACTGGTTGCCGGTGAACTCGATCTTCCCGAGGGCTGCGAGATCACCTACGACCTAAAGGCGCTCGACTTTCTGCGCTCTATGCTTGCCACCACCGGAGCGCAGGACGAAGCAGAAGCCTGGTATAGGGTCCACCTCCTGCGCCATGGGCGCCGACCCACAGCGCTGGAATTCGCGCAGGCCGGCTTCTCGCCTGCCCGGACCGGCCACGGTGGCTGGTTTGAGTTCGTTCGGGATATGGGCGACGAGGTGCCGGCTTCAGTCCTGGGACAAGCCGGGCTCATGCGGGCCCTCGAGCGTCCGGCTCTGCCTTGTCCCGCTGGGCCCGCGCTGATGTCGTCACTTATCGCTGGAGGCTCGGTTTCCCGGCAGAGCCTGCACGCGGCAATCACTGCCGCCATACCTGCGTCCAGTCAGGCCCAACCCATAACTCGAGACGACTTCGAAGAAGCCACGAGCCACTGGCTCATGACGCCATTCGTCGTCGAGCATAAGGGTAAGCTGGCCGTCCGCGGCGAGACCGGCCCCGTCGTCTCGGCCGCCGTCGACGAACTCGCCACATGGCGCATCGTTTCCGCCTCAGACGCTGGCCCGCGCCGGCAGGAGATCGACGAGGCCGCACAGCCATTCGGCGCGCCTGCAATATGGCACGAATACATGCGCGAAGACATCCCGCCACTCTTCGGAGAGACGTTCAATCCGGGCAGTTGGAACTCCGGTATCGTGAAGACCCGCACCGGCCTGGTGCTGCTGACGACACTGAACAAGGGCAGCCTGGCGCAGGGCAATCATTACGAAGACCACTTCCTGTCGGACCGACGGATGCAATGGCAGAGTCAGACCAGCACGAAACAGAATAGCGAGCGTGGCCGCATCCTCTCCCGAGAACTTCCGAACAAGGAGGTCCATCTGTTCGTGCGCAGCTCGAAACTACGCGGCAAGACCGCGGCCCCCTTCACCTATCTCGGCAAGCCGCGTTTCGTGAACTGGGAAGGTGAAAGGCCGATCACAATCGAATGGGAATTGCCCGAGCCGGTTCCGGCGGAGCTGCACCGTGCCTTCGGGATCGGCTGAAGCTTTTTGTGCACCTATTGACGGGGTGCACAGGTTACGGCACATCTGTTAGCACACCGCCGGATTCGATCCGGACTCGGAGGAAATTTTCCTTTGATTTCAGAGGTGTTTGCTGACTGGCACCTGCCCCTACCGCCGGAGCCATAACTCCCCAGTAGATCAAAGATTTACGAGACACCTCTGCGAGGTGGAGCAGGGAGCGCTTGGCGTTGGTAAGCGCATAACGGGCAATGCGGCACTGGCACGAGATCATGCGGCTTGGTTCCGACCATCGCCTTCGGCCCTGCGAGACGCGAGGCGTGTTTACCTATCTTTCCAGATCGTGAACGGGATGAGGTCCGGTGGAGGCGGCGGGGGCGTTGTGGGCCTGTGGGACTGCGTTAACCGGGGGTCTGGCGGGGTGTGCCGGGCGTGCATACGCCGTGCATACCGCGTGCAGACGCGGATGTGCCGGCGCGGCGGTTAACGGGGCGTGCGGCGCGAGGGGTTAACGGGCGGGCCTGCGAGGGCGGATCAGGCGCGGCGCGGAGCGGGGGCGATCTGGCGGCGGACCGCCGGGCTGAGGCCGAGGATCAGCAGGCCGACCGAGAACAGGCACCAGACCGCGGGCATCTCGTTCATGTTGTCGGTCAGCGCCAGCGCGAGCACCGGGCCGAACAGGGCGTGGAACAGCGCGAAGCGCCAGGCCCCGACCGTCAGCGGCAGCACGAACATCGCGAGGACGTAGACCGGGAACTGCGCCCAGGAGCCGAGCCAGGGAAACAGCACGCGCCAGGGGCTGTTGAGCGGCATCTCCCAGGCGATGTGCCAGGAGCCCGACACGGTGCAGAAGGCCGGCCCGCACAGCGCGTCGCCCGGCGGGCAGGGCGCGGCCGGCAGCGGCACCAGCCGCATCAGCAGCAGGATCGCGGCGAGCCCGGCCAGGCCCATCACGACGCGCCGGGTGCGCTCGGACACCGGCTCGGGCAGCAGCGCCAGCACGAAGGCGTTCACGACCAGCGGCTGGAAGGCGATGTGCAGGTAGCTGAGCACCGTGACACCGCGATTGAGCGGATCGCCGCATTGATCGACGACGGTGTAGCCGATCGCCTGAAGCGCCTCCATCGCGGTGAAATAGCCCATCGCGACCCAGATCGCCCGGGCTTCGCCACGCCGGACAGCGATCACCGTCGCCGCCGCCCCGAGGCCGACCATCGAGAGGGTGGCGGTTTCGCTCCAGCACATATTCCGACTTTGCGCTGTTTCCGGTGGCCGCACAAGGGGCCGCGCGGCTCAGAGCTTGCGCGACATCAGCATGTAGCGGTCGCGTTCGACGAACCCGGCGCGGGCATAGAGCCGGCGGGTCGCCTCGGCGTCGCGGTCGACCTCGAGATGCAGCCCCTTGAGACCCGCCGCCGCCAGCGCCTTGGGCAGGCTGCTGAGGACCTCGGTTGCAATGCCGCGCCCGCGCACGGCGCGGCGCAGGTAAAGCTCGTCGATGAACCCGTCGAGACCGGCGAATTCGACCGACCAGCCGAAGGTCACGACCACGTAGCCGATCGGCGCGCGGGAGGGGCCGATCAGGTAGGCGGCCCCGTGCGGGATGCCTTCGAGCAGCGGCAGGAGACCGGCGCGGCGGGACTCGTCATCCAGCGTGATGCCGGTTTCCTCGTGGAAGCGGGCGACGAGCGTGGCGAGCCTGTCGAGATCCTCGGGCCCGGCGAGATGCAGCGCGGCGCTCACAGCCGGGCCAGCCGTTCGGTCAGAAGGTCGAAGAAGCCGTCGGCGTCCACGTCGCCCATGAACATCGCGTTGGGCGTGCGGTCGGTGACGTGCCACCAGTCAGCCACGGTCATGCCGAGGGTGAGTTCGGAACGGGTTTCGATCTCGACATTGACATGGCGGCCCGAGAACAGGTCGGGCCGGATCAGGTAGGCGGTGACGCAGGGGTCGTGCAGCGGTGCGCCGTCGCTGCCGTATTTTTCCTTGTCGAAGCGTTCGAAGAAGTCGGTCATCTCGGCGACCGCGACGCCGACGCGGCTGCCCAGCGCCCGGAAGGCCGCGTTGCGCGCGGGCGTGACCAGCGCCTTGTGTGTCACGTCGAGCGGCATCACGGTGATCTCGACGCCTGATCTGAACACGATATCAGCGGCTTGCGGATCGACATAGATGTTGAATTCGGCGGCCGGGGTGATGTTGCCGACCTCGAAATAGGCGCCGCCCATGAGAACGATCCCGGCCAGGCGGTCGCAGATGTCGGGGGCTTTCTCGAAGGCCATGGCGATGTTGGTGAGCGGGCCGAGCGGGCAGAGCGTGACCGCGCCGGGGGCCTCGCGGCGCAGGGTGTCGATGATGAAGTCGACCGCGTGCTGGGGCTGCAGCGGCATCACCGGGTCGGGCAGGACGGGGCCGTTCAGCCCGGTCTTGCCGTGGACATGTTCGGCGGTGACCAGCTTGCGCCCCAGCGGGCGGTCGCAGCCGGCGAACACCTTGACGTCGGGGCGGCCGGCCAGTTCGCAGACGATGCGGGCGTTCCGGGCGGTCAGGGCCAGCGGCACGTTGCCGGCGACGGCGGTGATGCCCAGAACCTCGATCTCGTCCGGGCTGGCGAGGGCGAGCAGGATGGCGACGGCGTCGTCCTGGCCGGGGTCTGTGTCGATGATGATCTTGCGGGGGGGCATGTCGGGCCTTTCGGGATCGAAGGCGCGGACAGTCGCAAGCCCGCGCGGGTTTGTCCAGAAGCCGATTGCGCGCGGGCGTGGCTTCGCCCATCGTGCGCCGGATGGACAGGGCGGTCTATATCCATGCGGGGGCGCATCGCACCGGCAGCAGTTCGTTCCAGCTGTGCCTGAGCGCGAACCGGGCGCGGCTGGAGGCAGCGGGATTCGCGCTGGCCTATCCGGGGCGGGACGGGGTGCCGGGCGGGCGGTTGCGGCTGCGCCTGCCGCGCCCGCGCCATGGCGAGAAGCGGGTGCCCGCATTCGCCGCCCAGGCCCGTGCGCACGTGGCGGCGCTCTGCCCGGAGGGGGAGGCCGGGCTGATCCTGTCGGAGGAGAACATCCTCGGCCCGATGCGGCATCTGTACGAGGGACGGTTCTACCCGGCGGCGGGCAAGCGCTGCGCGACGCTGCGCGCGGCGCTGGGCGCGCCGGCGCACCTGTTGCTGGTGGTGCGCGACTATGCCGACCTGGTCGTGTCGGCCCATCGCAAGCGGGCCGAGGACAACCCGGTGCCGCCCTTCGCCGAGCTGGTGCCGGCCGTCCTGGGCCTGGACCGGGGCTGGCCCGAGCTGGTGGCCGAGATGCGGGACGCGCTGGCGCCGGCGCGGTTGACCGTGGTGCCCTATGCGCGGCGCGGCGAGAGCCGGGAGGTGCTGGCGCGGCTGGTGCCGGGGCTGGAGGCGGCGGCGCTGCGCGAGCCGTCGCGGGCGGTCAACCTGAGCGCGACCGATGCCGCGCTGCTGGCGTTGCAGGCGCGGTACCGGCAGGGCGAGACGCTGGCGCGCCGGGACTGGCAGCGGGTGATCGCGGAGCATGCGGAGGATCGGGCCCCGCGTGGCTTTGCGGCGCTTGAGGCGGCCGACCGGGCGCGGCTGTTGGCGCGCTATGAGCGCGACCTGGCGCGGCTGGCCGAGCTGCCGGGGGTCACGCTTTGGGGCGGCGCTCGTCTGCCTTGACCGCATCCCAGAGCGCGTCCATCTCGGCCAGGTCGCTGTCCTCGGGGGATTTTCCGCGGGCGCGCAGCCGCGCCTCGACCCCTTCGAAGCGGCGGATGAACTTGCCGTTGGCGCGGCGCAGCGCGGCCTCGGGCTCGATTCCGAGATGGCGGGCGAGGTTGGCCATGACGAAGAGCAGGTCGCCGAACTCCTCCTCGATCCGGTCGGGCGCGGCGCTGTCGCGGGCCTCGACCAGCTCGGCGGCTTCCTCGGCGATCTTGGCCAGCACGTCGCCCGCATCGGGCCAGTCGAAGCCGACCCGCGCGGCGCGTTTCTGCAGCTTGTAGGCGCGCAGCAGGGCGGGCAGGCCGACGGCGACGCCGTCGAGCGCGCCCTTGCGGGCCTGGTCCGCGCGTTCGGCGGCCTTGATCGCCTCCCAGTCGCGGGTCTGCTGTTCGGCGGTCTTGTCGCGGGACTGGTCTCCGAAGACATGGGGGTGGCGCGCGACCATCTTGTCGGAGATCGCCTGCACCACCGAATCGAAGGTGAAATGGCCGGCCTCCTCGCCCATCTGGGTGTGATAGACCGTCTGCAGCAGCAGATCGCCCAATTCGCCCTCGAGCTCGTCCCAGGCGGCGCGGTCGATGGCGTCGGCGACCTCGTAGGCCTCCTCGATCGTGTAGGGCGCGATGCTGGCGAAATCCTGTTCGATGTCCCAGGGGCAGCCGGTGTCGGGATCGCGCAACCGGCGCATGATCGCGAGCAGGCGTTTGATCCCGGCGGAGCGGTCGTCTATCAGCGTGTCATCTGGCATTGCAGGGGCCTTTGTTCCTGTGTCAGATGCATCATCCATCCAGATAGACAGGAGTCCACCCCATGCCCGTCGTGAACAGAATAGCGGATTACGCCGCCGACATGACCGCCTGGCGGCGTCACCTGCATACCATTCCCGAGCTGGGGTTCGACTGCCCGAAAACCGCCGCCTATATCGCCGAACGGCTGCGCGAATTCGGCGTCGACGAGGTGCACGAGGGCATCGCGCAGACCGGGATCGTCGCCATCGTGCAGGGCAGCGCGCCGGGGCCGACCATTGGCCTGCGCGCGGATTTCGACGCGCTGCCGATCACCGAGGCCACCGGGCTGGAATATGCCAGCACCCATGACGGCAAGATGCATGCCTGCGGCCATGACGGGCACACCACCATGCTGCTGGGGGCTGCGCGCTACCTGGCCGAGACGCGCAATTTCGCGGGCCGGGTCGCGCTGATCTTTCAGCCCGCCGAGGAGGAAGGCGGCGGCGCCGGCGTGATGGTGCAGGACGGTCTGATGGACCGGTTCGACATCGGCCAGGTCTATGCGCTGCACAATGCGCCGGGCTTTGACGAGGGCGCGTTCTATACCACGCCGGGGCCGCTGATGGCGGCGGTGGATTCCTTTCACGTCCACGTGCAGGGCGTTGGCGGGCACGGGGCGATGCCGCACGACACGCGCGACCCGGTGATGGCCGCCTGCGGGATCGCCACCGCGTTCCAGACCATCGTCAGCCGCAACAACTATGCGCTGGACGACCTGGTGATCTCGGTCACGCAGATCCACGCGGGGACGGTCAACAACGTGATCCCCGACACCGCCTATCTGAACGGCACGATCCGCACCTTCGACCCCAAGGTGCAGGCGATGGTGAAGGAGCGCATGGCGGCGATCGTCGCGGGGCAGGCGGCCAGCTACGGGGTGACGGCGGAGCTGGAGTACGAAACCGGCTATCCGGCGACGGTGAACGATCCCGACAAGACCGCCTTTGCCGCCGAGGTGGCGCGTGACGTGGCCGGCGCGGGCCGGGTGGTGGCCGAGGCTGGGCGCGAGATGGGGGCGGAGGATTTCGCCTATATGCTGCAGGAACGTCCGGGTGCCTACCTGTTCCTGGGGCAGGGGGACGGCGCCGGGCTGCATCACCCGAAATACGATTTCAACGACGAGATCGCCCCGGTCGGGGCCTCGTTCTTCGCCCGCGTCGTCGAGCGGGCGCAACCGCTGGCCGGAACGGAGGCATAATGGCACTCGAAGACGCGAAGACCCAGGTCGATCAGGCCTTTACCCGGGACGATCTGAAGGGGCTGTCCTTCGAGAACGCCTTTGGCGGGGCGACCTCGTTCCTGCGGCGGCGCTATACCAAGGACCTGGCCGGCGTGGACGTGGCGGTGACCGGCATTCCGTTCGACCAGGCGGTGACGAACCGGCCCGGCACGCGGCTGGGGCCGCGCGCGATCCGCGAGGCGAGCGCGTTGCAGGCTTTCGATCCGCCCTATGGCTGGCCGATCGACGTGCTGAGCGATCTGGCCATCGCCGATTACGGCGACATGGCGTTTGACTATGCCGACATCCCGGCCTTTCCCGACCGGGTGACGGCGCATATCCGCGGCATCCTCGAGGCCGGGGCGGCGTCGGTCACGCTGGGGGGCGATCACTATATCAGTTTCCCGATCCTGAAGGCCTATGCCGAGAAGTTCGGGCCGATGGCGCTGTTGCAGTTCGACGCCCATACCGACACCTGGGCCGATGACGACATGAGCCGCGTCGATCACGGCACGATGTTCTACAAGGCGGTGAAATCGGGGATCGTGGACCCGAAGCGGTCGGTGCAGGTGGGCATCCGCACGGTCAACGAGGACACGCTGGGCGTCAACATCATCGACGCGCGCGAGGTTCATGCGATCGGGCCCGAGGCGACGGCCGACAAGATCCGCGCGATCCTGGGCGATCATCCGACCTATCTGACATTCGATATCGACGGGCTGGACCCGGCCTATGCGCCGGGCACCGGCACGCCGGTCTGGGGCGGTCTGACCAGCGCGCAGGTGGCGGTGATCCTGCGCCGGATCGCGGGTATCGACATCAAGGGCGGCGACGTGGTCGAGGTGAGCCCGCCGTTCGACACCACCGGCGCGACGGCGATCGCGGGCGCCCACGTGGCGACCGAGCTGTTGTGCCTTCTCGGCTGGCGCAAACTGGCATGAAGCGGCTGAACCAGCCGATCAGCGGCAACGACCTGGCCCGGTTCTCCGGGCCGAACACCTTCATGCGCCTGCCGGCGGCCAACGCGCTGGAGGGGCTGGACGTGGCGGTGCTGGGCATCCCGATGGATATCGGCACCTCGTGGCGTTCGGGCACCCGCTTCGGCCCCAAGCAGATCCGCGCGGAAAGCGCGATGATCCGGCCCTACAACATGGCCACGGGCGCGGCGCCGTTTGACAGCCTGCAGGTGGCGGATATCGGGGATCTGGCGATCAACACCTTTTCGCTGTCTGACAGTATCAGCATCATATCAGACAGTTACGGCGCGATCCTCACGCATGACCTGATCCCGATGGCGATGGGGGGCGATCATTCGATCACCCTGCCGATCCTGCGCGCCATCGCGGACAAGCATGGCCCGGTGGCGCTGGTGCATGTGGATGCGCATGCGGATGTGAACGACGAGATGTTCGGCGAGCGCGAGACCCACGGCACGGTGTTCCGCCGCGCCTACGAGGAAGGGCTGATCGAGGCGGACAAGACCTATCAGATCGGCCTGCGCGGCAGCGGTTACGCGGCCACCGATTTCGCCGAGGCGCGCGGCTGGGGGTTCCAGCAGTTCCCGGCCGAGGCGCTGTGGAACCATCCGCTGGCCGAGCTGGGTGCGGAAATACGTCGCGATATCGGCGATAGGCCGACTTACGTGACCTATGATATCGATAGTCTTGACCCGGCCTATGCGCCGGGCACCGGGACGCCGGAGATCGGCGGTCTGACCACCCCGCAGGCGTTGCAGCTGATCCGCGCGCTCAAGGGGCTGCGGATCGTCGGATGCGATCTGGTGGAGGTGTCGCCGCCTTATGACCCGTCGGGCAACACGGCGCTGACGGGGGCGAACCTCCTCTACGAGTTGCTGTGCGTGCTGCCCGGGGTGCAACAGAGATAACGCCCGGCCCCGTGGTCCGGGCGAGGGGACGACCGGGACAAGGCGGACATGGGAAGACTGATGATGCTGCTCTGGGTGTTGGTGGCGGTCGTGGTGGTGCTGCTGGGCTATATCCGGCTGGCGCCGAGCGACCCGGTGGTCTGGCACGCGATGCCCGAGGGCATCAGCGAGGACCGCGACCGAAGCAACGGCGTGGTGCGGGTGATCGAGGCGGGGCCGGACACGCTGTCGCGGCTGGACGCGATCATCCTGTCGACGCCGCGCACCAAGCCGCTGGCCGGCACGGTCGAGGAGGGCATGGTGACCTACGTGACCCGCAGCGCGGTGATGGGCTTTCCCGACTATACCACGGTGCGCCGCGAGGGCGACAGCCTGGTGATCCACGGCCGGGCGCGGTTCGGGCGGTCAGATCTGGGAGTGAACCGGGAGCGGGTCGAGGGCTGGATCGACGCTCTGCAGGCGGGATGACAGGCAGCCCTTGCTGACCTCGCGCCACATCGGCACGTTCAGCGACATCTGGCATTGCGCCATGAACATGCGCCCGTCCACGTGCAGGCAGATCGTCTCGCCCAGTTCGACCCGGGCGCCGGAGGTGTCGGTGCAGTAGCAATCCTGCACCTTGCCGTTGGGGCCCGTCACGTCGGCGAGGGCGGGGGAGACGGCGAGCATCAGCGATAGGCAGGTCAGAACTCTCATGGTGCGAATCCTAGCACAGCGTGCCTCTTGACCAAAGCCCTGCGATGTCGGACACCGCGCGCATGGTTCCAGACGAACGCCTCCATCAGATCGTGCAACGGTTTCAGTATCTGGAAGCCGCGATGTCCGGTGGCGGCGGGGGCGAGATCGCCAGGCTTGCCAAGGAATATTCCGACCTGCGCCCGGTGGTCGAGCAGATCGACAGCTATCGCGGGCTCGTCGGGGAACTGGCCGAGGCCGAGGCGATGCTGGCGGATGCGGACATGCGCGAGCTGGCGGAGGAGGAGCTGCCGCTGCTGCGCGCGCGCCTGCGCGAGGCGGAACATGCGCTGCAACTGGCGCTGCTGCCGCGCGACGAGGCCGACGCGCGGCCCGCGATTCTCGAGATCCGGCCCGGCACCGGGGGCGACGAGGCGGCGCTGTTCGCCGCAGACCTGCTCAGGATGTACCAACGCTATGCCGAGGCGCGGGGCTGGAGCTTTGACATCGTCGAGGAGCAGGCGACCGAGCTGGGCGGGATCAAGGAGCTGGTCGCCCATATCAAGGGACAGAACGTGTTCGCCCGGATGAAATACGAGAGCGGCGTGCACCGGGTGCAGCGGGTGCCGACCACCGAGAGCGGCGGGCGCATCCACACCAGCGCCGCCACCGTCGCGGTGCTGCCCGAGGCGGAGGACGTGGACGTGCAGGTCGATCCGGGCGACATCCGAATCGACACGATGCGATCGTCGGGCGCGGGCGGGCAGCACGTGAACACCACCGATTCCGCGGTGCGCATCACCCATCTGCCCACCGGCATCGTCGTCACCAGTTCCGAGAAATCGCAGCACCGCAACCGGGAGATCGCGATGCAGGTGCTGAAATCGCGGCTCTACGACCTGGAGCGCCAGCGCGTGGACAGCGAGCGTTCGGCCAGCCGCGCGGCGCAGGTCGGCAGCGGCGACCGCTCCGAGCGCATCCGCACCTACAACTTCCCGCAGGGACGGATGACGGATCACCGCATCAACCTGACGCTCTACAAGCTGGACCAGGTGATGCAGGGGGACCTCGACGAGGTGATCGACGCGCTGAGTGCGGATGACAAGGCCCGGATGCTGGCGGAGATGGGCGCGTGACGACCGCCGCGCAGGCCATGGTCGCCGCCACGGCGCGCCTGCGCGCCGCCGGGATCGACGAGCCGGCGCGGGACGCGCGTATCCTGCTGGCCCATGCCGCCCGGATCGAGGCCGCCCGGGTCACCCTGATCGCGCCCGAGGACCTGGCGCCGGACGTGGGCGAACGCTACGAGCAGCTGATCGCGCTGCGCGCGGTGCGGGTGCCGGTGTCGCACCTGTTGGGCGAGCGTGCCTTCTATGGCCGCCGCTTCAAGATCAGCGGCGACGTGCTGGACCCGCGCCCGGAGACCGAAACCCTTGTGGAGGCGGCGCTGTCGGCGCCGTTCTCGCGGGTACTGGACCTCGGCGTGGGCTCGGGCTGCATCCTGGTGACGCTGCTGGCCGAAACCCCGGACGCCACGGGCGTGGGCATCGACCTGTCCGAAGCCGCCTGCCTGCAGGCCAGCGCCAACGCGGTGTTGCACCGGGTGCAGGCGCGGGCGGAGATCCTGCAATCGGACTGGTTCGGCGCGGTCACCGGGCAGTTCGACCTGATCGTCGCCAACCCGCCCTATATCGCCAAGGGCGAGATGGCGGACCTGCAGGACGAGGTGCGGCGGCATGAACCGGAAATGGCTCTGACCGATGGCGGCGACGGGCTGGGCGCCTATCGGGCCATCGCAGCGGGGCTGGGCGCGCACCTGGCGCCGGGTGGTCGGGTGCTGCTGGAAATCGGCCCGACACAGGCCGAGGCGGTGGGCGGATTGCTGGCCGAGGCGGGGCTGAGCGGCATCGGAACGATCCTCGACATGGACCGCCGCCCGCGCGTGATCCGCGCGGAAAATGGCTGAGACCGTCGCTTGAAACCGCCAAAAATGGCGTTTTTGACATGGAATTTGCGAAAAACTGTCTTGAAACCCTTGTCTGTGGGCGCAGGACGTGTTTACTCAGAAGCGTTGCCTCGTCCGGTGCCGTTCGCGGCCCCCATGCAACGCCAAGCCCAAAAAGTCGATGATCCGGTAGAACTGAACGCAAGAGGCGTGAAACGGATCGACAGACACGGAAGACAAGGCTGACACTAGTCACATGAGATCGTCCAAATCACGTTCGCGGTCGAAATCCAACCGCAACCGTCCGCAGAGCGGCGGGAATGTCATCAACCGCGTGTTCGACAGTTCCGGTCCCGAAGGCAAGGTGCGGGGCACGCCGCAGCAGATCATCGAGAAATACAACCAGCTGGCGCGCGATGCGCAGCTGTCCAATGATCGGGTTGCCACCGAGAATTTCCAGCAGCATGCCGAGCATTACCTGCGCCTGCTGAGCGAGGCGCAGCGCGAGATGGATGCGCGGCGCGAGGAGCAGGAGCGGCAGAACCGCGAGCGCCAGGCCGAACGCGACCGCGAACGCGCCGAGCGCCAGGAGCGCGAAGCCGCCAACGCGCCGTCGGGCAACGATCCGTCCTCGGCACCGCAGCCGGACGTTCTGGACCTGGGCGGCGACAGCGACGACGGCAACGACAGCGGCCTGGTCGAGACGCCGGAAAGCGCGCCCAAGAAGCCGGCCCGCAAGCCGCGCGCGCGCAAGCCCGCGGTCAAGGCCGATGCCAAGCCCAAGCCCGAGTCCAACGACAATCCGGAAGCGGCCGAGTAAAGGCGCCTAGCGGGCGGCCAAGGTGCGGGCGAGGGCGCAGAAGCCCTCGAGCGACACCTGTTCGGCCCGCTCGGTGGGGGCGATCCCGGCCGCGCGCAGAACCTCCTCGATATCCGGCGCCAGCCCCCTGAGCGCGGCGCGCAGCATCTTGCGGCGTTGGTTGAAGGCGGCGGCGACCACCCGCGACAGGACCGCCGCATCCGCCGGGAAGCGCGGTTCCGGCAGGGCGGTCAGGTGCACCACGGCGCTGGCCACCTTGGGCGGCGGCGTGAAGGCGCCGGGCGGCAGCGCCATCACGATCCGCGCCTCGCAGCGCCATTGCGCGAGGATCGCGAGCCGGCCATAGGCCTTGCTGCCGGGCTGCGCGACGATCCGCTCGGCGACCTCGCGCTGGAACATCAGCGTCAGGCTCTGCCAGAAGGGCGGCCAGTCGGGGGGCGTCAGCCAGCGCACCAGCAGTTCGGTTCCGACATTGTAGGGCAGGTTGGCCGCGACCCGCACCGGTGGCGTCAGGTGGGCCAGCGGGTCGATCTCCAGCGCATCGCCCTCGATCACCGTCAGCCGTCCGGGATAGGCGGCGGCGATCTCCTCCAGGGCCGGAATGCAGCGGCTGTCCTTTTCCACCGCCAGCACGCGGCGTGCGCCCTCGGCCAGCAGACCGCGGGTCAGCCCGCCGGGGCCGGGGCCGATCTCGAGCACATCGCAGCCGGTGAGGTCGCCCGCCTGGCGGGCGATCTTGGCGGTCAGGTTGAGGTCGAGCAGGAAGTTCTGGCCCAGCGACTTGCGGGCGCTGAGCCCGTGATCCGCGATCACCCGGCTGAGCGGCGGCAGCGCGTCGATGGCGCTCATCCGGAAGCCATGCGTTGTGCCAGTTTCAACGCCTCGATCAGGCTGGTCGGGTCGGCCTCGCCGCGGCCGGCGATGTCCAGCGCGGTGCCGTGATCGGGCGAGGTGCGCACGAAGGGCAGGCCCAGCGTCACGTTCACGCCGCGGTCGAAATCCAGCGTCTTGATCGGGATCAGGGCCTGGTCGTGATACATCGCGATCGCGGCGTCATAGCGCGTGCGCGCGGCCGCGTGAAACAGCGTGTCGGCGGGATGCGGGCCGCTGACGGACAGCCCGTCGGCGGCGATCTCGGCCAGAAGCGGCGCGATCCAGTCGAGCTCCTCGCGCCCCATCGCGCCGCCTTCGCCGGCGTGGGGGTTGAGGCCGGCCACCGCGATACGGGGCGCCGCAATTCCGAACCGGCGGCGCAGCCCGTCGGCGGTGATGCGGATCGTCTCGCGCAGCAGGTCGGGGGTGAGGGCCTTGGGCACCTCGGCCAGCGCGATGTGGATCGTCGCGGGCACCACGCGGAGCCGCTCGCTGGCCAGCATCATCACCACGCGGTCGCAGCCGCCGAGCGCGGCGAGGAATTCGGTATGGCCCGGATAGGCGAAGCCGGCGCCGTCGATCAGCGCCTTCTTGTGGATCGGCGCGGTGCAGACGGCGCTGGCCTTGCCGGTCTGCACCAGGGCGACCGCGCGTTCGATGACCTCGATCACGCCGCGGGCATTGGACGGGTCGGGCGTGCCGGGAACCGTCTCGCGGGCGAAGCGGTGCGGCAGGACGGGCAGCGCGGCGGCGCTGGCGGCGACGGCCTGGGCCGGATCGTCGACCAGTGTGACGGGGGCGCCTTCGGGGAGGTGGCGGGGGTCGCCGATCCAGACCAGCGGGCAGGTGTCGCGCAGGGTCTGCCAGGCCTTCAGTGCCAGTTCGGGCCCGATCCCGGCGGGTTCGCCGCAGGTCAGCGCGACCGGGGGCCTCATCGTTCGACGATCACGGCGTCGGCGCGCAGCTGGTCGAGAAGGCTCTGCGCCGAGGCGGCGAGGCGTTGCTGGACGAGGGCGCCGGCGACCTCCTCGCGCGAGGCGTCCTGGTTCAGGTCGGCGGTGCGGCTGCAGAGCATCAGCAGCACGAGCGTCTGACCGCCCGAGCGGGTCAGCGTGGTCGAGATCTCGCCCTCGTCGAGCTTGGCCAGTTCGACGGCCACGTCGTTGGGGATCTGGCCCGGCGCGCGGCTCTCGCGCTCCAGCCGCTCGGGCGGCTGGCCCTTGTTGATGCCGTAGAGGTCGTCGCAGGTGTTGATGCTGGCCGCGATCTGGGCGGCGGTCCCGAGCGCCTCGGGGGTGCGTCCGCCGGGGATGTAATACATCGCGTAGTCGATGGCCGAATAGCGCGGCGCGGCGCTGGCGGTTTCCTGGATGCCGCGCATCTGGAACAGGGCCACCGCGTCGGGGAGGTTGATCGGGTCGGTCACGTCGCCCGGCGTCAGTTCGAGGATCAGCGGCCGCAGCCCCGGCGGCAGCGTGTTCAGGTCGATCCAGTTCATCCGGCCGCCATTGTTGCGGGTCTGCGCGGCGGAATACTGCGAGGCGGCCTGCGAGAAGGCGTCGTAGCTTCGGATCTGGGCGATCTGGCCGGCCAGTTCCTCGACCTGGTCCATGGTCTGCGGGGTCACCGGGATGATGATCTCGGACAGGAGAACGCGCACCCCGCCGCCGCTGCCGCCGGAGCCGAGCGCCCGGTCGATCTCGGCGTCGCTGGGGCGGGCCTGGGCGAGGAACCGCGCCCGCACGAGGTCGCGCCAGCCGACATTGGCGCGGGCGAAATCCTCGAGCGTCTGCACGGCGACGCCACCCTCTTCGAGGGCCTGGATGAATTCCTCGGGGGACAGGTTGGTGCGTGAGGAGAGTTCCTCGATCCCGGCGTCGATGTCGTCGCGCGTCACCTCGATCCCGGCATCCTTGAAGGCCTGAACGCGCAGGCGGTCGTTGATCAGGTCGCGCTTTGCCAGTTCCTCGGGATTGCCGGGTGCGCGCAGCAGGCGCAGGAACTGGGCGCGTTGTTCCAGCTCGTATTGCGTGATGACCTCGTCATTGACGGTGATGACCGGCGAGAACAGGCCCTGGGCCTGCGCGGCGACCGCGCCCAACCCGAGCGAGAGCGCCAGCACGGCATGGCGCAGGGGCCGGGTGAAGGACGTGGGAAAGGGCATCGAATTCAACTGCATGACCGCCTGTACTGTTCGTTTCCGCCATCGATGGCAAAGCCGTTGAGCGACACACTAAATCCGAAATCGGTGGAAGGCTCAACACTTGATGAAGAGGTATAGCGACGGCTGACCGAAAGATCGACCGTCACGCATTCGTTGCGATAGACAAAGCCGATCCCGGCGCGGGTGGCGCGCGCATCGGTCAGGTCGTAGCGCAGATCGGCCCCGGCGGACCAGGCCCGGTTGATGCGGTAGTCGCCGTCGAACCAGAGTTCGGACAGCGCGTCGTCGCGCCCGATGACCGGGTCGGTTCCGAGCCAGAGATAGGTGCTGCTGACGTTCAGCCGCTCGGACAGGTAATCGGCGCGCAGCTCGGCCTTGGACAGGGTCAGGTCGCCATCGAGCAGGCTGCGCCCGGTCACGGAGAGGCCGAAATCGGATTTGAGCTGGCCCGCGAGCAGGATGTCGGAGGAGGTGCCCGACAGGCCCGAGGTGGGAGAGAAATCGGCATCGGCGGTCTTGCGAAAGATCTGCCCGACGGTGGCCCAGGCCTGCCATCCGGTGGGCGCCGTGCGCGACCAGTTGAGCCCGTAGACGAGGGTCGGGCCGTCCTCGCGCCGGTCGACGGCGGGAAAGCGCGACATCGCCAGCAGGTTGCCACGGTCGAACTCGACGAAGGTGCTTTCGTCGTTCGGCGGCTCTTCGCCATGCACGTCGCTCCAGCCCACCTGCAGCATCGGTTCGAGGTAATGGGTCACGCCCGAGGGCAGGGTGCGCGCCATCGGGTAGCTGAGGGTCAGCGCGGTGCGCGGGGTGACGCGCACGATCTCGTCGGGATAGAGGCTGTCCTGAAAGATCTCGAAGAGATCGGTTGCGACCCCGAGCCGCCAGTCGGCGCGCAACCCGGCGGCGGTGAACCAGCTGCGCTGCCAGGAGAGGTCGGCGGTGGCGCGCGCGAGGTCGCGGCCCACCTGGTCGAGATCGGATTCGCGCTGGTGGCCGTGCAGGATGAAGCTGAGCCGTGCCTCGCCGCCGATGGCCGAGGGGAAGAAGCGCCGTTCGTAGAAGGCGTCGGAGGCGAACAGCGGCAGGGTGCTTTCATCCTCGTCGCGCAGCGATTTGAACTTGATCAGGTCGAACTGGAAGGCGCTGTCGCGCCGGACCCGGTTCAGCGCGATCTCGGTGCGCAGCCGGTCGACATCGGGCAGGCCGTAGTCGGAGGGATAGGCATTGTCGCTGACGGTTTCGATGTCGAAGCGCAGCTGGAAATCCTGCGGCAGGTCGAACTGGCCGATCCCGAACAGGTAGCCGCGCGATTCGCCGGGCATCAGGTCGTCGCGGGTATAGGCGCCCTCGAGCGTCAGGCGGCCGTTGCGGAAGGCCTGGCGGTAGCGGAAGTCGAGCGTGCGCGTGGACGAGGAGACGTAGGGCGCGAGCGTCAGGTCGCGGCTGTCGCCGATCGGGATGAAATAGGGCAGCCGCACCCCGGTGCCGAGCTGTGACGTGGTGCGCACCGAGGGGACGAGGAAGCCGCGCGCCCGGTCGAGCGTGGGGTCGGGCAGGCGGAAGGCGGGCAGGTAGAGCACCGGCACGTCGAGAATGCGGAACTGGGCGTCCTCGAAATAGACCTGCTGTTCGACCTGGTCATGGATCACCTTGCGGGCGCGGATCTGCCAGAGCGGCGGGCGGCCATCGGCGCAGACATGGCAGGAGGTGACGGCGGTCTTGTAGAGCTGGGTGTAGCGGCCGCCGACCCGTGCCATCTGCAGCGAGGCCATCTGGACCTGCTGGTCCAGCACGAGGCGCGCGCCGCTGAGCAGCCCGTTCTGCAACCCGGCGTCCATCTGGGCGGCGTCGGCCAGTATGGTGATCTCGCCGTCTTCCTCGATACGGATCGGGCCGTCGATCGACAGGGTGCCGCTGGCGCGGTCGTAGGTGATGCGCCGGGCGCTGAGTCGCACGTCGCCCTGATAGGCCTCGACATTGCCTTCGGCGATCAGCTGGCGGTCGGGCGTGATGAAGAGACTGTCGGCGACCAGCGTCGCCGGGGCCGCGGAATCGGCGGCTTCAGCCTGCTGGGCCGCCGCGCCCTGAAGGGTGGCGGTGCTCAACGCCAGGGCCAGCGCCAGGCCGCGCAGGGAGGGGCCGCGTCGCCAGCGCATCAGCCGTCTTCCGCGTGCAGCAGCAGGCCGACGGTCAGCAGGATCGAGGCGATCGGCGGACCCCAGGCGGCGAAGGCGACCGGCAACTGACCGTTCTCGCCGAGGATCTGGGCGAAATTGCGCACGAAGTAGAGACCGAAGCCCAGAAGCACCGCCGTCAGCACCGCGACGCCGGTGCCGCCGAGCCGGGTGTGGCGCATGGTGAAGGCGGCGCCGACCAGCACCATCGCCATCAGGAACAGCGGGCGCGCCAGTTCGACCTGCAGCCAGACCTCGTGCTTCTTGGTCGAGAAGCCGGCCTGCTTGAGCTGGCGGATGGTGTCGGGCAGGTCGTAGATCGACACGCCGGTGGAGCGGCCGAGGCTGTCGCGGATGCGGTCCTCGGTCAGGGTGGTGGGAATGCGCAGCTCGTCATGTTGCGCGGCGGTGGTTTCCGGGTTGATGCCGGCGGCCAGCACCCAGACCTTGGCCCCGGTGAGCAGCCATTCCTCGGGCAACAGCCGGGCGCTGTCGGCCTGGATGCGGCGGACCGGGTTGCCTTCCGGCGCATAGGTCAGGATCGTCACGCCGTAGAGCGTCACGTCCGCATCGATGCCGCCAAAGCCGGTGGCGTGGATCACCGACTGGCCGCGCCCGCCGCCCTGGCGCAGCCACAGCCCCTCGCCGCTGAGCGACAGGGCCGAGGGGCCGCCGGTGCGGTAGGTGTCCGACAGGTCCTGGTAGCGGTTCGAGGTCGCCGCCACGATCGGGTTGAGCGTGCTGACCGCCAGCCCGCCGATCACCAGCGCGACCAGCAGCGGGCCGGCGAGCGCGCGGATGCCCGAGCGGCCGGAGGCGCGGGTCACGACCAGTTCGCTGCTGCGGGCCAGTCCGACGAAGAGCACGATGGTCGACAGGATCATCAGGAGCGGCAGGATCTCGTTGATCGCCGCCGGCGCGTTCAGCAGCATCAGGAACATGAGCTGGCCGAAGCCGATCTCGACGCCCTCGAACCGGCGCAGCTGTTCGATCAGATCGACCAGCATGATCAGCGTCAGGAAGACCGCGCCGATGAGCAGGAAGCTTTGCGTGAAGCGGCGGGCGAAGTAGCGGTCGAGGATCATGCGACGACCTCGTCCGCGGCGGGCTCGGCGGTGCGGCGGCGGAACAGGGCGGGCCGGGAGGCGAGGTGCAGGAACAGCACCGCGATGCCAAGCCCGATCAGAGTCGGCAGGTAGATCAGCGGCCAGCGCGCGGGGTCCTCGATCACCGGGTCGGAGAGCACGCCGCGCAGCCCCTCCAGGAGGACCAGCACCACGAAGGCCAGCAGCGCCTGACGCCAGACCCCGAAGCGCGAGAAGCCGCCCAGCATCAGGGCGGAGAAACCGATCAGGGTGACGGCGACGCAGACCGTCGCCCGGGCGAAGCGCAGGTGCAGTTCCTCGGCCAGACGCCCGGCCGAGAAGCCCTCGGACTCGGCGAGGCCGGCGCTGTCGTTCATCAGTTCGAGCGTGGGAATGGCGCGGATGTTGCGCCTGCGGTCGTCGCTCCGCGCGAGAAGCGGGCTGATGTCATAGGAGAAATCCGAGAACACGGTGGTCGACAGGGTCTGGGTTTCCGTGTCGAGCCGCTGCGCCAGCCCGTCGACCATGATCAAGTTGGCCTGCGCCCCGTCGCGGACGAGAAATGCCTCGGCGGCGGTGTAGGTCACGCTCTGCGCCGGGTCGCGCAGGTCGGACAGGAACACCTCGTTCAGGGTGCCGTCCGGGTCGATCTGGCGGATGTAGAAGGTGACGCCGGCGGCCGGGTGCAGGAAGCTGCCCTCGTTCAGCAGGCGGGCGGTGACGTTGCGCGCGACCTCGGCCTCGCGCAGGGCGAGCTGCTTGGTCGAGGCGGGGATCAGCACATGGGTCAGGATCGCCATCATGACGGCGGTGATCAGGCCGAAGACCAGCGCCGGGCGGGCGAGGCGCCAGGGGCTCGACCCGGTGGCCTGCATCACCGTCAGTTCGCTTTCGTTGTTCAGCCTGTTGGTGACGTAGAGCGCGCCGGCGAAGGCCGCCATCGGCAGCACCATGCGGATCAGGTTGGGCAGGGTCAGGGCGGTGAACTCGAAAAAGACCAGCGCCGACTGCCCGTCGCCGATCAGCCGGTCGAACAGCACGACCGCCCGGTTGATCCAGAAGACCGCGACGAGGATCAGCGCGAAGAAGCCGAAGAAGACCAGGTATTGCGACAGGACATATCTGTCGTAGCGTGACACTTCGTTCCCCCGGTTGCCTGCGCGATATCGGCTCCGACCCGCTGCGCCCGGTATGCGGTGAAAACTGGCGTCTGGTCAAGCCGCGCCCCGCGCGTTACCTCTGGGCGCAATCAGGACATGGGAGCCCTATTGATGAGCCTTTCGACATCGATCCGTTTTGAAGCCACCGATCTGGATGCCATCGCGACCGCCGAGGGGCGTGTCGCCATCATGGTGACGCCGGACGGCAAGCTGGACCCCGGCGCGCGCCGGGCCAACCGCCTGACCAAGGGGGCGGTGGCGCGGCTGGTCGAGAGCGAGCGGTTCGGCAAGGCGAAGTCGGGACAGGTGATGACCCTGGCCTGGCCGGCCGGCATGGCGGCCGAGGCGCTGGACGTGCTGGTGCTGGACCGCAAGGCAACACCGGTCGACGCGCGCAAGGCGGGCGCGACGCTGGCCAAGCTGAAGGGCACAAAGGCGTTGCTTCTGATGGCCGGCAACACGCGCGAGGCGGCCAATATCGCGCTGGGCATCGCGCTGCGGGATTACCGGTTCGATCGCTACAAGTCCTCTGACGACGACTCCGAGGATCGCGACTCGGCCGCCGTGGTCATCCATCACACCAGCCCGGAGGACATGACCGCGGCGGCGGCGCCGCTGCTGGCGGTGGCGGAGGGCGCGCACATGACGCGCGACCTGGTCAACGAGCCGGCCAACGTGCTGACCACGACCGAGTTCGCCGACCGGCTGGCCGAGATGACGTCGCTGGGACTAAAAGTCGAGGTGCTGGACGAAGACGAGCTGGAAAAGCTGGGGATGCGGACGCTGCTGTGCGTCGGCCAGGGCTCGGACAGCCCCTCAAAGGTGGTCGTGATGCAGTGGAACGGCGGCCAGAAGGATGACGCGCCGCTGGCGCTGGTCGGCAAGGGCGTCGTGTTCGACACCGGTGGCATTTCGCTGAAGCCGGCCGCGGGCATGGAAGACATGACCATGGACATGGGCGGTGCGGGTGTCGTCGCGGGCACCATGCGCGCGCTGGCGTTGCGCAAGGCCAAGGCCAACGTGGTCGGGTTGGTCGGTCTGGTCGAGAACATGCCCTCGGGCAATGCGACGCGGCCCGGCGACGTGATCAAGTCGATGAAGGGCACGACGGTCGAGGTGATCAACACCGACGCCGAGGGGCGGCTGGTTCTGGCCGATGTGCTCTGGTACGCGCAGGAACGGTTCAAGCCCGTGGGCATGATCGACCTTGCGACCCTGACCGGCGCGATCATCATCGGCCTGGGCCACGAGAATGCCGGCGTGTTCTCCAACGACGACGCGCTCTGCAACGCCTTTCTGAAAGCCGCCGAAGCCGAGGGCGAAGGGGCCTGGCGGATGCCGCTGGGCAAGGCCTATGACGAGCTGATCAAGTCGCGCATCGCCGACATCAAGAACACCGGCGGGCGTCCGGCGGGATCGATCACCGCGGCGCAGTTCCTTGCGCGGTTCGTCAAGGACGAGACGCCCTGGATCCATCTGGACATCGCCGGTGTCGCCTCGGTCAAGAGCGACACGGATTTCGCGCCCAAGGGGGCGACGGGTTGGGGTGTGGCGGCGCTGAACCGGCTGGTGCAGGACAAGTTCGAGCAAGGCTGAGATGGGCGAAGCCTATTTCTATCACCTGACGCGGCACCCTCTGGAACACACCTTGCCCCAGTTGCTGGGCAAGGCGCGTTCGGCCGGGTGGCGCGTCGCGGTGCGCGGCACCGACGCCGCGCGCATGGCCGAGCTGGACGCGCAGCTTTGGCTGGGGCCCGAGGACGCGTTTCTGCCGCACGGGCTTGCCGGGGGACCGCATGACGCCGACCAGCCGATCCTGCTGACCACCACGCCCGAGGCCGCGAACGCGCCCGAGTGCCTGATGACGGTGGACGGGGCCGAGGTGGCCAGCGGCGAGGTCGACGCGCTGGCGCGGGTCTGCATCCTGTTCGACGGCAATGACGGGTCCGCGGTGGAGCGCGCGCGCGGCCAGTGGAAGACCCTGGCCGAGGCGGGCTGCCCGGCGCAATACTGGTCCGAGGAATCCGGCCGCTGGGAGATGAAGGCGCAGCGGCCGGCGTCAGCGTGACAGCAGTAGCGCGCCGTCTGCGATCTCGATCCGGCTCCAGCGTTGCAGGTAGGTCATGCCCAGCAGCGACTTGTCCATCTCGCCCTCGTTGACCCAGGCGCGCACGTCGCGGTCGACCACCGGGCCCAGTTCGACGGTGTCGAGTCGCACGGGCGCGGTGCGCACTTCGCCATTGGCGGTCATGGCGCGCCCCGTGTAGGCGAGGTCGGACGTCACGAGGCCGAGCCGTTCGGCATCGGACTGCGACAGCACGACCTGCGACGCGCCGGTGTCCACCAGGAAATCGACCGGTTTGCCATTGATTCCGAGGGTCAGGTAGTAGTGCCCGTCACGGGCGCGGGGCACCTCGATCTGGCCGGTCTCGGTCAGCACGCCCTGGGTCGGCACCATGGTGTGGCGGATGTCGTCCCAGACGCCGATGGCGGCGATCACACCGACGAAGATCAGCCCCCAGGCCAGCGCCTGCTGCGCCATCTTGCCCAGCGAGCCGCGGTTCTGGATCACGAACCAGAACAGGATCATCGCCAGAAGCAGGATCAGGTAGATCAGGTTGCCCCATTGAAAGGAACTCATGCGCGCGCTCTCCGTGTCATGGGGCAGATATAGGCGCGGTTCGGCCAGATTTCAGGCGGCGAAGCCGAATTCGCGCAGACCGTCCAGCACGAACTGCACCGCCAGCGCGGCCAGCAGCATGCCGAAGAGCCGGGTGACCACGTTGATGCCGGTCTTGCCCAGCAGGCGGGCCAGGATGCCACTGACGAGAAACAGCAGGAAGGCCAGCGCGACGACCGAGACCATGACGCCGACCACGAGGGCGAAGCCTTCGATGCCGGGTTTCTGGCCGACCAGCAGGATCATCGTCGCGATCGAGCCTGGTCCGGCGATCAGCGGGATGGCGAGCGGAAAGACGGACGGGTCGTGGCCGTCGTCGCTGGTCTGGTCTTCGCGCCGCTTGGTGCGGCGTTCGAACAGCATGTCGAGCGCGGTCAGGAACAGCAGGATGCCCCCGGCGACGCGGAACGCGGCCATGGAGATGCCGATGAAGCCCAGCAGTGCCTCGCCAAAGGCCGCGAACAGGGTCAGGATGCCGATCGCCACCAGGCAGGCGCGCAGGCCGATGGCGCGGCGCTGTGCGCCGGCCATCCCGTGTGTCATCGCCATGAACAGCGGTGCGAGCCCG
Organism: Sedimentitalea arenosa; assembly: GCF_016428585.1. Classification (GTDB taxonomy): domain Bacteria; phylum Pseudomonadota; class Alphaproteobacteria; order Rhodobacterales; family Rhodobacteraceae; genus Sedimentitalea; species Sedimentitalea arenosa. Next base: position 53,708 of record NZ_JAELVR010000013.1, on the reverse strand, counting down.
ATCGGGTCGATCACCACGAAGAGCGTGACGAAGGCGGTGACGAGGAAGGCGCTGTCGACGATCATGCCTCGGCCTGCTCCAGTTTCTCGAGCGCGCTCATCCAGAGCGCTTCGGCGCGGTCCAGACCGTCCATCACCTCGGCATACTTGCGTTGCCAGACCTCGGCCTCGCCCTTCTTGCCGTCTTCATAGAGCGCCGGATCGGCCAGTTTCTTGGCCAGCTTGTCGCGCATGTCGTTGAGCTTCTTGACCCGGTCCTCGCCCTTGCGCGCCTCGGCCCTGAGCGCGAGGATCGCATCGCGCGAGGGACGCTTGGGCTTGGGGGCCTCGGGCTTGGGCGCCGGTTTGTCCCGGCTCAGAAGCAGGGTGCGATAGGAGGGCAGGTCGCCGTCATAGGGTTTCACCGTGCCGTCGCTGACCAGCCACAGCCGGTCGGCCACCAGCGACAGAAGGTGCATGTCGTGGCTGACGAGGATCACCGCACCGGAATAGGCGGTCAGCGCCTCGACCAGCGCCTCGCGGCTCTCGATGTCGAGGTGGTTGGTGGGCTCGTCGAGGATCAGCAGGTGCGGTGCCGGCAGGGTGGCCAGCAAGAGCGACAGCCGCGCCTTCTGCCCGCCCGATAGGCGGCCGACCTCGGTGTCGGCCTGATCGGCGCCAAGGCCGAAGCCTGCGAGCCGGGCGCGCAGCTTCGCCTGCCCCTCGGCGGGGCGTTCGCGCAGCAGGTGTTGCAGCGGGGTTTCGTCGATGCGCAGTTCCTCGACCTGGTGTTGGGCAAAGAAGCCGATGCGCAGTTTGTTGGAACTGGTCATCTTGCCGGCCATCGGCGCCAGTCTATCCGACAGCAGCTTGGCCAGCGTCGACTTGCCCTGGCCGTTCTTGCCCAGAAGCGCGATGCGGTCGTCCTGGTCGATGCGCAGGTTCAGGTTACGCAGCACCACCGTGTCGCCATAGCCGACCTGCACGCCTTCGGTGGCGATGATCGGAGGCGACAGTTCCTCGGGCTCGGGAAAGGAGAAGACCGTGCGCGCGGCGTCTTCCGGTGCGCGGATGGTTTCCATCTTCTCGAGCATCTTGATCCGGCTCTGGGCCTGCTTGGCCTTGCTGGCCTTGGCCTTGAAGCGGTTGACGAAGGATTCGAGGTGCGCGCGCCGGGCCTCCTGCTTCTTGGCTGCCGCTGCCTGCACCGCCCGGTTGGCGGCGCGCTGGCGGGCGAACTGGTCGTAGTTGCCCGAGTAATAGGTCAGGCCACGGTTCTCGAGATGCAGGATGCCGCCGACGGCGCGGTTCAGAAGCTCGCGGTCGTGGCTGATGATGATGACCGTGTGCGGGTAGCGCATCAGGTAGCTCTCGAGCCAGAGCGCGCCTTCGAGGTCGAGATAGTTGGTCGGTTCGTCCAGCAGCAGCAGGTCGGGCTGCGCGAAGAGCACCGAGGCCAGCGCCACGCGCATCCGCCAGCCGCCCGAGAAGGCCGAACAGGGCATCAGCTGCTCCTCGGCCTCGAACCCGAGGCCGCGCAGGATGGCCGAGGCGCGCCCCTCGGCGGACCAGGCGTCGATATCGGCCAGCCGCGTCTGCACCTCGGCGATGCGCGCCGGGTCGGTGGCGGTGTCGGCCTCGGCCAGCAGATCGGCACGTTCGGTATCGGCGGCCAGCACCGTGTCGAGCAGCGATACCTCGTTTCCCGGCACCTCCTGCGCCACGCCGCCGATGCGGGCGCGGGCGGGCAGGGTGATGGAACCGCCCTCGAGGTGCAGCTCGCCCCGGATCAGGCGGAACAGGGTGGTCTTGCCGGCGCCGTTGCGTCCGATCAGGCCGACCTTGTGACCGGTCGGAATCGTGGCGCTGGCGTTCTCGAACAGCGGGCGGCCTTCGACGGCATAGGTGATATCGGTGATGCGCAACATGGGCGCGGTGTGGCGCAGCAATCCTGCGCTGTCAATCGCGGCACAAGTCTCTTTTCAATGCCAACGGCCCATGTTAGGCGGCGCGCGATATGTATCGGCCGGGGCCCAGGCGCCTCGCCACCAGACAAGGAGACGCCCGATGGCACTGGAACGCACTTTCTCGATCATCAAGCCCGACGCCACCCGCCGCAACCTGACCGGCAAGATCAACGCCAAGTTCGAAGAGGCGGGCCTGCGCATCATCGCGCAGAAGCGCATCCACATGACCAAGGCGCAGGCCGGCGTGTTCTATGCGGTGCACGCGGAACGCCCGTTCTATGACGAACTGTGCGAGTTCATGTCCTCGGAGCCGGTCGTCGTGCAGGTGCTGGAAGGCGAGAACGCGATCACCAAGAACCGCGAGATCATGGGCGCGACCAACCCCGCCGACGCCGCTCCCGGCACGATCCGCGCGGAATTCGCCGAATCCGTCGGCGAGAACTCGGTCCACGGGTCGGACGCGCCGGAAACCGCCGCGGTCGAGATCGCCTATTTCTTCTCGGGTCTCGAACTGGTCGGCTGAGCCGGCCGCCTTTCGATCACCCCGATCGCATCGAGGGCCGCTTCGAATTCGGAGCGGCCCTTGTCGTGTCCGCGGGCCTTCAAGGCGTCAAACCTCTGGCGCAGTTCGGCTTTCTCCTTGCCCTTGCAATCGTTCCACGGCCGGCCCTGCAGCCCCATCACCAGCACGTAATAGCCGATGAAATGCGGCCTGGTCCCGCTGGCCAGCAACCGCGCATATGCCGCATCGGGCCCGAGCGCGCGCAGCTCGTCCGCCGAGTGGATGCCGGCACGGGTGCAGGCCGCCTGAAAGGCGGGGCCGAGATTGCGGATGGAGGACACCGGCTCTGACATGCGACCGGGTTTAGCGCCTGTTCGGCGTGCTGTCATCCGGCGGTGTCTGTTGACTTGAGGACGGCGCCGGGCAAGCCTGTGCGTCGGAGAGGGAGGCGCGGATGACGGTCGAGGAGGAGCAGATCGCGCGGGGTTTCGATCTGGCCGCGCCGCCGGAGGGCTTCGTCGACGACCCGTTCCCGGTCTATGACGCGTTGCTGACCCATGCACCAGTACTGGTGCAGCCGGACGGGTCGGTGCTGCTCTGCCGCCATGCCGATCTGGACCGGGTCTATCGTGACACGACTCTGTTCATCTCGGACAAGAAGGCGATGTTCGCGCCGAAATTCGGTGTCGACTCGGCGCTTTACCTGCATCATACGACCTCGCTCGTGTTCAGCGATCCGCCCTTGCACACCCGTGTCCGCAAGATCATGGCGGCGGCGCTGACACCGCGCGCCATCGCGCGGATGGAGCCGGGACTGATCGCCACGGTCGACGCGCTGCTCGACGGGCTGGCGGGCCGCGGCACGGTCGACCTGATCGAGGATTACGCGGCGCGGATTCCGATCGAGATCATCGGCAACCTCCTGGATGTACCGCCCGCCGAGCGCGGGCCGCTGCGGGACTGGTCGTTGGCCATCCTAGGCGCGCTGGAGCCCGCGCCGAGCGCGGCGCAGCTGGCGCGGGGCAACCGGGCGGTCGAGGCGTTTTCTGCCTATCTGGAGGACCTTGTAGCCCGCCGTCGGGCGTGTCCGGGCGATCCGGATATCGACGTCCTGACCCGGCTGATCCGGGGCGAGGGCGCGGATGCGCAGTTGAGCGAGACCGAGCTGATCCAGAACTGCATCTTCATCCTGAACGCCGGGCATGAGACCACGACCAACCTGATCGGGAACGGGCTGGCGTTGCTGCACGATCACCCGGAACAGCGTAAGATGTTACTGGAAAACGGCGATCTGATCGCATCGGCGGTGGAAGAAACCCTGCGCTTTCGCTCGCCCAACCAGCTGGGCAACCGCGAGACCTCCGCCGAGGTCGAGATCGGGGGCCTTCCCATTCCGGCCGGGACCAACCTGCATCTCTGCATCGGTGCCGCGAACCGGGATCCCGAGGTCTTCGATGACCCGCAGCATTTTGATATCACGCGCAAACCCAATCGGCACCTGGCTTTTGCCGGCGGGCCGCATGTGTGCATCGGGTTAACGCTGGCGCGCATGGAAGCGCGCGTCGCCATTGGCCGGTTCCTCGCGCGCTATCCGGACTATCGGCTGGCCGAAGTACGCGTCGGGGGCGGCCGCATGCGGTTTCGAGGCTATGCGTGTCTGCCGGCGGACCTGGGCTGACCCATCCGTTTTCGTGCAGGCCGCGGGCGCCGCTGTGTCCGTTCTCGACAGTCGGCATGCGGATTGAAATCCAGCCCCGTGCGCGAACGAAAAACGCCCCCTGCGATACCAGGGGGCGTTTCCGTCAGATCATGAAAGAGCGGTTCAGCTCTTCTTGGACGGCTTGCGCTTGAAGGCGGCAAACCCGCCCAGACCGGCCAGCAGCAGCACGGCGGACGCCGGCAGCGGAACGGTGGGCGGCTCGCCAGTGATCTCGGCGCGAAGCTTGGTCTTCACGACGTTACCGAAGTCGTCGAAGTCCGCCGCGGCAAGAGAGAAGCTGCCCGTGCCACACTGAACGCTGTTCTGGTAGTAGTTCAGAAGCGATGCCCCACCACCAACCGTGATGCCGTTGATCACGTTGGGCGGGCAAGCAGCGTTACGTGCAACTGTGACGCTGCCACCAGTGTTGTCAGTACCGTCGCCGGAGACGTCGATCACGCGGCGTGTAGCGGCGTTGCCTGCCGTATTCAGCCACGACGCGATGGTCTGAGCGGCGACATCGATGCCTTCGGCGATGTCGGTGCTGCCACCTTCGACCCGTGATTGGCCTTCGAGAGCGGTCGCGAAATCGTTGATCTTCATGATCGAATCAAGAATGGTGAACCCGATGACTTCGGAAGCGCTGGTGCCGAACTGCACAACGTTCACAGCGATCTTGCCGACGTCACCACCACCCATGTCGAGGATGCCGTTCTGGATCGATGTGTCGCGGAAGGCTTCGGCATAGCCTTTCATCTGGGTGGTGTATTCGGTCCCGTCGATACTGCCCGAAACGTCGATGACGAGCGACAAGACCGTGTCGACGGTCGCTGCGTGGGCGCTGCCGGCAACCCCGGCGACGCCGATCACTGCGGCGGCTAGAGCGTGTTGTAGTTTACTGGTCGACATATCTATCCCTTTCAACCATTTGAAAATACTTTCAGTCTTCAAGGGCGCGTTACGATTTGTGCCATTTGCCCAAATAGAAAAGCAGCGGGCGCATCAAATGCAGGTCGCCCCCGATACTCGAAACGGTAAACGAAAAGTTAACTCACGTTAAGCGATTTCTCGCTTGGCCGGGGCTGGCAGAGCTGATTTTGCGTGCTTTTCACACGTTGCGGCGGTGGCTGGCAACCATGGGTTGATGCCGGTCTGGGCCGGTTCTCGCAGCGCGCTCGCAAGGGCCGCCGTGCCGGCCCTGATCGAGCGAGTCGGCGCGGACGGTGCGATGACTCACCTTTCGTCTTCCGGCGGAATGGTCTGCTTTGGTCGTTGCCGGGCGTTTCGGGACAAGGTTCGGACGCGTGGCCGATGATGTGCCTTGCGGAGGTTCGGGAGTTAACGGCTTTGCGATTGGCCTTTCCCGGTGTAGGGTCCTAGCTTGGATGCAAGGAAGGATGGCATGCCATGGCACAGGTCAGCAGACAGATTTCACAGGTCGACCCGGCTTGGGAGCGGATCACCTCGGAAGCGCGCGAGGCGGTGCGCAACGAACCCCTGATGGGCGGATTGATTCACGCCTGCATCCTGCATCACAAGACGCTCGAGAGGGCGCTGTCCTACAGGATCGCGGCCAAGCTGTCGTCCAACGAGATGTCGATGGTGATCCTGCGCGAGATCGCGGACCAGGCCTATGAGGAGAGTCCCGAGCTTGTCGATGCGGCGCGTGCGGATCTGGTCGCGGTCTACGAGCGCGACCCTGCCTGCCACCGGCTGCTGCAGCCGATCCTCTATTTCAAGGGCTACCAGGCGATGCAGGCCTATCGGGTCGGGCATTGGCTCTGGACCAACGGGCAGCACGACCTGGCCTATTTCTTCCAGATGCGGGTGTCCGAGATCTTCGGGATCGACATTCACCCGGCCGCCCGGATCGGGCGCGGCATCATGATCGACCATGCCCATTCCATCGTGATCGGCGAGACCGCCGTGGTGGGGGACAACGTGTCGATGCTGCATTCCGTGACCCTGGGCGGGACGGGCAAGGAAGAGGAGGACCGCCATCCGAAGATCGAGGATGGTGTTCTGATCGGAGCCGGGGCCAAGGTTCTGGGTAACATCCGCATCGGCCATTGCAGCCGTATCGCCGCCGGGTCGGTGGTGCTGTCGGACGTGCCGCCCTGCAAGACGGTAGCCGGCGTGCCGGCCAAGATCGTCGGCGAGGCGGGCTGCGATCAGCCCTCGGTCAACATGGACCAGTTCTTTCCCTGCGGCGGAAGTTGAGCGGCGGCCCCGGCACTGCCGGGGCGGGCCGGTTCAGGCGAGCATCACCATCGGGTTTTCCAGGTTGTCGACGATAGCCTGAAGAAGCTGCGCACCGAGGGCGCCGTCGATGACCCGGTGATCGACCGACAGGGTGGCCGTCATGACCGTGCCGACCCCGAGCGCACCGTTCGCCTGCACGACCGGCTTCTTCACCCCTGCACCGACGGCGAGAATGGCGCCGTGGGGCGGGTTGATCACCGCATCGAAGCTGTCGATGCCGAACATGCCGAGATTGGAGATCGCGAAGCTGCCGCCCTGGTATTCATGCGGGGCCAGTTTGCGGTCCCGGGCACGGGCGGCGAGATCCTTCATCTCGGAGGAGAGGGCCGAGAGCGATTTCGTTTCGGCATCCTTCAGGACCGGTGTGAAGAGCCCCCCCTCGATGGCGACCGCGACCGCGACGTCCGAGGGCTTGAGGCGCAGAATCCGGTCGCCGGCCCAGACGGCGTTGGCGTCGGGCACCGATTGCAGAGCCAGCGCGCAGGCCTTGATGATGAAATCGTTGACCGAGAGCTTGACGCCGCGCGAGTCCAGTTTTGCGTTCAGATCGGCGCGGAAGGCCAGCAGCTCGTCGAGACGGATGTCGCGCCGCAGATAGAAATGCGGGATGGATTGCTTGGCTTCGGTCAGCCGGGCGGCGATGGTCTTGCGCATGCCGTCCAGCGGGATTTCCGTGTGGGCGCGGTCCTCGTAGATGCGTTTTACCGCGTCCGCGGACGGCGCGGGTTTCGCCGCTGGCGTGGCCGGTTCCGCAGAGGTGCCGGACGCGGGCTTGCTGTCGGGTTTGGTGTCTGCCGGCGTCGCTTCGGCGCCGAGCACGTCGGCCTTGACGATGCGTCCACGCGGGCCGCTGCCCTTGATCTGCGCGAGATCGAGCCCCTTGTCGGCGGCGATGCGGCGCGCGAGGGGAGAGGCAAAGATCCGGTCGCCGTCGGAGTCCTTGGGCGCGGCGGGTGCCTTGCTTGCGGGCGCGTCGGAGCCGCCATCGGCGGCCGCCTCCTTGCCCGCGTCGGCCGCGGGCGCGGCCTCCCCGCGCTTTTCCGTCGCGGGCGCGCTCAGGTCATCGGCGGATTCGCCGTCTTCCAGCAACAGCGCGATGGCGGTGTTGACCTTCACGCCCTCGGTGCCCTCGGCGATCAGCAGCTTGCCGATGGTGCCTTCGTCCACCGCTTCGAATTCCATCGTCGCCTTGTCGGTTTCGATCTCGGCGAGAAGGTCGCCCGAGGACACGGTGTCGCCTTCCTTGACCAGCCATTTCGCGAGCGTGCCTTCCTCCATCGTGGGAGAGAGGGCCGGCATCAGGATTTCCGTGGGCATGGCGCGTTCCTCAGCTGTAGGTCACTTGCTTGACGGCTTCGATCACCTCCTCGGTGGTGACCAGCGCGTGCTTTTCGAGATTTGCGGCATAGGGCATGGGCACGTCCTTTCCGGTGCAGGTGATGACCGGCGCGTCGAGGTAGTCGAAGGCCTGCTGCATCAGGACCGAACTGATGTAGCTGCCGACCGAGCCCTGTGGCCAACCCTCCTCGACGGTGACGCAGCGGTTGGTCTTCTTGACGGAGCGGATGATCGCGTCGGTGTCCATCGGGCGCAGGGTGCGCAGGTCGAGAACTTCGGCGTCGATGCCGTCCTGGGCCAGCTTTTCGGCGGCTTCGAGCGCGTATTTCATGCCGATGCCGAAGCTGACGATGGTCACGTCATCGCCTTCGCGCCAGATGCGGGCCTTGCCGAAGGGCACGGTGTAGTCGTCGAGATCCGGCACGTCGAAGCTGCGTCCGTACAGGATTTCGTTTTCCAGGAAGATCACCGGGTTGGGATCGCGGATCGCGGTCTTCAGCAGGCCCTTGGCGTCGGAGGCGGAGAAGGGCATCGCCACCTTGAGGCCGGGGATCTGCATGAACCAGGCGGCGAAGTCCTGGCTGTGCTGGGCGGCGACGCGGGCGGCGGCACCGTTGGGACCGCGGAACACCATCGGAGCGCCCATCTGGCCGCCGGACATGTAGAGCGTCTTGGCGGCGGAGTTGATGATCTGGTCCATCGCCTGCATGGCGAAGTTGAAGGTCATGAATTCGACGATCGGACGGAGCCCGCCAAAGGCCGCACCGACCGCGATGCCGGTGAAGCCATGTTCGGTGATCGGGGTGTCGATGACGCGCTTGGCGCCGAACTCGTCGAGAAGGCCCTGGCTGATCTTGTAGGCGCCCTGGTACTCGGCGACTTCCTCGCCCATCAGGAAGACGGTGTCGTCGGCGCGCATTTCCTCGGCCATGGCGTCGCGCAGGGCTTCGCGGACGGTCTGCTGTTTCAGCTTGGTGCCGTCGGGCCAGTCAGGTTCGGGCGCCTCCGGTTCCGCATGGTCGCCCGGATCGGTTTCCCTGGCTTTCGGAGCAGGAGCGGGCGCGTCGGAGCCGCCATCGGCGGCCGCCTCCTTGCCCGCGTCGGCCGCGGGCGCGGCCTCCGGCAGGTCGTCCGCCGACTCGCCGTCTTCCAGCAGCAGCGCGATGGCGGTGTTGACCTTCACGCCCTCGGTGCCCTCGGCGATGAGCAGCTTTCCGATGGTGCCTTCGTCCACCGCCTCGAATTCCATCGTGGCCTTGTCGGTTTCGATCTCGGCCAGGATATCGCCGGAGGACACGCTGTCGCCCTCCTTGACCAGCCATTTTGCCAGCGTGCCCTCTTCCATCGTCGGGGACAGGGCGGGCATCAGGATTTCGGTTGCCATCGGTTCAGCCCCTCATGCGGTCTGCGGCGCCGTTTCGGCGGTGATGTCTGTCCACAATTCGTCCAGCGCCGGTTCCGGGCTGTCCTTGGCGAAGTCTGCCGCGGCGTTGACGATCTGCTTGATCTCCTTGTCGATCGCCTTGAGGTCGTCCTCGCTGGCGTGCTCGCCGGTCAACAACAGGCCGCGCACCTGTTCGATCGGATCGCGTTCCTCGCGCATCTTCTGCACCTCCTCGCGGGTGCGATACTTGGCGGGGTCCGACATCGAATGACCGCGGTAGCGGTAGGTCTTGATTTCCAGGATGTAGGGGCCCTTGCCGGCGCGGCAGTGGGCCACGGCTTTCTCGCCGGCCTCCTTGACCGCCAGCACGTTCATTCCGTCGACCATCTCGCCGGGAATCCCGAAGGCCTCGCCCCGGTGATAGATGTCGGGCGAGGAGGTCGAGCGCTGTTGCGCCGTGCCCATGGCATACTGGTTGTTCTCGATCACGAAGATGACCGGCAATGCCCAGAGGGCGGCCATGTTGAAGCTTTCATAGACCTGGCCCTGATTCGCTGCACCGTCGCCGAAATAGGTGAAGGTCACCCGGTCGTTGCCCTTGTACTTGTCCGAGAAGGCGAGCCCCGCGCCCAGCGGCACCTGGGCCGCCACGATGCCATGCCCGCCATAGAAATCCTTTTCCTTGGAGAACATGTGCATGGAGCCGCCCTTGCCCTTGGAATAGCCGCCCTCGCGCCCGGTGAGTTCGGCCATGACACCGTTCGGGTCCATGCCACAGGCGAGCATGTGGCCGTGATCGCGATAGGACGTGATCCGCTTGTCGCCCTCTTCGGCGGCGGCTTCGAGCCCGACCACGACCGCTTCCTGCCCGATGTAGAGGTGGCAGAAGCCGCCGATCAGTCCCATGCCGTAGAGCTGGCCGGCTTTTTCCTCGAAGCGGCGGATCAGAAGCATCTCGCGGTAATAGGTCTTGAGTTCGTCCGCCGACACGTTCGGTTTCTTCGCACTCTTGCGCGCTGCCATCGCGGTCACTCCCCGTCCGGATGAATAGTTTAGCCTTAAACTATCAATATCGAATATCGCGCCCGGTTGCGAGTGAAAATCGGGGTCCGGTCAGCGGATGACCAGCTCATCCGGGCGCAGCAGGCCGAGCACCGAGCGGGCCTGCTCGTCGAGCAGGTCGAGATCGAGATACTCGTCGGACAGCCGCCGAGTCAGGTTTTCGAGCGCGGCGATTTCGATCTGCAACTGGCCGAGCGTCTGGCGAAGCGCGTCGGTCTCGGCCGTGATCTCGACCCGCCGGAACAGGCCGTAATCTCCCTGCACGGCGGCGAAGGTGAAATAGGCACCGAGCGCGAAGGTGATCGCGAAATAGATCAGCGCTCCAAAGCCGGGTCGGGTCGAACGGGTCACGATCTGCTGCCTCACATGCACCCTTTTGGCGGGTGTCTGACCGCACTATGGCACAGGTGATTCGCCTTGTGAATCCCCCGTTTTCGGGGAGCGAAGGGTTTCAGCCGGCGACCGAAGCGGAGCGGATGCTTTCGATCGTCTCGGCCAGGGTCCGGTCGAACGCCTCGTCGCTCTGGTCGGCACTCAGGCCTTCGGTCAGGGCGCGCGAGAAGGAGGCGATGATGCCCCGGTTCTGCGCCAGGCGCGCGTTGGCTTCGTCGCGGCTGTACCCGCCGGAGAGCGCGACGACGCGCATCACCCGGGGGTGATCGACCAGCGGGGCGTACTGGTTCGGCGTTTCCGGCAGGGTCAGCTTGAGCATCACCTGCACGTCTTCGGGCAGGGCGTCGAGATGGCGGGCGATCTCGTCGCGCAAGAGATCTTCGGCTTCGGCCTTGTCGGCGATGCTGATGGTGACCTCGGGTTCGATGATCGGCACCAAGCCATGCGCCAGCACCTTGCGCGCCACTTCGAACTGCTGGGAGACGATGGCCGCGATGCCGCCGGGCGACGCGGCATCGATTACCGAGCGCATCTTGGTGCCAAAGATTCCGGCCTGCACCGCGCGCGCCAGCAGCGCGTCGAGATCGGGCATCGGTTTCATGAGGCGCACGCCGTCCTTCTCATCGGCGAGGCCCTTGTCGATCTTGAGGAACGGAACCACGCCGCGGGTCTCCCAAAGGTACTGCGCGGTGGGCGTGCCGTCGATCTCGCGATCCATGGTCTGTTCGAACAGGATCGCGCCGACGATGCTGTCACCGGTGAAGGCCGGCGACTTGATGATCCGGGCGCGCATCTGGTGGATCAGATCGAACATCTCGGTTTCGTTGCCATAGGCGTCTTCTTCCACGCCGTAGAGCTTGAGCGCCTTGGGGGTCGATCCGCCGCTCTGGTCCAATGCCGCGACAAATCCGCTGCCCGTGGTCATCTGCTTGGTCTGGATTTCTTTGGACATGGGTTTGCTTCCTGTGGCTGCGCGGGCATGGGTCGATTTCCGGACCTGATTAGGCCAGGGTCAGGGGTGTTTCAATGGTCATGGAGTCTGTTTGCGCTAGCAAGTCGACGCCGGTCCGGTCAGCGCTCGAGCGCGGCGACGCCGGGCAGGACCTTGCCTTCCATCCATTCCAGAAACGCGCCGCCTGCCGTCGAGACATAGGTGAAATCCTGTGCCACGCCGGCGTGGTTCAGCGCTGCCACCGTGTCACCACCGCCGGCAACGCTGACCAGCTGGCCTTCGCCCGTGAGAGCGCCCGCCTTGCGCGCCGCCGCGACCGTGGCTGCATCGAAGGGCGGAAGTTCGAAGGCGCCAAGCGGGCCGTTCCAGATCAGGGTGCGCACGGTCTGAAGCACGGCGTTGATGCGCGAAACGGTCTCGGGGCCGGCGTCGAGGATCATGGCGTCGGAGGGGCAATTGTCGGCGGTCACGACCTCGTTCTCGGCACCGGCGCGGAACTCGCGCGCCACGACCACATCCGACGGCAGCAGGATCGCGCAGCCCGCCTCGCGCGCCTGATCGAGGATTTCGCGCGCGGTGTCGGCCATGTCGTGCTCGCAAAGCGACGTGCCGACGTCGTGGCCCTGCGCCGCGAGGAAGGTGTTGGCCATGCCGCCGCCGATGACGAGATGATCGACCTTTTCCACCAGGTTGCCCAGCAGCGTCAGCTTGGTCGAGACCTTGGCGCCGCCGACCAGCGCCGCGAGCGGGCGTTCGGGACGCGAGAGCGCCGCTTCGAGCGCCGTCAGTTCGGCTTCCATCAGGCGACCGGCACAGGAGGGCAGGAGGTGCGCGATGGCTTCGGTCGAAGCGTGTGCCCGGTGCGAGCAGGAGAAGGCATCGTTGCAATAGACGTCGCCCAGTGCCGCGAACTCGGCGGCCAGCGTTGCATCGTTCTTTTCTTCCCCGGGATGGAACCGGGTGTTCTCGAGCAGCAGGATCTGGCCCTCGGCGAGCCCGGCGACGGCGGCTTCGGCGGCGGGGCCGCGGCTGTCGGCGCAGAAGGCGACCGGCACGCCGAAGGCGGATTCGAGCGCCGGCACCAGCGGGCGCAGTGACATGTCCGGCACATGCTGTCCCTTGGGGCGGCCGAAATGGGCCAACAGGATCGGTTTGCCGCCCATGGCCAGGATGTGGTCAAGCGTCGGCTTGAGCCGTCTGATCCGCGTGTCGTCGGTGACTTCGCCGTCGTCCATCGGAACGTTGATGTCGACGCGCACGAGAACCCGTTTTCCGGACAGGTCCATGTCGTCCAGTCTGTTCCACGCCATCCTGAAAATCCCTCGTCCCAAAATACCTTTTGTGCCGCTTTTTCCCGCAAATCCGCCCATCGTCAATGCCTCACTTGGCATTCGTCGCCCCGCGGCTTAGGTATCGCGGCAATTCAATACGACAGGAGAGCCAGATGGCCGAGATCAAAGACCCCGAAAACACCATTCTGATGGAACTGAAGGACGGCACCGTGGTGATCGAACTTCTGGCCGAGGTGGCGCCCCTGCACACGCAGCGGATGAAGGACCTTGCCCGTGCCGGAGCCTATGACAACGTGTGCTTTCACCGCGTGATCGACGGCTTCATGGCGCAGACCGGGGACGTGCAGCACGGCAACATGGAAGACGGGTTCAACATCCGCATGGCCGGAACCGGCGGGTCGGACATGGACGACCTTCCGGCCGAGTTCTCGAAGCTGCCGCACAGCCGCGGCACGCTGGGCGCCGCGCGGTCGTCCAACCCAAACAGCGCGAATTCGCAGTTCTTCATCAATTTCAAGGACAATGATTTCCTGAACGGGCAATACACCGTTTACGGTCGCGTTCTGTCGGGGATGGAACATGTCGACGCCATCGCGCGCGGCGAGCCGCCAGCGGCACCCGACCGGATGATCAGCGTCAAGGTGGCCGCCGATGCGTAAGCTGGCCTGCGCCTTCGCGCTTCTGGCGAGCCCGGTGCTCGCCACCGAATTGCAGATCCAGATCGAAGGCGAGGGGGCCAATGGCACCGTCACCATCGACCTGCTGGAAGAGGTGGCTCCGGGCCACGTGGCCCGGATTTCCGAACTTGCCGAGGAAGGCGCTTATGACGGGGTGGTGTTTCACCGCGTGATCGACGGCTTCATGGCGCAGACCGGCGATGTCCAGTTCGGCAAGATGGGCGGCGACATGCGCCGTGCCGGGATGGGCGGTTCGGACAAGCCGAACCTCGCGGCGGAATTCTCGGATGTGCCGTTCGACCGCGGCGTCGTCGGCATGGCGCGCGCCCAGAGTCCCGACAGTGCGAACAGCCAGTTCTTCATCATGTTCGATGCCGGCCATTTCCTGAACGGCGACTACACGGTCGTCGGCCGCGTGACCGATGGCATGGACGTGGTCGACGCGATCAAGCGCGGCGAGGGGCGCAACGGGGCCGTCATCGGACAACCCGACGTGATGACCTCGGTGACGGTCACGGACTGACGCGGCCGGTCACTCAAAGGAAAAGGGCGTCCCCGGCTGACCGGGGACGCCCTTTGTTGTTCGGACCGCGCTTGGTCTGATCGATCAGCCGACCGCGTCTGTCTTGGAAGCGGGCGCTGCCTGGTTCCCGCCGGTGGCTGCCGGATTCGCGCCGGGCGACTTGCCGCTGCGGCCGGGGTTCAACGGATCGTCCTGGCGCTGCACCGAGCCTTCGAAATGGGCGCCGCTCTCGATCGCGATGGTCTTGTGGATGATGTCGCCTTCGACCCGCGCGGTCGAGGTCAGGCGCACCTTCAGGCCGCGCACGCGTCCAACGATTCGCCCATTGATCACCACGTCATCGGCCGTCACTTCGCCCTTGATCGTCGCGCTCTCGCCGATCGTCAGCAGGTGGGCGCGGATATCGCCTTCGACCGTGCCTTCGACCTGGATGTCGCCGCTGGTCTTGATGTTGCCGGTGATGTGCAGGTCTGCCGACAGGGTCGACGCGGGCGGCTTTGGCTTGGGTGCGCTGGGTTTGTAGTCGCCGGATACCGGGGCCGAGGGTGCGCCTGTCGCCGTGGGCTTAGCGTCATCTGTCGTTGTTTTGGACGCTGGCTCGTTGATTTTGCTCTTCGAAAACATTTCTGGCAGCCTTGATGTAGATCATGGGATTAACAGGTTTTCCGTTGACCCGGACTTCGTAATGAAGGTGGGTTCCGGTAACCCGTCCGGTGCTCCCCATATCAGAGATGTGATCCCCGCGCGAGACCCTTTGGCCCTTCTTCACCCGAATGCGCGAATTGTGCGCATAGTAGGTTTCGATCCCGAAGTCGTGCTGGATCCGGACCAGGCGCCCGAAGCCGGATTGCCAACCGGCGAAGGTGACGACCCCGTCCGCGGTGGCATAGATATTGGTGCCGGGACGACCGGCGAAATCCGCGCCATTGTGCATCCGGCGTCCGCCGGTCTTGGGGTCGCGCCGGTAGCCGAAGCTGCTGGTGTATCGGACCGCCGATTTGACCGGGCTGGCGAACGGCGCGCGTTCGGCGGCGATGCGGTACATGTTCAACAGGTCCATCTGGCTGAGGATGCGGTTGGCGCGCAGTTCGTCCGGCGACGGATCGTCCTCGCCCCGCGTGGTGAAGCTGAGCGGGGTCAGGGGGCCGCCCTGGCCGCTATAGCCCCGGCGCACCTGTTCGAGGATCGAATCGGTCGGCATACCGGCGCTGCGGAACATCTTGTCCAGCGGTTGGACCGAAATCGTCATCGCCTCTTCGAGCTGGCGGAAAATCTCGTCGTTGCGCTCGTTGACCAGCTTGAGTTCGTGTTCCAGTTCCTCGGCGCTGTGCAGCGCCGCCTGCGCGTCGGCGAGAATCTGGTCGCGCTCCTCGGCGGTGCGCGACAGCGCATCCGCCATGAAGGTCATCGGCACGGGCGACCCGGCGTCAGCCATGCGGGTATCAGTCGACGGGTCGATCTGTTCCTGCAGGGCGACGATCTGGGCGCGAACATTCTTGTTGTCCTTCATCGTGTCGCGCAGCGTGCTCTGGATCACCTCTATGCCCGTCTCCAGCTCGTGCCGGCGGGTTTCGGATTGCAGCAATTCGGACTGCATGGCCGAAATC
The DNA here is from genome assembly GCF_016428585.1 of Sedimentitalea arenosa. Classification (GTDB taxonomy): domain Bacteria; phylum Pseudomonadota; class Alphaproteobacteria; order Rhodobacterales; family Rhodobacteraceae; genus Sedimentitalea; species Sedimentitalea arenosa. Next base: position 38,072 of record NZ_JAELVR010000013.1, on the reverse strand, counting down.
TGCAACAGCGCCGCGTTGAAACGTTCCTGCGCGGCCAGCGCCTCGTCCGCCCGCGCATCGCGTTCGCGGGACAATTCGTTCAGCCGTTCCTGGTAGGCGACCTGGTCCCGGCGGGCCTGCTCGCGGAAATTGCCCGCGCCGATCCCGTCCATCAGCAGGATGGCGGTCGCCACGATCGCCCAGGCGACGACGACGGCGGTGCCCGTGAAGGCCACGAGCTGCGTCGAGGGTCGCAGTCGGATGAACCGCGTGTCGGTGTCGGATTTCAGGAAGAGTCTGCGTTCCGGAAAGATGCTCTCCAAGATCGCATGGGTTTTTATTGCCAAGCGTGTGCGCACGCGCCGTTCCTTGTCCATCCCCCTCGCGGCGAAAGCACGTGGCTTTCCATCCGCTCCGAAGCTGCATAGTCGGCGCTCAAACTTCGGGCAAGCCGATCGGGCCGGATTTGGCCGGAGGCGGGACGAAACGCCGCAAACTGGCAAGAAACCGCCGATTTGCAGGGGCTTTTTCAGCGGGGATCGGCGGTTCACGCCGGGTTGGCGTCTGCCTCATTTTCGGTCAGAGGCCAGTAGAAATCCGGCGGCAGGCCGGCCTCGGCGCGCTTTTCCTCGTTGAAGGGCGGCTTCAGCGTGCTGTGAAAGTAGCGTCGCACCAGGGTGTGAAATACCTCCTTGGGGTCGAGCTCGTGCCGCCCACAGAGGAAGTGGAACCATTTGGAGCCATAGGCGACATGGCTCACCTCCTCGGCATAGATCGTTTCCAGCGCGGCCACCGGCGAGGTCAGGCCGGCCTTGCGAAACACGTCGATCATGCCGGGCGTGACGTCGAGCCCGCGCGCCTCCAGCACCATCGGCACCACGGCCAGCCGTCCCATGATATCCTCGGCCGTGTCTTCGGCCGCGCGCCACATTCCGGCATGGGCGGGCAGGGCGCCGTAGTGGCTGCCAAGCTCCTCGAGGCAATCGCACATCAGGTTGAAATGCTTGCTCTCCTCGTCTGCGGCCTTGACCCAGTCGTCATAGAAGCCCATCGGCATGGGTATTTCCGCAAACCGCGCGATGATGTCCCAGTGCAGATCGACGGCGTTGAGTTCGATATGCGCGACGGCATGCAGCAGCGCGATGCGGCCTGCCGGGCTGCCCGGGCGTCGGCGCGGCACGTCGCGGGGTGAGAGCAATTGTGGGGCGGCGGGGCGTGCCGGGTGCAGCGGCGGGTCAGCCCGTCCGATCTCGATCGCGGCGGCGTCGCCCCGCCGCGCGGCGAACCATGCGGCGGCGTGTCTGCGCGAGAGTGCTGTCTTTTGCCTGCCCTCCGCGGTTGTCAGAACTTCGACCGCCATGTCTGAGAGTGTCCGGGGCATGACAAACCTTTCGGCATGGGATCTGCGGTACCGGTCCGCGGATCGCGTGAGGCTGAGAAGCCCGGTGTCGTCCTTGGGCGACGCCGGGCGATTCGTTCAGCGGCCGAAGCTGCTGAAGGTGCCGCGCACGTCGGGGCCGATCCCGAGCCACCCCTCGAAGACCGCAACAAGGTGGCCCGTCACCTGTTCCTTCTGCGTCGGACCGAACTGCGCTGCGGCAATCCCCGCCTCGCCGACAAGGGCCGGAACATCGGCATGGATCTGGGTCGGCGGCGTCAGGGCAGCACCGGTGCGCGCGTCGACGATCTGCGCGTCGAACGCCATGTTGTAGACAGCCGATGGCGCTTTCGCGAGCGTGATGGGTGAAATGCCGTGGAATTCGCGCACTGTCAGGTTCATTGCGACCGGCCGGCCGCCCCGCATCGGGGCGGTTGCCGTGCGCGCGGAGTCGCGGACGATCCTTTGCGCCTGGGCGCGGCGATCGCCCGGTGGGTCGCCGTGCCACACGATGTCGGCACGCGGAAAATAGACGTTCTCGTCTGACACGGTCAGCGTTTCCGGCACCGACACGTTGACCTGGCTCACCCGCCAGTTTGATGTGACCGCCCGATCGAGCGGGTCGCCATACTCTGTCTTCCACGTGCCGCCGCAAGCTGCCAGCAGCGCAGGTAGCAGAACCAGTAGTGCAACGACCCTGATGCGTCGAGTGCATGTACCGATACGCGCGCTGGTGGGCAGCAAGCCCGCGACAGGCCCATTGGCTGCCCTTGTGTCACAATAGTGCATCGCGCCCCATCATCCTCTTTCCGTGTCGGTCACCGCAGGTCATGCCGCAGAATGCCGGCAACTTGCAGTCAATCCAAGCCTGCGCAAGGGCACGACCTCATTTGGTCCGCTGGTAGTGGCTTTTGGTAAACAAGTCCTTCAGACCGGCCGATCCGGCGTCGCGCCGTTACAGTGCCTGCACGGCCTTCAACACCTCGTCGACGTGGCCCGGCACCTTCACCTTGCGCCAGATCGCCGCGATCTTTCCGTCGCGGTCGATCAGGAACGTGCTGCGCTCGATGCCCATGAAGCTCTTGCCGTACATCTTCTTTTCCTTCCAGACGCCGTAGTCTTCGCAAGTGGTGCCGTTCTCGTCCGACAGCATGGGCGTGGACAGTTCGCGCTTGGCGACGAATTTCTCGTGGCTCGCGACGCTGTCCTTGGAGAGGCCGAGTACGGTGGCTCCGGCCTCGGTGAAGGCGGCGAGCTTTTCGGAAAATCCGATGGATTCCTTCGTGCAGCCCGGCGTATCATCGCGGGGATAGAAGAAGAGGACGACCGCTTGGCCGCGCAGGTCCGACAGGCTGACCATGTCGCCGCCGTCGCGGGGCAGGGTGAAATCGGGGGCCATGTCATTGACGTCGGGCATGGAATCAACTCCGTTTGATCGCGTGAAGGTCATCGAGCACAATAGGGCGCCCGGACGAAACAAAAAGGCGTGTTGGCAAAAAACGCATGACTGGAGAGAGCAACTCCCCTGACGGCGACCGGGCGGACAGACCCGGCCGGCCCGAGTCGCGCGGCCGGATGCGCCGTGCCGGTCTGTGGTCGCTGGCCATCGTCGCGTTCCTGATGCTGCTGGGGGGCGGCCTCGTCATCGCGGGGCTCGGCCAGACGCTGACCGTCCCGGTCTGGGTGCGCGATCGCATCGAGGCGCGGATCGAGCGAAACCTGCCCGGAATGGAAATCGAATTCGGCGATGTCGAACTGGTCGTGAACCGGGGCTGGCGGCCCCGAGTCGGGTTGAGAGACGTGCGACTGGAGACGGCGGATGGTCTGCCGATCGCGCAGCTGGCCAATGCCCAGGCAAGCCTGGCGATGCGTCCGTTGCTGCGCGGCCAGGTGCAGCCCAAGTCGATCTCGCTGTCGGGTGTTTTCGCGTTCCTGCGTCGGGACTCCGAGGGCAATCTGTCCCTGACGCTCGGCAATGGTGGCGCCCCCATCAACCGCGCCGGCAATCTGCCCGAACTGGTCGAGACGCTGGACGCGATGTTCGCGACTCCGCTTCTGAGTGCGCTGGTTTCGGTCGAAGTGGACGGGGTGACCCTGCAATACGAGGATGCGTTCAAGAACCGTGCCTGGACGCTGGATGGCGGTCGCATCCGGCTGGACCGGGACGCGGACCATCTGCGCGCGTCGAGTGTCTTCGCGCTACTGACCGGAGCGGATTATGCCAGCAGCTTCGAGATGAACTATTCCAGCCGCTTCGGCTCGCCCGAGGCCGAGTTCGGCATTGTCGTCGAGGATGTGGCGGCATCGGACATCGCCGCACAGAGCGTTGCGCTCGGTTGGCTTGACGTGCTGCGCGCGCCGATTTCCGGCGCGCTTCGGGGGAGCGTGAATGCCGACGGCCGCTTTGGGCAATTGTCGGCGTCGCTCCAGATCGGCGCCGGTGCGGTGCAGCCGACGGAGGCCGCGCGTCCGATCCCGTTCCAGGGCGCGCACAGCTATTTCACCTATCACCCCGAGGATCAGGCGTTGGTCTTTGACGAGGTGATGGTGTCGAGCGACTGGGGCCGGGGCACGGCCGAGGGCCGCGCCTATCTGGGCGTGGAGGGCGGGAGCCTGCGTAACCTGATCGGACAGTTGACCCTGACCAACCTGTCGATCAATCCTGACGACCTCTATGAAACGCCGCTGTCGATCTCGCGCGCGACGGCGGATTTCAGGGTCGGCTTCGCGCCCTTCCGCGTTGCGCTCGGAGAGTTGCAAGCCACCCAACAGAATACGCGTCTGCTGTTTTCGGGCGGGTTTTCCGCCGATGCCGCAGGCTGGAAGGTCGCGCTTGACGGTACGGCGGACGTGGTCACTCCCGATCAGCTTCTGAGCCTGTGGCCGGAACGCGCGGTGCCGAAGCCGCGCAAATGGGTGACGGAAAACCTGTCTGGCGGACGACTCGAGGACATCAACTTCGCGCTCCGCCTCAGGCAGGATGCCAAGCCCGATATCTATCTCGATTTCGACTATGCCGACGCGACGGTGCGCGCGGTCAAGACTCTGCCGATGATGACGAACGCGTCCGGGCAGGCAACGCTCGCTGGCGGGCGGTTCGTTGTCACCGCGACGGAGGGCCGGATCACGCCCGATGCGGGCGGGCCGCTCGATGTCGCGGGCACCTCTTTCATCATTCCCGACGTGGACGTGAAGCCGGCGACCCCCGCGGTGGTGCGCATCACGGCGCGCAGCTCGGTCACGACGATCCTGTCGCTGCTGGATCGCCCACCGCTTTCGGTGCTGAAGGACACCACATTGCCTGTTGACATGGCACAGGGCATGGCGCGGGTGGGCGGCACGCTCGCGTTGCCGCTGAAGCCGAAGGTGCCGCTGGAGGAGATGGAGTTCCACCTGTCCGGAACAGTCGAGGACGTGTCCAGCGATGTCCTGGTGCCCGGATACAACGTCGCAGCCCCGCGGCTTGAAGTCAGCGGCAACCAGGAGGGCATCACCATCGCCGGCACGGGACGCATCGAGGACCTTCCGATCGAGGTCAGTTGGCGGCAGCCACTGGGACCGGAGGCGAAGCAGGGCAGCCGGGTCGAGGGGCGGATCGAGTTGTCGCCCGAAACCATCGACACGTTCCGGATCGGCTTGCCGCCCGGGAGCGTCTCGGGCCGCGGGTCCGCCCGCGTCGCCGTCGATATCGTGCCCGCTGCGCCGCCCGTCTTGAGTGTCGAGTCGGATCTGGCCGGCATTGGGCTGAGCATCCCGCAACTCGGCTGGTCCAAGTCACGGGGATCGACGGGTGAGCTGTCGCTGTCCGCGCGACTTGGAGCGCAACCGCGGGTGGACAACCTGACCCTGCGCGCAGCTGGACTTGCCGCCAGAGGCGAGATCGACATCCGTCCGGGCGGAGGGCTCGACCGGGCCAGTTTCGACTCGGTCAGCCTCGGTGGCTGGCTCGACGCGCCGGTCGACCTGATCGGCCGCAGCGCCGGGGCGCCCGACATCCGTATCCGGGGCGGCACGCTTGACCTGCGACGGGCCGAGTTCGGCGCATCCGGCGGCGGGGCCGGGATCGATTCCGGTGAGCTGCAGGTGGCGCTCAACACTCTGCGCGTCACCGATACGCTGGCCCTGACCGACTTTGCCGGCGCCTTCACTCTGGCGGGGGGACTGACAGGGCGATTTCGCGGAAAGGTGAACGGGCAGGCCGAGGTGACCGGCGAAATCAGCCCCAGCGCAGGGCGCAGTGCGGTGCGGGTGCGGTCGGAGGACGCTGGCGGGGTAGTACGCTCGGCCGGACTGCTGAAACAGGCGCGCGGCGGCAGTTTCGACCTGACGCTCTTGCCCGCACCGGCAGCAGGGCAGTTTGACGGGCGATTGCGCATCACCAACACCCAGATCCAGGACGCGCCGGCGATCGCCGCGCTGTTGAATTCGATCAGCCTGGTCGGACTGCTCGACGAGCTCTCGGGCCAGGGCATCCAGTTCTCGGAGGTGGTGGCGCGGTTCCGGCTTGGACCCAGACGGATCACCGTCTTCGAGAGCAGCGCGACCGGCCCCTCGATCGGCCTGTCGATGGACGGCGTGTTCGACGTGGTGCGCGGCACCATGCAGATGCAGGGGGTGATCTCGCCGATCTACATGCTGAACCAGATCGGCAACCTGGTGTCGCGGCGTGGCGAGGGGGTCATCGGCTTCAACTACTCGCTCACGGGACCGGCGCAGAACCCGCGGGTCCAGGTGAACCCGCTGTCTGTGCTGGCGCCGGGCATCCTGCGCGACATCATGCGCAGCGCGCCGCCGCCCATCGACGAGAACGCGCCGCCGGTGCAACGCACGCCGGCGACGCGGCCAGACGATGCGTTTTCGGGCCGCTGAGGTCAGATCCGAGACGGATGGCCATTCTCTTCGCGGGCGCATAGAAGGCGGCGCATGAAACTGAGTGATTTCGATTTCGACTTGCCAGAAGACAGGATCGCAACGCGTCCCGCGATGCCGCGCAGCGCTGCGCGGCTGCTGGTGGCGACGCGCGACAGCATCACCGATGCGCATGTGCGAGACTTGCCCCTGTGGATCCGTCCGGGTGACCGTCTGGTGCTGAACAACACCCGCGTCATTCCCGCGCGCCTGTCGGGTCGGCGCCGGCGCACCGGCGCCCAGGGCGAGACCGCGGCGCGCATCGAGGTGACGCTGCTCGAGCCGCGCGCGGATGGCAGTTGGGCCGCGCTGATCAAGCCACTCAAGAAACTGAAGCCCGGTGAAATGGTGGAATTCGATGCCGGGCTGTCGGCGACGTTGGTGGATACGGCCGAGGGGCAGGGCCTGTTGCGCTTCAACCTTGTCGGCGACGACTTCGACGCGGCATTGGCCGAGGCCGGCGCGATGCCGTTGCCGCCCTACATCGCGGCCAAGCGCCCCGCCGACACGCGCGACAAGACCGACTACCAGACCGTCTTTGCCCGCGTGCCCGGAGCCGTCGCCGCGCCGACCGCCTCGCTGCATTTCGACGACGCGCTGCTGGCGCGCCTCACCGACGGAGGCGTCGACATCAGCTATGTGACCTTGCATGTCGGGGCGGGGACCTTCTTGCCCGTCAAGGTCGATGACGTGACCACGCACAAGATGCACGCTGAATGGGGGCAGGTCAGCGAAAAGGCCGCCGCCGAGATCGCCGCCACGAGGGCCGTCGGGGGGCGGATCATTCCGGTCGGGACCACCGCCCTCCGCCTGATCGAGACCGCCGCACGCGATGGCGCGATACGGGCCTGGGAGGGCGACACGGACATTTTCATCTATCCCGGGTTCCGCTTCCACGTGACCGACGCCTTGATGACCAATTTCCACCTGCCGAAATCGACGCTGATGATGCTGGTTTCGGCGTTGATGGGGCGGCGGCGGATCGCCGAGATCTATGATCATGCGATCCGGAACGACTATCGGTTCTTTTCCTACGGGGATGCGTCCCTGCTCGTTCCCTGAGACGCGAAAGCGCCGAAACCGACTTCCAAAGTGTCGTTGCCAAATGCGACCGAGTCGGTCACACCCCCGATACGGGACCGGTTCGACCCGCCACAGCTCTGGGAGGCACCAGATGATACAAGTCCTGTCCAGCGCCTGGGCGCTGCTCTTGGGAATGATGCTCCTGATGGTCGGCAACGGCCTTCAGGGAACACTTCTGGGTGTGCGTGGCGAGATCGAAGGCTTCTCGACGCTCGAAATGTCGGTGGTGATGTCGGCCTATTTCCTCGGTTTTCTGGGCGGCTCGCGCATGGCGCCCGAGATGATCCGCAGGGTCGGCCACGTGCGGGTCTTCGCGGCTCTGGCCTCGTTCATTTCGGCGGTGATGATCCTCTATCCCACCTTCACCAACCCGATTGCCTGGTCGGTGGGCCGGGTCATCATCGGCTTCTGCTTCTCGGGCGTTTACGTGACCGCCGAAAGCTGGCTCAACAACGCGGCCAACAACGAGAACAGGGGGCAGGCGCTGTCGCTCTACATGATCGTGCAGATGGTCGGGATCGTCAGCGCGCAGGCCCTGTTGCTGGCGGGCGATCCGGCGGGCTATGAAACTTTCGTGATCGCCTCGGTGCTGATCTCGATCTCCTTCGCGCCGATCCTGCTGTCGATCAGCCCGACTCCTGCTTTTGACACGACGAAGCCGATGACCTTGCGCGAGTTGCTCAAGATCTCGCCGCTGGGCTGTGTCGGCATGTTCCTGCTTGGCGGGGTCTTTGCCTCGCAGTTCGGGATGAGCGCGGTCTATGGCGCCAAGGTCGGGCTGAGCCTCGCGCAGATCTCGATCTTCGTGGCGACCTTCTATGTCGGGGCGATGCTCATGCAGTATCCGCTCGGGTGGCTGTCGGATCGGATGGACCGTCGCTTCCTGATCCTGCTGGTCTCGGCGGTGGGTGCGGGCGGCGCGGTCGTCGGCATGCTGTTCGGCTCCAGTTTCTCGATCCTGCTGGTTGCTGCCTTCCTGATCGGCGGGCTGTCGAACCCGCTCTATTCGCTGCTGATCGCACATACCAACGACTACCTGCAGCACGAGGACATGGCGGCGGCTTCCGGCGGGCTTGTCTTCATCAACGGCTTGGGGGCCATCACCGGCCCGCTGATCATCGGCTGGCTGATGGGCGACGCGGTGTTCGGACCGTCGGGATTCTTCCTGTTCATGGCCGCGCTGATGTTCGCGTTGGCAGCCTATGCCGCCTACCGCTCGACACAGCGTCCGACGGTTCCGGTCGAAGAAACCGGCCAGATGCCCGCGATGTATCCGGCAGCGACGCAGGTCGCGCTGGGGGTCGCCCAGGAACTTGCCATTGAGGCCGACCTGGAAGAGGCACAGAGCAAGGGAACGGCATGACTTTGCCGATTTTGTTGCGAATGAAGCAATTTGTTACTGTAAAAACGTTTTAAAACCCGGTCAGGTAAATATGTGCTGGGGGGAGATTAGGAGTGGAGAGCAACTCATGGTTGGCCCTGAAGAAGTATTGAGTTTCTGGTTGGACGAGGTCGGAGCGGCGAATTGGTATGCCCAGGACGACGACCTCGATGCCGAGATCACGCGGCGGTTCGGATCGGCGTGGGAAGGCGCGCGTGAGGGGCGGTATTCTCTCTGGCTGACTTATCCCAGCGGCGCATTGGCCTACATCATCCTGACAGATCAGTTTCCGCGCAACATGTTCCGCGGCTCGCGTCGGGCCTTTTCGACCGACCGGGCGGCGCTGGCCACGGCGAAAGCCGCGATCGATCGGCGCTGGGACATGCGCATCGACGAGCCGGCGCGGCAATTCTTCTACCTGCCTCTGATGCATTCGGAGAATCTCTGCGACCAGGAGCGCTGCGTGCGGCTGATGTGCGAGCGGATGCCCGAATACGGTGCGTCGAACCTGCTGCATGCGCGCGCCCACCGCGAGGTGATCCGCCAATTCGGCCGCTTCCCCTATCGCAACGAAGCCCTGTCACGCAGTTCGACCGGTCCTGAAATGGCGTATGTAAGCGGTGGTGGCTACGGCGAAACCGTGCGCGAGTTGCAGGCGGCGGGCTAGGAGCCCGTCGATACGGTCTCAGGCGGAACGCATCCCCTGATCCGCGCGACGCTGGAGACGGCCTCGTCTCCGGCCTTTTCGATGGCATGATCGATCATCTGTTCGGGCGCGTTTCGCAGCTCGGCCAAATTGTCCTGCATCTGCTGCAAGCGTGTTTCCATCGCGGCAGCGCGCGCCTGAAGGCGCTCCATCGTGGCCGAGGAAACCTCCTCGGACTGGCTCCCGATGGTGGCGAGGTCGGCTCTGAGTGCTGCGATCTCGCTGCCGGCCTCCTGCACCGCTTCTTGCAACGGCCCGACGACGCTCAGGTTCTGGGCGAAGGTCGCAGTCAGGGAATTGGCGCGATTGACCACCAACAGCGCCAGCACCAGGCACAGGGCGACGAGGATCAGTGTTGCGTTCAGCATCGCGAGGAAAAGGTCTTTGAGGGTCTTGGCCATGTCGGATCTCCGGCTGTCATGCCTCTGTCTATATCGCCGCCGGGACGACGAAGCCACAAGTTGCTCCGGGATTGTTCCTTGGGTGGAAACAATCGGCGCGCGCCGAAGTCTTTGCATTGTTTCGGACCGGTTGCTAGTCTCGACGCCAGTGAAATCAGACACTCGAAGGCAAGAAAACCATGGCCCCCAAATCATTTGATCTGATCGTCGTCGGGGCCGGGCCGGGTGGCTATGTCGCCGCAATCCGTGCCGCGCAGTTGGGTCTGAAGGTCGCGATCGTCGAACGCGAGCACATGGGCGGTATTTGCCTGAACTGGGGCTGCATCCCGACCAAGGCGATGCTGCGCAGTTCCGAGGTCTTCCATCTCATGGAACGCGCCGCCGATTTCGGGCTCAAGGCCGACGGGGTAGGTTACGATCTGGACGCGGTGGTCAAGCGCAGCCGCGCGGTTGCGGGCCAGTTGTCGGGCGGGATCGCCCACCTGATGAAGAAGAACAAGATTGCGACCGTTATGGGGCATGCGACCCTTCCGGCGCCCGGCAAGGTCCAGGTCAAGACCGACAAGGGCGAAGAGGCGTTGGAGGCGAAGAACATCGTTCTCGCCACCGGTGCAAGGGCGCGGGAGCTGCCCGGGCTGGAAGCGGACGGGGATCGGGTCTGGACCTACAAGCATGCGCTGACGCCCAAGCGGATGCCGAAAAAGCTCCTGGTCATCGGATCGGGCGCCATCGGGATCGAGTTCGCCAGCTTTTACAACACGCTCGGCGCGGACACGACCGTCGTGGAGGTGATGGACCGCATCCTGCCTGTCGAGGACGCCGAGATCAGCAGCTTTGCCAAGAAGCAGTTCGTGAAGCAGGGCATGACCATTCTGGAAAAGTCGACCGTCAAGTCGCTGGATCGCGCCAAGGGCACGGTCACGGCACATATCGAAACCGGCGGCAAGGTTCAGAAGCTCGACTTTGACACGGTCATTTCGGCCGTCGGCATCGTTGGCAATGTCGAGGATCTCGGCCTCGAAGCGCTGGGGGTGAAGATCGACCGTAGCCATGTGGTCACCGACGAGTTCTGCCGCACCGGGGTCGAGGGGCTTTTCGCGATAGGTGACATTGCCGGCGCTCCATGGCTGGCGCATAAGGCCAGTCACGAAGGGGTCATGGTCGCCGAGTTGATCGCAGGTGGCGATCCGCATCCGGTAAAACCCGAGAGCATTGCCGGATGCACCTATTGCCAACCCCAGGTCGCCAGCGTCGGCTACTCCGAGGCCCGCGCCAAGGAGTTGGGATACGACATCAAGGTCGGACGCTTCCCCTTCATCGGCAACGGCAAGGCCATCGCGCTGGGTGAGCCAGAAGGGATGATCAAGACGGTTTTCGACGCCAAAACCGGCGAATTGCTGGGCGCGCACATGGTCGGGGCCGAGGTGACCGAACTGATCCAGGGCTATGTCGTGGGCCGCCAGTTGGAAACCACGGAACAAGACCTGATGAACACGGTCTTTCCGCACCCGACCCTGTCGGAAATGATGCATGAAAGCGTTCTGGATGCCTATGGCAGGGTCATTCACATGTAAGCCGGTCCAAGGCCGATGACGGGTGTCACGCGTTTTCCGCCGAGATGCAAAACGTCGGCGCGTGTACCCGTTGACGTGGCCTTAAGGCAGGTGAGTCTAATCGAAACACCAGCGCGGGTGAGACCCCGCCGGGATTGAGGAACATCCGCGTGACGGCCCGCCAAACGCCGGGCCGTGCATCCGGACAGGAGAGTAGATCATGCTGAGATACACCGCCTTCGCTGGGTCGGCCGTGCTGGCGTTCGCCAGCCTGATCGGGCTCGGGGCCTCATGGTGGTTCCTGCTGCCACTGCTGCTCTTCGGCTTCCTTACCGCCCTCGGGGCCTATGATGTCATGCAATCCAGTCACTCGATCCTGCGCAACTATCCCGTCATCGGCCACATGCGCTTTCTCTTCGAAGGCATCCGGCCCGAAATCCGCCAGTACCTCATCGAGAGCGACCAGGACGAGGAGCCGTTTTCGCGCGACAAGCGGTCGATCATCTACCAGCGGGCCAAAGGGGTCGAGGACAAGCGTCCATTCGGTACGCGCGAGCGGGTCTATGACTCGGGCTTTGAATGGTTGACTCACTCGGTCGTGCCCAAGATCATCACCGACCACGATTTCCGCGTCCGGATCGGCGGCAACGAATGCGCCAAACCCTACGATGCCTCGATCTACAACATCTCGGCGATGAGTTTCGGCGCCTTGTCCGCAAACGCGATCCTCGCGCTCAATCGCGGTGCAAAGAAAGGCGGCTTTGCCCATGACACGGGGGAGGGCGGCATCAGCCGGTATCACCGCGAAGGTGGTGGCGACCTGATCTACGAGATCGGCTCGGGCTATTTCGGCTGCCGCACGGCCGAGGGGCGGTTCGACGTGGCGAAATTCCGCGATCAGGCAAGCGATCCACAGGTCAAGCTTATCGAACTGAAGCTGAGCCAGGGCGCAAAGCCCGGTCATGGCGGCATGTTGCCGGCTTCAAAGATTTCGCCCGAGATCGCCGAAGCTCGCGGCGTGCCGATGGGACAGGATTGCGTCTCGCCCGCGGCCCATCCCGAGTTCCGGACCCCGCTCGAAATGATGGAGTTCATCGGCACGCTGCGCGAGAACGGCGACGGCAAACCGGTCGGTTTCAAGCTGTGCATCGGCCATCGGCGCGAATTCATGTGCATGATCCGGGCGATGCTGGAAACCGATATCGTGCCCGATTTCATCGTCGTTGACGGCAAGGAAGGCGGCACCGGGGCGGCCCCGTTGGAATTCGCCAACCACATGGGTATGCCGCTGGTCGAGGGGCTGACCTTCGCTCACAACGCCCTGCGCGGTGCCGGACTGCGCGATCGTCTCAAGCTGGGTGCCTCGGGCAAGCTGGTCACGTCCTTTGACATCGCTAAGGCGCTGGCGCTGGGGGCGGACTGGGCCAATTCGGCACGCGGGTTCATGTTCTCGATCGGCTGCATCCAGGCGCAGGCCTGCCACACCAACTGCTGCCCTGTCGGCGTGGCCACGCAGGACCCGCTGCGCCAGCGTGCTCTCGATGTGACCGAGAAATCCGAGCGGGTCTATCGCTTTCACAACAACACGATGAAGGCCCTTGCCGAGATGACCGGCGCGGCCGGGCTCGACCATCCGGGCAAGTTCCTGCCGCATCACCTGCTGATGCGGGAGAGCGACCGTGACATGGTCACGGGGCAGGAGGTCTATCCCTACTTGCCCGAAGGGTTCCTGCTGCGCGAGGAACCGGATGAGTTCGGCTATCTCATGCGGTGGCAACGCTCGCGCGCCGCCAGTTTCGAACCCGTCGACGGCACCTATGTCTGAGCGGTTTCGCCGTCTGCGAGCGGAAAAAAACAGGCCGCCGCATGGCGTTCGGCGCCGAGCGCCGGACGCTCGGCGCGGCACTTCTCCTGCACTTTCCAGCAGCGCGGCGCGAAGGGGCAGCCCGGAACGTTCATCAGGGGAGAGGGCAATTCGCCTGTCAGCTTGATCCGGTCCTTGGCCGCACCGGGTTCAGCGCGCGGGGTCGCCGACAGCAGCGCCTTGGTATAGGGATGCTTCGGCGCGGCGAACACCGCCTCCTTGGGGCCGGTTTCGACTGCCTGTCCCAGATACATCACGATGATGTCGTCGGCGACATGGCGCACGACGCTTAGATCGTGGCTGATGAAAAGATAGGCCAATCCCAGACGTTCCTGCAGATCGACCAGCAGGTTCAGGATCGCGCTCTGAATAGAGACATCCAGCGCCGAGACAGGCTCGTCCAGTACGAGAACCTTGGGGTCCAGCATCAGAGCGCGCGCGATCGCGATGCGCTGGCGCTGACCGCCCGAGAACATGTGCGGATAGCGGTCGAAATGCTCGGGCCTGAGCCCGACCAGGCCCAGAACGTCGCGAGCCTTGGCTTCGCGTTCCTTTACCGGCAGGTCGGGACGGTTGATCTTGAGCGGCTCCATCAGGATCGTGCCGATCCGCTGACGCGGGTTGAGCGAGCCGTAGGGGTCCTGGAACACGATCTGCACCGAGGAGCGCAGCGCCGGCCAACCCGCCCGCACGACCGGCTGGCCGTCCAGCGTCAGGCTTCCGTCGGTCGGCTCCTCGATCATGGTCACCATCCGGGCCAGCGTGGACTTGCCGCAGCCGGATTCACCCACCACGGCCAGCGTCTTGCCGGGATAGAGGTTGAAGTCGACGCGCTGAACGGCGCGCAACACCTGCGGCTTGGAAAAGAGCCCGCCGCCCACCTCGTAGTGGCGGGCAAGCCCGGTCGCTGTCATCACGGGAGCGGAAGCGGCGGTCATGACGCGATCCTTTCGGAGCCGTTGAGCGGGTAGTGGCAGCGCGCGCGGCCGAGATCCTCGCCCTGCGGTTTCGGCGGCTCTGACTTGCAGCGCGCATCGGCGAACTGGCAACGCGGCGAGAACAGGCAGCCCTTCGGGCGGTCGAACTGGCCGGGCACCACTCCGGGAATGGTCGGCAGGCGCTTTTCGGTGGCGCGCTCCGGCAGGGCGCTGAGAAGTGCTGCCGTGTACGGATGGTGCGGGTGCTCGAACAGCTCGGCCACCGGCTGTTCCTCGATCTTCTGGCCCGCGTATTGCACGCTGACGCGCTCGGCGGTTTCCGCCACCACACCCATGTCATGGGTGATCAGCACCAGCCCCATGCCGGTGTCCGCGCGCAGGCTGGTCAAAAGGTCGAGGATCTGCGCCTGGATCGTCACGTCAAGCGCCGTCGTCGGCTCGTCCGCGATCAGCAGCTTGGGCCGGCAGGCAATGGCCATAGCGATCATCACGCGTTGGTTCATCCCGCCGGACAACTGGTGCGGAAAGGCCGAAAGGCGCTTTTCCGGGGCAGGGATGCCGACCTGCTCAAACAGCTCGATGGCGCGGGTGTGGCGCGCGGCGCGATCAAGACCCAGGTGGAAGCGCAGAGCCTCCTTGATCTGCCAGCCCACGGTGAAACAGGGATTGAGCGAGGACATCGGCTCCTGGAAGATCATCGCCAGGTCCTTGCCGACGATCTTCCGCCGGGCACTGGAGGACAGGGTGGCGAGGTCGTGACCGTCGAACAGCATCTCGTCGGCGGTGATCGTGGCGGTCCAGGGCAAAAGGCCCATCAGGGCCAGCATCGAGACCGACTTGCCCGAGCCGGATTCGCCCACGATGGCAAGAATTTCGCCGGTATCGACATCGACATCGACCCCGTCGACCGCACGGAACGATCCGGCGGACGTTGCGAATTCGACGCTCAGGTTGCGGATGCGCAGCAGGGACATGGATCAGCTCCGCTTCAGTTTCGGATCGAGCGCATCGCGCAGCCCGTCACCCATCAGATTGATCGCCAACACCGTCACGAGAATGGTCAGGCCGGGGAAGGTCACCACCCACCAGGCGCGCAGGATGAACTCGCGCGCTTCGGCCAGCATGGTGCCCCATTCCGGGGTCGGGGGTTGCGCGCCCATGCCGAGGAAGCCAAGCGCGGCGACGTCGAGAATGGCGCTGGAAAAGGACAGTGCGCCCTGCACGATGATCGGCGCAAGACAGTTCGGCAGGACCGTGATGAACATCAGGTGCAGGATCCCGGCGCCGGCGACACGGGCCGAGGTGACATAATCCTTCTGCAGTTCGGACATCACGCTGGCGCGGGTCAGGCGCACGTAATGCGGTTGCTGCACGATGGCGATCGCGATCAGGGCATTGGTCAGGGTCGGGCCGAGGATGGCCACCAGCACCAACGCCAGCAGAAGCGACGGAAAGGCGAGGATGATGTCCATCACCCGCATGATGATCGTGTCGAGCCAGTTGGGCGCGAACCCGGCGATCAGGCCGATCAGGATGCCGCCGGTCGCTGCGATGGCGACCACGACGACCCCGATGAAGAACGAGAAGCGCGCGCCCATGATCAGCCGCGAGAGCATGTCCCGGCCCAGTGGATCGGTGCCGAGCGGAAAGGCCCAGCTTCCGCCCTCCTGCCAAGCCGGTGGTTGCAGCGCGTGCTGGCGGAATTGCTCGGTCGGATCATAGGGCGCCAATAGCGGGGCGAAGGCCGCCACCAGCACGAAGGCCAGGAAGACGTAGAAGCCGATGACGGCGCCGCGGTTCTCACGGAAATAGAACCAGAATTCGCTCAGCCGGCTGGGGCGGGCGACGGCGGTGTCAGGCGTGGCGGACAGCGTGTCGGTCATCTATCTCTTCCTGATCTTGGGGTTGATGACGCCGTAGAGGACATCGACGGTCAGGTTGACCAGCATCACGATCACCGCGATCATCAGCAACCCGCCCTGAACGACCGGGTAGTCGCGGCGGAAAATGCTGTCGACCATCCACTTGCCGATGCCGGGCCAGCTGAAGATGGTCTCGGTCAGGATCGCGCCGGCCAGCAGCGTGCCGACCGACAGCCCGATCACGGTGACGACCGGAATCAGGGCGTTGCGCAAGGCGTGGATGCCGTTGATGCGTCCCGGCGCCAACCCCTTGGCGCGGGCAGTCCGGATGTAATCCTCGCCCAGCACCTCGAGCATGGCCGAGCGGGTCTGCCGCGCGATGACGGCCAGCGGGATCGTGCCCAGAACGATGGTCGGCAGCAGCAGATGCCGCAGGGCGGACAGGAACGCCCCCTGTTGCCCAGAGGCGAGGCTGTCGATCAGCATGAAGCCAGTGGCGTTCGGGAAATAGTAGGTCAGGTCGATCCGGCCCGATACCGGCGTCCATTGCAGGTTGCCGGAAAACACGATGATCAGCAGCAGCGCCCACCAGAAGATCGGCATCGAGTAGCCGACCAGAGCCGTCGACATGAGCGCCCGGTCGAAGAACTTGCCGCGGTTGACCGCCGCGATGACACCGGCGGGCAATCCCAGAAGCACCGCGAAGATCATGGCGCAGAGCGACAGTTCCAGGGTCGCCGGGAAGAGGGCGAAGAACTCGTCCCAGACCGGGCGCTTGGTGACGAAGGAATTTCCAAGGTCGCCCTGAAGCACCCCGGTGAAATAGTCCCAGAATTGGACGTAGATCGGAAGGTCGAACCCGAACTGCTCGGTCAGTTCCTGATAGCGTTCATCCGTCAGGCCACGTTCGCCGGCCATCACGATGATCGGATCACCGGGCAACACGCGGATGAAGGCAAAGGAGATCAGCGTCACGCCGAGGAAGGTCGGGATGAAGGTCAGGAGGCGGGATCCGAAATATTTCAGCATGGCAGGATCGTCAGCTCCTTGGGAAAGGTGGTGAGCGAGGTGCCGCCGGACTCGGTGACGAGCACATCGTCTTCGATGCGGACACCGAAATTGTCGATCTCGTAGAGGCCGGGCTCATTGGTGTAGACGGTGCCGGCGGGTAGGGGCAGCGGGTTGCCGCGCATGATGTAAGGGGCTTCATGAACGTCCCGGCCCAGCCCGTGGCCTGTCTTGGTGCGAATGCGATCCGCATAGGGCGAGGACTCGAGCACGCCGATCACCGCGTCGTCGATATCATGCGCGGTGACCCCGGCCCGTGTGACCTCGAAGCCCTTGAGATTGGCGCGCAGAACGGTGTCATACACGTCGTGCGCTTCGTCGCTGGCATGGTCCAGAAAGACCGTGCGGGTGATGTCGGCGGCGAACCCGTGCTTGCGGGCGCCGAAATCCAGCAGCAGGGCGTCGCCCGCTTTGACCCGGTAGTCGGGTCGCGCGTGGGCGTGCGGGCGCGCCGAACCGTCGCCCGCGGCCACGATGGGCGGAAAGGCCAGGTCCTCGGCACCCTCGGCGAAGAGAGACTGGATCAGCACCTGTTCGATCTCGGTTTCTGTCTGCCCGAGGCGCACGGACTCGAGCGTACGGGCCAGCGCGCGTTCCGAGATCGCGATGGCGGCCTTGAGCGCATCGATATCCTCAGGCGTCTTTATCATGCGCAGTCCGGAAATCGCGGCCTCGCCGTCGACGATGCGCAGATCGGGCTGAGCGCGTTTCAGCGCATGATGCACGAAGACGCGCATCACTTGCCCTTCGACGGCCAGCGAGGAGATGCGCAGGTGCGACAGGAGTTCGGAGAATGCGGCGTCGTATCCGTCCTGGTCGCGCCAGTCGAACACTGCGCCGTCAAATCCGACGAGGTCCCAGCTGCGCAATTCGAGGTTCGGCACCAGTGCCGCGGTGGGGCGATCGGCGGGAATGACTAGAATAAAGGGACGCTCATGGCTCATGAAACTCTGGTTGAGCGCGCGGGTGAAATTCGGACCCGGCACGAGCGCCACTGCATCGACGCCCAGATCGGCGGCGACGGTGGCGTATTCGGCCAGTCGGTCGGTCAGTGTCTTGGTCACGGCGGCAGCTTTCGCGTCAGGAGTACGGGGGCGGCCCGGGAGCCGCCCCCGATGGATCAGTTGGACAGGCCAACCTGGTTGAAGATGTGCCCACCCAGCGGGTGCACGACATAACCGTCGACCTCGGGGCGCATGGTCATGTAGACGACCGAATGCGCGATGGTCGCCCAGGGGGCCTGCTCCTTGAAGATCACCTGAGCTTCTTCATACAGCGGCGCACGTTCGGCCTGCGTCGGCAGCACCTTGGCCTTCTGGATCAGCTCCTCGAAGGGCTCGTGGCACCATTGCGCGCGGTTCGAGTTCTCGCGCCCGTCGCAGCCCAGCAACACGGCCAGGAAGTTGTCCGGATCGCCGTTGTCACCGGTCCAGCCCAGCAGAATAGCGCCGTCGCGGTCCAGCGCGCGCGAGCGCGACAGGTATTCGCCCCATTCGTAGGAAACGATCTCGACCGTGACGCCGATCTTGGCAAAGTCTTCCTGCATCAGTTCGGCCATGCGGCGGGCGTTCGGGTTGTAGGGACGCTGCACCGGCATCGCCCAGATCTTCATGTTGAGATCGGTGACGCCTTCTTCCGCGAGCATCGCCTTGGCCGCTTCGGGATCATACGGGTCATCCTCGATGGAATCGTTGTAGGACCACATGGTCGGCGGGATCGGGTTCTTGGCGATCTGGCCCGACCCCTGGAACACCACGTCGATGATCGCTTGCTTGTCGATCGCCATGTTCAGCGCCTTGCGCACCTTGGGATTGTCATAGGGCGGCATGGTGGTGTTGTAGGCCAGGTAGCCGACATTCAGGCCTTCCTGCTCCATCACGACGATATCCTCGTTGGACTTCATCTCTTCGATGTCGGCCGGGTTCGGATAGGCCATCACGTGGCATTCGCCTGCCTGCACCTTCTGGTAGCGCACGCTGGCATCGGGTGTGATCGCGAAGATCAGGGCTTCGACCTTGGCCGGCTCGCCCCAGTAGTCGTCGTTGCGCAGATAGCGGATCACGGCGTCCTTCTGGTAGGCCTGGAACTTGAATGGACCGGTGCCGATCGGCGCCTGGTTGACCATTTCCGGCGTGCCGGCGTCCATCATTGCCTCGGCGTATTCCGCCGACACGATCGAAGCGAAATCCATCGCCATGTTGGCGATGAAGGGCGCTTCGGGACGGGTCAGGTTGAACTGGACGGTATAGTCGTCGACCTTCTCGATGCTCTTGACGAGTTCGGGCATCGACATGCCGCCATAGTACTCCCAGGTACCGCCCGAGACCGTGTGGAACGGGTGGTCGGGGTTGCCCTGACGGTCGAACGAGAAGATCACGTCGTCGGCGTTGAAGTCGCGGGTCGGCGTGAACGAGTCGTTGGAGTGGAACTTGACGCCCTGGCGCAGCTTGAACGTGACGGTCATGCCGTCATCGGACACTTCCCAGCTCTCGGCGAGACCGGGGATCACCTCGGTGGTGCCGACCTTGAACTCGGTCAGGCGGTTGTAGATCGGGTGGCTCGACGCATCGAAGGTGGTGCCTGCGGTGTAGAGCGCGGGGTCAAAGCCCTCGGGCGAACCTTCCGAGCAGTAGACCAGTGCCTGCGCCGAGGCCGAACCCGCGCAAAGCGCGAGCGCCGTCGCCCCTGCCGCTAGGTATGATTTCAGTTTCATGTAAGTCTCCCATTTTCACGTCGTTTGCAGTCTCGACGTGTGCAATTGAACAACGCGCGGCGAAACGGCGCGCGCGCTGCCTGCCGCATACCCTGACATTTTCGTCCGGAAGAGAAAAGAGGTGACGGCGGGTGCACCGGGACCACCGGACCAGGTGGGACCAGGGATTTTGGATTCGACGTCTCCGCGATCCCTGATAGACAGATCGCAACGCATAACAGGGAGAGAGACATGATCCGATTTCTGAAACCCGCGCTCGCCGCAGCGCTGTTGGTCGCGGCCCCGGCCTATGCCGAAACGCGCGTCACCTACAAGTCGGCCAAGGCCGCGTCGTCCTACTACCAGATGGGGGTGCAGATCGCCGAGGCGATGAAGGCGGGCACAGGGGGTGAGATTATTGTCACCGTCGAGGAAAGCCAGGGCTCGGTACAGAACGTGATGGAGGTGAAGGCGCGCGGCGGTGATTACGTCTTTACCACGCCGCCTGCGCTGGTCGGCCTCGCACAGGGTGGAAAGGCGATGTTCGAAGGCAAGGGCGACCCGGCTTTCGACGAGATCCGGGCGCTGTTCCCGATTCCCTCGCTGACCATGCATTTCGTGATGTCCGAAGCATCGGGAGCCACCGATTTCGCCGGCATGGAAGGCAAGACGATCCTTCTGGGCAAGGGCAGTTTCGGTGCCACCGAGGGCGAGAAATATCTCGGCCTCTTCGGGCTGGAGGGCAAGGTCGAGGTGGCGGACGTGGAATTGTCAGGCGCCGTCGCCGCGCTGAAGAACGGCCAGATCGACGGATTCGTCACCGCGGGGTCGTGGCCGGCGCCGAACGTGATCGAGGCGGCGGCCTCGACCGGGGTCGAGATCCTGTCGCTGAGCGACGAGCAGATCGCCGCCACCAAGCGGGCCCGACTCGTCATTCCCGCCGGGACCTATGCCGGGCAGGACAGTGACATCGTCACCACATCGCTGCCGGTCGCCGCGTTCACCACGACAAAGATGGATGACGACACGGCCTATGAACTCACCCGTACGTTCTGGGAGCAGAAGGCCAAGATGAGCGAAGGTGCTGCCTGGTGGAACGGGGTCGATACAGACCTGATGGCGAACATCACGACCACCATCCATCCCGGCGCGCAGCGATACTATGCCGAGGCGGGTATCGAACTGACCGACGCACAGAAATAGCGTGCGGCCCTGAATAGTAGGGAGCGGCGGAGGGTTTCGCCGCTCCGGCTCTTCGGCAGGATTCTCCAACATGACTGAAATCAACCGCGACGCCGCGTCGACCCTGGCCCGTGCCGGGTGGCTGGGTCTCGCGGCGGCGATGGTGGCTTTTCACATCGGGCTGATCTTCTGGGGTCTCGTCCCCAATCTCGTCAGCCGTCCTCTGCATCTGGCTTTCGTGTTGCCTTGGGTCTTCGTGTTCGATGCGAAGGGCCAATGGGAGCGCGTCACCGGCATCGCTCTGGCGACGCTTGGCGTGGCGGCGGCGCTCTGGGTCGCGGTCAATCACGATATGCTGGGCGACCAATACGGGTTCCTCGAAACCGATTTCCAGGTCGCCGTCGCCATCGTTCTGCTGGCCTGTGTCATAGAGGCCGCCCGCCGAGCGATCGGCTGGCCGCTGCCGCTGGTCGCGGTGGCAGCATTGGCTTACGCCGTCTGGGGGGTGCATATCCCCGGCGAGTTCGGCCATTCCGGTACACCGATGGCGAGCTTTCTCGGCACGTTGACGATCGCCGAGGGCGGCATCTGGGGCAGCCTGACTGCCGTGTCCGTCGGCGTCGTCGCGATCTTCGTGATCTTCGGCGCGGTGCTGAACGCAGGCGAAGCGGGGCAGGGATTCATGAACGTGGCTGCCGCGGCGGCGGGGCACCTGAAGGGAGGCGCAGCCAAGGTCTCGGTGATCTCTTCCGCACTCTTCGGGTCGATCTCGGGCTCGGCCTCGGCCAACGTGGCTTCGACCGGTGCGATCACACTTCCGGCGATGACGCGGCTGGGCTATCCCAAGCGGCTGGCTGCGGCCGTCGAGGCGGTCGCAAGCTCGGGTGGTCAGATCATGCCGCCGCTGATGGGGGCCGGCGCCTTCGTCATGGTCGAGCTGACCGGGGTGCCCTATACCGGCATCATGGCCGCGGCGATCCTGCCGGCGCTGCTCTATTTTTTCGCGGTCTGGGTTGGTATCAATGCCTATGCGCGCCGGTTCGATCTGCGCGGCATCGCGCCGGAGGACAGCCCGCCCGCGCGCGACGTGCTGATCACCTCGGGTTTTTTCCTTGTCCCTTTCTCGGTACTGCTCTGGGGCATGTTCGTGGGGGGGTACACGCCGCAATACGCCGCCTGCCTGGCGATCCTTGCCGGCGCTTGCCTGTTGGGGTTCACCCGGACGGGGCTGTGCTCCCCGGCACAGATCGGCGACCGCATTTCATCCGCCCTGCTGACCGCAGCACGGCAGATCGCGATGATTGCGTCGATCATCTTCTGCGCCTCGATCATCATCGGCGTGCTGTCGATCACCGGGCTGGGGGTCAAGATCACCTCGCTGATCCTGTCGGGTTCGGGCGGCATGCTGTGGCCGACGCTTTTGCTGACCGCCATTGCCTGCCTCGTACTGGGCATGGAGGTGCCGACCACCGCGGCCTACGTGATCTGTGTTTCGGTTGCGGGGCCTGCGTTGATCCAGCAGGGGCTGGAGCCGCTCCAGGCGCATCTGTTCGTCTTCTGGTTCGCGCTGCTGTCCACCATCACGCCACCGGTTTGTGGCGCTGTTTTCATCGCGGCGGGCATGATCGGCGAGAACTGGATCAAGGTCGCGCTCACCGCGATGGCACTGGGGATCGGCCTCTACGTCATTCCGCTCGGGATGATCGCCAACCCGAACATCTTGCGTCTTGCCGAGGCACCGGGCGCGGCGCTTTTCGCCTGCGCCAGGCTGGCTCTCGGGCTGTGGGTGCTGAGCTATGGCCTGATCGCCTTGCGCAGCTGGCCCAGCAAGTTCGGCGCCGGCGCGGTCGGTCTGGCCATTGCGATGTCCGGTGTGCTTCTGTGAGAGCGATGTCGAATTCCGTCGCCCGCAAGAAAGGAAACGCACCATGACTCCACCCGACACACTTCGCGCGCTGCTGAGCGAGGAGCGGTTGCTCGTCATGCCGTGCTGCTTTGACGCGTTGTCGGCCAAGATGATCCAGCAGGCCGGCTTCGACCTGACATTCATGTCGGGGTTCGCGGCCTCCGCCGCGCGGATCGGGGCGCCCGACCTCGGCCTCATGTCCTATGGCGAGGTGCTCGACAGCGCGCGCAACATTCGCGAGGCGGTCACGATTCCGCTGATCGCCGATGGCGACACGGGGTATGGCAACGCGATGAACGTGCGCCGCACGGTTCAGGGGTTTGCGCGGGCCGGATGCGCCGCCGTGATGATCGAGGATCAGTTGGCCCCCAAACGCTGTGGCCACACGCCGGGCAAGGCGGTGGTGACGCGCGACGAGGCCTTCGACCGGATTCGCGCGGCGGTTGATGCCCGTGCGGAGTCCGACATCCTGATCCTTGCGCGGACCGATGCCCGCCATGATCACGGGCTGGCCGAAGCCATCGACCGGGCGGCGACGTTTCACGAGTTGGGCGCCGATATCCTGTTCGTCGAGGCACCGCGTTCGGAAACGGAGATGAGTCAGATCTGTGACGAACTTCCCGGTGCCAAGATGGCCAACATGCTGGAAGGCGGCGCGACGCCCGACCTGACGCAGGCCGAGTTGAAGGAGATCGGCTTCTCGATCGCGGCCTATCCGCTGACCCTGATGTCGGCGGCGATGCGCGCGATGGACGCGGCCCTTTCCGCGCTGGCGGCGGATCATCCGCGCGATGAGTTGCTGATGCCGTTCGGCGACCTGCGCAGACGCATCGGGTTCGATGACTACTACGAAACCTCCTCCGCCTACGAGAGTTCGTCGCGCCCCGGCCCATCAGACCGGGATTGAGACTTTGGGCTAGGTGGTCGCGCACGGCTTTCCCGGTCAGAGTGTGGGCCTGATCCCTTGGGATCGGGGAGGACGGATTTGGGAGGATCTGTTGGCCGAAGATCATACACCGGAGGCCGGCGATGCCATCGCCCGTTTGACAGAGGCCCTGTCGCGCGGGCTGGTCGGGAGCGAGGTTCTGATCGAACGGCTCTTGCTCGGCGTGCTGTCCGGGGGGCATCTGCTGATCGAGGGCGCACCGGGCTTGGCCAAGACGCGGGCGGTCAAGCTGCTGAGTGCGGCGCTCGGCGGTAGTTTCGCAAGGATCCAGTGTACACCCGACCTGCTGCCCTCCGACCTCACGGGAACCGACGTGTTCCGCCCGGACACGGGCAGTTTCGGCTTTGCGCAGGGGCCGGTGTTTCACAACCTCGTGCTGGTCGACGAAATCAACCGCGCACCGCCCAAGGTGCAATCGGCCCTGCTCGAGGCGATGGCCGAACGGCAGGTGACAAGCGCGGGCGAAACCCACGCGCTGCCCGATCCCTTTCTCGTCGTCGCCACCCAGAACTCGATCGAGCACGAAGGCACGTTTCCGCTGCCGGAGGCGCAGCTCGACCGGTTCATGCTGCACGTCAACCTGACACAGCCCGATCTTGAAACCGAGCGGCGTATTCTCGACCTCGTCATGGACGAGAGCGTGAACGGGGTGTCCGCTCCACCCGAGGTCGGGCTCGATACGGTCCGCCTAGCGCAGAAACAGGCCGCCGCCGTGCACCTGTCGCCTGCGCTGAGGGACTACATCGTTCGGCTGGTGGTCGCGACGCGCAGTTCGCAGTTCGCCGAGGATATCGAACACGCCGTTTCGCCGCGCGGATCGCTTGCGGTCGCGGCGACCGCCAAGGCACGGGCCTATCTGCGTGGCCGCGATCACGCGGTGCCCGAGGACGTGCAGGCGGTCGCATCCGACGCGCTGGCCCACCGCATGTCGCTCAGCTGGAAGGCCACGTCGCAGGGGCGGACGTCACGGGACATGATCGCCGACATCCTCGCGGCGACCGAACCGCTGTGAGTGCGGCAGCCGGTGTCGGCGATGGGGTGTCCGTCACGGCCGACAGCCTGATCGCTCTGCGCCACGGTGCGCGCCGGCATCTTGCCGAGGGCGGCGGCACCAGTGCGCTTCCCGGCGGTTTCGCGATATCGCGTCGCGGCAACGGTCAGATCATCGCGGACAGTCGACTCTACATGCCGGGTGACGAGTTGCGCCACGTTGATCGTGGCGCCACCGCCCGGACCGGTGAGTTGCACATCCGCACTTATCACGAAGAGCGCGACCGCGTACGCTTCCTGATCGCGGATTTCCGGCCCTGCATGCTCTGGGGGATGCGGCGGGCTCTCCGCTCGGTCGCCGCGGCCGAGGCGTTGGCGTGGCTGGGTTGGCAGACGGTCGACAGCGGCGGGCGGGTCGGTCTTCTGGCGATCACCGCCGGAGAGCGGGTGCACGTGCCGTCCCGAGGTCGCGTGAGCGGGATGCTGGCGGTGATCGGCGGGCTGGTGCGTGCGCACCGGGTCGCGATAGACGCGGCGCCACGCGGGCTTGCAGATCCGCCACTCGACAACAGCCTGACCGGGCTCGACAAGTTGGTGCCGCGCGGTTCAGAAGTGCTGCTGGCAAGTTCGCTGGACACGCCCGGAGCGGATCTCGACAGCGTGCTGGGCGAACTGTCGCGCCACCGAAACCTGCGATGCCTTTTGGTCGGCGATGCCGGTCTCGACCGCCTGCCGGCGGGTTCCTACCCGGTGGTGCGGGCAGATGGCGGGATGATGCCGCTGCGCTACGGCGGTGCGGCCGAGGCTGGAGCGCCGCAGATCGAAGTGCTGAACGACTGGCCGGTCGCGTTCCTCGACGCGGGCAGCGTCATGCCCGAAGCCCTGCGTGGGACGGCGGCATGACGGACTCGGCTCTCACCCATGACGATCTGATTGCCGGTCTGCACGGCATGCGGTTGCCGGATGCCGCTCCGGGCGGGCTGCTGGCCGACCTTGCCGCCGCCGGTGCGGTCGGCCTGCTGGCGGGCTGCGTGCTGGCGCTGCTGTTCTCGCTGGTCAGCCGGCCTCATCCCGCCGCGCGGCAGCCGTCTTTGGCAGACCGGCTCGACGCGCTTGACCGGTTGCCAGAGGCGGACCGCACCGTGGCGTTGTTGCACCTGCTGCGCGAGCATGATCCCGATGCGGTGAGGGCCTTGCGCGACCAGCTCTATCGCCGCGATGCGCCGCTGGCCCTGGCCGACCTCGAGGACAGGGTGCGTCGTCATGTCTGACTTCGCGACGCCTTGGGCCTTCGTCCTGCTGCTCGTTCCGCCACTCATCCTTCTGCTTGCGCCGCCACGCCGTGCGCGTGGGGCAGGGTTGCTGGTGCCAGAGGGGGTCGGACGGCGCATCCTGATCGGCGCGGTGACGCGCGGCACGGGCGCGATCGGCTCATTCGCGGTGCCAATGCTGGTCTGGGGACTGCTGGTTCTGGCGCTTGCCGGGCCACGCCAGGTTTTGCCGGTGCAGGGTTTGCCGATCTCCGGGCGTGATCTGATCTTGGCGCTGGACCTGTCGGGATCGATGGTGCGCGATGATTTCGTGATCGACCAGCGCCAGGTCGCGCGTCTGGATGCCCTGAAACACGTCGGCGCGTCCTTCGTGCGAGGGCGCGGCGGCGACCGGGTTGGCCTTGTCGTATTCGGCTCCGACGCCTACGTTGCGGCGCCGCTGACCTTTGATGTCGACGCGGTCGCCGAAACCGTCGAAGGCATGGTGATCGGAATTTCTGGCCGTGCCACGAACATGTCCGACGCGCTGGGGCTCGCGCTCAAGCGGTTCGAGACCTCTGAGGCGGAAAGCCAGGTGGTTATCCTGCTGTCGGACGGGGCCAACAACGCCGGCGCGGCGACGCCGCGCGATGTGGCCAAGCTGGCGGCGGAACGTGGCGTGCGGATTCACACCATCGCGATGAGTCCGGTGGATCTCGCCGACGATCCGGATGAACGCGGTGCGGTCGACACGGTGACGCTCGCCGCCGTGGCCGACCTCAGCGGGGGCGAGATGTTTCGCGTACGCACCACCGAGGATCTGCGCGCCGTGGTGGAGGAGATCGACCGGCTCGAACCGACCGCGCGTGCCGGACTTGCCGCCGAGGTCTATCGCGATCTCTGGGTCTGGCCGGCGGTGGCGGCGGGGCTGGGGTGCCTCTGGATCGGGTGGCGCGACGCATGATCGACGCGCTCGACACCTTCGCTCTGTTGCGCCCCTACTGGCTGCTGTCGGTTCCTCTGGTGGTGGCATTGGCGTGGTGGTCGCATCGCCGGCGGGGCGAGCTGGGCGACTGGTCCCGCGCTATCGATGCACACCTGATGCAGGCGATGGACCGGCTGGGGCGCATCGAACGGTCCGGCCGCCGTGGCGCGGGCCTTGCGGCGTTTCTCGCCGCCGGTGTAGTGGGGGTGGCGTTGACCGGGCCGGCCGTGCAAATCGGCGAGGGGCAGAGTTTTCGCAACCTCGATGGTGTAGTGTTCGTGATGGACGTTTCGCCTTCGATGACCCGCGATCCGCGTTGGCACGAAGTGGTGACGCTGGCGCGCGCGGGCCTGAGCGTGCTGGCCACGCGGCCCGCCGCCCTGATCGTCTTTGCCGGGGACAGCTACGAGGCGGCGACCCTGACGACAGATCATCGCCCGTTGGGCCAGACCATTGCGCTCCTGACCGGCGACACCGTGCCGGACAGGGGCAGTCGGCCCGCGCTCGGGCTGCGGGACGCGGCAATTATGTTGTCGCGGGCCGATATCCTGGCGGGAGACGTTGTGCTGTTCAGCGACGGGGCCGGACTCGACGACGCCGCGCTGGCCGCCGCGCGCGACCTGAAAGCGGAGGGCGCCCGCCTGATCGTAGCGCATCTGGAAAGCGAGCACGGCGATGCCTCCGGGATCGAACGGCTAATCCGCAGTGCATCTGCCGAACGCGTGGCCGCGACCGATATCGACCGGTTCATGGACCTTCTGGGGGACAGCGATGGCGCGCGCTTCAGGGCGCAGGATTTCGGTCTTGCGATCTGGACCGACTACGGCCGGTTCCTGTTGTGCCTTGCGCTGGTCCCGCTGGCCGGGCTGTTTCGCAGGCGTTCGAGATGATCCTGCGCATCGCCCTCCCGCTGGCCTTGTCCCTTGCGATCCTCGCCGCGATGCTTGGTGGTGTGGCCCCGTTCGGGCGCGTGTTTTTGGCGCTCGGCCTGCCGTCGCTTGCCGCGCAGGTTCTTACCGATGCTCAATGGAGCGGCCTCGCGCTGGCACGGGCTGGGCGGATCGAGGAGGCAGCCGAGAGTTTCTCGCGCGCGGGTCCCGATGCGGCCTTCAACCTCGGCAACGCCGAAGCGCAGCGCGGCAACTACGCCGCCGCGCTTGAAGCCTATGACATCGCAATGGCGTACCGGCCCGACAGCCAGGCCGAGACCAATTTCGATCTGGTGCGCGCCTTCTACGGCGCGACACGGTTGGACGCCGACTCGATTGTCCGCTGGGGTGTCGAGCGCGACGGAGTGACCGTCGAGGCCGAGACCGGGCGCGGTTCGGGGCGGGCGTCGGGCACCGGAGACGAGGTGACCAATACAGGCGCGACTGTCGGATTGCCTGCACTTCAGAGCCACGAGCAGAAAAGCGTGCGCAAGGTGTTCGACGATGCCTTCGTTGTGGCGAGTCCGCGCTGGCTGGCCACGCTCGAAGACGTGCCCGGCGCCTTTCTCGCCGAACGCATTGCGCATGAGCGCAAAGCTCGACTCGCCAAAGGGCGGGCGCAACCGGAGGCGGAGGACCCATGGTGAAGCTGTGCCGGCTGACGCTGATGTGTCTCTTGCCTGTGTGCGTGCACGCCCAGACACGTAGCGTGGCGCCCGACGAACTGATCCTGAACGTCACGTTTGAGGAGATGGAGCACGTTCCCTATCAGGGCGAAATGGTTCTGTTGACGATCCATGGGATCTACAAGCGCCACATCACGCTGGAAACGCTCCAACAGCCTGACCTGGACGGGTTCAACTGGA
The DNA here is from genome assembly GCF_016428585.1 of Sedimentitalea arenosa. Taxonomy (GTDB): domain Bacteria; phylum Pseudomonadota; class Alphaproteobacteria; order Rhodobacterales; family Rhodobacteraceae; genus Sedimentitalea; species Sedimentitalea arenosa. The sequence continues at coordinate 9,205 of NZ_JAELVR010000013.1, read as the reverse complement.
TGCAGCTTGGGGAGGACCACTGGTATGCGAGCACTCTGGATGGCAAATCGGTCAAGAACATGCGCCGGCGCATGGCACTGTTTCCCGACCGGGCCGGCGAGATCGAGATCGGCCCGTTCCGGCATCGCCTGACGCTGCTGGACGAAAACAACGCGTGGTTCGAACATACGATCGAATCCGAACCGTTGCGTCTGACTGTCCTCGACGCGCCCGTTGCCGAGGGCTGGTGGTTTCCGGTACGCCGGTTGCAGATCAGCGACAACTGGTCCAACGCGCCCGATCAGTTGGCCCCGGGCGAAGGGGTTCTGCGGATCGTCCGGGTGTCGGCGCTGGGAGCCAGCCCCGACATGATCCCGCCGATGCCTGAACTGACCTCGCCCAGTGCGCTCATCTTCCCCCATCCCGAAAAGAGACTTGTCGATCTGACCTCCAAGGGTCCGGAGTCCGTCGCGTTCTGGCGCTGGACGATCAAGCCACGCAATGCGACCTCGGCGATCGTCGAGCCGATCCGGTTTACCTATTTCGATACCGATGCGCGCCAGATGCACGAGGCAGTGATCTCGCCGCAGCGAGTGGCTTATGACACTACGCTGACGGGAGAAACGTCCCCGGAAGTCGCGCCGCCCGATCCGGTGCGACTGAACGCAGCGATTGTATCTCTCACGACGGTGGCAGCCGGTCTCGCCGGGGTGCTGTTCGGGCGTATACCGGGCGGTCGCATCACGCTGGACCCCTTGCGATATTGGCTGACGCGGCTGCGGCTGCGGCAGGCCTTGCATCGGGCCAGCCGCGACAACGACCTTGCCGCCTTGCGTCGCGCAGCGCATCGGCTGGACGCGCTAGCGCCGTCAAATGAGACGCGCTCGGCACTATTGGACCAGCTCGATACGGATATTTTTGCTGCCGAGCCTGCGTCCGTTGACACCCGCCGCTTCACGCGAACTTTTCTGGGCAGCCTTGCCGGGCGCGTGCCGGAAAACGGGGAGCTGCGGACGTGATCGGTTTCCTTGCCATGCCGACGCCTGTTTTGGTAGCGTCAAGCCGGGAGGACCATTCATGAAGACCTTGGAGAAGAAGGACGATGCGATCGTCATTCGCTCGATCCTCGTCATCGATGACCATCCACTCTATTGCGATGCGCTCGTGGCCACCCTGTCCGAACGGTGCCAGGCGCAATCCGTGCGCTCGGCCAATAGTTTGGCAGAGGCGGTTCGGCTGCTCGAGGGCGGCGAAACGCCGGATCTCGTTCTGCTCGACCTGCGGCTGCCCGACGTGACGGGACTGAGCGGATTCCTGGCGATCAAGGAACGTCTGCCCGAGGTGCCGGTGTTGGTGATTTCGGCGGACTCCTCAGACGAGACGATCCAGATGTTGCTGGAGGCGGGGGCGGCAGGGTTCGTGCCGAAAGGTGCCTCTCAGGAGGATTTCCGCATCGCTCTGGAGAAGATCGAAAGGGGCAGCAAGGTCGTGCCGGACGGTTTCAGACCCCAGGCCCGCCCCGATGTCGCCGACGCGACAACGGTGCAGGAGATCGCCCAGAGGATCGCCGACCTGACCCCGCAGCAGGGGCGGATCATGGGGCTGATCTGCGCGGGCAAGCCCAACAAGCAGATCGCCTATGAGATGTCTCTGGCCGAAGCCACGGTCAAGGCGCACATCACGGCGCTGTTGCGGCGGCTGGGGGTGCGCAACCGGACGCAGGCGGCAGTTCTGGTCAACAAGGTTGGCTTTCCGAGCCGGAGCAAGATGTCGGACGAGGACGCCCGCGCTTTGCTGAGTTGAGGTCGCCATGAACGTGCAGCCGCCCGGATTCATAAGGTCACCCGAACTCGTCGCCTTCGGCGTGTCCTATGCAAGCGATCCGGACGCGGCGGTGCAACAGGTCGTAGAACAGATCGGTGTGGCGGGTCACTGCTTCGTGCTGGTCTTCGTGCCCGACAGTCTGGATCACGACAGGGTTGCCCAGGCGCTCAACCGATCGCTGCCCAAGACGCCGGCGTTCGGCTGCACCACGGCCGGCCAGATCACGCCGAAAGGGTACCAGAACGACGCGCTGCTGCTGGTGGCTTTTCCGCGGCGACATTTCCGCTGTTCCTCGACCCTGATACATCCGCTCAAGCCGCTGTCGATCGAAGCGACGGCGCTGCAGGCACGCACCCTGGCGGAGCGTTTTCAGAAAACCGCCAACTGGAACCGTTTCGCGGTCACCTTCGCAGATGGGCTTTCCAAGCAGGAGGACATTCTTGTCGCGGCGCTGGACGCGGGGCTGGGGGACCTGCCGACTTTCGGCGGTTCGGCCGGGCACGGGCTTGCCTTTGACGAGACCCTGGTACTGCATGGCGGCCAGTTCCACGCCGATGCGGCGCTTCTGATCCTGGTCGAGACCGATCTGCAATTCGCAGGACTGGAGTTCGACCACTTCATGCCGACGGATCGTCAGCTTGTCGTGACCGAAGCGCAGCCCGAGGACCGCATCGTGACCGAGATCAACGGTTCTCCCGCGGCACGCGAATACGCACGGCTCGTCGGGCACGACGTATCGGAGCTGTCGCCGCGCGTCTTTGCCGAGAACCCGGTTCTGGTGCGTAACCACGACACCTGGCACGTGCGCGCGATCCAGCAGGTCGTGGATGGTCAAAGCCTCGCTTTCCTGTCGGCTATCGAGAACGGCCTAGTGCTGACGCTGGGCCGGGGGAAGGCGATCCTCGAGACCTTGGAGGCCGAGCTTTCGGGCGTGGGACGGAACGGACACGTACCCGATTTCATACTCGGCTTTGATTGCGTGTTGCGGCGGCTCGAGGTCGAGCAGAACCAGCTTGTTGCCGAAGCCTCGCGCATTCTGTCGGCCCATCGTGTGCTGGGCTTCAACACCTATGGCGAGCAACATCGCGGCGTTCACATGAACCAGACCTTCGTCGGGATCGCATTTTTTTCGCCGGGACGGGCGGACTTGTCATGATTGATCCCAACGAACCGCTTGAGGTTCAGGTTCAACGGCAGGCCAAGATCATCGATGCGTTGGTGCGCCGGGCCAATCAGCAGCATGAACTGGGCGGCTCGGCCTATTCGCTGTTCCAGTCCGCGATCCGCTTGCAAAGCAAGGTGTCGGAAAAGACGCGCGATCTCGAGGACGCGCTGACCACGCTCGGACGGGCAAGCAACCGGTTGGAAAGCTCGGAAGTGGCGCGCGCCCGCACGCAGCGAACGCTCGAGGACGCGCTTGAAACCATGGAGGGCGGGTTCGCGCTGTTCGCCGAAGGGCGCCTGCAGGTTTTCAACGATTTCTTCAAGCACCTGATCCCGGATGTCCAATCCCTGGTCGAGACCGGCCTCGAATTCTCGGCTTATGTCGAGGCGCTTGCCCGCAGCAAGAGCATCCACCCGCGCGACGGGCTGACGCGGTTCGGCTTGCGCCGGTCGATCCTGCAATTGGGTGAGGGGCCGGCGGCGCCCTTCGTACTTGGTCTGCGGAACGACCGTTGGTTCGTCATCACGTCAAGGCGCACGCGGTCCAACAACACGGTGATCCTGCAGACCGAAATCACCGCCGTCGTGCGCAACAACCGACTGGAAAAGAACCGTCTGATCGACGAGCAGGAGCATTTTCTGCAGGCAGCCTTCGATCACATGCCGCAGGGGGTTGCGACCTTTTCCGCCGAGGGCACGCTGCTGATCAACAATGCACAGTTCGGGGCGCTGCTGACCCTGCCGATCCAGCTGACGACATTGGGAACGGCCTTTGGTCAGATCATCGAATATCTCAAGGCGCAGGCCTTGGTGGGCGACCTGCCGCATGACGATTTCGCCAGCCTTATCCGGTTCCTGCGCCGGGCCGGAAACCTGCGCCAGCGGGTGCGTCACGTGAACGACAGAATACTCGACATCGACATGCATCCGCTGCCTGACGGCGGATGTATCGTCAATGTGATGGACGTGACGGTCGAATTCCAGACCACGGAGATGCTGGAGATGCGGGTCCAGGCACGCACTTCGGAACTGACCGAGGCCAACGTTCAGCTACGCCGTCAATACGAGGAACAGGCCCGCGTCGAGGAAGACCTGCGCGTTGCCAAGGCAGAGGTCGAGACGGCCATGACATCGAAGACCCGATTCTTCGCAGCGGCGAGTCATGACCTGCTTCAGCCGATCAATGCGGCCAAGCTGCTGATCTCGACGGTTCTCGACCGCACCGTGGGAAGCGATATCGAGGAAACCGTGCGCCGGCTCGAAGGCTCGTTCCGCTCGATCGAGGGTCTGCTGCATGCGCTTCTGGATATTGCCCGGCTGGAAGCCACCGATACCAACCTGGTCGTGACCTCTTTCCCGCTGCAGGATGTCTTGCAGGGCGTGCACGAGGATCTGGGACAGCTGGCGGTTGAAAAGGGACTGGACCTACGCTTCGTACCGACAAGCCTTTGGGTCAAGAGCGACCAGCGCTATCTTGCCCGGTCGGTGCAGAATTTCGTCGACAACGCGATCCGCTACACCAACGAGGGCCGGATCCTCGTCGGTTGCCGACGTCACCGTGACACGGCCACGATCGAGGTCTGGGACACCGGAGTCGGGATTCCGCGCAAGGATCAGCAGTTGATCTTCGGCGAGTTCACGCGTGCCGACCGCTCCGGCAACAACAGCCAGGGCATGGGGCTGGGCCTGTCCATCGTCGACCGTGCCTGCCGCCTGCTGGGCCACCCTATCGCCGTGCGCTCCAAACCCGGGGTCGGTTCGGTCTTTTCACTGACCCTGCCGGTCGTCGCTCCCAACGCACTGATGACCGGCAGCACGGACAGCGCGGCGCGTAACGGCGACGAGGACATGGACCTGATCATCCTGTTGGTCGAAAACGATCCGGGCGTTGCGTTCGCGATGGTTCAGAAACTGGAGGGCTGGGGAGCCAGCGTTCTTGCGGCGCAGAGCACTCAGGAGGCGCTCGGTCTGGTCGAGGATATCGGGATGCCGCCGGACATCATCCTTGCGGATTATCACCTGAACGGGGATGACACGGGGATCAAGGCGATCCTGACGCTGCGCGACAGGCTCGATCGCGACATTCCCGCCATCATGATCACCGCCAATCACGAGGATCACATCAAGGAAGCCGGGTATCGGCATCGGTTCTCGGTGTTGACCAAGCCGGTCAACCTGTCGCGGCTCCGGTCGCTGATCGATTGGAAGACGCTGGCACATGCCTCGTCCTCCTGATCGCCGCGACCGCCTGCGCGCCGACCAAAGTATCCCGTGACGTGGCGAGGAAAAAACATAGGCTGGTCGCCGACAAGGGAGGCAATCATGCGAACAAAATTGATCGCGGTCGTGGCGGCTCTGGCGCTGAATCAGGCGGCGGCGCAAGCCGAGGAAGCCTATGACCTGATCTTCAAGACCGAAACCCTGTCGGACGTTTCGACGGCTTCGGTCCTGGTTTACGACCGCAACGTCGTTATCGCCGCAGATCCCGATCGCGCGGCGCGCAATACGGGTTCGGTCAACCTGACGTTCGAGCCCGACGACATGGCGCGGCTCACGTTCTTTCAGGACGGCAAGCACCGGGGGCTCGGCCAGTTCCCCGCATCGGTCGGAAACCCGGTGGTGATGTATTTTGTCGAGACGGTTCTGCGTGACGTGGCGCATCAGGCCGGTGGCAGCCCGTTCTACATCCGCAACAGGATCAAGGACGCACTCGTTCAGGAGGCTGACATCCATGCCGCGCAGTTCCGGTTCGACGGGCGCGCGCTGGCCTCGCGGGAGGTGACCCTCCATCCGTTCGAGAACGACGAGAACCGTGAACGGATGAAGGGCTATGGCGATCTTGCCCTGACCTTCACCATGTCCGAGGAGATCCCAGGATGGTACGGATCCCTCGTCGCAAAGGTACCCGGTGAATCCGACGAGACGCCGCTATATACCAATGCCCTGACCCTGCAAGCTGTCGAGACAACACAATGATCCGCGCGGTGACAATTGCTCTGGCCGCGAGCCTCGCAGTTGGCGTTTCGGCGCAGACGGCCGAGGAACGATTCAACGACTATCCGACCGTCGCACGGGCAGATTACGTCTTTGCCTGCATGGCCACCAACGGGCAGAGCCGCAGGGCGCTCGAAAAGTGTTCCTGTTCGATCGACGTGATCGCATCGATCCTGCCGTACGAGAAATACGTCGAAGCCGAGACGGTGCTGTCCATGCAGCTTGTCGGGGGAGAGCGGACATCGATCTTCCGCTCTTCTGCCATGGCCAGCAATCTCGTGGCCGACCTGCGCCGCGCACAGGCCGAGGCCGAGATTCTCTGTTTCTGATCGTGTCGGGCGGCGCGACCTCAGGATTGCACCGATTTCGGCAGGACCTGTTCGAACAGGTTGCCCTCGGTGTCATGCGCCCGCACCGTCAGGGTCGGCGCGCCATTGTCGGTATAAACGAACCGAAAGACCGGGTTTTCGCTGACCGAGATGCCGCCCTCGAGCGAAAACAACAGCTCCTCGCCCTGATAAACCTCGAGCGAGTCGATGAAATGCGCGCTGACGAACAGCTGTGTGATCTGGTCGCGCTGCAACCCTGAATAGTTCGGGTGGCGGATCATGATCTGCGCATCCCGCCGCTGCCCCGACATGTTGTCGGACTCGTCAAAATGCTTGAGCCGCATCTGTCCCATCGACGCGAGCGCCGCGGTCGGATCCTTGGTGGCCGGGGCCGAACACCCGCCCGACGCCTTCACGAAACGGCCCGACATGAAGGTGCCCGCTTCCGTTGTCGCCAGGACGCGGACGTTGGAATACTGGTCGATCCGAACCCGCAGTTCGAAGTCGACTGGCTGCATCCGGTCGCCGAAGGTCAGATCGGCCGCCATCGGGGCGGGGTTCTCGTCGATGATGACCTGCGCCTTTCTAAGTGTCACCGTTGGATCGACCTGACGGATCACCACGGGCACGGTGGCCGCATCGTTTGCGCGATAGGGTGCATCCACGGTGAAGAGCGCCGCGCCATCCCGAACATCGGTGCCGGACGGAACGAAATCGTCGCGAAGCTCTTGCCAGGTCGGCCCGTCAATCAGAGGATTGTCGCGCGCACCATCCTGCGCCAGCGCAGCTTGGGCAAGCATTGCGACAAGCATTGCGAGAACGAGTGGTTTCATGACGGACCTCCACCTTTGATGGCGAAAGTTACCATAATCGTGGCCCAGGCGAAACGCAGACTTACGGATATGAACCTAGGCGCACGGAAGCTTGATAGATTGAACGTGTCGAAAGGACGGGAAGAGCCATGTTCGAACTGATCGTCACGCTATGTCTCGCGGCGCAGACCGAAACCTGTCGCGACGTCCTTCTGCCCGGCTACGAGGCCGCAACACGCGCGGCGTGCGAGGCCGGTTTGTCCGAGCGCCTGGAGAGAGCTGTATCCCGCTTTCCCGGCCTCTTGGCGAAGGGCACGGCCCGTTGCGTTCCGTTGGGCGCGGTCGCGGAGGTGCACGAAGCTGCGGACGGTGTTTTCGTCTTTCACGGTCAAGTCGCGGAACCCGCTGCGGACAACGTGGGGGCAGTGTCCAACGCGGGGTTCGTGATTGGTGCGGACTCGGTCGCCGTCATAGACACGGGAGGGTCAAGGGTGATCGGCGAACGGCTCTATCGCGCGATCCGGGCGCAGACGGATCTTCCGATCAGCCATGTAATCCTGACCCACATGCATCCTGATCACGTGTTCGGGGCATCGGTATTTGAAGAAGTTGGTGCAATAATAGTCGGCCATGTCAAACTCGCCACAGCCCTCATGGATCGGCGGGAAAGTTACCGGACCGCCTTCGAACGTGTCATCGGCGACGCGCCGTTCATCGGCTCGAAGATCGTACTGCCTGAGGTTGAGGTCGCTGACCGGTCGGTGATCGACCTCGGCGGCAGGGAACTCGAACTCATGGCCTGGCCCACGGCCCACAGCACCAACGACCTGACGGTGCTGGATCGCGAAACGGGTGTGATGTTCACCGGCGACCTAGTATTCAACGACCACGCCCCGGCGCTCGACGGTTCGGTGCGCGGCTGGGTGTCGGTATTGGATAGGATGCAAGGGCAACGAGTGGCGCAGATCGTGCCGGGCCACGGCGGGCCGGTGCTGCCTTGGCCAGATGGGGGCGCCGACCTGTCGCGCTACCTGTCCGTTCTGATCGCGGACACGCGCAGGGCGCTCGACCGCGGCGCGGCGCTCAGCATCGCGGTCGATACCATCGCAACCTCCGAGGCGGGCCGTTGGCAGCTGTTCGAGCAGTTCAACGCGCGCAACGCGACCGTCGCCTATACCGAGCTCGAATGGGAATGAGCCCCTATTGCGGTATCTGCGCCATCAAGGCCTGGCCGATCGCATAGATGCGCTGTTCCAGCAGCACCGGGGTCTCGCAAACATAGGTCAGCGATTGCGCCCGGTCTCGGAAGATGCGTTCATCCCAGTCGAGCTTCTCTTCCAGCTCGTCGACCTGGTCGAAATCGGGCGCGTCGGCCTTCATCAGAGTGTCCATCCGCACCCGCGTGTCCTCGATCGCTTCCGACAGGGCGATCTGCTTCAGAGAATAGCGTTCGATCCCGGAAATGATCGCGGAACGATCGCGCTGCACACGGTCGAACACGGCGCGGAACACCTTGCCCAGGTCATCCTGGGTCAGGTCGGGATGAGCATCTGCGAAGGCCGCGATCCTCACTCTGGCTTCGTCGATACCGACCCGGCGTAGCGACAGCGCGGTGATCAGCGTTGTCGCGTCCTCGGCGATCGCGTCCGGCAGCGGGCCTTCGGGCACCGGATGCGGCCACATCAGGCCAAGCGACAGCTCGCCAACCTTGCGCTGAATGCAGGGCCATGTCGGGTCAGAGAAATCCGCGGCCTGCATCGTGCCGCCGAGGATCAGCGCGGTCAGGGTGGCGGTCAAGGCGCGTGCGATCTGCATCGTTCGGAGTCCTCCCGGTTCGCTCGGCTGCCATCCTATAGGTTGAGCCGAGCCTGTCCATCAGGGCCAACACACACCTATGTCTTAATTGTGCGGCGCGACATCCGGGATGTAGCCTTTTGAAACCGGGCGCACAGCCCGCCTAAGACTTTGATGGGGGTATGGATGCGCACGCGAGCGGCTGTTGCGATGGAGGCGGGGAAGCCGCTGGAGGTGATGGAGGTCAATCTCGAGGGTCCGCGGGCGGGCGAGGTTCTGGTTGAAATCAAGGCGACGGGGCTGTGCCAC
>NZ_JAELVR010000012.1 GCF_016428585.1 Sedimentitalea arenosa | reverse complement strand
TTGCGACGTGTCACACCCGACATGCGTCCCCGTCAACCCCAACCGATCCCGCAAAAAACCAGACAACAACGTCCGACCCTCAACATCACCAACACAATCAATACCATTCACATTCATCTTGACCGAAACCATTGCATCCTCCCCGCGTTATGCATTCGCTTGGGCGGAGTAAAACACGACCTCGGCAGGTTGAGAACAGGAATTTTGTAGGACTTTAGCACAAGCCGGTCACAGCACCGGCCTCTTCAGCTTCCGCGCGTTCTCGGCTGCGGTCGGGTGGGAATTTCCTTGAGCAATCCACCAACCCCCATAGCCGAGATATCCGCCCCGGTAACCGGAATGCCGCAGGCCATCCGGCTCAGAACCCAGTCCGCACCGTTCAGCGCGGGCGAGCGGGCACAGCCGGGCAAACCGATCACCGGCCGTTGCCCGAGTGTGCCGAGAAACAACAGGTTGCCCGGATCGACCGGCATGCCGAAGCGGTCGACGACGCCGCCGGCAGCGCGGACCGCGCTCGGCGCCACGTCCTCGGCGTCCGAAGTCGCGGAGCCGGTCAGGATGAGCAGGATATCGGCAGTGCGGCCGGACAATGCGGCGGCAAGCTTGTCGGTTTCGTGGGGAACGGTCACCACCTCTGAAAGCGTCATGTCCAGCGCGCCGATCCGGCTTTCCATCGCGCGGATGCCCTTGTCGTTGGACGGGCCGCCTGGAATGTCGGTCACGATCAGCGCGGCGGTGCGGTATACCGGTGCGGCGAGCCGCAAGGCGGCCGGGGCGCAAGCTGCCGCGCGCTCGACGTCCAGACGCGGCACCCCGTAGGAGATGATTTTGATGGTCGCGACCATGCCGCCCGGCTGCATCTGCTGAAAGGGCGGAACCGTCGCGATGGTGATCATCGGGTGTACGCGATTGAAGCGCTCGAGCGCAGCGACATCCAGAACCACGACGCCCGCGGTTTCAGCCATCAGGTTGACGCGACCGGTGAAGGGTTTGGTCAGACGCAGATGCGCGCCGGCAGGATCGGGCACCAGCCTTTCGGCCAGGATCTCCGCCGCGACATTCTCGTGGAGATCGTCCTCATCCAGCAAGGCGACGATGACCTGCGACACGCCTTCGGACTGCATGGAAGCCACGTGCTCTGCTTCCAGCATGAGTCCCTTTCGCAGCCGCGCGTTGGACAGTTTGACGGAATGCGCGAGGATCGCGCCCGCGGCGTTCTCGACAGGAACGGGTCCGAATTTCACGACGGACGCCCGCGCAGCACCGCCGTCATCTGCGCGAGGATCGATACCGCGATCTCGGCCGGTCCCGCAGCGCCGATATCAAGACCGATGGGGCCGTGGATGCGGGCTATGCGGTCCTCGCCAAAGCCGGCGGCGACCATCCGTTCAACACGCTTGGCGTGGGTGCGCGTGCTACCGAGCGCGCCGATGTAGAAAACGTCGGCCCTCAGAGCGGCTTCCAGCGCCGGATCATCGAGCTTTGGATCATGGGTCAACAACACAAGTGCCGTGCGCGGGTCGAGCCCCAGTTTCGCGACCGCCTCGTCAGGCCAGTCGTGCAGAACCGTTTCGCCGGGAAAGCGCGCTTGCGAAGCGAAGGCCTCACGCGGATCGATCACCACCGGGTCATACCCTGCGATCCGCGCCATCGGAACCAGCGCCTGCGCGATATGCACGGCCCCGACCACGATCAGGCGCAGCGGCGGATTGTGCACGGCGACGAAGGTCGTGCCATCCTCCTCGAAGCCCGAGCGATCCATCCGCATGCGCTCGGGATAGCCGTCCCGCACAAGGCGCCGCGTACCGCTGTCGAGAGTGACCTCGTAGGCCAGCGCAACCCGGTTTTCCCGCGCCGCGACGAGGTCCTGCAGCATGTCGACGGGGATGACGGAGCCCACCGGTTCGATCAGAATGCGGATGGTGCCGCCACAGGCGAGGCCGACGGCGAAAGCGTCATCGTCGCTGACGCCGAATTCCAGCAACCGGTGGGTGCCGTCCTCGATCGCTTCGAGCGCCTCCACGATCACCGCGCCCTCGACGCAGCCACCAGAAACCGAGCCCTCGATACGTCCGTCGCCACCGATCGCCAGTTGCGAGCCCACGCGGCGGGGTGCACTGCCCCAGGTTTGCACCACCGTGGCGAGCGCGGCACCCAGCCCCTCGCGGTGCCAGGTCAATGCCGTTTCCGGGCTGTTGTCGAATCGCTCCATGGATGTCCTCCCGCACAGTCAGAATGGCGCATACGCACGCCGATGCTGACCCCCCGAAAGGTATAAGAGCGGCCCGGCGGGAACACAAACGCCGAACCGCTCTACGCCTGCAGCTTGGCACCGGCTTCGGCCTCGATCGGCCGGTTGCGCCGGGTGCCTTGCAGCGAGCGATCACTCCGCCGGTTGCTGGCGGCCCGAAGGGGTCGCGACAAGGCGCTCGGGAAGCGCGAAGGCAACCGCCACGAAGGCGAGGCCGATGCAGATCCCTAGAATGTCACCGGGCAGTCCGGTCAACGCGTCATACTCGGATCCCGGCACCTTACCGAGAGTGACCGAGCCGCCGAGAACCGGGTCGAGCAAGCCGGAGGCTTCCCACATTGGGTAGGTGACCATGTAGGCCGCCGCCCCGAGCAAACCGCCGGCGATGAAGAACAGTGCATCCTTGCGTCCCGAAGCCGCCGCGACGACGCCGGTGCCGGGGCAGTAACCGGCTGCAGCCCAGCCCGCGCCCAGCAGAACACCGCCGAGGATCACGCCGATATAGGCCGACTTGACGGACATGTGTCCGACATCGACAAGGCCCAGCATCTGACCGCCGAACATCAGGATCGACCCGACGCCGATGGCCAGAATGATGGTCTTGGCCAGGTTGAGATTGGTGAGATTCAGCATCTTGCCGATCAGGTCGGGATTGCTTGCGCCGACCCGGTCGAGCACTGCGCCGAAGGCGGCTCCGATCACCAGAGCGAGAATGAGAGAGGTCATGCCGACACCTCCTTTTTATACATCATGAGGGCAACAGGCACCGCCGCGCCAAAGGCGCCGAGCGCGAAGAGATAGCCGGACACGGCGGTCTGCATCATGCCCGACATCATGTGACCCGAGGTGCAACCGCCCGCGAGCCGTGCGCCGTAGAGAACGACGAAACCGCCGACGAAGGCGGCCGCGTAGCGTTTCGCCGGGCTTTCGCCGAAATTCGCGCGCCACAGCGCCGGAACGCTGCGCTCGGCGCGGGTCAGCCCGCCGCGCGCCCACACGGAGAGGAAGCCTCCGAGCGCCATCGCCAGAACGAAGACGAAACTGTAGTTCAGCGGGTTCGCGACCGACTTGGCGTATTTGCCGCCGGATTTGTCGAGGTAGGCGTTGGTCGATGCGTATCCGTCCTCGGTCTGCGTCACTAGGTCGGCATTGACCGCATCGCCTATGATCCCATCGAGAATCACGAACTGTGTCGAGACACCGATGGGTTTGACCAGCAGCACGGCGGCGAAGAACACCAGTCCGAGCAGCAGGCCTCCCGTTTTCCAGTTCAGAGCCATGACTCGTCCTTTCTTTTATATTCTGCTTTCAGAATACATCAGGGCGGACGCATTTCAATTGATTTGAATCAAGTTCCTGGTCAGTCGGTCGTGCCCAGCTGGGCCATCAGCCGAGCCTTTTCGCCGACATCGTCAGGACGCGAGATCACCTGCGCCAGATCCTGCAATGACGCGACCGAATGACCGGCACGAAAACTGTCCACATGCGGCAGCATCGCCGCGATCCCCCGGGCCTTGGGGGCAAACCCGTCCCAGCGCAGCAGGGGGTTGAGCCAGATCAGGCGACGCGCCGAGAGGTGAAGCCGTTCGATCTGACGTTCCAGTTCGTCCGGGTCGTCACGGTCGAGCCCGTCGGTGATCAGCAGCACGACCGCCCCCTGCCCCATGACCCGCCGCGACCAGTCGCGGTTGAACGCGTGCAGGCATTGGCCGATCCGCGTACCACCCTCCCAGTCCTGCGCCTCGGCGCCAGCCGCGGCCAGTGCCGCGTCGACGTCGCGCTGGTTCAGGTGACGGGTGATGTTGGTCAGCCTCGTGCCGAATGTGAAGGCATGCACCTTGGCCCAGCCGGCGCCGCGCGCGTTGCTGACCGCGTGCAGGAAATGCAGGATGATCCGGCTGTACTGGCTCATCGAGCCCGAGATGTCACAGAGCACCACGAGGTTCGGCCAGCGTTCGCGCGGCTTCATGCGGGCGATGTCGTGCATTTCGCCACCCTGGCGCATGCTCGCGCGCAGAGTGCGACGCCAATCGACCTGACGCCCGCGCAGGCTGGCGATGCCCCGGCGAGAGGGAATAGGTTTCACCGGCAGACTGAGACGCGCGAGCATGCGCTTGGCCTCGGCAACCTCGGCGGTGCTCATCTGTTCGAAATCGAGGCTGCGCAGACGTTCCTCGGACGACATGGTCATCGAGGCATCAACCTCGATCAGGGTTTCCTCGTCTTGGGACTCGGGGTCGGTGTCGGGCAGATCGGGTGTCGCGCCGTCCAACAGCGCCTCGGCCGCGCGCTTCTCGGCCGCCTGCGCGGCCCGATCCTCCTGCACGCCCCGGATTGCAGGGAGCATCATCGACATCATGTGTTCAAGAAACCGCGGGTCGCGCCAGTAGAGCCGGAAGACCTGGGCAAACACAGCGCGGTGTTCCGGCTTGTTCACGAAACAGGCGTGCAGCGTCCAGTAGAAATCGCGTTTTTCGCTGAAGCCCGCCGCTTCGACCGCATGGATCGCATCGATCACCCGCCCGGGCCCAATGGGCAGGCCCGCCTTGCGCAGCGCCCGCGCGAAATGGGTGATGTTATGCGCGAGCTTGGGGTTCTCGGGGATATCGAGGGCAGCGTATTCGGGCATTCAGCCGCGCCGGGGGCGCTGCCCCCGGACCCCCGGAGTATTTTTCCGAAGATGAAGCATCAGGCCGGTTCCAGAGTCGCCCTGGCCTGATCGAGCAGGCGCTTGGCCTCGGAGCCCTGCAGTTTCTGGATGTCGTCCTGATATTTAAGGATCGCGCCAAGGGTGTCGGCGATGACTTCGGGCGAGAGAGAGATGACATCGAGTGCCAACAGGCACTTGGCCCAGTCGATGGTTTCGGCGACGCCGGGTTTCTTGAACAGGTCTTCGGTCCGCAGCGACTGCACGAAGGCCACAACCTCGCGGCTGAGGGTCTCGGCGGCCTCCGGGGCGCGGGCCTTGAGGATCTCGATCTCGCGGTCGAAATCGGGATAGTCGACCCAATGGTAGAGGCAGCGTCGCTTGAGCGCGTCATGGACCTCGCGGGTGCGGTTGCTGGTCAGGATCACGACGGGCGGCTCGGGTGCCTTGATGGTGCCGAGTTCGGGAATCGTCACCTGGAAATCGCTGAGCGCCTCGAGCAGGAACGCCTCGAACGGTTCGTCTGTGCGGTCCAGTTCGTCGATCAGCAGCACAGGAGCGCCGTTCTCATCCGGGCGCATGGCTTCGAGCAGCGGGCGTTCGACCAGGAAGTCGGCGCTGAACAATTCGCGGTTCAGAACATCCCGGTCGGCGCTGCCCTGTGCCTCGGCAGTGCGGATCGCGATCATCTGAGCGGGGAAGTTCCATTCATAGACCGCGCTGGCGGCATCCAGACCCTCGTAGCATTGCAGCCGGATCAGGCGACGGTTGAGCCCCGCGGCCAGCGCCTTGGCGATCTCGGTCTTGCCAACGCCCGCCTCGCCTTCCAGAAACAGCGGCCGCCCGAGCTTGAGCGAGAGGAACACGACAGTGGCCAGCGCCCGGCCGCACACATAGCCCTGCTCTGTCAGCATCCGCTGCACGGCGTCGATGGATTGCGGTATCTGCATGGCCCCTCCTGTCGCGGCTAGATGGTCATGAAACCGCGGTCAGCGTCAAGCAAGAGCCCCTTGGACATTGGTCTTACGTTCGCAACCCTTTGTCGGGCCGACCCGGTTGGATTGACGGCGGCTGGACCCGCTGTCATGACTTGTTAAGCATCTTGATGCTAACCGTTTGGGCCAAAAGGCCGACGAGGACCGGGGTGGACAGGCAACCGAGCCCCCGGCGCAGAATGAGGATCGACATGCGGATCACCGCTGTAACCTGCGTCAAGAACGAAGGTCCCTTTCTGCTGGAGTGGATCGCCTACAACCGGCTGATCGGCGTGGACGGGTTCCTGTTCTACTCCAACGATTGCACCGACGGGACCGATGATCTTCTTGATGCTCTGGCCGACCGGGGGCTTGTCGAACACCGTGCAAACCCGGCGCAGGGCCGGACCTATCAGATGGAGGCCCTGAAGGATGCCCGAGAGCAGGCGCTGGTGCGGGAGGCGGATTGGGTCTGGATCGCCGATGTGGACGAGTTCCTGAACATTCACGTCGGAGATCATCGCATACCGGATCTGATCGCGGCCTGCGGCGCGCCGCAGGCCATTTCCGTCAATTTCCAGTACTTCGCGAATGACGGTGTGGACCGTTTTCTGGACACTCCTGTCATTGCGCAATTCACGCGATCGCATAATCCGGACTTGTGGTGCGGGGAATGGGCGATCGAGGTCAAAACCCTGGTGCGGAGGGATTTTCCACTACAGTATTTCGGCGCGCACCGGCCGTTCTTTCGCAAATCGCTGCCCGAAGCGAAACGCCCGACCTGGACCGATGGGTCGGGACGGCCGGTGCCGCACCGCTTCCTGATCGCGGCGAACCCGCGCCGGATCAGGCGCTTTCCGGCCCGTGGCGCGCGTGCCTTCGCAACGCTCAATCACTACGCGCTGCGCTCGCTCGACAGCTATCTGGTCAAGATCGACCGCGGGGATGTCAATCGCGAGAACCGCGCCTTTGATTTGGTTTACTGGCGCGAGCGCAATGATGCGGCGCATCGAGACACGCGCATTCAACGTCATATTCCGATGGTCAAAGACACTGTCGCGGATCTGCTTTCGGACCCGGACATCGCGGCCCTGCATCGTCGATGCGTCGCATTGCACCAAGCGCGCCGTGACATGTTGCTGGCAGACCCGGCCTATCGCGACCTGCGCGCACAATTGCGCGATGCATCGCCTCTTCCACCGCAGGAAAAAGAAATGCTGACAGAGCTCGGAATCACCGCGTGAGTTTGCTGGTCGTCAACCTGGGCCTACCCAAGACCGGGACGACCACGTTGGCGCGAGCTCTCCGGCTCGCCGGACTCAATGTGGCGGATCGGCGTTTGCGGGGCCGCAACGCGGGCGATCCCGCGCTCAAAGGGGCCTTCGTGGCGGACTTGCTCTATCGCGGCTATTTTGAAACCGGCGATCCCGGTGCATATCTGGGAAAGGCCACGGCGATTTCCGAGATGAGCCTGCTGCGGCCTGACCGCTCGCTGTGGCCCCAGATGGATTTCGCGCTGATTCTCGCTTTGCGCGCCAAGCATCCCGGACTGAAATTCCTGGCCTCGCGACGCGATGCGTTCGAGCTGTCGCAATCCATGCTGGCGTGGTCCGATCTTGTCCTGAACCGGCTTCCGTCGGCATCGATCCCGGGGCTTCCCCCGGGATATGGCGACACCACGCGGGAGCGCATGCACTGGATCGACGGTCATTACGCGGCGCTCGCGCGATTCTTCGACGGTGATCCGGACTATCTCGAGTACGACATTGCCGAATCCGACGCGCCTTCACGGATCGGGACTTTCCTCGGGCGCGACATCCCGTGGTGGGGGCAGCTCAACCGCAATCCACTCCGCCGACATGTCGGGGTCGGCTGATGCGCCTGCTTCTGCATATCGGGCCGGATCGCCGCGAAACACCCGCCTTGCGGACCGGTCTGCGGAACCAGCGCGACGCCTTGGCCAAACGCGGGGTCCTGGTGCCCACCGACACCCAGGAGGATCTCGCGGAACGGCTGCTGATGGCCGTGCTTGATCCCGACCATGTAGATCCCATGCGATTTGAAACAGGATGCGTCGCACCGGCCCGACAAAAACTGCAGCGCGACGCCCTGCTTACGGAAGTACAGGGCGAGATTTCAGCTCATCGCCCAGACACCCTGATCCTGATCGCCGAGCCTCTTGGAACCGCGCTGCATCGGGCAACAGAACGGGAAAGGCTGCGCACTCTTCTGGAAGAAATCAGCACAGACATCCGGATCATCGCCCATTTGACCGACCCGACAACGATGGTGCTGCGCCATTTTGCATGGCAAGTGATGAACGGACGATCCACGCCACTGGACCGCGATCTCGCCCTGGCGGCACAAACGGACTGGTGGCAAACCTGCGTCGATGCGATGCCCCGGTCCGAGCCGGAGCTCGGCTGTTTCGAAGAGATCGAGGGCGCTCCCTTTTGGCTCGATGCCGCTGCGTTTCTGCGCTTCTGGCAGGAAGGCTTCGGCATCGGATCGGTTCAGATGGAGCGTGTGGCCCCCGGGGCTTTCACCGCAGACCGCATGGCCGAGGGCCTGAGCCGAAATCTGGGGCTGGGAGACCTGCCGCGCTTCGACGCGACTACCGACTCCGGGTCCGAGCCATCCGCGGCCGGGCTGGCGCGCGCGCGGCAGATGAATGCGCTCTTCCGGAAGGTGTTGGCGAGCGGCAAGCGAGTCATCCCGCGAGCCCTCTGGCGCGAATTCCTGAGCGAAGTTCAGGTCAAAGGGCCACCGATCGATCCGGCCCCGCTGGAACACTGTCTGGGCCACCTGGCCGGCAGGACATCGCCGACCGCCCCGAACAGGGTATCTTGGGAGGAAGCCGACCCCCTGTTCGGTTTCCGTGCCAGCCAGTACCTTCTCGCCTTCATGTACCGCATCGACAAGGCCACCCGGCTCGCAAAACGGTCCGATCCTCAGTCACACCATCCTCAGATCACTCCCCATGTGACGGCCATCCTGCCACCCAAGGCCGTGGCGAACCTCGCCAAGCTCCAAGGATCACCACTGGCCCCGCACGATCACATCGGCAATTGCGCCGAGGCCGAACCCTTGCCGCCCTACGACCCCGTGCCACCGCGCGCGGACCTGCCGGGAACGTCTGGCCGGATCATCGTCGCCTGCATGAAAAACGAAGCGCCCTATATCCTCGAATGGATTGCCTATCATCGTGCCATCGGCATCGACGGATTCCTGATCTACACCAACGATTGCAGCGACGGCACGACCGAATTGCTGGAGCGGCTGCAGGAGATGGGACTGATCCAGCATCGGCGCAACGATGATTGGAAAGGCAAGTCCCCACAGCAGCATGCGCTCAACAGGGCACTGAAGGAGGACATCCTGCGCCAAGCCGAATGGATCGTCCATATCGATGTCGACGAGTTCATCAACGTGCGCACGGGTAATGGTACACTCGATGATTTTTTTGCCGTCGTGCCGGATGCAAGCAACATCGCGATGACATGGCGGCTGTTCGGGCACAACGGGGTGACCGGGATCGCCGACGATTTCGTCATCGCCCAATTCGACACCTGCGCGCCGAAATATTGCCCCAAGCCGCATACGGCCTGGGGCTTCAAGACGATGTTCCGGAATATCGGCGCCTATGGAAAGCTCAGCTGCCACCGGCCGAACAAGCTCGACGTCGCGTGGCAGAACAGGGTGAAATGGGTCAACGGATCGGGACAAGACATGACGGCTGAGGTGTGCCAGAACGGATGGCGCAACTCGCGCAAGTCGATCGGATATGACCTGCTGCAGCTCAATCACTATGCCTTGCGCAGCGCCGATAGCTTTCTCGTCAAGCGCCAGCGCGGTCGTGCGCTGCATGTCGACCGCTCGATCGGGTTGAACTATTGGATCCGGATGGATTGGTCGGATGTGCGCGACGTGACGATCCAGCGCAACATTCCCCGCGTGAAGGCCGAATACGACCGGTTGCTGACAGACCCGGTTCTTTGCGACATTCATAACAGAGGCCTCGCCTGGCATCGGACAAAAGCAGCCGAGTTGCGCGAGATCGAGGAGTTTCGCGCGCTCTATGATCAGGTGCGGCAGATCCGTCTCAACGGCACCGAACGCGCCGCCTATGCTCTGGCGCTGGACACCGACAGCTGATGGCGTATGGCGGGATGAAGGGTTGCCTTGAATGAAGGTTCTTGCCGTCCTGACCGTGCGCAACGAATGCGCCTTCCTGCTTGAATGGCTGGCCCATCACCGCGCCACCGGCGTCACCGATTTTCTGGTTTTCTCGAACGATTGCACGGACGGCACCGATGAAATGCTCGACCGCCTCGCAGAGAAGGGCGAGATCGTCCACCAGCGCAATGAAGGGCCCTACGACAAGGGCGGCGTGCAGTTCAGCGCCTTGAAGCGAGCCGACCGGTTGAACGTGGTGCGCGCGGCCGACTGGATTGTCGCGCTCGACATCGACGAGTTCATCAACGTTCATGCGGGCGATCATACCGTGCCTGCGCTGCTCGCCGCTCTGCCCGATGCAACAGCGATCACCCTAACTTGGCGCCTGTTCGGCAATGCGGGTATCGTCGCCTACGAGGACAGCCCGATCACCGAGACGTTCACTCGCTGCGCCCCCGTGGTCATGCACTGGCCCTGGCGGTCTGCGATGTTCAAGACACTGTTCCGAAATGACGGGACCTACCGGAAACTCGGTGTTCACCGGCCGCGCAACCCGGACCCCAGTCGTCTGCCCGCCGCGCGCTGGTTCGATGGACAAGGTCGCGAGCTTGACGACCAGTTCAAGATCAGGCGGCTGTTCTCGAATTACGGGCGGCCTAACTATGGCCTCGTTCAGTTGAACCACTATCCGCTCGGAGCAATGGAAAGCTTCGTGCTCAAGGCCGACCGGGGGCGCGCGGTTCATGCCGACCACATGCTTGGCATGGACTACTGGACAGATCGAAATTTCAACACGGATACGGATGACACGATTTCGGCGCTGGCGACGGCGCGCACGATGGAACTCGCCCGCCTGCACGCCGACGCCGAATTGAACCGGCTGCATCGACAGGGCGTCGCCTGGCGCAAGACACGCTTCGGGCAACTGATGGAACAGGAACCCTTCCGCGCCCTGTTCGCTCGACTGCTGATGACGCCGCCCTCGCAACCGATCGACGCCATGACCGCGCGCCGCTTGCGCGCTCATGCGATGCGGGGCCTTGCTGGGAATGGTTCCGACTGAAATCGCAAGCAGTCCTGCGAGTGGAGGCTCGCTGCGGCTCAGCAAAGAACAGCGGCGTTGAGACGTCACGAACGGACAGAAAAACCGGCCTGGAACCGATTTCCGTATTTCGGAACACAGAAAAGGACCGCCACATCACCGACCGATACGCGGTGCGCACCGTTTCAAAACCTTTCGTCCCTCTGGTCGGCGCAAACGCGTTGTGCTAGCGCAACGCCATGAGCTCGACACTGACGATCCCCCGCCCCGACGATTGGCATCTGCACCTGCGCGACGGCGCCATGCTGGCTGCCGTTCTGCCGGAAACAGCGCGCCATTTTGCTCGTGCCATCATCATGCCCAACCTGGTGCCACCTGTCGTGACGGGGGCGCAGGCAGCAGCCTATCGCGATCGCATCCTCGCGGCGCTGCCCGAGAGCATGGCCTTTCAGCCGCTGATGACGCTTTACCTGACCGAGGACACCGACCCCGACGATGTCGCTGCGGCGCATGCGAGCGGGCTGGTCAAGGCAGTCAAACTTTACCCGGCGGGCGCGACCACCAATTCCGCGAGCGGGGTCGCCGATTTCGACCGTGTGCGCGCCGTGCTCGAACGGATGGCCGAGATCGGTCTCCCGCTCTGCGTTCACGGAGAGGTCACCTCCCCCGATATCGACATTTTCGATCGCGAGGCCGTGTTCATTGAGCGCGTGCTCGACCCGATCCGGCGCGCGACGCCGGGCCTGCGTGTGGTGATGGAGCACATCACCACATCGGGCGCGGTCGACTACGTGCAGGCAAATGACCGCGATCTGGGTGCGACGATCACGACGCACCACCTGGTCATCAACCGCAACCACATCCTCGTGGGCGGCATCAAGCCGCACTATTACTGCCTTCCCGTCGCAAAACGCGAAAGCCATCGCCTGGCGTTGGTGGCTGCGGCCACTTCGGGCGACGGGCGCTATTTCCTCGGCACCGACAGCGCGCCGCATACTGACGCACTGAAGGAAAACGCCTGCGGCTGTGCCGGCTGCTTCACCGCGACCAACACACTCTCGATCCTCGCCGAGGTCTTTGAGCAGCAGGATGCGCTCGACAAGCTCGAAGGGTTCGCCAGCCGGTTCGGGCCGGGTTTTTATGGTCTGCCGGTCAACAGCGATACCATCACCCTGACCAAGGGCGACCCGGTCAGCTATCCCGACCATATCGACACCGGAGACGGACGCGTGACCGTATTCGACCCCGGTTTTCCCCT
Source organism: Sedimentitalea arenosa (assembly GCF_016428585.1). GTDB lineage: Bacteria > Pseudomonadota > Alphaproteobacteria > Rhodobacterales > Rhodobacteraceae > Sedimentitalea > Sedimentitalea arenosa. The sequence goes on along the minus strand of NZ_JAELVR010000012.1, from coordinate 187,922 downwards.
GCACTGGCGCGTCAGCGCGTGACCTTCTGAACGGAGCCTGCCGATGATCCCGTCCTCCTACCCACCCGCGGAAGAAATTGCCCGGTTGAGCGCCCGGATGCTACTCGAGATCAAGGCGGTGCACCTCAATTCGGCCGAGCCGTTCACGCTCGCCTCGGGCCTGCCCAGCCCGACTTATATCGACTGCCGCAAGCTGATCTCCTATCCGCGCATCCGCTCCACACTGATGGATTTCCTCAGCGTCACGGTCCTGCGCAACGCCGGGTTCGAAGCCTTCGACAACATCGCCGGCGGCGAAACCGCAGGTATCCCCTTTGCCGCGCTCGTCGCGGAGCGGCTCGGGCTGCCGATGACCTATGTGCGCAAGAAGCCCAAGGGCTATGGCCGCAACGCTCGTATCGAGGGCGTCATGGGCGAAGGTGACCGGGTTCTGCTGGTCGAAGATCTGACCACGGATGGCGGATCGAAACTCAGCTTCGTGGACGCCATCCGCGACACCGGGGCCAGTTGTGCGCACACCGCGGTGATCTTCTACTACGGCATCTTTCCGGACACCGAGAAGACGCTCGGCGATCATGGCGTAGCGCTGCATCACTTGTGCACCTGGTGGGATGTTCTGGCCGAAGCGAAGTCCAGCGGTGCGTTCGATTCCGCGACGTTGCGCGATGTGGAAGCCTTCCTGACCGACCCCCGCGCCTGGCAGGATTCCCGCCGGAACGCCTGATTGAATCGTCACGGCGACACGCGCGCGGGCAACCGCAAGCGGCACGAGACCGGCACAAGATGTTGACCCGGGCGCCCGAGTCGGAGCAATATGATCCCTGCCGGGGATATGCACAGGCTATCCACACAAACATACAATTTGCACATCCCGCACCGACCCGGCTATGAGGCACGACACACGCTGACGACAGACGCGGCGAAGGACCGGAACGCGAGGAAATCGCGGGTCACCGAGGGGCAAGATGAACGAGATCACCAGTTTCGACGGCAGCGGAAGCGATCTGCAGACCACGGATACCTTGCCACATTCGGTCGAGGCCGAGCAGCAGCTTCTGGGCGCGATCCTGACCAACAACGACGTCTACGACAAGATCGCGTCGATCATCGGCGCGCAGCATTTCCATGACCCGGTGCACGCACGGATCTATGAAATCGCTGCTGCCCGCATCGCCAAGAACCAGTTGGCCTCGCCGGTTACGCTCAAGGCCTTCATGGAGGAAGATGAGGGGCTGAAGGAGCTTGGCGGGCCGGCCTATCTCGCGCGCCTTGCCGGAGCCGCGATCAGCGCCTTTGCCGTGCGCGACTATGCGCAGATGATCTATGATCTGGCGATCCGCCGTCAGTTGATCGGGCTAGGCCGAGACATCAGCGAAAAGGCCGCGCGCGTCGATGTGTCGAGCGAACCCAGCGAACAGATCGTCGAAGCCGAACAACAGCTTTACAAGCTCAGCGAACAGGGCCAGACCGAAAGCGGCTTCCAGAGCTTCCTGCGCGCCGTCACCGATGCGGTCAACGTCGCCAACGCCGCCTATCAGCGCGAAGGCGGGCTGGCAGGCGTGTCCACCGGTCTGATCGACATGGACAAGAAACTGGGCGGCTTGCACCGGTCGGACCTTCTGATTCTCGCGGGGCGGCCGTCGATGGGCAAGACGTCGCTGGCGACCAACATCGCCTTTAACGTAGCCAAGGCCTACAAGCGCGGGCGCTTGCCCGACGGGTCCGAAGGCACGATCGACGGCGGAGTCGTCGGGTTCTATTCGCTTGAGATGAGCGCCGAGCAACTCGCCGCGCGGATCCTGTCAGAAGCTTCCGAAGTCCCGTCCGAGATGATCCGCAAGGGCGACATGACCGAGGCCGAGTTCCGCCGCTTTGTCGATGCGGCCAAGTCGCTGGAAGCGTGCCCGCTCTATATCGACGACACCCCGGCCCTGCCGATCTCGCAGCTTGCGGCGCGCGCCCGGCGGCTCAAGCGGACCCACGGGCTTGACCTGTTGATCGTGGACTACCTGCAACTGGTGCGTGGCACCGGACGCTCCGAAAACCGCGTCAACGAGATTTCCGAGATCACGATGGGACTGAAAGCCATCGCAAAGGAACTCGACATCCCGGTGATCGCGCTGTCCCAGCTCAGCCGCCAGGTCGAAAATCGCGAGGACAAGCGCCCGCAGCTGTCCGACCTGCGCGAATCCGGCTCGATCGAGCAGGATGCGGACGTGGTGATGTTCGTGTTCCGCGAAGAGTATTATGTCGAGCGCGAGAAACCTTCCGATGACAGGCTCGAGGAAATGGCCGCTTGGCAGGACCGCATGGAACGCCTGCACGGCAAGGCCGAAGTGGTGATCGGCAAGCAGCGCCACGGCCCGATCGGCACCGTCGAGCTCAGCTTCGAAGGCAGGTTCACCCGCTTCGGAAACCTGGCGAAATCCTGGCAGCAAGGCGACGATCAGGGCTTCTGACTCTTGGCTGCGGGCTGCGCCGCGATGGTGTCTTTGGTCTTGACGCCCCGGCGTCCCGTGTCATGAACGCGCCATGACCGTTTCGCGCCTCACAATCGATCTGGCCGCGCTCGCTGACAATTGGCGTGCGCTCGACGCGCTGTCGGACTGCGAGACCGGCGCCGTCATCAAGGCAAACGGCTATGGCCTTGGTATCGCCAAGGTCGCAACAACACTGGCACGGGCCGGTGCACGGCGATTTTTCGTCGCGGTGGCCGAAGAAGGCGCGGCGGCGCGCGCAGCCCTTGGTCCCGGCCCCGAGATCTCCGTCTATTCCGGCCACATGGCGGACGACACCGAGGTGATCGCCGCGCATGACCTGATCCCGATGCTGAACGCGCCGGAACAGGTCCGGCGTCACATGGACCGCCTGCCGGACCACGGCTTCGGCATCCAGCTTGACAGCGGCATGAACCGGCTGGGAATGGAGCCCCCGGACTGGGCCGTCCTGCGCAGCACGGTGTTGGCTCGCGCTCCGCGGTTGGTGATGTCACACCTCGCCTGCGCGGACGAAACCGACCACCCGATGAACGCGCGGCAACTGGCTGAATTCGTCGCCATGACCGAGGGCATGGACGTCCCACGCTCGCTCGCGGCGACCGGCGGCATCCTCCTGGGACGCGACTACCATTTCGACGTGACGCGACCGGGCGTTGGTCTCTATGGCGGCCTGCCGTTTGCCAAGGCGCGTCCGGTGGTCCATGTCGACCTGCCTGTCATTCAGGTGCGCGATGTCGCGGCCGGCGAAACCGTCGGATATGGCAACACCTGGACCGCGCCCCAACCGCGCCGCATCGCCACCGTGTCGGCGGGCTATGCCGACGGGCTGCTCCGCGCCATGGGGCCGAAGATAGATCTGTACAGCGGTGCGACGGCCTGCCCGGTGGTCGGCCGCATCTCGATGGACCTCATCACGGTCGATGTGACGGATTTGCCGGAGGTGCCAGACACCCTGGAGATTTTGGGCAATCATCAGACCGTCGACAGGCTGGCTGATGCCGCCGGCACCATCGGCTATGAAATCCTGACCTCACTCGGCGGGCGATACGCGCGGGAGTATCGAGAATGAACCCGCTGACGCTGCTTCAGCGTCTCGGCCACGCCGTTCTCGGCCTCTTCGCCGTCACCGGACGGTTGTCGCTGTTCACGGCGCGCGCGGTCAGCCATATCTTCCGCCCCCCCTACTACCCCCGCGAATTCGGACATGCCCTGATGAGCATCGGCTGGCTCTCGCTGCCTGTGGTCGGCCTCACGGCGATCTTTACCGGCGGCGCTTTGGCGCTGCAGATCTATTCCGGCGGCGCACGTTTCAACGCCGAGGCCGTGGTGCCCCAGATCGTCGCCATCGGAATGGTGCGGGAACTGGGCCCGGTGCTGGTCGGACTGATGATCGCCGCGCGCGTCACCTCCTCCATCGCCGCCGAGATCGCTACGATGAAGGTGACGGAACAGATCGACGCGCTGGTGACGCTGTCGACCAATCCGATGAAATACCTCGTCGCTCCGCGCGTGCTTGCCGCCTTCATCACGGTTCCGCTGCTGGTCGCGGTCGGCGACGTGATCGGGATCGGCGGCGGCTATGTGGTCGCAGTCAAGAACCTCGGTTTCAATCCCGCGGCCTATTTGCAGAACACGGTCGATTTCCTCGAACTGCGCGATGTGGTCTCCTCGCTGGTCAAGGGCGCGGCTTTTGGGGTGATCGCCGCCATCATGGGGTGCTATTTCGGCATGCAATCGGGGCGCGGCGCGCAGGGCGTGGGCAGCGCCACCAAGGGCAGCGTCGAGGCCGCCGCGATCCTGATCCTCGCCGCCAATTTCGTGCTCACGGGGGTGTTCTTCTCGATATGATCCGGATGGAGCAGGTCAGGAAAGCCTTTGGCGACAACGAGGTGCTGCGCGGCATGGACCTCGATATCCCGAAGGGCACGTCAATGGTGATCATAGGCGGGTCGGGCACCGGCAAATCCGTGGCGTTGAAATGCATTCTCGGACTGATTCAGCCCGATTCCGGCAAGATCCTCGTCGATGGGCAGGACGCCGCGAGCGGCGACCGCGACGCTTTTCTGGCCCGGTTCGGGATGCTGTTCCAAGGCGGTGCGCTGTTTGACAGCCTGCCGGTCTGGCAGAACGTCGCCTTCCGCCTGCTGCGCGGCTCGCTCAAGCGCCCGCAGGCCGAGGCGCGCGAGATCGCCATCGACAAGCTGCGCCGCGTCGGGCTGAAATCCAAGGTCGCGGACCTGTTCCCGGCCGAACTGTCAGGCGGCATGCAGAAGCGCGTCGGCCTCGCCCGCGCCATTGCCGCCGAACCCGAGATCATCTTCTTCGATGAACCCACGACCGGGCTCGACCCGATCATGTCGGGCGTCATCAACGACCTGATCCGCGAAATCGTGGTCGAGATGGGCGCGACCGCCATGACCATCACCCATGACATGACCAGCGTGCGCGCCATCGCAGACAATGTCGCCATGCTGCATGACGGGGTGATCAAGTGGACCGGGCCAGTCGCACAGATGGACAACAGCGGCGACCCGTATCTCGACCAGTTCATTCACGGCCGCGCCGAAGGCCCCATCGAGGCCGTGCGGTGACTGCCGCGGGCCTGTAGCCGCGATGCCGATCCGAATCTGCAACCTCGCCTTGCTGGTGCTCTACCCCATCGCCTGGTTCGCGCCGCTGCTGCGCGCGGGGATCGACTTGCCGCTTTTCGGGCTGACCGAAATCTCGGTCATCTCGGGCCTACAGGCGCTGTGGCAGACAGACGTGGCGCTGGCGCTGCTGGTCACGTTCCTCGCCGTCTTCGCGCCCTACATGAAGACCATCGGCATCGCGTTGATCCACTTCGGCCAGATGCGCCGGCGGGTGCTGCCGGTCCTCGAGATTCTCGGCAAGCTGGCGATGGCAGACGTGTTCCTGATTGCGCTCTACATCGTGGTGGTCAAGGGAATCGGGCTGGCCCATGTCGAGACCGCCTGGGGACTCTACCTCTTCACCGGCTGCGTTCTGGCGTCGATCGCGATTAGCCATTTGACCGCCAAACGCTGACGGGCCACAAGACGGCATGGCAAAACCAAAGACCTTCCTTTGCTCCGCTTGCGGCGCGTCCTTCTCAAAATGGTCCGGCCAGTGCGATGCCTGCGGCGACTGGAACACGATCAGCGAGGAAAGGCCGCTGTCGGCAGGCCCTGCATCCAAGACGCTGGGTGCCAAGCGCGGCAGCGCGATCACCCTGACGGATCTTTCGACCGAAGAAACCCCGCCACCGCGCACCTTGTCGGGCCTTGACGAGCTTGATCGGGTGCTCGGCGGCGGTCTGGTCCCGTCTTCTGCCGTGCTGGTCGGCGGCGATCCGGGCATCGGCAAGTCGACCCTGTTGCTGCAAGCGGCAGCGAAGTTCGCGCAGGCCGGGCTCAGGACGCTCTATGTCAGCGGCGAAGAGGCCAGCGCCCAGGTCCAGATGCGGGCGCAGCGGCTGGGACTGGCCGAGGCACCGGTCAAGCTGGCCGCCGAAACCAACTTGCGCGACATTCTGACGACACTGGATGCCGAGCGTCCCCAGTTGGTGATCATCGACTCGATCCAGACCATGTGGGCCGACAACGTCGAAAGCGCCCCCGGCTCCGTCAGCCAGGTGCGCGCCGCAGCCCACGAATTGACCAGCTTCGCCAAGCGGCGCGGTGTGTCGGTCGTGCTGGTCGGGCATGTCACCAAGGACGGGCAGATCGCCGGCCCGCGCGTGGTCGAACACATGGTCGACACGGTGCTCTATTTCGAGGGCGAACGCGGCCATCAGTTCCGCATCCTGCGCGCGGTCAAGAACCGGTTCGGCCCGGCGGACGAGATCGGAGTCTTCGAGATGACGGGCATGGGACTGGCCGAAGTCACGAACCCGTCGGCCCTGTTCCTGTCCGAACGCGGCCAGCCCAGCCCCGGGTCGGTCGTCTTCGCCGGGATCGAAGGTACCCGGCCGGTTCTGGTCGAATTGCAGGCGCTGGTCGCGCCGAGCCCCCATTCACAGCCCCGCCGGACCGTGGTCGGCTGGGATGGCGGACGTCTCGCGATGATCCTCGCGGTGCTCGAGGCGCGCTGTGGCATCCCGTTTGCCGGGCTTGACGTCTATCTGAACGTCGCCGGCGGTCTCAAGATTTCCGAACCCGCGGCCGATCTGGCCGTAGCGGCGGCCCTGCTCTCTGCGCGGGAAGATGCCGCTTTGCCGGCCGATACGGTTGTTTTTGGTGAAATCAGCCTGTCCGGGGCATTGCGCCCGGCGCCGCAGACAGAAAACAGGTTGAAAGAAGCCCAAAAACTTGGTTTTACCGCCGCCATTGCCCCTTCCGGTGGCAAAACCGGCACAGTTTCCGGCCTTGCGTTAACGCAAGCGACAGACTTGACGGGTTTTGTTGGCGAAGTGTTCGGGGCGGGATAGCATCGCGCAATCGGGCACGGGCAGAAAACGGACAGGCAAGGACCATGGAAGGTTTTACCATTATCGATGGGGTCGTGGCCCTGATCATCGTCGTGTCGGCGCTTCTGGCCTATTCCCGCGGCCTGGTGCGCGAACTCATGGCGATCGCAGGTTGGGTCGCGGCGGCGGTTCTGGGCTTTCTGTTCGCGCCCAAGGTCGAGCCGCTGATCAAGGAAGTACCGGTGCTCGGCGACTTCGTCGCCGACAGTTGCGAACTCAGCATCATCGCCGCCTTTGCCGCCGTCTTCGCCGTCGCCCTGATCATCGTGTCCTTCTTCACGCCACTGTTTTCGTCGCTCGTGCAGCGCTCGGCCCTTGGCGGGGTGGACCAGGGGCTCGGGTTCTTTTTCGGCGTCGCGCGCGGCATTCTGCTGATCGCGATCGCCTTCTTCGTTTACGAGACGGTGGTCACTGCGCAGACCTTCACCATGGTCGATCAGAGCCGGTCGGCGCAGGTCTTCACCCAACTCACCGACGCGATCGAAGAGCGAAATCCCGAACAGGCGTTGGGATGGATCACCCAGCAATACGAGAACCTGGTGAGTTCCTGCGGCCAGTGAGGCGGGTCCAGAGCACCCCGAGTTGAACGACGTCTCGCACGCGGGCCGGACTTGCCGCCCTGATTTCTCCCCAGAACCGCCCAGATTGAACCGGGCCCGGCCACAGAATCTACCCTTGGCACAGCGAATCTGACCGCGAAAACGGCCTGTCTTGGTTTCCAACTCTTTAACCGGCGTTCACGAGATAGCGCCAATGCGCATTGACCGGGCCGGTTCTTGCCGGATTAGGAAAAAGTAAACGATTAAGGCCTCAAACGTGACGAAAAAACGGCGAATTTTCGATGCCAGGTAAGTGTCAGACACACCGACCACGCTGACAAAGGATTTTCCCGATGCTTCTCAACCACAGCCAAGCTTTCGCCTCCTTCCTGCCCTCCGACATCGCGCCCCGCAAGCCCGCACAGACCATGCCCCGCCGGGTCGAACTCAGCGCCGTCAAGGACGGCACGATGCTGGAAACGCCGACAGGCTGGCGCCGGGTCGAAGAGCTCTCCGCCGGCGATCAGGTCTATACGCTGGATGGCGGTTTCACCGAGTTGACCGGCACACGCTCGCATCGCCTTGCCCCCGGCACGGCACGGATGATGCATGTTCCGGCCGGTGCGCTGAACAACTGTTCCGACCTGATCCTGACCGCAGGCCAGCATGTCGCGATGATCGAACCTGAATGCGAAACCCTTTTCGGTGCTCCCTGCGTGCTGGTCCCCGCCGCCGCCATGGCCGGTTTCCGCGGCATCCACGCGTTGACCGCCTTTGGCGAGACCACGGCGACCGAACTGACCTTCGACACCGAAGAAATCGTCTATGCCCAGACCGGCGCGCTGTTGCATGTGGCATCGGGAACGACCGATCCATTCTTCCGCACCCTTGGATATGGCGAAACCCGCGCCCTGCTGACCATGCTGAACGGCGGCCATCTTGCGCTCGACCCTATCGGCTTCGCCCCGGCGCTCGCCGCCTGATCCAGACCCCGCCTTGCCTGCTGCAAATGGCCGCTCCGACCTGGGGCGGCCTTTGCCGTTCCGGCATCCGGCAATGCAACGCTTTCATGACAGCATGGGTGACATGGGCGGGCAGAGGCACTATGTCATGACGCGACCCCGTCATTGGATTCGGAGCCCTCTCCCCTTGTCCGACCTGAACATGCCCCCCGCCCATCCGTTCGACGACGACAAGCTCCGCGAAGAATGCGGAATTTTCGGCGTCGTCGGCGTGCAGGACGCATCGACCTTCGTGGCGCTCGGGCTGCACGCGCTGCAACATCGCGGCCAGGAAGCCGGCGGCATCGTCAGCCACGACCCGGACCACGGGTTCAACCAGGCGCGCCGCTTCGGCTATGTGCGCGACAATTTCACGAGCCAGAAGATCATGGAAACCCTGCCCGGCCCGATCGCCATCGGCCATGTGCGCTATTCCACATCGGGCTCCAAGGGACAGACCGCGATCCGCGATGTCCAGCCGTTCTTCGGCGAATTCTCCATGGGCGGTGCCGCCATTGCCCACAACGGCAACATCACCAACGCCAACGCCCTGCGGCGCGAGTTGATCGAGCGCGGCTCGATCTTCCAGAGCAGCAGCGACAGCGAGTGCATCATCCACCTGATGGCGCGCTCGATGGGCCGCTCGATCCCCGACCGGATGGAAGAAGCGCTCCGCAAGGTGGAAGGCGCGTTTTCCGTTGTCGCCATGACACGCACCAAGCTGATCGGCGTGCGCGACCCGCTCGGCGTGCGCCCTCTGGTTCTGGGCAAGATCGGCGACGGCTGGGCGCTGAGTTCGGAAACCTGTGCACTCGACATCATCGGTGCCGAGTTCGTCCGCGAAATCCGCCCCGGCGAGATGGTCGTCATCAACGGAAGCGGCGTGCAGAGCCACTTCCCTTTCCGCCCTCAGCCCTCGCGTTTCTGCATCTTCGAACACGTTTATTTCAGCCGCCCCGACAGCATCCTTGGGGGCCGCAGCGTCTATGAAACCCGCGAGAACATCGGTCGCGAGTTGGCCAAGGAAAGCCCGGTCGACGCCGATCTGGTCTGCCCGGTGCCCGACAGCGGCACACCGGCCGCGATCGGTTACAGCCTGCAAAGCGGCATCCCCTACGCCATGGGGATCATCCGCAACCAGTACATGGGCCGAACCTTCATCGAACCGACCGAGCAGATCCGCAATATGGGGGTGCGTCTCAAGCTGAACGTGAACCGCGCCCTGATCAAGGACAAGCGCGTGATCCTGGTCGACGACTCGGTGGTGCGGGGCACGACCAGCCGCAAGATCAAGGAGATGATCCTTGATGCCGGCGCCCGCGAGGTGCATTTCCGCATCGCATCGCCACCCACCGCCTGGCCCTGTTTTTACGGTGTGGACACGCCACAGCGCGAGAAACTGCTTGCCGCGACCATGTCCGAAGACGAGATGTGCCGCCACCTCGCGGTAGACAGCCTCAAGTTCATTTCGCTCGACGGTCTCTATCGCGCCGTCGGTGAAGCGCAGGGCCGCAACGCGGAGTGTCCGCAATATTGCGATGCCTGCTTTTCGGGAGAATACCCGGTCGAACCGGCCGACATGCTCGAACAGGGGTTCGAAATGAAACCGGCGGCGGAATAGGCCAGCGGCCACCTTACGGAACGTCAATAGGCAAGGCGCCGCGCATTCTCGCGGTGGGGCGAAAAGGTCGTCTTTCGGCCGTTTGCGGGGAATGGTAGCGGGCATCAAAGCAATGCCGCATCGCGGCAATTTCCGCGCAAGGACCGACATGGCAAACCCTTCCGATTCCTCCCAAACCCCAGCATCCGTGGGGGACATCGCCACGCAACGCCGCGCGCTGCAACGCGGCGACCTCGAACTGATCGGCCTCTTCGGTCCTACCAACGACCTGTCGGCCCTGCTGCGCAAGCCAGGCGGCGGAATTGCCAGGGTCAAGGCCGGCGACAAGCTGTCTGCGGGCCAAGTGATAGCCATCGACGAATCCGGACTCGTACTGGAGAAAAACGGGCGCACGCGCCGTCTGTCGCTGCCTTCGGGCTGATCCGGACTTGACGCTGTTGCGCGAAGGCTCCAAACCCGCGCCCATGACACAGATTGCCTTGATCACCGGCGCATCGCGCGGGCTGGGAGCTGCCCTCGCCGTTGCGTTGGCACCGACCCATCACATCGTTGCCGTCGCCCGCACCACTGGCGCGCTCGAAGAACTCGACGACCGGATAAAGTCCGCAGGCGGCAGCGCCACGCTGGCTCCGATGGACATCACCGACCCCAACGCCATGGCGACACTCTGCCGGGGCATCCACGACCGCTGGGGACGGCTCGATCTGTGGCTGCACACGGCGGTTCACGCGGCGATGCTGTGCCCAGCCAATTTCGTCGATACGAAAGACTGGCAGAAATCGGTCGCGATCAACGCCACCGCCCCGTCGGTTCTGATCCCCTATGTCGCGCCGCTGCTGGGCGCCGAGGGGCGGGCAGTGTTTTTTGACGACCCGCGCGCGGGCGAAAAGTTCTTCGGCATCTACGGCGCGACCAAGGCGGCGCAGATCGCCTTGGCGCGCAGTTGGGCCGCCGAAACGGTCAGGACCGGGCCCAAGGTGCACGTGCTGACCCCAAACCCAATGCCCACGGCGACGCGCGCACGCTTCTTCCCGGGCGAAGACCGCAGTTCTCTCGCCGCGCCCGCGGACGAGGCTGCGCGCCTTCTGGCGTTGCTCTAATGCATCCATCGCTGCCCACAACGCCGAACGTGCGGATAATTTGAACCTGACCCGGTGCGCTTGCTTGCCCGGGCCAAGGGCTGCGTCTATCAAGTGGCAAACAGGCGGGCGAAATGCGTATTCTGATTACCAACGATGACGGGATCAATGCTCCGGGACTGGAGATCCTCGAAGCCATCGCGACCGAACTGGCCGGTCCCTCGGGCGAGGTCTGGACCGTCGCGCCCGCTTTCGAACAATCTGGCGTCGCCCATTGCATCAGCTTCACGCATCCGATGATGATTGCCAAGATGGGTGAACGCCGCTTCGCCGCCGAGGGAAGCCCTGCGGATTGCGTGATGGCGGGGCTGCACGACGTGATGGCCAATTGCCGGCCCGACCTGGTCCTGTCGGGTGTGAACCGCGGCAACAATTCGGCGGAGAACGCGCTCTATTCCGGCACACTGGGTGGCGCGATGGAGGCAGCGTTGCAAGGGCTGCCCGCCATCGCCATGTCGCAGTATTACGGGCCAAAGAACTTCGGGCTCGACAATCCGTTCGAAGCCGCCGCCGCCCATGGCGCCGAGGTGGTCCGCCGCATTCTCGATGCCAGCCCGGAGCAGGACGACGAATACCGCCTGTTCTTCAACGTGAACTTCCCGCCGATCCCGGCCGACGAGGTGCGCGGCTTTCGTGTCGTGCCGCAGGGCTTTCGGCCCGGCACATCCTTCGGGGTCGAGCCGCACAGTTCGCCTTCCGGGCGCCGCTTTCTGTGGATCAAGGGCGGCAACCAACAGATCCGCACCGCGCCCGATACCGACGCCGCGGTCAATCTCGACGGCTACGTGTCGATCACGCCGATGCGCGCCGACCTGACAGCGCATGACGTTCTGGACGGGATGAAATCCATCGAATGACCCTGCCCTCGGCCGAAACCAAGATGCAGTTTCTCTTCGCCCTGCGGTCGCGCGGGGTCACGGACAAGCGGGTGCTGGAGGCGATGGAGGCCATCGACCGTGGCAAGTTCGTGCGCGGCATCTTCGCCGATCGCGCCTATGAAGACATGCCGCTGCCGATCGCTTGTGGGCAGACGATCAGCCAGCCCTCGGTCGTAGGGCTGATGACCCAGGCACTGCAGATCTCGCCGCGCGACAAGGTGCTCGAGGTCGGAACCGGCTCGGGCTACCAGGCGGCGGTGCTGTCGCGGCTGGCGCGGCGTGTCTATACGGTCGACCGGCACGCCCGGTTGACGCGCGCCGCCAAGGCTGTGTTCGACGAGTTGTCGCTCAGCAACATCACACCGATCGTGGCCGATGGCTCGTTCGGGCTGCCCGAGCAGGCACCGTTCGACCGGATCCTGGTCACGGCCGCTGCAGAGGACCCGCCGGGGCCGCTCTTGGCGCAGTTGAAAATCGACGGTATCATGGTGGTGCCCGTCGGGCAGTCGGATGCGGTCCAGACCCTTATCAAGGTGCGCCGGACCGAGTCCGGCTTTGAGTATGACGAACTCCGTCCGGTACGGTTCGTGCCGCTGCTCGAAGGCTTGGGCAAGGACGGCTGACAGGCACGAGACCCCCCGCACAAGAGGGGGACCTTTTGAGGATGATTGAGATGGCATTTTTCCCGAACCCCCGACATAGGAGCCTGACCGCCGGGGTCGCGCTGCTGGCGGTGCTGGCGGGCTGCTCCGAGCCGCTGGACTTCGACCTGCGGGGACAGGTCGGGGCTTTCAACACCGCAGATGCCGCGCGCAACGTCACCGTCGCACGGCCCGAACCGGATGCGCGCGGGATCATCTCCTATCCCAATTACCAGGTGGCTGTAGCACGGCGTGGCGACAGCGTTGCCGACGTGGCCGGGCGGATCGGGTTGCCCGCGGCGCAATTGGCCAATTTCAACGGGTTGAAGCCCGAAGACCAGATGCGCGGCGGCGAAATCCTGGCGCTGCCGCAACGGGTCGCCGAACCCTCTGCGGCGACGGGTGCGGTGGACATCGCCACGCTCGCAGGCAGCGCCATCGACGCGGCGCCGGATACAAGCCCGGTGCAGACCAGCACGCTTGCCCCGGCCGCGCAGCCGACGCCCACTGTGATCGAACGTGCAAGCCCCGAACCCGTGCGCCACAAGGTCGTTCGCGGCGAAACCGCCTATACGATCTCGCGCCTCTACCAGGTGCCGGTCAAGTCGCTGGCGGAGTGGAACGGTCTGGATTCGGATTTCACGATTCGCGAAGGCCAATACCTGCTGATCCCGGTCAAGGGCGCACAGCCGCCGGCGCGCAGCGGCACGGCCACGGCCGCAGCGGCCACGACCGTGACCGAACCCGGGACCGGCTCGCCCACGCCGACGCCGCCGAGCGCGACGACCCCCCTGCCCGACGAACGCATCGCAGCCCGCGCCCCAGAGCCGCCTGAAACCGATATCGGTGCCCCGTCCCTGCCCAGCACCGCGGCGATGGCCTTCCCGGTTCAGGGCAAGATCATCCGCACCTACTCCAAGGGCCGCAACGAAGGTGTGGACATCGCAGCGGCCCCTGGCACGGCGGTGACCGCCGCCGCCGACGGATCGGTCGCCGCGATCACGCAGGACGCCGACCAGGTGCCGATCGTGGTGGTGCGTCATCCCGACAACCTGCTGACGGTCTATGCCAACGTCTCCGGGATCACGGTCAAGAAGGGCGACAGCATCAAGCGCGGTCAGAAACTGGCGCAGCTGCGCGATGGCGACAATGCCTATGTCCATTTCGAGGTGCGCAACGGGTTCGAAAGTGTCGATCCCATGCCCTATCTCGAGTGATCCCGCGCTCGGCCTCGCGCTTTGGTGTGTTGACAGGGGCGTCGCCCGTGACAGTGTAGCCAACAGTGCACCGCTTGGCGTGAACGGGCCCGAACGCGTCAACAGACCTCTCAACCTCCCGGCGTCATTCGTGGTTCAATGAATTCGACTGGACGAGATGTGGTGCCGACACAGTATCTGAGGTGTTCCAAATGAAACCATTCCTCCTGTCCGCCATCGCCGCCCTGCTCGCCACCGGTGCCGCCGCCTGCCCTTGGGCCGGCGTGTCCCAAAAGGGGACACACCAGAACCTGCAGTTCGAATTCACCATGAACGAGGACTGCTCCGAAGTGGTTTTTCAATCCACCGGCAATGCCGGGTTTCAGCCCGCGGACACGCCCGAAACCTTTGCCGTGGCGCCGACCGAGGAAGGTTGGGCGGCGGACATAAACAGCGTCACGACCACTTTCCTGAAGGATGGGCGCTGGATCGATTTCATCGGCTCTGGCGTCAATCTGCGGGTTCAGACCGACGGCTGAGAGCGGCATCAGCCGGGCAGCGCCACCTTGTGACGTCCGGCCAGATCGACGAAGAATTGCCAGGCGACGCGGCCCGATCGCGCACCGCGCGTCGCCTGCCATTCGATCGCTTCGGCGCGCAAGGTTTCTTCTTTGATTTCGACCCCATACGCAGCGCAATAGCGATCGATCATCGCGAGGTATTCGTCCTGCGAACAGGGGTGGAAGCCCAGCCAGAGACCGAACCGGTCCGACAGCGAGACCTTCTCCTCGACCGCTTCGGATGGGTTAATGGCACTGCTACGCTCGTTTTCAATCATATCGCGCGGCATCAGGTGGCGACGGTTTGAAGTCGCGTAGAAGGCGACGTTCTCGGGCCGCCCCTCGATGCCGCCGTCCAGCACCGCCTTGAGGCTCTTGTAGTGTTGGTCGTCATGGGAAAAAGACAGATCGTCACAGAACAGAAGGAAGCGAAACGGCGCACTGCGCAAATGGGCGAGAAGGCGGCCGACGCTGGGCAGGTCCTCGCGTTGCAACTCGACCAATTTCAGATCTGCATGTGACGCTTGGACTTCGGCATGCACCGCCTTGACAAGGCTTGATTTTCCCATGCCCCGCGCGCCCCACAACAGGGCGTTGTTGGCCGCGTAGCCAGCGGCGAACCGGCGAGTGTTTTCAAGCAGCGTGTCACGGGACCGGTCGATCCCCACCAGCAGGTCTAGACCCACTCGGCTGACCTGTTCGACAGGCTCCAGCCTGTCAGGCTCCACATGCCAGACAAAGGCTGCGGCGCTGGTGAAATCGGGCGCAGGCATTGGGGGCGGCGACATCCGTTCCAGCGCCTCGGCGATGCGTCCCACTGCGTTCTCTTCCATGCTCCCTGCCCTCCTGATCCGTCAGTTCGCGCCAGAAACCACGTTCCGGCCGGGGCGGCAAGTGTCAGGAAGGCGAGAGAGGTTTGGTCAGCTTCGCCCATTCCGCCGCGGCGCGTCATACGCCCCCGGCAGATGCGATCAGAGCCGGAAGCCGATGCTGATGCCCGCGACGATCGAGGTCTCGCCGTCGACCCAATCGATGTTGATCTCAGGCTTGAGCGTGTAGCCGCCGCGCATCTCGAACTCGTACCCCACGCCAGCGCGCATCAGGAATTCCTGTTCGTCGCCCTCGAACTCGAGCCCCGGCATCGCGGTGAACTGCCATCCGCTGCCGTCGAACCCGAAGACGACCGGAATGCCGACCACCCAACTGTCGAGCGGATCACGCGCATATTCCGCCAGCAGGCCGAGGCCGACCGTTTCGTTGAACTGGTAGCGATACTGCCCGCCGACCGAGAACGCGTTTTCGCGCTCGCCTTCCCGCTCGGCGCTGGTGTTGCCGGCGAAGAACTCGAGCACATGCGGGCTTTCGAGTCCGCGTTCCCGGGCTGTCGCCTGAAGCGGCAGCAGGGCGAGCGCGGTTCCGGCGACGAAGGACGGAACGGGACGGATCAAGGCAGACATCGGGAACCTCCTGTGTGCGGGCCGGTTCATCCGGCGCCGTCGTTGCGCCAGCCTAGCCGATCCCGAAGCTGCCCGCGAAAAGAAAAACGCCCCCGGATCGGCATCCGGGGGCGAGAGATATCAGCGAGTGTCGTCCTTTTCGAACTCATCCATCAGCGGATCGTCGAACTCGTCGTCGTCATAGTAGCCCTGTGCGCGCAACTCGGCTTCGCGCTTGGTTTCGACCCGGCGCACCAGCCAGATCGATACTTCGTAGAGACCGTAGACCACGACGAACAGGATGACCTGGGTGATGACATCAGGCGGCGTCACCAGCGCAGCCAGCACGAGGATCGCCACCACGGCGTATTTGCGCACGTTGCCGAGGCCTTCGGCGCTGACCAGTCCGGCCTTGCCCATCAAGGTCAAAAGGACCGGAAGCTGGAAGCAAAGGCCAAATGCGACAATGAACTTGATCGTCAGGTTGAGGTATTCCTGCGCGCTACCCTGGAACACCACGCTGAGTGGCGCCGTGCCTTCGGCCACGGCCTCGCCTTCGGCGCCGAACTGCTGGAAACCGAGGAAGAAGTCATAGGCCAGCGGGGTGACGATGTAGAAGGCGAAGCTGGCGCCCAGCAAGAACATGAAGGGCGAAGCGATCAGGAAGGGCAGGAAAGCGCCCTTTTCCGACTTGTAGAGCCCCGGTGCCACAAAGCGCCACATCTGCAGGCCGATATAGGGGAAGGCCAGAAGGAAACCGCCCAGCAGCGAGACCTTGATCGCGACGAAGAAGCCTTCCTGCGGGCTGATGAAGATCAGGTCGCAATCCTGTCCCCGCTCGGCCAGAACCTCGCAGAGCGGCGCGGTGAGGAAATTGAAGGCCGGCGTGGCGAAGGTGAAACAGATCACCATGCCGACAATGAAGGCCACGACCGAATGGATGAGCCGGTTGCGCAGCTCGGCCAGGTGTTCGATCAGCGGTGCGCTGCTGTCGTCGATCTCGTCGGTCTGGCTCATGACTTGCTGTCCGATGTCGGGGTGTCAGCCGGGGCCGGGCCGACGGCGGCTTCCATCTCGGCGGCCTTGGCCTGCGCTTCGGCAGCCTCGCGGGCCAGCCGGTCGGCGGCGGCGCGGGCACTGGCGGCCTGGATCTTCTTGGCCTTCTCGGCGCGTTCGGCGGCCAGCTTGCCGGTGGCACTGTCAGGATCGTATTTGCCCGCGTCGAACTTGGCCGGGTTGATGCTTTCTGTCAGGTCACGCGTGGCGTCCTTGACGCCATCCATGGCGCTGGCGACCGGATTGGTCGCCGATTTAAGCCCCTTGGCCACGTCGCGGATGCCGGATTCATCGGCCGCGTCGTTCATGGCGCTCGAGAACTCACGCGCCATGCCCTTGGCCTTGCCGATGAAGCGTCCGACATTGCGAAACAGCACCGGCAGGTCCTTGGGACCGACCACGATCAGGGCCACGATCCCGATGAGCAGAAGCTCCGTCCACCCCAGGTCGAACATTCAGGTTATGCCTTGTCCTTGTCGGCGGCCGGGTCGACGGGAGTGACGTCCTTGGCGTCGGCCACCTTGTCGTCGTCCAGTTCCTTCTGGCCCTCGCTGATACCCTTCTTGAACGATGTGATGCCCTTGCCCACCTCGCCCATCAGCGAACTGATCTTGCCGCGTCCGAACAGCACCAGGACCACAACCGCGATCAAGAGCAGGCCCGGCAGGCCGATATTGTTCAACATCTCCGTCTCCTCAGACATATGGCGCGCCACGCGGCGCACATGAAATCCCGTCGGTGTTCTACGCAAGCGGATGACAGCGCGAAAGCGGCAAACCCGCAAAGGCGCGACAATTCAAGGCGCCGGCACCGGATGGATACGGGGCGACAGGAACTCCTGCCATGTATTTGGCAGGAAGTCTTTACCGCCGTCGCATAGCGTGGCAAGACCGAAGAATGGCCCGCACAGACCGACTCCTGGCTCTGACCACCCTATTGCGCGACGGCGCGCACCATCGCGCCGAAGACCTTGCCGCAAGCCTCGGGGTCAGTCTGCGCACGATCTATCGTGACATGGACCGACTCGCCGCTGCCGGAGTCCCGGTCGAGGGGCGACCCGGCGCGGGCTACCGTCTGGCGGAACGCCTGGCACTGCCGCCGCTCGATCTGACCCCGGAGGAATTCGATGCCCTCAGCCTCGGTGTGGCGATCGTGGCGCAGGCCGCGGACCCGGTTCTGAAAGCCGCGGCGCAGAGCCTGACCGTAAAACTCGAGGCGGCGCTGCCCGCCGAGACCATCGCCGAAGCGGAGGCCTGGAAACACGCGTTCAATCCGCTCGCCGACCCGGCCCGGGGCCTGTCACACCTCGCCGACCTGCGCAGCGCGATCGGCGCACGCCAGAAGCTGCGCATCGCCTACGCCGGAAACGCCGAGGCCGAGGTGATCCGCCCGCTGCGGCTCGCCAGCACCGGCGGTGCCTGGGTTCTTTCCGGCTGGAGCGATACCGCGGACGCCTTCCGTGACCTGCGCGTCGACCTCATCGAACGCGCGACTCCGCTGCCCGAACTTTTCGTGGACGAACCGGGCAAACGCCTGCGGGACCGGCAGACGGAGGCTGCTCGGACCTAGCGCCCCTCGCCGAAGGCAGCGGCCTTTCCGGACGTGGCCGGGAACACGAAGCAGCGATCGCGCCGCACTGTCAGCCACATCACCGTACCGGCGGCAGGCAGGAAGACGTTCGGCACCGTGGCCTTCAGGATCGAGCCATCGTAATCCACGCGGAATTCGACCAGGCTTTCATGCCCCATGAAGCGCGCACGCACCACCTGGGCGCGCGCCGGTACGCCATCCGTGGGCGTCGGCAGCGGACCCTGCCCGTTGCGATCGAAATCGATCTTCACATGCTGCGGACGGAAGACGATGTCGACATCGGTCCGGTCCGGCACCCCGGGAGCGAGGAACTGGCCAAAAGGGGTCTGCGCCAGCGCGCCATTGACCTGGGCGCGCAACACGTTGGCGTCTGAGAAGAAAGCGACCGCCGCACGGTCCACCGGACGGGTATAGACGTTGTAGGGCGCGCCCTGCTGCACGATCCGGCCATCACGCATCAGCGCGATTTCGTCGGCCATCCGCATCGCCTCGTCCGGCTCGTGCGTGACCAGCAGGACAGCGGTGTCCTCCTCCTTGAGAAGGCTCAGAGTCTCGTCGCGGATGCCGTCGCGCAGGCGGTTGTCGAGCCCGGAAAACGGTTCGTCCATCAGCATGATCCGTGGCCGCGGTGCCAGCGCCCGTGCCAGCGCCACGCGCTGCTGTTCGCCACCCGACAGTTGGTGCGGATAGCCGTCGATGAAGCGCAAAAGATCGACGCGCTCCAGCAGTTCGGCGACACGGGCGCGTTTCTCGTCCTTGCTGCCCTTGAGGCCATAGGCGACGTTGCCCGCCACGCTCAGATGCGGAAACAGCGCAAAATCCTGAAACATCAGCCCGATCTGGCGCCGCTCGGGCGGCACCCGAAAAACGGTATCGCAGACCAGCTTGCCATCGACCCAGATTTCGCCGCTGTCCTGCATCTCGACGCCCGCGATCATCCTGAGCGTCGTCGACTTGCCGCAGCCCGATGGCCCCAGCAGACAGGTGACCTGCCCGGGCATGATCCGGAGCGACACCTCGTCAACCACCCGGCGCCCGTCGAACAGGCGCACGAGGTTGCGGATTTCGAGTCGCGGCACCGGCATGCCGGCCGCCGCCTTGGGCGTGCTGCGTTCTACTTGGGTCTGCACCGCCGGGCCTCGCTGCCGTTATCTTATCAAAACCATCGGGTTTCGGCGCAGATAGCAACCCGGCCCGCCCGGTGCAAGGGCGCAGCCGGTGCCGATCACATGGTCAGGTTGGTTCCGCCCCCGTCCAGCAGGATGTTCTGCCCGACGATGAAGCCCGCATGCTGGCTGCAAAGGAAAGCGCAGGCGGCACCGAATTCGTGCCGCGTGCCATAGCGCCGCACCGGAATGGTCGCGGCCCGGCGCGCGCGCGCCTCCTCGAGCGAGATGCCCTCGGCCTTGACCACCCCGCCATCCAGCGCGTCGGCGCGATCGGTGGCGTGAATCCCCGGCAGCAGGTTGTTGACGTTGACCCCGTGCTGCGCAACCTGACGCGCGGTGCCCGCGACATAGCCGGTGAGCCCGGTGCGCGCCGCGTTGGACAGGCCCAGCACGGCGATTGGCGCGCGCACGGACTGGCTGGTGATGTTGACCACACGGCCCCAGCCCTGATCGATCATGCCAGGCATCAGCGCCTTCATCAGCGCGATCGGGGCAAGCATGTTGGCATCCAGCGCCTTGATGAAATCATCGCGGTCCCAATCCGACCACATGCCCGGAGGCGGGCCGCCGGCATTGGTGACAAGGATATCCGCGGCACCTGCCGCCTCGATCACCGCGGCCTGGCCGTCTTCGGTCGTAACATCCGCCGCGACCGTGGTGACCGCCACGCCATGCGCCTGCCGGATCGCGTCGGCCGAAGCCTCCAGAGCGTCCGCGCCGCGCGCGTTCATCACCAATTCCACCCCGGCCTCTGCCAGCGCCTCGGCGCAGCCCAGTCCCAGGCCCTTGCTGCTGGCGCAGACCAGCGCGCGTTTCCCGGCAATTCCCAGATCCATCGGTCCGTCTCCCTGTCTGTGTCGCGACAGACCTAACACCCTCCGCCGCTGCTTTGCCAGCGATTCACCGGGTTTTCACGTCTGCTTCGCCAGAATGGGCGCGACAGGCCGTTCCGGCCACATACCGCTGCTGCGAGAGTTCCGCGATGACCGCGCCCGATACGTCCGCCCCGAGCGCCCTGGTCTGGACTTGCGCCGACATCAAGGTGCTGGAGGGCCAGCGGTGGATCTTTCCACCGTCTGAGCATCGGGCCTTGCTGAGCCTTGCGCGCGCCTCGGACGGGCAGCTGCGTATCGGCGCTGGAAGTGACCTAGGACATCCTGATGCGCCCCTGCGGCCTGAGAAGGCCCTGACGTTGCTGTCACCCACCGGTCAGACCGTCACCGGCGTGATCCTTGCAGACGCGGATTCACGGTATCTGATCTGCGATGCGACGCCCTTTCCGGGGGCCGATTACCGCCGTCTGGCCGCGCCTGCGGATGGGCCAGAGCGCGCGCTGGAGCGCTTGCCAAGCACCGCTTTCGCGCGTGGCACCCGGCTCACCATGGGCAATGGCGCGCAGACGCCGATCGAGGATGTGCGCCCCGGGGCCCGGGTCATGACCCGCGATTGCGGTCCTCAGACAGTGCTCCGGACCCGTCGCTTCACAGCCGCGCTGCGCCCGGTCCGGATCGCCGCGGACGTGCTGGGCAATCCGAGGCCCCGGCCGCTCACCCAAGATCACCGCCTGTTCCTGCCCCAGAACCCCGACGAGACGGGGCCGGGCCGACCAAGGCTCGCCGTGAAAGCGCGTCACCTCGCCGATGGGCGCAGCATCACCTCGGGTCCTCGTGTCACTGTACCGATGGTCCAGATGCTCTTCGCGACGCATCAGGTGGTCTTCGCGGAAGGGATTGCCGCCGAATCGCGGCTCCTGCCGGAAAGGTGCGAGCGGATGCTTCCAGCCAACCTGCTCGCGCGGCTCGAACACGCTGCCTGCGCGTCCACCTGCGCGACGCAACCGCATAGTCACGCCGCGGCGCTGCTCAGGCGGCCAGATGCCTTCCAGATAATCCGCCAACTGGCGGCGGAGTGACGCAAGGCGCACGGTGGCCTAGGCGGCTGCTTGTTGGCAGCCACCATCCGTTCGGCCTGGCGGCACAGTCAGGATCAGTAGAAGAATTCCTCGCGCACGATCCGGCCATCCGACACGTGGTAGACGCCGACCTCCGACATCTCGGTGACCTTGCCGCTGGATTTCTCCCGCACCTTGACGTTGAACACCACGGCGAAGCGGTCCTCGCCATGCAGCATCGGCCCCTCGATGGAACTGTCGAGCATCTCCATCTCGCTCTCCCACCAGTCGTGCTTGGCGCGGATCGCCTCGAGCCCGCGCGCCTCGCGCCCATTGCCCATGTCGGCGCCCTCGACAGATACCGCATCCGGTGCATAAAGCTTTTCCAGATTGGCCAGCTCGCGTCCTTCACGGCAGCCCGCAACCAGTTGCTCGGCAATTTCCCTGATCGACATTGCATCCTCCATGATCGCCCGCGCCAGCTTAGCACGTCCCGTGGCACCCGTCACCGATCCGGCGGCGTTCTTGTCTTTCGGCGGCGGCTTCATATCTTTCAGGGAACGTCAAATCCGGAGGACCCCGATGCCGAACTCAACCGCCCCGATCCTCGTTGCCTCGGACATGTCATCCCGCTCGGACAGGGCCATGCAACGAGCGTTCCGCCTGGGCGCGCAGATGGGGCGCAAGGTCATCGCCTTCTCGGTGCTGGACGATGCGATGCCGATGGACATCCTCGAAGAGACTCTGGAGCGTGCGCAGGCGCGACTGACCCGCTTCGCCGACAGCCTGGCCGGAGACCACCCGCACGAGGCCCATGCCGTCATCGGTGATCCGACCAGCGATATCCTGGCCATGATCGACAAGACCGGGACCGACCTGTTGGTACTGGGGGCGCACAGGCCGCGGGCCTTCCTCGGCGAGCTGCGCGAAACCACCATGCAGCGTATCGTGCGAAACACGCGCTGTTCGGTGCTGCTTGCGCAGGACACCTGCGACCATGACTATGACAAAATCATCCTGGCCTGCGATTTCTCGCCTGCCAGCACCCGCGCCCTGACGCTCGCGCACGAGATCGCCCCGGACGCAGTGTTCAGCCCGATCCATGCGCTGCACCTGCCCTATAGCGGCATCCTCGGACGCACCGCGGTGGCGCAGGCCGACCTCGATGCGCCCTATCGCGCGGAGGCCGAAGCCGCCGACACCGAATGGCGCGCGGGCTTGCCCGAGAAGCTGGCCAAACTGGTGCCGGCGACGGAGATTCTGCCGGGGTCGCCCTATCCGGTCATCCGTCAAGAGGTCGAGTCGCGCGGCACCGACCTGATCGCTCTGGGCGCGCATGGACGTGTCGGGGCAAGCCGCGCCATTCTCGGCTCGCTCGCTTCCGATCTCACCCGCGATCCGCCCTGCGATCTGCTGATCACCCGGCCCTGACGCGCACCGGAGTTTCTTGCGCTCGGGTGCAACGTTACCTATATGCGCGCTCATGCTTGACACCGCCCAGAACCGCCCAGACCTGCCGCCCGAGATCGCGCGTCGTCGCACCTTCGCGATCATCTCGCATCCGGATGCGGGCAAGACAACGCTGACCGAAAAGTTCCTGCTGTTCGGCGGTGCCATCCAGATGGCCGGGCAGGTGCGCGCCAAGGGCGAGGCACGGCGTACGCGCTCCGACTTCATGCAGATGGAAAAGGATCGCGGCATCTCGGTTTCGGCTTCGGCCATGTCGTTCGACTTCAAGGAGTTCCGGTTCAATCTTGTGGACACACCCGGCCACTCCGACTTCTCGGAAGACACCTATCGCACGCTGACCGCGGTGGATGCGGCAGTGATGGTGATCGATGGTGCCAAGGGGGTCGAGAGCCAGACCCGCAAGCTGTTCGAGGTCTGCCGCCTGCGCGACCTGCCGATCCTGACCTTCTGCAACAAGATGGATCGCGAGAGCCGGGACGTTTTCGAGATCATCGACGAGATCCAGGAGAACCTGGCCATCGACGTGACTCCGGCCTCCTGGCCGATCGGCCAGGGCCGCGATTTCCTCGGCTGCTATGACATCCTGCGCGACCGGCTTGAATTGATGGACCGCGCGGACCGCAACAAGGTCGCCGAGAGCATCGAGATCAACGGGCTGGATGATCCGAAACTGGCCGAACACGTGCCCGCAGCGCTGCTCGCGCAGCTGCGCGAAGAACTCGAGATGGCGCGCGAACTGTTGCCCAAGCTGAACCCGCAAGCGGTTCTGGAAGGGCATATGACGCCGATCTGGTTTGGCTCGGCGATCAACAGTTTCGGGGTCAAGGAGTTGATGAACGGTATCGGTCTCTACGGCCCCGAACCGCAAATTCAGAGCGCCACACCGCGGGAGATTCTTCCAGAAGAATCAAAAGTTTCAGGATTTGTCTTCAAGGTTCAGGCGAACATGGACCCCAAGCACCGGGACCGCGTCGCCTTCGTGCGGATGGCGTCCGGGCACTTCAAGCGCGGCATGAAGCTGACCCATGTGCGCAGCAAGAAGCCGATGGCGATCAGCAACCCTGTGCTGTTCCTTGCCAGCGACCGTGAACTGGCCGAAGAAGCCTGGGCTGGCGACATCATCGGGATTCCCAACCACGGTCAGCTCCGCATCGGCGACACGCTGACCGAAGGCGAGGCGCTGCGCGTCACCGGTATCCCCAGCTTTGCGCCCGAACTGCTGCAGGGCGTACGCGCGGGCGATCCGATGAAGTCAAAACACCTCGAGAAGGCGCTGATGCAGTTCGCCGAGGAAGGCGCCGCCAAGGTGTTCAAGCCCTCGATCGGGTCGGGCTTCATCGTCGGCGTCGTCGGGCAATTGCAATTCGAAGTGCTCGCCAGCCGGATCGAGATGGAATACGGCCTGCCAGTGCGCTTTGAGGCGTCACAATTCACCTCGGCCCGCTGGGTCAATGGAGATCGGGTGGCGGTGGACAAGTTCGTCACCGCCAACAAGCAACACATCGCCCACGACCACGACGGCGACATCGTCTACCTGACCCGCCTGCAATGGGACATCGACCGGATCGAACGCGACCACCCCGAGGTGAAGCTGACCGCCACCAAGGAAATGATGGTCTGACCGGAGCTGGCTCACTCCGCTGGGGGATCGTTGCCACGATAAAGGCCCCCACAGCCGAGACGCTCGCCTTTGCAGCGCATCACATCGAGTTGGGCGCGCATCGCATCTACGTCTACTTGGACGCGCCCGACCCTGAGGCGGTACATCACCTGAAATCGCACCCCAAGACCCGTGTCGTCAGCTGTGACGCCGCGTATTGGCGAAAACTCGGCAAGCCGCGTCCGAAGAAGCACCAGGTGCGGCAGGTGCTGAACGCCACCCATGCCTATGGCAGGGCGGCCGAGGTCGATTGGCTGGCCCACATCGATGTCGATGAATTCCTGTGGTCGCAGGATACCATCGCCGCTGCGCTTTCCACGCTGCCCGAGGGCGCGCTCTGCGCCCGCGTTCGCCCCATCGAATCGTTGGCGGGCGATGGCGATGCGTTCAAGGGGTTCATCCCGCCGGGGCCGGATCGCGCGCGGATCAGCGAGGCTGTCTTTCCCGGCGTCGGCACGGAGGTACCTTGCGGCTTCCTGAGCCACCTCGCGGGCAAGCTGTTCCTGCGCACGGGACTGTCGAACCTCACATTCCGCATCCACAACGCCTTTCAGGGAACCGAGATGAACCCCGCAGAACACCCCCTGCCCGGGGTCGATCTGTGCCATCGTCACGTGCGCGACTGGCAAAGCTGGCGGCAGGCCGCGCGTTATCGGCTGGATCACGGCGCCTATCGCGAAGGGCTGGGCGGCGGGACGTTGCATCGAATTCTGCGCGATGCCGATGCGACCGGCGGAGAGGCCGGACTGCGCGCGGTCTTCGACGCGCTCTGCGCTGACACCCCGGCGATGCGGGCGCGGCTCTCCGAGGCCGGGCTGCTGCATCTGCGCCCGCTCGATCTTGTCGCCAAGCGGGCGCGGCAGTTTCCCGATTTCGAACCGCCCACCACAGGCGACACGGACGACACGGAATAATGCTGTAACGGTGCGGCATCGTTTGACCCCCGTTCACCTTTTTGCTAAGGCCCATGACACGAGCCATGATGCGCAGAAGCGCAGGACCGATGGGGTCCGGCTCCGACCAGACGGCGGGCCGGAACAGTGTCCGCGAAACACGGACACACATGACAAAATTTTCTGAACTGAACCTGAATCCCAAGGTGCTGAAGGCGGTCGAAGAGGCCGGCTATGAAACCCCGACCCCGATCCAGGAAGGCGCCATTCCCCCCGCGCTCGAGGGCAAGGACGTTCTGGGCATCGCCCAGACCGGAACCGGCAAGACCGCCAGCTTCACCCTGCCGATGATCACCATGCTGGCACGGGGTCGCGCCCGTGCCCGGATGCCGCGCAGCCTTGTGCTGTGCCCGACCCGTGAACTGGCCGCGCAGGTTGCCGAGAACTTCGACACCTACGCCAAGCATGTCAAGTTGACCAAGGCTCTGCTGATCGGGGGCGTCTCTTTCAATGAACAGGACAAGCTGATCGACAAGGGCGTCGACGTTCTCATTGCCACACCGGGCCGGCTGCTCGACCACTTCGAACGCGGCAAACTTCTGTTGACCGGCGTGCAGATCATGGTGGTGGACGAAGCTGACCGAATGCTCGACATGGGGTTCATCCCGGATATCGAGCGCATCTTCAGCCTGACGCCCTTCACCCGGCAGACGCTGTTCTTCTCGGCCACCATGGCGCCCGAGATCGAACGCATCACCAACACCTTCCTGTCCGCCCCGGTCCGCATCGAGGTCGCCCGCCAGGCGACGACGGGCGAAAACATCACCCAGGGCGTGGTCATGTTCAAGGGCAGCCGCAAGGATCGCGAAGCGAGCGAGAAGCGCAAGCTGCTGCGCGCGATGATCGACGGCGAAGGCGAGAAATGCACCAACGCCATCATCTTCTGCAACCGCAAGACGGATGTGGATATCGTCGCCAAGAGCCTGAAGAAATACGGCTATGACGCGGCCCCGATCCACGGCGATCTCGACCAGAGCCAGCGCACGCGCACGCTGGACGGGTTCCGCGATGGGTCGCTGCGCTTCTTGGTGGCCTCGGACGTGGCTGCGCGCGGGCTCGACGTGCCCGCTGTCAGCCATGTGTTCAACTTCGACGTGCCCGGTCATGCCGAGGACTACGTCCACCGGATCGGCCGCACCGGCCGTGCCGGGCGGGACGGCTCCGCGATGATGATCTGCGTGCCGCGCGACGAGAAGAACCTCGCCGATATCGAGCGCCTTGTGCAAAAGGAAATCCCGCGGCTCGACAATCCGCTCAGCTCAGGCGATCCAGCGCCGGAACCTGCCGCGCAGGAGACCGAGGCCGAGCCTCGGAAACCCGCGCCGCGCAGCCGGAGCCGCAAGCCCCGCGACACGGAAAAGGCCGCCGATGCGCCCGCCCCCGCGCCGCAGACAGAAGTGGCGGTGCCCGAGCCCAAGGCCGAAAGTCCGAAGCCCGCGTCGCGCGGTCGATCCTCTGATCGCGGGCCGAGGAATGGCAATCCGGTGGTCGGCATGGGCGATCATCTGCCGAGCTTCATCGCGCTCAGCTTCGAGGAACGCCGCGCCGGCTGAACGGGCTGGGGCTTTCTGAGTTCGAGTATACCGAGAGAGACACAATCGATGGCCAAGAGGGGACTACGCCCCCTCCTGGTTTTCACCGCATCCGGCTGATCACCACGGTGACCTCGGGCTTCTTGCCGATCTCGTCCTGAGCGGTCTTGCGCACGATCCGGCGCATTTCCTCTTCCAGCTTGTCGTCGTCCTTCAAAGTCTTGCCCTTGGCCCGGCCGAGGAACTGTCCCAGGTCCTCCTCCAGAACTTCGACCAGCAGCGTGCCCGATCCGCCGGTCTCGGCCAACCCCATGATATCACACCAGGGATCGCCTAGAGGTTCGTCGCTTTCATCCAGGATCACCGTGACCGTGACATGGCCGTTCAGCGCCATGCGGATCCGGTCGCGCACGACGCCATCCAGCGCACCGATCTTGACGCTGCCGTCGAGATAGGTCCGCCCGGTTTCG
Organism: Sedimentitalea arenosa; assembly: GCF_016428585.1. Taxonomy (GTDB): domain Bacteria; phylum Pseudomonadota; class Alphaproteobacteria; order Rhodobacterales; family Rhodobacteraceae; genus Sedimentitalea; species Sedimentitalea arenosa. The sequence continues at coordinate 160,157 of NZ_JAELVR010000012.1, read as the reverse complement.
ACATATTCCGCCACTGTCGGCGCGTTGCCCGACAGGTCCATCATCATGCCATTTACCGCGACGACCCCCTGCATCCCGCGCGCTGTCGCAAGTTTCGCATGTTCGCGCAGATGGCGGTGCTCGCCATGCATCGGGATCACGATCTGCGGGCGCACGATGTCATGCAGCCGCTCGATGTCAGGACGGTTGGCATGGCCCGAGACATGGTAATGCCCGGTGCTGTCATCCACCACGTCGACTCCCTTTTCGCTGAAGGCGTTCATGATCCGGATCACGCCCCGCTCGTTGCCGGGGATGGTCTTGGAGGAGAACAGGAACAGGTCGCCCTCCTTCATCTCGAGCCCCTGATACTTGCCGCGCGCCAGCTGCGCGCTGGCGGCACGCCGCTCGCCCTGGCTGCCGGTCACCAGCAGCATCAGGTTCTCGCGCGGGATGTCCTGCGCGGCCTCGGCACTCACCACGGTTGGAAAGCCCGACAACACTCCGGTTTCCTGCGCCGCTTCTATCATCCGCCGCATCGCCCGGCCCATCAGGACAATCGACCGCCCTGCCCGCTGCCCGGCCTCGGCCAACGTCTTGACCCGCGCCACGTTGCTGGCGAAGGTCGTCGCCACGACCATGCCGGGGGCCGCGGCCACCAGTTCCTCGATGGCCGGTCCAACGCTCGCCTCCGAGCGGCCCGGATCGGGCGAGAACACGTTGGTCGAATCGCAGATCAGCGCCTTGACGCCGCCCTTGCTCACCTCCGCCCAGAGATCCGGATCGAAGGGCTCGCCCACCACTGGCGTCGCGTCGAGTTTGAAATCGCCCGAATGGATCACCCGCCCGTCGGGCGTGTCGATGACCAGCGCCGCGCTTTCCGGAATCGAATGTGAGATCGGCAGGAAGCCGACAGTGAACGGGCCCGCGGTGACCTGCTCGGGCCAGGCCGACACGGTGCGCACCGCCGTCTCGGAAATACCGAACTCGGCCAGCTTGCCCCGCGCGATGTTCGCGGTGAAAGCGCGGGCGTAGATCGGCGCCTTCAGGTCATCGAAGAAATGCGCCACCGCGCCGACGTGATCCTCATGCGCATGGGTGATGAACACCGCGTCCAACCGGTCGGCACGCTCGCGCAACCAGGTGATATCAGGCAGGATCAGGTCGACCCCGGGCGTTCCGTCCATGTCCGGAAAGGTCACGCCCAGGTCGACCAGGATGAAACGCTCCTTGTCGGGCGCACCATAGCCATACACATAGGCATTCATGCCAATTTCGCCCGCCCCGCCGAGGGGCAGATAGATCAAACGTTCGCTGCTCATGAACTCAGGCGTTGTCCTTGTTGAATTTGTGGATCACGGTCAGGCCATGCATCGTCAGGTCGTCTTCCATGACATCGAAGAGATCCGCGCTCTGCTGGAACAGGGGCGCCAGACCTCCGGTCGCGACGATGGTCATGGGCCGATCGCGCTCGGCCTTGATACGGGTGCATATCTCGCGAACGAGCCCGACATAACCCCAAAAGATACCTGACTGGATGCAGGCCACCGTATTCGTGCCCACGACCTGCTGCGGCACCGAAATGTCCACATGCGGCAGCGCCGCCGCCGCCATGTGCAACGCCTCAAGGCTCAGATTGACGCCCGGCGCGATCACCCCGCCCACATAGGCGCCGTCGCTGGCCACAACATCGAAGGTGGTGGCGGTGCCGAAATCCACGACGATCAGGTCACCGCCATGCCGGTCGAACGCCCCTGCCGTGTTGACCAACCGGTCCGGGCCGACCTGCGTGCCCTCGTCCACCCGCGGATCATGCGGCAGCAGGCATTCGGGCTTGCCCACGACGATCGGGCGGCAGCGGAAGAACCGGTCGGCAAAGACCCGCAGGTTGAAGACAACACGCGGCACCGTCGAGCTGATGATCACATCGGTGATGTCGGCCTCGATCCCGTAGTGTTTCACAAGGGTCGAATACCAGGTGAAATAGGCATCCGCCGTGCGCGCGTGATGGGTCGAAGTGCGCAGCGTGCAAAGGAACCGCGTTCCATCCCAGATCGAGAACACGGTGTTGGTGTTGCCGCAGTCAATCGCCAAGAGCATCGGCGCCTCCGTTTGTCAGAAATAGATATCCGCCGCCGGTATGGTGACACGTCCATCCGCCGTCGTCAGGACAAGATTGCCGTGCTCATCCACGGTCTCGAACCGCCCGCGGGTTTCGGACCGTACGGTGCGGGCGGTGATGTCTTCGCCAAGACGTGCAGCCCGCGCCAACCAAGCCGTGCGGATCGGCGCGAACCCATAGGTGGTGAACTGCCGCTCGAGCCCAGCATAGGCGGTGGCCAACTCGTCGAGAAACGCCTCGGGCTCAATGCGCGTGCCGGTTTCGCCAGCGAGCGACACTGGCGCCAACGCCCCCGGCTCCAGCGCCTCGACGGGCGGCGCGGCGGCGAGGTTGACACCCATGCCGATCGCCAGATGCGCGATCCCGCCGGCGCGCCCGGCACTCTCGAGCAGGATCCCCGCCAGCTTGCCGCCGTTCAGCAGCACGTCATTGGGCCATTTCAGCGTAAACGCCCCACGGCCGTCGCTGACCGCCTCGCAGGCCCGAAGCAGTGCAAGTGCCGCGACGAAGCTGCGCAGCGCTGCCTGACCAGGCGGTTCCTCAGGAAACAGCACCAAGGTCGCCGACAAATTGCCTGCGGGATTGGCCCAAGCGCGCCCACGCCGACCGCGCGCCGCGGTCTGGCGATGCGCCAGGATCCACTCTGGGCCCGACAGGCTCGGCGCGATCCGCGCCGCCTCGTTCAGCGTGGAGTCGACCTCCGCCAGGATGCGCTTGCCATAGCCGTCGGGCCAGTCGCTCATGGCTTCATCTTCGTCAAAATACTCCCCCCGGCGGGGTGGACAGCCAGGGGCCCGGCGTCGGGATCAGTTGACAAGCGTCGCCGCCGCTGCCGCCGCCGCGCCCTCGACCCCGAACATGTTGACGATTCCGACCAGCATCACCACCGCGGAGGCCATCAGAAAGCCCCACAGAACAGGTGCACGGGTCTTGTCCAGCGCCTCGCCTTCCTCGCCGAAATACATGAAGTAGACGATCCGCAGGTAGTAGAAGGCACCGATGACCGAGGCGACAACCCCGGCCACGGCCAGCCAGGCAAGACCACCCTCATAGGCGGCGCGCAGCACGTAGAACTTGCCGAAAAACCCCAACATCGGCGGCACGCCGGCGAGCGAGAACAGCAGGACCAGCATCGCCAGACCCTTGCCCGGCTCACGCTTGGCATAGAGATTCAGCGCCTGGATATCGGTAACCGGCTGCCCGCCGCGTTCCATCATCAGGATGAATGCGAAGGTGCCGACATTCATGGTGACGTAGATCGCCATGTAGATCAGCATCGCCTGCACGCCGAAGGCGGTGCCAGCGGCGAGCCCCATCAGCGCAAAGCCCATATGTGCGATCGAGGAATAGGCCATCAGCCGCTTGATGTCGCGCTGTCCGATCGCGGCAACGGCGCCGAGGAACATCGACAGTACCGACAACAGCGCGATCACCTGCTGCCAGTCGGCGACCGCTTGCCCGAAGGCATCATGCAGCACGCGCGCGAACAACGCCATTGCCGCCACCTTTGGCGCGGTGGCGAAGAAGGCGGTGACCGGCGTCGGCGCGCCCTGGTAGACATCCGGTGTCCACATGTGGAACGGCACGGCGCTGACCTTGAAGGCCATGCCCGAGATCAGGAAGATCAGGCCGAACAGCAGCCCCAGAGACACCTCGCCATGTTGCGCGGTCTGGATGATGCCCGAGAAGAGCGTGGTGCCGGAATAACCATAGACCAGCGAGGCGCCGTAAAGCAGCAAGCCCGAGGACAGCGCGCCCAGCACGAAATACTTGAGCCCCGCCTCGGTGGATTTCACGCTGTCCCGGCGCAGAGACGCGACAACGTAGAGCGCCAGCGATTGCAACTCCAACCCCATGTAGAGCGCCATCAGGTCGCCGGCGCTGACCATCATCATCATGCCGACCGCGCTGAGCGCCACAAGCAGCGGGTATTCGAACCGCAGAAGGCCGCGGCGCGCCATGTAATCCTGGCTCATCAGCAGGACCGAAGCCGCCGAGAGCAGGATCGCAACCTTGGCGAAGCGAGCGAACCCGTCATCCACGAACATGCCGCTGAAGGCGACATGGGTGCCACTCCGTCCGGCGATGAACACCGCCAACACAGCCATCAACGCGGAGGTCGCCCAGACCAACAGCGGCGCGGTCTTGTCCTTGCCGGTATAGACCGCGCCCAGAAGCGCGAGCATGGCAAAGACGGCCAGAATGATTTCCGGCAGGATTATGGTCAGATCAGCCTGGATCATCTGTCCGGCCCCCTCAGTTCGATGCGTGCTGTGCGGCGGCCTCGGCCGCTGCCAGCGAAGAGTCAAAATTCGAGATCAGCGCCGTGGTGGACGGCCCGATGATATCGGTCACCAGCGACGGGTAGACCCCCAATAGGATGGTCATGACGACCAATGGCGCAAAGATCGCCTTTTCCCGGCCCGACATGTCGGTGATCGTGCGCAGGCTTTCCTTGATGAGATCCCCGAATACGACCCGTCGATAGAGCCACAGCGCGTATCCGGCGCTGAAGATCACACCGGACGTCGCCACGGTTGCCACCCAGGTGTTGACCTGGAAGGTGCCCATCAGCGTCAGGAATTCGCCGATGAACCCGCTTGTCCCTGGCAGACCCACATTGGCCATGGTGAACAGCATGAAGACCAGCGCGTAGGCGGGCATCCGAACCACGAGGCCGCCATAGGCGTCGATCTCGCGGGTGTGCATCCGGTCGTAGATCACACCGACGCAGAGGAAAAGCGCTGCCGAGATGAAGCCGTGGCTGAGCATCTGGAAGATCGCGCCATCCACGCCCTGCTGGTTGGCGGCGAAGATGCCCATGGTAACAAAGCCCATATGCGCGACCGAGGAATAGGCGATCAGCTTCTTCATGTCCTCCTGCACAAGCGCGACCAGCGACGTATAGACGATCGCGATGGCGCTCATCCACAGGACGAGCGGAGTCATCACCTCGGACCCCACCGGGAACATCGGCAAGCTGAAACGCAGGAAGCCGTAGCCGCCCATTTTCAACAGGATCGCGGCCAGCACCACCGATCCGGCAGTCGGAGCCTGAACGTGCGCATCGGGCAACCAGGTATGAACCGGCCACATCGGCATCTTGACCGCGAAAGAGGCGAAGAACGCGAGGAAGAGCAGCGTCTGCATGCCGCCGACGATGTGGATGCCCAGCAGATCGAAGCTCTGGAAACTGAACTGGTGCGTCAGCAGCACCTCGATATCGGTGGTGCCTGCATCCGCGAACATCCCGACCATGGCCACCAGCATCAGGACCGAGCCGAGGAAGGTGTAGAGGAAGAACTTGAAGGATGCATAGATCCTGTCCTTGCCGCCCCAGATGCCGATGATCAGGAACATCGGGATCAGCCCGGCCTCGAAGAAGAGGTAGAACAGCACGAGATCGAGTGCCATGAACACGCCGAGCATCAGGGTTTCCAGGATCAGGAAGGCGACCATGTATTCCTTGACGCGGTCGGTCACGTTCCAGCTGGCGAGAATTGTCAGCGGCATGATGAAGGTGGTCAGCATCACGAAAAGCACGCTGATGCCGTCGACCCCCATCTTGTACTGCAAGCCCAGCAGCCAGTCGGATTGTTCGACGAACTGGAATCCGGTGTCGTTGGGGTCGAACTGGAAATAGATGCCCAGCGACACGAGGAAGGTCACCGTGGTCGCAAACAGCGCCACGTATTTCGCGTTCTTCTGCGCTGCTTCGTCTTCACCGCGCAGGAATACCACCAAGATCAGCGCCGCGAGCGCCGGGATGAAGGTGACGATGGAAAGGATGTTGTCCATCAGTGTGCTCCCCCGCCGATCGACATCCAGGTGATCAGGGCGGCGATGCCCAGAACCATCCAGAAAGCGTAGGTGAAGATAAATCCGGACTGTGCGCGACCCGCCAGCCGGGTGAAGAACGGCACGACACCCATGGCGATCCCGTTCAGGAAGCCGTCGATCACGTTCACGTCGCCGCGCTTCCAGAGCAGACGACCGATGCCGAGCGCCGGCTTGACGAAGACGACGTTATAGATCTCGTCGAAATACCACTTGTTCTTGAGGAACAGGTAGAGAGGGCGCTGGTTTTCCGCGAGGCGGCCCGGCAGCGACGGGTTCACGATATAGAACCAGATCGCCATCACGAGACCCAGCACCATCGCGACGAACGGCGACACCTTGACCCAGACCGGGGCAGCATGCGCGTCATCCAGCACCGTGTTCTCGGGGCCGAAATAGAGTGCACCTTCACCCGGTTCGCCAGTGAACGCATAGTGATGTTCGCCCTCGGCCTTGCCGTGGTCAGCTTCGGCGGCGGTATCGTCGCCATGGCCGTCCTCGGCCTTGGCTTCGCCGTGCTCGGACGCCTCGGCGACCGGGATGCCATAGAACTTGCCGACCTGGTCCACGTGACCGAAGAAGCTGTTGTAGAACACCATGCCCGAGAACACCGCACCGATCGACAGCACGCCCAGCGGGATCAGCATGGTCATCGGGCTTTCATGGGCGTGTTCATGGGTGTGCTTGTCGCCCCGCTCGCGGCCATAGAAGGTCAGGAAGATCAGCCGCCAGCTGTAGAAGCTGGTCATCGCCGCGGCCACGACCAACAGCCAGAACCCATAGCCCGACCCGCCGGCCCAGGCGCTCTCGATGATCGCGTCCTTGGACAGGAACCCGGCAAAACCCAGATGCGTCAGCGGGATACCGACGCCGGTGATGGCCAGCGTGCCGATCATCATGGCCCAGAACGTGTAGGGGATCTTCTTGCGCAGGTTGCCGTAGTTCATCATGTCCTGCTCGTGATGCATCGCATGGATGACCGAGCCGGCGCCCAAGAACAGCAGCGCCTTGAAGAAGGCATGCGTCAACAGGTGGAACATGGCCGCAGAATACATGCCGACACCGGCGGCGACGAACATGTAGCCCAGCTGGGAACAGGTCGAATAGGCGATAACGCGCTTGATATCGGTCTGTACCAGACCCACGGTCGCGGCGAAAAACGCCGTCGATGCCCCGATCACGGTCACGAAGGCCATCGCCTCGGGTGCGAATTCCATCAGGGGCGACATGCGGCAGACAAGGAACACGCCGGCGGTGACCATGGTGGCGGCGTGGATCAGGGCCGACACCGGGGTCGGGCCTTCCATCGCGTCCGGCAGCCAGGTGTGCAGGAAGAGTTGCGCCGACTTGCCCATCGCACCGATGAACAGCAGCACAGCGATCAGGTTGGCGGCGTTCCATTCGCCCCAGAGGAACGAAACCTGGGTTTCAGCCAAGGTGGGAGCCGCGTTGAAGATATCGGTGAAGCTGATGCTGTCGACCAGGAAGAAGATGCAGAAGATGCCGAGCGCAAAGCCGAAATCCCCGACCCGGTTGACCACGAACGCCTTGATCGCCGCGGCATTGGCCGACGGCTTACGGTAGTAGAAGCCGATCAGAAGGTAGGAGGCGACGCCGACCCCCTCCCAGCCAAAGAACATCTGAGCAAGGTTGTCCGAAGTCACCAGCATCAGCATGGCAAAGGTGAAGAACGACAGGTAGGCGAAGAAGCGCGGCTTGTAGACCTCGCCCTCTTTCCACTGCGGATCATTGTCCATGTAACCGAAGCTGTAGAGATGCACGAGGCTCGACACCGTGGTGACGACGATGAGCATGATCGCAGTCAGCCGGTCCATTCGGATCGACCAGTCGGTGGACAGCGAGCCGCTTTCGATCCAGCGCAGGATCTGGATCTGCTCGGTCGTGCCGTCAAAATTGACGAAGACCGCCCAGGACAGCAGAGCGGACAGGAACAACATGCCCGTCGCTACCCACATGGCGGCGGTTTCGCCGATGAACTTCCAGCCGAAGCCGCAGATCAGCGACCCGATCAACGGGGCAAAGAGGATGATGGTTTCCATAGTGCTCTCAGCCCTTCATCATATTGACGTCTTCAACCGCGATGGTGCCACGGTTGCGGAAGAAACAGACCAGGATCGCCAGCCCGATCGCGGCCTCCGCCGCAGCGACGGTCAGAACGAACAGGGTGAACACCTGCCCGACCAGATCGCCCAGGAAGCTGGAAAAGGCGACGAGGTTGATGTTCACCGCCAACAGCATCAATTCGATACTCATCAGCAGGATGATGACGTTCTTGCGGTTCAGGAAGAGCCCAAAGATACCGATGACAAACAGCGTCGCCGCCACAGTCAGGTAGTGTTCAAGTCCGATCATATTCTCACCATTCTGCCAACGGATGCCCGTACTTCGTACAGGTATGCTGCGCCAATGACGCCATTGTTGGGTCTTCATAGAAGAGGCCTGCCCCGGCCCCCATTGCCCCCGATGTTTCCAACGGGAAATTGCCCGGAGCCATATCGCCCGCATAGAGCGCGCCGTAGGTCCCGTTCACGCAATCGAATTGGTGAACCGTGTGCTGTGTGCCGTCTGCGCCTTCTTGGCGAGAATGCAACTGAACCACTCCGTCACCGAAATGCTTGCTGGCTTCCTCAAAGTGCTGGTTCACTTCGCCTGGCGTGTCTATGGCGTTGTCGGCTGCCAGCGCCACGTTCCAAAGGAGCAGGTGGCTCACAGCGGCAACGACCGATGCGGTGGCAATTCGATTTGGCGTCCACATTGCCTTACAGCCCCTGCCCCGGTTTCACGTCCCTGAGTTCCATCGCCTTTGCCGGATCGCGCATCATCTGGGCGACCACGTCCTGACGCTTGATGTCGGTGCGGTGGCGCAGCGTCAGCACGATTGCGCCGATCATCGCCACCAGCAGGATCAGCCCGGCCAGCTGGAACAGCAGGAAATACTGGTCATAGAGGATCAGCCCCAACGCCTCGGTGTTGTGCCGGTCGACCGGCACCACCTGGGTGCGCAGCCCTTCGGCCGCCGCGTTGCTTTCCCAGGCGCCGTAAGCCATCGCCAGCTGCATCAGGATGACCAGCCCGATCAGCAGCGCCAGCGGCATGTAGCGCGCCATTTCCGCCTTCAGTTCGGCGAAATCGACGTCGAGCATCATCACGACGAAGAGGAACAGCACCGCGACCGCGCCCACATAGACGATGATCAGCAGCATGGCGACGAATTCCGCGCCCAACAGCACGAACAGGCCTGCCGCCGAGATGAAGGACAGGATTAGCCACAACACCGAATGCACCGGCTGGCGGCTGATCACGGTGAACAGGCCACCGGCGATCACGCAGATCGCGAAGAGGTAAAAGGCAAAAACGCTCATTCCTGGTTGTCCTCCGTCTCGCCCATGGCCTCTTGCGCCAGCTCCATGGCGCGGGTCATGGCCGGGATGCCGGCGAAGACCGACATCTGGCCGATCGTCTCGACGATCTCTTGTTTGCGTGCGCCGGCTTCGACCGCGTGGCGCACGGTCTGGCGCACGGCGGTGTCAGCCTGCGCGCCCTGCATGGTCAGCCCTGCCAGCGTGATCAGAAGGCGGGTCTTGGCGTCAAGACCGTCCTTGTTGACCGTATTGCCGAACCAGAACTCCATCACCTCCTTGGGCATGGTCGGCCAGAGCGTCTCGAATCCCTTGGGCGAGAAGTTCTCAAGCGCGGGATTGAAGGCTTTGGCCATGTCCTGCGCCTGCTTCATCATGGCGTCGAATGGGTTTGATTGATCGCTCATCTGTAGGGCGCGTCCAGTTCGAGGTTGCGGGCGATCTCGGCCTCCCAGCGTTCGCCGTTCTCCAGCAGCTTTGCCTTGTCATAGAACAGCTCTTCGCGGGTCTCGGTCGCGAATTCGAAGTTGGGGCCCTCGACGATTGCATCGACCGGGCAGGCTTCCTGGCAGAAACCGCAATAGATGCATTTCGTCATGTCGATGTCATAACGCGTGGTGCGGCGGCTGCCGTCCTCGCGAGGCTCGGCGTCGATGGTGATCGCTTGCGCAGGGCAGATCGCCTCGCAAAGCTTGCAGGCGATGCAGCGTTCCTCGCCGTTGGGATAGCGCCGCAGGGCGTGCTCGCCGCGGAAACGCGGCGACAGCGGACCCTTTTCATGTGGATAGTTCACGGTGGCCTTGGGCGCGAAGAAATACTTCAGACCCAGTTTCATGCCGATGACGAAATCCCAGAGCAGGAAATACTTGGCTTTTCGTGCGTAGTCGATATTCGCCATGTCAGTCTCCCTGGTTCGCTGCGTTCAACTTCATGTAGGCCCATGCGCCCATGGCCGATGCGACGCTTTTCGCAGTCGCGGCCGTCGGATCGTCGCCGGACGAGACCCGTTCCGTCACCTCGAACTCCACGACGAGGTAGTCAGCCAGTGCCTGCACCTCGTCCTTCGCGCCGTTTTGAATTGCGTCTGCGAGTGTCATGTCAGCTCCCCGATCCCCAGCGCGCGAACACGCCCCAGAACCAGTCGAATTTCGCCGCGAAGGACACGAAGACCACCCAGACGAGGCTGAAGGGCAAAAACACCTTCCACCCCAGGCGCATCAGTTGGTCATAGCGATAGCGCGGCGTGATCGCCTTGATCATCGCGAAGATGAAGAAGAAGAACGCCATCTTGGCGACCATCCACAGCGCGCCATCGGGCAGGCCCGGGATCGGCGAGAGCCAGCCGCCAAAGAACAGCAGCGACGTCAACGCACACATCAGGAAGATCGCGATGTATTCACCGGCCATGAACAGCAGGAAAGGCGTGGCCGAATACTCGACCTGGTAGCCCGCCACCAGTTCGCTTTCCGCCTCGGGCAGGTCGAAGGGTGGGCGGTTTGTTTCTGCCAGCGCGCTGATGAAGAACAGGAAGACCATCGGGAAATGCGGCAACCAGTACCAGTTGAAGAAGCCGAAATCGCCGTCCTGCGCGCGCACGATATCACCGAAATTCATGCTGCCGGTCGAGATGATGACGCCGATGATGATGAGGCCGATCGACACTTCGTACGAGATCATCTGCGCGGCCGAACGCAGGGAGCCGAGGAATGGGTACTTCGAGTTCGACGCCCAGCCACCCATGATGACGCCGTAGACTTCGAGCGAAGAAACCGCGAAGACATAGAGGATCGCGACGTTGATGTCGCTGAGCACCCAGGTGTCGTTGAACGGGATGACCGCCCAAGCCACCATCGCCAGCACGAAGCTCGTCAGCGGGGCGAGAAGAAACACGGTGCGGTCGGCCCCGGCCGGGATCACGACCTCCTTGACGACGTATTTCAGAGCGTCGGCCACGGACTGCAGCAGGCCGTAGATGCCCACCACGTTGGGACCACGGCGCATCTGCACCGCCGCCCAGATCTTGCGGTCGCCATAGACGAGAAACAGGAGCGAGATCATGACAAAGGCAACAACGGCAAGCACTTGCGCCAGTATCAGCACGGCGATGCCGCCCGGGGTGGAAAAGAAGTCAGCCATTAGTCCTCACACCGTGGGTATTCCGTTTTCCGCGCAGGTTGCGAGCTCGACCTCGGCGTCGATGGGCGCCACTCCGCGCGGCAGTGATGGCGAGATGGTGTAAACAGCATCTGCAGACCACACGCCACCCTTTTCCTGCAGGTTTGTGCGCAAATGCCGCGCAAATCCTGCATCCTGTTCGCGTGTCGCCCGCGCCGCGACGCACCGGGCGTACGCGGTGATATCCGCCTCGGCCACCGGACCGCTCATTTCCACCGCGACGGCGAGAATCGTCGGGTCGAGCATCCGGGTTTCCGCGCCGCGATACTCGGGCAGCACACCCGCTTCGGGCGACGAGCCAGTGTCGCAGGCGGCAAGCGCCAGGGGCGATATGATCGCCGCCCGGATCATTCCGCGGCGAGCTTGCCGGAGTTGCGCGCCTTTGCACCGGCCGAGAGTTCAGCCATCAGCTCGCTGGCACGCGCGATCGGGTTGGTCAGGTAGAAATCGCTGATCGCGAGCCGGAAGCTGGCCTTGCCGAGCGGTGCCTCGGGCAGCGGCTGCACCTCGTTTTCGAGGACCTCGTCGATCTTGGCGAGATGAGGTACCTCGGCGACCAGCGCCATCCGCACCTGCGCGATCGAGTCATAGGGCAGTTGCGCCCCGATCTCGGCGCTGAGCGCGCGCAGGATAGCCCAGTTTTCCTTGGCCTCTCCGGGCGCGAACCCGGCGCGCAGCGCAAGCTGGGGACGTCCTTCGGTGTTGACGAAGAGCCCGGGCTCCTCGGTATAGGCCGCGCCGGGCAGGATCACGTCGGCACGGTGCGCACCGCGGTCGCCGTGGCTGCCCTGGTAGATCACGAAGGCGCCCGGCTGGATGTCGATCTCGTCGGCGCCGAGGTTGTAGATCACGTCGGCGTCGTTCACGCCGTCCATCGCGGCGTCGTTGGTGCAGCCGACATCCATCGCGCCGACCCTGCCTGCGGCGGTGTGCAGGATCAGGAGGCCGCTGGCAGTGGCTTCGGCGATCTGCTGCGCAGCGGCCAGAACGGCGGCGCCGTCGGCTTCCTGCAGGGCGCCCTGACCGACGATGACCAGCGACGCGCGGCCGCGGATCTCGTCGTCACCCCCCATTTCCACGACCTTCTGCAGAGCCGAGCGATCATCGCCGATATGCGCGTAATCATATGTCAGATCAACGGCTTGACCGACGAGCGCCACATCGGCGCCGTGGCTCCAGGCCTTGCGGATACGGGAGTTGAGCACCGGCGCCTCGACGCGCGGATCGGTGCCGATCAGCAGGATCCGCTCGGCAGTGTCGATATCCTCGATGGTCGCCGTGCCGACATAGGCGCCACGGTTGCCCGCCGGGAGCTTCGCCCCATCGGTTCGGCATTCGACGACGCCACCCTGGCCGTGAACCAACTGTTTCAGGGCGAAAGCAGCTTCGGTCGGCACAAGATCACCGACCAGACCAGCGAGCTTGCTGGCACCCTTGATCGCCTCGGCCGACTTCGCGAGCGCCTCGGGCCAGGTGGCCGGGCGCAGCTTGCCGTTCTCGCGGATATAGGGCCGATCCAGTCGCTGGCGGCGCAGCCCGTCCCAGACGAAACGAGTCTTGTCGGAGATCCACTCCTCGTTCACGCCGTCATGGTTGCGTGGCAGGAAGCGCATGACCTCGCGTCCTTTGGTGTCGACTCGAATGTTCGACCCCAGAGCGTCCATCACGTCGATGCTCTCGGTCTTGGTCAGTTCCCACGGCCGCGCGGTAAAGGCATACGGCTTGGACACCAGCGCCCCCACCGGGCAGAGGTCGATGATGTTGCCCTGCATGTTGCTGTTCAGCGTTTCGCCAAGATAGCTGGTGATCTCGGCATCCTCGCCGCGGCCAGTCTGGCCCATCTGGTGAATCCCCGCGACCTCGGTCGTGAAGCGCACGCAGCGGGTGCACGAAATGCAGCGCGTCATATGGGTTTCGACCAGCGGACCGAGGTCCAGATCCTCGGTTGCGCGCTTGGGCTCGCGGTAGCGGCTGAAATCGACGCCATAGGCCATCGCCTGGTCCTGCAGGTCGCATTCGCCACCCTGGTCGCAGATCGGGCAATCGAGCGGATGGTTGATGAGCAGAAACTCCATCACCCCTTCGCGGGCCTTCTTGACCATCGGGCTGTTGGTCCGGACCTGCGGCGCCTGTCCTTCGGGCCCAGGGCGCAGATCCTTGACCTGCATGGCACAGGAGGCGGCCGGTTTCGGGGGGCCGCCGACGACCTCGACCAGGCACATGCGGCAATTGCCTGCGATGGAGAGCCGTTCGTGGTAGCAGAAGCGCGGAATTTCCACCCCCGCCTGTTCGCAGGCCTGGATCAGGGTCATCGCCCCGTCGACTTCGATTTCGGTTCCGTCGATGTTGATCTTGCGCAGGTCAGACATGCTCTATCTCGCCTTCAATAGCGCGCCGATCGCGCTGGATTTCTCGATTTCCGCGCGTCCGAACACGCAGAAGGTTTCCGGGTCGCCATAGGAGACGCCGTTCTGTTTCAGGTACGCCTCGCCCTTGGCGCGCATGCGGGCTTTCTGGTCATCGGATTCGACATGAGCCCTGATTTCGGCATCCGAGTATCCCAGGTCGTTGGCGCGTGCACGCAATTGCCACGCCATCCCAATGGCTTTCATGCGCCGCGCCGAGAGACTGTCGCAGTTCTCGCTGACCTCATGCGCGATGGCTGCGGTGAATAGCCGGTTCTCGACCTCGGGCACGTCGCTGAGCGGCGGCTTGGTCTGCGCAGCGGCAGGCAGCGCGAGGACGAGCAGAAGCGTCGCCTGATATGTCGCCCTGCCTATCATGGATCGCAGCGGCCCTGAAAGGTGATATCGCCATCGACAATCGTCAGGCTTGCCGGATCGCTGTCGGGTCCGACCGTCCAGTCGACCTTGGACGTGCCATAGTTCGTGACGCAGTATTTCGTGCCCTCGTAGCGGGCCGCTTCGCGCGCCCCGTCGATCGAACGTGTGGCGTCGCGGATGGTCGCACGGAAATCGGCACGCGACACGCTTTTGTCGATGGCCGAGGTCTTGGCCCGGAACACCACGCCATCAAAGGCAATGACGTCGCGGTTTCGGTTCCCGCATGCGGCCAGCGAGACCAGCAGCAGGACGACGCCAAGAGTCTTCGCCGTCATCATCAGAAGTGACCTCCCGTTCATCAGCCGACCCTCGAATGAACCGGGCGATGGACCGGGTCTTTTTCGATCACGGCGATGGAATCATGGATGTGCAGGCCGGACACGAACTTTCCCAGCTCGGGATGGCGCAGGCCCTTGCGGTGATACCAGCGGTGCATGTCATCCACCAGTTCGCGCGCGAAGCGGAAGAAATTGGCGCCGCTTCGATATCCGCCGCCGTATTTCTCGATATAGGCGGTGTGCAGGTCCTCGATCATGTAGACGCCGTTCGTCGACAGGTGCGGGAACAGCGTTTCGAACGAGGCGCGCACATGGGGCATCCGGTGGCTGCCATCGTCGAGCACGAGGTCCAGCCCGCCCATCTCGTCGACCAGCGCGTTCAGGAATTCGGGATCGGCCTGGCTGCCGATGCGCACCTGCGCGGCCTGCCCATCGAACCGGGCGCAATCCTCGTTGATGTCGATACCGTAGATCACTGCATCGGCACCGAAATAGTTGCGCCACATCTGCAGGCTGCCGCCCTTGTTGATGCCGATTTCAAGAAACCGGACCTTGGTGCCGCGAAACCGCGCAAGATAGCGGTCATATATCGGGATGTAGTGGTGCCACTTGTGAACGACCGCCCCGGTGTTGCCGGCGTAGACCGACAGCATGTCGCCATCATAGCCGTATTTTCCGCGGATATCCTCGGCCACGTCGCCGCCTTCGTCGAATCGGAAGCGCCTCATGTCATCGCCTCCTTGGCCTGATATCGCAGGGAGCCACGGTTCATCATCCGCTACTCCGCCGCGACCGGAACGCAGGACTTGTCGCGCCACATCCGCGCCTCGGGGATGTCCTTCCATCCAAAGACGTTTTCCCCAGGTCCGTTCTCGCGCAAATCATCCAGACGCGCCAGCGCCTCTTCCAACGTCGGGCGGTGACCGGCAGGCACCCACCACATGGCGAAATGCTGATCGCTCATCACCTCGAACCAGTCGCGCCGACGATCGTAGAACTGCTTGTGAACGGTGCCCCAGACAAAGCGTTCCAGCGATTGCACATCTTTCCAAACCGTCAGGTTGGCCACGAATTGCGGATCGTCCCCAATGGCGTTCTCGGTGTTTCCAGTGCCGGGTTCGCCCGAACCTTCCATCATCCAGATGAAGCCCGGCATCCGCTTGCCCAACCCGTTGATCCGGTCGAGATTGGCCATGAACTCTGCCACTCTGGGATCATCGGTCGGAGCCTGCAGTCGACCGACGTTCAGTTGAGCGAGGTGGTATTCGGACGCCTTGTTCATGACGCCTCCCACGTCGCGACCAAGGCCAGCGCACCAGCCCGAACCGGCGCGGCAAAGCCCGCCAGCCCGGCCATCGGCCTGCCTGCCCTGATCCCGGCTCGGATCATTCCGCCGCCACCGCGCTGACGCGACCGGTGCGCTTGTGCTTGATCCGGTCCTCGATCTCGTTGCGGAAATGCCGGATCAGGCCCTGGATCGGCCAGGCCGCCGCGTCGCCGAGCGCACAGATCGTGTGGCCCTCGACCTGCTTGGTCACGTCGAGCAGCATGTCGATTTCCTCGGGCTCGGCATCGCCAGTCACGAGGCGATCCATCACCCGCATCATCCAGCCGGTGCCTTCGCGGCACGGCGTGCACTGTCCGCAGCTTTCATGCTTGTAGAACTTGGACAGGCGCCAGATCGCCTTGATGACATCGGTCGAGTTGTCCATGACGATCACGGCCGCAGTGCCGAGGCCCGACCGCTGCTCGCGCAGCCAGTCGAAATCCATGATGCAGTCCTCCTGCATGATCTTGCCCGGCAAGAGCGGCACCGAGGACCCCCCCGGAATGACAGCCTTTAGGTTGTCCCAGCCGCCCCGAATGCCGCCACAATGGCGTTCGATCAACTCCTCGAAACTGATGCTCATCGCCTCTTCGACGACGCAGGGGTTGTTCACGTGGCCACTGATCGCGAAGAGCTTGGTGCCCGCGTTGTTCGGACGCCCGAAAGAAGAAAACCATTCCGGGCCACGCCGCAGGATGGTCGGCACGACCGCGATGGATTCGACGTTGTTGACCGTGGTCGGACAGCCGTAGAGCCCCGCGCCGGCCGGAAAGGGCGGCTTCATCCGCGGCATGCCCTTCTTGCCTTCAAGACTTTCCAACAGCGCGGTTTCCTCGCCGCAGATATAGGCGCCGGCGCCGTGATGCAGATACAGGTCGAAATCCCAACCCGATCCGGCAGCGTTCGGGCCGAGAAGTCCGGCGTCATAGGCTTCGTCGATGGCCGCCTGCAGTGCTTCCTTCTCGCGGATATATTCGCCGCGGATGTAGATGTAGCAAGCATTGGCGTTCATCGCGAAGGACGCGATGAGGCAGCCTTCGATCAAGGTATGCGGATCATGGCGCATGATCTCGCGGTCCTTGCAGGTTCCGGGTTCGGATTCATCCGCGTTGACGACAAGGTAGCTGGGCCGCCCGTCGCTTTCCTTGGGCATGAAGGACCATTTCAGGCCTGTCGGGAACCCGGCCCCGCCGCGTCCGCGAAGACCACTGTCCTTCATTTGCTGCACGATCCAGTCGCGCCCCTTCTGGATCAATCCCGCGGTGCCGTCCCAATGCCCGCGCGCCTTTGCGCCCGCCAGCGTGCGATCGTGCATCCCGTAGAGATTGGTGAAGATCCGATCCTGGTCTTTCAGCATCTGAGACTACCCTTGGTTGTCCTGGCGCATGCGCCAGATTTGGTAAATGTTGACGAAGGCATAGATCAGCGCGGCCAGGGCCGCCAGATCGAACAGCAGGGCAAATCGTCCCGGCAATCCCATTGCCTGCCCCAGCCATTGCGCGCCGAGCCACAGAAGCATCGAGCCGGCGATGACAATCGCCACGTGCCGGCCCTTGCGGGCGATGCGCCTGTCCTGTTCCGTGCTCATCCGGTTTTGCCTTCGTCCCGTTCCGACCGCTCAGGCTTTGCGCTTTGAAAACTCGGTTTCGCCACCGGCCGCAAGGATCTTCGCCTGCTCGACCCAGGCATCGCGGCTGACCCGTCCCTTGAAGCCTTCGAGGTTATCATCCATCCAGGCGACGTCATCCTCGCTCCAGGCGGCGACCTGATCGAAGTGGTAGAAGCCCATTTCGTGCAGCAACGATTCGAGCTTGGGGCCGACGCCCTTGATCAGCTTGAGATCGTCGGCACCGCTTTCGCGCGCGCTGGCAAGCCGCGCCGGGCCGTCCGCCGCACCGTTGGGGTTTGGATCATAGCGCCAGTCGCCCTTGCGCGCCTTCAATTCGGTTTCGCCCGGCAGTTGGGTCGAGGACGTGGCGACTTTTGCCTCCGGGGCAGCGGCGGCAGGTTTGGCCGCGGGCTGTGATGCGGGGGCAGTAGGAGCCACCGGCGCATTGGTGCTGCGCTGGTTGGGCGCGTCCCAGCCGGGCACGCCCTTGAGCCCTTCGAACGGTCCCCAATTGTCGAGATCCGCTCCGCAGATCGTTTTCTGCAGCAAGGCTCCACCGGCAACCGTGACCACGAGGCCCAGCAACACGGCAAGGACGATCCCAAGGGCGCCATGAGACCCGATGGTCAGCCCCAGCCCCGCCAAGGCAGCCAGCACCCAGCAGATCGTTACACAGGTATTCGAGTTTTCCGTCGCGTTCATTCCGAACCTCCGTCAATCAATCGGTAGCCTGTCAGTAAACGTCCCCGTCCTTCACCCGAGCCGAGAATTCCGTTTCCTTACCCTCTGCGAGTAGTTTGGCCTGCTCGACCCAGTTGTCGCGGCTCACGCGGCCCTTGAACCCGACGAGGTTCTCGTCGGCCCAGGCCACTTCGGCAGCGCTCCACTGCGCGATCTGATCGAAGTGGAACACACCGATCCCGTTCAGAACGCCTTCCAGTTTCGGACCCACACCCTTGATCTTCTTCAGATCGTCGGGCGTGCCATCCCGCGCCGCGTCCAGCACCGGCGGCTTGCCGGCATCGGAACCTGCGGATGCCTTGGGCGCGTCAGGCTGATAGCGCCAGGCACCTCTGCGCGTGGAAAGCTCTTCCTGCCCCGGCAGCGCTGTCGAGGGCTGGATCACGCCCGGCTCGATCGTCGGGAACCGTTTTGACTGGGGTTTGGCCTTGGATTGCGCCTCAGCCTCCTGCTTGGTCACACCGGTCTTGTCGACCGGCTTGTCGGCGGCTGGCTTGGGTTCGGGCGACGCCTCGCCGGTCGGCTCGTCGGGCTGGTTGGCCGCGTCTCGGCGCCAGGGCGTCAGCAGAGGCACCTCGGTTCCGTCGATCCGCTTGATCGTATCCCCAAGGTCGACGGCCAGCTGGACACTCGCGTTGTACTGTGTGCGCCCACTGTCATATTCAGTCAGGCTGGTCAGCCCGCTCAAAGGCTCGGCTGCGTACCGCCCGTTCTGCGGCCCAGGCACAGGCACCTTGCCAGCCGCCAGTTCGTCGAGAATCTCGCCCAGGCGCGCCGCGGTCAGATCTTCGTAGTAATCCTTGCCGATCTGCGCCATCGGCGCGTTGGCACAGGAACCGAGGCACTCGACCTCTTCCCAGCTGAACTTGCCATCGGCGGAGAGTTGGTGCGGTTGCCTGGCAATCTTGTCCTGGCAGACCGCGACGAGGTCTTCCGCGCCGCAGATCATGCAGGAGGTGGTGCCGCAGATCTGGATATGCGCAACGCTGCCCACCGGCTGAAGCTGGAACATGAAATAGAACGACGCCACTTCGAGCGCGCGGATATAGGCCATGTCGAGCATCTCGGCGACATGCTCGATGGCGGGCCGCGTCAACCAGCCCTCCTGCTCTTGCGCGCGCCACAAGAGCGGGATGATCGCGCTGGCCTGCCGGCCTTCGGGATACTTGCTGATCTGCCCCTCGGCCCAGGCGCGGTTGGCCGGGGTGAATTCGAAGCTGTCGGGTTGGTCTTGATGCAGTCTGCGCAGCATGGTCGGTCCTCAGGGAATGGCGAAGAACGCGATGATCGCGCCGATGAAGGCAGCGCCGCCGCCAAAGAGATGAAGCCAGAACGGGTGCCCCGCCCGGCGATATATGAACGCGTCACCCAAGCCGATCACCGCGAAGCTGAGCAGCATCGCGAAGAGGATCGTGGGCGCATTGATCAGCACGGCCAACAGCGCCAGCAGGGTCAACCCGGCATAGCGCACCAGAAGCGCCTGCGGCAGCATTTCGGGCCGGTGCTGGATCAGCTTGAGACCGGTCTGCTTGTTCATGGCCAGAAGCACCGTGACCGCCAGCATGAAGATGACGGCGGCCCAGCCGATGATGGTGGTCACGGTCGATAGCATCAGATCCGTCCCTCCGCGCAAGTGGCATCAGGGGCGACGCATGGCAGCAATGCAAGCCGCCCTGTCATCGGTCGATCTCTCCGAACACCACGTCCATCGTGCCGATGATCGCGGCCACGTCGGCCAACTGGTGTCCGCCCGCGACGTGATCCATCGCCTGCAGGTGCAGGTAGCCCGGTGCACGGATCTTGGCGCGATAGGGCTTGTTGGTGCCGTCCGCCACGAGATAGACGCCGAATTCGCCCTTGGGTGCCTCGACAGCCGCATAAACCTCGCCCGCGGGAACGTGGAACCCCTCGGTATAGAGCTTGAAGTGATGGATCAGCGCTTCCATCGAGGTCTTCATGTCGCTGCGCGAGGGCGGAGTGATCTTGCCGCGCGCAAGGATGTCTCCCTGCCCTTCCGGTTCGCGGAGCTTCACAATCGCCTGCTGGATGATCGAAAGTGACTGGCGCATCTCTTCCATGCGGACGAGGTACCGGTCATAGCAGTCGCCATTCTTGCCGACCGGGATCTGGAAGTCGAACTCGTCGTAGCATTCATAGGGCTGGCTGCGACGCAGATCCCAGGCAAGGCCCGAGCCACGCACCATGACGCCCGAGAAGCCGTAGTTCAGGATGTCGTCCTCGGTCACGACGCCGATATCGGCGTTGCGCTGCTTGAAAATGCGGTTCTCGGTCAGAAGGCCGTCGATATCCGCCATCACGCGGGGGAAATCGTGGCTCCAGGTTTCGATATCGTCCAGCAGCTCGCCGGGCAGATCCTGATGGACGCCACCGGGCCGGAAATAGGCCGCGTGCAGGCGCGCACCGCAGGCC
Source organism: Sedimentitalea arenosa (assembly GCF_016428585.1). Lineage (GTDB taxonomy): Bacteria > Pseudomonadota > Alphaproteobacteria > Rhodobacterales > Rhodobacteraceae > Sedimentitalea > Sedimentitalea arenosa. The sequence continues at coordinate 139,436 of NZ_JAELVR010000012.1, read as the reverse complement.
CGCTCGTAGAAGATCATCAGCTTTTCGCGCTCTTCGAACCCCCAGAGCGGCGGTGTCAACGCGCCCACGTCCATCGCCTGCGTGGTGATGTTGAGCAGGTGGTTCAGGATGCGGCCGATTTCCGAATAGAGCACCCGGATCAGGCTGGCGCGACGCGGCACCTCGACCCCGGTCAGTTTTTCGATCGCCAGGCACCACGCATGTTCCTGGTTCATCGGCGCGACATAGTCCAGCCGGTCAAAGTAAGGCAGGTTCTGCAGATAGGTACGGCTTTCCATCAGCTTTTCGGTGCCGCGATGCAAAAGACCGATATGCGGATCGCACCGCTCTACGATTTCACCGTCCAGCTCCAGCACCAGTCGCAGCACACCGTGCGCCGCAGGGTGTTGGGGCCCGAAGTTGATGTTGAAGTTGCGGATCTTCTGCTCGCCGGTCAGCGCGTCGGTGGAGCCGTCATCATATGTATTGACGCGAATATCACCGTCCATCATCGTTTCTCCAGCTCCTGAAGTTTCATCGCCATGATCCAGAGCAACACCAGCACGCCCAGCGGGATGATGCAGGCCAGGGCCCAGAACTTGTTGATCCCGAAATGCGGCAGCAGCTTCAGCATCGGGATGACGGTCAGCGCCGTCGCGATCAGCCAGATGATCCCTTCCATCACTTGGCTTCCTTCTTTTCGTCACCAGGCAGGATGTACTCGGCACCCTCCCACGGGCTCATGAAATCGAACTGCCGGTATTCCTGAACCAGCGAGACCGGCTCGTAGACCACGCGCTTTTCCGACTCGTCATAGCGCACCTCGGTATAGCCCGTGGTGGGGAAGTCCTTGCGCAGTGGATGGCCGCGAAAACCGTAATCGGTCAGGATGCGGCGCAGGTCCGGATGGCCCGAGAACAGGATGCCGAACATGTCGAACACCTCGCGTTCGAACCAGTTGGCGCTGGGATGGATGGTCACGATCGAGGGCACCATGTCCTCTTCGCGCACCGCCAAACGCAGGCGGATGCGATGATTTTGGTACATCGACAGGAAGTGATAGACCACGTCGAACCGCTTGGGGCGTTCGGGATAGTCGACCGCCGTGATGTCGACGAGGGTCGAGAACCGGCATGTGGCATCGGTTTTCAGGAACTCGACGAAGCCGACGATGTTGGCAGGCGTGACGTCGACGTTCAGCTCGTCATGCGACACGTCCCAGGACAGCACGCAATCCGGGCGCTTCAGTTCGATATGGGCGCCGAGTTCGTTCAGTGCATCCGACATCAATTTATCTCCAGAGGCAGATCGTCGTGAAAAGTCGCCATCAGGTCGTGGTCCGGAAAGAACGGCGCCATGAAATCCGGCAACACGGTCCGCGCGGGGTCTTCTCCGGCAAAACTCTCGATGGCTGCCATGTCATCCCAGGTGGTCAGGACCGTCATCCGGCACGGATCGGCATCGCGGCTGAGCAGGACTCGAATACCCTTGTGTCCCACGATCGCAGACATGCCCGGATAAACACGGGTCAGGAACGTCTCACGCCACTGATCCACATCCTTGCGCGCGATCGTCGCTTCCCATTTCCGGACAACGCCCCCCGTCATCTGACGATCGTCCCCGTGCGACGGATCTTGCGTTGCAGCTGCATCAGCCCGTAAAGCAATGCCTCGGCCGTGGGTGGGCAGCCCGGCACATAGACGTCGACCGGCACGATACGGTCGCAGCCGCGCACCACCGAATAACTGTAGTGATAATAGCCGCCTCCGTTGGCGCAGCTGCCCATGGACAGCACGTAGCGCGGCTCGGGCATCTGGTCATAGACCTTGCGCAGCGCCGGGGCCATCTTGTTGGTCAGAGTGCCGGCCACGATCATCAGGTCGGACTGGCGCGGGCTGGCCCGCGGCGCGATGCCGAACCGTTCGGCGTCATAGCGCGGCATCGAGGTGTGCATCATCTCGACCGCGCAGCAGGCAAGGCCAAAGGTCATCCAGTGCAGGGACCCGGTGCGCGCCCAGTTGATGATGTCCTCGGTCGAGGTCAACAGGAAGCCCTTGTCCTGCAACTCGGCATTCAGGGCCTGAGTGGCGACTTCCTTGTCGCCGCCTGCAACCGCTACTCCCATTCCAGGGCTCCCTTTTTCCATTCATAGGCAAAGCCGATGGTCAACACGCCCAGGAACACCATCATCGACCAGAACCCGACCATGCTGATGTCCTTGAACGCCACGGCCCAGGGAAACAGGAATGCGATTTCCAGATCGAAGATGATGAACAGGATCGACACGAGGTAGAACCGCACATCGAACTTCATCCGCGCATCGTCAAAGGCGTTGAACCCGCATTCATAGGCGCTGACCTTCTCGGGATCGGGGTTCCGCACGGCGAGCACCACAGCGGCCAGGATCAGGACCAACCCCAGCCCGATGGCGACGGCCAGAAACACGAGGATCGGGAGATACTCCCGCAACATCTCTTCCACGAGCGGCTCCTTAATGTCTGCCCGCGCCCGAAGCACGGGTCTGCACGGGACGATTAGACTGAATGATTGTCTACTCTTGCCGACACACAGGGTCAACCGACCGAACCCCCTTCCGATCGGGTGAATCGCCGCAGGAGCGAAGACCCCTGTGCGCGGCGCAGCACTTGACCGCGGGCGGCGCGAACGGCTCTATCGCCGTGGGGCGCGGTGCCCCGGGAACCGAGGAGGCCCACCATGCATGCTGCGTTGAACCGAGCCGAGGATTTCTGCAGGCGTATCGGGATGCAGGTGCCGATCCTGCTGGCCCCGATGGCCGGGGCCTGCCCGGTCGCATTGTCCGCCGCGGTCGCGGCAGGCGGCGGCATGGGCGCCTGCGGCGCGCTGCTGATGCAACCCGAGGAGATCACGGGTTGGGCCACCGCGATGCGCGCACGTTCCAACGGCGGGTTCCAGATGAACCTTTGGATCCCCGACCCCGCGCCGACCCGGGATGCCGAACAGGAAGCCACCCTGCGGGCCTTCCTGTCCGACTGGGGGCCAACGCCGGCGGCGGACGCACCGGATGCGCCGCAACCGGATTTCGACGCGCAATGCGCGGCCATGCTGGACGCGGGGCCGACTGCGATCTCCTCGATCATGGGCGTTTATCCGCCCGACATGGTCACCGAGATGAAACAGCGCGGGATTCTCTGGTTCGCCACGGTCACCACGGTGGCCGAAGCGCGCGCGGCGCAAGCCGCGGGGGCCGACGTGATCGTGGCCCAGGGCATGGAAGCGGGCGGTCATCGTGGCGCCTTTCGCGCCGAGGATGCCGCGATCTCGCTGGTCGGGTTGTTCTCGCTCCTGCCGGCCGTGGTGGACGCAGTCGATGTGCCGGTCGTCGCGACCGGAGGGATCGCCGATGCGCGCGGCGTGGGCGCGGCGCTGATCCTCGGCGCGTCGGCGGTCCAGATCGGCACCGGCTTCCTGCGCGCGCCCGAAGCCGGCACGGCACCGGCCTGGGCCGATGCGCTTGCGGTCTCGGCACCCGAGGAAACCATTGCAACCCGCACCTTCTCGGGACGGCTGGGCCGAGCGCTCCGCACGCCCTATGTGGAGGCGGCGGAAGCCGGCCCCGACCCGGCGCCCTATCCCGTGCAGCGTGCCCTGACCGGCCCGATGCGCGCCCAGGCCGCAAAATCCGGCGATCTCGCTGCGATGCAGGCCTGGGCCGGGCAATCGGCCGCTCGCACAAGCGATGAGCCCGCCGCACGGATCGTCGCGCGGCTCTGGCAGGAGACGCAGACGCTGCTGACCTGATCTTTCAGCCCGGCAACCAGGACGCCTTGCGCTTGTCGAAGAACGCACCGATTCCCTCGGCGGCCTCATCGGTCTCCCAGCGCTCCACGAGCGCCCGTATGGTCATGTCGATGGCCGCATCGTCGACGCTGCCGGCAAGGTCCCGCACCAGCCTCTTGGCCGACGCAACGGCACCGGGTGCGCAGGACAGGTAGGGAATGACTTCGCGCTCGACCGCCTCTGAGAGATCCGCCGCTGGAACCATGCGCGCGAGAAGCCCGAGTTCGATCGCTTCGGGCGCATCGAACAGACGCGCCGACATGAAGACCCGCCGCGCCCTTGCCTCGCCCATCCGCGCGACCACGTAAGGGCCGATGGTGGCCGGGATCAGGCCGAGCCGGGTTTCCGTCAGGCCCATCTTCACATGATCGGCCCCGATGGCCACGTCGCAGACGCTGATCAGGCCGACGCCGCCACCAAAGGCGTTGCCCTGGATCGCGCCGACCAATGGCTTGCCCAGAGTGTTGAGCGCGCCCAGCATCTCTGCCAGCTTGCGCGCTTCGCGATAGCGCGTGTCGGCATCCGCCGCCATCTGCGCTTGCATCCAGCCGAGGTCGCCCCCGGCGCAGAAGGACGCGCCCTCCCCGGTCAGCACCACGACACGCACCGAGTCGTCCGCGTCGAGCTGCGCCGCGGCTTGCGTCAGCTCCTCGATCATCTGGCCGGACATGGCATTGTGCTTGCCGGCGCGCGTCAGGGTCAACGTCGCGACGCCGCGCGCGTCGATTGTCAGGGATATCGTCTGAAACATCATGCCTCCCGCAGCGCCCGGGCCATCGAGGCGGCTTCCTCGAGAACCGCCATGTCGAGCCCGGTGTCATAGCCGAGCCGCTCAAGGTGCGCTGCGACCGCCTCGGTCGCCACGTTGCCGCTCGCGCCGGGCGCATAAGGACAGCCGCCGAGGCCCCCCGCGGCCGCATCAAAGACCCGGACGCCCAGCGACAGCGAGGCATCGATATTGGCCAGGGCCCGACCGGCGGTGTCGTGGTAGTGTCCGGCCAGACGCCCAACCGGCACCCGGTCGCGCACGGCGAGCAGCATCTTGACGATACTGTCAGGTGTCGCCTGTCCGATCGTGTCGCCCAGCGAGATCTCGTAGCAACCGAGCGAGAACAACGTGTCGGCAAGATCCGCCACGCGCGCCGGCGCCGTCGGGCCGTCGAACGGGCAGTCGGTGACGCAGGAGATGTAGCCTCGCACCGGCAGGTCGATATGGCGCGCGGCCTTCAGGATCGGCTTGAAGCGCTCGATCGACTCTCCCACCGTCGCGTTGATGTTGGCCTTGGAAAACCCCTCGCTGGCCGAGGCAAAGATGGCGATCTCGTCAGCGCCGGCGGCGCGCGCCTCGTCATAGCCGCGCATGTTCGGCGCCAGCGCCGCATAGCGCACCCCGGGGGCGCGGGTGATCCCGGCCAGGACCTCGGCGCTTCCGGCCATCTGCGGCACCCATTTGCGCGATACGAAACTCGCCACCTCGATCCGCGAGAACCCCGCACGGCTCAGGCAATCGACGAAGGCGATCTTCTGCGCCACCGAAATCTCGCGCGCCTCGTTCTGCAAGCCGTCGCGCGGCCCGACCTCGAAAATCTCGACCCGTCCCGTCATCTCGCCCATCCCCTGCTTCTTTCTGATTAAGAAAATCCTTGCTCCGAAGAGCTCTGGTCTGACAACGCTCAGCCGTCCTCTGCAGCCAATCGCACCAGGGCCGCGCCTGCTTCGACCTGTTCGCCCTCCGCGACCAGGACCTCCTCCACCGTGCCGTCGCGCGCCGCCAGCAGCGCATGCTCCATCTTCATCGCCTCGAGCACCACCAGCCGGTCGCCCTGCGCCACAGTCTGTCCTGCCCCGGCCAAAACCGCCTTCACGAGGCCCGGCATCGGCGCTTCGACCAGGTTGCCATCGCCGATGGCGCCGGCAGCCCGGGCGAGCGGATCCACGATCTCGAAAGACAGTCCATAAGCATCAAACACCGTGACCACCTGCTCCGCAACAGCGATCTGGGGCATCGGCTGACCGTCCAGCATCCACCGTCCGCCGATGCGTTCGGCGACCACGGTCTCTTCCTCGACGCTCCAAACCTGGTGGTCGGGACCGTGAGCGCGCAAGGTGAGATCGACTTGCGCACCCTCGCGCACCAGACTGACCGCGCGGGCCAGAGGCTCCCACAGGGTGAAGCCCTGCTCCCAGCTGCGGTCCAGCACGTCGAGCGCCGCCATCCCGGCGGCAACCTTGTGCCGCGCCGTGACCTCGGGCGGGGCGATCAGGCTGTCGAGATCGCGCCCGATCAGTCCGGTATCCACATCCCCCGCCGCGAATCCCGCATGGCGCGTCAGGGCGCCGAGAAAGGCGAGGTTTGTGACCGTGCCGCCGACCTCGGTCCTCGCCAGTGCGTGATCCAACCGCGTCAGCGCGACGGCCCGCGTGGGGCCGTGCACGATCACCTTGGAGATCATCGGATCGTACCAGGGCGAAATCGCGTCCCCCGCCCGCACGCCGCTGTCGGCCCGGCAACCCGGCGGAAAGGCCAGATGGGTCAAGGTGCCGGTGGCGGGCAGAAATCCCTTTGGCACGTCCTCGGCGTAGAGCCGCGCCTCGAAGGCGTGCCCGTTGATCGCAAGATCCTCCTGCGCGCAGGGCAGGGATTCGCCCGCGGCGACGCGAAGCTGCCATTCCACCAGGTCCACGCCGGTGATCGCTTCGGTCACGGGGTGTTCGACCTGCAGGCGCGTGTTCATCTCCATGAACCAGAACCGGTCCGGGCGCAGCCCATCGCTGGCGTCGACGATGAACTCGACCGTTCCGGCGCCCTTGTAACCGATCGCCTCGGCGGCGCGCACCCCGGCCTGCCCCATCGCGGCGCGCATCTCCTCGGTCATGCCCGGTGCGGGTGCCTCCTCGATGACCTTCTGGTGGCGTCGTTGCAACGAGCAGTCGCGTTCGAACAGATGCACCGCGCGGGTGCCGTCGCCGAAGACCTGGATCTCGATATGGCGCGGCTTGGCGACGAATTTTTCGACCAGCACCGCGTCGTTGCCGAACGCGGTACGCGCTTCGCTGCGGGCGCTGGACAGGGCCGCCGCGAAATCGGCGGGGCGTTCGACGAGGCGCATCCCCTTGCCGCCGCCACCGGCCACAGCCTTGATGAGCACCGGGTAACCGATCGTGTCGGCGGCCCCGGCGAGGTGCTCCGGATCCTGGTTGTCGCCATGATAGCCCGGAACGACCGGCACGCCGGCCTGCTCCATCAGGGCCTTGGCAGCGTCCTTGAGGCCCATCGCGCGAATCGCATCGCCAGAGGGACCGATGAAGACCAGCCCTGCCGCTTCGACCATGTCGACGAAGTCCGGATTCTCGGACAGGAACCCATAGCCCGGATGGATCGCCTGCGCACCGCTCGTCAGAGCCGCCTCGATGATGGAATCGCCTCGCAAGTAGCTGTCGGCGGGGGCCGGGCCGCCGATATGCACAGCGGCATCGGCCATTTCGACATGTTTCGCACCGCGATCCGCGTCGGAATAGACCGCGACACAGCGTAGACCGAGCGATTGCGCCGTTTCGATGATGCGGCAGGCGATTTCCCCGCGATTGGCGATCAGGATCGTGTCGAACATGCGTTTAATCCTCGTGGCTTGGGACAGGACCGGGGGCTGTCTGCCCCCGGACCCCCGAGAGTATTTCTGCAAAGATGAAGATCACATCCGGAACACGCCAAAGCGCGTCTCCTCGATCGGGGCGTTCAGGGCCGCGGACAGCGAGAGCGCGAGCACCTGGCGGGATTTCCTCGGGTCGATGATGCCGTCGTCCCAGAGGCGCGCGCTGGCGTAGAGCGGGTGGGATTGGGACTCGAACATCTCGATCGTGGGACGCTTGAAATCGGCTTCTTCCTCGGCGGACCAGGCACCGCCGGCGCGTTCAATGGCGTCGCGCTTCACCGTCGCAAGCACACCCGCGGCCTGTTCGCCGCCCATCACACTGATCCGCGAATTCGGCCAGGTCCAGAGGAACCGCGGCTGGTAGGCGCGCCCGGCCATGCCGTAATTGCCCGCGCCGAACGAGCCGCCGACCAGCATGGTGATCTTGGGCACGTTGGTGCTGGCCACGGCCGTCACCATCTTGGCGCCATGGCGCGCGATGCCTTCGTTCTCGTATTTGCGACCGACCATGAAGCCGGTGATGTTCTGCAGGAACACCAGTGGAATCCGGCGCTGGCTGCACAGTTCCACGAAATGCGCGCCTTTCTGTGCCGCCTCCGAGAACAGCACCCCGTTGTTGGCGATGATACCGACCGGACATCCCATCACATGGGCGAAGCCGGTCACGAGGGTTTCGCCGAAACGCGGCTTGAATTCATCGAAGCGGCTGCCATCGACCAGGCGTGCGATGACCTCGCGGATGTCATAGGGCGTGCGCAGATCGGCGGGCACGACGCCGAGGATCTCTTCGGGGTCATAGGCCGGGTCCTCGGGGCTGGCCCAGGTCACGCTTGCGGGCCTGGCGCGATTGAGCGACGCCAGTGCACGGCGGGCCAGCGCCAGGGCGTGGGCGTCGTCCTCGGCGAGATAGTCGGCGACACCGGATAGTCGCGTGTGCACATCGCCCCCGCCGAGATCCTCGGCGGTCACGACCTCGCCAGTGGCGGCCTTGACCAGCGGCGGACCGGCGAGGAAGATCGTGCCCTGCTCGCGCACGATGATCGTGACATCGGACATGGCCGGCACATAGGCACCACCGGCGGTGCAGGAGCCCATCACCACGGCGATCTGCGGTATTCCCTTGGCCGACATCCGGGCCTGGTTGTAGAAGATGCGCCCGAAATGGTCGCGGTCGGGAAAGACCTCGTCCTGGTTGGGCAGGTTCGCGCCGCCACTGTCGACCAGGTAAACGCACGGCAGATTGCATTCTTCCGCGATTTCCTGTGCGCGCAGGTGTTTCTTGACCGTCATCGGATAGTAGGTGCCGCCCTTCACGGTGGCGTCGTTGCAGACCACCATGACCTCCTGCCCGTGAACGCGGCCGATCCCCGCGATGACGCCTGCGCAAGGGGCCGCGTCGTCATACATGCCATGCGCCGCGGTGGCGCCGATCTCGAGAAACGGACTGCCCGGGTCGAGCAGATTGGCAACGCGGCGGCGCGGCAGCATCTTGCCGCGGCTTTCGTGACGGGCGCGGGACTTGTCGCCACCACCCAGCCGCGCCGCCTCGGCAACGGCCTGCACCGTGTCGAGCGCCTGCAGATGGGCCGCGCGGTTGCGCTTGAAGTCGTCCGAGCCCGGCAGGGCGGCGGATGTCAGTTTCATCGGGAAGCCTCCTGTTCCGCCGCCGCGCGACGCTTGAGTTCCTTGCGGATCACCTTGCCGGTGACCGTCAAGGGAAGGGAGTCGAGAAACGCGACCTCCCTGGGATAGGAATAGGACGAAAGGCGGTCCTTCACATAGGCCTGCAGTTCGCTTTCTGTGACATCCTGACCCGGCTTGCGCACCACGTAAGCCTTGACGATCTCGGTGCGCAGCGCATCGGGCTTGCCGACGACACCGACGGTCGCGACCGCTTGATGGGTCAGCAGACAATCCTCGATCTCGGCCGGGCCGATGCGATAGCCGGCGCTTGTGATCACGTCATCCTCGCGCCCGACGAAGCGCAGATAGTCGCCCTCGCGGATGCCGCGATCGCCTGTCAGCATCCAGTCGCCCTTGAACTTCGCCGCGGTTTCTTCGGGCCTGTTCCAGTAGCCCAGGAACATGCTGGCCGAGCCACGGCGCACAGCGATGTCGCCTTCGTCGTCCGTCGTCGCAGCATCCGTATCGAGCACCGCAACCTCGTGCCCGGGAACCGGGCGGCCAACGCATCCCGGTCTGGGCGGGAACTCAGCCGCGCATGAGGACACGGTCATGTTGCATTCGGTCTGGCCGTAGAATTCGTTGATCGTGAGGCCGAAGGCCGATTGCCCCCAAGCGAGCATTTCGGCCCCGAGCGGTTCACCGCCCGAAGCGACCGAGCGGAGACCCGTCAGGCGCGCGTCGACCGCCTTGAGCATCCTGAGCGCCGTCGGTGGCAAGAACAGGTTGCGCGCGCCAGACCGCGCCACGACATCGGCGCAGCCTTTGGGCGAAAACTTGTCGAGCCGCGCTGCGACGACCGGAACGCCCAGCACAAGCCCCGGCATCAGCACGTCGAAGAGACCACCGATCCAGGCCCAATCCGCCGGCGTCCAGAGGCAATCGCCCGGCTGCCCCAGATGATCGTGGCTGAGCGCGACACCGGGGAGATGGCCGGTCAGGACCCGGTGGCCATGCAGAGCTCCCTTGGGCGTGCCGGTTGTGCCGCTGGTGTAGATCAGAACTGCAGGATCCTCGGGCCCGGTATCCGCGAACGGCACCGGCGCACCGGTTTCGCCGATCCGATCCGCCAGAAGCGGCTCCGCCAGATCGCCCAGCAGCCGTGCCCCTTCGGTGTCCGTCAGCACTTGTCGCACTCCCGCATCCGAGATCCGGCTGCTGAGCGCATCATGCTGGAACAGCTTGAACAGCGGCACCGAGATGGCCCCGATCTTCCAGATCGCCAGATGTGCCGCGGCGCACCATGACGATTGGCTCAACAGCACGCCGACCCGGTCACCGGGGCGACCGTCGCGCTGCAAGCGACGCGCGAGCGCATCCGTCATCTCCGTCAGGTCGCTCAGCGTCACGTCGCGCCGACTGCCTCCGGTCAGGTCGATCAGCGCAACCCGGTCGCGTGGACCGGACAGGCATTGCGCCGCCATGTTGAGACGCGCGGGTACATCCCAGCGACCGTCCGGATGCAACCCCGGCAGGGACCGAAAGCGGGTCATGGCGCCATCCCGGCACCCATGGCGACGGGTTCGGCTCTCTCGCGTTGCGCGAAGGTCACACCACATTCGCACTCTCGCATGTATTGACCCAGATCATGGTTCAGATTGGTCCACCATCTCACACCGGCAGCGTCACAACACGAAAGGTCAAGATCATGAAACAGTCGACGGCAACATTCGCGCTCTGCGCTGCCATGGCAACGCTGGCAGCCCCCGCCTTGGCGCAGTCTCAAGGCGACTGGACGCTGGGAATCGGAATCGCCAACGTGAACCCGAAATCCGACAACGGAACGCTGTACGTCCCCGGTGGCGACAATGGAGGCGATGCCGGCGGCAACGGAACCGACAATGGCGACGGAGGGCCAGTTGGCCCCACCCCCGTCGCTGCCGCCGCTGCTCCGGCCGCTGCCCTGACCCCGGTGTCCGTGGACGTCGATGATGCCAACTCGTTGACCCTGTCGGGCGAATATTTCATCCGCGACAACATCGGCATCGAGTTGCTGCTGGCCACGCCGTTCGAGCACGACATCAGCGTCGGCGGCGCATTCGCTGGCACCACCAAACAACTGCCCCCGACCCTTTCGATCAACTACCACTTCCCGACCCAAGGCCCGATCAAGCCTTTCGTCGGACTCGGCCTGAATTATACCGTGTTCTTCGACGAATCCTCGCCTCTGGGCGATCTGAAGCTTGACAACAGTTTCGGTCTGGCCGCGACCGTCGGTGCGGATTGGCAGATCAACCCGACCGGGGCTCTGCGTCTGAGCGTGCGCTACATCAATATCGAAACCGATGTCAGCCTGAACGGCACCTCGCTTGGCACCGCCGAGATCGATCCGGTCGTCGTCGGCCTGGGCTACGTCCACCGCTTCTGATCCTTTCGCGTTCTTTTGTCCGGCGGTCTCCGCCGGACGCTCGGTTCGGCCCGCGCACCCCATTGGGAGCGCGGGTCTTTCCTTACCCTGCGACTACATCGCGGCCATCATTTCCCGCCCGACCAGCATCCGCCGGATTTCGCTGGTGCCGGCACCGATCTCCATCAGCTTGGCATCGCGGAAGATGCGCCCGACCGGGTTGTCCGACAGGTATCCGGCCCCGCCCATCGCCTGCACCGCCTGGTGCGCCTGTACCATCGCCTGTTCCGAGGCATAAAGACAGCAAGCCGCCGCATCCTGGCGGGTCACGTCGCCCCGGTCGCAGGCCTTGGCGACCTCGTAGACATAGGCCCGGGCGGAATTCATCGCCGTGTACATATCTGCCATCTTGCCCTGCATCAGCTGGAAACTGCCAATGGGTTGGCCGAACTGCTTGCGCTCGGCCATGTAGGGCATGATCTCGTCGAGACAGGCGGCCATGATGCCGGTGCCGATCCCGGCCAGAACCACACGTTCATAGTCGAGCCCCGACATCAGCACGCGCACGCCCTTGCCTTCCTCGCCCAGCACGTTTTCGAACGGAACCTCGCAATCCTCGAAGATCAGCTCAGCGGTGTTTGAGCCACGCATGCCCAACTTGTCGAAATGCGGGCTGGTGCTGAAGCCGGTGAAGCTCTTTTCGATCAGGAAGGCGGTGATGCCCTTGCTGCCTGCATCGGGATCGGTCTTGGCATAGACTACCAATGTGTCGGCGTCAGGCCCGTTGGTGATCCAGTACTTGTTGCCGTTCAGCCGGTAGTGATCGTTGCGTTTCTCCGCGCGCAGCGACATGCTGACCACGTCCGAGCCGGCACCCGCCTCTGACATCGCCAGCGCACCCACATTCTGCCCTGACACGAGGCCCGGCAGGTACTTGCGCTTCTGCTCGTCCGTGCCGTTCAACTTGATCTGGTTCACGCACAGGTTCGAGTGGGCGCCATAGGAGAGCGAAACCGAGGCGCTGGCCCGTGCGATTTCCTCCACCGCGATCACATGCGCCAGATAGGACATATCCGCGCCGCCATATTCCTCGGGCACCGTGATGCCCAGAAGGCCAAGCTCGCCCATCTCCGCCCAGAGATGGGACGGAAACACGTTGTCGCGATCGATATCCGCGGCGATCGGCTTGACCCGGTCCTGCGCCCAGCGATGCACGACCTCGCGCAACGCGTTCACATCCTCACCCAGGTCGAACTGCATCGTTGCGTTGAACATCAGGGGCTCCTCCGATTTAATGAACAGTCGTTCAATAATCTGTTAGCAGCGGCAGCCGAGTCGGTCAATCGCCGCAACACGCAGGTGCTGCGCAGCCGGTTGTCGGCGAAAGATCGAATGCGCCCCGCCAGGGGCGCGCCTTTGAGTCACGCGGTCTGAAACACGGCGCTGACTTCGGCCCGGATGATCCGCGCGATCAGCGCGCAATCCTCGAGCGTGAATGTCAGCGGCACCCTCATGTCCAGCAGCCCGGCGAGAACCCGGTCGCTCTCGGGCATGGCCACAGCTTGGGCATAGCGCCAGCTGTCATAGCGCGACGTGAACCCGACAGGTTCGGCGGCTCCGAACCATTTCAGTTCGACGCCCCGCGCGGCGCAGCGCTCGACGACCTGCCGAACCTCCGGTCCGGTCCAGTCGGGCAGAAGCGCCTGGAAGGAGGAGCCGACATAGTGTTCCGCCGCCGGACGGGCAATAAGACGCAGACCGGGCGTATCGCGCAGACCGTCTTCCAGTACGCGATAGCGCGCGTTCCACCGGCGCACCTGCTCGGGCAATGCGGCCAGTTGCGGGCGCAGGATCGCCGCGCGCAGGTTGTCCATCCTTCCCGAGATGTTGGGCGTGTCGTATTTGATGCGTTCGAAAGCCTCGGGGCCCGGCGCCGCCCTGTGCCGGTCATACAGCATGTAAGATCCCGACAGCAGGATCGCACGCGCCGCCAGCTCCTCGTCGTCGGTGACCAACAAGCCGCCCTCGCCGGAATTGACATGCTTGTAGGTCTGGCAGGAATAGCAGCCGATGAGTCCGTGGCGCCCCGAAGGCACGCCATTCCAGCGCGCACCCATCGTGTGGGCGCAATCCTCGATCACCCGCACACCGGCGTCGTCGCAGATCGCCAACAGCCGATCCATGTCGCAGATATGCCCGCGCATGTGGCTGAGCAGCAGCACTTCAGCCTCGCCCACCTTGGCCTGCAGATCGTCGAGATCGATGGTCAGGTCCGCGGTCACACCGACGAAGACGGGCTGCGCCCCGACCGAGGCGATCGCCCCCGGCACCGGGGCAAGCGTGAAGGCGTTGGACAGGACGCGGTCGCCGGGCTTGATGCCGGTCGCCCGCAGCGCGGTCGCCATCGCGTAGCCGCCCGAGGCGACGGCGAGGCAATACCGCGCCCCGGTGAGGGCAGCGAACTCCTGCTCCAGCAGCGCGGTTTCACCGATCTCACCGGGCGCCAAGTTGTATCGGTGCAGGCGCCCGTGACGCAGAACCGCCATGGCCGCTTCGATCCCCGCTTCTGGGATCGGCTCCTGCTGCGTGAAACTTCCAGTGAAACGTTCGCTCATGCAGATGTTCTGGGGCGGGACTGCCATCCGGTCAAGCGTGATTCACCCTGCTTCGCCAGCCCCGCGGCGTGTCGCGAACGGAGCAGACAGGCGATGCGGACGCCCTAGCCTGCGCGGTCATGGATCCGATCGAATTCATCCACGGCCTGACTTGGGGCGGCTTGCCCGCCTCCGTGCAAGAGCGCGTCGAACTTTGCCTTCTGGACCTGATCGGCGTCGCAGCCGGCGGGCATGGCACACGGTTGTCGCGAATCATCCGCGCCCACGCGGCCGAAACCTTCGGCGGCATCGCACCGCTCCTTTTCGATGCACGTACCGCCAGCCCGGCCGGAGTGGCGCTCGCCACCGGCATGACCATCGACGCGCTTGACGGCCATGACGGATTCAACCCGGCCAAGGGGCATGTGGGCTGTCCGCTGTTTCCGGCGGCGCTGGCGCTCGCCCACGCGCGGGGCGCCAGCGCCGCGGATTTCCTCGCAAGCATCGCCATGGGGTATGAATTCGGCAGCCGCGCTGCAATGGCGCAGCACGCGACCGTGCCCGACTATCACACATCCGGAAGCTGGGGCGCGGTCACGGCCGCTGCAGCCGGTGCGCGGCTGTGCGGCCTGGACCGCTCCCAAACCCGCCATGCGCTGGGAATCGCCGAGTATCACGGGCCACGCAGCCAGATGATGCGCTGCATCGACCACCCGACCATGCTCAAGGACGGGTCCGGCTGGGGCGCAATGACCGGAGTCAGCGCGGTCGAACTGGCCGCCAAAGACTTCACCGGGGCGCCTGCCATCACTGTCGAGGAAGCGCCGGAACACTGGAGCGACCTCGGCACCCGTTGGATGATCCTCGAGCAGTACTTCAAACCCTACCCGGTTTGTCGCTGGGCCCAAGCCCCGATCGAAGGCGTTCTGGCACTGAAGCGGGCACATGGATTGACCGCCGACGACGTTGCGCAGATCGAGGTGACAACGTTCCACGAGGCGGTGCGTCTCGCCACCTCGCGGCCGAGAACAACCGAGGAAGCCCAATATTCCACCTCGTACCCCTGTGCCGTCGCGCTGGTGCGCGGGGATGTCACGCCCGCGGATATCGCGAACGCGGCGCTGCACGATCCGGACATCCTGCGTCTGTCCGAAAGCCTGCTGATGCGCGAGGACGACACGGCCAACGCCGCCTTCCCCACCGAGCGGCTGGCGCAAGTTTCGCTGGTCCTGCGGGACGGAACACGGCTTGATGGTGACTGGCTTTCGCCCCGATGGGATCACCGCGCCCCGCCGAGCCCGGCGGAGCTGCGCTCCAAGTTCCACGCACTCGCCGACCCGATTCTGGGGCCCGTGCGATCTGACGCCATTGAAGCCGCCCTGCACGATCTCGCCGACGGGTCGCTTTCCGTCCTCACCGATCTGCTGTTTCAGCCGATCAGGTCGGACACGATTGCTGGCAGATCCGAGAACTGATGCAGCAGGGCCTCGGGCTGCAGCGCGGCCATGTCGGCGCCGGACGGCCCGAAGGTGACGAGCACCGAAGGCACGCCAGCAGCGCGCGCCGTATTGCGGTCGGTGTCCGAGTCCCCGATCAACACGCAGCGCGCCGGATCGCCGCCCGCGCGCCGGGCCGCCTCGCGAAGCGGTTCCGGATCCGGCTTGCGCACCGGCAAGGTATCGGCCCCCACCATCGAATCAAACCTGTCCAGGATGCCGAGCCGGGTCAGCAACAGGTCTGCAAGGGCTGCAGGCTTGTTGGTGCATATGCCGACGCCATAGCCGTCCGCCTTGAGCGCGTCGACAGCTTCCATCGCGCCGGGGTACAGGAACGTGTGCGTATCGATCGCCTCTGAATAGGCGTCCAACAGCACCGGATAATAGCGCTCGATCAGGGCCGGATCAAAGGCGCCGAGCCGTTCGAGCCCGCGCGTCAACATCATCTTGCCGCCGCGCAGGGCGATCCCGGCATCTGTCCCCGGCACCAGAACGTCGCCCTGCCCCATCTGGCGGAAACAGGCATTGGCCGCCGCGATCAGGTCGCCGGACGTGTCCGCCAAAGTTCCATCGAGGTCGAATATCACCGTCCGCATCGCGCCTCCCGGTCCGGCGGCACTCCGCCTGTGGTGTTGCAGCCCGCAACCTGTTTTGATCGCACCACCCATTGCTAAGTGGTACTCAGCGGATAAAACGGGCCGACCGAAAACACAAAGAGAATTCATATGAGTATCGCACTGATCATCCTGGCCGCCGGCAAGGGCACACGGATGGAGTCCGATCTGCCCAAGGTGCTGCACCCGATCGCGCAGGTGCCGATGCTGCTGCATGCGATGCGCGCGGGCGCCTCGCTGGACCCCGACCGCGTGGTGATCGTGGCGGGCCTTGGGGCCGAGGCGGTGACGAAAGTGGTGCTCGAGGAAAACGATGACGCTCAGATCGTCATCCAGGAGGAGCAGCTGGGTACGGCCCATGCCGTCGATCAGGCGCGAAACGCGCTTGAGGGGTTTTCGGGCGACGTGGTGGTGCTTTATGGTGATACGCCCTTCCTGCAGTCCGAAACGCTCGAGCGGATGGTGGCCGCGCGGGCGAGCCACGACCTTGTGGTTCTGGGGTTCGAAGCCTGCGATCCGGGCCGCTATGGACGTCTGGTGGTGAACCAAGATGGGTTGAGCCGGATCGTGGAATTCAAGGACGCGACCGAAGCCGAACGCGCGATCACGCTCTGCAACAGCGGTTTGGTCGCCTGCGCCGCATCGACCCTGTTCGAGCTGATCTCGGATGTGCGCGACGACAACGCGGCGGGCGAATACTACCTGACCGACATCGTCGCCCTCGCCCGGACCCGAGGCCTCTCGGCAACAGTCGTCACATGCGACGAGCGCGAGACGATGGGTGTCAATTCGCGTGCCGAACTGGCCGAGGCCGACGCGGTGTTCCAGCAGCGCGCCCGGGCCGATCTGCTGGAATCCGGCGTGACGCTGATGGCACCCGAGACCGTTTTTCTTGCGCAGGACACCGTGATCGGCCGCGACGCGGTGATCGAACCCAACGTGGTCTTCGGACCCGAGGTCACGGTGGAAAGCGGCGCCACGATCCGCGCGTTCTCGCACCTCGAAGGCTGCCATGTCAGCCGCGGCGCAGTCGTCGGACCCTACGCAAGGCTGCGCCCAGGGGCGGAACTCGCCGAAGGCGCGCGGATCGGCAATTTCGTCGAGATCAAGAATGCGCAGATCGACGAGGGCGCGAAGGTCAACCACTTGAGCTATATCGGCGATGCGACCGTCGGCGCGGGCGCCAATATCGGCGCGGGTACAATCACCTGCAATTATGACGGCGTGATGAAACACCGCAGCAAGATCGGCGCGGGGGCCTTCATCGGCTCGAACACCATGCTGGTCGCGCCGGTTACGGTGGGCGATCACGCGATGACCGCCACCGGATCAGTCATCACCCGCGACGTCGAACCCGAGGCGCTCGCCATGGCGCGGGTGAAACAGGAGAACAAGCCCGGGCGGGCGCGCAAGCTGTTCGACATGCTGCGCGCCAAGAAGGCCCGTCTGAACAAGGAACGCTCGTAATGTGTGGTATCGTTGGTGTGCTCGGCAGCCATGAGGCCGCCCCGACCCTGGTCGAGGCGTTGAAGCGCCTGGAATATCGCGGCTATGACAGTGCCGGCATCGCCACGGTCAACGGCGGCGTGCTGGATCGACGTCGCGCGGTCGGCAAACTGGTCAACCTGTCGGACCTGCTGGTGCACCAACCTCTGGCGGGCAAGGCCGGGATCGGCCACACCCGCTGGGCGACCCATGGCGCGCCGACCGTCAACAACGCGCACCCGCATCGGGCCGGGCGCGTTGCGGTGGTGCACAACGGTATCATCGAGAACTATCGCGAGCTGCGCGCCGAACTGGCCGAGCGGGGCGTGCAGTTCACGACTGACACTGACACCGAAACCGTCGCCCTGATGACCGAAGCCCTGCTGCAGGACGGCGCGGATCCGGTCTCCGCCGCCACCGCGACGCTCGACCGCCTGGACGGCGCGTTTGCGCTGGCCTTCCTGTTCGAGGGCGAAGACGACCTGATCTTCGCTGCGCGCAAGGGCTCGCCGCTGGCGATCGGCCATGGCGACGGCGAAATGTATGTCGGAAGCGATGCGATCGCGCTGGCCCCCCTGACCGACCGGATCACCTATCTGGAAGAAGGCGATCGCGCCGTGGTGACAAGATCCGGCGTGACCATCCGCGACGCACAGGGCGCGCTGGCCAATCGCGCGCTCAAGGTCATCCGGATCGACAGCGCTCGGGTGGACAAGGCCGGGCACAAGCATTTCATGGCCAAGGAGATCGCCGAACAGCCCGAGGTGATCGGCGAAGCGATACGTCACTACCTGCCGAGCGGCGAGGATCGCGTGATCCTGCCGGGCGACGGGATCGATTTCACCTCGGTCCAGCGGCTGACCATGGTGGCCTGCGGCACTGCCTACTACGCCTGCCTGACAGCGAAATACTGGTTCGAGCAACTGGCCCGACTGCCCGTCGAAGTCGATGTCGCCAGCGAGTTCCGCTATCGCGAGCCGCCGGTGCCCGACGGGACGCTGGCGCTGTTCGTCAGCCAGTCGGGCGAGACGGCGGACACACTGGCGGCCTTGCGCTACTGCGCCGGAAAGGCCGATAGCATCGTCTCGGTGGTCAACGTACCGGAAAGCTCGATTGCGCGGGAGAGTGACCTCGCGCTGCCGATCCATGCCGGCATCGAAATCGGCGTCGCCTCGACCAAGGCCTTCACCTGTCAATTGACGGTGCTGCTCATGCTGGCGCTGAAAGCCGCCGCCGATCGCGGCACGCTCGGTCCAGAAGCACTGGCCGATCATGTGGCTGCTTTGCGTGGCTTACCGGCCATCATCAATTTGGCACTGGACCAGAACGAGGCCATCCGCACCGCCGCGCAACGGCTGAGCGAAGCACGCGACGTGCTCTTCCTTGGGCGTGGGCTGATGTATCCGCTCGCGCTGGAAGGCGCGTTGAAACTGAAAGAAATCAGTTATATACACGCAGAAGCTTATGCATCAGGCGAGCTGAAACACGGCCCCATTGCGTTGATCGACCAACACATGCCGGTGGTCGTGATGGCCCCGCGCGACGCGCTGTTCGACAAGACGGTGTCGAACATGCAGGAGGTGATGGCGCGGAAAGGCAAGGTCATGCTCGTCTCCGATGATCGCGGCATATCCGAGGCCAGCGACGGTGTCTGGGTCACGATCCGGATGCCCCATGTCCATACTTCGTTGTCGCCGATCCTCTACGCGGTTCCGGCGCAGCTTCTGGCCTATCACACGGCGGTCGCGAAAGGCACCGACGTGGATCAGCCGCGCAACCTGGCCAAGTCGGTAACGGTGGAGTGATGCCCGTGCGGGAGCATCACGGGGCTGACATGCGCCCCGATGCGCGCAAAGCACAGATGGCGGAGCGGCGTTCAATCGGTCGGTGCGTCGCATGATCGACAGCTATCTCGACCAGATCAAGGCGCAGGCCGATCCCGAGAGGGCGCGCGGCATGGCGGCCTATCACAAGTCGAAACGCGACTACCTGGGGGTTGCCAACCCGGTCCTGAACGCTCTGACCAAGACCTGGCGTAGTGAACTGGATGTCGCGCGCCGGGTCGAGCTTGCCGACGGGCTCTGGAAGACGGACATCTACGAGGCCCGACTGGCCGCCGCCAAGCTGTTGACGCAGGCCCGCATTCGTCCCGACGACGCTGTCTGGGCCCTGATCCAAAGCTGGGTTGCCGATTTCGACAGCTGGGCGATCGCGGATCATGCCTGCATGGCGGGTCAGAAACGGCTGGTCGCCGATCCCGGCCGGCTTGACGAGGTCGAGCTGTGGACCCGCTCGGATCACATGTGGACACGGCGGGCGGCACTGGTGATCACCCTGCCCTGGACCAAGCAGAACACCCCCAAGCCCGAAGACCTCGCCCGGCGGGACCGAATCCTCGGCTGGGCCGCCGGATATGTCGACGACCGGAACTGGTTCATCCAGAAAGCGGTGGCCTGGTGGCTGCGCGATCTGTCCAAGCACGACGCAGCGCGTGTGGTCGCGTTCCTAGACAGTCATGGTGCGGCGATGAAACCGTTCGCCCGCAAGGAAGCGGCGAAATACTTGGATAGCAAGCAGGGTTCGGTCAAAGGCGCCTCTTAGGCTCTTGCCGCCAACGGGACCGCGCTTTACCTATGGGGCATGACAGCTCCTCTGATCGATCCCTTTGCGCGCGCCATCACCTATCTCAGGGTGTCCGTGACCGACCGTTGCGATTTTCGCTGCGTTTATTGCATGTCCGAGAACATGACCTTCCTGCCGAAGAAGGAATTGCTGACGCTGGAAGAGCTTGACCGGATGTGTTCCACCTTCATCGACCTCGGTGTCGAGAAGCTGCGCATCACCGGCGGCGAACCCCTTGTGCGAAAGGGTATCATGACTTTCTTCCAGGCCATGAGCCGGCATCTAGAGAGGGGAGCGCTGAAGGAATTGACGCTGACGACCAACGGCAGTCAGTTGGAACGGTTTGCCGCCGATCTTCACGCTGCCGGGGTACGCCGGGTGAACATCTCTCTGGACACACTGGACGAGGCGAAATTCGCCGAGATCACCCGCTGGGGACGGCTGCCGCAGGTGCTGCGGGGCATCGATGCGGCGCAGAAGGCCGGACTCCGCGTCAAGATCAATGCGGTTGCCCTGAAAGGCTTCAACGAAGAGGAACTTCCGGCGATCACCGAATGGTGCGCAGCGCGGGACATGGACCTGACGTGGATCGAGGTCATGCCGATGGGTGATATCGGCAACGAGGACCGCCTGGGCCAGTACTGGTCGCTGAAGGATGTGCGCGCCGAATACGAACGCGCCTATACCGTGACCGATCTCGCCGAACGTTCGGGCGGACCTGCGCGGTATGTGCAGTTGCAGGAAACCGGCCAGAAAATCGGCTTCATAACTCCGCTGACACATAATTTCTGCGAAAGCTGCAATCGGGTGCGCTTGACCTGCACCGGAGAGCTTTTCATGTGCCTCGGGCAAGAGGACAACGCCGACCTGCGCGCGCCGCTGCGGGATCACCCGGACAGCGAAGAGCCGTTGCGCGACGCGATCCGCAACGCCATCGCGCACAAGCCCAAGGGCCATGACTTCGATTACTCGCGTCAGCGCACCGATGGACAGATGTCCCGCCACATGAGCCACACAGGCGGGTGATGCCCCCCACAAACGCCGGGCCGACTGCACTCTTCCGCCTCTATCGCGGCCTCACCTCGTTCGGATCACCACTGGCCTACTGGATCGTGTCTCGCAAGCTGCGCCGCCACGACGTGGCCGTACCGCGCATTCACGAACGGCTCGGCAATGCCAGCCTTCCGAGGCCGGTGGGACAGCTTGTCTGGTTTCACGCGGCAAGCGTCGGCGAGAGCCTGTCTGTCCTGACCTTGATCACCCGCATGGGCGAACGACTGCCGGATGCGGAGTTCCTGATCACGAGCGGAACCGCGACCTCGGCCGACCTGATCGCGCGCAGGCTGCCACCGCGCACTCGCCACCAGTTCGCGCCGATCGACGCCCATGGTCCCGTCTCCCGGTTTTTCGATCACTGGCGCCCGGATGCCGGGGTTTTCGTCGAAAGTGAATTATGGCCGCTGATGCTGGTCCAAGCGCGAGCCAGGGGTATTCCGCTGGCGCTTCTCAACGCGCGCCTGTCCGAAAAGTCGGTGGAGGCCTGGAAGAAGGCACCGGCGACCGCGCGGTTCGTGCTGGATCAGTTCGATCTGGTCCTGACCCAGAACCGGAAGACGGCGGATAACCTCGTCGCGATCGGGGCAGCTCCCGAGCGCGTTAAGGTCGGCACCAATCTCAAGGCCACGTCGGCCGCCCTACCTGTCGATGAGGCGACCCTGACCGAGCTGCAGGAGGCGCTGAACGGCCGCCCCGTCTGGGTTGCCAGTTCGACCCATCCGGGCGAGGAAGAAACCGTCCTGGCCGCGCATGCGCGGCTGATCGAGAAGCATCCGGCCCTGTGCCTCGTGCTGGTGCCCCGCCATCCGGAACGCGGCGACGAGGTGGAAGCCCTCATACGCGACCGGGATTTCAGCGTCGCGCGCCGCACGAGACGGGACCCGATTGACGCGCAGACACAGGTCTACCTCGCCGACACGCTGGGAGAGACGGGCACTTGGTATGCAATGACCCCGCTTGTCTTTCTCGGTGGATCGCTGTTGCCCATCGGGGGCCACAACCCGTTCGAGCCGGCCCAGGCCGGCGCAGCGGTCATCAGCGGACCGCATGTGACGAACTTTTCCGAGACCTTCGATCCTTTGGTGGCAGGGGGTGGCGTCGTTCTGGCAAGCGATGCCGATGGGCTCGCAACGGCGATCGACCACTGGCTGCAGGATGCCAATGCCCTGCAACAGGCACGCGCGGCAGCGAAGCGCTATGTCACGGAACAGCAAGGGCGTCTGGACTCAATCATCGGGGATCTGTGCGAAGTGTTGCGGCTGGGCGGCGATGCCTGACCTGTTCGTCACGAACATGAACCCCCGCTTCACAGGTGTGTCCGCCACGGCTGCCAACGTGATCCGGCAACAGATCGGATCCCACGACCTGCGCCTTGTCGGCCATCCCCTGCCAGGGTGCCCTGCCCCCATCGCTGTGAACGAGGCGCGACGCATGTCGCGGGACCCCGGACGCGCGCCGTGCGTCTTGTGGCATGTCCGCCGCAATCCCGAGATGCGCGTTGCAATCTGGACGCGCGACGTCCTGCGCCTGCCGGTCCGGATCGTTTTCACCTCGGCGGCGCAGCGTCGGCATTCGGCCTATCCCCGTTGGCTGATCAGCCGGATGGATGCCGTGATCGCCACCACGGACAAGGCGGCGGAGTACGTTCCGAACGTGCGCGCCGTGGTCCCGCACGGTGTCGATACGGACCTGTTCACCCCGGCCGAGGACCGAGCGGCGGCATGGGCTGCCTTGGGCTACGGTGGATCGATGGGCCTCGCGACGGTCGGACGAATCCGCCCCGAGAAGGGAACCGACCTCTTCGTCGAGGCGATGTTGCGGCTTCTTCCCGATCTGGAAGGTGCAACCGCGCTGATCCTTGGAAGGGCGGCGCGAGAGCATCAGAGTTTCTTGCGCGACTTGAAGGACAAGGTTGCTGCCGCGGGCATGGCGGGGCGGATCCTGTTCCCCGGGGAAGTCCCCGCGACGGAACTTCCAGCGATCATGCGAAGCCTCTCATTGATCATCCAACTGCCGCGCTACGAGGGCTACGGTATGGTGCCGCTCGAAGCGATGGCCAGCGCGGTGCCGTTCGTCGCCAGCGACGCAGGCTACTACCGATCCTTCAGCAAGGAGGGGCGCTGCGGAACAATCGTTCCACAAGGAACTCCACAGGACGTCGCGGGCGCAGCGCTTGGGATCCTGCGAAGTCCCGATCGGCATCTTGAGATGGCAAGGACGGCCCGCGAGACGGCAACCGCCTCTTTCAGCGCCAGAAGCGAGGCAGATGGCATCGAGGAAGTGTATCGCGCCGTGCTGAACGAGGCATCGGCGGGCAAGAGTTGACCTGAAGAGCTGAGCCGTTGATTGGAACAAGGCGCCTCTTTCTGGCAGCTAAATCGCGACGGAGCCCAGGTCAGCTTGTGGATCCCGGCAGTCCATTCGACCCGGCGACGATGCAGCATCACTCTGGCGTGAACACTTGGGCGTGCGGGCTTAACGCAAGAACGATTTTCATCCACCAAACCGAATCCTTTACAAAACTAGAATTGTAGTTATTTTTACAGCATGACCACGACCAGCCCCAAAGCCCGCGCCCTTGCCGCTCTTGGCCACGATGCCCGCCTCTCGATTTTTCGCCTGTTGGTGAAGGCCGGGAATGATGGGCTGCGGGTCGGCGATATTGGTGAGCACCTGGGATTGGCACCGTCGACTCTGGCGCATCATCTGTCGACGCTGGTCGATGCCGGGCTTGTCCTGCAACACAAACAGGGACGCGAAGTGTTCAATCGCGTCGATTTTCCCGCGATGCATGCGCTGGTTGGTTTCCTGACCTCCGAATGCTGCGTCGGCGTTTCGGTGCGCCCCTCGGAGGACGCTGCATGATCCGACGCCTCGATCTTTCTTTCCCTGAAAAAACTGCAATTCCGGAGATTTGGTTATGACTGAGACGACCCTCGCAACGCCCGGCCTCCGATCGACCCTGCGCCACTTGTGGGAGGATCAAAAGGTCTGGCTTGTCTCCGCCGCGATTCTTGCGGTGTTGGCGGTGTTCGACCCTGCGCAAGCCGCAGAGAGCGCCCGTTTCGCGGGCAAGGCGATGCTGAACACGGCGCCGTTCCTGATCTTGTCGATCGCCATTGCCGCCTGGGCCGGCGCGACGGGGGCCGACAACCTGATCGCCAAGGCCTTTACCGGTGCGCTGATCCTGATGATCGGGTTGGGCGCATTGGCAGGCGGCCTCTCGCCCTTCTGTTCCTGCGGAGTGATCCCGCTGATCGCGGCGCTGCTGGCAATGGGCGTGCCGTTGTCGGCGGTCATGGCTTTCTGGCTCGCCTCGCCGATCATGGACCCGTCGATGTTCGTGCTGACGACCGGTGTCCTGGATCTCGAATTCGCGGTCGCGAAGACGCTTGCCGCCATCGGGCTGGGGGTTTTTGGAGGCACGGTCGTGCACCTGATGATGAAGGGCGGAGCTTTCGCGGACCCATTGCGTGAAGGCATCGGCAACGGTGGCTGCGGCGGCGCCAAGATTCGCGCGCCGAAACCCGTCGCCTGGCGCTTCTGGGAAGAGCCCGAGCGCCGTGCGAAATTCGGCAAGACGGCCCTGACCACGACGTTGTTCCTCGCCAAATGGTTGACGCTGGCCTTCCTGCTCGAAAGCCTCATGCTGGCCTGGATTCCGGCAGAAACCGTCACCGCCGCCCTGGGTGGCGAGGGCCTGCTGCCCATCGCAACCGCCACGCTGGTCGGCGTGCCGGCCTACCTGAACGGCTATGCGGCGCTGCCCCTGGTGGGCGGACTGCTGGAGCAAGGCATGGCGCCGGGCGCCGGCATGGCCTTCCTCGTCGCCGGTGGCGTGACGTCGATACCGGCCGCGATGGCGGTCTGGGCGCTGGCCCGACCGCAGGTCTTCGCGCTCTACATCGGGCTGTCGCTGACCGGCGCCTTCGCATCGGGGCTGCTGTTCCAACTCTGGACCGCGATGGCTTGATCGAACAGCGGCGAGGCGCTCTGCCTCGCCGCGTCGATGACTTTCAAAGATCTTTGAACGAATTTCCGCGCGGCCTCGCGAATGGCCGCGCGCGAAGCATCGAAGGCGTTCCGTCCTTGGCGAACAGGGCTTCTCCGTGATCTAGTGACTCCCAACAGAGATCGTGCGCCGGCATACGCGGGGACACACGAAACCTGATCCGGCCCAATGGGACGAAGGCAACATCCCGGTAGGGATAGCCTGATTTACAGCAGGAGAGGAGTATCCAAGAATGAAGAAGCTACTCGCAACCACGGCCCTGTGCGCGACGATCCTGTCGTCGGCGCATGCACAGGAGCGGACACATCCGCTGGGCGGACTGACGTCCGATGAATATGCGACCATAAACCAGATCCTGCGCGACGCCGGTGTGGCCGATGACGACACACTCTTCCCCCTCATCGAGATGAAGGAGCCGCCAAAGTCCGACGTTCTTGCATGGAAAAACGGGGATGGTCCGCTCCCCGACCGCAGGGCGACGGTCTACATGACGGACGGCGCGGGCGGCTTTCGTGAAGTGGTGGTGAACGTCACGGGCCTTACGGTCGATTCCAACGAGGCCGCCGAAGGTCAACCGATGGTGATGTTCGCCGAGTTCATCGGCGCGCTCGAAGGTGCGCTGGGGGATCAGCGCATGATCGACGGGCTGGCCGCGCGGGGCCTGACGCCGGAGCAGGCGTTCTGCCTGCCCCTGACCGCGGGCAATTTCTTTGACGGGACCGCCGAACAAGGCCGTTTCATGAAGGTGCCCTGCTACGAAGTGCCGGAAGGGTCCAACTTCTACGCCAAGCCGATCGAGGGGCTGTTCGCCCTGTTCAACCTGACGACACGCGAAGTCGTGGACGTCGTGGATGAAGGCAACACGCCCGTTCCCACCGACCCGTGGGGGTATACCGAGGAAGAAGTTGCCGCGCGCGTCCCGCTCCGCCCGGCAAGCAACCCGGCGACGCTGAGCCAACCCGGCGGACCGAACTACGCGCTCGATGGCAGCCACCTCGAATGGGACATCTGGAAGCTGAACTTCCGGATCGACAAGCGCCCGGGGCTGGTTCTGTCCAATCTCGACGTCAAGGACGGTGAAAACTGGCGGTCGGTGATCTACCAGATGCACCTTTCGGAAGTCTTCGTTCCATACATGGATGCAACCGAAGGCTGGTACTGGCGCACCTACATGGACAGTGGGGAATACGGTTTCGGCCTGTTCCTGACCCCATTGCGCGCCGGCGTGGACTGCCCGGCCTACGCGACATTCCTGCCGGCCATGATCGCGGATGACGCGGGGATGCCGCTGGAAATCCCGGACGCGATCTGCATCTTCGAGCGCAACATCGGCGATCCTGCATGGCGGCATTTCGAGATCTTCGCGCAGACGCCGGACCAGTTCGTGCCGGCCGAAGGCCGGCCTGAAACCGAGCTTGTGATCCGCACCGCGTCGGAGGTCGGCAACTACGACTACCTGATCGACTACCGGCTGAAGCAGGACGGTCAGATCCTGATCAAGGTCGGCGCGACCGGCCTCGATGCCGTCAAAGGGGTCGCCGCGACGTCGATGAACGACCCGACCGCAGCAGAAGACACCAGGTACGGCACCCTCATCGCGCCGAACCTGGTGGCCGCCAACCACGACCACTATTTCAACTTCCGGATCGACTTCGACATCGATCAACCGGTCAACGGTATTGGCACGATGGAAATCGTGCCCGCCGAGGTGCCCGAAGGCAGTCCGCGCCGGTCGATGTGGACCTGGAAACACGTGATGCCCGACAGCGAGATGGACGCACGCTATCGCTTCAGCGCGATGAAGCCCAAGCACGTTCACATCTCGAACCCGTCACGCGAGGGCTATCTGGGCCATACGCCCGGCTGGATGATCCATCACGGCTCGATCGCCTACGGTCCCTACGACTTTGAAAATGATCCGCCGTTCAAGCGCAACGCCTATATCGAATATTCCTCCTGGACAACGGTCTACGATCCGGAACACAGATACGCGGGCGGCAAATACGCGATGCAGAGCGATGGGTCCGATACGCTGGCGGAATGGGTGAAGGAGGACAAGCCGCTGAAAGGGCAGGATATCGTATCCTGGTTCACCGCCGGCTTCCACCACATCCCGCGGATGGAAGACTGGCCGGTCATGTCGACGGAGTGGAAAACCGTTCACATCCAGCCGTTCAACTTCTTCGCGCACAACCCTGCGCTGACACTGCGCATCGACGATCAGCAGAAATAAGACCGTGACCGGCGAGAGAACCCCTTTCGCCGGACGAGCCTCCGGCCCCCAGAGTGTCTACTCACCGATGGGGCCGGAGAGCGGCGGCTCAAGCCTCCCAGGTGAGCACACCCTCGCTGAAGGTCATCGCCGCACGCGCCTGACCGATCTCCTCGGCCGACTGCGCCTGAAGATCTCGATCCATCACCACGATATCGGCCAGCAATCCGGGGGCGAGACGCCCGAGCCGGTGATCCTCGTGCCCGGCAAAGGCGCCGCCAGCCGTATAGGCATGAAGGGACTGCAACAGGGTCGAAGCGTTGTGGGGATCGCCCTCCTTCCACGCCCGGCGCATCATCGCGGCCTTGACGCTGCGCATCGGATCGAGGTCAGCCACCGGCCAGTCCGACGCGAAAGCGATGGGGGTGCCCTGCGCGCGCAACGCATCAAGCGGGAATGCCCAGGGCCAACGGGCCTCGCCCACGCGGCTGAGCCAGGGTTGAAGCGGAAAATCCATCGCGCCGGGCGGGTGCGAGGGCTGCATCGACGCCACGACTCCGAGATCGCGGAAGCGCGGCAGATCCCGGGGGTTCAAAAGCTCGACATGTTCGATCCGGTGCCGAGAATCCCGCTTGCCGTTGGCCCGCTGCGCGGCCTCGAACCCGTCGAGCGTGTTGCGGATGGCTCCGTCGCCGATGGCATGCACGGCGATCTGAAACCCGCGTCGATCGGCTTCGATCGCGGCGGACCGGAACCGCTCGGGTGAGTGCAGAAGCTCACCCCGCCAGCCTGCCCGATCCGCGTAATCATCCACGAGAACGGCGGTCGAACTGTCGATGACCCCGTCCATGAACATCTTGACCCGCCGCGAGCTGAGCCGATCCGACGCGAACTCCGCACGCAGGACTTCGGCCTCGGCGAGGCTGTCGATCGCCTTGCTCGGGGTCAGGTGAAAGGGAATGTCGGTCCGGCAGATGAGGTCGCCCGCCTCTTCGATCTCGCGCAGCAGTTCAAGCTGATAGCGGTTGCCGTCCATGTTGTGCAGGCTTGTGAAGCCATAGGAAGCGCAGAGCTTCAGGCCCTCCTTCACCACGGCGATGTCCTCGGCGCGTTGCGCGGGCGTCGGCGGGAACGCAGGCTCGAGTCCGGCCAGCCCCAGGCCCTCACGTCCACCGGACGAGCGCAATTCCATCACCGGATCGAAGGCGCCGTTTTCCCGCAATTCGCCGGTGGCGAAGCCATCCTCGCCCATGACCACTTCGCTGCCGGTCGGCGTGTCCAGCCCCGACAGGATGCCCGCCTTCTTCAAAGCTGCCGTGTTGGCCCAAGCCGTGTGGTGATCGGGAGCGATGAAGATCGCCGGACGTTCGGCGAGCGCCTCGTCCAGCATCTGGCGCGTGGTCGCGATGCCGTCGCCAAACAGGTTGTAGTCGGCCTGCTTGCAGATCAGCAGCGTTTCGTCAGGGTTGTCCTTGGCATAGCGCTGCAACCTGTCGCGCAAGGCCGGCAATCCGCGCACGCCGTCAAGCTGCAGGAGCCGCAAGCCGAAGGCCCCGGCGAAGAGATGCAGGTGCGCCTCGACCAGCCCCGGCATGACCGTCGCCCCCTGAGCATCGATGCGACGCGTGTCTGGACCAGCAAGGTCCCGCATGTCGGCAGTCGACCCGACGGCCAGGATGCGACCGTCTGCGATGGCCACCGCCTCGGCGTCCGGCTTGTCCTCGTCCATCGTCAGGACGCGGCCGTTCTCGATGATGCAATCGGCCCGCGTCATCGCGCCTGTCTCGCGGACCTGAGCGGTGACGCCAGCGCAAAGCTGTCCGCGAACAGCAGGTCGACGAGCGCGCGCGAATCGGAGCGCAGGTCGTTGAAATGTTCTTCCAGAGTCATCGCATCCTCCTTGATGAATTCGAAATAGCGCGCGGTCCAACGGTCAAAGAACAGCCGCGCCAGGAACGTGTGATCGGGTTCGCCCCCGGTGCGCAGGGTCAGGTCATAGTCGCGCAGATAGGTCCGGATCAGGCGCATCAGTTCGAGGTCCGTATCGATGAACTGGCGCTGGAACTCGAGATTGGTGCGCCGGATGTTCGCCGATTCCGCATAGCGCCAGACCCGCTTGCCGGCGATTCGCATCGTATTCTCGGTAATCTCGCAAAGCAGCTCGCCGATAATCTCGGCGAAGGGCCGTCCCGAGCTGCGCGGCTTGGCCAGATGCTGCACCCGTTCGCGCGCGGCCCCTTCAAACAGAAGGGCACTCAGGATATTATCCTTTGATCCAAAGTAGTTGAACACCGTCGGCGGCGAGATTTCAGCCGCCTCGGCAATGTCGGCCATGGTGGTCGCGTCGAACCCTTTTTCGTTGAACAGCGTGCCCGCGACGCGCAGGATGTCTTGGCGGCGACGCGCCTTCTTTCGCCCACGCAACCCCGTGTCGGCCTTGCCCTTTTGCGGCGGCATGTCGGGAGAATGGGCCAAAAATTGTGCTCCGACCAAAAGTTTTTATCTTGGTAAAAATTTGTTGTTGACTAAACCGACGTTGTCAATAGCACTAATGGCAGGGACGAAATTCGGGGATGGCGGTTGAAGGCATGATCGAGATTGAACAGGTCACCAAGACATTCGGTGCAGGTGACTCGGCCTTCACCGCGCTTGACGATGTCAGCGTGACGATCGCGGAAAACGAGTTCTTCACCCTGCTCGGGCCGTCGGGCTGCGGCAAGACGACCCTGCTGCGCCTGATCGCGGGTTTCGAGCCTCCGACCATGGGCGCGATCCGGCTGGCGGGCAGCGACATATCGCGGCTTCCGCCCAACCAGCGCCCTGTGAATACCGTGTTCCAGAATTACGCGCTGTTCCCGCACATGAGCGTCGCGCAGAACATCGCTTTCGGACTCGAGATGCTGGGCAAGCCCAAAGCAGAGGTGCGCGCGACGGTGGATGACATGCTGCGTCTGGTGCAGATGGAACCGATGCGCGACCGCCGCACCAGCGAGATTTCCGGCGGCCAGCAACAACGCGTTGCCCTGGCCCGGGCCCTCGCGCCGCACCCCAAGGTGCTGCTTCTGGACGAGCCGCTTTCCGCACTCGATCTGAAACTGCGCAAGGAAATGCAGATCGAACTCAAGCGCCTGCAAAGCGAAACCGGCATCACCTTCGTCTTCGTGACCCACGATCAGGAGGAAGCACTGACCATGTCCGACCGGGTCGCGGTGATGAGCGCAGGTAAGATCCTGCAGATCGGCAAGCCGCGCGACATCTACGAACGCCCGGCCGAACGGTTCGTCGCCAATTTCATCGGCGAGTCCAATTTCCTGGATGCTACGCTTGAGAATGACACCGTCACCCTCGCCGCGGGGGGCAACTTCCCGGTCAACCGCCCAGAGGGCGTGCCCGACGGCAGGGTCAGCGTGTTGGTGCGACCCGAACACATCAGTCTTGCCACGTCCGACGGGGATCTGAGTGCCAAGGTCAGGAACGTGGTCTATTCCGGCGAGGCGACGATCGCGCATCTTGCGCTCGGCACCGGAGAGGCGATCAAGGCGCGGCTGGGCAATTCACCGCGCGGAGGCGGGCAACTGCCACCGGAAGGCAGCGAGGTGTCGCTCGCACTCGCTCCCGGTGCAATCACGGTGCTGCGCGACTGATGGCCGATACCAGTGCATATCGCCCCGGAGAGCTCGAAGCCGAATCCGAACGTGCCGAGAACCGCACCCGCTGGCTGTTGTCGCTTCCGGCGGTTCTCATCATCATCTGTTTCGCCGCCGGGCCGCTGCTGGTCATGGTGGTCTATTCTTTCCTGACGCCCGGCGACTACGGCAACGTCAAATGGGAGTTTTCGCTTGAAGGCTGGATGAACACGGTCGTGCAGCGCGACATCTTCGATGACACGCTGATGTGGGCCGACGCGCATCTGACGATCTTCTGGCGCTCCTTTTCATTGTCGATCATCACCACGGTGCTGACGTTGGTCTTTGGGCTGCCGACCGCGTGGTTCATCGCCACCCAGCCGCCGGGCCGCCGCGAATTGTGGTTGTTCCTCGTGACCGTGCCGTTCTGGAGCAACCTGCTGGTGCGCACCATCGCCATTCAGGAGTTGATCCGGAACGAAGGGGTCATCAACCTTGTCCTGCTGCGGCTGGGCATCATCGACGCGCCCCTGCAGATGATGTTCACCGACTTCGCGATCGCCTTCGGAATGACCTACGTCTTCCTGCCGCTCATGGTGCTGCCGATCTACGCCGCTGTGGACAAGCTCGATTTCCGCCTGGTCGAGGCCGCGCACGACCTCTATGCGACACGCTGGGCCGCGTTCCGCAGGGTGATCCTGCCGCTGATCAAACCGGGGATCATCGCGGGTTCGATCCTCGTCTTCATTCCGTCGCTCGGGGCCTATGTCACGCCGCGTGTGCTGGGCGGCGGCAAGAACCTGATGTTCGGCAACCTGATCGAGCTGCAATTCGGCGCCGGACGCAATTGGCCGCTCGGCGCGGCCCTGTCGCTGATGCTGATGACCGCCGTGATGATCGCGCTGATCTACTACGTCCGCGTCACCTCGCGGGAGCGCGCCGATGGTTGACGGAACGACCACCCCGACCGAGCAGCGCGCCACGACGCCGCTGCCGAGGCGCAAGGCCAAAGGCTATTCGATGCGCACCCTGCCCGGCTTTTCGATCATCGCGATCTTTACCATGGTCGTTCTCTATGCGCCAATCGCGATCCTGGTGATCTTTTCCTTCAACGAAGGTACGTCGCTGGCGATCTGGGAGGGTTTCTCGCTGCGCTGGTACAAGCAGGCCGCCGCGAACGAGGCGGTCCAGGATGCGGCCATCCGGTCGCTCTACCTGGCCTTCGTCGCGTCCTCGGTCGGCACGATCGCCGCCACCATGGCCGCGCTCGCGACCACGCGGACGCGCCGCTTTCCCGGCAAGACCATGATCTATGCCCTGATCAACCAGCCGCTGATGGTACCCGAAATCGTCACCGCCGTCGCACTGCTGATCGTCTTCGCGACGGTCAAGGTCTGGACCGGTCACACCTCGATGATCTACCTGATCGTTGCGCATACGGCCTTCTGCATCCCCTTCGCTTATCTGCCGATCCGCGCGCGTCTTGAAACCATGGACAACTCCTTCGAGACGGCGGCGCAGGACCTGTACGCCTCACGCTGGCAGGCGTTTCGCAAGGTGACGCTGCCTCTGATGTGGCCGGGCATCGTGGCCGGGCTGATGCTGGCCTTCGTCATCTCGCTCGACACCGTGGTCATCACCGAGTTCGTCAAGTCCGCCGGGCAGGAAACCCTGCCCACCTACATGCTGGGCCAGCTGCGCCGCGTGGTCACGCCCGAGGTCAACGCGATCTCGACCGTGATCCTTGCGGCGGGCGCCATTCTGGTGGCCCTGTTCTTCCGTCTCACCCACCGAAAGAGGTGACGCGCCGGACAGCGGGGCCGGCAAGACCAAAGCGAAGCAAGACCAACAACAACGATCCAACAAGGAGAAACCCATGAAACTGATGACCGTCACCGCCTCCGTTCTGGCGCTCTGCGCCGGGGGGGCGTTCGCGCAGGAACTGAACATCTACAACTGGGGCAACTACACGAACCCCAAGCTGATCGAGAAATTCGAGGCCGAGACCGGGATCAAGGTCACGATCACCGATTTCGACAGCAACGACACCGCCCTGGCCAAGGTCAAGGCCGGTGGGCATGGCTTTGACATCGTGGTGCCGACCCACACATACGTGCCGATCTGGATCAGCGAAGGGCTGCTGCTGGAAAGCCGCCCCGACCAGATGGAGAATTTCGAAAACGTGGCCGACGAGTGGGTCGACGTGCAGTGGGATCCGGGCCGGCACTACACCGTGCCCTGGCAGTGGGGCACGACCGGGGTGGTGGTCAACACCAAGTATTACGACGGCGACATCAACACCTCGGCCATCTTCCTCGATCCGCCCGAGGAGCTGGCCGGCAAGATCAACGTTGTGCCCGAAATGGGCGACGTGATGGCGCTGGCGATCCTCTATCACGGCGGCGAACCCTGCACCGGTGACAAGGAAGTGCTCAAGAAGGTGCGCGACACACTGGTCGAGGCCAAGAAGAAGTGGCTCGGCATGGACTACGGCAACCTCGAGAAATTCGCCAAGGAGGATCTCTGGGCCGGCGTGAACTGGAACGGTTCGACCTTCCGGATGCGGCTGCAGAACGAGGACATCGCCTATGGCTATCCCAAGGAAGGCTATCCCGTGTGGATGGACTCGGTCGCGGTGCTGGCCGACGCACAGAACGTCGAGGAGGCGAAAGCCTTCCAGAACTTCATCATGGAACCCGAAAACGCCGCGTTGATCTCGGAATTCGCGCGCTACGCCAACGGGATCAAAGGGTCTGAGGAATTCATGCCCGAAGACATGAAGAGCGCCCCGGAAATCGTGATCCCCGAGGAGTTGAAAGCCGCGGGCGTCTTCAACCAGACCTGCCCGCCCGACGTGCAGGAGCTCTACACGCGGATCTGGACGGACCTGCAGAAGTAACCCTGATGCGGGGCGCCCTGAACCGGGCGCCCCGTTTGCGGTTGGGACAGGCGATGCAAGACAGTTACAGGAATTCCGAACCACGGGCGCCGGTGATGCAAGGCACCCCGGTGCCGCACGAATGGCGTATCCCGGCGGCCGGCTTCGACACGCCGCCGTTCAACCGCTGGAGCTTTCAGAACATGCGTCAGCTCGCGCGCACGGCGGATGTCCGGCGCGGAGAGACGGTCTGGGACATGCCCGGCGCACATCAGGACGTCGACACCATCGCCTTTGAGGGTGCGGCGGGGCCGACCACGTGGGCCGAGATGCTCGACGCGACCTACACCGACGCGGTGTTGATCTGGCTCGACGGCCGCGTGGTGGTCGAGCAGTATTTCAACGGGATGGGTCCGCGGACCCAGCATATCGTCTTTTCTATGTCCAAGAGCCTGACCTCGACGGTCGCCGGTTGCCTGATCGCCGACGGAGTGCTGGACCCCGACGCGCCCGTGACCGAATACGAACCGGCGCTGTCGGCCTGCGGCTGGAACGGTGCGACCGTGCAGCAGGTGCTCGACATGACCACGGGAGTGGCTTTTGACGAGACCTATGACGATCCGAGGGCGGAAGTCTGGAAGCTCGACATCGCCGCCGGGCTGCGCCCGCCACCCACGGACATGGCGGTCGAGGACGTGCCCGACACGATTCGCGACCTGATCCTGATGCTCAGGCGGACCGAGGCCGCACATGGCGATCGCTTCGCCTATCGATCGATCGAAACCGAACTGCTCTCGACCGTGATGGAGGCCGCAACCGGCCAGCAATTCGTGCCGATGATGTCCGATCGGCTCTGGGCGCCGATGGGTGCGGCCGAGGACGGGTTCTTCGTCGTCGATACGGCGGGCTTCGCCATGTCCGATGGCGGATTCAACGCCACCCTGCGCGACATGGCCCGCTTCGGTCGGCTGATGCTCGAAGACGGTCTGCGCGACGGGCGTCAAATCATCCCGAAAACCTGGATCGAGGATGTCAGGCGCGGCGACCACGGGCTGTTCAACCGCGAAGGGCGCGACCTGTTCCCGAACGGGCTCTACCGCAACATGTTCTGGATTCCCGACCGTGACCGCCCCGCCCATTTGTGTCTGGGCATCCACGGCCAGCACATACTGGTCGATCCCGAGCGCGCGCTTGTCGCGGTCAAGCTGTCGAGCTGGCCGGTCGCGCTGGCCGAGCAACCTCACCTCGGCGACTGGCTGGCGGGCGTGGACGCCGTCGCGGCCGCACATGGGCATGGAGCGACATGATGAGCGAAGACCTTCTCTACCTCACCGCAACCGAGGCGTTGAAACGGTTCGCGGACAAGACGCTGTCCCCAGTGGAGCTGCTCGACGCGCAGATCGCGCGGGCCGAAGCGACGGCGGACAGCATCAACGCCTTTACCTACACCCATTTCGATGAGGCACGGGAGTCAGCGAAGGCCAGTGAGGCACGCTGGGTCAAAGGCGCGCCCGCGGGTTGCCTCGACGGCCTTCCGGTCGCGATCAAGGACGAAAGCTATATCGCCGGCAAGCCGACGTCGGGCGGGTCGCTGATCCTCAAGGACTTCGTGGCCGAGACCACCTCGCCGATGAATGAACGCATCCTGAACGAGGGCGCGATCGTTCATGCACGCACGGCGACTCCTGAATTTTCCTGCGCGGGGATCACATGGTCGCGCCTCTGGGGCGTGACCCGCAACCCATGGAACACGCAGATGACGCCAGGGGGCTCCTCCGGCGGATCGGCGGCGTCGCTGGCGCTTGGAACGTCATCTCTGGCGACCGGATCCGATATCGGCGGCTCGATCCGGATCCCGGCGTCCTGTTGCGGGCTGGTAGGATACAAGCCGCCCTACGGTCGCAATCCGGACGATCCGCCCTTCAACCTCGATTTCTATTGCCATACCGGTCCACTGGCACGTTCCGTCAGCGATGCGATCCTGTTGCAGAACATCATGTGCGGTCCGCATCCTCTTGATATCGCGACGCTCTATCCAAAGCTCACGCTGCCGACCCGGTATCCCGACATCAAGGGCTGGAAGATCGCCCTGTCGCTGGATCTCGGCAGCTACACGCTGGACGAGGATGTGCGCCGCAACACGCTGGCGGCGGCGGACCTGTTCCGCGATCTCGGCGCGACCGTCGAAGAGGTCGATATCGGTTGGGGTCCCGAGATTCTCGACGCCTGCATGGATTACCTGACCCATCTCTTCGGCGGCGCCCTGGCCGGCGAACTGGAAGAACACGGCGATCTGATGACCAGTTATTGCCGCGACTTCGCCGAAAAGGCCATGGGATCCTCGGCACAGACCTTCGTCGGCAGTCTTGAAACCGCGGGGCAGGCCTATCTCAAGCTGGGGCCGCTGCTCGAGCGGTACGATTGCCTGATCTGCCCGACAAATGCCCTGCCCGCGGTGCCGGCGGATTTCGATCCGTCGCGTGACAAGGTGGAGGTCTCGGGGCGCCAGGTCCGCCCCGAACTGGGCTGGGTCATGACCACGCCGTTCAACATGATGAGCCGCTGCCCGGTGATCTCGGTGCCGTCAGGCTTTGCCGCGAATGGCGTGCCGACCGGCTTGCAGATCATCGCCCCGACCTATCGTGACGAGATCGCGATGCAGGCTGCCATGGCGTACGAGACCGCCTGCGGAGGGTGGTTCGGAAACGGCCAGCGCCCCACGATCTGAACGCAGGGCCCTTGCGCGATCACCTGAGGATCGAGCGGCCCGCGTATTCCGCCGTTTCACCGAGGGATTCCTCGATGCGGATCAGCTGGTTGTATTTCGCCAGCCGGTCCGACCGCGCCAGCGAACCGGTCTTGATCTGACCGCAATTTGTGGCGACCGCCAGATCGGCGATGGTCGCGTCCTCGGTCTCGCCCGAACGGTGACTCATGACGTTGGTATAGCCCGCGCGATGGGCCATATCGACGGCCTTCAGAGTTTCCGTCAGGCTGCCGATCTGGTTGACCTTGACCAGCATCGAGTTGGCGCATCCGCGCGCGATGCCTTCGGCCAGCCGCTTGGGGTTTGTCACGAAGAGATCGTCACCGACCAGTTGCACCTTGCTGCCCAACGTTTCGGTCAGGGCTTGCCAGCCTTCCCAGTCATCCTCGGACATGCCGTCCTCGATGGAAATAATCGGATAGTCGGCGACCAAGGCAGCCAGATAGGCGGCGTTCTCTTCCGAACTCAACGTCTTGCCCTCGCCCGACAGCACGTAGGAGCCGTCGCGGTAATATTCGGTCGCAGCGCAATCCAGGGCCAGGTAGATATCCGCGCCCGGCTTGTAACCGGCCTTCTCGATCGACTTCAGCACGAAATCCAGCGCCTCGCGGGTGCTGGCGATGTTGGGAGCAAAGCCGCCCTCGTCACCGATCCCCGTGGACAGACCCGCTGCCGACAGCTCCTTCTTGAGCGTATGGAACACCTCGGCGCCCATGCGCACCGCGTCGCGCATGGTCTCGGCCGAAACCGGCATGATCATGAATTCCTGGATGTCGATGGGGTTGTCGGCGTGTTCACCGCCGTTGATGATGTTCATCATCGGGACCGGCAGCACGCGCGCCGAGGTGCCGCCGACATAGCGAAACAGCGGCTGCGTCGTGAAATCCGCCGCCGCCTTGGCCACCGCTAGCGACACGCCCAGGATCGCATTGGCGCCAAGGCGACCCTTGTTCTCGGTGCCGTCCAGTTCGATCATCGCCCCGTCGATGGCGACCTGTTCGGTCGCGTCATAGCCGACCAGTTCGTCGGCGATTTCGCCGTTCACCGCGGCAACCGCCTCCAGAACGCCTTTGCCCATGTAGCGCGCGGCGTCGCCGTCGCGCTTTTCCACCGCCTCGTAGGCGCCGGTCGAGGCACCGGAGGGCACGGCGGCGCGGCCCATCGTCCCATCTTCGAGAATCACGTCCACTTCGACAGTGGGGTTTCCCCGGCTGTCCAGGATTTCGCGTGCGTGGATGTCGATGATGGTGCTCATGGCGGGTATCCCTCGAAGCTGGTTTGCCAGCGTCATAGCGGCCCGATCCCGCAAGGGAAAGGGGCGCTAGGCGACAGCCCGCTGTTTGCGTTCGCGCCAGACGGTGAAGATGCCCGAGGCCACGATGATGGCCGACCCGACCAGCATCGGAAGATCAGGGGATTCCCCGAAGACGAAAATCCCGACCACCAGGGCAAAGACCATCCGGCTGTAGCGGAACGGTGTGACGAACGAGACCTCGCCAACACGCATCGCGGCGACGATGGCATAATAGGCCGCGACCGCCATCAGGATCGAGGCCAGGATCATCGCCCAGAGCGCCGGCGTCGGTGGCACGAAAGCCTGCGCGCTGAACAGCGACAGCACCCCGGCGGTCGGAACCAGGGTCAGGAAGGCGAGAAAGCTCAACTGGAAGGACGAGACCTCGCGCGGGACGCGCCGTGTCGCCAGATCACGGAAAGCAAGGCCGACCACGCCCAACACCGCGAAGAGAGACAACGGATCGAACGCCGCCATCCCCGGGCGAATGATGATCAGCACACCGATGAACCCGGCGAGAATCGCGCTCCACCGGCGCCAGCCGACCGGGTCCCCCAGGAACAGCGCCGCGCCCAGTGTCACCGCCAGCGGCGTCGCCTGCAGGATCGCCGAGGCGCTCGAGATCGGTGTCAACGCGATGGCCGTGACGAAGCCGACCGTACCGACGAGTTCGCCGAAATTGCGCAGCAGCACGACCGGGCTGATCGCAGCGCGCGGGAACAGCGCCTGCCCGCGCCAGCGGGTCAGCAGCGCGAAGACGCTCGCCCCGCCGATTCCCATCAGTCCGATGATCTGCCATGTCGGCAAAGCCCCGGCCATCAGCTTGATGATCATGTCCTCGATGGCGAAACCGAGCATCGCGAGCGTCATCAGCGCGGCCCCGCGCAGATTGTCCATGTCGGCCTCACCTGAAAGAAAAGGTTGTTGCGGCGGCTCTGCCCGAAACGTCGCCGGACTGCAAGCGCGCATCCCTGTCCGATTGAAGCCGTTGCGCTGGCCGTGCTAGTCACGCGCATGTCCGCAGACCAAGACCGCGCGCCCCTGACCGTCACCGCTCTGACCGTGTTGATCGGCGCGCTCGGTGCGGCGAGCGCCTACGCCCTTTCCCTGCCCGCATGGATCCTGCTGGGTCCGGCGCTGCTGGTCAGCCTGGCCGCGCTTGGCGGGCTGCGGCTTGCCATTGCGGACCCGGTGCGCGACGCCTGTTTCGTGATCCTCGGACTGGCGATCGGCGCGGGCTTCGACCCTGCCGCCAGCGGCGCCATGCTGCGCTGGCCGATGGCCTTCGTCGTTCTGGCGGTGATGCTGGTCGTGACGATGGTGATCTGCCGGGCGATCCTGTTGCGCGGATTCGGCTTCGATGCACGCAGCGCGGCTCTGGCCGCAGCCCCCGGACACCTGAGCTTCGTGCTCGGCATGGCGGCCGACCTGCGGATGAACGTCGGACGGATCGCGGTCGTCCAGTCCATCCGGCTGCTGTTCCTGACACTCTCGGTGCCCTTCATCGCGCAGGCATTGGGTTATGACTTCTCGTCCATCAGCCTGTCGGACAGCCCGCCGATGCGCCTGCCGGTGCTGGTGGGGCTGGCTCTCGCCTCGCTGCTCGTGGGTGCACTCTTTCGCAAACTTCGCCTGCCCGCGCCGCTTCTGATGGCGGCGATGGCCGTTTCGGCTCTGGGTCACATCGGCGACTGGACCCCCGGATCCGTGCCGAACGTCCTACAGTGGCCCGCGCTGATGATCCTCGGCACGCTGATCGGCACACGGTTCAGCGGCATGAGCCGCGCCCAGTTCACCGCCTCGCTGATGGCGGGCATTTCGACGACCTTCGTGTCGGTCGCGGTCGCGAGCCTTGCGGCGATCCCGGTCGCAATGGCTTTGGGGATGCCGGCGGCGCATGTGCTTGCGGCCTTCTCTCCCGGCGGTCTCGAAACAATGGTCGCTCTCGGGGCGACGATGGGTGCAAGCCCGGGCTTCGTCGCCGCGTGCCACGTGGCGCGGCTGCTGATCCTGGTGGTTCTGATCCCGCTCTTCGTCGGACGCGCACGGTCGGACGTGGCGCCGTCCTAACCCTTGCGCTTGGGCACGCCGTAGAGTTCGAGCCTGTGGCCGCGCAGCTCATAGCCCAGCTTCGCCGCGATCCTTTCCTGCAACTCCTCGATCTCCGGATCGACGAACTCGATCACTTCGCCCGAGTTCATGTCGATCAGGTGGTCGTGATGGTCCCGCTCCGCATCCTCGTAGCGCGCCCGACCATCACCGAATTCCAGCCGGTCGAGAATCCCCGCCTCCTCGAACAGCTTGACCGTGCGATAGACCGTCGCGATCGAGATGCCGGAATCCTGTGCGCTCGCGCGGGCATAGAGTTCCTCGACGTCCGGATGGTCCTGGCTGTCCTCCAACACTTGCGCGATTACGCGGCGCTGGCCTGTCATGCGCAAACCCTTGGCTTCGCAGCGGGCTATGATCGGTCTCGGCATCGCTGTCCTTCCGTCGGGTCTCGGTGGCGAGGGTCTAGCCGATTTGAACCGGCAGGAAAAGGCACGGCCCGGTCATATTGATGCCCGAAAAACCGGTTAGCACCGGGAAAAGACCCAGTCCGACCGA
Source organism: Sedimentitalea arenosa (assembly GCF_016428585.1). Classification (GTDB taxonomy): domain Bacteria; phylum Pseudomonadota; class Alphaproteobacteria; order Rhodobacterales; family Rhodobacteraceae; genus Sedimentitalea; species Sedimentitalea arenosa. Next base: position 98,692 of record NZ_JAELVR010000012.1, on the reverse strand, counting down.
GGCACTCACATGATGGAAACCGCGCAGACCGCACTCGTCGCCCTCTGGCAGGAAGGATTTGGATCGGGCAGCCGCCTGTGGCCGCTCTACCTGTTGAGTACGCTGCTGATCGCCTTCGTGATCCATCGCCGACGGCGGGTCGACGCGGCCTTCCTCGCCTGGCTCATGCCGCGTACGATCTGGACGCATCCCTCGCACCTGGTCGATATCAAGCTCTTCGTTTTCTCCAAGCTTCTATCGGTGATCGGATTGTTCCAGATCGTCGCCGTCGCAGCTGGGCTGGCCTCGCTGGTCGCAGACCTCTTTCCCGTGCGCCCTGCCGCGCCGCCGCCGCATCCGCTGGTCGTCGCCGCCCTATTGCTGATCGTCGGCGATTTCGCGACCTACTGGGTGCACCGCATCCACCACGAGATGCGTGTTCTCTGGCCGTTTCACGCGGTGCATCATTCGGCCGAGGTGATGACCCCGATCACCGCTTATCGCAAGCACCCGGTTTACGATCTGACCAAGACCCTTGTGCATGGCACGCTGCTCGGACTGCTGCAGGGCTGCCTTGTCGGCCTGTTTGCCGGCGGCGTCGGCGTGGGGCTGCTGATGGGCGTCAATGCGGGCTACTTCCTGTTCAACATGCTGGGCTCGAACTTCCGTCACAGCCATGTTCATCTCGGCTATGGCCGGGTTCTCGAACATTTGCTGATCTCGCCCGCTCAACACCAGATCCATCATTCCATCGCACCGGAACACCACAACAGGAACTACGGCGAGGTTCTGGCCATCTGGGATTGGATCTTTGGCACGCTCTGCCTGTCGCGGTCGGAGGAACGGCTCGAGTTCGGACTGGGCGATCGTCTCGGCGCGCGCGTGCCGCAGCCCCATGACAGCCTGGCCGCCGCGCTGATCCTGCCGCTGCGCGACAGCGTCAAGCAGCTGCGAAAGCTCTTCCGTGGCGAATCCCGGACCGCGAAACATCCCGTCACACCGGCAGAGTGAGCGCAGGATGAACGCAGCCCTTTCCACCTATCTGAACCTTCTGCGTCTTGTCGCGGCGCTTGTCGTCGTGCTGTCGCATTTCGCCTATCCGCGCTTCACCGACGGTGACTGGCTTTGGGTGCGCGAACTCAATCTCGGCTCGGATGCGGTGGTGGTGTTCTTCGTGCTGTCGGGCTTCGTGATCAGCCTGACCGCCGCCCAAAAGGACCATACCCTCGGCGCCTTCGCCTTCGCCCGGGCGAGCCGGCTGATCTCTGTCGCACTGCCGGCGCTTCTGCTGGGCTGGGTGCTCGATCAGTGGGGCGCGGCCAAAGCGCCCGGCGACTATGCGGTCCCGTTCTACAACCCACTGCCCCTGTGGGAGCAGGTGCTGCGCGGGCTCAGCTTCACGAACGAATGGGGCGGCCTGGCGACAAGGCTCGGCAGCAACGGCCCCTACTGGTCGCTGAGCTACGAAGCGGCCTACTACGCGCTTTTCGCGGTGGGCTTCTACCTTTCCGGCCCCCGGCGCGGTGTTCTGCTGCTGTCAGGCGCGCTGTTGGTCGGCATCAACATCCTGCTGTTGATGCCGGCCTGGCTGATGGGGGTTTGGGTCTATCGCCGGTTGGCGCACGGCCATGTGTTGCGCGATGCGACCGCGGTTCTCTTTGCCGTGCTGCCTGTGCTGCTTTACCTGCTGGCGTTACGCTTCGCCCTGCCGGAAGTCCTGCGACTGCATCTGCAGCCGCATCTGTCCGCCCATGCGCTGCGATATTCCGATGAATACCTGTGGAACGCCCTGCTGGGCGGAATGGTCGGCATCCATCTGCTCGGAGTTGCGCAGTTGCTGCGCGGCATCGACCTCGATTGGGCCGAACGTCCTGTCGCCTGGCTGGCGGGGGCCAGTTTCTCGATCTACCTCATTCACTATCCTTTACTTCAAGCCCTTCACGCGGCCCGGCCCGACCTGTCCCACGCCGGTCTCTTCGGCCTCACACTGTTCGGCTGTTTCGCGTTCGCGCAGCTTTTCGAAAGGCCACTCGCCCTGTGGCGCAGACTGGCACTTGCGACGGTCCACGGGCGTGCCGCGCCGGTCACGGGTTGACTTGCCGGGCGAAAACGACCATCTGACCCTCAAGCGTTGTCTTCTGCCGCGTGAGCAGAACAGACCACGAGCGGTCAACCCGCTCGGCCAGAAAGTGGCCCGACTGAAAGACAGCGATACCGTGTTCCCAAAATCACGCGTGGGGCCAAAGCGCAGGACCAGTCCGCCCGGCATGTTGCCGCCGGACCCAGAGGACCCGCGCCCCCGAATGGCCGCCATGATGCGGCCGCTGTATCGGCCTGCGGATTGCAGGTCCGAAAGGATATGACTTGAGCGACTTCGACATGATGGACCTGCCCGCCTCGCTGGTGGCACGGCTGACGAAAATGGGGATCACCGATCCCACCCCGATCCAGAAACAGGCGATCCCACATGCGCTGAACGGGCGCGACGTGATGGGGCTGGCCCAGACCGGCACCGGCAAGACGGCCGCCTTCGGTCTGCCGCTGGTGACGCGGATGCTGGAATTCGGCAAGAAGCCGGAGAAATACACCGTGCGCGGTCTGGTGCTTGCGCCAACCCGCGAACTGGCCGGACAGATCGCCGAAAACCTGCGCGCGATGACCGAAGGCACGCCGCTCAAGGTCGGCATGGTCGTGGGCGGCCAATCGATCAACGCCCAGATCAGCCGGCTGGAACGTGGCACCGATCTTCTGGTCGCCACGCCCGGTCGCCTGCTCGACCTGTTGGATCGGCGCGCACTGACGTTGGAACACTGCGCCTTCCTGGTGCTGGACGAGGCCGACCAGATGCTCGATCTCGGCTTCATCCACGCCTTGCGCAAGATCGCGGCGCTGCTGCCGAAGGAGCGCCAGACGATGCTGTTTTCGGCCACCATGCCCAAGCAGATGAACGAGATCGCCAACAGCTATCTCGACCGTCCGATCCGGGTCGAAGTGACGCCGCCGGGCAAGGCCGCCGACAAGGTGACGCAGGAAGTGCACTTCATCGCCAAGGCCGAGAAGCTGGGCCTCCTGACCGAGTTGCTGGACAAGCACCGTGACGAACGCGCGCTGGTCTTCGGACGCACCAAGCATGGCTCAGAGAAACTGATGAAAACGCTCGAGAAGCGCGGCTTTGCCGCCGCCTCGATCCACGGCAACAAGAGCCAGGGACAGCGCGACCGCGCCATCGCCGCCTTCAAGGCGGGCGACATCAAGGTGCTCGTCGCCACCGACGTGGCAGCGCGCGGGCTCGACATTCCGGACGTCAAGCATGTCTACAACTACGACCTGCCAAACGTGCCCGACAATTACGTGCACCGCATCGGGCGTACTGCGCGGGCGGGCAAGGACGGGGCTGCCATCGCCTTTTGCGCCCCCGACGAGATGGGCGAGTTCAAGGCCATCCAGAAAACGATGGGCACACGCATCCCCGTGGCCTCCGGTCGCCCGTGGGAGCCGATCGAGGAAGAGTCCAAGCCCAAGCGCGGTGGCGGGCGCCCGGGCGGCGGCGGTGGGCAGCGACGCGGCGCCGCTTCGAGCGCGAAACCGGCCGGCGGCGGTCGTCGGCGGCGGCGTGGGGGGGCCGGCGGCGGGCAACGCTCCGCGGCCTGATCGACACAAGTGGGCCGCTCACTCCTGCCGATAGAGCAGCGGGCGGCCCATCTGGGCGTGCAGCGCATTGACGACATGTTCGTCCAGCCGCAACGCCTCGGCGAGGCGATGCAGAAAAACGGCTTCGGGCGGCGTGTCGAGCCGGATCGCCATCAGTGACGACGTGTAGACCTGCACGATCTGTCTCGGTGGCGTTGCAGCCGCCAGTGCGGTCACGTCGACCGGCGCGGCCAGCAATTCCTGGAGCAACGCAAGATGCTCGGGCTCAGGCGCCGGGCCAAGGCTTTCGACAATGACAGCCCTCTCGGCAGCGTCGATCTCGCCATCGGCCTTGGCCGCCATCAGGATCGCCCGCAGCAACAGCCTCGCAGACTGCTCGACCTCGGCCACTTCGCCGCCATCGTTGTAGGCGTCCAGCAACTCATCGATGCTCCTGCCGCTTTCGGACGCGGCGCCGCTCAGCGCGGTCAACATCGCGTCGGCACCCAGATCCGCCTCGGCGTCGCTGACCGACTCTGTTGCTGTCTCGCCACCCGTTTCGGGCAGCGGACTCCCGTCCATACGCGCCTTCAGCCGCTTTTTCATCGCCTCGCGCGCGCGGTCCTTGCCCCTGCCCTCCTTGAGATCAGTCACCACGGCGCCGACCTTCTCGCGCTTCTCCCGGGCGCTTTCGACCACCTCACGCGCGTGCCCCGCATCGACGATGGGATCGTCGTTGTCTTTCAAGAGGTCGCGCGACCGGGCGTATCCGACCGCGACCTTGGCCAATGTTCCAACCAGAGCCATCGTGACAAGCGTCTCAGCCGTAGAGAGGCGCCATGCCCATCTGCAAATGCAGAGCGTTGACCGTCTGCTGATTGAGCCCCATCGCGCGGGCCAGGCTGTCGAGATATTGCGCCTCGGCCTGGGTATCGACCCGGATCGACATCAGCGATACCGCGTAGACCTGCATCTTTTGCGCATCGGGCGTATCCGTCGCCAGCGACTCGACATCCACAGGCGCTGACAGTTGCGCCTTGATGAAGGCAATGTCGGCGGCATCCGCATCGTCACCGACGGTTTCCATTATCTTCGCCTGTTCCTCGGAGTCGATGTCGCCATCCGCCTTGGCCGCCTGGATGATCGCACGCAGCATCAGTCCGGCGGCCTCCTCGGCCTGTGGCACGGTCTCGGCGGTCTTGAACTGGTCGATCATCGCGCCGGTTCCCTTGCCGGTCGCCGCCGCGGCACCGCCGAGTGCGGCCAGGATGCCCGCCATGCCCGGACCGGTTCCCCCGGCCGCGGCCGCCTCGCTCAACATCCCGCCCTTGGTCTTTGAGGACGCACCGGCCCCGCCCAGCGCCGACAGGTCGATCCCGCTCTGCTGGGCCATCTTGGCGAACATGCCCTGCAGATCGCCCATGCCGCTGCCGCTGGTCATCTTGGCGATCATGTCCTGCAAGCCGCCCATCCCGGCGCCCCCGGTCATTTGGGCCATCATATCCTGCATGTTGCCAAGCCCGGGAGCCTGGTCCGCCTGCGCCTCATCGGGCGCGATCTTCGCGCCTCCGAACAGATCGCCGATCCCCTGCCCGCCGCTCATCCTGTCGATCCCGCGTGCGGCAGCGTAGCCGATCGCCACCTTTGCCAGTGTCCCCATCAGGCTCATGTCGTCTCTCCCCCGTTCAACAAAGCTTTCTGTTCATCCGCCCACGTTGACAGATGATTCTGACATGTGAAGCAAAATCATGCGATTTGCGCCCTCAACGCGCCTCGGCAAGCGTCAGATCGGCCCAGATCGGCAGGTGATCGGATGCCACATGCGCCGGTCGTTCGCCATAAACCCCATGCCGTGGCGCCGTCAGGCCCGGCCCCAGCGCGATGCGATCCAGCGGTCCCATCGGGCGCGGCGCCGGAAAACTGGGGAGCGCGGGCAGGAACCGCATGTGGGGCGCGCTGTGTTCAAGCGTTGGTCGGCGCGCCCAGTCGTTAAAATCGCCGGCCCATACTGTCGGCATGGGCGCCCAGGTCGCAGCCTCGGCGGACAGGTGCAACACCTGCATGCGACGATATTGGCCGATCAACCCGAGATGCAGGCCGACGATGCGGAGCGGACCGAGCGGCGTCATGAATTCCACGCGAACGGCCCCGCGGGGCTCAAGCCCCGGCAAGGTAAGATGCGCCATTTGGGTCAGCGAAATGTCCAGCCCGCGCCAGATCACCGCGTTGCCATGCCAGCCGAGCGAACCTGCGCCGCCCAGGTCGGCGATCTGCCAACCGGCCTCGTTCAGCACGAAATGCGGCAGGGCGGCAGGACGTGGCGGCAATCTCTTGTCCGCCTCCTGCAGGACCACCACCGATGCGCCGACGCCATCGAGCACCTGCAGGATTCGCCGGGGACGGCGGCGCATGTCCAGGCCGACGCATTTCTGGATGTTGTAGCTGGCCAGACGCAGCAGATCCGGCTCTGGCGGGGGCGGTTTCATGCGGCGGTGTCGGTCCCTGTTGGTGCGTCACTTTCTTGTGCGAGCAGATCGCGCGCTTCGCAACCCCGGAGACCTGACAAACGCTTGACTTGTGAACCATCTGCGCATCCTTTGTGCGGATGGAACAGAAACGCGCGATCGACGGGTTCGGGGCGGCGGCCCTGATCGGTTTCGCCGCGATCCTCGCGTTCAACCAGGTCGTCATCAAGGTCACCGGCGGCGGTTTCGGCCCGGTATTCCAGGCCGCGCTGCGCAGCATCGGCGCGACGGTTTTCCTGCTGATCTGGATGCGCCTGCGTGACATCCCTCTGCTCCCGCCCCAAGGCACGCTGACCTGGGGCCTCGTTTCGGGCCTCGTGTTCTCGTTCGAGTTCATTTGCATCTACAACGCGCTCGATCTGACGACGGTGTCGCGTGCGTCGATCATCTTCTACTCGATGCCGGTCTGGGTGGCGCTTGCGGGACATGTCCTGCTGCCCGGCGAACGGCTGAACACGCAACGCGCGCTCGGCCTTGCGCTCGCCCTCGCGGGCGTCGCGCTCGCGTTTGCCGACCGACGTGGCGGCGAGGCCAGCCTCGCGGGCGACCTCTTCGCACTCGGCGCCGCGCTTGGATGGGCCGCGATCGCGATCATGGTGCGGGTGACGCCGATGCAAAGGATGAAACCCGAAACGCAGCTGCTCTGCCAGGTGGCGGTCTCGGCCGTGGTCCTGATGGCACTGGCACCCCTCTTCGGCGAGTTGATCCGGGCGCCGCAATGGATCCACGTGGCGGGGCTGGCGTTCCAGGCCATCGTCGTGGTCGGGCTTGGATACCTCATGTGGTTCTGGCTGATGACGATCTACCAGGCCAACGGGGTCGCGTCCTTCTCCTTCCTGTCCCCTGTGCTGGCGGTGTTCTTCGGCTGGGCGATCCTGGGCGAGACCATCGGCTTGCAGATCTGGATCGCGCTGGCGCTGGTCGCGGCGGGGATCACGCTGATCAACCGGAAATAGCGGTTCAGGTCCCGCAGAAGGTCGCGGCAACCGCTTCACCGGCCGCCGGCGGACGCGCCAGATCGGCGTGGTCCGGCTGATCCTCGAAGGGGCGTGCCAGTACCGTGTTCAGGCGATCGAACGGCGCGTAGTCACCGTTCACCGCTGCCTCGATCATCTGTTCGACACGGTGATTGCGCGGGATGAAAGCCGGGTTCGCGCGCCGCATCACGGCAACGGGGTCGGGTTCACTCTCGATCCGTGCGCGCCACTTTTCGGCCCAGGCATCGAAAACCGCGGGATCGGCGAACTGGTCGCGGGCCGCCTCGCCTGAAAGGGCCCTGAATCCATTGGTGAAATCGACCTGTCCGGCGGCCATCCGATCCAGCAGATCGTTGATCAGAACGTGGTCGTCCCCGCGCGCTTCAGTGATGCCGATCTTGGCCCGGAACACCGACAGCCACCGCTCACGGATCAGTCCGGGCATGGCATGGACGATCTCGGTCGCGTCCTGCACCGTGTCTTCCGGCGTCTCGACCTGCTGTATCAGCGCCGTCGCCAGTTGCGCGAGATTCCACACCGCGATGTCGGGCTGATTCGAGTAGGCATAGCGCCCCATCCGGTCGATCGAACTGAACACCGTATCCGGGTGATAGACATCCATGAAGGCGCAGGGCCCGTAATCGATTGTTTCGCCCGAGATCGAGGAATTGTCGGTGTTCATCACCCCGTGGATGAAACCGACCCCCATCCAGCGCGCGATCAGGTCGGCCTGCGCATCGCGCACCGCCGCCAGAAGCCCCATCGGGCCGTCGGCGTCGGGGTAGTGCCGCGCGATGGCGTAATCCGTCAGTTGCTTGAGGCTGCGCGCATCGCCGCGCGCGGCGAAGATCTGGAAGGTGCCGACGCGCAGGTGACTGGCGGCGACCCGAGTCAGGACGGCGCCGGGCAGCACCGCTTCGCGATAGACCGGCTCGCCGGTTTCCACCGCCGCCAGCGCGCGGGTGGTCGGAATCCCGAGGGCATGCATCGCCTCGCTGACCACGTATTCGCGCAGCACCGGGCCAAGCCAGGCGCGACCGTCGCCGCCACGGGAATACGGCGTGCGCCCGGACCCCTTGAGCTGGATGTCCCGGCGCTGACCGTCGATGCCCACGGTCTCGCCCAACAACACCGCACGCCCGTCGCCAAGCTGCGGATTGTATTGCCCGAACTGGTGGCCGGAATAGAGTTGCGACAGCGGAGACGCCCCCTCGGGCGTCCGGTTGCCGGCAAAAACCTGTGCCATCTCCTCTGTGTCGCCCGGCTCGATCCCGAGGATCCGGGCGAGGTCGTCATTGAAGGCGACCAGTCGGGGCGCCTTGACCGGGTCGGGCGCCTGCGACGAGTAGAAGGTCGCAGGCAGCCGCGCATAACTGTTGTCAAAGGGGATCGTCAGCGTCATGGGCTCAACATAGGTATCGCGCGGCCAATTGCCAGCGAGCGGAGGATGCACTCGGTGCTACGCGGGCAAACCGGCGCGCTCCGGGCGGCTGATCCGCCCGCCCCCCACGGCGGCGGCGACTCCGGTGGTGCCGGGGCAGGAGGTCGGCAGTCCCCGCGCGACCCGGACCGCAAGGAACCCGAAGGCCTGCGCCTCGAGCATGTCGCCATCCAGCCCGACCGCCTCGACGGGATCGACCTGGCAATCCAACGCCGCGCGCAGCATTTGCATCAGGACGGGATTGTGCCGTCCGCCCCCGGTGACCAGCATCCGCGCGGGCAGGCTCGGGCAATGCTCCATCGCCATCACCACGCCGGTCGCGCACATTCCGGTCAGCGTCGCCGCGGCGTCCGCGTCGTTCAGATCGCTGACCTTTCCGACGATTTCCGCGAAATCGTTGCGGTCCAGCGATTTCGGCGGAGGGCGCGTGAAGTAGGACTCGTTCAGGAACGCTTCGAGCGCACCGGCAGCGACGTTGCCCTGCGCCGCCAGCGCACCGTCCCGGTCCATGCCCTGCCCCAGGCGCGACTGCATCAGATCGTTGAGAGGCGCATTCGCGGGGCCGGTATCGAAGGCCAGCAGGGCGCCAGCCGCATCGGGCGTGGCGTGAGACGGGTCGATGTAGGTCAGGTTGCCGACGCCGCCGAGATTGAGGAAACAGATCGGCTCCGTCGCCCCGATCATCTTGGCACAGGCGAAATGAAAGAACGGGGCCAACGGGGCCCCCTCGCCGCCCATGCGCACGTCGTCGCTGCGAAAATCCCAGACAACCGGCACACCTGCCCGATGCGCCAGAGCCGCGCCATCGCCGACCTGCAAGGTGCCCCGTCCACGCGGCTCGTGCGCGAGGGTCTGACCATGAAACCCGACCATGTCGACATCGTCGAACTCCGCCAGCAACTCGGCATGCGCAGAATCGATCACCGCTGCCGCCGCATCGACCTCGGGCCCGCTCCAGCGCCCGAGCGCCGCGCGCAGTACCGCCTGTTCCTCGGGGCTGTAGGGACGATAGCGGCTGGACCCGAACCCCAGCAGCCAATGCCCGTCGGTTTCCACAATCGCGGCATCGACTCCGTCAAGCGACGTACCCGACATCATGCCCACGGCGCGGACCGGTCCGACGTCCCTGCCTCGTTTGCCTGCGGCCTTATTCATGGCCTTTTCCTTTGTTCAACTGCCCCCTATACACTGCCCCGCAACATCACCCCGAGGCAAGCCATGACCTACCATCCCAAATCGGATTTCATCGCCATCATGATGGAACGCGGCTTTCTGGCCGACTGCACCGATTACCAGGGCCTGGACGACGCCATGATCGCGGGCGTGGTGCCGACATATATCGGCTACGACGCGACGGCCAAGTCCCTGCATGTGGGCCATCTGCTGAACATCATGATGTTGCGCTGGCTGCAGAAAACCGGGCACAAACCGATCACCTTGATGGGCGGCGGCACGACCAAGGTGGGCGACCCGTCGTTCCGGTCTGACGAACGCCCGCTGTTGGGGCCAGAACAGATCGACGAGAACATCGCCGGGATGAAACAGGTCTTCGCCAAGTACCTGACCTATGGCGAGGGCGCGACGGACGCCCTGATGCTGAACAATGCCGAATGGCTGGACGATCTGAACTATCTCGATTTCCTGCGCGACATCGGGCGCCATTTCAGCGTCAACCGGATGCTGTCGTTCGAAAGCGTGAAATCGCGGCTCGACCGCGAGCAATCCCTGTCGTTTCTCGAATTCAACTACATGATCCTGCAAGCCTATGATTTTCTGGAGCTAAATCGCCGCTATGGGTGCCTGCTTCAGATGGGCGGCAGCGATCAATGGGGCAATATCGTCAACGGTATCGATCTGACCCGCCGGGTTCTGGACCACGAAATCTATGGCCTGACCTCGCCTCTGTTGACCACGAGCGACGGACGCAAGATGGGCAAGAGCCAGGGCGGCGCGATCTGGCTGAACGCCGACATGCTTTCACCGTACGAATTCTGGCAGTTCTGGCGCAACACGACCGATGCGGATGTGGGCCGCTTCCTGAAGCTCTACACCGAGCTTCCCGTCGAGGAGTGCGACCGGCTCGGCGCGCTGGAAGGTGCCGAGATCAACGAAGCCAAGATCCGGCTGGCCAACGAGGTCACCGCCCTGTGCCACGGGGCCGAGGCCGCCGCCACCGCAGAGGCGACCGCGCGCGATGTATTCGAAAAGGGCGGAATCGGCGATGACCTGCCGACACTGTCGCTGACGCAGGAGGATCTGCCGATCTCGATCGTGCAGGCGATCGTGCGTGCTGGGCTCGCCAAGTCCGGCAAGGAAGCCAAGCGGCTGATTGCCGAGAACGGTGCGCGGATCGACGATGAGCCGCTGACAGATGCCGGGCTGATGCTTGACACCGCCGCGCTGGCCTCGCCCGTCAAGTTGAGCGCGGGGCGCAAGCGGCACGCGCTGCTGCAACTGGGCTAGAACACCAACCAGTCGGCCAGACTGAGCAATAGGAAGACCGGAACCGACAGGGCGGTGGCAAGCAACAGCGCCGCCGCCCGCGTCGGACGCGGTGGCGTCGCCGCAATCGCGCTGATCTTCTGACGTTTGTCCGAGTGTCTCATGCCGCCATTAACGCGCTCTTAGGTTAAGGCGCGGTAAATCCGGGTGATGTTCGACATTCCGCACGACACAACCTGCGCGCTGCCCCTGCAGCAGCACCCGTTCTTCGCGATGGCCCTCTCCGCTTGCGGGCGACCGCCCCTGATGCTGGACGAGGCACCCGCCAGATTGGTGATGCGGCGCCGGTTCAAGGGCGGATTGACGCTGTCGATGCTGTCTCGGGTGCAGGTGCCAACCGGACCGGACGACCTGGAGCAGCTGCGCATCGCCCTTGGACGCGGTCCGGTGATCCTGTCGCCGGATGCGCCCTGTCCCGAATTGGCGGGGTATGGACTCGTGCCATTGATGACGCCCGCGACGCTGGTCGAACTCGACCTGACGGGTCCCGAGCAGACCCGGCGCGCCCGGCTGCACCCGAAATGGCGCAACCGGCTGCGGCAGGCGGAACAGAGCCCGCTTCGGGTGACCCGCTGCGCCTTTCCTGCTGATCCCGGTCATTGGCTGCTGCGCGCGGATACGCTGCAACAGCGCCGGCGCGGGTATCGGACCTGGCCCGAGGCGCTGACGCTGGCCTATGCGGCGCAAGCGCCCGAACAGGCCCAGCTCTTCACCGCACAGGTCGGCAACCGGATCGTCGCCGCCATGCTGTTCCTGCGCCATGGCGCGATCGCGACCTATCACATCGGCCATACCAACACCGAAGGACGCGCCTTGTCGGCACACACGCTGCTGCTCTGGACCGCCGCCTGCTGGCTTGCCGAGCAGGGACATCTGCGGCTCGACCTCGGCCTGATCGACACCCAGCGCGCGCCGGGCCTTGCACGGTTCAAGCTGGGCGCGGGGGCGACACCGCGGCGCCTTGGTGGGACCTGGGGCTGGTGGCCGCCGCTGGGGCGCGCACTGGCCCCGCTCGCCCGGCTGGATCGCGCTCGAATGGAACCGCCGCCCGGCTGGACAGGCCCGGACCGCCCGTGTATCTGAACAAGCGTTCAAATCAGCGGGAGGAGCGGGACATGGAACTTTCGACCACGGCAGCGATCATCACGGGCGGCGCGTCCGGTCTGGGCGAAGCCACCGCCCGCCACTTTGCCGAGCATGGCGCGCAAGTCACGATTCTCGACCGCGACGCGGAACGCGGCGCACGGGTCGCCAGCGAAATCGGCGGGCACTTCGCCGAAACCGATGTCACAGACGAAGAGTCCGTCGCGGCCGCGGTGAAGCTGGCCACGGAACGGATGGGCCGGATCACCGCCACGGTGAACTGCGCCGGCATCGCCTATGGCATCAAGACGATCGGCAAGGACGGACCGCACCCGCTCGACTCGTTCCGCCGGACCATCGACATCAACCTGATCGGCACCTTCAACGTCTGCCGGCTGGCCGCACTCGAAATGGCCAAGAACGATCCCGAACCTGACGGCGCGCGCGGCGTGATCGTGAACACCGCCTCGATCGCGGCTTTCGACGGGCAGAAGGGACAAGCCGCCTATGCGGCCTCCAAGGGCGGCGTGGTCGGCATGACCCTTCCGATGGCACGCGACCTTGCCGGCAGCGGTATCCGCGTGATGACCATCGCACCGGGCATTTTCATGACCCCGATGCTGGCGGGCCTCCCCGAGGACGTGCAGAAATCGCTGGCCGCCGATGTGCCGAACCCGGCGCGCCTCGGGGATCCGGCGGAATACGGTCGGCTCGCCGGCTTCATCGTCGAGATGGGCTATCTCAACGGCGAGGTGATCCGCATCGACGGCGCGCTCAGGATGCGCTGAGCGCCCGACCAAGGTCGGATGTCGACAGGGGCGCCTGTCGTGTTAATCTTGGGCGGCGAGGATCCGCTGCCGAGGCGGTCGCTCGCCAGACCGGGAGGACCTAGACATGCTGAGACCCCTGTTGGCCGCGCTGTCACTCGCCACCGCCGCTGCAGCGGCGGACGACGTGCGCACCCCGCTCACGGACCCGCTAGGCTCGGGAATGTGGTCCTATCACCAAAAGGAACTGCTCGGCGACCCGCTCGACATCCGCTTTGACGACCGCGTGATCGTGCAGGGGCCGGCGAACGCCGAGGACACGGTCAACGTCCCTCTCCTGGTCGATGCGACCGCGATCGGCGATGTCGAGGAGATCCGCATTTTCGCCGATTACGGGCCGATCCCGCATATCCTGACCTATCATCCCGGGCAGGCCGCACCCAAGATCGCCCTGCGCTTCAAGATCGACCAGGCCACGGCCATCCGCGCCGCGGTGCGGAGCGCCGACGGAGCGTGGCATGTCGGCAGCACCTATATCGATGCCGCGGGAGGGGGCTGCACCGCCGCCTCGCACGCCTATGCGAGCGACGACTGGGAAGAACGTCTGGGCATGATCCACGGCCAGGTCTGGGCCGATACGGGGCGGGCGCGGATGATCGTGGATCATCCGATGGACACCGGCCTCGCCGACGGCATTCCCGTCTTCATCATAGAAACGCTCGACATCTCGGACACGCAGGGCCAGCCGATCGCGCGGCTCGACCTGCACGAACCGGTCAACGAGGATCCCGCCTTCACGCTCTATTTCGAACCCGACGCCACGCCCGAAGCCCTGCGCATCACGGGCCGCGACAACAATGGGAACGACATCGACGGTCTCATCACGGTGGCTGGTTACAACGGATGATCACCACACGACGCCGCGCCTGCGCCCTGATCGGCGCCACGGCCACAATCGGCCTGCCCAACCTGCCCTTCGCACAGGCACGGCTGAGCTATGACCTGCAGCCGAAACCCGCCGGTCCCGGCATCTGGATGATCGAAGGCAGCACCGACTATTTCTCGATGGACAATGGAGGCGCCATCGTGAACTGCGTGCTGCTGCAGGGTGACAGCGGTCTGATCGTCATCGACACCGGCCCCTCGCGGCGCTTCGGAGAGGCACTCGCCGGGGTCGCCCGCACGCTCGATCTCCGCGGCGTTTCCGCGGTGGTCAACACCCATCACCACCCCGACCATTTCTTCGGCAACCAGGTTTTCGCAACCCAGCCGATCCATGCGCTCGGCGACACGATCCGCCTCGCGCAGGACGAGGGCGACGGCTTCGCCGACAACATGTACCGCCTGCTCGGCGACTGGATGCGCGGCACCGAGGTGGTTCCCCCGCGCAACGTGTTGGACGGCGGCGAAGTGACGATCGACGGGCGCGCCTTCACCGTGCTGCCGCTGTCCGGCCACACGGCGGCGGACATGGCCCTGCTCGACCAGCGTTCGGGCCTGTTGATCGCCGGGGATCTCGTGTTTCACGACCGCGCCCCGACGACGCCATCGGCCGACCTCGCGCAATGGTCCGCCGCGCTCGACACGCTCGAGGCCACGAACGCCGCGGCGATCCTGCCCGGCCACGGGCCGCTCGACCAGGCGGGCGCATCGATCGCGCAGACGCGCGCCTATCTCGACTGGCTGAACACGACCCTGCGCCAGTCGGCGCGCGACGGGCTCGACATGATCGAGGTGATGCAACTGCCGCTGCCGGAACGCTTCGCCGCGATGGGCGCGCAGCCCGACGAATACCAGCGATCGGTCTCGCATCTGTTTCCGGACATCGAACTGGCGGTCTTGCCTCGGGCGAACTGAGGTCAGTCCACGTCCACCGGCACAGGGCGCACCTCCTGCAGCGTGCCCCCGATGTCCAGCCAGCCGTCCGTCCCGTTTCGGAACCAGAACACACGCGTGTAGCCCAGCCCGGCGATCCGTTGTGCCGCGTTCCAGCTGATCCAGCAATCCGAGATGCAGAACACCACGATCGGGCGCGCCGTGTCGCCATCCGTGGCCCGCGCGAGATTGTCGACGAGGTAGCGCAGGATCGCGGGCTGAATCGCCCCCGCCCCGGTTTCCGGCAACCACAACGCGCCGGGCAGGCTCATACGGGGTTTGGACACCAGCCAGGTGCCGTCAAGTTCATCGAACCGTGACTGCGCCGCTCCGAACACGTCAAGCGCCAGCGCCCCGTTCGCGAGCAGCGTCCGCGCCTCCTCTGCGGTCACGACCTGCGCGGGCGGCGGAATATCCTCGGGCGTCGGCGCGCGGTGGCGCGAGATGCGATAGCCGGTGTCCGGATCAAAGAGTTCGGGTCGGGCGGCCTGCATTTCGGCATAGGACGCGGCGGACATCGGCGTCGCCAACAGACACAGCACCCCGAAGAGAACGCTGCGCCGGACCATTCGCTAGCCTCCCGCCTTTTCTTCCAGCGTCAGCCAATCTTCCTCGGCCTCCACCAGCCGGCCCTGGCGCGCCACCAGCGCCTCGGTCGCCTTCTTGAACTTGAGCGGCTCGCGCGTGAAAAGCTCGGGATCGGCCAGCAGGGTTTCGAGCTTGGCGATCTCGGCCTCCAGTCGTTCGATTTCGCCCGGCAACGATTCGAGCCGGTGCTTCTCGGTGAAGGACAGGCCCGCTTTGCGGGCGGCCGGTTTCGCGGGTTTCTCCCTGGTCGGCTTCGGCTTGGCCGGTGCCTCGACCGCATCGTCGGGGCCGCGTTGGGCCACGTAGTCGCTCCATCCGCCCGCATAGACAGTCGCGCGGCCATGGCCGTCCAGCACCACGGTGCTGGTCGCCACGCGGTCGAGGAAATCGCGGTCGTGGCTGACCAGCAGAACCGTCCCGTCATACTCGTCGAGAATCTCCTGCAACAGGTCCAGCGTCTCGACATCCAGGTCGTTCGTCGGCTCGTCCAGCACCAGCAGGTTGCTCTGCCGGGCCATCAGCCGCGCCAGCAGGAGCCTTGCCTTTTCGCCCCCCGACAGCGAGCGCACCGGCGCGCGGGCCTGCGCCTCGTCAAACAGGAAATCCTTGAGATACCCGACCACATGGCGCGGCGCGCCCCGCACCATCACCTGGTCGGCCTTGCCCGAAACCCGGATGTCCGAATCCCCGGTCAAGCTTTCCCAGAGGCTCATGTCGGGGTCGAGCTGCGCACGCGCCTGGTCGAAAACGGCGATCTCGAGATTGGTGCCCAGTCGCACGCTGCCGGTGTCGGGCGCGATCTCGCCCAGAAGCAGCTTGAGAAGGGTCGTCTTGCCCGCGCCGTTCGGGCCGACAAAGGCCACCCGGTCGCCCCGTTGCACGGTCAGCGAAAAATCCTGCACGATTGGGCGCGCGCCGAACGCCTTGGCGATACCGACCGCTTCGATCACCTTGCGCCCGGATTGCGGCCCCGACTCCAGCGACAGGTCGGCCGTCCCCTGGCGGCGGATTTGGCCGGCGCGTTCGGCCCGCAGCCCCTGCAGCGCCCGCACCCGGCCCTGGTTGCGCTTGCGCCGGGCGCTGATGCCCTCGACCGCCCAGCGCGCTTCGGCCTTGATCAGACGGTTCAGCTTGTGGCGCTGCATGTCCTCCTCGGCCCAGATCTCGTCACGCCAGGCCTCGAATGCATCGAACCCCTTGTCCTGGCGGCGCACGATGCCCCGGTCGACCCAGAGCGTCGCCCGCGCCAGTTGCCGCAGGAACGCCCGGTCGTGGCTGATCAGCACGAAACCTGCGCGCGTGGCGCCCAACTCGCGCTCAAGCCAGCCGATCGCCTCGATGTCCAGGTGGTTGGTCGGCTCGTCCAGCAGCATCAGGTCGGGCGCCTCGCCCATCAGCTTGGCCAGCGCCGCCCGCCGTCGCTCGCCGCCCGATGCGGTCTCCACCGCCCGCGCGGGATCGAAGCGCAATCCCTCACCCGCACGCTCGACACGATAGAGCTCACCCGGATCGAGGTCGCTCGCGGCATAGTCCCCGAGCGTGGCGAAGCCCGAAAGATCCGGGTCCTGCTCCATGTAGCCGACGCTCTGCCCGGGCGTCAGCACGACCTCGCCCGCGTCGGGCTCGACCAGACCCGCCATCACCTTCATCAGGGTCGACTTGCCCGACCCGTTGCGTCCGACCAACGCCAGCCGGTCGCCCGGCTGCACCACGAGGTCGAGCCCGGAAAACACCGGGTCGCCACCGAAGGTCAGGGAAATGCCCGACAGCTGAAGCAGGGGAATGCGCGCCATGAGCGTCTGCTACCGCCCCGCCACGACAGCGTCAACGCGCCGCTTCATCTTTGCCCAAATACTCCCGCCGGAGGCTCCCGTCTTCACCGGCAATGCGCCGCAGCAAGGCCTTGCGCGCCGGTGGAATGGCGTCGATCTCGACCCCGGTGAACACGTGCAGGGTATTCATCTCCCGATCCACCACCGCGTGATCGCTGACCCAACCTCCCATCGTCAGGTAGCTGCGCAGAAGCGACGGCATCCGCGACACGCCCGTTGCCGGATCGAAAGGAGACTGGGTATCGGCTGCGAACCTGTGGATCTCCGGCGCCCGCGGTCGCGGCGCCCATCGCGCGGGCGCCAGATGCCGCGCCCGCAGCAAAGCGAAACAGTCGCGGTAAGGCGCCGCTTCGAGCCCCGGAAAGGACGAGCAGCCCATCAGCAGGCGCGCGTCCGTGTCGTCGACCATCCGTGCCAGCGCCCCCCACGCAATGCGCAGCACGTCCGGATCCGCCACGCCGGGATGAACGCAGAACCGCCCAAGCTCCAGGATCGGCCCCGGAAACGCCGTCAACGCCGCAAGATCGTAGAAGCGCGCCGCATAGCTCGCCTCTGCCGCCTCCTCGGGCGTGAGCAGCAGGGTCCGGAACACGCCCACCAGCCGACCGTGGGAGAGATCGGTGACGAGGAAGTGGCGGCAGCGCCCGTCCCACTCGTCACGGTCCGGCGCGCGGATGTCGAAGCACAGCGCCCGCAACGCCTGCGCCCGGGCGATCTCGTCCGGATCCTCGGTGCAAGAGACCGTGTACCGCCCGCGGCGCAACACGACGCGCGACTCGGGCGGCCCGTTCGCGGAGCGCTCCGGCGCGGGAAAGCCGGACAGGCGCATCCCTATTCCGGCAGCGCGTCTGTCGGGCTGAAGTTGCCGAGATTGCCGAGAAGCTGGCGCAGGAAGCTGGTGTTGTTCACCGACGTCTCGGTCACACGGCGGTTGAGCGCGATCACGCGCCCATCCTGCAGGCTGTAGCGTTCGATGTTCTCGACCACCCCGCGCTGGCTGAAGCTGATCGCGACCAACTGGCGCTCGACCACGCGCGGCTGGGTAGCGCCATAGTGGCGCATCCGGCTGCTGACGTAGTAATAGCCGCCATCGTTCAGAACACCCGACGCGGTCGGCGCGCCGATGGTCTCGGCCACCGTGTCGCGGGTATCCACGCCGACGGTGACCTCGGCGAGGTCTTCCTCGGTCGGCACGTATCCGTGGTCGCGATAGATCGCGGTGCAGCCCGCCACCGTCGCCACGAGCCCCGCGACCACGACGACACGGGCCATCCGTTTCACCTGCGCTGCGGTTCCGCCCATGGGTGCCCTCTTGTCTTGGCGCCTTGCGCCTCTTATCCCGATTATAGAAACCAACCGCCGGGTTCAAGAAACGAAAGCTGCACGATGACCGACAAGACTGCCTTGCGGGTCGCCGACCTGTCCCAGAACACCCCAACCGCGTTCGACCTGCGCCCGGGAGCCGAGGTGCTGAAGGCCCTCGCCGCGGAACTCGGCCTGCAGGGATTGCGCAAGCTGCGCTTTGCCGGACAGATCGCCGCGCAGGGCCGAAAGGACTGGGTTCTCACGGGCGAGTTGGGCGCAACCGTGGTCCAGCCCTGCGTCGTTTCGCTCGAGCCGGTGACCACGCGCATCGACACCGAGGTGCGCAGGACCTTTCTCGCCGACATGCCCGAGATCGAGGCGGAAGAGGTCGAGATGCCCGAAGATGACACGCTGGAACAGCTCGGCCCGGTCATCGATCCGGCCGTGGTCATGGCCGAAGCCTTGGCCCTGGCGTTGCCGCTCTACCCCAGGACCCCGGACGCCGCACTGGGAGAATCGGTCTTTGCCGAACCGGGGGTCACCCCGATGCGCGACGAGGATACGCGCCCCTTCGCGGGACTGGCCGGCCTGCGCGATGCGCTCGCCAAGGACGACTGACGCGGCCCCGGCCGCCTGTCTGCGGCGAGCGCCGGAAAAACTGCTTGCACCGCGCGTGAATCGAAGTATTTTCGCGCGCTCATCGGATTTAAGATTGGACATCGGGCGGGCCTCGGCCTAAACGCACGTCACGCCGGTCGGATCGATACGCGAAACGAACACTGCAACTCGGCCCTCGGGATCGCCCGCCGGCCCCTATCAGACAAAGGTTGAGACATGGCTGTCCAACAGAACAAAGTATCCAAGTCGCGCCGCAACAACCGTCGTGCGCATGACGCTCTGGTTGCTGCAAACCCGAACGAATGCCCCAATTGTGGCGAGCTGAAGCGCCCGCACCACGTGTGTGCGGCCTGCGGCCACTATGACGACAAGGAAATCGTCGCCCTGGCCGACGAAATCGATCTGGATGAAGACGCGGCCTAAGAAGGCCAGACAGGCCTTTGCATGACGGCTCAGTCCGATCAGACCACAGCAAACGCCGACCGCATCATCATTTCGGTTGACGCCATGGGTGGGGATAACGGCCCTTCGGCCGTTGTCGCGGGTATTGCGAAATCCGCCGACAAGAATCCCCAGGTCGGGTTCATCCTGCACGGTCCCGAAGAGACCCTCAGACCGCTCGTCGACAAGCGCGACGTGCTGTCCGGGCGTGTGCGCTATTGCGACACGCCCGACGTTGTCTCGATGGAGGACAAGCCCAGCCACGTGATGCGCAACGGCAAGGGCACGTCGATGTGGTCGGCGCTGGAATCCGTGCGCAACGGCGAAGCCCAGGGCGCGGTGTCCTGCGGCAATACCGGTGCGCTGATGGCGCTGAGCGTGATCCGTCTGCGCAAGCTGCCCGGCGTCAACCGCCCGGCGATCGCCATCCTCTTTCCCTCGACCAATCCGCAGAATTTCAACGTGATGCTGGATGTCGGCGCCGATATCCGCGCCGATGCCCGCGACCTGCTGCAATACGCGCTGATGGGCGCCTCCTATGCGCGCAACGGGCTCAACCTGAAACGTCCGCGCATCGGCTTGCTGAATGTCGGCACCGAGGAACACAAGGGGCGCTCCGAGTTGAAGGAAGCGCATGGCCTGATCGCGCAATTCACCGATCAGGCCGATTTCGACTTCGTGGGATTCGTCGAAGGCTCCGACATCTCGGGCAACAAGGCCGACGTGATCGTGACGGACGGCTTCACCGGCAATGTCGCGATCAAGACCGGCGAAGGCACCGCCAGCCTGATCGGCGCGCTGCTGCGGCAAGCGTTCGAATACTCGATCCTGTCGCGCCTCGCCTCGGTACTCGCGATCTCCTCGCTCGACCGGCTGAAGAAACGGATCGATCCGCGCAGGGTCAATGGCGGCGTGTTCCTGGGCCTGAACGGCACCGTGGTCAAGTCCCATGGCAGCGCCGATGCGACCGGCGTGTCCGCGGCGGTCAAGCTGGCCTTCAAGCTGGCGCAATCCGGCTTCGCCGAAAGACTGGCGGCGCGGGTTGCATCCACCGTTGAGCTGACCCAAGATGCCGTCGAACTGGCCGATCCAGTGCCGGAACACCAAAAAGAAGGTCAGGCATGACAAGTCGCGCAGTTGTCGTTGGCGTCGGGCATTACCTCCCCCAGCGGGTGGTTCCGAATTCCGAGTTCGAGGCAACGCTGGACACGAGCGACGACTGGATCCGCTCGCGCTCGGGGATCGAGCGGCGCCATTTCGCCGCCGATGACGAAACCACCTCCGAGCTCGCCACCGAAGCGGCCCGCGCCGCCCTCGCCGATGCCGGGCTGAAACCCGACGACATCGACGCCATCGTGCTGGCGACCTCGACGGCGGATCTGACCTTCCCCTCCGCCGCGACGATGGTGCAGGCCGCACTCGGCATGACCCGGGGCTTCGCCTTCGACCTGCAGGCCGTCTGCGCCGGCTTCGTCTATGCGCTGAGCACGGCAAACGCGATGATCCTTTCGGGTCAGGCCAAGCGTGTCATGGTGATCGGGGCCGAAACCTTCAGCCGCATCATGGACTGGACCGACCGCAGCACCTGCGTGCTGTTCGGCGACGGTGCCGGGGCGCTCATTCTCGAACTGCAGGAGGGGACCGGCCAGCCCGACGATCGCGGCATCCTCGCCACCGATCTCAACTCGGACGGACAATTCCGGGAATTGCTCTATGTCGACGGCGGTGTGTCGACCCAGAGCACCGGCTTTCTGCGCATGCAAGGCAACCAGGTGTTCCGCCACGCGGTCGAAAAGCTCGCCGCGACGGCGGAAACCGCGCTCGGCAAAGCAGGTCTTTCGGCGGCGGATGTCGACTGGATCGTGCCGCATCAGGCCAATATCCGCATCATCCAGGGCACCGCCCGGAAAATGGGGCTGGACATGGACCGGGTCATCGTCACGGTTCAGGATCACGGAAACACCTCGGCCGCCTCGATTCCGCTGGCCCTGTCGGTCGCGCGGCAGAGCGGGCAGATCAAGACCGGCGACCTGATCGTGACCGAAGCAATCGGTGGCGGGCTCGCCTGGGGCGCGGTTGTGTTGCGGATGTAATCCGCCCGTGCAGATTGCACGCGCGAACCTGCTGATGCGTGCTCTTGCAAATCATTGATATTGACAGTGAAATTGCCTCCGACCTATGCTCCCCGGCAAAACAGGGGGACAAGATGGGCGAAAAGACTCTGACTCGGATGGATCTGAGCGAAGCTGTGTTCCGCGAAGTCGGCCTGTCGCGCAACGAAAGCGCGCAGTTGGTCGAAAGCATGCTGGAGCACATGTCCGATGCGCTGGTGCGGGGCGAACAGGTCAAGATCTCGTCTTTCGGCACCTTCAGCGTGCGCGACAAGTCCGCGAGGATCGGCCGCAATCCCAAGACCGGCGAGGAAGTTCCGATCCAGCCGCGCCGCGTTCTCACCTTCCGCCCGTCGCACCTGATGAAAGATCGCGTCGCCGCCGGCAACAAGACCTGATCCGGAGCCTGTCAGATGACCAAGTCGCCCGATGCGTTCCGCACGATCAGTGAAGTCGCGGAGTGGCTTGGCGTGCAGGCACATGTGCTGCGCTTCTGGGAGAGCAAGTTCTCGCAGGTCAAACCGGTCAAGCGCGCAGGGGGACGGCGCTATTACCGCCCCTCCGACATGCAGCTTCTGGGTGGCATCAAGAAACTGCTGCACGATGACGGGCTGACCATCAAGGGTGTCCAGAAAATCCTGCGGGAACATGGCGTTGGCCATGTGGTGGCACTGTCCCCGGCGCTCGAGGACGGGACCGAAAGCGCGGTCGGGACCGGCGCTGAACCCCCTGTCCGCGACGCGACGGTGTTGAATTTTCGCAGCGCCGCATCCACCACCGCGGATGACGAGGATGAAGACGACGACGAATTCCCGGTGCAGCAAACGATGCCGCTGCCCGAACTCGATCCGGATGACGAGGATTTCGACGACGACGATCGAGAAGACAGCGAACCGGACGAAGACTTGACCGACATCCCGCAGCAGCAAGACGATCCCGTGACCGCGGCGCCCGACATGGCGCCGCCGAACACGCCGCTGCCCCAAGGTCCTCTGCCGGTGTCCGCCGACGCAATGCCCGAAACGGTCGCGCGCCCCCTGTCCGAACCGGACATTGCGCCCCAGGCGACGCCCGCGCCCGAACAGGCGCCCACACCCGCGACCGCCCCTCCGAAACAGCCCGAGCAGGCCCCCAGCCTGCCCTCCTTCATGCATCGCGGTGGTATGGCCCGGTCCGAGGCAAAGCCCGACACAACGGCGCCCCCGCCTGCACCCGAAACCGAAAAACCCCCTGCGCGCGTCATCGACGCGCCTGATCCGCCGGCCGAATCCGACCTGCCCGCCACACCCGGCCTCTTGTCGCGCCTCGCCCGCACAGACCGCCTGTCGCCGGACGAAGCGGCCGAACTGGCACCGATCGCCCGCGAGTTGCGAGCCTGGCTCGACCGGGCGTCGGCTTCGGGGATCGCGTAAGCGGATAAAGATGATTTGCCCTTGCTCCCGGTTCGAAAACCGGTATGAACACCCCATCGTCGGGCTATGGCGCAGCCTGGTAGCGCGTCCGTCTGGGGGACGGAAGGTCGCAGGTTCGAGTCCTGCTAGCCCGACCAAATCACACCGACGATGCGACCCCGCCTTCCCCCGCACACGAGAGGGAACGGCATGAACGGGGTCAGTCCGAATCAGCATATCAGCGAGATGGTCGCGACCGGCGTGATCTCGGCCACGTCGCCAATCACCGAAGGGCAGATTCAGCCCGCCAGCCTCGACTTGCGGTTGGGGACGCGGGCGTTCCGCGTGCGCGCCTCGTTTCTCGCCGGGCGCAAGCGGACAGTCGCCGAACGGCTCGCGGATTTCCGGATGCACGAGATCGATCTGACCGGCGGCGCCGTGCTGGAAAAAGGCTGCGTCTACGTCGTGCCGTTGATGGAAAGCCTCGCCCTGCCCGCCGGCATGTCGGGCGCCGCCAGCGCGAAATCCTCGATCGGGCGGCTCGATCTTCTGACTCGGGTCATCACCGACCACGGCGTCGAATTCGACCGCGTGCCCGAAGGCTATTCCGGGCCGCTCTATGTCGAGATCTGCCCGCAGAGCTTCTCCGTGATCGCCCGCACCGGGCAGATGCTGAACCAGATCATCTTCCGCACCGGCAGCACCGTGATCGACGACACGGCCCTGCGCGCACTGCACGCGGAGTCACCGCTCGTGACCGGCGAGGCGACCATTTCCAACGGGCTGGGCTTTTCGGTCGATCTGTGTCCGGACAAGGGCGATCTCGTCGGCTATCGCGCCAAGCCGCACACCGGCGTGATCGACCTTGCGCGGTTGAACTACTACGATCCGGCCGATTTCTGGGAGCCGGTGCGCACCCGAGACAGCTGGATCATCCTCGACCCCGGCGCGTTCTATATCCTCGTCAGCCGAGAAGCCATCGCGATCCCCCCCAACTGCGCGGCCGAGATGGCCCCCTATCTCGCGATGGTGGGCGAGTTTCGCGTGCATTATGCGGGGTTCTTCGATCCGGGATTCGGCCACGCCGCCGCCGGCGGCACGGGATCACGCGGCGTGCTGGAAGTGCGGTGCCACGAAGCCCCCTTCGTGCTCGAACACGGCCAGATCGTCGGGCGGCTCGTCTATGAACGCATGGCCGAGGTTCCGACGCAGCTCTACGGGGCCGAGATCGCGTCGAACTATCAGGGCCAGGGGCTGAAACTGTCCAAGCACTTCCGCGCCCCGGACTGATCCTACATCTTCGACGCGCGCCGCGCGAGGCGGGCCGCCCGACGGGCTTGACGCGCGGCCTTCTGCGCCTGTTTCTGCTGGGGCGTCAGACCTTGCTTCTGGCCCCCCTGCTCCGGTGCCGCCTCGGCCTGCTGCGCCGACCGTGGCTCCACCTGCCGCGGTTGGGGCCGGGGGCCGGATGGGGGGTCTGGCGCGCGTTTTCGTCCCATGCCCGCGGCCATGTCCATGCCCTTGTTGACCCCCGTGTTGATCGCACGGCGCATGATGATGCGCGTGACCATGTTGACGAGCTGGTTCAGGTTCATCGCGGCCCCCTTTCGTTGCGTTCTTGTGGCAATCTAGCCCCTGAATTGGCCGATTTCAGGGCCCGGACAGGTTCAATCCTCGAAAAGCTCGGGCTGGCCCGCGCCGATCTGGTCCTCGTCGTCCTCCGCCTCGCCCAGGGCGAGCGCGCCGGGCGGCGGTCGGTTTTCCAGCAGGCCGGCCGCCCGCAATTCCTTCAGGCCCGGCAGGTCACGTGCGTTCTCCAGCCCGAAATGATCCAGGAACTCGGGCGTGACCACGAAGGTCACCGGCCGTCCCGGTGTCATCTTGCGCCGTCCGAAGCGGATCCACTCCATCTCGAGCAGTTGATCGACGGTTCCGCGTGACACCGAAACACCGCGGATCTCCTCGATCTCGGCGCGCGTCACCGGCTGGTGATAGGCGATGATCGCCAGTGTCTCGATCGCAGCACGGCTCAGCTTGCGCGTTTCGACGGTTTCCTTCTGCATCAGGAAGCCGAGGTCCGGTGCGGTCCTTATCGCCCAGGCCTCGCCCACATGCACCACGCGCACGCCGCGCCCCTCATAGCGTTTGCGCAGCCGGACCAGCGCCTCTGCGGCGTCGCATCCATGCGGCATCCGTGCTTCCAGATCGCGCACCGTCACCGGTTCGGCGCTGGCGAACAGGACCGCCTCGACCATGCGCTCCTGTTCGGCCATCGGCGGCGCGTCGAACAGGCTGTCGGTATCGCTCTCGTCGCGGGTCTCGTCCGTCACGAGCTGTCCCCTTTTCTGCGCAGTTGGATCGGCGCGAAGGTCTCGGCCTGCCGGATTTCAAGCTGCCCTTCCTTGACCAGTTCCAACGAGGCCGCGAAGGTCGCCGCGGTGGCCGACCGCAACCTGACAGGGTCGCCGTCCCAGCCGTCGGGCATATAGGTGGTCAGGTCCGTCCAGGTGCCGGCAAAGCCGATCAGCGGCCGCATCCGCTCCAGCGCCTGCTCCATGGTAAAGACCGAATCCCGGTCCATCACGAACGGGCGGAACTCGTCACGGGTGCGGATGCGCGCATAGCCCTGCATCAGGTCCAGCAGGGTGGCGTTGTACTTGACCGTCCGGATACGGGTCACGTCCTCGGCCTGCCCGCGGGCGAAAAAGTCGCGTCCCAGCCGGTCACGGGCCATGAGCCGCGCCGCGGCGTCCCGCATCGCCTGCAGGCGTTCCAGCTGAAACGCCAGGTGCGCCGCAAGGTCTTCGCCCGATGGCCCCTCCTCGGTCGGGTCGGGGGGCAGCAACAGGCGGGACTTCAGGAAAGCGAGCCAGGCCGCCATCACCAGGTAGTCGGCTGCCAGCTCGATGCGCAGCGCCTTGGCGCGTTCGATGAAGCCCAGATATTGCTGCGCCAGTTGCAGGACCGAGATCTTGCGCAGATCGACCTTCTGGGTGCGTGACAGGGTCAGCAACACGTCGAGCGGGCCTTCGAACCCGTCCACGTCGACGATCAACGCTTCGGCGGCCATGCGTTCGGCCACCGACATGCTGTCTTCCTCGAACTGGTTGTCAGCCATCGACCCGCCCGCTCATCAGGCGGGAAAGGTCGGCCTCCAGGGCGGGAATGTCAAGCGCGTCGGGGCTGCGGCGCGCGGCCAGCGCGGCCTCTGCGCGGGTCTGTGCGGCAGCCGTCATGCGCCCCGCCGCCTCGGTCACCTCGCGGCGTTCGGCAAGGGTGCCGTTGCAGTGCAGGATCACGTCGCACCCGGCCTCGAGCGCCGCGCGCGACAGCTCGGCCAGGCTGCCCGAGAGCGCCTTCATCGAAATGTCGTCGGTCATGATCAGGCCGTCAAAGCCGATCTGTTCCCGGATCACGCGCATCATCCGGGGCGAGGTGGTCGCCGGCTCCGGCGCGATGGCGTCATAGACGACATGCGCGGTCATCCCCATCGGCAGGTCGTTCAGCGCACGGAACGGCGCGAAATCGGTGTCCTGCAGCGTCTCGGCGTCAACCGCCACGTGCGGCAGGTCGAAATGGCTGTCCTGCGTCGCGCGGCCATGGCCCGGAACATGCTTGAGCACCGGAAGCACTCCGCCGTCAAGCAGCCCCTGCGCCACCGCCCGCCCGATGGCCGCGACCCGCGCGGGAGCATCGCCATAGCAGCGGTTCTTCAGGAAGTCATGCGTCCCGGGCCCGGCTACGTCGACCATCGGCGCGCAATTGCTGTCTATGCCAAGCGCGCGCAATTCATGCGCGATCAGGCGATAGCGCAGGTACATCGCACGTTCCGCCATGTCGCCAGCCTGCGACACGTGGTCGAGCGGCGGCAGCCAGTCGCGCGCCAAGGGCGGGCGCAGGCGCTGCACCCGGCCGCCCTCCTGGTCGATGGTGATCGGCGCCTCGCGCCCCACCGCCTCGCGGAAATCGCCACAGAGCGCGCGGATCTGGTCGGGCGTGTCGAGGTTGCGGGCGAAGAGGATGAACCCGAACGGATCGGCTTCGCGGAACAAGGCCTTCTCGTCCGCCGTCAGCCGCAGGCCATCGGCATCCAGGATCGTCGCGCCGAACGTCACCGGGCGGCGACCGGTATGCAATCGGCCTTCTCGGCCACCAGCGCCGAACAGAAGCGCCGCGTGTCGTTCAGGTCATCGAACCCCATCGCGCGCAGACGATAGAAGGTGCGCCCGCCGCTGGTCGCCTTCTGGATCACCCGGTCCTTGCCGTCGAGATAGTCGGCGAAACGCCCGTTCAGACGCTCCCATTCCTGCTCGGCGACCTCGCGGCTCTCGAACGCCCCCAACTGCGCCAGCCGGGTTCCCGCCGGAATGCTGTCAGGGTCCACATCGCGCACCGGGGCGTCGACCGCCGGCATCACGAGCGCGGCCTGGATCAGCTCGGCCGGTCGGGTCTGCGGACGCGGCGAGCGTTTCAGCCCCGGCCCGGTGATCACGGCGGCGATGACCGGTTCGGCGGCGTCCTCGGCGTCCTCGACCAGCTCGGCAACGGACTCCTGCATCGGCGCCGCAGCTACGGGCGTGCTCATCGACACCTTGACGATCTTCGGGCCGTCCGCCGCGACGCCCGCGGGCGCCTCGCCCGGCAGAACCTCGGCGATCAACTGGTTGACCATCGCCTGCATCGTGTCGGCGGGTTCGGGAGCCTCGTCGGCCACGTCTTCGTCCGCCACGGTTTCGATGATGTCCACGTCGCTGTCGATATCATGCGCCGCGGGATCGGGCTCCGCCGCCGCCGCCGCGATCACCGGCAAGGGCTTGTCCTCGGCAAGCAGATCGACCGGGCGCGGCGCCAGCACCAGACGTTCGGCCGGCGCCTCGGCGCTGCCGCGCGCGGCGACCGCATTCACCGCCAGGCCCTGGTGATCCGCCGGTCGTCCGCCCGGATCGGCCGGGGCCTCGCGCATCGGCCCCTCGACCGCGCGGACCACAGGCACGCCGGACACATCCCGCATCACCAGCTTGTAGCCCCACAGCGCGACGCCCGCGACCAGCGCCAGCGACGCCGCCGCCCCCAGCACGTTCAATGCCGTTCCGACCCGGGCCGCCGCGCCCGGAGCTGCCGTGTCTGAATCCATGAAGCCCGCGTCCTGCGCGGGATCGAAATCTGCCATGTCCGCCTCACTGCCCGCTGGCATCCGAAATGCGGATGCGCCGGGTTCTCTGGTCTGCCTCGGTCCGGCGGTTCTGGCGGCTTGTTACCGCATCTCCTGCGCCGGTGTGACGCCGAGAATACCAAGACCTGCGGAAATAACAACGGAAACGGCACGGGCCAGCGCCATTTTCGACTGGCTCGCGGCCGCGTCGCCTTCCTGAATGAACCGCAGCCCGTGAACGTCGTTGCCCCGGTTCCAAAGCGCGTGGAAATCGCCCGCCAGTTCGTAGAGGTAGAAGGCCACGCGATGCGGCTCGTTGGTGCGCGCCGCCGTTTCCACCAGACGCGGCCATTCCGCCAGCTTCCTGGCCACGGCCAGTTCGGCCTCGTGATCGAGCCCGCCAAGATCGGCCTCGGCCAGCGTGGCGTCGTCACAGGCGATCCCGGCCTCGGCGGCGCGGCGCAGAACGCTCATCACCCGGGCGTGGGCGTACTGCACATAGAAGACGGGGTTTTCCCGCGACTGCTCCAGCACCTTGTCAAAGTCGAAATCCAGCGGCGCATCGTTCTTGCGCGTCAGCATCACGAAGCGGGTCACGTCCGGACCGACCTGGTCCACCACGTCGCGCAGGGTGACGAAGGTGCCCGCGCGCTTGGACATCTTGAATGGCTCGCCGTTCTTGAAGAGCCGCACCAGTTGGGTCAGCTTGATATCGAGCGGCACGCGACCCTCGCTGAGGGCCGACACGGCGGCCTTCATGCGTTTCACATAGCCCCCGTGGTCGGCGCCGAACACGTCGATCAGCGCATCGAACCCCCTTGAAACCTTGTCATAATGATAGGCGATGTCAGGGGCGAAATAGGTCCAGCCCCCGTCGCTCTTCATGATCGGGCGGTCCACGTCGTCACCATGCGCGGTCGAGCGGAACAGCGTCTGTTCGCGCGGCTCCCAATCCTCGGGCGTCTTGCCCTTCGGCGGCTCGAGCACGCCGCGATAGATCAGCCCCTTGGCACGCAGATCCTCGATCGCCGCCTCGATCCGACCGGTGCCATAGAGCGACTTCTCGCTGAAGAACACGTCCATCTTCACCCCGAGCGCCGCGAGATCGGTCCGGATCAGCTCCATCATCGCGTCGGTCGCGAAGCTGCGCGCCTCTTCCAGCCAGACCTCCTCGGGCTGGCCGACCCACGCATCGCCCTTGGCTTCGGCCAGCGCCTCGCCGACCGGGATCAGGTAGTCGCCCGGATAGGTGCCATCCTCGAACGCGACCTCCTGGCCCAGCGCTTCGAGATATCGCAGGTAGACCGAGCGGGCCAGGACATCGACCTGCGCGCCACCGTCGTTGATGTAGTATTCGCGCGTCACGTCGTGGCCGGCATAATCCAGCAGGCTCGCCAGAGCATCGCCGAACACCGCACCGCGCGTGTGGCCCACATGCAACGGGCCCGTCGGGTTCGCGCTGACATATTCCACGTTGACCCGCGAGCCCCGGCCCATGTCGGAGCGGCCATACGCGGTGCCCGCCTGCAGAACCGCCCCGACGACTCCCTGCCAGACCGACGGTGCGAGACGCAGGTTCAGAAAGCCCGGCCCGGCCACCTCGGCGCTGGCGATCCGTGTGTCATCCGCCAGCTTGGCCGCAAGGGCCTCGGCGATGTCGCGCGGCTTCATCTTCGCCGGCTTGGCCAGCACCATCGCCGCGTTGGTCGCCATGTCGCCATGGGCCGGGTCGCGCGGCGGCTCGACCGTCACCGCGTCCAGCGACAGGCCATCGGGCAGCGTTCCCTCGGACACGAGCGTCGCGAGCGAATCGAGGACGAGCGAGCGAATATCGGCGAACAGGTTCATGTCAGGGCATCCTTCGGGGTTTGGCGCGGTTTAGCACGCGCGCAGGGACGGTCAACTCATGTCGGCCACTATCCTTGCGCACCGCCTCGCGGCTCAGATGAAATCCGGCGGGCTGTCCACCACCGCGGGCCGGATCAGCCGGGCGTGTTCCTGCAAGGCGAAGCGGTCGGTCATGCCGGCGATGTAATCCGACACGATCCGGGCCAGCGTCGTTTCGTCGGCGGCCTCGTCCACGTCCTTGCGCCACTGTTTGGGCAACTGCTCGGGGTGCGCCATGAAATAGGGAAAGAGATCGGTCACCACGTCCGTCACCTCGGCACGCATCTTCACCACTTCCGGCGCGCGGTACATGCGCTGGAACAGGAACTCCCGGATCACCTTGAGATCGTCGAACAGCCCTTGCGAGAACTGCACCATGGGCCGTCCGGCCATCCGGATATCGGTGACGGTCGACGGGTCCAGATCGCCAAGGTTGCGCCGCGCCAGCACGATCACGTCCTCGACCAGCACGCCGAAGAAGCGCCGCAGCGCCTCGTGCCGGCGGCGATAGTAGTTCAGGCCGGGATAACGCCTGTCCACCTCGGCAAAGCAATCCAGCAGGATGGGCAGTTCGGCCAGCTCGTCGGTCGAGAACAGTTCGGCGCGCAACCCGTCATGCAGGTCATGGTGGTTATAGGCCACGTCATCCGCGATCGCGGCCACCTGCGCCTCCGCACTCGCATAGGTGTGCAGCTCGAGATCGTTCTGCCGTGCATACTCGGCCAGCGCCCAGGGCAGCGCGCCCCCGGGGGTGTCGCCGCCGGTCCCGCCCGTCACGGGACCATTGTGCTTGGCCAGCCCCTCGAGCGTCTCCCAGGTCAGGTTCAAGCCATCGAACTCCGCGTAGTGACGCTCCAGATGGGTCACGATGCGGATCGCCTGGGCGTTGTGATCGAACCCGCCATAGGGCGCCATGAGCGCCGCCAGCGCGTCCTCGCCCGTGTGTCCGAACGGCGTGTGCCCCAGGTCATGGGCCAGCGCCACCGCCTCGGTCAGTTCCGCGTTCAGCCCCAGCGCGCCGGCGATGGTGCGCGCCACCTGCGCCACCTCGATCGAATGGGTCAGGCGGGTGCGGTAATAATCGCCCTCGTGTTCGACGAAGACCTGCGTCTTGTGCTTGAGCCGCCGGAACGCGCTGGCATGGATGATCCTGTCGCGATCCCGCTGAAAGCAGGACCGGAAACTGCTTTCCTCTTCCGCCACCAGCCGCCCCCTGCTGGCCGCCGGGTCGCATGCATGTGGCGCGCGCATGGCCTGTGGTCCTTGTTCCCTGTGTTGGTGACTTCTATATTCAACATTGAACCGCAATGAAACCGCCCGGAGTCACCGATGCAACTGCCGCCCAAAGTCACGGATCGCGCCTTTGCCCGTCTCGCCGAAATCGGCGCGTCGGACCAGGGCCAGGCCCTGCGCGTCGCTGTCGAGGGCGGCGGGTGTTCCGGCTTCCAGTACGAGATCGCGCTCGACACGCCGGCCGCGGATGACCTCGTGCTCGAAGGACAGGGCCAGAAGGTCGTTGTGGATGCCGTATCGCTGCCGTTCCTCGAGAACGCGGTCATCGACTTTTCCGACGAGCTGATCGGCGCGCGGTTCGTGATCGAGAACCCCAACGCCTCTTCCTCCTGCGGCTGCGGCACATCGTTTTCGATGTAGTCTCCCGACAGGCCCGCGCCTGACCGGTCGCGGCATCTCGCAGCCAAACGGGCCCGCCTGATGGCGGGCCCGTTTGGCGATGTGCATAAAGCGTGCGCGCTCAGGGATCGGTGCGACGGATCCGCAACGAGAACGCCGCCAGCGGGCCGCGCGCCGTTTCCGGCGTGAACTGGTCCCAGACCAGGTAGAGCCCGCAGCCGATCACGATGGCCACGCCCAGGAAGGTGCCCGCGGCGGGGATCTCGCCGAAGACCAGCGCGCCAATCACCACCATCCAGACGAATTGCAGGTTCATCAGCGGCATCACCGCATAGGCGGCCAGCAGCCGCAGCGCCACGACCAGAACCCAGCGCGCCCCGAACAGCAGCGCGGCATAGGCCAGCACCCAGCCGAGGTCGGACAGCGGCATCGCCGTCCAGACGAAGGGCAGCGCGGCGCCCATGGTCACAAAGATCGCCAGGTTGGGATAGAAGACCTGCGCCAGGCTGTTGCTTTCGACCCGACCGATATAGCGCGCCATGACCATGGCGAGCGTCCCGAACACCGCGGCCGAAAAGGCAAAGCCATGCCCGATGGTAACCCCGTGCCAGCCGGTCGGGAACAGGCACAGGACACCGACGAACCCCGCGACCAGCGCCGCCCAGGCCGACGGGCGCACATGCTCTTTCAGGATCAACGCCGACATCAACCCGCCCAGAATCGGCATCAGCCCGATGAACAGGAAAACCTCGGCAAAAGGCAGATACCGGAAGGCATAGAAGAACGAGACCGCCGCCAGCACCGTCGCCGCCGACCGCACCGCCATGGCGCGCGGGCAATCGGTGCGCAGGCCGCGCCGCTGGCTGGGGTGGCGATCGGCCAGAACGCTCAGCGCGATCACGATCAGGCCCGACAGGCAGAACAGCTGCGGGGCGGCATAGCCGCCCGCGATGAACTTGGTGATGGCATCCGCCGAGGAAATCAGCGCCGTGTAGCCGACGACCAGCCCGGCCCCCAAAACGGCCGGCCGCACCGCAACCCGCGGTGGAGCGGTCAGCGCGGCCGCGGCGCTCACAGCGCCACCCCGCGCAACCCGGTCCGGGCGAAACCGGCGAAGAAGTCGGCGAACTTGTCGCTGCTCTGCTCGGCTTCGGCCAGGATGTCGTGCCCCGTCTCGCTCAGCACGCCCTGCACGTGGGGCCGCATCGCGTGCCAGTCTCCGGTTCGGGCGTCCTCCATGTGAAAGATGCATTCCGACATCTCGCGCAGCGGTCCGACGAAAGGCTCGGCCCGGTGGAAGGCCATCCGCTCCGGCGCCGCATCCTTTCGGAAGGCATCGCGCCCGGATTGCGCCATCAGCCAGTTGCAGACGAAATAGTCGTGATAGTTGTCCGCCGTGCTGGCCTGCGGCCCGGTCACGACGGCAAAGCGATGGGTCTCGCGCTCGAGCCAGCCTTCCCAGATCTGGCTGGGTGTCTCGCCCGCATAGCGCAGCGAGATGCAGATCTCGGCCAGCAGGTCGGCGTTCTGGTCGAGATAGGCCAGGATTCCGGCATATTCGAGCGAAGTGATCGCGGCCGCGGACAGGCCCGGATCGCGGCGACCGTACTCGCTCAGGTAAAAGACGATATGTGTCAGCTCATAGGCCGCCTTCTTGTTGGGCATGGCGAAGGTGTCGGAGCGATCCATGAAGCGGCGCACCCGATCCTCGAGCCCCGCGTCATGGGGCAGCGGATCGATGCCGCGCCGCGCCATCAGACGGCGGGCCTCCAGACGCTGCAGGTCCGACAGTTCCGCCTCGGCCAGCCCTTCCCGGGCGGCCCAGGAGCACAGAGCTTCGGCCTTGTTTCCCGGCAATCCCAGATCCTCGAGGTCCAGGCAGAGCGACAGCAGGAAACGGTAATATTGCGGAAAGAACCCCAGGCGCTTCTCGGCCTGGTCGTAAAACCCCTGAAGCGGCTGCAACGCGTCCTCGGCCAGCGCGGCCCCGGTGCATTCCAGGATGTTCATCAACTCGGCGTTTTCCTTCAGCCAGAAGACATCGTCGCCGAACCGGCGGTAGTTGGCAAAGCTGGCGATCAAGGCCGCTCGGCGTGCGGCGTCCGACTGGCGCTGCACCGGAAGCTTCAGTTGAATGACATTCGACATTGGGTTTTTCCCTTTCCTGCAAGGCGTCTCCCTGAACGCCCGTTGCCCAACTTCAGCGCGACGTCAGTGGCCGTTCGGCCCCAGACCCCGATCCCGATGTCGCACCCAGCTTACCAACGATCTCTTGCATGACGTAGCGTAAGCCCGGGGCATCGGCGCCCCTTCTCCGGTCACGCCCGCGGCCCGGATGCCGTGGGTCGTGACAGGAGAGTTCTCTTGCGCAGCAATTCCTGCAGCAGCGTCGCCACTGGCCGTCAGGGCTGACACGAAATGGAACAGTTCGGCTCCACTGTGTGACATCGTGCGCCCCGACAGGTCTGCGTCGATCGCCGCGGGCACCGATCAGGCGCCCTTGACCGTGGAGGACGGCGTGGAGGCCGAGCAGAACATCTGCGTGGCGTCACCGGAGATCGCGTCGGCGCTGGCGGTCGGGGTCGAGGCCGAGCAGAACATCTCCACACCCTGGCCGGTGATTGCTTCATTGCTGGCCGTCGGGGTCGATGCGGAACAGAACATCTCGACACCGTTCCCGGTGATCGCCTCGGCGCTCGCGCTCGGGGTCGAGGCCGAGCAGAACATGTGCACGCCGTCGCCGGTGATCGCATCGCCGCGGGCGGTCGGGGTCGACGCCGAACAGAACATCTCGACACCGTTTCCGGTGATCGCCTCGGCGCTCGCGCTCGGGGTCGAGGCCGAGCAGAACATGTGCACGCCGTCGCCGGTGATCACGTCGCCGCGGGCGGTCGGGGTCGATGCGGAACAGAACATGTGCGTGCCGTCGCCCGTCAGCGCATCCCCGCCCATCATCGGCTCGGACGCCGAGCAGAACATGTGCGTGCCGTCGCCGTCGAACAGGCTGGAGCTGTCGGAAACCTGTGCGGAAACAAGGAGTTCGGTGGTTTTGCGTTGTGCGGTCATATCGATTTTCCTGCTTGTTGAGGGTTGATTTGCCCCTCGACGGTTACAGCTTAATCGGGAAAAGAAAAGAAGTTTTTCAATTAGAAGTTGAGCAATTCGCCACTTATCCACATGAAGAAAAACACGCAAGTTGCTGACGCTCAATGAAAACAGGCTGACGCTCTGATCGTTAAAAAAAACTTACCTCCCACCCGGATTCGCCCCGGTTTGACCCCGTAAAAACCGCGAATCGACCGCGAATCAGTCACGCAATTCCCCAGTTCGGATCGTATCGCGACTCAGTTTGATACAAATCCCATCAGTTTTGTTGCGCTCCAGCGACCTTGCCCGCGGGATGTGGTTCGGCCATAGAACTTCCTGAGCGGCATACGGAGACACGGCCATGAAAATCGCCACGTTCAACATCAA
The DNA here is from genome assembly GCF_016428585.1 of Sedimentitalea arenosa. Taxonomy (GTDB): domain Bacteria; phylum Pseudomonadota; class Alphaproteobacteria; order Rhodobacterales; family Rhodobacteraceae; genus Sedimentitalea; species Sedimentitalea arenosa. The sequence continues at coordinate 63,482 of NZ_JAELVR010000012.1, read as the reverse complement.
CGGCGTGAAAGCGCGCGCCAACGCCCTGCTGGATTGGCTGGATGAAGCCCAACCTGACGTGGTATTGCTGCAGGAGATCAAGTCCGTCGACGAGGCCTTCCCGCGCGAACCGTTCGAGGATCGCGGCTACAATGTCGAAACCCACGGCCAGAAATCCTTCAACGGGGTTGCAATCCTCTCCAAGCTACCACTGGAAGATGTGCACCGCGGCCTGCCCGGCGACGACGAGGACGAGCAGGCCCGCTGGATCGAGGCGACCGTGGTCGGGAAACGCGCCCTGCGGATCTGCGGCCTCTACCTGCCGAACGGAAATCCCGCGCCCGGTCCGAAGTTCGACTACAAACTGAAATGGATGGAGCGCCTTCACGCCCGCGCGCGCGACCTGCTGGCCAGCGAGGACCCCGCGCTGATGGCCGGGGACTACAACATCATTCCCCAGGCCGAGGATGCCAAGCGCCCCGACGCCTGGCGCGAGGATGCCCTGTTTCGCCCGGACAGCCGCGCGGCGTTTCAGCGGATCGTCAATCTCGGCTTCACCGATGCGTTCCGCGCCCGCACACAGGGCCCCGGGCATTATTCCTTCTGGGATTACCAGGCCGGCGCGTGGAACCGCGACGACGGCATCCGCATCGATCACATCCTGCTGACACCGCAAGCCGCCGACCTGCTGCAGGACTGCCGGATCGACCGCGAGATCCGGGGCCGCGAAAAACCCTCCGACCACGTTCCGGTCTGGGTATCGCTCGATCTCTGACCCGGTCGCCGGCCACCGGCCCCAGACGGAGAATGGATTGCGCGCGCAGCGCGCTCCGCTTGGTCAGACGGTTCAGGCCGTCACATCATGGCCATAAATCCAGTCATAGCGCGGCGCGATGCGTGACCCGCCCAGCCGCAGCGCCGCCTGGGCCGCCCAGCGGGCCGGCCCGCCCAGGTGGAAGCGCCGGGCATTGCCGGCGGCCACCGCGACCACGCGCTGTGCCCGCACCGCCCGCGCGGCGCGATACGCGTCCCGCCCGCCCCCGCCCGTCAGGCAGCGCGCGAGAACCCAGGCGTCCTCGAGCGCGAGGCACGCGCCCTGCGCCATGAACGGCAGGGTCGGATGCGCCGCATCGCCCAGCAGCACAAGCCCGCCCCGGTGCCAGCGCGTCGCGACCGGGTGCAGGTACAGCGCCCAGAGATGCGCCCGGTCCACCGCGTTCAGCATGTCGCCCACCGCGCCGCCGAAGCCGGCAAAGGCCGCGCGCAGCGCCGCCGGATCGCCTTCGTGGCGCCAGCCTTCCCGGGTCCAGTCCGCGCGCTCCTCGACCGCCACCAGGTTCATCAGCGCTCCGCCGCGCAGCGGATAGCTGACCACGTGCCGCCCGGGCGCCATGGTCAGCACCGCCGCGGCCGACGGCACCGCGCCCGTCCACGGAATCAGGGCCCGCCACGCCACCTGACGCGAGAAAACCGGCCGCGACGGCTCCTCGACACGCTGACGGGCCCGGCTCTGGCCGCCATCCGCGGCGATCACCAGCCCGGCCCGGCGCGTTTCGCCCCCGGCCAGCGTCACCGCGCACCCCGTGTCCTCGGGCGCGTAGTCGTCGACCCGCGCACCCAGGTCGAAAACCACGCCCACGGACCGCGCGCGCTCCACCAGCCGGTCCAGCAGATCGGCGCGGTGCAGATACCATGTCGGCCCCGCCGCCGGTGGCGGCACGCGCGTCACCAACCGTCCCCGCGCCGCATCGCGGATCTCGGTTCCCTCGGAACGGACCGCGCCGGCCCGCACCGCGTCGGCCACCCCCAGCGCGCGCAGGACCGCCATGCCATTGGCACTGATCTGCAGCCCGGCGCCGACTTCCTCCAGCGCCGCCGCCTGCTCCAGAACGGTGACGTCGCGGCCGCTTTGGGCCAGGGCGGTCGCAACCGCGACCCCGCCGATTCCGGCCCCGACCACCACGATCTCGGATTGCATGATTGTCTTCCCCCGGTTTCCCTTGCCTCCCGCGGCAACAAAAAAAGGGACGTCGCGGCGCCGGCCGCAACGTCCCCTGTCAACACGTCCCGAACTGTCGGGATCAGTCGTCGCGGTGGACCTTTTCGCGGCGCTCGTGGCGCTCCTGCGCCTCGAGGCTCATCGTCGCGATCGGGCGCGCGTCCAGCCGCTTCAGCGAAATCGGTTCGCCGGTCACTTCGCAATAACCGTACTCGCCCTCTTCGATGCGGCGCAGGGCGCTGTCGATCTTGGCGACCAGCTTGCGCTGGCGGTCCCGCGTGCGCAGCTCCAGCGCGCGATCGGTTTCCTCGCTCGCGCGATCGGCGACGTCGGGAATGTTGCGCGTTCCATCCTGCAAGCCTTCGATCGTGTCACGGCTTCCGGCCAGCAATTCGTGCTTCCAGTCCAGCAGTTTCCGGCGGAAATACTCCAACTGCCTGTCGTTCATAAACGGTTCATCTTCAGCCGGGCGATAGTCGTCCGGAAGAAAAACGTCCTGCTTCATCTTGGCTCCCTCGGAATGGCCATGTCTGTCCGTCACTTGCATTTCCTTAGACATATGGCTCCCCTCTGCCGCAGCGTTTATCCGAGGCTTTTCCGAATGTCACTACACAATCCTGCCCGCTTCGGGCTAAAACCCGGGCCAAGCCTCCGCCCGCTCGGGCCTAGCAGCAAAGGGTTGTAAAAGCATGAAATTTCAAGGCACCAAAGACTATGTCGCGACCGACGACCTGACCATCGCCGTGAACGCGGCGGTCACCCTCGAACGTCCGCTCCTGGTCAAGGGCGAACCCGGAACCGGCAAGACCGAACTGGCCCGCCAGGTCGCCGACGCGCTCGGTCTGTCGATGATCGAATGGAACGTCAAATCGACCACACGCGCGCAACAGGGGCTCTATGAATACGATGCCGTCAGCCGCCTGCGCGACAGCCAGCTGGGCGAAGAGCGGGTGCATGACGTCAGGAACTACATCAAGAAGGGCAAGCTCTGGCAGGCCTTCGAGGCGGATGAAAAGGTCGTGCTGCTGATCGACGAGATCGACAAGGCCGATATCGAGTTTCCCAACGACCTGCTGCAGGAACTCGACAAGATGGAATTCTACGTCTACGAGACCGGTGAAACGATCCGCGCGGCGCAACGCCCGATCGTCATCATCACCTCCAACAACGAGAAGGAACTGCCCGACGCCTTCCTGCGCCGCTGCTTCTTTCACTATATCCGCTTCCCGGACGAGGCGACGATGCGCCAAATCGTCGAGGTGCATCACCCCGGCATCAAGGAACAGCTGCTGACGACCGCGCTCACGCAATTCTACGAACTGCGCGAACAACCCGGCCTCAAGAAGAAGCCCTCCACCTCCGAGGTGCTGGACTGGCTCAAGCTGCTTCTGGCCGAGGACCTGACCGCCGAAGACCTCAAGCGCGATGGCGCCAACGCGCTGCCCAAGCTGCACGGCGCGTTGCTCAAGAACGAACAGGACGTCCACCTGTTCGAGCGTCTCGCCTTCATGGCGCGCCGTCAGCGCTAGCGGGCCGGCGCGCCGCCTATTTGCTCCACTTCTCGGTCTTGTCGTTCCACTTGAGCTCCTTGCCGGCCTTGTGGCTCGACTGGCCGCTGAAGAACTTGCCGATCTCGATCTTGTTGCGCGGCCATTTGGCCGTCGACACCAGGTAATCCATCGCGGCCTTGCTGAAGGCGATGGCCTTGTCGTGGTTATGCGCCCCCTGAACGCCCCAGAAATAGGTGTTGCCATCGATGTTCTTGGTGACCCCGTTCTTGGTCACGGTCTCGCTGTAGGAAAATTGCTGCGTGTAATAGTCCGGCATGGTTCGACCTCGTCCCTGTGTTGACCACCGCGCATCACGGCGCGGCCCGCGGCGACCATGGCACGGCCGATGTCGTGTCGTCTGTGACCCGGTTCACCTTCGCCACACCGCATCCGGCGGATTTCCGCTTGAGCGCGATGGCCCGCTCTGCCACGTTTGCGGGCATGAACGCTGCCGCATCCGTCACCGTGCGCCCCCTGCGCGCCGAAGACCGCCCCGACTGGGCGGAGCTGTGGACCGCCTATCTCGATTTCTACGAGACCTCCGTCGCGCCCGAGATCTATGACAGCACCTTCGCGCGGCTGCTGGGAGACGACCCGCGCGATTTCTCGGCCTTCGTGGCCGAACAGGACGGACGGCTTGTCGGGCTGACCCACTACCTCTTTCACCGCCACGGCTGGAAGATCGAGGATGTCTGCTACCTGCAGGACCTCTATGCCCGCCCGGAAGCGCGCGGCACAGGCGTCGGACGGCGCCTGATCGAGGCGGTCTATGCCGAAGCGGACGCCCGCGGCGCGCCGACGGTCTATTGGCTGACACAGGATTTTAACGAAACCGCGCGCAAACTCTATGACCGCATCGCCGTCAAGACCCCGTTCATCAAGTATCAGCGCCCATGATCCGTCCCGCCGCAGCCGTCGTTCTTGCCCTTCTGCTCTCCGGCTGCGCCGACACCCCGCCGCCGGAGATGACGACCCGCGCGCGCATCGCCGACTCCAGCCTGCCGCCGGTCAAGGGCTTCACCCAATCCCTGCCGACGCGCCCGATGCAATCCAACGCGAACATCGCGGCCGATTTCCTCGCCCTGCATTTCCAGCTCGAAAGCGGGCGCGCATTGCCGGTCTTCACCCGGTTCGAAACCCCGATCACCGTGCGCGTCACCGGGAAACCGCCGCCCAGCCTGACGCCCGACCTGCGCCGCCTTCTGACCCGGCTGCGGCGCGAGGCAAGGATCGACATCCGCGAAACCGACCCATCCGATGCGGCCGCCGGCGTGACGATCGAGGCGGTCAGCCGCGCCGACATCCGCCGCGCCCTGCCCCAGGCCGCCTGTTTCGTCGTGCCCAATGTCAGCAGCCTGTCCGAATTCAGACGCAAGCGGCGCAGCCCCGACACCAACTGGTCGACCCTGACGCGGCGCGAGCGGCTGGCCATCTTCCTGCCCTACGATTCCAGCCCGCAGGAAATCCGCGACTGCCTGCACGAGGAACTGGCCCAGGCGATCGGCCCGCTCAACGATCTCTACCGCCTGCCGGATTCCGTCTTCAACGACGACAACGTGCACACCGTGCTGACCGGGTTCGACATGCTGATCCTGCGCGCGACCTACGCGCCCGAACTCGCCAGCGGCATGTCCGAGTCCGAGGTCGCCACCGAGCTGCCCGCCATCCTGTCCCGGCTCAACCCCGGTGGCGACGGTCGGCGCGTCACACCGGTGTCGACCACCTCGCGCGATTTCATCGACGCGGTTCAGACCGCGCTCGGCCCCGGCGCCACCACGCCAGCCCGTCGCAATGCCGCGATGTCCGCGGCCGCCACCGCGCAGCGGTTGGGCTGGCAGGACCACCGCCGCGCCTTCGCCTACTACATGCTCGGCCGGATGACCCAACTGCAGGACCCGGCGCTCGCCCAGCAATACTATGCCAGCGCCCTGCGCTATCTCGAGGGCACGCCCGGCACCGACCTGCACCGCGCCTATATCGCCACCCAGACCGCGGCCTACGCCATCGCGCGCGGCGACGGCGCGGCGGCCCTGCGCCAGATCGACCCGTCGCTCGACGTGGCCGCCCGCTCCGAGAACGCGGCGCTTCTGGCGACGCTGATGCTGCTGCAGGCCGAGGCGCTCGATCTGACCGGTCAACCCGAAGCCGCCCGCGCGGTCAGGCTGGACAGTCTGGGATGGGCGCGCTACGGGTTTGGTTCCGATTGGGCGGTGCGCGCCAAGATGCGCGAGATCGCGGCGCTCAATCCGAGGGGCGAACGCAAGAGCTAGTCAGGCGGGCAGGCAAACATGATCGTGATCGCAGGCGCAGTGGCCGGGGCAGCATTCGGCGCCATGACGGCGAAGAAGCGTGGCGGAAACCGCGCGGACATCGCGCAGTACGCAGTTGCCTCTGCGATGGCCTTCGCGGTGGTGGGCATGCTGCTGACCGTCATAATCGACCGCGTGGCAGGCTGAACGCATGTTCCTGCCGTTCTTCGACAATCTGCGCAAGGCCGGCATCCCGGTCAGCCTGCGCGAGTACCTGACCTTCCTGGAAGGCATGACCGCCGGACTGGCCACGTATGACGTCGAGGCGTTCTACTATCTGGCCCGCACCGCGATGGTGAAGGACGAGCGCAACATCGACAAGTTCGACCGCGCCTTCGCCGCCAGCTTCAAGGGGCTCGAGGAGATCAGCTTTCAGCAGGTCATGGACGCGGTCGACATCCCCGCCGACTGGCTCAGGAAGATGACCGAGAAACACCTGAGCGACGCCGAGAAGGCCGAGATCGAGGCGCTCGGAGGCTTCGACAAGCTGATGGAAACCCTGCGCGAACGGCTCAAGGAGCAGCAGGGCCGCCACCAGGGCGGCAACAAGTGGATCGGCACCGGTGGCACCAGCCCTTTCGGCGCCTATGGCTACAACCCCGAAGGCGTGCGGATCGGCCAGAAGGAAAGCCGCCACCAGCGCGCGGTCAAGGTCTGGGACAAGCGCGAATTCAAGAACCTCGACGACACGGTCGAACTGGGCACCCGCAACATCAAGGTGGCGCTGAAACGCCTGCGCCGCTGGGCCCGCGAGGGCGCGGCGGAAGAACTCGACCTCGACGGCACCATCCGCGCCACCGCCGAACACGGCTACCTCGACGTCAAGACCCGGCCAGAGCGTCACAACGCGGTCAAGGTGGTTCTGTTCCTCGATGTCGGCGGCAGCATGGACCCCCATGTCAAGGTGGTGGAAGAGCTGTTCTCTGCCGCGCGCAGTGAATTCAAGCATCTCGAGCATTACTATTTCCACAACTGCCTCTACGAGGGCGTGTGGCGCGACAACCGCCGCCGCTGGGATGCGCAGATCCCCACGCACGAGGTGCTGCGCACCTACGGCTCCGACTACAAGTGCATCTTCGTCGGTGACGCGTCCATGAGCCCCTACGAGATCGCCTATCCCGGCGGCGCCAACGAACACTGGAACGCCGAGGCCGGCAGCGTCTGGCTGCAACGCGCCATCGACCAATGGCCCGACACGCTGTGGATCAACCCGGTGCCCGAGAAGTACTGGGACTACACGCATTCGATCCAGATGATCCAGGAGATCTTCGGCAAGGAGGCCATGGTGCCGATGACGCTGGAAGGGCTCAGCCGCGGCATGAAACACCTGACCAACTGATTTCGAACCGCGGCTCCGGACCCCGACAACGCTGAACGCCGGGCGACCCGGCGTCTCCGAAGTCGACATGCCCCGCGCCAGGCCCGGTCTCCGTTGGCCCTGATCGCTCGGCGACACTTTCTTTACCTTTGGCCCCGCGCGCCGCGTTAACCGTCGCACCGGGCGCGAAACGGCATGCCGCGTATGCACGCGGTCTGTACGCGGTATGTACGCCCTGCACAGCCCGTTCGGTCAGGGAATGCAGGGGTAAACGCCGGGTTTCGGCATGAACCCGGCGCAGCCGTTGCGCGTTCTCTTCCCCGCGCCCCCGGCGCGCTGAACTGCCACCATGTCCGATGCGCCCGTCACCGGTATCGACCTCGCCGCCTTCACCGCCGATCCCTACCTCGTTCCGGCCCGGATGCGGCGGGTCGCGCCGATCACCCAGGTCGCCCTGCCCATGGCGCTCGCCGCCGCGCCCGGCCTGCGCCTGGCCACAGAGGTGAAGTTCACCGGTTGGGCGTTTCGCGGCCCCCGTGCGGTGTCCGTGGCCTGGGACGCGCGCAAAGCCTTGTCGAAGGGCCCGCCCGACGCCATATCCATTCCATGATCAAGCTGACGCCGATCCTGCTGGCCATCCTCTACGCCGTCGCGATGTACCGCGTATCGGTCTGGCGCACCGGACGCGAACTTGACAGCAAGTCCACCGAACTGGCCGACCCGAAACTCAAGCGCCTCACCGACCGGCTCGCCGTGGCGCTCGACCTGGCGCGAATCCCGGTCTACATCTACGAGATCGACCCCGTGAACGGGCTTGCAGCGCCCGACGGACGGATTTTCATCACCCGCGGGTTTTATCGCAAGTTCCAGAACGGCGACGTGACCGGAGAGGAACTGTCGAGCGTCATCGCGCATGAACTCGGCCATGTCGCCCTCGGCCATTCGCGCCGCCGCATGATCGATTTCTCTGGCCAGAACGCATTGCGCACGGCGTTGATGATGATCCTCGGGCGCTTCATTCCCTTTGTCGGGGCCTGGATCGCCAACATCCTGACGACCCTGTTGGCCGCCGGCCTGTCACGCTCGGATGAATACGAGGCGGACGCCTACGCAGCCGCCCTGCTGACCAAGGCCGGAATCGGCGTCGAACCGCAGAAGTCGCTGTTTCGCAAGCTCGATGCGCTCACCCAGCAGCGCGCAGGCATGGCCCCGGCCTGGCTTATGAGCCACCCGAAAACCGAGCAGCGCATCGCCGCGCTCGAAAAGCTCGAGGCGCGCTGGACCGCGCCGAGTTGATGCGCCCCGGGTCACGCTGTTGGCCCGGCCCGCCGCGCGCCCCGCTGCCATCCTGAGCGGAAAGAAGCAACCGAGTTCAGCCTGCGACGGCCTTGGCCAACCGTGGCAACCGGGCTTTCTTGAGCAGTGCGCGCATCTCCCAATGGTGTCCGGACAGGCGATTGGCTTGGGCGAGGACCGCATTGGCCTCGGCGGCGATGCTTTCGGGCGCCTGCTGCCAGAGACCATACAGAAAGGAGTCTGGATCGACGCGGGTAAGCCCTTCCTCGGCGAGAATGTTGCGCGGGAAATCCCGCGCGTTCAGCGTCATGATCGCGTCAGCCGAGCCCGCAACGGCGACCGCAAGCACATGCAGATCGGACGGGTCCGGCAGCCAGAGACGGGTTTCGACACCAGGCGCGGGTGGCAGGAGCGCATCGGGCCAGGCCGCGCGCAGCAATGCGATCTCTCCCCGCGCCTGAACTTCGCCGTCGGGTCCGAGCCGGTGCGCGGCGCGGGCCCATTCCTCGAGGATCCGCTCGGACCAGAAAGGGGCGAAATGACCGGCCCGGGCGGCACCCAGGATCATCTCGCGCATCACGGTGGGAAACAGGACGCAGGTGTCCAGAACGATCTTCACAGCCGGAAGACCAACGCCTTGAGATAGCCGCTTTCCCCCAGCTGTGGCAATTGCGGATGATCCGGCCCCGCGAATCCCGTGTGCAACAGTTGCGCCTGTCGCCCTGCGCGCCCGATGCCGCGCGTGCAAGCCGTGCGGAACCGCTCGAGATCGGCGGCGTGCGAGCAGGAACAAAGGACCAGGTATCCGCCCGGCGCGACCAGCGGTGCGGCGAGACGGGCGATGCGTTCATAGGCCCGCAGACCGGCCTCGAGCGCGGAGCGCGCCGGCGCGAAAGCCGGCGGATCGCAGATCGCGAAATCGAACTGCGCACCTTCCTCCTGCAATGCGGCGAGGGTTTCGAAAGCGTCGCCCTGCCGGGTCTGGAAGCGGTTCCCTACCCCGCTCGCCTCGGCCCCCGCGCGGGCGAGGTCGAGGGCTGCAGCAGACCCATCCACCACGAGAGCCGAGGCCGCGCCATGCGCAAGCGCCGCCAGGGCGAAACCGCCCACATGAGAAAACACGTCAAGCACCCGCGCCCCGGGCGCAAGCCGCGCGGCAAAAGCGTGATTGGGCCGCTGGTCGAAGAAGAGGCCGGTTTTCTGCCCTCCTGTCAGGTCGGCCATGTAGATCGCCCCGTTCATCGGCACCGGCACTGGCCGATCGGGTGCCTGCCCGTGCAGAACGCCTGAAACATCGTCGAGCCCCTCAAGCCCCCGGGTGCGCCCGCCGGCGTTCTTGAGTACCGTGGCGACGCCGGTCACCTCCACCAATGCCCGGGTCATCGCGGCGAGATGCACCTCGGCCCAGGCAGCATTGGGCTGCACAACCGCCACGTCGCCGAAACGATCGATCACGACGCCGGGCAAGCCGTCAGCTTCGGCATGCGCAAGCCGATAGAACGGCGCGTCATACAGCCGGGCGCGCAGATCCAACGCCCGCTGCAGTCGCTCCGCGAACCACGCCACGTCGACCTCGGCCGCCGGGTCGCGGTCGATCATCCGGCAGATGATCCGCGAGTTCGGATTGACCGAGACCAGACCCAGCGGCGCGCGGGCATCATCCTCGAGAACCGCCAGCGTCCCCGGCTGCAGCGACCGGGTGCGCCGGTCCGTCACGAGCTCGTTGGCATAGACCCAGGGGAACCCGTGGCGCAGCCCCCGCGCGTTGATCTTGGGCTTCAGACGAACGCGGGGGCGGTCATCCGGTTGAGGAGCAGGTGTCATGTCAGATCCGCGTTGGTCCGGGGACGGGCCGTTGCTGACCCATTGGTTCGCCTTGCCTTAGCGCGTTTCACCATCTGGGCAAAAGGCCCGACTTGGCGAATTGCACCATCGTCCCGAAATTTTCGCTTATCGGCCTTCCTCATCGGTCCCGTTCGGGAAACACCGCGTATCGCGAACAGCATGGGCCAAGGCCCGTCGTCCCCTTGGCGTCCAAGAACTCTCACGGCCGCCGCGCTTCGGTCTGATGTCTGCCAATTCCTATCGCCCAGGAGGATGTGCGCACCCGCCGAGGGTTCAGTTCCCGCGTCAGGTGCGCGGGCGGGCGCGCCAGCCGCCTCGGCGTTTGGGCGTCGCGACAGAGGTCAACCCTTCCTGCATGACCTGCGTCATCGGATGCTCCGGCTGCGCGGTTGCAAATCGGTCGATCAGTTGGCGCAGGATCGCGCGGGTGTCCGAACCCTCCGGAAGGCTCAGGGCCCAATCCAGAAAGATCGATCTGCACTCGGACGCGGTAACATCCGGCATGCGATACGCTTCCTCGATCAGTCCCTTCGGATCGGTCCGTGCATCGCCCTTCATTTTTCATTCCCCGGCCCAACCAGCTCTGCGATACGGCCGGAGATGCGCTCATAGCTCGTCTCGAGTTCAGCACGCAGAAGGTCGATATCGTCAACCCCAGTGCTGCGGCACAGGAAGGCTGCAGCTCCTTCGCCGATATCCGCACTGTCCAACGCATTGCCGGAAATAAGCCGGGCCGCCATCTGCACCGCCCAGTAGAGATCATATGCCTCCGACAGCAGGTTTGCGTCCTCGGTCGACAGCCAACCGCAAGCGACGGCGGCCTCGAGCCCCGACCGCACATCGCGGGCGGGCGACCCGGCCAACAGAGCGCCTGTCTGCGCGACCAGTTCGATATCCTGCATCCGTCCCGCGCCGGTCTTTGCGTCCCAAGGCCCGTCAGCGGTCTTGGCCGCGGCCACGCGGGCGCGCATGTCGGCAACCTCTCGCAGCACCTTGTCGCGGTCGCGCCCGGTCGCCAGAACGGAGCGGCGAAAGCTTTCGATATCCTCGGCCAGATCGGGCGCCCCGGCGACGACCCGGGCGCGGGTCAGCGCGAGATGCTCCCAAACCCAGGCGTCCGACACCTGGTAGTTCCGGAAACTAGCCCAGCTTGTCGCAACCGGCCCCTGGGTACCCGAGGGCCTGAGCCGCATGTCCACCTCGTAGAGCCGGCCCTCGGCGGTGGGGGCGGTCAGGGCGGTGATCAAAGCCTGCGTCAGACGCGCATAGTAGGGGCGCACGCCAAGGGGGCGGCGTCCCTCCGAACTCTCCTGCTCCTGCGGGTCATAGATGACGATCACATCCAGATCGGACATGGCGTTCAGCCGGCCCGCGCCCAGCGATCCCATGCCCAGAATCGCGGCCCCGCGACCAGGCGGCGCGCCGTGCTTTCTTGCGAACTGACGCGCGACCACCGGTGCGATCGAGGCAATCACCGCTTCGGCAAGCTCGGCGTATTGCGCGCCCGCGCCCGCCGCGTCGATCAGACCACGCAGGTGATGCACGCCGATGCGGAAATGCCATTCCTTGTTCCAACGTCGCGCCGCGTCCAGCTGGCGCTCGTAGTCGGGTTCCCTGGCCAGAAGCTGGTCGAGATCGGCGCGCAGCTGCTCGGTTCCGGGCCAGTCGGCAAAGAAATCGCCCCCGATCACCGCGTCGAACACGCCGGCGTTACGCGAGAGGTGGCTGGCCAAGGCAGACGATGTGCCGACGATATCGATCAGAAGATCGATCAACTGCGTGTTGGCCTCGAACAGCGAGAACAGCTGCACCCCGGCGGGCAATCCCGCGAGGAACCCGTCCAGAGCCAAGAGGGACTCCTCGGGCTTGGCGGTTCGTGCCAGCCGCGACAGCAGCTCCGGGCGCAGTCGCTTGAAGATCTGTCGCGCCCGTTCCGAACGCAGCGCCGGATAGGTCGGCCACCGCGCGAGAATGCTTGCATCAAACGCCTCGGTCTCGGGCGGGCTGGGCTCCGCTGCGCCCGATTCCGGAGCAAAGAACCCTTCGGTCAACTCGTGCACCTCGGTCAGACGCGCCTTGACCGTGTCGATCATGTCGGTTTCATCCATGTCCATCAGGCAGGCGATCCGCGCCAGGCCCTCCTCTGTGGAGGGCATCTTGTGGGTCTGCGCGTCGTTCACCATCTGGATGCGGTGTTCGACTTCGCGATGCGCCCGGTAATGTGCGGTCAGTCGGTCCGCGACGTCCTTCGGAACCCAACCCTTGGCAGCCAGCGCCGCAAGACCGGGCACAGTACCGCGCTGACGCAGATCGCTGTCGCGGCCGCCGGCGATCAACTGGCGGGTCTGGGTGAAGAACTCGATCTCGCGGATCCCCCCGCGCCCCAGCTTCATGTCATGGCCCGGCACCGAGAGTGGGCCGTACAACCCCTTGTTCTCGCGGATGCGCAATCGCATGTCATGGGCGTCCTGGATGCTGGCGAAATCCAGGTGCTTGCGCCACACGAAGGGGGTCAGCGTGGTCAGGAACCGGGCACCGGCCTCCAGATCCCCCGCCGCCGGGCGCGCCTTGATATAGGCGGCGCGTTCCCAGGTGCGGCCGAGGCTTTCGTAGTACCGTTCCGCTGCTTCGGTGGCCATGCAGACAGGCGTCACGGCCGGATCCGGGCGCAGGCGCAGGTCGGTACGGAATACATACCCCTCCGCGGTGCGTTCGCTCAGCGTGCTGCACATGTTGCGCGTCGCGCGGACCATGCCCTGGCGGGCATCATGGAAATCGGACGGGTCGAAGCGAGTTTCGTCGAACAGGCAGATCAGGTCGATATCCGACGAGTAATTCAACTCGTGTGCGCCCATCTTGCCCATCGCCAGAACGATCAGACCGCCGGCCGTGGCGATGTCGTCCTCGGTTTGGCCGGGCAGTTTGCCGCGCCGCACCAGCGCGGCGATCTCGGCCTTGATCACCACGTCACAGGCCAGACCACCGAAATCCGTCAAGACGCCGGTCACCCGTTCGAGCGGCCAGACGCCCGACAGATCGGCCAGCGCCGTGATCAGCGCGATGCGCCGTTTGGCCCGGCGCAGACCGGACTTGAGTGCATCCGGCGCCAGCTCCGAAACCTCCGCAAGACAGCGGTCGATCGCGGCATCGGGATCGTCGGCAGCCGAAAGGAGCCACTCCGCCTCGCTTTCGATCAGGCCTTTCAGAAATGGGCTCGACCCGCCTGCTCCCTCGATCAACTGTGCGAAATCGCCCTCGGCGCCGGGCACGGCGGCACGGGCCTCCGCGCCCCGGTCCGGGTCGTAGGCTCGGGGCAGACGGGTGATCTTGCGCAACAATGACATGAGCGCAGACTGCTGCGCGACGCAAGGCGCGTCAATCCGCGATCGGCCTTGAGCGAGCGGCTTGATCCCGCCCGCGCACTGCGCCACCCTGTCGCCATGAGCAAAAGCCTGAAGCGCGTCCGCGCCGCCCTGAAAGACGCCGGGCTTGATCCGGATATCCGCGAAACCGACCTCGCCCGCACCGCCGCGGACGCCGCGCGGGCGGTCGGCTGCGGGGTCGACCAGATTGCCAAGTCGATCGTGTTCCTGGGCGAACACAGTGGCGAGGTGCTGCTGTTTCTCACCGCCGGCGGCAACCGGGTCGATCCGGACAGGGCCGCGGCCTTGGCAGGCGAACCCCTGGGAAAGGCCGACGCCGCGCTGGTGCGCAGCCGCACGGGCTTTGCCATTGGCGGCGTCGCCCCGGTTGGCCACCTCTCGCCGATCCCCGCTTTCCTGGACCTTCGCTTGACGGATTTCGACCGGGTCTGGGCCGCTGCAGGCACGCCGCATCACGTATTTCCGATCTCACCCTTGGATCTTCAGCGAATTTCAGATGCTCAAATATCTGATTTCACGATAAAAAAGGAAGAAATGTAAAAAACATTCACATAAACCCTTGCAAAGGGGCACAGCACTTCCGATCTAGGTAATGTGAAAGAGGTTCACATAGACCCACCGAAACCCGATATGGAGAGACTGACCATGACCATGATGACCGACCCCGTCCCCGCCACGTCCCATCCGGGCTGGTTTTCCCGCAGCGAAGCCTGGCTTGACAGCAAGGGCAAAGGCGCGTGGATCGCCGCCATGGTGCTTGGCTTCGTCTTCTTCTGGCCCATCGGCCTCGCATTTCTCTTCTACATGATCTGGAGCAAACGCATGTTCAGCAAATCCTGCAGCCGCCACGGTTCCTGGAACACCAGCCGCATGACGATGACGAAATCCACCGGCAACAGCGCCTTTGACGCCTACAAGGAAGAAACCCTCCGCCGGCTCGAGGAGGAGCAGACCAACTTCGAAACCTTCCTGGAGCGCCTGCGCGAAGCCAAGGACAAGGCCGAGTTCGACCAGTTCATGGAAGAGCGCGCGAAAAAGAACGGCGACGGCACCGAAGCCGCCTGATCGACCCACCGCCCCCGCCAAAGCGCGGGGGCGCTTCCCCCAATCGTTTCACGGACGCACAACAATGCTTCACCTGCCCGACCCGGACCGCCAACCGCAGTTCTACAGCTCGGTTCCGGCCAAGCGCCTGCTGGCCTGGATCGTCGACATGGCGGTGATCCTATTGCTCAGCCTGCTGACCGTTGTTCTGACCGCCTTTGTCGGCGCCTTCGTCTGGCCCGTGCTGATCGTGGTGATTGGCTTTGCCTACCGGGTCGTGACGCTCGCCAACGCCTCGGCCACCTGGGGCATGCGTTTTGCCGGAATCGAACTGCGCCAGTCCGATGGCAGCCCCTTCGATCTCGGGATGGCTCTGGCGCATACCACGGGCTACACGATCAGCGTCGCTGTCCCTGTCCTGCAGGTGATCTCGATCGTGATGATGCTGACCGGCGCACGCGGACAGGGCCTGTCCGACGCCTTTCTCGGCACGGTTGCGCTGAACCGGCGCGCCGTTTCCAGCGCGTGAATCCGGGCTTGGCGTATCAGACGACGGTTGTTATCATTTAGGCAATCAACCGCGGACGATCGATGCGCCACACTCTTCCCATAGCGCCACAATTCTATGTGACGGCCCCCCAGCCCTGTCCTTATCTGGACGGGCGAATGGAACGTAAGCTGTTCACATCGCTGCAGGGCGAGAACGCCGATCGACTCAACAACAGCCTCAGCCAGCAGGGGTTTCGCCGGTCACAGAACGTGCTGTACCGTCCGTCCTGTGCCGAATGCTCGGCTTGTCTATCGGCGCGGATTGATGTGTCGCGCTTCACACCGTCCAAGAGCCAGAAGCGCACGGCGCGCCGCAACGCCGACCTTGAGCGCCGGGCCACCTCTCCGTGGGCCACCGAGGATCAGTACGACCTGTTCCGCCGGTATCTCGACGCGCGCCATGCCGATGGCGGAATGGCCGACATGGACGTGTTCGAATTCGCCGCCATGATCGAGGAAACCCCGATCCGCAGCCGTGTCATAGAATACATGAACGGATCGGACCTCGTCGCCGTCAGCCTGACCGACGTCCTCGAGGACGGGCTGAGCATGGTCTATTCCTTCTACGATCCAGACGCTCCGCAACTCAGCCTCGGCACGCATATGATCCTCGATCATATAGAGATCGCCCGCGGTGCCGACCTGCCCTATGTCTACCTCGGCTATTGGGTGCCCGGCAGTCAGAAGATGGGCTACAAGGCGCGGTTTTCCGGGCTCGAGGTCTATCTCGGCGGTGAATGGCAACCGATGCGCGATCCGGACGCCTTCCGGTCCGAGACACACCCGCTCTCGACCGACCCGATCGCCGAGCAGGTCGCCAACATCAACCTGCCGGATCGACGCCCGACCCGTCTCTGACCCGAGAACCCGCCGGTGTGATTCCGAAAAAATCCCAGCGGGGCAAAGTGACGCAACAATATGTCCAGTTTCTGGCCGTTCCGGTCATTTATTTCTGCCTATTGCGGTTGACGCCCCTGCCCCTCGCTCATAATGTCCGCGCAGCACTGAGGAGCGCGGGATTTGACACCCCTAGTCGTAATCGTAGGAACCACGCGCATGGGCCGGTAACGGTAGACCATAATTCGACCCATGCGCCCCCGTCACAACCGGGGGCTTTTTTGTGCGCGGAACGCTGTCGCGGATGGAGCAATGCAGATGACACGTGAAATGACCGGAGCAAAGATGTTGGTTCAGGCCCTGAAGGATCAGGGTGTGGACACGGTATTCGGATATCCCGGCGGCGCTGTCCTGCCGATCTACGACGAAGTGTTCCAGCAGAATGACATCAAGCACGTCCTGGTGCGTCACGAACAGGGCGCGGTCCACGCCGCCGAAGGCTATGCACGGTCCACCGGCCGGCCCGGCGTTGTTCTTGTGACTTCGGGCCCCGGCGCGACCAACGCCGTGACCGGGCTGACGGACGCGCTGATGGACAGTATCCCGATCGTCGTTTTTACCGGACAGGTGCCGACCTTCATGATCGGCTCGGACGCGTTCCAGGAGGCGGACACTGTCGGCATCACGCGCCCCTGCACGAAACACAACTGGCTGGTCAAGGACACCGACAAGCTGTCTGGCGTCATTCACGAGGCGTTCCATGTCGCCACCTCGGGCCGCCCCGGGCCGGTCCTGGTGGACATCCCCAAGGATGTGCAGTTTGCCACCGGGACCTATACCAAACCGGCGCCGACCGCCTCGCACTATCAGCCGAGGATGAAGGGCGACATCGAGGAGATCACCGAACTGGTCGCCGCGATGGAAAAGGCCAAGCGCCCGGTCTTCTACACCGGCGGAGGCGTGATCAATTCCGGCCCGGCCGCCAGCCAGTTGCTGCGCGAATTGGTCGATGCCACCGGCTTTCCGATCACCTCGACCCTGATGGGGCTCGGCAGCTACCCGGCCTCGGGCAAGAACTGGCTCGGGATGCTGGGGATGCACGGCCTCTACGAGGCCAACCTCGCCATGCACGACTGCGACTTGCTGATCAACATCGGCGCGCGCTTCGACGACCGGATCACCGGCCGCATCGATGCCTTCAGCCCGAAATCGATCAAGGCGCATATCGACATCGACCCCAGCTCGATCAACAAGGTCATAAAGACCGATATTCCGATTGTCGGCGATGTTGCCCATGTACTCGAGGACCTGCTCAAGATTTGGAAGGCCCGGGGCCGCAAGACCAATGTCGAGTCGGTGGCCAAGTGGCACATGAAGATCAACGAATGGCGCAAGGTGGATTGCCTCGCCTACACCGACAGCAAGAAGTCGATCAAGCCGCAGCACGCGGTGGCACGGCTCGAGGCTCTGACCAAGGGGCATGATCGCTATATCTGCACCGAGGTTGGCCAGCACCAGATGTGGGCAGCGCAATACCTGGGTTTCGAAGATCCGAACCGCTGGATGACCTCGGGCGGCCTGGGGACGATGGGCTATGGCTTCCCGGCGTCGATCGGTGTGCAGATGGCACATCCGGACGCTCTGGTCATCAACGTGGCAGGCGAGGCCAGCTGGCTGATGAACATGCAGGAAATGGGCACAGCGGTGCAGTATCGCTTGCCCGTCAAACAGTTCATTCTGAACAATGAACGGCTCGGCATGGTGCGCCAGTGGCAGGAACTTCTGCATGGTGAGCGCTATTCGCATAGCTGGTCCGAAGCTCTGCCCGATTTCGTGAAGCTGGCCGAGGCCTTCGGGGCCAAGGGCATCCTGTGCTCCGATCCGGCCGACCTCGACGATGCGATCATGGAGATGATCAACCACGACGGTCCAGTGATCTTCGACTGCCTCGTCGAGAAGCATGAGAACTGCTTCCCGATGATCCCGTCGGGCAAGGCTCACAACGAGATGCTGCTGGGCGAGGCCGAAACCCAGGGCGTGATCGACGCCAAGGGATCGGTTCTGGTCTGATCGAGCGACGCAACTCTCTGGCCACGGCAAATAGCTTGCCGAGGCAGAACCAGCTTCAGGAAAGGGACATCATGTCAGCCCTGCACATCAAGAAAGGCGCGTCCAAGCACTCCGCCTACAACCTGCGTCCCACCTTCTCGGACGTGAACGAGCGTCATACCCTGGCGCTGCTGGTCGAGAACGAGCCCGGCGTGCTGGCGCGCGTGATCGGCCTCTTCTCCGGACGTGGCTACAACATCGAAAGCCTGACCGTGGCCGAGGTCGACCATACCGGGCACCTCAGCCGCATCACCATCGTCACCACCGGTACGCCGCAGGTGATCGAACAGATCAAGGCCCAGCTGGGTCGCATCGTGCCTGTGCACGAAGTGCATGACCTGACTGTCGAAGGGTCATCCGTCGAACGTGAACTGGCGATGCTGAAAGTGGTGGGCGATGGAGACAAGCGCGTCGAAGCGTTGCGCCTTGCCGACATCTTCCGCGCCAATGTGGTGGACAGTACGCTCGGCAGTTTCGTGTTCGAGATCACCGGAGCTCCGGAAAAAATCGATGCGTTCGCCGACCTGATGCGTCCGCTGGGATTGGCCGAAGTCGCCCGAACCGGGGTCGCCGCGCTGTTGCGCGGCGAGTGACCGGGCGACGAGGCTAGAGCGCGCTTTTCTGCGCCACTTCAGCCCGCTGCACGTCGCGTCGGCCACGCGCCAGGGCGAAAGGTATGATCTCGGCGGATCCACGCTGCGCCTGCCCTGACGCGGCGGCCTTGCGCGGGGCCGCCGACTCCAGCGCTTCCGGCAGTTCTGGAAACACGCCCTCCGCAACCAACCTGGGGTTGTGTACGAAGCGCAGATTGTGGTCCATCGACATGTCGAACTCGACCCAATCGCCGGCATCCAGTGCCACCGACGCTTCGTTTTCTTCCTGTCGGTAGAACGCCAAGTCGCCGTGATCCTCGCACCAGATCACCGCCTTGTTGTCCTGCCCGTCACTCCAAAGTACCACGCCAAACATAACATGTCCCGTCTATCCCTATGCCTTAACATTGAGACAATTCCTTACAATCAGACATGGAAAACTGGGCGTCGCACTCTTGCAATTTGTGTCCAATTCGATAGCTTGGCGACACAATCCGGCGTCACCCTCGACGCTAACTAGCGTCAACTCGGGTTTTTTGAGGTGAACGTTGGTGTTTTCATATACTTGGCCTGGGATCAGGCTTAAGTCCAAAGCGAATTAAATTTGGAGTAATCATGTCCAGATCAGGGCGTTCTCCGTCAGAATTGCGTAACATGTTCGGCGCTAATTTGCGCGTTTTGTCCAAACAGTATTCCTCCGTCTCCGAGCTGTCTCGGCAGTTGGGCATCAATCGTACCCAATTCAACCGTTACTTGTCCGGCGAGAGTTTTCCGCGCCCCGACGTACTTGACCGGATCTGTGAGTTCTTCAAGGTCGACGCCCGTATCCTGCTCGATCCTGTCGACTCGCTGGTCACTGCCGGGATGGTGTTGAACGGACCTGTTTTGGCGGATTTCATCGGCAAGGGCGTGAACGACATTCCACAGGACGTGTTTCCGGACGGGTTCTTCCGTTTCTCGCGTCGCAGTTTCACCAACACCGATCAATTCGTCGTCGGGCTGGTCAACGTGTTCCGCAAGTCGGGCCATACCTATGTGCGCGGTTTCGAGGCGCGCGAAGCGATGGGCGAGCAGGGCCTCACGCTGGATGCTCGAACCCGCGAGTACCGCGGCTATGTCGTGCGTCAGGAAGATGGGGTCGCGCTATTGATCTCGCGGCGCAAGGCGATGTCGAGCTCCTTCAATTTTCTGACCCGGGTCGCCTCGTTCGAGAACAACTTCTGGGTTGGCTACGCCACCAGAACCGTGCGCGAAAACGCGAATGCCGTTCGCGCAACGCGAATGGTTTTCGAACATCTGGAAGGAACGTGCCACAGTGTTCTGGCCGCCGCGCGAACGACCGGCCTGCGCCGCGAAGAGGAACTGTCACCGTTCCATCGGCGGCTGCTGCAACCGTCCGAACCCTTCCGCTGAGATCCGAAAACGGCCTTGAGTGTCGCGGTGAGGAAAGTCGCGTCGCTGCTGGGCCGGACCTCCGGCTTGCTTGGGTGATGAAATCGCCGCAGCCAAGAAGGAGGGGATCATGGCCCAGTCAATCACCGATCTGTCCGATGTACGCCGCCCGATCGGGTCCGCACACGGCCTTCCCAACGCGCATTACATAGACCCTGCCGTCTTCGAGGAAGAGAAACAGGCGCTTCTGGTCACGCAATGGGCCGGGCTGGCCGTGGCCGCGGATGTTCCCGAACCGGGCGACGCGGTGCCGATGACTTTCCTGGGCATGCCGCTGCTGCTGATCCGCGACAAATCCGACACTGTGCGCGTGTTCCAGAACACCTGCCGCCACCGCGGGATGATCCTGGTGGACGCCCCGCGCAAGATCGAGGGCGCGATCCGGTGCCCTTACCACAGCTGGTGCTATGCGACCGACGGACGTCTCGTCAGCACGCCCCATGTCGGCGGTCCAGGCCAGAACACCCATGAAGGTATCGACCGCGCCCTGCTCGGCCTGATCGAGGTCCGCAGCCATATCTGGCGCGACGTGGTCTGGATCAATCTCTCGGGCGACGCCCCCGCTTTCGAAATCGCCATGGCCGACCTTCTGGCCCGCTGGGCCGAGTTCGAGCAGCCGGTTTTTCATGGCGGCCCCGAAAGCCGCTTCCAACTCGACGTCAACTGCAACTGGAAGCTCGCGGTCGAAAACTACTGCGAAAGCTATCACCTGCCGTGGGTGCACCCGGGTCTGAACAGCTACTCCCGCCTGGAAGACCACTACCACATCGAACGACCTGGCGAATATTCCGGCCAGGGCACGCTCGTCTATCGCCAGATCACCAACGAGAACGGCGAGAAGTTTCCGGACTTCGCCGGGCTGAGCGACCAATGGGACACCGCCGCCGAATACGTCGCAGCCTTTCCGAACGTGCTGCTGGGCGTGCACCGCGATCACGCCTTCGCCATCATTCTCGTGCCCGACGGGACGGCGCGCACGACGGAACATGTCCATCTTTACTATCCCGTGGCCGGCACCGACGAAGGATTGCGCGCACGCAATTCACAGCAATGGAAGACCGTGTTCGAAGAGGACATCTTCGTCGTCGAAGGCATGCAGCGCGGTCGTCTGGCCCCCGGATTCGACGGCGGTCGCTTCTCGCCCGCGATGGACGGGCCGACTCACCTGTTCCATGATTGGGTCGCCGGCAAGATCCAGACCCATCGCGCCAAGGCCGAGGCCGCGGAATGAACGATCTGAACGACCGGCTGCTCGCCGCACATGCAGAGGGCGCGCATGACGCGCTGGTTCATCTCTATGCCGAAGCCGCCGACCGCGCCAACGATCCAACTGCCGAAGGGTTCTTTCTGACCCATGCCTATGTCTTCGCGCTCGAACGCAATCACCCCGACGCGCTGCGCCTGAAAGCGCGCCTCGTCGCGTCCGGTCGGGAGCAGGATTAGGCCGCCTCGGTCGCGGCCTCCTCCTTCAGCTGGTCATAGACATGCCAGGTCGCATGCCCCAACAGGGGCAGAACCACGAACAGCCCGGCGAACCACGGGATCAGCGCGGCGAAGGTCAGCACCGCGATGATGAACGCCCAAGCCAGCATCGGCAGAGGATGGCTCGTCACGTACTTGAAACTGGTGATCATCGCGGTGACGAAATCGACCTCGCGATCCAACAGGAGCGGCAGCGCCAGAACAGTGATCATGTAGAGCAGCAACGCGAAAAGCGCGCCCACCACCGTTCCCACCCCCAGCATGGCCAAACCGTTTGCGGTCAGGAAAACCTCGAAAGACGACGAGATGTTGGTCATCGTCGACAACCCAAGGAACAGGGCAAAGATCATGTGCCCGATGAAGAACCACCACAGGAAGACCACGATGATGATGGCGCACATCGAGGGCAACTGCCGACGCCCCTGGTGCAGCACCACGCCGAACACCTCGCTCCAGTTCAACGGCTCACCCTGTTCCAGCCGGCGCGACACTTCGTAAAGCCCGACCGCCGCGAAGGGACCGATCAGCGGAAATCCGATCGCGGCGAGCACCAGCCAGAACGTCGTCCCGGTCTGGGCGGTGATCCAGGCCATCAGCCAGCCACCGAGAACGTAAAACCCCGCGAAGACCAGCCCAAAGACCGGTGCGCGCTTGAAATCCTGCCAGCCGCGCTGCAGCGCCGTGCGCAGGATGCCGCCCGACACCGGGCCGAGCGGCGGAACACCATGTTCCAGTTCTGCAGTCATTCCATTCTCCCCTTCCCGGTGTCTTACTGGGCCGGGCGCTTCTGCGGCCAGCCGGTCGCGGCGTGATAAGCCGCGCCCAGTTGCAGCAGCGCCGCGTCGCTGCCGCGCGGGCCGAACAGTTGTACACCCATCGGCAGGCCCGCCGGGCCGAACCCCGCCGGTACCGCCAGCGCCGGCAGGCCGATCAGGCTGACCGGGATAACCACCTGCATCCAGCGGTGATAGGTGTCCATCGCCGTGCCGTCGATCTCGGTCGGGTATGCCAGCGTCACGTCGAACGGCCAGATCTGCGCCGATGGCAACACCAACGCGTCATAAGTTGAGAACAGCTGGGTCGCGGCGCAAAACCAGTCCGACCGGATCAGGCTCGCCTGCTGGATCTGCTGGCCACTCAAAGCGAGGCCCCGTTCGACCTCCCAAACCGCGCTTTCCTTCAGCGGCGCCTTCTCGGCGAGAAGCGGCGCAAGTCCCGCAGACACCTGCCAGGCACGCAGGTCGAGCCAGCTCTGCCACATTGCGTCCGCCGAGAACGGCGGCGCGACCGGCTCGACTGTGCAGCCCAACGTCTCGAACACCGCCAGCGCCGCCTCCGAAATGTCGAGAATTCCCGGCTCCATCGGCAGCGCACCGCCCCAATCGCCCAACCATCCGATGCGGAGCCCGGCCGGATCGCACGGAGAAAGTGGAGCGACAGGATCACAGGCGACACCATGCGGTTGGCGCGGGTCGGGCCCCGAGATCACGTCGAGCAACAGTGCGATATCTTCGGGGCTGCGGGCCATGGGGCCGAGCGTGCTCAACTGGTGCAGGAAGATGTCGCCCACCGGGTCCGACGGCACCCGGCCCCAACTCGGCCGGAAGCCATAGACGTTGTTCCAGGCGGCCGGGTTGCGCAGGCTGCCCATCATGTCCGACCCGTCGGCCAGTGCGGTCATGCCCGTGGCCAGCGCCACCGCCGCCCCGCCCGAGGAGCCGCCGGCGCTGCGGGACGGATCATAGGCATTGCCGGTCGCGCCATAGACCGGGTTGAAGGTATGCGAACCGAGTCCGAATTCCGGCACGTTGGTCTTGCCGATCAGGATCGCCCCGGCCGCCCGCATTCGCGCGGCGATCAGCGAATCCTCCACCGGCACGACCCCGGCAAACGCCGGAGAGCCGCGGGTCGACACGATGCCCGCGACATCAGCCAGATCCTTGACCGCGATGGGCAACCCATGCAACGCACCGCGCTTCGGCCCATTGTCGAGGGCGCGCGCTTCCTCCAGAAGCGCATCCGGATCGCGCAGACCGACAACCGCGTTGACGGTGCCGTTGACGATGCCGATCCGGTCGAGCGTCGCCTGCATGAGCTCTTCCGCACCCAAGGCGCCACGCGCGAGATCGGAGAGAAGATCGGCGGCGGGACGACGGGTCAGGGTCATGTCGGGCGGTCCTTGGAGCTTGTTTTCGCCAGCCTAACCCCAACCCGGTTTCGCGCAAGCCCCGGAATGCGTCGCGCAACCTAGACGAAATCGAAATCCGCCGAGGTCAGCACTGTTCCTGCCTCGCCAACCAGTACGATCGTGCCGTTGTCATGCGTGACCCGCAGGTTCCCGCCCAGGTTGGCAAAGGACAGGTCGCCAAACCCGCCGGTGTGATCCTCCAGCCGCAGAATGTCCTCGCCGTCGGTGAAATCCAGAACCCGGTCGAGGCCGCTGTTCTTGCCGAAAACAAAAACATCCTCGCCGTCGTTGCCCCGCAGGTTGTCCCGGCCACGGCCACCGTCAAGCACATCTTTGCCCTTGCCACCGATCAACGTGTCTTTGCCGTTCTGGCCGTACAGCTTGTCGTTGCCGTTTCCACCTCTCAAGACATCGTTCTGATCACCACCGAAGAGCCGATCGGCCCCGCCACGCCCCGACAGCGCGTTCTCGCCGCCATTCCCGGTCAACTTGTCACCGCGGTTTGACCCGGTCAGATTTTCCATCGACGACTGACGGAAATTCCCTTTCCCGGAAACATCCTGGTAGGCCGTCGTATCCAGAGAGAATTCCACTCCAACGGTGAAACCCGAAAACACGACTGTATCCACGCCTTGCTGACCACGAAAATCGAGCTCCATGTCACTCGCGATTTCGCTCACGTGAATCGTGTCGTCACCCGTCCACATATTCACTTGGCCGACGCTTCCGGTGCCAATCTTTACAGTGTCGTTTCCATCACCCGTCGACACACTTTGGACAAACCCGGATCCGGTTGTCACCGTATCGTCCCCATCGCCTGTTCGGATTGCTTCAACCTCGCCGGAACCGGTCGTCACAGTGTCCGTGCCCTTTCCGGTTCCAATGAAATTCGCTCCGCCAGCGCCGACACCAACACTGTCGTTGCCTCCACTGGTCGAAATCGTCTCGACGAAATAGTCGCCGGTTTTCACGGTATCGTCACCATTGCCCAAGAGCAGCGCACCGGCGAAGTAGTTGATCGTGACGTCGGTACTCTGGTCATCGGTCGCGTCGCTGCCCGTGTCCTGCGTGCTCAGCATGCCCAGATAGCCATGCGCCACAATGGTATGCGAAAACGCCTCTCCAGACCCGCTCGAGAACTGGACTTGCCCTGCGCCACCAGAGGTGTTTCCGGCCGTTCCGAGCCGGACCGTGTTATTGGAGTCAAAGGAGTAGAACGTCTCGAGAAACCCGCCCTCTGTGGTGACGGTGTTGTTGCCGTGATCCAGCTTGAGCGAAAAAATCCGGGAATTCCCCGTCATTTCGATGTCGGCATTGCCGGAATCGATCCGCATAGACGCGACCCGGCTGTCGCCTTGCAATCGGCCGATGAAATCTCCCGACGACGCGTTGACGTTTTCGACGATCGCTCCGTTTTTCAGGATCAAACGGTCCTCACCACCACGAAAGGACACGCTCTTCACGTTTCCGCCATCCACGATCACCCGGTCATTCAGGTTGCCCAACCTGATCGCGCCGGCTCCTCCGTTCACAGTGACCACTCCGCGTCCGTTCCAGACCTCAAGGTTGCCGAGATATCCAGACGCGGTCTTGACGATGTTCAGATCAGCTCCGATGTTGATCGAGTTGGTGAATTGCGATCCCAACTGAATGTCGTGCTTTGCCCCGTCACCGCCTTCGATGAACTTTACCCTGGTCGAGACGAGATCGACATCGGAGTTTTGCCCCAGCCTGAGGTAGTCGATCCGCCGCCCCGATCCCGAGTCGCTGTCGGTGAGTTTCGTGGTGTTCGTCCCGTCCGCTCCAAAGCGCATCGCCGCGACGGTCCAGTTGGATCCGACAAGGTCTGCGTTCGCAATCAGGTTCGCATTCGGCGTCGTGTCATAGGCGCTGTAGTAGCCCAGAAAGCCACCGTTCCAGGTCGCATCTCCCTGTCCCGATGCACGTTCCACCGGGGTCGATCCGTCAAAAATCGGATTAATCGTCGGCATGGTCCTATCCCTTCGTTTCGCAATGATCCGGAGCGCCATCCGTCAGGGATGATGCGCGCCGCGAATCAGGGTTAACAAGGGGCGCGTGAATCCAGCGTGAAAGCCCGCCTCTCGCGGCTCAGCCCTGCGCCTCGGCGCGGGACTTGCCCGACACGTCGAGCGCCAGGGTCGCGGCCATGAACCCGTCCAGATCGCCGTCCAGAACGCCCTTGGTATCGGACGTTTCATGGTTGGTCCGAAGATCCTTCACCATCTGGTAGGGCTGCAGAACGTAGGAGCGGATCTGGTTGCCCCAGCCCGCGTCTCCCTTGTTTTCATGCGCCTCGTTGATGGCGGCGTTGCGGCGGTCCAACTCCATCTGGTAGAGCCGCGATTTCAACGCCTTCATGGCGATGTCACGGTTCTGGTGCTGCGATTTTTCCGAACTGGTCACCACGATTCCCGTGGGATGGTGGGTGATCCGCACCGCGGAGTCCGTCGTGTTGACGTGCTGGCCGCCGGCACCCGAACTGCGATAGGTGTCGATGCGGATGTCGGCGGGGTTGACTTCGATCTCGATGTTGTCATCCACCACCGGATAGACCCAGACGGACGAAAAGGACGTGTGCCGCTTGGCCGCCGAGTCGAACGGGCTGATCCGCACGAGCCTGTGCACGCCGCTTTCCGATTTCAGCCAGCCATAAGCGTTCGGCCCGCTGATCTTGTAGGTCGCCGACTTGATCCCGGCCTCTTCGCCCGCGCTCTCGGACTGAAGTTCGACCTTGTAGCCCTTCTTCTCGGCCCAGCGGACATACATCCGCGCAAGCATTCCCGCCCAGTCGCAGCTTTCAGTACCACCCGCGCCCGCGTTGATTTCGAGAAACGTATCGTTGCCGTCAGCCTCGCCGTCGAGCAGTGCTTCGAGTTCCTTCTTCGCAGCCTTCGCGGCCAGCGTCTTCAAAGCGTCTTCGGCATCCTTCACGACCTCGGCGTCATCTTCCATCTCGCCCAGTTCGATCATCTCGACGTTGTCCGACAGATCGCGTTTGATGCTTTCATAGGTTTCCATCGCGTCAACCAGCATCTGGCGATCCCGCATCAGTTTCTGCGCGGCCTCCGGATCGTCCCACAGGTTCGGATCCTCCACACGGGCGTTGAATTCCTCCAGCCGGTGCTGCGCGGTTTCCCAGTCCATACGCTGGGCCAGAAGCTCCAGCGACTTCTCGATTTCGGCAACGGTATTCTGAATCTCGGCGCGCATCGAAGGGTCCTGCGGTGATCTGTATGCCCGTGGGTGATAGACCAGCGCCGGTGGCCCGGCAAGCAATCAAGCATACCGGCTGACCCGACGCCGCGATTGCGGCAAACCACATTCCGGTCTAACGAATCCAACAACCGACAGCGCCGTCCCTCTGCCACCGCGATCCAAGGAGCCCCACATGCTGAGCCTCATCAAACGCCTCGCCATCGGAGTCGGAGTCGTCCTCCTCGCCCTGATGGCGATCATCGTGGTCAACACGCTGCGCTATTCCGCGGGCGAAATCGCCATGGCCGAGCCGTTCGAACTGGGAGCCGACACGGACCGCGCGGCGCAAATTCTGTCCGACGCGGTGCAGTTCCGCACTGTTTCGATCGACATGAACCAACCGGAATTTCCTGCGTTTCGCGCCTTCCTTGTCGACCGGTTCCCGAACGTGCACGCGACCATGGACCACGAAGTGCTCGACGCGCAGACGCCGCTGTTCAAATGGACAGGCAGCGACGCGACGCAACAACCGGTGCTGCTGGCAGCCCACTACGATGTCGTTCCCGTGGCGCTGGACTCGATCGACGAATGGGTCCATCCGCCCTATGACGGCACGTTGGCGGACGGCTACATCTGGGGGCGGGGGACGCTCGACAACAAGGGTGCGCTGATCGCGATGATGAGCGCGGCCGAACACCTGATCGCCGAGGGCTTCACCCCGCGCCGCACGGTCTATTTCAGCTTCGGCGGTGACGAAGAGGTTGGCGGCACCGGCGCGCAATCCATCGCGCGCCACCTGACGGATCAGAACGTGCGCCTCGCCTGGGCGCTCGACGAAGGCTCCTTCGTGCTGGACGGCATCGTGCCCGGACTCGACACGCCGGTCGCCAGCATCAACCTGTCCGAAAAGGGCTACATGACGTTGAAACTGATTGCGCGCGGCACCGGCGGACATTCCTCGATGCCGCCGAAGATCACCGCGGTCGGGCGCCTTGCGCGGGCCGTTCACCGGCTGGAGGAGTCCCCGATGCCCGGCGGTCTGACCGGAGTATCGGCCGAGTTCTTCGACGGGTTGGGACCGCATTTCTCGCTTCTGCAGCGCGCGCTCTTTGCAAATCGCTGGCTGTTTGACCCGCTGCTCGAACGCGTCCTGTCCGATGCGCCGTCGACGAACGCCATGCTGCGCACGACCACCGCACCGACCATGTTGTCCGGTTCAGCCAAGGACAACGTACTGGCGACGGAGGCGAGTGCGACGATCAATTTCCGAATCCATCCGCGCGACACGGTGGACAGCGTCATCGCCCATGTGCGCCAGGTGATCGACGATTCCGCAATCGAGATCGTCGTGGACAGCGCCACGGCGATCGAGGCATCGCCGGTGGCCGACGCGCGCGCGCAGGGCTATCTCGACATCGAGGCCGCGATCCGATCCACCTTCGGTTCGCTGGTGTCGGTCCCCGGCCTGACCATCGCCGCGACCGACGCGCGCCACTACGCCAAGGCATCGGATGCAACCTATCGGATCAACCCGTTCAAGATCGGCAACGACGATTTGGTGCGGTTTCACGGCATCAACGAACGGCTGTCCTTGGACAACCTGTCGCGTGGCATCGACTTCTACGGCGCGCTGCTACGGAAACAGTAGTTGCGGCGCGGTTGTGGGGCGGGTCAGTAGAGTCCGCCCGAGCTGACCGTTCCGAAGTTCGCCTTGGGTCCGACCACCGCTGTGCCGCCGGTCGATGTCTGCACCTGGCGACCACCGCTGCTCACCTCTTCGAACAGCGGCAGGTTCGAGCCCATGGCGAAGCCGCCGTCATAGGTCAGCCCGAAGCCCGGGTCTTGCCCGTCGCGGAAATACTCGGCCACGACGTAGTTGCCGGACGCGTCATCCGGCAGGCGCGCACCGGTGAACCGGTCGATCTTGATGAAGTAGCCCCCAGGCGGCACGTCGAACGGGCCGCCGCCGTATTTCTCGGTCGCCTTGGTCATGAACGACTGGAACACCGGCCCGCACAATGACGAGCCATAGGCGCCGCGGCCCAGCGGGCGGGGACGATCGTGGCCGATATAGCAACCGGCGACGATGTTGCTGGTGAAGCCGATGAACCAGACGTCGCGCGCGTCATTGGTGGTACCGGTCTTGCCTGCGGTCGGCACCGGCAGGTTCACGACACCGCTGGCGGTGCCGCGATCGACCACGCCCTTCATCATCGACGTCAGCTGGTAGGCCGTGATCGCATCCATCACCCGTTCGCGGTCGCTTACGATGCGTGGGGTCGCGTTGGCAGCGAGCGCCGGCGAGTTGCAGTCAAGGCATTGCCGCTTGTCATGGCGATAGATCGTTTCGCCATAGCGGTCCTGGATCCGGTCGACCAGCGTCGGCTCCACCCGTTCGCCACCGTTGGCGAACATCGCGTAGGCCGCCACCATCTTGTAGAGCGTGGTCTCCTCAGACCCCAGCGAGTTGGCAAGATACGGCCCCATGTCGTCATAGACACCGAACCGTTCGGCGTATTTGGCGACAACGGGCATCCCGACTTCCTGCGCCAGACGAATGGTCATCAGGTTTCGCGACTGCTCGATACCGGTGCGCAAGGGCGTCGGCCCGTAGAACTTGTTGGTCGAATTGCGCGGCCGCCACAGGCCTTGCGGCGTGTTGATCTCGATCGGGGCGTCCACCACGATGGTCGCAGGCGAGTAGCCGCTGTCCAGCGCCGCGGCATAGACGAAAGGCTTGAAGCTCGACCCCGGCTGGCGCTGTGCCTGGGTGGCGCGATTGAACACGGAATCCTGGTAGCTGAACCCGCCCTGCATCGCGAGGACGCGACCGGTGTTCACGTCCATCGCCATGAACCCGCCTTGCACTTCCGACACCTGCCTGAGCGTCCAGCGGATGAAAGATCCGTCCTCGTCGCTCGTCATCGCGCGCACCAGAACCACATCGCCCACCTCGAGAAGGTCGCCCGCCACTTTCGCCTTGCTGGCCAGCGACCCGTCGCTGCGCCGCTTGCGCGCCCACTGAACGTCCTTTGCCTCGATCCAATGACCATCAGCATCCTCGTCGACGCCCTCGATGCCGATACGGGCATTCTGCTCGCCGATGCTGAGCACCACCGCCGGGTGCCATTCGCCGTTCAGCGTGATGTCGCGCGGCACGTCGGCGTCCGACAGCGCGGCGCGCCAGGTGTCCTCGCTGCCCAACTGGTCGGCGGCGATCTTCTCACCTGTGCCGCGCCAGATGCCGATCCCGCGGTCGTATTGCTCAAGCTCCGCACGCAACGCGGCCGCCGCGACCTCCTGCATCTCCTCGTCGATCGTGGCGCGCACGGTGAAGCCGCCGGTAAAGAACTCGCCCTCGCCGAAATCCTCGGCCAGCTGGCGGCGGATTTCTTCGGTGAAATAGTCACGCGGCGGCAGGGCCGTGCGGAAGCTTTCGAAGTCGCCATTCTGAACCGACCGCAGCGGCGCGTTGACCTCGGCTTGATAGCTTGCCTGGTCGATATACCCGTTCTCGTACATTTCCTTGAGAACGAAGTTGCGCCGCGCCAGGAGCCGGTCCTTGCGGCGCACCGGATGATAGTCGCTGGGCGCTTTCGGAAGGGACGCCAGGAACGCCGCCTCGTGCGGGGCAAGCTCGGCCAGCGTCTTGTTGAAATAGGTCTGGCTGGCCGCGGCCACACCATAGGAGTTCTGCCCGAGATAGATCTCGTTCAGGTACAGTTCGAGGATCTTCTCCTTGTCTAACGTCTCCTCGAGACGGGCGGCCAGAATGATCTCCTTGGTCTTGCGCTCGATGCGGCGATCGCCCGACAGCAGGAAATTCTTCATGACCTGCTGGGTGATGGTCGATGCCCCGCGTACGGTTTCGCCACGCGTCTGCACCGCCTCGATGGCGGCGGCCGCGATGCCGCGCGTGTCATAGCCCTTGTGGCTGTAGAAATTCTTGTCCTCGGCCGAGATGAAAGCCTGCTTGATCAGGTCGGGGATCTCGTCCGCGGGCGCGAACAGGCGGCGCTCCTGCGAGAACTCGTCGATCAGGTGTCCTTCGCCCGAATAGATCCGGCTGATCGTGGGTGGCTTGTACTGTGCCAGCGACTCGTGGCTGGGCAGATCGCGGCCATAGACCCAGAACACCGCACCGATGCTGAGCGCGATCAACGCCACGCCAAGCGTCAGGAGCGTGAAGATCGCCCCGAAGAAGGATAAGATGAACCGGATCACGGTGAAGCCCCTACTCGTACGGTAGCGCCAATATAGGGATCGGGCGGGTCAGGGTCAAAACACAACCGGGCAAGAAACCGCCTGACGCTGCGGGCTTTACTGTCGCACCAGCGGACGCTGCGCCGCATTGGACGCCTGCCAGGCGCGCAGCCCGTTGCGAATGCCCTGCGCCATCGCCGCACGCCACGCGGGGTTCTTCAGGTTGGCGAGATCGCGGGAACTGCTGAGAAAGCCGACTTCGACCAAGGCCGAGGGAATATCGGCGGCTTTCAGCACCGAAAAGGCCGCGCGGCGCAGCGGACGTCGGTTCATCGGACCGCCCGCTTCGCTCATGCCATCGACCAGCGCCCGGGCCAGCGCCTCCGCGCGTGGCTGCGTTTCCTGACGTGCGAGGTCCAGCAGAACGCCGGTCACCTCGTCATCCGCCGTGCTGAGATCGACACCCGACAGCAGCTGGTCGCGGTCGTGGCGTTCGGCGAGCTTGGCGCTGGCGACGTCCGAAGCGTCGCGAGACAGAACATGGACGGTCGCGCCATGCGCCGCGCCTTCGGCCAGCGAATCGGCATGCAGAGACAGGAAGACGTCGGCGCCGGCCTCGTGCGCGATGGCAATGCGCTGTTCCAGCGACACGAAGACATCGGAGTCGCGTGTCAGCACCACCTCAAAGCCGCCGCTTCGGCGCAACAGGTCGCGCAATTCGCGTGCGAAGGTCAGCATCAGGGTTTTCTCGTCGATGCTGTCGGTCTCGGCCCCGGGATCGATACCTCCGTGGCCCGGGTCCAGAACCACGCGCAGCGGCGCATCGGCCGCGCGCGGAGGCGGCGGCGCCAGGTTTTGGGGCACGGGCAGGTCCCAGCGCGGGTCCTGCGGCGCGCCGGCCGCGGCGGCGAATGCCTCAAGCGATACCGGCTCGAGCCGCACAGTCAACCGCGCGGCCCCCGTGCCCTCGTCCACGTCCAGCGCCGCCGCGCGCACGCCCATCGGCTCGGCCAGTTCGCCGACCATGCGGGACCAGCCCGGCACGTAGGCGCCGAACTGCACTTGCGAGACCTTTCGGCTGTCCAGAAAGCTGTCGCGCCGAAGTCCGGACCAATCGACCTCCTTGAAGTCCAGCACCAGGCGCGGCGGATCGTTCAGGGTGAACAGCCGCCACGGCACGCCCTGGCTCAGCGCAAGAGCGATGCGCGCACCGCTCCACCCGTCATCGGTGATCCGGCTCTGCGCGGCGTCGACCCGCGCCACACCGCTGAATGATTGCGCCGTCGCGGCCGCGGTCAGCAGCCAGAGCGCCGCAAGTGCTGTGCACAGCCGGATCACGCCTGCCGCTCCGCCATGAACCGTGTAAGCCGCGCCAGACCTTCCTCGATATCCGCAGTCGCCCGCGCATAGGAAAACCGTAGCGTCCCATGCCCGCGCACCGGGTCGAAATCCAGCCCAGGCGTCACCGCCACACCCGCCTTGTCGAGAATTTCGGCCGCAAAAGCCCGGCTGTCATCGGTCAGATCGGATACGTCCGCGTAGACGTAGAAAGCCCCGTCCGGTGGCGCAATCCGCGTGAAGCCCGCCTTCGGCAAACCGTCGAGCATCAGCGCCCTGTTGGCGCGATAGACGGCCATATTGGCCTGCAACTCGTCGTTACACTCCATCGCCGCAAGTGCAGCAACCTGGCTCGCGTGGGGCGGGCAGATGAACATGTTCTGGGCGATCCGTTCGATCACGCGCACATGGTCCTCGGGCACCACCATCCAGCCTATGCGCCAGCCCGTCATGCTGAAATACTTGGAAAAGGAATTGATGACATAGCAGTCGTCAGTCAGTTCCAGCGCGCTCACCGCCTTGGCCTCGTACTCGATCCCGTGGTAGATCTCGTCGCTGATGAAGGCCGCGCCCTGCTCCTGCGCCGCCTCAATCAGCGCGCCCATCGCGGCACGGTCCAGCATCGTGCCGGTCGGGTTGGCGGGCGACGCGACCATCAGCCCCGCAAGGTCCAGCCCGGCGACATCCGCGGGCACCGGTTGCAAGCGATTTTCCGGCGCAGTCGGCAAGTCGACCGGGACCAGATCCAGCGCCCGCAGGATCTGCCGATAGCTGGGATAGCCGGGCGCTCCGATCCCGACGCGGTCGCCGGTGTCAAACAGCGCGGTGAAGGCCAGGATGAACCCGCCGGACGAACCCGAGGTGACCACCACCCGATCTGAGTTCAGATCGACCCCGTACCAGTCGCCATACAGCCGCGCGATCCGCGCCCGAAGCTCGGGCAGACCCAAAGCTACAGTATAGCCAAGCGGCTGGTCTCGCATCGCGCGCTCGAGCGCCTGCGTTGCGCCTCGCGGCGCCGGTGTTCCGGGCTGGCCGACTTCCATGTGGATGATCCGGCGTCCCTCGGCCTCGGCGCGGCGCGCGGCTTCCATCACGTCCATCACAATGAAGGGATCGACCCGGGACCGGGTTGAGTTTCGCATATCGCTCTCCCATGGTGCGGCCATGCGGTTTGAACGTGTATCCCGTCCGGCGTCAATCCTTGCCTGCCTGCGGGCACGCGCCGCGCTCACCGCGCTGACCGCCCTGATACTGCTGCTCGGGGCCCTGCCCGCCGCGGCGATCTCGCTGCTTCGGGACGCCGACATCGAGCACGGGCTGACACAGCTGTCTGCCCCTGTTCTGCGAGCCGCAGGCTTGAACCCGAACCGGGTACGGGTGCTACTGGTCGATGACAGCTCTCTCAACGCCTTCGTGATCGACGGTCAGACCATCTTCCTGCATTCCGGACTGGTTCTCAAGATGACGGATCCGGCGATGTTGCAGGCGGTGATCGCGCACGAGGCCGCGCATATCGCCAATGGACATATCGCCCGGCGCGTCGGCAACATGAAGAGCGCGCGTACCGCCGCAGGGCTGGGCACCGTCCTGGCGCTGATCGCTGCGGGGGCAGGCGCGGGCGATGCTGCAGGCGGCATCGCCTTCGGTACCGCCAGTTCCGCTATGCGCAGCTTCCTGGCACATACGCGGGCCGAGGAAGCTGCCGCCGACCGCTCCGCCGCATATTTCATGCAGAGCGCCGGGGTGAATCCGCAGGGTCTCGTCGACGTGCACCGCACCTTTCAGGGGCAGGAGGCGCTCAGCGTCGGGTTGCAGGATCCCTACATGCGCTCGCATCCGCTGACCCGGGACCGTATTCGCGCCGCCGAAGGCTATGTCGCGGCGGCTGGCGACCTGCCGGCGATCGATCCCGAGGACGCCTACTGGTTCGCTCGCATCCACGGCAAGCTTTCAGCCTTCACCCGGGCGCCAAGTTGGACCCAACGACGCGTCGAAGGCGAAACCTACGAGGACGTGCGCCACATGCGCGAGGCCATAGCGCACCACCGGTTGAACGACTTCGCAAAGGCCCGGGCCGCCATCGACGCGGCAATCGCGCTGCGCCCGGAAGATCCGTTCTATCACGATCTCAAGGGCCAGATCCTGCTCGAGAACCGCAAGACGGACGCCGCTGTCGTCGAATACGAAACCGCTGTCTCGCTATCGCCGCGCAACGCGCTGCTGCTGGGTGGCTATGGCCGCGCGCTGCTGGCGAACGGACAACCCAGGGCCGCGCTCGAACCGCTCGAAAACGCTCGCTCGCGCGATTTCCGCGACACCCGCGTGCTGCGCGATCTCGCGCTCGCCTATGCCCGGGTCGATGACACCGGCATGGCGGCGCTGACCACGGCCGAACGCTATGCCCTGCAAGGCAGGCTGGAGGACGCACGTCCCCAGGCACAGCGGGCCACAAGACTGTTACCGCGGGGCTCCGCACCTTGGCAGCGGGCGCAGGATGTGTTCATTGCCGCAGACCAATCCTCGAAAAGGAAGAATCGATGATCCGCTTCGCCGCCCCTGCCCTGACCGCCCTTGCCCTCATGGCAGCTCCGGCCCAGTCCGCCGATCTGACCGCGATGACCGATGCCGAACGCGAGGCGTTCCGCGCCGAGGTTCGCGCCTATCTGATGGACAATCCAGAGGTCATCATCGAGGCCGTCAACCTGATGGAGCAACGCAAGGCCGAGGCTCAGGCCGAGGCCGATCTCGGCCTCGTCGCCGCCAATGCCGACGACATCTTCGACGACGGCTTTTCCTACGTGGGCGGAAATCCCGAAGGCGACATCACCCTGGTCGAATTCATGGATTATCGCTGCGGATACTGCCGCCGTGCCAAGCCCGAAGTCGCGAAGCTGCTGAAGAACGATGGCAACATCCGCGTCATCATCAAGGAATTCCCGATCCTTGGCGAAGCGTCCATGCTGTCCTCGCGCTTTGCCATCGCCACCAAACAGGTGGCGGGCGACGAAGCCTATATCCAGGTGCATGATGCGCTGATGGAGTTGAACGGCGATCTGACCGACGTCGTCCTGCGCCGTCTCGCCGACGGGTTCGGGCTCGATGCGGACGCGATCCTCGAGCGGATGGACAGCGAGGAGGTCACCGCCGAGATCGCCGCCACCCGTGCGCTGGCGCAGAAGCTTCAGATCAGCGGTACGCCGACCTTCGTTCTGGAGGACGAATTGCTGCGCGGCTTCCTGCCCGCCGACCAGATGGAACTGATCGTCGCGGACAAGCGCGGCTGACCGGCCTTACTCGGCGGCGTCCTGCGCCGCCGCTGCCGCGTCCAGTTCGGCGGCCTTTCGCTCGACCTGTTCGACGATGTGATCGATCATCGCCTCGTTGCTGAGCTTGTGGCTCTGCTTGCCGGCAAGATAGACCATGCCCGAGCCGGCGCCGCCGCCGGTAAATCCGACATCCGTCATCAACGCCTCGCCAGGCCCGTTGACCACGCAGCCGATGATGCTCAGGCTCATGGGCGTCTTGATGTGTTCCAGCCGCTTCTCAAGCGCCTCGACCGTCTTGATCACGTCGAACCCCTGCCGGGCGCAGCTGGGACAGCTGATGATGTTGACGCCGCGGTGCCGCAGGCCGAGCGATTTCAGAATCTCAAAGCCGACCTTCACCTCTTCGACCGGGTCGGCCGACAGCGACACCCGGATCGTGTCGCCAATCCCCATCCACAGCAGGTTGCCAAGGCCGATGGCGCTCTTGATCGTGCCGCTGACCAGCCCGCCCGCTTCGGTGATGCCCAGATGAATCGGTGCATCCGTCGCCTCGGCCAGCTGTTGGTAGGCGGCGGCCGACATGAACACGTCGCTGGCCTTCACGCTGATCTTGAATTCGTGAAAATCGTTGTCCTGCAGAATGCGGATATGCTCCAGCCCGCTTTCCACCATCGCATCGGGACAGGGTTCGCCATACTTCTCAAGCAGGTGCTTTTCCAAGCTGCCCGCGTTGACCCCGATCCGGATCGAGCACTTGTGGTCGCGTGCCGCCTGGATCACGTCCTTGACGCGCCGCTCGTCCCCGATGTTGCCGGGATTGATCCGCAGGCAGGCGGCACCCGCCTCGGCGGCCTCGATGCCGCGCTTGTAGTGAAAATGGATGTCCGCAACGATCGGCACCGGGCTTTCGGCGACGATCTCCTTCAGCGCACGGGACGAAGCCTCGTCGGGCACCGAGACGCGCACGATATCGGCACCGGCCTCGGCCGCGGCCTGCACCTGCGCCACGGTCGCCGCCACGTCGGTGGTCAGCGTGTTCGTCATGGTCTGCACCGCGATCGGGGCATCGCCACCGACCGGCACGTTGCCGACCATGATCTGTCGCGACTCGCGGCGATAGATGTTGCGCCAGGGGCGGACGTGGTTGAGCGACATGACATCGGCTCCGTTTTGCGGGTGTTGCGGGTTCGCGTTCAGTGCCAGAGATAGCCCGCGCACGGCGGCGCGGCAATGGGCGCGCCGCTCAGGGTTGCGTGACCGGGACCTCGGGATCGGGCGCTGTCTGCGCCTCGGCGACCATGCGCGCCAGGTCACTGTCCTGCTGCAGGTCCGCCACCTCGAAGCGCTCCTGCACCGCGTCGATCGACAACGCCACGTTCGAGGTGACCTGGCCCCGTTCGCCCACCGGTCCGAAATGCCGGTCGCCGAGCGCGAAATAGATCGCACCCGATTCTCCTGCACGCAAGGTTGGCGGATCTTCGGTCAGCGGCACGTCATAGCCCTGCCCGCTTTCCAAAATGCCTTCGAAAATCACGGTGCCATCGGCCGCACGCACCCGCACCCAAGACGGGCGCACGGCCACCATGCGCAGCTGCGGCGCTGTCTCCTCGACCACCTGCGGCACGATGATGCCGCGGCGCGGATCGTTTTCGTCCCGTTGCGCGACCTGCACATCGGGCAGCTCGGGCTGTGCGAAACTGCCCACGCTACGCGGATCGAGCGTCGAGATCGGCGCATCACGCGCCACCAGCACCGGCACGTCCAGCGCCTGCGGCCGGTAGAGTCGGTCCAGCGCCTCGGCGGTCGGCGTATCGAGACCGGCCAAAACCGGATCTTCGGTGCCACCGGGCTGTGCCGCCTTCAGCGGGTCGAGATCGGACAGCACCACGGGCGCTTGGTCAACCGGCGCCATCTTGACCTGCTGCACCTGTTTCAGAACCGACCAGCCGCCGTAACCCAGCCCCCCGATCAGTGCGACCAGCACCAGCATCGAGCCGATCGCGCGCGCTTCGATCTGGTTGAAGACAGATTCGCCGGACGGGATGAAGGGCGTGTTGGGCGTGATGAACGGGTCACGGACGCCGCCGTTCGACTTGGCCTGATCCTTGCGGATGGCGGCGGATTTCTTCACCACCGATGCTTCGGCGGACATGCCATGCGCCACCGAGAATCCGCTTTCCTCGCAGAATGCGGCAAAGGCCTCGTCCGGGTCCATGTTGAGATAGCGGGCATAGGAGCGCACGTAGCCGGCGATGAAGCCGGGCGTGTCAAAGGCCGAAGGGTCCGAGTTTTCTATCGCGGCGATGTAGGAGGCCTTGATCCGCAATTCGCGCTGAACGTCCAACAGCGACTTGCCCATGGTGGCGCGTTCGCCGCGCATGGTATCACCGAGACGCAGTTCGAAGTCGTCAAACCCCTTGGGTCGGACCACATCGACTTCATCTGCTTCTGATTTGCGCTGTCCCTTGCGCCCAATCATGCCTGCTGCCCCATGTCGCCTGCTGCGGTCTGTCTCAACGTGTGGAGTCGTCCCCTCGACTCATTCACGCTTTTCTTTCCACAATGCTAACACAGCGCAAGGAGTTTGCACACAGAGTTGGGCTCAGGCGCTCAACTCGGCGCGATTCAGCGCACAGTGCGACCACAGCTTGTCCATCGCGCGGACCAGCTTGTCCATCTCGTCCGGTCCATGCACCGGCGAGGGCGTGAATCGCAAGCGCTCGGTGCCGCGGGGCACCGTCGGGAAGTTGATCGGCTGCACGTAGATGCCGTGATCCAGCAGCAGCATGTCGCTGAGTTTCTTGGTGTGGACCGGGTCGCCGACGATGACCGGAACAATGTGGCTGCCATGGTCGATGATCGGCAGGCCCATGCCCTTCAGGCGCAGCTTCAGGATCTTCGCCTGGGTCTGGTGCTGCTCGCGCAACTCCGGCGCCTGCTTCAGATAGGCGACCGAAGCGGCTGCCCCGGCCGCCACGGCGGGCGGGATCGACGTGGTAAAGATGAATCCCGGCGCGTAGGACCGGATCGCATCGCACATCTTGTAGCTTGCCGCGATGTAACCTCCCATGACGCCATAGGCCTTGGCCAGGGTGCCGTTGATGATATCGAGCCGGTGCATCAGGCGATCGCGCTCGGCGACGCCCGCACCGCGGGGCCCATACATGCCGACCGCGTGCACCTCGTCGATATAGGTCAGCGCGCCGAACTCGTCGGCCAGATCGCAGATCGCCTCGATGGGCCCGAAATCGCCGTCCATCGAATAGATCGACTCAAAGGCGATCAGCTTGGGCGCGTCGGGATCGTCGGCCTCGAGCAACGCGCGCAGATGCGCCACGTCGTTGTGCTTGAAGATCCGCTTCGCACCGCCATTTCGGCGAACGCCTTCGATCATGCTGGCGTGGTTCAATTCGTCGGAATAGATTATGAGGCCGGGAAACAGCTTGGGCAGAGTGCTGAGCGTGGCGTCATTGGCAATATAGGCGCTGGTGAAGAGCAGCGCGCTTTCCTTGCCATGCAGGTCGGCCAGTTCGGCCTCCAGCCGCTTGTGATAGACCGTTGTGCCCGAGATGTTGCGCGTTCCGCCCGATCCCGCGCCGGTGGCGTCGATCGCCTCCTTCATCGCGTTCAGCACGACGGGGTTCTGCCCCATGCCAAGATAGTCATTGCCGCACCAGACGGTGATGTCGCGGGTTTCGCCTGCCGGAGTGGTCCAGACCGCGTGCGGAAACTGGCCGTTGCGGCGCTCGATGTCGATAAAGGTCCGGTAGCGGCCTTCCTTGTGCAGGCGGTCGATCGCCGCGTCGAGTTGTGCGGTGTAGTCCACCGGCTCCTCCATCTGTTTGCGCCGGACCCGGCGGCAGCTTGGCGGCGCAGTAACCGCATTCACGTTTTGGAATGATTATAGCTCGAGCATTCCATGTTCAACTGGTTATCGAACGACGATACGTCGCAGCCTTGATCTGGATCAATCCGACCTTCGAACCGGGGGCGCATCCAAAGGTCGGGAATACCTGACTTGCCGGATCGGCACCCAAACGGCAGGGTCAACGCATTGGAATGGTAACGATTTCACTTTTTTCAGGTTCGTTCATTGGTATCCGTTTCGATCCCGCGCCCAACGTTTTTCGGGTACGTGTGAATAGGTAGTCGGCGCGCGGTCTCATTCAGGCCGCGACCGGGGAGAAACGGCAACGGCTGGCGGCGCGGAATAGCAACCCGTCGCCGGTCGTTGTGATTTCCACGTCGATTTCGCCACGGGCTGGACATGGCCCGCCCCGCTGATACGGTCCCTCGCGAGTCACACAGAGGAACCTCCCATGGCCCTGAACGATGTCCTGTCGCGCATCGACGCCGACCTGCCCGCTGCAACCGACCGGCTGATGGAGCTGTTGCGCATTCCTTCGATCTCGACCGATCCGGCCTACAAGGCCGATTGCGACAAGGCAGCGGACTGGCTGGTCGCCGACCTGAACGCGCTCGGCGTCAAAACCGAGAAACGCGCGACACCGGGCCACCCGATGGTCGTGGGTCATGTCGACGGCGACGGCCCGCACCTGCTGTTCTACGGCCATTACGACGTGCAGCCCGTCGATCCGCTGAACCTCTGGACCCGCGACCCGTTCGATCCGCAGATCGAGGATACGCCCGCGGGCCGGGTGATCCGGGGGCGCGGCGCTTCGGACGACAAGGGCCAGCTGATGACCTTCGTTGAGGCCTGCCGGGCCTGGAAGGCGGTCAATGGCAGCCTGCCCTGCAAAATCACCTTTTTCTTCGAAGGCGAGGAGGAAAGCGGTTCGCCCTCACTCGTTCCCTTCATGACCGACAACGCCGAGGAACTCGGCGCCGATATCGCGCTGATCTGCGACACCTCCATGGTGGCGCGGGGAGTCCCGTCGATCGCCTCGCAGCTTCGCGGCATGCTGAAGGACGAGTTCACCATCATCGGGCCGCGTATCGACCTGCATTCAGGCCACTACGGTGGCCCGGGGCTCAATCCGCTGCGCGAGATCGCCCGCATCGTGGCGTCCTTCCACGACGAGGAGACCGGCCGGGTCGCGGTCGAGGGCTTCTACGACGGTGTTCACGAGGTTCCCGCCGATCAGCTGCGCCAGTGGCAAAGCTGCGGATTCGACGAGGCCGATTACCTCAACTCGGTCGGATACACCCAGCCGCACGGGGAAAAGGACTATTCCACGCTGGAGCAGCAATGGGCCCGCCCCACGCTGGAAATCAACGGACTCTGGGGCGGCTACAACGGCGCCGGGTCCAAGACGGTGATCCCGTCCGAAGCACATTGCAAGATCACCTGCCGGCTTGTCGGCGACATGGACCCGGACGATCTGCGCCGCAAGATCCGCGCCCATGTCGAGGCGCGCCTGTCGCCGGACGCCAAGGTGCGATGGGACAACGACCTCGAAGGCGCGCGCGCCTCGGTGATGAACATCGACCGGCCGGAATTCGAAGCCGCGCGCCAGGCCTTGTCCGACGAATGGAAGCGCGAGGCCGTCTTCTGCGGCATGGGCGGCTCGATCCCGATCGCCGGCCATTTCAAGTCGATTCTCGGGCTCGACGCGATGCTAATCGGCTATGCCAATGAAGACGATGCGATCCATTCTCCGAACGAGAAATACGACCTGCAGAGCTTTCACAAGGGCATCCGCAGCTGGGCGCGCATTCTCGACGCGCTCACCCGCGCATGAGCGCCCTCCCCGGGTTCACCGACGACGTGGCCGAGGTGAACGGGCAGAGCATCGCCTATTCCCGCGCCGGCAGTGGTCCGCCCGTGCTGCTGTTGCACGGGTTTCCGCAGACCCGCGCCATGTGGCACGGCATCGCCCCGCATCTGGTGGACCGCTTCACAGTGATCGCCGCCGACCTGCGCGGCTATGGCGACAGCAGCAAGCCCGACGGCGTCGCGGCCTACACCTTCCGCAACATGGCCGCGGACCAGCGCGCGCTGATGGCCTCGCTTGGCTTTGACAGCTTTCACCTCGTCGGCCATGACCGGGGCGCGCGCACCGCACATCGCCTCGCGCTCGACGCTCCGAAGGCCGTCGCCAGCCTCACGCTGATGGATATCGTGCCGACACAACTGCTGCTCGGCGACCTTAAGACAGAGGTGGCCGCGGCCTATTACCACTGGTTCCTCCTCGCCCAACCCGCCCCTTTCCCCGAAACCCTGATCGGGCATGATCCCGATTGGTACTACGAATCCTGCCTGACCGGCTGGGGCGGCTGCGAAATCGACGATTTCCACCCGGACGCACTTTATGCCTATCGGCAAAGCTGGCGCTGGCCTGACACGATCAACGCCATGTGCAACGACTACCGCGCCGCACTCGTCCATGATGTCAAGCATGATGCGGCAGACCTGTCGCGTCGGGTGACTTGCCCGGCGCTGGTGCTCTACGGTATCGATGGCGCCATGGCGAAACACTACGACGTTCCGGCAACCTGGGCCGACCGGCTGAGCGACATGCAGTCGCGCGCCCTGCCCGGCGGCCATTTCTTTCCGGACCTGCATCCCGACACCACGGCTGAGGTGCTGGGCGATTTTCTGGCCGGCTTGTAACCTTCCGCGACGTCCCGATGCGCAGCGCTTGCGACGCCGCGCCCCGTCCCCATCTCAATCGCCAGACCCGATGGACCCACGACCCAGAAAGACGAGACGACACCATGCCAAGACTATTCAAGATGATGCCGATCGGCCTCGCCGCCGCGACCCTGCTTGCCGCCCTGCCTCTGGGCGCGCTGGCGCAGCAGAGCGATGACGCCGACATGATCACCGTCACCGGACAGATCAGCTATCTCCAGCGGATCGCCCTGCAGCCCGGCAGCACAGCCACCGTCACCGTCAGCGACGTCTCGCGCGCGGATGCCGCCGCGCCGGTGCTCGCCGAAGCCTCGATTCCGGGCCGGCAGGTGCCGATCCCGTTTTCGCTGGAAGTGCCGACACAGGACATGACCGAGCGCGGCCGCTATGCGCTGCGGGCGGTGATCCGCGACGCCGCGGGCAACCTGCGCTGGACCACTGACACCAATATCCCGGTCGATCCGACGCAAGCGGTCAACGATCTGGGCACCGTGAACCTGATTCAGGTCACGACC
Organism: Sedimentitalea arenosa; assembly: GCF_016428585.1. Lineage (GTDB taxonomy): Bacteria > Pseudomonadota > Alphaproteobacteria > Rhodobacterales > Rhodobacteraceae > Sedimentitalea > Sedimentitalea arenosa. The sequence continues at coordinate 20,413 of NZ_JAELVR010000012.1, read as the reverse complement.
CTCTCCGCGGCGGATGAGGCGACCTATCTCTGCGGAGATCGCAAGGTGACGGCGCGGTTCACGCCCGGCACCCTGGCGTTGACGATCGATGGCGAACTTCGCAACCTCCGGCGTGTGCGCGCCGGATCCGGGGCGCGCTACGCCACCGAGGACGATAGCCTGTCGTTCTGGGACAAGGGTCTGACCGCGCTTCTGGAAACGCCGGAAGGCAGCACCGAATGCACGCGTGAAACGGCTGGACTGACCGGTGGCAGCTGGCGCGTCGAGGATATCAACAACGCTGGCGTGATCGACAATTCCCAGACCAGCCTCTCGTTCTCCGAGGATGGCACCGTGTCGGGCCGGGCCGGCTGCAACCAGTACAGTGGCAGCTATACCCGCGAGGGCGACAGGCTGACCTTCGGCCCGCTGGCGGTCACGCAAAGAGCCTGTCTTCCGGCGCTCGCCGATCAGGAGCGCAAGTTCTTGGACGCGGTGTCCGGCCCGATGACGATCAGCTTTGACGCGACCGGGGCGATGATCCTGACCGGAGACTCCGGCGGCCGCATCCTTGCGCGGCGCTGAGCGTCAGACCAGACCGACGAACCGCTCGGGCAGCAGGTATTGCGCCTGCTGGGCGGGCCGGTCGAATTCCCAGTACCCGGTTTCGCCGCGCGGTTTCCAGCTGCGCTGCATCCGGCGGCGGAGCGGGGCCATGTCGAAGCCTTCCTGCATCGGCAGCTGACTGAACCCGTCAAACACCGCATCATCCTCGCCGCGCGCCTCGGCGAACCAGTGCCGCCCCACCGCCGCGCCCTTGATCCCGGTGCCGATCTCGGCGGTCATCGCGTTGCGCCGGTCCATCGCCGCCCCATAGGCCGCGCGGTCACAGTATTTCAGGTGCAGCAGATACAAATGTTCGGGTGTGTGCAACTTGTCATACTGGGTGAAATGCCCACCCCGCGCAATCTTGGTGCCCACGGACACCACGCAGGGCTTGGAATAATGCGGCGCGACTCGCACGTGGCGGCGCGGCCCGAGGATGCGCTCACCGATCGGCGCGGTCTCGACATCGGTGCGATGGATCACCTCCAGCCCCAGCGGCGTCAGCACCCGGTTGACCGGCGTTTCGCGCAGGAAGGACAGCAGGTCGCGGCCCGCGGCCGGGTCCAAGACGACCAACTCGTCGACATCGCCCACGATGACGTGGTCGTAGTAGCAGCGCAGCCCCATGACGAAGTTGTTCAGCATCCGCCAGCGCTTCATGTCGAAATTCTTGTGCGCGTCGCCCGGAATGCCGATCACGTTGCAACCTTCGGCCAGCGCGGTGACCTCCGGCCCGCGCCCGTGGTTGATCACATAGCAATTCTCCCGCCCCAGCGCGCCGCCGTAGTGACACAGCCAGGCAGCCAGGAAAAACGCGTCGTCGCGCACCATGGTCAGGGCGGCTGCTGTCTGCATCTGGGGCGTCCCGGTCCGGTTTTGTCTTATGCTTAACCTTCGAGCGGATATAAGAGAATCACAAATTTTCCGTGCGCCGCACCGCCGTGGACCGTGAAAGGAGCCCGCCCTGCTGCTCTCCGACTTCGCCGAAACCGGTCTTTTCATCTACCGCACGGCCACTGCGCCGACGCGCTTCCAGGTGCTGGGCGAACGCTCCTCGGGCACGAACCTCGCGCGGAGACTGCTGGCGCGCAACACGCCCCTTGCGCCAAGCGATGTGCTCGGGTGGAAACACGGCTTCCCCTCGATGCTGGCGATTCCCGCCGACCTTGCGGTGATTTGCATGGTGCGCAACGCGGCCGACTGGGCTCTGTCGATGCACGCCAAGCCCTGGCACGCCACGGCGTCGCTGCAAGCGCTGCCCTTTTCCGACTTCATCCGCGCGCCGTGGCACAGCACGATCGATCGCGCGCGCTACTTCCCAGGCGCCGAGGAGCTGGTCGGCCAGTCCCTGCAACAGGACCGCGACCCGCTGACTGGCGCGCCCTTCGCAAATCTCTTTGAACTGCGCCGGGCCAAGCTGGCTGCGCTGCTGGGCTATGCCGCGCGCGGCTGCACCTGCGTGGTGCTGCGCGTCGAACGGCTGCAGGCCGACCCGCAAGGCGCGATCGACGAGATCGCGGGCGGGCTTGGCCTCGCAGCGCGCGACGCCCGGTTCCGCCCGGTGGGCAAACGGCTTGGCGCACGCTTCAAGCCGGTGCTGGCGGACCGTCCGCCGACGCCCGACTCGCTCACACCGGCGGATCTGCGATTCCTTCAACGCCATTGCGACACGCAGCAGGAAGCCGCACTCGGATATGTCTATTGATCTGGGCAAGGGAAAGAAGTGGCGCGGTTGACGGGGCTCGAACCCGCGACCCCCGGCGTGACAGGCCGGTACTCTAACCAACTGAGCTACAACCGCGCGATGTCGGCGCAATAGGCCAAGCCCGCGCATCGGTCAAGCGGATAAGTGCGCCTATGGAACATTCGCGCGGCCCTGACACGCATCCCCAAAACGCGAAAAGGCCCGCCGGAGCGGGCCTGTCGTTCTGCAGCAGTGGCGCGGTTGACGGGGCTCGAACCCGCGACCCCCGGCGTGACAGGCCGGTACTCTAACCAACTGAGCTACAACCGCTCGCTGCGTTTGGCGGTAATATGGCGCACACTCTGTGCCGTCAAGCAGGGTTTTGCGCAAAATACCGCATTTCGCGACCGCGGTCCTCGGTGTGGCCTACCGCTCAGGCAGTGGAATGAATTCCCGGTCGTCATCCGGCGGCAGACGGAACCGCCCGTGCTGCCAATCCCCCGCGCGCCAGGCCTCCTTGGCCGCCTCGATCCGGTCCCTGGAGGAGGCCACGAAGTTCCACCAGATGTGGCGCGGCCCTTCCAGCGTGGCACCACCCAGCAGGATCAACCAGGCCCCCTCGGGCCCCGCCTTGGCGCTGATCCGATCTCCCGGCCGGAAGACCATCATCCGCCCGGCCTCGAACACCTGACCTGCCACCGTGACCGAGCCCTTTACAACGTACACGCCCCGGTCTTCGTGATTGTCCGGCATCGGAATGGCGGCCCCCGGGTCGAGCCGCGCATCGGCATAGAACATCTCGGATGGCACCGGCACCGGCGCGGATGCACCATAGGCCGATCCGAGGATCAGCCGTACCTGCTTGCCGCGCCCCTCCAGCAACGGCAGATCATCCTTCGGCACATGGACGAACTGCGCAGGCGCGTCCTCCTTGTCCTTTGGCAAGGCGATCCAGGTCTGGATGCCGAACATGTCGTAGGGTGCCGCCAGCGCGTCTTCGTCCACCCGTTCAGAATGGGTCACCCCGTTGCCCGCCGTCATCAGGTTGACCGCGCCCGGCTCGATCCACTGGTTCACGCCCAGGCTGTCCCGATGATGAAACCGACCGCTGTAAAGATAGGTCACCGTGGCCAATCCGATATGTGGATGCGGACGGATGTCGATGCCCTGCCCGGTCAGAAATTCGGCCGGGCCCATCTGGTCGAAGAAGATGAACGGCCCGACCATCTGCCGCTTGGGGGCGGGCAGCGCACGGCGCACTTCGAAATCGCCCAAGTCACGGGCTCGCGGGACGATCACGGTCTCGATCGCGTCCACCGCGTCGCCGATGGGGGTATCGGGGTCTAGAATCGGGTTCCAACTCATGGTGCGGTCCTTTCAGTTGACACCCCCGCTTTTACACCCTCACCAACTTCGAACAAATCCTGCGAATTTTGCCTCTTTCTGTGCAATTTCGCACACACAACGACTCAGCCCAACTGCGCGCGGTTACAAGCCCGCGCCGCCTCCATCGCCTTCTTGGTGCCAGTCAGGTCCACGGTGAACATGCCGTCATTGCCCGGAAATACCGTCATGTTCCGCCCATTCGCCACGGCATCGGCGAAAGCCGGGTTGTTGGCCAACACGTAGCCGCCATTGTAGCCACCCGTCACGTTGCCCTTGATCCCGGTCACCTCAGACTGAAAGACCATGCCGTCGATCTCGATGAACACCTCTTCGGTTTCGCCCTGCGCCAGATCGGTGTCGATCTGCGCGAAGACACCGACATAGCCAAAACGGTGATCCGCGGTCAGGCCCATTTGCACCACGCGCCCATCCTGCGCCCGCTCGATCAGACACGAGCCGCGCGCGATATCGACATAGACGACCCATTCGCCGACTTCGCCGTATTTCCTGAACCCGTCATCGCCGGGTGGCACCACCTGCTGCGCCTGCGCCAGCGTGCCCCACACAAGGGCTGCCGCCAGAATCGAACCGGAAAGTCTCGGGAAAGTCATAAGGGCCACTCCATTGTCCTGCCTGAGGAAAAATGTAGAAGCGCCGGCGCGTCCCGTCGAGCGGTTTCGATGCTTCAAGCGAGTCGAAGCAATCGCACAGGTGTCATTCTTATGAAATCCACGTCCCGGCATATCGGGGATCAAAGGGCAAATGGTGCGGCCGAGATGCATCGAAGTAATTGTTCACACATGTTCAGGTTTGCTCCAAAATAACTTATAATATTTTGATTTTAAATATTTACTCTGACACCGCCGCATCTTCTTGCTTCATACTGTTCCATAGTACACCGTCAAAACTGGGGAATATTTGGGGAATGAAGCCGATCGGAAAGCTCCCGCCGAATATCCTGAAAACTGCAAAACCTGGCAAGTATTCTGACGGTGGTGGCTTGTATCTTCTGGTCACTGGCAGGACAGACAAAGGCCAAGCAAAGGGCAGTTGGATTTATCGCTACACCTACCTCAAGCAGCGATACGAAATTGGTCTTGGCTCGGTGCAATCCTTGTCTCTGGCGCAGGCGCGTAGCGAGCGGGATCGCTGGCGTGAGTATAGTACCGACAAGCGACACCCCATGAACCCCATCGACGCAAAGCGGCTGCTCGAAGACGAGGCGCAAGCCGGACGCGGGGCTCGAACTCTCGCTGAGGTGGCCCCGATAGCTTTCGAGGCGATGAAGGGTACGCTGAAGGATGGCGGGGAGGCCGGACGGTGGTACTCCCCACTCAGGTTGTACGTGTTGCCGACGCTTGGCGCGAGAAAGATCGAGGACATCCATCAGAGAGACATCGTGAAGGCGCTGGAACCAATCTGGAAGACGAAGAACCCAACCGCGGTCAAGGCTTTGAACCGCTTGGGAACCGTGATGAAACATGGCGCTGCAATGGGCTTGGAGGTGAACCTGAACGCGGTGTTGAACGCAAGACAACTTCTGGGCCACCCGGGGCACAGGGTGCATAACCATCCCTCACTGCCTTGGAAGGAAATTCCCTGCCTGTATCAATCGCTGAATCCCGTCAGAACTGCCCAACGCGCGTTGATGTATTACATTCTGACAGGCGGCGGCCCACGGATGAAGCCGCTTCGATACGCGCATACAAGCCAGTTCCAGAATGGGATCTGGACTGTGGCAGGAGACGCATTGAAGAGCCGCGTTGGGCAGGAAGCAGACTTTCGGATACCAGTCACCCGCGAAATGCAAAGACTGATTGACCTGTCACTTTCAGAATCGGAGACCGGGCATCTGTTCCCATCTCCGCGGTCGAAACCTGAGGCACCGAAAGTAATCAGCGATCAAGCCATCGAGAATATCATGAGAAATCTGGAAACGGAGTGGGGCTGGTCGGAACCTTACCGACCTCATGGATTGCGGGCCACGTTCCGGTCCTGGGCCTCCGAGATAGACCCTAGCCTTTATGCCGTGGCCGAAACAGCACTTGCCCACAAGATCGGGGGCATAGTCGAACGCACATATGCCCGCCACGACTTTCTCGATCAACGCCGGGACTTGATGGAACGGTGGGCTGATCATCTTATGGGTGGAACAGCGCCTGCTGATCGTCGGAACCAGCCAGTGGAATGGTCAAGCGTCGGTCGCCCCGGTTTTGTCAGGAAGACATGACGTGGATGCAGAAACACTTCACTACATGCGATTATTTGGCCCGGATGGGGCCTGGATTCCACGTCCAGACTACATGATTTTGTCGGTAATGTCCGTTCCCGACTTGACTACCGCGGGCCAAAAGACACCTGACCTGATCTCGATCCAGCATCTCTACAAGACGATGCTGGCGGAGGACGAACTAAATCCGGCGGCGACTGACGGGCACCTTTCAACCTACGCGGCCAATGCGAAGAACGACTTCATTAAACGATTTATGACTGAGCGGGTCTACGCCGGGCAAGTTGTTGTTGAACTGGTGCGCATTGCTGAGGCCACCGGCGAGCCTCCGTCGGTCAATGCCGCGCGGCGACTGGTTGCCTACAATCATCATGAGCATTTCAGGACTGGAGCGCCCGATGGTGCAAGACGGGCAGTCGAAAAGGCTTTCCGGAGGTTTCAAAGCTCTGCACATCTTCAGGCGGTGATGATTCTGAAGCGATCACTTCTGAAGGAACTGGAAGGGAGCGAAGAGAAGTGTCGCGAGTTTCTCGGCACCGCACGAGCAGTCGAGAGTTTCGTTGATAGCAATGTTGTCTCAGATTCCTTCAAATGGAACCCGCTGCGAGTCCCGGAAACGATTGAAAAAGTTTCTAAAATTGACTTTCCACGGCTTTCAGATCGGGAGTTGAAGGCAGCCGGCGTAACGTGATCCTCGGGGGACGGCAAAAAAATCCCGTCTCCAGCATCCCAAAAAAATTCGGAACGATGAGGGGCACATTGAAACCTCTCGGAGTGACGTGAAGTGAAACACCCAACCATGAAAGACTTGCGAAAGATGCTTGGCGGTCGGGGCCGCACGACCATCTATCGTGACATCGCAGCGGGGCGCCTGCCTACGCCCACCAACATTGGTGGGATCAACTACTTTCCCGAAGATCTGGTTCAAGCCGCGCTCCAGCAACTCCGTTCCGACACGGAATTGGCGGACTGATCGATGAGTATCAATATCTCCAGCCAAGTGTGGAAAACCGGACCGAGTGATCGTGGGGAAATGTTGGTGTTGTTGGCTTTGGCTGACTACGCCGACAAAAATGGAAAGTGCTGGCCGTCCATGGCCATGATGATGTCGCTAGCGATCTGCGTGATGCGGTCTCGGCTTGATAGCACGCGCTGGAGCGTCCCCAAAAGCTGTTGTTGCGACGCTTTGGCTACAAGCGTCAACCCCTTTGTCTTGGCCTCGAACCATGCATCGATCTTCGCAGGCGAGGTGACGCACTGCTCGATTTCCCGCGTTTCGTAGCGCAGGTCCAACATCACGCCGTCCTCAACGGTCTCGTCAAACCAGTACGGCGTGTCGATGTATGAGCCAAACGTCTCCAACGACATGGACTTGTCCGATTTGAGCAGCGAGGTGCCCGTGAACGATTTCAAGCCTCGTGGCGCGAAGGTCGTTGCTTAGCCACTCTTGCAAAACACTCTAAAGCAAAGAGAAATTGCGGCAGTCTCCGGACCGAGAGAACGATTTCGCGAGGTCGAGTGACGGAGGGAATGGGACTAGAGTCCAACGTTCTCCACCCAAGTCAGTGCAATGATGGTCCCTTTTGTTGACCGCATCACACCTTATTCTGCCGTGATACTAGTGCGCGAAAGCGTCGCGAAATGGTAAGAAGGCGCGCTTGTTCTGGCGCTATTATGGCGCAGAACAGTTGGTATCCGGTTCGTGGGTTGGCACCGCCTGACTTGTTCAGGCCGCCAATTTCACGCGCGTCCAGAAAACCTGTTGTTCAAGCAAATTGACAAAAATGAGTGCTTCAAAATGATGTTCCCCAAACCCTCCAACCTTTTTGCATGTGCCCTATTGCTTGCCGGGACCGCCACACAGGCGGAATCCGTCAAGGTCAACGTGATGAACTTCGTCACGGCGCAGACGGCCATGCAGTTCGACACCTATCAGAAACAGGCCGGTGGGGTGAACAAGGTGCTCAACATCCGCGAGCCGGTGGCGATCGACAACCAGCCGACAATCCGGATGAACCGCGACACGCTGTACAGCTTCATGGTGGTGGACATCAGCAAGGGCGCGACCGTCACGCTGCCCGATGCCGGAACGCGCTATCGCTCGATGATGGTGGTGAACGAGGCCAACTATATCAATGCGGTCTATCTCGATGGTGGTGCCCACGAGCTGACGAAAGAGCAATTTGGCTCGAACCACGTCTGGATCGGCATTCGCACGCTGGTCGATTCGAACTCGGCCGACGATATCAAGGCCGTGCATCAACTGCAGGACGCGGTCAGGATCGAGGCGACTTCCGCCATGCCCTTCACCGCGCCGGACTATGATCAGATCAGCTACAAGGCCACGCTCGAACCGTTGCTCAACCTTGGCAAGGGTGTGCCCGATTCCACGGGCTGGTTCGGATCGAAGGAAGACACAACACCCATCGGCCACCTTGTCGGCACGGCGGTCGGTTTTGGCGGGTTGCCGCAGAAGCACGCCTTCTACCTGAACGTAAATCCCGGCTTGGCTGTAGGAGAGTATCAACTGACCGCCAAGGATGTCCCAGTTCGAGCGTTCTGGTCAGTCAGCCTCTACAACGACAAGGGCTATTTCCAGAAGAACCCCGAAGGCGCCTACAACTTCAACAGTGTCAACGCGAAGAAAAACTCCGACGGCTCAATCACCATCAACTTCGGTGGCTGCGATGACGGCCGCGTCAATTGCCTGCCGATCATGGAAGGGTGGAACTATGGCGTGCGCCTCTACGAGCCCGAAAAGGCGATCCTCGACGGCAGTTACGTTTTCCCCTCGGTGGAAAAGGTATCGAAGTGACCTCGGCCGGCCCGAACCAAGGCAGCCCTTTGCATATTGGAAAGACTAAAATGACGTTCAAAGCACAAATCGCGACCCGCGCACTGGGCATGGCGGTCGCGCTGTCCGGTCTTGCCGCCATGCCGCAATCTGCGGGTGCGCAACAGGCGCTGTCGGCCGATGAGGCGAAATCCATCGCCGAGGAGGCTGCCATATACGGCCTGCCGATGGTGATGAACTACAGCGTGATGTACCAGTTCGCGATCGACAAAAACAGCAGCCAGTACAAGGCGCCGTTCAACCAGATCAAGAACGAAGCCCATCTGGCGTCGCCGAAGGATACCGCCATCGTCACGCCGAACAGTGACACGATCTATTCCTTCATCTGGATGGATCTGCGTGCCGAACCATTGGTCGTCTGCGTGCCGGAGATCGAGAAATCCCGATACTTTTCCGTTCAGCTGATCAATCTCTACACCTACAATTTCGACTACATCGGAAGCCGAACAACAGGCAATGGCGCAGGATGCTACGCGATCGCCGGCCCGCACTGGTCCGGAGACACCCCGTATGGAATCGAGAAAGTCCTGCGTTCGAGCACCGAGTTCGGCTTTACGATTTACCGCACCCAGGTTTTCGGTCCGTCCGATCTTGAAAAGGCCAAGGGCGTGCAGGCCGGATACACCGTTTCCACCCTTTCCGAGCATACCAAGACCACGGCGCCAACCACGGCGCCCGCAGTCGACTGGATGAAGTTCGACACTGACTCCGCGAAAAAGGACCCGCTGAGCTACCTGGCGTTTATCCTGAAATTCGCACCGGCCACCGGCGACGCCGAACCGGAACAACCGCTGCGCGACAAGTTCGCCCGGATTGGACTGGAAGCGGGCAAACCATACCCTTCAACCGGTCTCCCGGACGACGTGAAAGCCGCCATCGCCGAAGGCCTGAAAGCGGGCGCACAAAAGGTCGAGGCCAAGAAGGCGAATGTCGGCCAAGTGGTCAATGGCTGGCAGATTTCGCAAGGTCTGTTCGGCGATCGCGCCATGCTGAAGGACGATTACCTGACGCGGGCAGCGGCGGCGCTAGTCGGGCTCTATGGCAACGATTCCGCGGAAGCGTTCTATCCGTTGACCCGGAAGGACGCGAACGGCAAGGACCTCGATGGCAGCAAGAGCAACTACACGCTGACATTTCCGGCAGGAAAGCTTCCGCCCGTAAATGCGTTCTGGTCGGTGACCATGTATGATGGAAAGACCCAACTCCTGATCGAAAACAGCATCGATCGTTATCTCGTCAACTCGCCCATGCTGCCCGATTTGCACAAAAATGACGACGGTTCGCTGACGCTCTACATCCAGAAAGAAGAGCCAACCGACTCCCAGGCAAAGGTCAACTGGCTGCCAGCGCCGGACGGACCGATCTACATGGTCATGCGCCTCTATTGGCCTGCCAAGGCGGCGTTGGATGGCGATTGGCAGCCGCCCGGGGTTTCGCCGGCGAATTAGAGCGGGCAGCCTGCACCGGCATGTGTTTGACAAGCGGCCGGATGCAAGAACCGCCCTTCTTGCCATTGCGGACGCGTGACGAAGCGTTTTCTCCCTGCCGGAGGTCACAAAAGGGCGCCGGTTTCCGGATGACCTCGATTTCTGGGGGCAACGCGGAGCCGGCTGCGATCATCGCTGCCCGGTCAAAGGCAAGAAGAGCGCTCCGGCACTCGCTCCGCTACAGGTAATGGCGGACATGGAAGTAGCCGAATACGAAGCTTTTGAGCAGATTGGGCCAGAACGGCTCTGGCGATTGCCTGAGTTTTCTCCACACAAAAGCCGTTTCAGCGGCGTGGGCGGCCACCAGCCCGCCCAACAGCCAGCTTGCAATCGTGGCCCAGATGCCCGGGTAGGCGTAGAGCAGATTCAACAAACCGAAGGCCCAGAGGCAGAGTGCGAGTGCATGTCCCATCAACGCCCCCCGCGCTTCATCGGTGGGGGTGCCGCAATTCCGTGCGGCTCCCGTCGGTCGCTCTGGACCGCGATGCGCACCTTTGGGAACGTCACGGCAATCTGACCTGCCCCCCAACAACCGGCGTTATGACAGGTTTCGCGGCACCGTAGAAAACCACGATGGTGCTTGCCGGGAACCGGGTCGACTGGGCCTCGTCGGGGTCTTCGCTGAACCCTGTCTTGGTATCGTCCCAGCCGTTGCCGACCCAAACGTTGCCAGCCGGATCGACGCCGATCGGCGCAACGATCTGCAACCCGCCGACATAGCCCTCCGATGGCGTGATCGGATCCCCCGTTGTCATGCCGGGCGGGCAGGTTTCGGTGCGGAAGCCGCAAATCTGGGTGATCGAGTGGCTCGTCGAACTCGCGACCCAGACGTTGTCATTGCCGTCGATAGCGACACCCCAGGGCCCGGTGATTGCGCCATCTGCGTTAAAGGGGCCAAGTACCGTTCCGTCGGGGCGGATCACGGAGATATCTCCACCGGGAAATTCGCTGATGATCTCCCATAGATTGACCCACATATGGGCCGATATCTCGTCGGCCGACTCGGTGCCCTTGCGGGCAGCGAGCTTGCTTTCGATCGTCTGCTTGACCAGCGCCAGTTTCTCGGATGTGCCCGGATGCCCGACGAGATTGCCAATCCAGGCATTTCCCTGGCTGTCGATGGAAATGGCGTGCGGGCTGAACCCCACCTTGATCTCCTCGGCATTGCCGGGATCGTCCGCCGGAAAGCGGGTCACGGTGTCGGACGAACTGTTGGTGATCAGGATCCGGTTCTGAAGGTCGATGGCAATACCGAACGGACCTTTGACCTGAAGCGTGCCCATCTCGGGCTTTCCGTCAACGGTTCGGCCCAGGATGCGCCCCTTGCCCGGGTCGCCGCCCGGAATGTGAACGATCTGGCTGTTGCCATTGTCGACGGTCCAGACATCGCCGTTCGGGGCGACGATGACACCCTGCATATCCCCCAGTTTGCCACCGAAATCATAGCCGCCTTTGGGCGACAGCGGCGCGCCCGTCTTGCGGTCCAGCACGGAAATCGTGCGGCCGATCAGGTTGGTGAGCCAGACCTTGTCATCGTCCGAAAACGCAATACCCCAGCCCGGGCTGTCGAGCCCCCCGCCGGTATATCCGGTGATCGCGGGCGACAGAGGGGTGCCGTCGGTATCGAACCGGCCCACGCCCGCACCGAATTGCTTGAATATCGTCGTTTGAGACCCGATCAGCCAGTTATTGTTGGTCCAGAAATTGCCGTCCGCGTCCAGCGCGGCGCCGCCGACGCCGAAAAACCCGCCGCCGCCATAGACGAGCGACAAGGTCCAAGCGCTGGGGGCATAGAAAAGGTAGGGAACATGGCTCACGTTGCGGTAGCGCGCGCCTTCCGGGACCGGGTAGAAATCGTCGACCAGCCCGAACAACTCTTCCGCGTTGTGCCAGGGGTGGCGCGCGATGTTCTGCGCCGCCTGCAATGTGTCCGTCGGCACCGTTCCGTCAGGCGGTGTGGCGGCCGCGAACAGCTTGTCACAAGCATCAGGGATCGCCTTGACGCAGCCAGACAGCAGGATGCCAAGCGTATTGAACTTTGCAAGGGTGGTGGTCCGAGGCGCGTTCAGCGTGTCTGAGATGACCGGCCCCAGGCCGCCGGTCTCAAGATTCACGAAGTTCGGGACATTGCGCGACGCGATCTTCAGGCCCAGGGCATAGCCGGTCACATCTTTGCCGTCCAGAAATTGCGCGGCCGCGAAGGCAGAGGCGACCGTGGTCAATTCGTTGATTGTCACCTGCTCCGGGGCTTCGCCCTCAAGGAGTGCCATCAATGTTATTGCCGGGTTCGATCCCGCACCCACCGCCGTCTTCGCCTCGCCGCCCTCAGCGACAAGATACAGCACGCCCCCCGCGTCAGGTCCGTCGGCTATTCCCAAGCCGAACTCCCCGTTTTCGTCCGTACGCACGGCAGCAAGCATTCGAGGCGCATCCTGGCCGGCCTGCCAAGCCGACACCTCGGCTCCTGCGATTGGCGCGCCGCCGACCAAAACCCTGCCGTCGATGCGCTCCTGTGCCACGGCAGAACCCGCAATCAGCGCAGCCGCGGCGGCAATAGCGCCGAGCTTCGAAATACAAGACATGAATGAAATCCTCTCTCGGTTCATGGCGCTGAAGATCCATGATGTTGGATAAAACATGCACAAGGCCAAGTGGTGTGGCCTTGTGCGAGATGCCCGAATGCCTGGTTTCCGATGCGGGGCTGGATACCGGCCGAGGTGAACAGCCTGGATCTTGACGTGACGGTCATCGATTCATCCCATTTCCGCGGGCATGCTTTTTGACACCTCTAATTGATGATGGAAAAGGGCCTCTGTCTTACCATTTTACGCCACTCCTACGTTTGTGTACGGCCGCGTGGGGCCGCAAGGTGCCAGGCCCGTGGGGATTGTTTAGCGCGTTTCGCGAAGACCCGAGAAAATACGCCAGGCGTGGCGTAACCCAAGCGGGCGGCAATTTCGCAGACCGGCACTTTAGTCTGGCTCAAGAGAGCCTTCGCCCGCTCGTGACGCGCCGACAAGACGATCTCGCGGTAGCTCGTGCGCGCCTCGGCAAGGCGCCGCTGCAGCGTCCGGCTTGTTGTGCTAGTTTCGCGTGCGACCTCTGCGATCTTGGGCAGCTTCGAATAAGATAGGACCTTCACGATCGTACGAACGCGGTCCAACGTCAGCAAGTTCTTTGCATTTTGCGCCATAGCCGTCGTAAGCTGGCGAGGTATTTTGATGCAAGAGACCCAATTGTAATGCTGTGCGTCCCGAGAATCTTACCCATCGGCGCCACATGGCACGCTGCAGGAACGCCGGGCGCCCAAGCCATGGACACACAGGCACGCGGGGGCCCTCCCGGTTTCCGACATGGTGACCGCGAATGACGCATGTCCCGCTTGTTCGCGCCGTGCATCTGAATATCTACCTGGGCGTTCTGAGAGAAATCGGGGAGCCTGTTGATCGCTTGCTGAATCAGGTGGGATTGCCGGGGTCGGTCGAGGAAAGCCCGAACGCGTATCTGCTTGTTCCACAGGTGCTTGCGCTTGTCTCCGCCTGCGGCGGATCTCACGCCGCGATGCATCTCGGATTTCGTGCCGCACAATGCCTGTCGTTCGAGGGTCTGCGTCCGGAGACGCAAGTCGCATTCCTGAACGCGCCGAGCGGCCGCACCAGACTCGAAGCGATGGTGCGTCGCTGCAGCTTCGAGGATAGCGCGCTGGTCGGGGAGCTGGTCGAGGAAGGACGCAATCTGCGCGTGCGCTGCGACATGGTCGGGTTTGAAGAAAGTCCGGCGCTCGCTTATTCAGAATGGATCCAGATCTACGCCTTCATTTCCGCGGTACGCTCGATCGCGGGAGCAGATTGGTGTCCCGAGGAGATTTCGCTCGCAACGCATGGCACCCCGCCCGACGCCGCATCTGCGGCGTTGCCGAACACACGGATACTGATGGGCCAACCGCATTGCTCGATCCTTGTGCCAATCGAAACGCTGGCCCGTCCGTGCAATCGGCCCGAGGCCCAACCGAAGGGGTCTGATCCGGAGGCGCTTGCCCCTCCGCGGGGCTGGACCTACGGAGCGGGTCTGCGAGAAATGCTGAAGCCCTACATGAGCGATGCGCCGCTCGATCTTGCAAAGGCGGCAGAGATGCTTGACACAACTGCGCGCACCTTGCAGCGGCGGCTCGATCGGGATGGCATGACTTTCCGGCAAGTGCTCGACGAGGCGCGCTACGAGATCGCTTGCGACCTGCTCGCCGACCGCGCGATGAAGATCATCGACGTCTCATTCGCGACCGGCTACGAGAACCCCCAGCACTTTACCCGTGCTTTCCGACGGCTGGCCGGTATTTCTCCTCGGGACTATCGAAAGTCTCTCGCTTGCGCAGGTTAGTGCGCGCCGAGTCCTGCGTCTCGTCAAGTGTCACGGGTGGCGATGCTGTGCAGATCGAGGCCTGATCGCAATTCTTCGATCGGATCTACTCTACGGTCACTGTGACGGATAATCCGATGGCAGTTTAGCCTTTGAGCATGGCGATACGAACTTGCGGCTTGGCGACCTGATGGTCGGACTCTTGTGCCCAAAGAGACTATGGCTGGCCTCGCTGCCATTTATCTTCCCGGGTGTAGATTGTGACTGCGACTCCAGCAAGCACCACGGCGGTGAACGCTCAGCGCATTGTAGCGTAAACGCGTCTAATGTTTTGTTTCTCCATTCGGATCAATCGCTACCGGGATCTAGTCGGATTGAGCCGCGGTTCTATCAGCTACATTCGGGATACAATGACCCGGTTCACCTCGTCGTCATGCACCTTGTAAATGGTTCTTGCGAGATCGATCCGTAGACCTTGCTTCTGATAGCGACGACTGCATAGCGTTTTCATCCACCATCTTTCTGAAACCAGCCAATTCTCCCCGCCTTTCTGGGCAGTGCACTTGCGGCGCTTTCAAAGCGGGTCAAATGCTGGCTTATTCTCCAAGAGCTGCGCGTGCTTTGGTAATGCCCGTAAAGACGGCGTCGACGATGACTGGCGCAAAGCTATGCCCTTCAAGCCAGACCTTTGGATCCCCTGCGAGCCGTGGATCGAGTTCCGCCATTTTCGTCAATGCCTCGCGGGCGGCTGGTTCATTGGACAGTTCTGTGTGCGCGATTGCGAGGAGCGCCTGGCCGAATGACCAGCCATCGGCAGAGGCCTGTTCTGCAGCCAACTGCAGCTCTAACCATTCTTCCTTGATGAGATGATCAACGGCCAGCAAGTGAAAGTAGAATGGCGGCGGCGTCACGGAACGATCAATTGCCCGACGCATGATGGGAACGCCCTCGTCAAGACGCCCAGCAATCCCGTAGCGAATGGCTAGATTGGCAAGAGCGGCGGGGTCGTTCGGATTCACCTCGACCGCCTGCTGCGCAAATTCAATGGAGCGATCGATATTGCCCGCATACTGCTCGACATGGCTCATGGCTTGCAACGCATCTGTGTCTTGGGCGTCAAGATCAAGGGCCCGGGTTGCGGCTTGTCGGGCGAGGGCGAACGCCGCCTCCTTGGAGAGGTCCTGCTCATGGCCGAAACGCGCCGCGTCGTTGCGCAGATAGGCGAGCATCGCCCAAGCGCGGCCGTAATCGGGGTCTTCCCGCACGGTCGCTTCGAGGCAGTCCCGCACCGCCTGGTATTCATCGCGGTGATATGTTCGCCGGTAAATCTGTGCGCTTGCGACACATGCGAAGCCACGCAGGCTCGGATCATTTCGATCTTTGAGCCTTGTGGCGCGGGCATCCCGCAGCGCGTAGCCGTATTGCTGACCGATCGCAGAGGCGATTTCGGATGATATCGAATCCAGAATATCTGTGATGCTTTGGTTCGCCGCACCCTCCATGTAGCGTTCGCTCCAAAGCACCTCGAAGTCGTCCAGGCGGATAAGTTCCGCTCGAACGAAGAGCACTCCGCTCTCGTGCCAAACCCCACCGGCCACTCTGAACTCCGGCTTCAGAGTTCGGTCGATTGGTGCGGAGACATCAGAGACGCCTGCAACCTGATCGTTGGACAGATGCACGGCAAGGTCGGGAAATCTGATCAAGGCTGCTGCGATTTCGTTGGACAGCCCGGCTGCGACAAGCGTTTCAACCTCGTCCCCCGTTCTGGCGACGAACTCTTCGACCAGGAGAGCGACGCTTTGCTTTGAAACGGGATCGCTCTTTGGTGCGCTGCCTCCGGGTCGCATCGTCCAGAGAAACAGCGCCGCCACAAGTGCCATGCCGGCGATTGCGACAAGCCCAAGGACAAGGCTGAGTCTATTTCGCAAACCCAGTTCTCGTTGGCCGGTGCTATCGGGCTGCACCATCGCGGCCTCTGATCCGCGTCCTACTGTCCCCTCTTGCACGTCGAATTTCGGATGATACCGGCCCTTGGGGATGCTGATGCGGATGGGATCGTCCCGACCGATTTCCGCGTAATAGTTGTCGAGGTCTCGGCGGAGCTTGCGCGCCTCCAGACGCACAACCGGGTCCGATTGCTGGTCGAAATCAGACCCGCGTCCGAAGACCGCCATCGCGATGGTCGTCGCCTTCAGTTCGTCCTCACGGCCGGCCAAGCTCTCCTCGACGACGTAGCGAAGCATCTCGCGCCGTCGATCGCTTGATTGCAATTCTGGGAACGCGAGGATTCGGTCGAGCTGCCGACGGATGTTCTCGGCAGAGATCGGCGCGGGATCAGTGGGTTCGGGCATACAGGTAGGGCGCTCATGCGGGGTTCAACCGAAAGTTAGCACGAAAGATCCGATAGGTAACAGGATGCCCGATCAGCAAAATCCCATGTTGCAACATGTTTCAACGTTCCACGCGGCGGGTCATCGAGCGAAAGGTGACCACCGAGAAGACACATGGCAGACACTTACCTTGAGGCATTGACCTCGCGATTTCCCACACTCGAATGCGCCATCGCGCAGCTGCATCGCGACGACCCGAAGTTCCGGTCGGTCGGCGAGGAGATGGAGATGGCAGAGATGGCCCGCGCGCGTTGGAAAGACATGCCGGATCGGGCCGAGGAGTATGGGAGGATTCTTGAGCGCTTGGAGAAGGAGTTCCTCGACGCTGTTGTCAAAGACAACGGCTGAAGCCTGCGGCAGTCAGCGCCCAGAGCGCTGGATTTCCTCAAAGACTGAAAATACGCGGAGGACCTATACAAAGCCATGAACAGTAACCATTGGGAACCCATCCCGTTCCGCTCTGCGCCAACCTTTTCGAAGCTTTCACAACGTCTGCCAGTCTTCATCTTGATCCTGACACTCGCCGGCCTGTCGACGCCTTCGTTTGCTCAGGACGGGTCGAACCTGCCCGAGATCCAGCGCGATTTCGAAGAGATCAACAACGGGACGAATCCGACTCTGCTGACCACGCAATTCGGGGTCCAGTATCAGTTCAACCAGATCAATTCCAACCTGAATACCGGTCTGTTCGAAGCGTTCTACACGAAACCCTTCGGCGATGGCAGCCGCGCCTTCAGACTCACGGTTCCGGGGTCTGACAGCCCGTTTAACGCCAACCCGATCTTTGGCGGTCAGCCCGGAGTCGAATTTACCCTTGGCGACATCAGTCTCACCTATATCGACGTGTTCCACCTGACCGAAAGGAATGGGGCCGCCTTCACGTTCGAGCTTTTCCTCGACACCGCGCAGACCGACAGGGCAGGCTATGGACAGTTCGTTGGCGAAACTTCCGCGTTCTACGCATGGTTTCTGAGCAATGGCGCGATCTTCGCGCCCGCCTGGGTTCAAACCTTCGGCCTCCAAGGCGGCAATGCCCAGGGCGTGAATGTCAACACCACGACACTCGACTTCTACTACGTGCCCAAGCTGAAGAACCCCCGTTTCTATCTCACGTTCGACCCGGCGATTATTCATGATTGGGAAAACGATAAGACATTCGGCAGCCTGCAAGTCACGGCGGGGATGCTGACAGGCAAAGCTTTCGGAGGCGATGGCCAGGTCTTCATCAAGCCCGGCATTCTCTTTGGCGGCGACCGACCGGCCGAATGGTCCATTCAGGTCGGCTACAAAGTGCTGAACTTCTGACGGGCCGGGCCGACGAAGCGCTTTGACCAGGATCACGGCGAACCACGCAAACATCTCCCATCATCCTGAAAAGACATCATGAGGACCAAGAAACAATGAAAAACCGCTCCCTGACCTACCTTCTTTGCACCACGATCGCGGCCGCGCCCATCGGCGCGATCGCACATGAGGCCAACCACGCCGTCGTCCCGGCGGGTGTTATCGGGGAGATCGAAACCACTGATATCAAGATGAAATTCGACAACGTCGTCATCCGGGATGCGCAGATTTTCAACGGTTGCGACGATGGGCTGACTCAGGCCGATCTTCTCGTCACTGGGCAATTGATTTCTGGGATTGGCACCGACATCGACACGCCCGATGGCGCATTCGAAATCGACGCGGAAGGCTACACCCTTATCCCGGGCCTGATCGACAATCACTGGCACGGGGTCTTTGCCGAAGCGACCATCGCGCAACTTATGCTGACAGGTGAAGGCTATTGGAATCTGCTGGCCGCCAAGGCGTCGAACAATGCGTTGCTTCGCGGTTTCACAACGCTGCGGGATGTCGCAGGGCCCATGTTCGACATCGCCCGCGCGACCGATGAAGGCCTGATCGATGGACCACGCATCTTCGCATCGGGCCCGGCGATTTCGATCACTGCCGGACATCAGGATTTCCGTACAACGCGCGACGTTCCGACACCTCTGGACGAGCTGCACTCTTTCGAGCGTGGCAACATGTTTTACCTGGCCGACGGGGTGCCTGCAGTTCTCAAGCGCGTGCGTGAAAACCTTATGCAGGGGGCTACACACATCAAGCTTATGGCAGGCGGCGGTGTGACCTCAGCCTATGATCCCATCCATACGATCCAGTTCACGGATGACGAATTTCAGGCTGCCGTTGAAGCAACCGAGGCCTGGGGCACCTATGTGACGACCCACGCCATCAACGACGAGGCGGTGAGGCATTCGATCGAGAACGGTGCCAGGTCGGTCGAACACGGTCACATGGCCACGCGTGAGACCCTGCAGATGATGAAGGACCAGGGCGTGTGGCTCAGCATGCAGCCCTTCCTCGACGACGAGGACGCGCCCGCGCTCAACGAGTTCCAGAAGGAGAAGTACAAGTTCGTCACCGACGGGACCGATTTCGTCTATCGCACCGCCAAGGAATTGGGCCTGAAGATCGCCTTCGGGACCGATACGTTGTTCAGTGCGGACCTTGCGGAACGCCAAGGCGCGGTTCTTGCCAAGCTGCAGCGCTGGTTCACGCCGTACGAAGTCCTCAAGATGGCGACCTGCGACAACGCCGAACTGTTGAAAATGTCGGACAAGGTCACGCCTTATCCTCTCGGGTCCCTCGGCGTGATCGAGGAAGGTGCCTACGCAGACCTGATCCTCGTAAACGGCAACCCGCTCGAGGATATCGACCTTATCGGTGACCCCAAGGCAAACTTCGGCATGATCATGAAGGACGGAGTCATCTACAAATTCGACATGGAATGACATGGTCCGCCAATGGATCGTCCCAGTGTCCGACTATCCCTTCCGGCGCCTCCGGGCACCGGTACGCCGGACTCGCCTACCTTTGCGAGCAGCGACGACCCGAGACCTTAGGCTAGACCGCAAAGCGGACCGGTCTGGGCGCTGCCGGGATCGGGCGGGCGTGGCAATGCGGAGCTTTGGGGTTGTTCTCTCGGGAGAAAAACCCCCGGGGGCCTTTGATACCTCCATCCGCGAAACATGGCGTAGATCGGATGCTGTCATTCGTTCTGACCGTCGTCCGGCTGCTCAAGGCCATGGTGCGGTCGTGGACCGATCCGACCTCCCGCGCGACCTTGACCGTCGCGTTCCTGCTGCTCCCGAGTAGATTCGTGTAATATCTCAAAGCCGAGGGCTGGTCGTGGATCGATGCTACATTTTTCTCCGTCTCCACGATGTCGGCAGTCGCTGTACCGATCAAGGCCATGATTGAGAAGAAGCCGTCCTTCGGTTTCCGAACGGTCGCCTAGGCTCAGGACTCATAGCTAGTAGATGACCGTAGCGGCGAGAGCGATTGCCGAGAGGAAGACCTTCGGGCACCGGTCGTAGCGGGTGGCGACACGCCGCCAGTCCTTGAGCCTGCCGAACATGATCTCGATCCGATTGCGGC
>NZ_JAELVR010000011.1 GCF_016428585.1 Sedimentitalea arenosa | reverse complement strand
GAAGTAGGGCTCCAGACGCGCCATCTGCGCATCCGTCAGCCAGAAAGGGTCAGACATATCACCGCTCCGTTTTCGTAGCCGCGAACCACGCAAACCGACCAAAATCAATGGGTCCTGAGCCTAAGTCCATTGCCCTCAGATGTCGGGAAAGAGGCTCAAAACAATTCGGGGTAATTGTGACTTTCCTAAGCAGGCCGGGGATCTTCTTCTCTCGGAAAAAGGCCTCAAGGTCATCCTGATCAATCTTGAGCATCGAAAATAGCCCCTTCTGGCTAAGAATCCGATCATCTTTTCTGTCTGAGTATTCAACAAAGACAAACTCATTCTCATCAATCTCTTCTGACACCTTCTTTCGATTCATGATCCAGAGCGCCGCCGGCTTTGTTTGATTTGTTGAAACTGCCTCAGTTTCAGCAAAGAACAATCCAATGTACGGGCTGTAAGACCAATCAAGAACTCTAGTCGGCAGGCCATAGTGCTGCGCAAGAGAGATCAAATCGCCCAAGGGCAGCGCATTTGGCAATATATGTGCCGCATCGGTCTTGAACTGCTCCATGCACAAGGTAAATCTTTCGTTTCGCCTCTTCAGAGAGCCACTCGCGCGTCGATCAAACGATGTCACCAACCCCCAATCTGACACACGCTGACCGCGAAAGACCAAATCCCTTCCCAGCAGGTCACCGCTAGTAACATCCTCAAGGTCGCGCAAAAGAAATCTCCAGTCGTCTAGAACGCGCTCCTCGATAACCATCATGATTTCAAGCTCCCACCAAAGGCCCAACCGGCCGACCGGCCATTACTTCCAAGTTGCAAACGTCATTTAAGCACGGAAAAATACGTACGTATCGTGGTTCATTGGCAAATCGGTCTGTTCGTTCACATCAGAGAAGTAATAGGATACATCGCCGCCTCCATTTTCCGGTCGGTAACCAATGAGGCCCTGGATCCAAAGTATATTCTCGAGCCGATTAAGGTTAAAGTTCTGCGCCATTGAGTTGTAGTCTTTATTTTCTCTTGTGAACTCTTGAATTGCCCCTGAGAGTTCCGACTTACTGAACACATCCTTTCCGATATGGCCAATGAAATTCTTCAATGGCTTTACGAATCCGTCGGTGAGGTTTGTCTGCATATTTTCCACTACTTCATCGACAAACCGATCCGAGACAGGGCCCTTTGACAAAAACTCCCTAAGTTGTTCATCGACTTCAAGCAG
The DNA here is from genome assembly GCF_016428585.1 of Sedimentitalea arenosa. Lineage (GTDB taxonomy): Bacteria > Pseudomonadota > Alphaproteobacteria > Rhodobacterales > Rhodobacteraceae > Sedimentitalea > Sedimentitalea arenosa. Next base: position 202,962 of record NZ_JAELVR010000011.1, on the reverse strand, counting down.
GTATCCTATGTCATCATCGTAGCTTGCAGCTACAAGATACGCCGAAGCAACTGTTATTAGCGCATTTGCAATCTCGCGCGATATATCCGATACGACCTTCTTGTATTTATCTGAAGTAATCCCCCTACTCTTTTCAATATCAGAGTATATACGATTGCCAAAACGAATCGTGTTTCGTGGCACAAAATTTGTATGACGCAGGAAGTAAGAAGTTACATCCTCGTCGCATTCTTTCATGTCATTATAAACGGTTTAGAAACCCAAAAGCGCTGGCAGATCTCTTACACTCGAGTCCCATTGAGAACTTGCCCTAGCGAGCCGACTCTGCGTCTGCTCAATCTTTGAAAATACAAATTGCTTCGATGCGCGCGGGGTCCAGAAAAGAAACAGAACATAGCTCGTATCAAGAAAACGGTCGGCATGATCCGACGACATTATTGTTCTGAATACTACGTCACGTAGAGTTATCATCACATGCAGATTTGGCCGTGCGTCGACATCACGTGCAAGCTTTATTACTGTATAAAAAAGTGCTCGTGTAATGTCCGTCAACACCGAGGGAGCGCGACGCATTTCATCGTCCAGAGAGTCAAGGTAGATGCAGATTGTGGGCGAGTTTCTTAGTATTCTGGCGCAGGTCGAGCGGAAGTTTGTTACAATCGGACTATACAGAAACTTTGAGAACTCCTCGAAGTCCTCAAAGTAGTTCGTGAGCACGTTAACTACCTCATACGCTTGGGTTGCTGATCGCAGTCCTAGAAGGCAGTTGCCATAAGTATACTCAATGCTCTCCAGATTTTCCTTCTTGTGGTTCCCAGAATGCATTCGTACGTATTCGTCGTCATACATGATGTACGTGATTGCAGAAACCAATAGCGCATAATCCCAAACTGCCTGCCACGAGTTGGTTCTAACTCGATGCTGCATGGTTGTGGAGAATCTAACCATGCTCTCCAGATTTGGAGCCTTGTTGCTTATTTCAACGGCAAATCGAGAGGGGTCTCTTTGAGATTCTTGAAAGAACTTCCTAATGCTAAGGGATTTTCCACTGCCTTTGCGGCCAACAATTACGCGATGCGCAAGAGATGAAAAATCAACTTTGACATCGTAACCCAACTCCAAATGATTCCTTAGTGCTTCAGTCGAACCGTCTGGTCGCCCCATGTACTCTACTGCCATCACGCCTCCTGCACCGTCGTCGAGGTAGGTTACACGACGTGGGGCGCACTTCAACTTCTTGAGTTACTTTTGCTAGGATTATGTAGACCATTGTCTTAATGTGTACTTTGGGGCCTTTCGTGTGTTCCGCAACAACACGAGTAGTTGCTTTTGCTCCGTACCGATGAACGAGCTGCGCTCCACCGATGGCATGTGGGGCATCTCGTTCGAATTCAACCTCTATCGGCTGGCGATCCTGTTCGTTGACGGGGACAAGTCGGATGGCAGGGAGAAGCGGTTCTACAAGTCGCTGATCGCCGGGGCGGTCGACCGCTTCGACTGCCTTCCGGAGAGACGGAAGGGATGACGAAGATGGCCCGGAGCCTGAAGGAAAAGCTTGCGACCCTCGACCCCTCCCGTCGGGTCGCTATCGAGGTGGAGGCGGATCGTCTCCATGCCGAATGCCTAAATCAGAAAGTACAGCGGGCGACCAATCCGCCGACTTAAGCGCCGCCGGAGTTCCATACCCGGCGGTCAGCCAATGGACCGTGGCTGGAGTGTCGCCTCCGACATCTTTTTCTAGGCTTCCAATCGTGAGCCCAGCACGAATCCCCGACCGCAACCGGGGGCGCGATTTCGTGCGCCGGAACGCGAACGTCTCACGAACAAAAAAGTCCCACTTTTGCCGAAGCACGAAAACGGTGGGACGATTTTTCCCCGCAACCCATTGATATCATTCACACTGAGAGGTGCTTTGGTGCCCGGGGGCGGAATCGAACCACCGACACGAGGATTTTCAATCCACTGCTCTACCCCTGAGCTACCCGGGCATGGGAAAGGCATCGGCCTTTGGGTGCCGGCGTTCTAGGCTCTGCGTGCTGTGGTGTCCAGAGGGATTCTGACCCCTGTGTCGTCAATGTGGTTTCTGTTGCGCGTCGTCGATTTCGTCGAGCGCTCTTTCGAGGTCTTCAGGGTCATCAGAGGGCACAGCATAGCTTCCGTTCAGCCATTTTCCGAGATCCCTGTCGGCACAAGGCCTCGAGCAGAACGGACGGTATTCGCGGCGGGTTTTCTCGCCGCAGATCGGACAGATCATGTGGGTCGCCCGGCCAGCGGCACGCGCCCACGTTTGCGCTGCAGTTCGAAGTGACCGAGTGGCGTCCAACCGACCAGCGCGGTTTCCTCGGGATCGGTGCGGAACGCGGCGCGCAAGGATGTCTCGAAGGCGCGGCGGTCCTTCTTGGGCATCGGTGCGAGGTCGAGCGTGATCTGTCCGCCGAGGCCGCGCACCCGGAGCGCCCGCGGCAGCACGCGCGCGCAAGCCATGTTGGCCTTGAGCCCCGCGGCGAGGGATGCATCCGCGCCCGTGTTCACGTCGATGGCGACGAGCGCACGGGTCGGTTCGATATAGAGGCTTCCACCGCCGGGCAGAGGCTCTCGCACCTCCAATGCCGCAGCGAGTGCTTCAAGCACGCCATGCGTTTCGAAACCGCCGGGCTCAGTCACGATATCTGCCGGCTCGACCCAATCCCGCCAAGCCAGCGCATGCGGATCGTCGCCATCAAGCAGCTTTTCCGCCTCTCCGCCAGCCTCTTGCATGATCTGTTCCGCAAGGGCGCGCATCTCGGCGATGTCCGTGGCGATCGCATCGGCATCGGCGCCGGCGCAGCTCGAGCGCAGGATCAGCCCGTGCTCGGCACCCGCCATTGCGTCATGGGCGATCTCGAGCAAGCGGTCGCGTTCCCCCTCGTCGCGGATGCTGCGCGACAGGTTCAGGCCTGGCGCATCGGGTGTGACAATGGCGTGGCGGCTTTTGAACAAGATCTTCGACGTCACTGGGATCGCCTTGCCGGGTTCGGCATAGCCGGTCACCTGGACGGTCAGCATGTCGCCGGGGGCGAGTCCGCGGATCTGGCGCAGGAAGGCCGGTCCGTCCGGCGTCGACAGGAACATGCCGCCCTGACCCTTGATCGGACGATCGGCACGCGCGCGATAGATCGTGCCGGGAGCGGGGGCATCGCTCTCGGTCAGGAAATCGTCGAGCTTGCCATCGATCATAAGGGCAGCGGCGGGCCGCCCGTTCCAGTGATCGAGAATGATGGTGCGACCCTTCATGAGGCAGACTGATACAGCGGAAAGCCCGCCGCCTGCAACAGGCCAGCCGTTTCGGCCAAAGGCAGTCCGACGATGCCTGTGAAGGATCCGGATATCCACGGTATGAAGGCGCTGGCCGGACCTTGGATCGCGTAGCCGCCCGCCTTGCCTTGCCAGTCATTCGTCGCGAGGTAGGCGGTACATTCGGTGTCGCACAGCCGTTTCATGCGGACCGCGCTGACCACCTCCCGCTCCCAGATCCGGGCGCCGCGACGGACCGCCACAGCGGTGATGACCCGGTGACGACGTCCCGAGAGCGCGCGCAGGAAGGCCGCGGCCTCGCCGGCGTCGGCCGGTTTGCCGAGAATGCGCCGGCCAAGCGCAACCGTGGTATCAGCACAGAGCACGATATCGTCTTCTTCGGCGGCCACCGTCGCGACCTTCTCGCGGGCGATCCGGGCGCAATAGGGCCGGGGCAGTTCGCCTTTCGCCGGCGTTTCATCGATCTCGGGGGGGCGTACGTCGTCGGGAGCCACGCCCAATTGGGCGAGCAGGTCGAGCCGCCTCGGGCTGCCCGATCCCAGGATAAGTTTCGGTCTCGATGTGGTCATCAGGTGCACCCAGACGAAGGATCGGGTGTCGGGCCGCGGTCCGCATTCCGCAAACCGCCAGCCCTTCGGGAAGCGAAAGCTGTTTCCGCCTTACTTGAAGCGATAGTTGATCCGGCCCTTGGTCAGATCGTAGGGTGTCATTTCGACTTGCACCTTGTCGCCGGCCAGAACCCGGATGCGATTCTTGCGCATCTTGCCTGCCGTGTGTGCGATGATTTCATGGCCATTCTCAAGTTCGACCCGAAACGTCGCATTGGGCAGGAGTTCCTTCACGACGCCGGGGAATTCGAGAGTGTCTTCCTTGGCCATGTTGTCTCCTTGGTGGTGAGTCCCGCCGTATGGCAGGCCGTGCGGTTAGATGATGCCTTTTCAGTTGCATTTCAAGCACACATTCGGGTTTCGCCGTCTTTTGTGACCGAATTGAAACGCGACGCGGGAATTCGCTGTCGCGCCACACGCAAGGGTTGCTTGTAGCCATGGCCGACCGTCGGGACCATGGCCGACCGGCGTGGCGATGGAGAGGGCGATCAAGGTCTCGCTGGCATCCAACCGGTTGTCAGGCGCTGTTCAGGCCCCACCTCGTCCTTCCGGCGTCGTCGCGCGGCAGGGTAAGGGATTCCCGCCTGTGAAATGGTTAACGGACAGTGTAGTAAGGATGGACAAGCTATTTGACCTGACGTGAACGGCACAATTTGGCCGCACGTTGCATTCAACACCGACTCCTTTTGCGCCACTTTTCGGCGCTGATTGCAAGAGCATCAAAAGACGACCCATTCGACCCGGTTTGTGTTGACGATCAGCCTTTGCCGGGACCGAATTATCGGCCGAGCACCTGCTTCCCCGCCAGATTGGTCGGGGATTCGTCACCCAAGACGGCGACTGACATCAGAGAAGCAGACCCACGGCCTTTTCCGACGGACAGCTTTCGTTTCAGCAAGCACACGGAGTCGAACGTGTCCGTCACCAGTGCGCTCGCCATTTTGGCGCGCGTTTCCCCAGCAACCGGCCGGCCACGATTTTGGTCCGGCCCTGTCGCGAATGGCTTATCGGCCGTTCCCGCAACAACTATTGGAGCACTGAAATGACTTGGAATATTGATTTTCCGACCACCGCCATCTTCGATCGGGACATATCCGACACTTCGGGGATGGACATTTTCCTCCTGTCCCCGGCCGAAGCCCGCGCAATTCGTGGCGGAGCACCGGTACCCGACGCCCCACAGACATGGGACGAGGGCGATGAAGGCGACGAAGCCAACGAAGGCAACGAGACCGACGAAGGTGACGAAGGCAACGAAGGCAACGAGGGCAACGAGCCTCATCTCTTCGACGAGGGCAATGAGGGCAACGAACTCACCCTTTTTGACGAGGGTGACGAGGGCAACGAAGTGACCCTCAACGACGAAGGCAACGAAGGCAACGAGTACACGCCCAACGACGAAGGCAACGAGGGCAACGAATTCACCACCACCGGTGCCGATGAAGGCAACGAGGGCAATGAGTTCGCGACCACGGGCGCCGACGAAGGCAACGAAGGCAACGAGGCGTCGCCCTTCGACGAAGGCGACGAAAACAACGAAGGCGACGAGGGCAACGAAGGCAACGAGTTCGGCCTGGACGAGGGCAACGAGGGCAACGAAGCCTCGCCCAATGACGAGGGCAACGAGGGCAACGAGCCGGCCGACCCCGACTTTGCTGGAAACGAAGGCGACGAGGGCAACGAATTCAACGAATTCCTGCCTGATCCCTTCGGCATCTTCGGTGACGAGGGCAATGAAGGCGATGAAGGCAATGAAGGCAACGAACCGCATCTGTTCGATGAGGGCAACGAAGGCAACGAAGCGTCGCCCTTCGATGAAGGTGACGAAAACAACGAAGGCGACGAAGGCAACGAAGGCAACGAGTTCGGCCTGGACGAAGGCAACGAGGGCAACGAAGCCTCGCCCAACGACGAGGGCAACGAGGGCAACGAGAACTCGGTGAACGACGAAGGCGATGAAGGCAACGAGAACTCGGTGAACGATGAAGGCAACGAGGGCAATGAATTCACGCCCAACGACGAGGGCGACGAAGGCAATGAATTCACGCCCAACGACGAAGGCGACGAAGGCAACGAATTCACGCCCAACGACGATGGCAATGAAGGCAACGAACCGGTCGATCCCGACTTCAATGGCGATGAAGGTGATGAAGGCAACGAGGACGATGAGGCCGATGAGGGCAATGAAGGCGTCGAGGCGTCCTCGGTCGACGAAGGCGACGAGGGTAACGAATTCACGCCCAACGACGAAGGCAACGAAGGCAACGAAGGAAACGAGGGCAACGAAGGCGACGAACGTGGCCGCGACGAGGGCAACGAAGGCAACGAGGGCAATGAAGGGAACGAAGGCAACGAACGGGGCCGCGACGAAGGCAACGAAGGCAACGAGTCGGCCAATGACGGCAGCGACGACGGCAACGAAGGCAATGAGGGTAACGAAGGCAACGAAGGCGACGAGCCCGGCCGCGATGAGGGCAATGAAGGCAATGAAGGCAACGAAGGAAATGAGGGCAACGAGCCTGGCCGCGACGAAGGCAACGAGGGCAATGAGTTCACCCCGAACGACGAGGGGGACGAAGGCAACGAAGCCGACAATGCCGGATCCGAAGGGAATGAAGGCAATGAGGGCGACGAGGGCAACGAGCCGATCGAACCGGGCGACGAGGTCAATCCTCCGGGTCCGGGCGGGTTCGCCTGCGGGGCCGATGGCGGCGCCGACGAATACGGCGCCGACGATGCCTGCGGGGCTGACGCCTGTGCCATCGATGCGGGTGGACCTTCGGGTGCCGCCGAAGACGCTGACGATGTGCTTGGAGCAGACCTGTCCGGTGGACTGGATATCGATCCCGGTGTCTGAGGCTTGAAGCCAGACCAAATCCGGGCGGGGCGGTGTGCGATGCGCGCCGCCCCGTTCACATGCGCGCCGATGAACCGCCCGTCAATCGCGCATCTCTTGCCGATCGTCGGAGACCGGGCCGGCTGTCAGGAACTACCTGGCCCGACGACATCCGGGAATGTCAGCACGACCCGCAGGCCCGGAGCGTTGTCTTCCAGCCGCATCTCGGCGCCATGGAGCCGCGCGACAACCGAGACGAGGCTCAGGCCGAGGCCGCTGCCCGGTGTTCCGCGGCTCCGGTCAAGGCGGTAGAGACGGCGCAGCACGTTCTCGCGTTCTGCCTCGGGAATCCCCGGGCCGCTATCGCTGACGGCGAGCCGCACGGCCGGGCCCGATAATTTGAGCGCGACGGTTATCCGGCTGCCGGGCGGCGTGTGACGCAGCGCGTTTTCCACCAGATTGGCCAGCAGTTGTAGCAGCAGGTCGCGATCGCCCGGCACGGCGGGCACATCCGGGGCGAGGTCGGCGGCCAGGACGTGGCCGGTCTCGGCGGCGCTCGGTTCGTAGAGATCCACGCAGATCGCGACCAACGCGCCAAGGTCGACGGGCCGGAAACGGGACCGCGGCGTGCCGGACTCGATCTGGGCGATCTGCAGCAGAGAGCCGAAGACGGACACGATCCTGTCGATCTCGGCCTGCGCCCTGTCCAGATCTTCGGCCGCCGCCCCGGTCAATTCCGCGTGGCGGGACAATTCGTCTAGATGCACCGCGACCCGCTGGATCGGCGTCTTGAGATCATGCGCGATATCCGATGATACCTGCTTGATCGCGGCGACCGAGCTTTCCTGTGCCTCCGCCATCTGGTCGATTCGGCCGGCGATCTCGGCCAGGTCGTCCGACCAGGCGGGCACCGCGCCGACCCGCGCCTTGAGGTCGCCGGTGGTCAGCTTGTCCAGTGTATGGGCCACGGCCTGCACGTTGCGTGCGCTGCGCCGGGCCAGGAGCACGCCGCCGGACAGCGCGACGAGCACGGTCGGAACGAGACTCAGCACGAGGATGTTGAGAAAGCCGCGCCGCAGCGCCGCGATCTCCGAGCGACTGCGCGCGATGGTCAGCTGACCGCCGTGCAGCGCCGCGGTCAGTGCCAGGTATTGTCCGGTCAGTCGCGGGCTGTCCTGCGACAGCGATACCACGTGATAGCCTTCCGAATCGCGCGCCAGCGCCGCGTTGCCATAGTGGCGCAGGTTCGGCGCGAAGTAGCTCAGCACCATGCGCTCGGGATCGGTTTCGCGGGCCTCGGCTTCGACCAGTTGCGCCAGCGCCAGCGCATTGGGTGCAGCGCGGAAGCCCGCCATGCGTTGCGTCAGATCGTTGCGCAGCGCCTGGTCGAACGAGCGGGCCGTCACGAGGTAGGTCGCCGTGAGGCTGATCAGGCTGACCAGCGTGAACAGCAGCACCAGTGCGAGGGCCAGCCGCAGCGGCATCGACCGCAGCAGGGAGGTGAGACGCGCCTTCACGCGTCGATCCGGTATCCGGCGCCGCGCACCGTCTTGATGAGTTCCGTGTCGAAAGGCTTGTCGACCTTGGCACGCAGGCGGCTGATATGGGTTTCGACCACGTTGGTCATCGGGTCGAAGCTGATGTCCCAGATCGCCTCGAGCAGCATTGTCCGGGTCTGGACCCGACCCTTGCGTCGCAACAAGTGCTCGAGAATGGCGAATTCGCGCGGCAGCAGGTCGATCGTCACCCCATCGCGCGTCACCTTGCGCGCGATCAGGTCCATCTCGAGCCCACCGGCCTTGAGCACCGTGTCCTGCTCCTGCGCCGGGGGACGGCGGGCGAGCGCGGCCACGCGAGCGGACAGTTCGCCAAAGGCGAAAGGCTTGACGAGGTAGTCGTCGCCACCCGCGTTCAGCCCACCGATCCGGTCCTCGACGCTTCCCAGCGAGGTCAGGAAGAGGGCCGGCGTGCGGTTGCCCGCGGCGCGCAGGGTCTTGATCAGGGTCAGCCCGTCGATCTCTGGCAGCATGCGATCCACGATCATCACGTCATGGGTGCCGCCGGTCGCCTCGATCAGGCCCGCCCGCCCGTCGGTGACGAGGTCGACGCTGTGGCCCTCTTCGCGCAGACCGCGGGCAATGAATTGTCCTGTGGTTTCGTCATCCTCGATGACCAGTATCTTCATCTCGTCCTCTGCTTCATGCCCGACCTGCGCCGGGCCGCGCCCGTGATGTAGGCATTCCGGCGCCATCTGCGACCCCTTGTCGAGACTACAGCGCCGCGCCCGGCTTGTCCGTAGCCGGGCGCCAAGATTGCAAATTTGTATAGCCGGGCAAATCGGCGTGTAAGGCGGGCCTACCATCTGTGCCGCATCAGTCAAAGGAACGGAGAGCATCCATGACACATCTGACACAGCGCGCCTCGCGCGCAACCGGGCTGGCGCTGGCCGTCGCGCTGGCCACCACCACCAGCGCCATCGCGCTGGCGCCCCAAGCCGCCTACGCGGTGCCTGCCGGCGGCTATGCCGATCTCGTGGAAACCGTTGCACCCAGCGTCGTTTTCATCGAAGTCACGACAGGCGTCGCCGAGGCCGATTTCCAACCGGGTCTGCCCGAGGGCCTGCCTGAAGCGCTCAAGCGGCGGTTCGGCGACCTGATGCCGGGGCAGCCGGGCGGGCCGCGGCAGGCACCTCGCCAGGGCGTCGGGTCGGGTTTCATCATCTCGCAGGACGGCAAGATCGTGACCAACCACCACGTCGTTGCCGATGCCGAGCGGGTCAATGTCAAACTGGCCGACGGGCGCAGTCTGGAAGCGCGTGTGGTCGGCAGCGACCCGCTGACCGATATCGCGCTGCTGCAGGTCGAAAGTGACGAAGCGCTGCCCGCCGTGGCCTTCGGCACGTCTGACGAAATCCGCGTCGGCGACGAGGTGGTTGCCGTCGGCAACCCGTTCGGGCTCGGCGGCACCGTCACCTCGGGCATCGTCTCGGCGATGTCGCGCAATATCAATGCCGGCCCCTATGACGACTTCATCCAGACCGATGCCGCGATCAACCGGGGCAACTCGGGCGGCCCGCTGTTCAATGCCGAGGGCGAGGTGATCGGGGTCAACACGGCGATCTTCTCGCCGGATGGTGGCTCCGTCGGGATCGGTTTCGCCGTGCCGTCGGACCTCGTCCAGACCGTGGTGGCCGACCTGGAGGACGATGGCAAGGTGACGCGCGGCTGGCTGGGGGTTCAGATTCGGCCGATGTCGGACGAAGTGGCCTCGGTGCTCGGCTATGATCAGCCCAAGGGCGCGGTGATCGAAGCGGTGACCGACGACAGCCCGGCCGAAAAGGCGGGACTGAAAGAGGGCGACATCATCCTGTCCTTTGACGGTGCCGAGATCTCGGAATTGCGGGACCTGACCCGCGCCGTTGCCGGCACACAACCCGATGTGGCGGCCGAGGTAACGCTGCTGCGCAAGGGTGAGACGGTCACCCAGGAGGTCGTGATCGGCACGCTCGATCTGCAGAATACCTGATGAAACCGTCCGGCGGCGCGGACTCTCGCGCCGCCGGTTCCAAGGATTAGACTTTGTCAAATTGTCAGCCGGTCTGATATTCCTGTCTGCAAGCATTCTTCTTCGCGCGCTGCGCGGACCCGATCGGAGAACCTGCATTGCCGGCATTCAAGACGCTCCCCGGCGCCGATTCGCCCCGCGCCCGCACTGTCGCGAGGCTCCTCGCCACCGCGTTGCTCTGCATGTTCGCGGTCACGGCGCAGGCTCAGGAAGAGGTCGAAGACGACACTCCGTTTTCCGAACCCGAAGACGATTGGCGCGTCTGGAAGCTGTTCACCGGTCAGCCGATCATTTTCTACGGCCAGATCAACCCTGCTGTCGTGCAATATGATGATGGTGCCGTGACACGCACCTATTCTCCAGTCGGCAACTCCAACAAGACGTCGCGCCTGGGGTTTCGCTGGCACATCCGCCAGTTCGGGGACTGGTCGCCTCTCGTCCGGGTCGAGGTCGGATTGTCCGCGCGTCCCTCAAAGACCGTGAACATCGAGGATCCGGGCAGCAACAGCTGGTCCTCGCGCGAAGGCGACCTGCGCAAGCTGGAACTCGTCGTCTACAATGATCGCTTTGGTGCGTTCTCCTTCGGTCAGGGCAGCATGGCGACGGATGGCATCACCGAGGTCGACTATTCGGGCACACGGCTCGCGGCCTTTTCCAATGTCGGCCAGATCGCGGCGTCCCAACTTCTCAGAAACCGGGACGGGCAGCTATCGCAGCTTCAGATCGGTGATTTCATCGACAATTTCGAAGGTGCCAACGTCACCGGCGCCTACCCGGATGGCAGCCGCAAGATGCGGTTCCGATACGATACGCCGAACTTCAACGGGTTCGTCTTTTCGACTGCCTTCGGCAACGAAGTGCTGCGCGACGAGGGCGAAACCAATGTGGATGCGGCGCTGACCTATGAGGGAGTGTTCGGTGAGTACAAGTTCGCCGCCGGCGCGGGGTACAGTTGGCAGAGCGAAACACGCGTTCTGTCGGGGTCAGCGACCGTGCTGCACGATCCGAGCGGGCTCAGCCTGACCGCGGCTCTTGGTGGTGAGCGTGACGGCGGCAGTTTCGCTTATCTGAAGGCGGGCGTTCAAAGATCGTTCTGGTCGGTTGGGAGCACTTTTCTGTCCGTTGACTTCTATCGCGGCACAAATATCGAATCCGATGGCACGTTGGCCACTTCCTACGGTCTCGCGATGGTGCAGGCCTTCGACAAGCCGGGACTCGAGGCCTATGCGCTGATCCGCAGCTATGACATCAAGCAGCCCGGCGCGACGTTCGACAACGGCCTTGTCACCATGATCGGGGCGAGTTGGCAATTCTGATTGCATACCGGAAGTGACAGGCCTGTTCCCATTGCCCACGGTATCGCGCATAAGCCGACAGCATGACGTACGATCTTCTGATGGGGCTGGCGCTTTTCGCCTTCGTGTCCTCGATCACACCAGGGCCGAACAACCTGATGCTGATGGCATCCGGGGCGAATTTTGGATTCCGGCGGACCATCCCGCACATGCTGGGCGTGGGTCTTGGCTTTGTCTTGATGATCCTGATGCTCGGCGCGGGGCTCGTGCAGGTGTTCACAACCTATCCGCAGAGCTACACCGTGCTCAAGGTCGCAAGCGTGGTCTATCTGCTTTTCCTCGCGTGGAAAATTGCCACCGCAGCGCCGGTGCGGGACGCCGGTGTGGCGGGCACGCCCATGACGTTCCTGCAGGCGGCGGCCTTCCAATGGGTCAATCCCAAGGCCTGGGCAATGGCGCTGACCGCGTTGAGTGTCTACACCCCGTCGCAGAGCTTCGCTGCGGTCGTGTTCGTCGCCGTGGTATTCGGTGCGATCAACATTCCCTCTGTCGGGAGCTGGACGGTCTTGGGCCAGCAGATGAAGCGCGTCCTGACCAGCCCGGGGCGTCTGGCAACATTCAACTGGACGATGGCGGCGCTGCTTGTCGCGTCGCTCTACCCGGTGCTGTGGCCCTGACACGAAAAAGACCCGCACCGGGCGGGCCTTTCCCGTCGCCGGAGCGCTTGGCTCAGGCCGACCGTCGCCGCAGCCAGACCAGGCCACCCAGCGCAGTCAGGATCAGCGGCAGTCCGGCCGGAAGCGGGACCGCCGTTACGTTCACGTTGATCGCCGCGAATTCGCCGCCATCGACGCCGAAGCGAAAGCTGTATTCGCCTACCGCGAAGGGATCGAACGTTCCGCCGGACAGGAAATTGAACCCGAGGTTCTCACTGCCCTCAAAGACAGATCCACTTGCCTGAATCGGCCCGCCCAACAGGGTCGAAAGGTCGTTCCCGGCGGCCGGGTCAAGATCGTAGTAGAAGCTCAGGTTCGCATCCGCCAGATTGCCGGAGCTCTCCGCGTAGAAGCTGAAGTTCCAGAGCGACAGACCGGGCGCACTTTCGCCGGCCCGCGCCGTGTAGGTGCCGGCACCGTCATTGGTAAGGGCCGGACTACCGAAACGTGGCGTCGCGATGATCCCGACGCGCACCCGGTCGTCGCCGACGGTGAAATCAGTGATGGCCGCCGGATTTGTCGGAATCCCCGAGCCGCCGAACGTCACCTCGAGGCCGTCCAGCGTTGTCAGATCGTCGAACCTGTTGAATTGCGGCGTCACCGACGCGGCGGACGCCATCGTGCCCATTGCCAGAGCCGCGCCGAACAATCCGCCGACACCAGTTTTCAGTCCGTTTCGCATGGATATGTGGTTCCTTCCCGTTCTTCCCTATACGTTTCTGTCGCTGGCTCTCTTTCGCGTCAAGGCCGGATTGCCTGGTTTCGCCTTGGCGCGTTCCGGCAAGCGATCGCAGCGGGGAATTGCAAACCGCCGGGCCTTTGGCCATATACGGTGCAACTCATGGAGCGCGGTGATGACGCAGTATCTTGATTTCGAAAAACCCCTGGCCGAGATCGAAGGCAAGGCCGAGGAGTTGCGCGCTCTGGCCCGTACGAATACCGAGATGGATGTCGCGGACGAGGCGGCAGCACTTGATGCCAAGGCGGCGAAACTGCTTGACGATCTCTACAAGGACCTGACGCCTTGGCGGAAATGCCAGATCGCACGTCATCCAGAACGCCCGCACTGCAAGGACTACATCGCCGAGCTTTTCACCGAGTTCACGCCTTTGGCGGGAGATCGCAATTTCGCCGACGATCTTGCCGTGATCGGCGGTTTGGCGCGCTTTCAGGACCGACCCGTCATGGTCATCGGCCACGAGAAGGGCCATGATACCAAGTCTCGGATCGAGCGAAATTTCGGCATGGCCCGGCCAGAGGGTTACCGAAAGGCCGTGCGCCTGATGAAGACCGCGGACCGCTTCGGCCTGCCGGTCGTCACCCTTGTCGACACTGCCGGTGCCTATCCCGGCAAGGGCGCCGAGGAGCGCGGGCAATCCGAGGCCATCGCCCGCTCGACCGAGGTCTGCCTGCAAGTCGGTGTGCCGCTGGTCAGCGTGATCATCGGCGAGGGCGGATCGGGCGGTGCCGTCGCGTTCGCTACGGCGAACCGCGTCGCGATGTTGGAGCACTCGATCTACTCGGTCATCAGCCCCGAAGGCTGTGCCTCGATCCTCTGGAAGAACGCCGAGAAGATGCGCGAGGCCGCAGAGGCGCTGCGTCTGACTGCGCAGGATCTCAAGAAGCTGGGCGTGATCGACCGTATCATCACTGAACCCAAAGGTGGCGCCCACCGGGCAAGGACCGAGACGATGGAAACGGTCGGCACCGCCATAGCCCAGATGCTCAAGGACCTCGACGGCAAGGACCGCGCGGCCCTGATCGCGGACCGCCGCCGCAAATTCCTGGACATGGGGTCCAAGGGACTGGCGGCCTGATCGGGAGCCCGAGGCGCGCGCACCTCAGGTCCGCCAGCGCAGCAGACGTGTCTCGAGCCGCCCGATCACCCAACTGGTCAGAACGCCCAGTGCCGACAGGATGACCACGCCCGCGAACAGCCGCTCGAGGTCGTAGAGCGCCCCTGCCTGCAGGATGTAAGCGCCGATGCCGAACTCGGCCCCGAGCATCTCGGCAGCGACCAGCAGGATGATTCCGATCGCGATCGACACACGCATCCCCGACAGAATGCCGGGCAGCGCCCCCGGCAGCACGATCTTGCGCACAATCGACAGCCAACTCAGGCCGAAACTCTGCCCCATGCGGATCAGGGTTCGGTCGACGTTGTCGACTGCGCCGTAGGTCGCCACCACAGTCGGCGTGAAGGTTCCGAGCGCGATCAGCGCATATTTGCTGGCCTCATCGATACCGAACCAGATGACGAAAAGGGGCAGCAATGCGATCTTGGGGATCGGAAAAAGGGCGGCGACCAGTGGGATCAGCCCGGCGCGGACATGGCTGAACAGTCCGATCAGGATGCCGACCCCGATACCTGCGGACACCCCGAGAACTGCACCGACCGCCAGTCGGGACAGCGAGGGGGCCAGGTGCGTCCATAACATCCCCGAGCGGGCAAGGTCGACCAGCGTCATCGCCACGTCGCTGGGTTGCGGCAGCGTCAGGTTCGAAATCCAGCCCGTTCGCGTGCCCCATTCTATCAGCGCCAGCAACGTCACGAAAACGATCAGCCCGACCCCGCGTTTTGCCACCGGGCGAAACCCGCCGCCGCGAAACGGCACCGGACGGATGTGCGTCTCAGACATCCAGCAACTCCTGATCGGCGGCCATCGCCTCGTCCTTCATCAGGTGCCACAGGTGCTGTTGCACCGAGTCCAACCGCGCATCGCCCACACCGCGCTCGTCCAGCGGCATGTCGATTTCGAGCATCTCTCGCAGCCGGCCCGGCCGGCGTGAGAGCACCGCCACGCGATGACCCAGGCGCACGGCCTCAGCCAGGTTGTGCGTGACATAGACGGCTGTAAAGGGTTGCCGGGCCCACAGACCCACAAGATCCTCCATCAGCAACTCGCGGGTCTGTGCGTCCAGTGCCGACAGAGGCTCGTCCAGCAGCATCACCGCCGGGTTGACCGCCAGCGCGCGGGCGATGGCGACTCGCTGTTTCATTCCGCCGGACAACTGCCGGGGCAGGGCGTTGCGAAAGGCCGACAGGTTGGTGCGGGCCAGAACGTCGTCGATGATCGCGGCGCGCTCGTCGCCATCCAGCCGGTGATCCTCCAGCACCAGCGTGACGTTTCCGCCGACGCTGCGCCAGGGCAGCAGGGCGAAGTCCTGAAACACGTAGGTCAGCGGGTTCAGACAGCCGGGCGGCGGCGCGCCGTCCTGCAGCACGCGTCCCTCGTCAGGCCGCTCAAGCCCGCCGATCAGCCGCAGCAGCGTGGACTTTCCGCATCCCGACGGTCCCACGATGCAGAGGATCTCGCCGGTCGGAATACGCAGGTCGATATCCTGCAGCACCGGCATGTCGCCATACCGGTGCGTCACCTTTTCAAGCGTCAGTTCCACCCGGGCTTACGTCATCTCGGCATAGCTCGGATCAACCAGCGTCTCGGTGGTGATGCTGTCCTTGATCAGCCCCTCCGACTTGAACCATTCGACCTGGTCGGAGACCGAACCCATGTTCAGCGACGCGTTCTTGTTAAGCCGCATCGCGCCGTTCACGATCGACTTGCTGGCCTTTTCATAGGGCTGATCCGCGTAGACGTATTTATGGATGAGTTTGACCATGTCGTCGGCACCGTCCTCGCCCGCGATCTTGTCCACCAGCGCGGCGTTGAAATCATCCGCCCCGCGCGAGAACGCCCGCAGGAAGGCTTCGGTGCGGGCGCGCTCCTTGGCCGCATTCGCCGCGGAGGTGAAGACCGTCGTGACCTGGTAGTCGGGCAGGTAGTCCGCCACCATCCCGATCTGCTGCACCGCGCCGCCACCGACCAGCGCCTTGCCGATATGGGGCACGATGGTCCAGGCATCGACCTGGCCCGACTTCATCGCGCCGATGATCGCGCCGACCTTCTGCAGGGGCTTGTAGCTCAGGCTCGCACTCTCGGCCGCGCCGATCTTGGCGCCCATGTAGTGGAAGGATGATCCGGGCTGCGTCACTGCAAAGCTTTTGCCGTCCAGCATCGCGGGGGCGGTCAATCCGGCCTCGAATGCCGGATTGCTGGCCAGGATCATCTGCCCGTCGATCCCCGGTTCCTCGCTCAGCGCGCCGCCGATCACCTTGGCCGCACCCTTTTCGGCCAGCGAGATCAGACCACCGGAAATCGCTGTTACCGCGTAGTCCGCATCTCCCGAGGCGATCGCCACTGCCATCGGTTGCGCGGCCTCGAAGAAGCGGAAATTGACGTCCAGACCTTCTTCGGCAAAATAGCCGCGTTCGAATGCGACGAAGCTGGCCGCGTGGCTGGTGAAACGCAGCGCCCCCACGTTGATGGCCGTATTGGCCAGCACCGGGGATCCGATCATCGGCAACGCCGCCGCGCCACCGATCAGGCCCAATGCACCCCTGCGGGAAATTCCTGTCATGTCCTGTCCTCCCAAACAGATCGGACCGCACCCTGTGGCGGCCCCGCCGCCCGCTTTATCGCGAGATGCGGCCGCAAGCGCAATCGTCCAAGGCGCCTAGCGGTTACAAATCCCCCGCCGGTAGCAAGCCTGTGCCCTATCTTTTCTCCAACGGGCGCTGGAATAGGGCGACCGCTGCCCCCAGCGCCAGAACTGCTGCCGCCCCCAGCAGCCCGTCACCGATCGTGCCGCTTCGATCGCCCAGCCAGCCGGCCGCCGAAGGGCCGATGGTCTGCGCCACCGCGAAGACCACGGTGAACCGGCTGATCGCCGCGCCCCAGTCGGGCATCGGCAGGTTGTGCCGGATGAAACTGGTGACCGCGCCCGGCGCCATGAAGACCGAAAGCCCGAAGACTACGGCCGACACCACGAATCCCGTCGCGCCGGGCAACATCACCGGCAACGCCGATCCGATGGCGATGCAGGCAAGGATCATTGCCAGCGGCAGACCCGACGGGAAGCGCGCGAAGACGGGCCGCCAGATGAAGGGCGACAGGCTCTGGCACAGGCCCAGCATAACCCAGACCAGCGCAATCAGTCCGGCGCCCGCATCCTGCGCGCTCATCCAGGCGACGAGGAAGGTCATGTAGACGATGTAGCCGAGCCCGAAGCTGGCATAGCCTGCGTATTCCGCCAGCATCCGCCGGTTCGGCAGCGGCCGCAGATCCTGCGCCGCCTGCACCGGCGCGTGCAATTGCCGCGCTGCCCACAGGCTCAGCGGCAGGAACAGCACGCTGCATCCGCCCACGACGATCCAGCCCCAGGCCCAGGAGGACGGCCCGAACACGTCCAGGAGAAGCGGCAATGACGCCCCGGCCAGCACGATCCCCAGCCCGCCGCCGAACCCGAACAGAAGCGCGATGGCCAGCGCGTTGCGCCGCGCGTCGGTCTGGAACAGTTGCGCAGCCAACGCGCCACTGGTGGAAAACGACATCGCGCCGAACACTCCCGCCGCGACTCGCCAGAGGGTCTGCCACCACAGCGCCTCGTGCAGTCCGGTGGCGAGCAGCGCCAGCGTCGTCGTCACCATGCCGAACCCGAACAGGCGCGAGGGCGACACCCGCGTGATCAGCCAAAGCGTGAGCAGCGCGCCGACGATATAGCCGATGGCGTTGCCGGTGTTCAGCCACCCGGCCTGGGCATAGCTCCACCCCAGTTCGCTGCGCATCGCCGGCAACAGCAACCCATAGGCGAAACGCGCGAAGCCGTTGGTCACGCACATGCCGAGCGCGAGACCGACGAGAACCAGCCACGGCCGCGCAGGCGGGTTGGTCACGCCTTATAGCGCTGCATAGACCGCCCGTTCATAGGCGTCGTAGGTCTGCATGAACCGTGGCTCCCCGAACGGCAGCGACTGGGTCATGATGACGGCAGCCACGTCCTTGGCCGGATTGACCCAATAGTGCGTGTTGCACACGCCGGCCCAGCTTTGCGTACCCGCGCTGCGCTTTCCGGGTATATCGCTCTCGGTGCGCACGGATATGAAACTGTGCGTGCTGCCCGGCGGCAGTTCGACATCCGCCGATACCGGCGGTGCGACCGAGTGCATGTTCTCGAAGTGCAGCCCGTTCATCTGGTCGCGCAGCATCACGTCGAAAGCCTCTTCCGACAGGATCCGCGTGCCGTCCAACTGCCCCCTGTTCAGCACCATTCGCAGAAACCGCATGTAGTCGGGCGCCGTGGAATAGAGCGCATGACCCATGCCATAGACCTCGGGATGCGGCGGCGGGGCCAGGTCGAACGGGCCGAAGCCGCCGTCCTCGCCGCGCATCCTGACGGTGCAGAGCCTATCGCTGAGCGCATCGGGTTCGAACGCGGTGTCGGTCATGCCCAGAGGCTCGAAGATTTCGGCGGCGCAGAACGCATCGATCCGCCGCCCGTCGACCTCCTCGACCATCCGCCCCAACCAGTCGATCGATGGGCCATAGCCCCAGCGGGTTCCGGGATCGGTGGTCAGCGGATAGTTCAACGATTGAACCAGTCCCGACAACACCGAGGGATGCCCGGTCAACTGCATGTATTTCGGAACGTCCGGGTTCCAGAACTCGTACTCCATGCCGCTCGTATGGGTCGCGAGGTGGCGTGCCGTCGCCACCGTTTTGGGCGCGCGCAGGATCGGGGTGTCGCCGTCGAAGCCTTCCAGCACCTTCAGATCGTTCCAGGCGGGCAGGACGTCGCCCACCGGCGTATCAAGGCTCATCTTGCCCCTGTCGATCAGGATCATCGCCGCCAGTGATCCGATCGCCTTGGTCATGGAAAAGATGCGAAAGCCGGTATCCTCCGCCGCCGTCAGGCCCTGTGCGGCGTCACCTGCGGCCCCGCTGAAAGTGATGCCGTCCGCGTTGCCCACCATGCCCACCACAAAGGGCACATCCTGCGCCGCGACCGCCTTGTCCAGAACCGATTGAATATCGCTCATCACATCCTCCCAAATGCCGATGCGCCACGCTAGCCGCGTGAGAGGCTGCTTGTCCATCGCCACGGTTTCGGAACCTTCCAGCGCAGGAACCCCGTTTTGTCCATGTACCCCGTCCCGGACACCGACGACGGGGTCGAAAGACGGAGGATCAGATGCAAAACACTTACCTTAGATTTTTCGCCATGATCGCGACATCGACTCTCGTGATGTTCGTGCTGATGTATTTCAACAGCTATGCGTTGGACCACGTGTTCTTCAGCGAGACCCGCGCCTACATGGCGCTCTACATGGGCGCGATGATGGCTGTCGTCATGTTGTCGTTCATGCTCGGGATGTACACAAAACCGGGTCTCAACGGGGCGATCTATCTCGGCGCCATCCTGCTCTTCGTCGCAGCGCTCTGGCTTCTGCGCAGCCAGACCACGGTTCAGGACGTGTCCTGGATGAAGGCCATGATCCCGCACCACTCGATCGCCATCCTGACCAGCGAACGGGCCGAGTTGTCCGACCCGCGGGTGCAGAGCCTCGCGCAGGACATCATCGAGGCGCAACGTCTGGAGATCGCCGAGATGAAGGCGCTGATCGCTGAACTTGAAGGCGGCCCCGTGGCAACACCCGAGGTGGACGGCAAATGACCCGGAAGACAGCACAGCTCTATCGCATGGTGATGCCCGATCATCTCTGTCCCTATGGGCTGAAATCCAGGCACCTGCTGGACAGCCAGGGGTTCGAGGTCGAGGACCACCTTCTGACCACTCGCGCCGAAACCGAGGCGTTCATGGAAAGGAACGGCGTCAAAACCACGCCGCAAACCTTCATCGATGGGGACCGTATCGGCGGGTACGAGGCTCTGCGCGACCACCTGGGCAAGCCGGTTCGCGGCGAGGGCGAAACGACCTACACCCCGGTGTTCGCGCTTTTCGGAATGGCGGCGCTCATGGCAGCCGCCGGCGTTTGGGCCGGTTTCGGCACATTGGTCACGCGCCACTTTCCAGAATGGTTCATTGCCATCTCGATGTGTCTGCTTGCATTGCAGAAACTGCGCGACGTCGAAAGCTTCTCGACCATGTTCCTGAATTATGACCTGCTTGCGCGGCGCTGGGTGCCCTACAGCTATGTCTATCCCTTTGCCGAGGCTCTCGCCGGTGTCCTGATGTTGTCAGGAGTTCTGATCTGGCTCGCGGCGCCAGTCGCGCTGATCATCGGGACGATCGGGGCAGTTTCGGTGTTCAAGGCGGTCTATATCGAGAGACGCGAGTTGAAATGCGCCTGCATGGGCGGGGCCAGCGACGTGCCACTGGGCTTCGTGTCACTGACCGAGAACCTGATGATGGTCGCCATGGCGCTCTGGATGCTGCTTGGCTGAGCCTTGCCTTTGCCGTCCCGTCTGGATAGCAGACCAAAAGAAGAAGTGCAGGAGACGGGCATGGACGAGTTGAAGGCGAAATACCTGGGCCAGATCGCCGAGGCGGCGGACGAGTCGGCGCTGGAATCCATCCGGGTCGCCGCCGTCGGCAAGAAGGGCGAAGTCGCTCTCAAGATGCGCGAACTGGGCAAGATGACGCCCGAGGAACGCCAAGTCGCGGGCCCCGCCTTGAACGCATTGAAGGACGAGATCAACTCGGCCCTGGCCGCCAAGAAGGCCGCACTGGCCGATGCCGCGCTCGACGCGCGCCTGCGCACGGAATGGCTTGATGTGACCCTGCCGACGCGTCCGCGCCGTCAGGGTACGCTGCACCCGGTGAGCCAGGTCAGCGAGGAAGTCACCGCGATCTTTGCCGAGATGGGGTTTTCCGTCGCCGAAGGTCCCCGCATCGACACCGACTGGTACAATTTCGACGCGTTGAACATTCCGTCCCATCACCCCGCGCGGGCCGAGATGGATACGTTCTACATGCACCGCGCCGAAGGCGACGATCGCCCGCCGCACGTGCTGCGCACCCATACGAGCCCGGTACAGATCAGGAGCATGGAAAAGATGGGCGCGCCGATGCGCATCATCTGCCCGGGCGGCGTCTATCGCGCCGATTACGACCAGACCCACACGCCGATGTTCCACCAGGTCGAGGGTCTCGCCATCGACAAGGACATCTCGATGGCGAACCTCAAATGGGTACTCGAGGAATTCGTCAAGGCATTCTTCGAGGTCGAGGACGTTGAGCTGCGGTTTCGTGCCTCGCACTTTCCCTTCACAGAGCCGTCCGCCGAAGTCGATATCCGCTGTTCCTGGGAAGGCGGCACGCTCAAGGTGGGCGAGGGCGACGATTGGCTGGAAATTCTCGGCTCGGGCATGGTGCATCCCAAGGTGCTGCAGGCCGGCGGGATCGATCCGAACGAATGGCAGGGCTTCGCCTTCGGCATGGGCATCGACCGGATCGCGATGCTGAAATACGGTATTCCCGACCTTCGTGCCTTTTTTGACTCCGACCTGCGCTGGCTGCGCCACTACGGTTTCGCGGCATTGGACGTCCCGACACTGCATGGCGGGTTGAGCCGGTAAGATCAGTCACACGCTGTCGTTGATGGCCACTGTCCAGCGCCGAGAGAAAACCGCTCAAGCCGCAAGTTCAAGCGTCGAGCGTACGTGCCTGCCTCAAGGAGCTGGTGGCGCTTTGACCCGCGATGCGGTGGGCCACGAGACCCAACAATCGCTCGAAAAAATGTGCGCTTGGTGGATGGTGCTGCGTCCCCCAAAGGGTCAGCGCGAACCTGACCTTTGGACGTTCCGATCAAATCCTTAACGGCGTTGACTTTCGTCAAGTCACAACCTCAGATTCATCTTTAGGCACGGCAGGGACATCGCAATCGACGGACCTTTCGTGAGACCTGCCAAATCCAATCGCATCAAACATGCCGCCGGCCTACGGCAACGGTGTTTCGGTGCGTGGATCGGTGTCATTGCATTGGTTTTGCAGGTTTTCCTGCCGGTATCGGCGCAAGCTTCGGGTGGCGCGTGGATCGAGATCTGCGGCGAAAACGGCGTAGAAATGGTTCGCGTCGACCTCTCCGATGCCGACTCGACTCCGAGCCTTCCGGCAACCTGTCAGGGCTGCTGCCCCTGTGTTCTGGGGGCTTCGGTGCCGCCGGGTGTTCCGCCGCTCCAGATGGCAATGCCGACCGCGCCCGATGTCGTCACGCACCTGCAAGGCTCAACAGAGGCCGAGATCGAATCCAGTGCCGCCCGCTTGTGGCCCGAGACCCGCGGCCCTCCACTGCCGCACATGAATATGACTTTGACGGACCTTCCCTACATGACGCCGCTTGACCACTCGATGGGGAGGGCAGCGGCATGACCCGCCTCGCTTCCCTGATCCTGATGCTTGCCGTCGCGCTCTTCGCGCTGACCGCGCCGCGCGCCGATGCGGACACGCTCTCAAGCTTCCTCGCCGACCTTTCCCCTTCCGACCTTGCGCCCGGCGCCGACGCGTTCGGACCGCTGCGCGAGGATGTTCCCTTGGCGCCGGTGCTCAGCGGTGGCGAGACCGTCGCCTGGGCCTTCCTGACTTCGGATTTCGTCGGCACCACCGGCTATTCCGGCAAGCCGATCCACGTGGTCGCTGCCATCGACCCCGACGCCGTTCTGACTGGCGTGCAACTGGTCAAGCATTCCGAACCGATCGTGCTGATCGGCATCCCCAATTCACGAATCGTCGCCCTGACCGAGGGCTATCGCGGCATGGACCTCAAGGCCGAGGCCGCGACTGGTGGCGAGGCGCATGATCTCGACATCATCTCGGGCGCGACCGTGACGATCATGGTGATCGACGACAGCCTGGTGCGCGCCGGCATCAAGGTCGCCCGTGCGCTGAACCTGGGTGGGCTCGCTCCCGCAGACACCGGTGCTCCCAAGCGTGAGATCGACATGAGCCAGTCCGACATTCGCGACTGGCAGACCCTCGCGGGCGACGGCTCGATCCGGCGGCTGACGCTGGATGTTGGCCAGATCAACGCGGCCTTCGAGGCCACCGGCGATCCCAAAGCCATCGCCCGTCCGGAAAAGGGCGCGCCGGATGATACCTATATCGACATGCACGCAGCCCTTGTCAGCGTGCCTTCCATCGGCCTCAGCCTGCTGGGTCCCGAGGAATACGCCAACCTGACCGACCGCCTGCAACCGGGTGAACACGCGCTGCTGCTGCTGGGCCGGGGAGAGTACTCCTTCAAGGGATCGGGCTATGTGCGCGGCGGGCTGTTCGACCGCATCCAGTTGATCCAGGGCGACGACGCCGTGCGCTGGACCGACAAGCAGCATGAGCGTCTGCGCACGGTGGCAGCACCCGACGCGCCCAGCTTCAACGAGCTCGACATCTTCACCATCCCCGCCGACAGCGGTTTCGATCCGGCCGAGCCGTTCCGCGTGCAGCTGCTGGCGCAACGAGCGATCGGCGCGGTGGAAAAGACCTTCCTGACCTTTGATCTGGGCTATGCGCTGCCCAAGCATTACCTGAAACCGCTGCCCGCGGCGGCGCCCAAGGTGGTAGCCGACGATACCGCTGAGGCCGCGGCCAAGACCGCGCTGTGGCAACGTATCTGGCGTGACCGGGTGGTCGAGATCGCCATTCTCGGCGTCATGCTGCTGACCCTGACCGGCATCTTTTTCTTCCAGTTCCAGGCCACCGCCAATCCACGCGTGTTCTACTGGGTGCGGATTTCCTTCCTGACGATGAGCCTGTTCTTCATCGGCTGGTATGCGAATGCGCAACTGTCGGTCGTGAACCTCATGGCACTGGCGGGCAGCTTGCGCACAGGGTTCACTTGGGACGCGTTCCTGCTGGATCCGCTGGTCTTCATCCAGTGGTTCGCCATCGCCGCAGCCCTGCTGTTCTGGGGCAGGGGTGCGTATTGCGGCTGGCTCTGCCCGTTCGGCGCCTTGCAGGAATTGACCAACCAGATCGCCCGCGCGCTGAAGGTGCCGCAATGGGAAGTGCCGTGGGGCCTGCATGAACGGCTCTGGCCGATCAAGTACATGATCTTCCTCGGCCTGTTCGGCGTATCGCTGGCGTCGATCCCGCTGGCCGAGAAACTGGCCGAGGTGGAACCCTTCAAGACCGCGATCATCCTGAAGTTCGTGCGCGACTGGCCCTTCGTCGTCTTTGCCGTGACGCTGCTGGTCATCGGCCTCTTCGTCGAGCGCTTCTATTGCCGCTATCTCTGCCCGCTGGGCGGCGCACTGGCGATCCCGGCGCGGATGCGGATGTTCGATTGGCTGCGCCGCTACAAGGAATGCGGCAGCCCGTGCCAGACCTGCGCCAATGAATGCCCGGTGCAGGCGATCCACCCGACGGGCGAGATCAACCCCAACGAATGCGTCAACTGCCTGCATTGCCAGGTGCTCTATCAATCCGACGCCAAATGCCCGGTCGTCATCCGGCAACTGAAACGACGCGCCGCTGTCGGCAAGGTCAGCGACGATTTTCTCAAGAAGGGCCAGCCCGCCAAGGCCGGCCAAACCCTGAATCCCTAAAGGAGGAACACACCATGTCCGAAGCTTTCAAGAAACTCGCGATGACCCGTCGGGGCATGCTGGGCGCCACGGCGACCGGCGCCGTGCTGGCTGGCACCGGCGTTGGCGGAGCGCTGCTGAACAGCACCGGCACCGCCGCACGCGCGGCCGGCAAGATCAACCTCGAGCCGGGCGAACTGGACGAGTATTACGGCTTCTGGTCGTCGGGCCAGACGGGCGAAGTGCGGGTCCTCGGTTTCCCGTCGATGCGGGAACTGATGCGGATCCCGGTGTTCAACCGTTGCTCCGCCACCGGTTGGGGGCAGACCAACGAAAGCCTCAAGATCATGACGGAAGGGCTGCTGCCGGAAACCAAGGAGTATCTCGCCAAGCGCGGCATGAAGACCTACGACAACGGCGATTTGCACCACCCGCACATGTCCTTCACGGATGGCACCTATGACGGGCGCTACCTGTTCATGAACGACAAGGCCAACACTCGCGTCGCCCGCGTGCGCTGCGACGTGATGAAGTGCGACAAGATCATCGAGATCCCCAACGCCAAGGCGATCCACGGCCTGCGGCCGCAGAAATTCCCGCGCACCGGCTACGTGTTTGCCAACGGCGAGGACGAGACGCCCATCGTCAACGACGGCAGCGTGCTCGACGATCCGTCGCAGTACGTGAACTTCTTCACCGCCATTGACGGGGACGAGATGAAGGTGGCCTGGCAGGTCATGGTCTCGGGCAACCTCGACAACACCGATTGCGACTACCAGGGCAAATACGCCTTCTCGACCAGCTACAACTCGGAAATGGGCACCAACCTCGCCGAGATGACCGCCAACGAGATGGACCATGTCGTCGTCTTCAACATCAAGGCGATCGAGGAAGGCGTGGCCAATGGCGACGTGCAGATGCTCAAGGGCGTGCCGGTGATCGACGGACGCAAGGGGCAGAACAAGAACTACACGCGTTACATCCCGATCGCGAACAGCCCGCATGGCTGTAACACCGCACCTGACGGCAAGCACGTCATGATCAACGGCAAGCTGTCGCCAACCGTGTCGGTGATCGACGTGACCAAGGTCGATGCGTTGTTCGAAAGCGACGCCGATCCGCGCTCCTGCATCGTGGCGGAACCGCAGCTGGGTCTTGGCCCGCTCCACACCGCGTTCGACGACAAGGGCAACGCCTTCACCACGCTGTTCCTCGACAGCCAGATCGTCAAATGGAACATCGACAAGGCCCTGCGCGCCTATGCCGGCGAGGATGTCGATCCGATCGAGCAGAAGGTCGACGTGCATTACCAGCCGGGTCACAACTCGACTTCTATGGGTGAGACCAAGGAGGCAGACGGCAAGTGGCTGATCTCGATGAACAAGTTCTCCAAGGACCGGTTCCTGAACACCGGCCCGCTGAAGCCCGAGAACGAGCAGATCATCGACCTGTCCGAAGAGACCCTACGTGTCGTGCATGACGGGCCGACCTTTGCCGAACCGCATGACAGCATCATCGTGCGCGCCGATATCGTGAAGCCGGTCGACGTCTGGGACCGCAACGATCCGACGTGGGAAGATGCCCGTATCCAGGCTGAAGCGGATGGAGTCGATCTGGATTGGGGTCACGATGAACCGATCCGGGACGGCAACAAGGTCCGGGTGTACATGTCCTCTGTCGCGCCTCAGTTCTCGATGGAAAAATTCACTGTCAAGCAGGGCGATGAAGTCACGATCTATGTCACCAACATGGATGACGTCGATGACGTGACCCATGGCTTCTGCCTCGGCAACCACGGGATCGCGATGGAAGTCGCGCCGCAGGCCACTGCGTCGGTGACCTTCACGGCTGACCGTCCCGGCGTCTACTGGTACTACTGCCAGTGGTTCTGCCACGCGCTGCACATGGAAATGCGCGGCCGCATGTTCGTCGAACCGCGGGCGAGCTGATCAGATGCGTTGGCTCCCGACCCTTGCACTGGTGCTTGCCGCTCTGCCGCTTTCGGCGGCCGAGTGGGATGTGCCGGTGCAGCCGGGGGCCATCGCCGAGACCCTGAACCGGGCCGCGCCAGGCGATACGCTCGTCCTGCGGCCCGGCACCTATTCCGAAACCGTGCTGCTCGACAAATCCGTCACACTGGACGGGCGCGGCCATGCCACGCTCGACGGCGGCGGGCAGGGCAGCGTGGTTACCGTCACCGCAACCGATGTCGTGGTCAGGGGGCTGACGATCGTCGGTTCTGGCTCGGACCACGAGGGCATCGATTCAGGGGTGCAACTGCTCAAGGGCGCGACTGGTGCTGTGGTCCAGGACAACGTGCTGCTGGGCAATCTCTATGGCGTCGATATCCACGGCGCGCGCGACTCTCTGGTCGCCGACAACCGCATCGAAGGCCGTCAGGATCGCCGCATGAACGACCGCGGCAACGGCATCTATGTCTGGAATGCGCCGGGGGCCGTGGTCGATGGCAACGATGTGCGCTGGGGGCGCGATGGGATCTTCGTCAACTCCTCGATGCGCAACACCTTCACCGGAAATCGATTCCGCGACCTGCGTTTCGCGGTGCACTACATGTATGCCAACCAATCCGAGGTCAGTGGCAACATCTCGATCGGCAATGATCTCGGCTATGCCGTGATGTTCTCAAAACGCGTGAAGGTGACTGGCAACCTGTCCGTGAACGATCGCGAACACGGCATCATGATGAACTATACCAACAATTCCGAGATCACCGGAAACCTCGTGAGGAACGGCCAGAACCGCTGTGCGTTCCTGTACAATTCGAACAAGAACACCTTCACCGGCAATCGGTTCGAGGGGTGTGATATCGGTATCCACTTCACCGCCGGTTCCGCAGACAACGCGATCACAGGCAACGCGTTTATCGGCAACCGCACCCAGGTAAAGTATGTCAGCACCAAGTGGGACGAATGGTCCCGCGACGGAAAGGGCAATCACTGGAGCGACTTCGCGGCCTACGATCTGGACGGTAACGGCGTCGCGGACGTGCCCTATCGCCCGAATGATGCGATGGACCATGTGCTGTGGACGCAACCCGCTGCCAAGCTGTTGCTCGGCTCGCCCGCCGTGCAGCTGGTGCGCTGGTCTCAGGCGGCTTTCCCGGCGCTATTGCCCGGAGGCGTGATGGACAGTTTTCCAATGATGCAGCCAGCGCCGGTCGCCGTGCCGGTATTTTCAGGAGACGACAATGGCTGACTCCATTCTTCATATCAAAAACGCGGGGAAATCCCGCGGTGCCATGCGCGTTCTTGAAGGCGTTTCGCTCAACGCCGAGCCGGGCCAGCGCATCGCGCTTCTGGGCCATAACGGCGCCGGAAAATCGACCCTGATGAAGGCCGTTCTGGGACTGACGACACTGGACGATGGCCGGATCACCGTGGATGGCGCGCGCCCCGGCAGCGCCCATGCCCGCACGGTCACCGCGTATCTTCCCGAGGCTGTCGCTTTTCACAAATCGCTTACCGGCCGGGAACAACTGACCTTGTTCGCGCGGCTTGCAGGTAGCGATATGGCGCAGGTCGCGGGCTATCTCGACCGGGTCGGTATCGCCGACGCCGCCGACCGTCGCATCGGAACTTATTCGAAAGGGATGCGCCAGCGGCTCGGCCTCGCACAGGTTTTGCTCGGTCGCCCGAAACTGGCACTTCTGGATGAGCCGACCTCGGGACTCGACCCGATCTCGCGCCACGAACTTTATGCGATCATTGACGAAATGGCCGCGCATGGAACCGCCGTGGTGATCGCCAGCCACACCCTGACCGAGGTCGAGGCGCGCACCGACCGTATCGCCATCCTGCGCGACGGACGGCTCGTGGCCGATGACACGCTCGACAACCTGACTCTGCGCGCCGGGCTGCCGACGCGCCTACGGGTGCGTGCCCATGGCGATGCCGCCGCGCGCATTGCCGATGAGACCGGTGGAACCCGGGTCAACGGCGTCTCGGTCGATCTGCTCTGTACGCCCGACCGCAAGATGGCCGAACTGCGCCGCCTGTCGGCGATGGGCGAGGCCGTCGCCGATATCGAGATGCATCCGCCGCGCCTTGAAGACCTCTATCGCCATTACTCCAAGGGAGACTCGCAATGATCCGCCGCATCCTTGCCATCGCCCGTATCGAAGCGATCATCACCCGCCGCAATCGCTGGCTGTTGATGGCGACCGTCATCATGGTGCTGTTCGCGGTGGCGTTGACACTTGCGGGCAGCGCCCCGACCGGCACGCTGGGCGTGAACATGCTGACCGTCTCCGTTGCGTCAATGACAACGCTCTCGGTCTATCTGGCGCCGCTGCTGGCCTTGATGATGGCCTTTGACTCGATCGCGGGAGAAGCCGAACGCGGCGGACTGGGGCTGCTGCTGTCCTACCCGGTCAGCCGGGCCGAGATCCTGCTCGGCAAATTCCTGGCGCATATCGCGGCCCTCGCCTTCGCGATGGTTATCGGGTTTGGAACAGCGGGCGCATTGGCCGCCTTGTCCGGCGGTGCGGACGCGGCCAGCCTGGCTGCCCTGTTGCGCCTCATCCTGACATCGATCCTGCTGGGTGCCGCGTTCCTGTCGCTGGGCTACATGCTGTCGGCGCTTGCCGGCAGTGCGACCGGCGCCGCGGGACTGAGCGCCGGGCTGTGGTTGGTGTTCGTCGTGCTGTATGATCTGGGCCTTCTCGGCGCGGTCGTGTTCGACGCGGGCGGCTGGTTCACCCAGAAGGTCTTCCCCTGGATGATGGCCGCCAACCCGGCCGATGCGTTCCGTCTCTGGAACATCGCGGCGTCTGACGGAGTGGCCATGGCAACCGGGCTCGCTGGCGCGGCCTCGGCCCTGCCGATCTGGGTCGCGCCCGTGTCGTTGCTGCTCTGGCCCGTCCTGGGCCTGCTGCTGGCACGGCGCTTCTTTGGAAGGCTGGAACCATGAGAACCCTTGTGATCCTTGCCCTGATTACGCTCTCGGCTTGCCGCGAGGAGGTGTCAGAGGCGCCGAATCCGGTCGCCATGACCGAAGAATCGCTGAGCTTCTTCTGCCAGATGAACGTGTCAGAACACGCCGGGCCGAAGGGGCAGATCCATCTCGACGGAATGCCCGCTCCGCTTTTCTTTGCTCAGGTGCGCGACCTCGTCGCCTATCTCAAGAGCCCGGAACGGAGTGCGGATATCGCTGCGATCTATGTCACCGACATGGGAGCCGCACCCAGCTGGAGCGAGATCGGCGCCGACAATTGGGTCGCCGCCGACACTGCCAGCTTCGTGGTCGACGCGGGTGTCCGGGGCGGGATGGGCGCGCCCGAGATCGTTCCTTTCGCGGATTCTGGCGCCGCGGAGGCATTCGTGCATAGATACGGTGGAACCATCGTGACCCTTGACGCCATACCCGATGCCGCCGCGCTGGCGCCCGTCGACCTGGATCAGCCACTGGAGGACCCGGCATGACTTCAACACTGACCCGCCGCCGTTTTCTGACGATTGCAGCGGCCGGCGGCCTTTGCACCGCCGCCGGTGCCGCAACCGGCCCGATGGCGCAATGGCGCGGCTATGCGCTTGGGGCACCGGCTTCGATGAAACTCGTCGGCCTCGAGGAGACCGAGTCACGCAGTGTATTTCGTGCTGTCGAGCTGGAGCTGGCGCGGCTTGAACGGATTTTCAGTCTCTATCGCACCGATTCAGAACTCGTGCGACTGAACACCGCAGGGGTGCTGCGCAACCCGGCACCGGAGATGCTGGAACTTCTGAGCCTGTGCGCACGGCTGCACGACGCGACCGGGGGCGTGTTCGACCCCACATTGCAACCCCTGTGGCGGCTTCTCGCGATGCAAGGCGATGCGGCCTCGCCGCGCGAGATCGCCGATGCACGCGCTTTGATCGGCTGGAACGCCATCATGGTTTCGCGGGAGTCGATTCGCTTCGACCGGCCGGGCATGGCACTGACACTGAATGGGGTCGCGCAAGGCTATGTGACCGATCGGATCAAGGCCCTGCTTATCGCACGGGGACTTACGGATGTGCTGATCGACATCGGTGAGGTCGCCGCGCTCGGCACCCGGCCGGATGGAGCGGACTGGACCGTCGGAATCGCAATGCCCGACGGGCGAATCGTCGATCGTGTAACCCTGCGCGACAGGGCGCTTGCGACCTCTTCGCCGGGCGGTACGATGCTGGTTCCCGGGCAGGGACTCGGGCATATCCTCGACCCGCGCGGAACGGAGGGGGGGCCGAGCCACCAACTGGTGACCATTTCGGCACCGCAAGCTGCTGTCGCAGATGGGCTATCGACCGCCGGATGCCTACTTTCGTCGATGGAACTGAGACAAGCCATTGGAAGTTTTGCACACACTGCGCTAGAATCCACAATATGAAACACAGGAGTTCTCTGAACATGATCAAGCCAATTCTCAGCACTGCCGCCATGATCGTCGCGCTCAGCGCGCCTGCCTTCGCCGAAGGCGATGCAGACAAGGGTGAGCGGGTGTTCAACAAATGCAAAGCGTGTCACGAGGTCGGCGCGGATGCGAAGAACAAGGTCGGCCCGACTCTCAACGGAATCGTCGGAGCGCCGGCTGCGCATCTGGGCGACGAGTTCAATTACTCAGACGCGATGCTCGAAGCGGCGGAAGGCGGCTTGGTCTGGACCGAGGAAAATCTGGCAGAGTACCTGACGAAGCCGAGAGACTTCATGCCGGGCAACAAGATGTCCTTTGCTGGTCTGCGCAAGGAACAGGAGATCGCCGACGTGATCGCCTATCTCCAGACGTTCCCGGCCGAGTAATCTGCCAGACATCTGATCACTTGCAACGCCCCGCCCGTCCGGCGGGGCGTTTTCAGTTCGTGCGATCGGCTTCGTCCATCAGGCCACGCACCCAGCGCGTCACCAGCCAATTCGCGGGAAACCCGAGCGGCACCGACAGCAGCAATGCCGTGACGGGCGTCAGCGCGGGCAGGCCAATCGCCTGGCCCATGAGGCCCAGCATGAACAGGTTGATTGCCACTGCACCGGTGGTGAAGATGTAGAGCACCGCGTACAGCTTTCCGAACGACAAACCAGACGACTCGCTCATGCGGCCTCTCTTGCCCGGGCTTTGCTGCGCAATGCGTCCGCGATCAGGGCGGGAATAGCCTCGTGCGTGCCGATTGGGTGCAGCCTTAGTCCGGGAAACTCGGCCAGGTCGAGCGCTTCGGGAATGTCGTCGGTGACATGACCGCCTTCAGCCGCGAAGAAGGGCAGGCAGATCGCCTTGGCGCCGGTCTCGAACGCAACATCACCAAGGAACGGCGCTTCCTCGATATAGCCGATGCGCGTGTCTCCGAACTTCAGGCGTGCTGACAGATTCTCGACGAAACGCTCCGTGTCGCGCGCCGAGTTGCGGCTCTTTCCTGACCCGTGAGACGCGACGATCAGGCAGGTGTCAGCAGCATCCCAGCCATGCGCGTCAAGAATCTGCGCCAGCCAGTCCGCTGCGAGCGCCGGCAAGGCCGGGTCGGTCCCGAGAGGCGACAGGATCGGCGCCTCCGGGTTGTCCAACCGCTTGGGAAGGGTCGTTTGGGTGAACCAGCCATCTGTCATGAACAGCGGGTAGACCAGCGCGTCGCGCCCGGTCTCGGATATCGCCGCGTCCAGTGCGCCGTCCTTGGCCAGCGTCGCGCTGGCAAGCCGCCAGCCCGGCATGAGCTCGGCGACGCGCGCGGTCAGGTCGGCCAGCACCGCTTCGGCCGGGTCGGGCTCGGAGGGCTGACCGTGGCTGACGATGATCGCCGTGTCAGTGGCTTGTGCCTTCGGAGAAGGTGATCTTGTTCCAGACATTGTATTTCCCGGATGGTTTCTTCATCGGCAGGCGGCGGACTTCTTCCAGCGTGGCGGCGTCATAGACGATCACCGCGCCGTCATCCTCCCATACCGATACAAGAGCATAGCGCCCGTCGCGGGTGAATTCCACATGTGCGACCGTTGCACCGGGTTCCGGGCGCAGGGTCTTGACGATCTCGAGGCTCTGCTTGTCGATCACGTGCATCACGTCCTTGTTCGGACCAAAGAACACATCAGCCCAGAAATAGGGGCTGTCTTCGTGGCTGCGCAGGAAGAACCCCGGCCCTTCGGTCTCGATGGTCTTGAGCACACTCCAGTCATCGGTGTCGATGATCGAGAGCTTGCCCTCCTTCAGGTGCGGCGTCGCCATGACGCGGCGGCCGTCCAGCTCCCAGCTGATGCCGGATCCCAGATGTGGCATTCCGGGCAGGGGCAGTTCGGCAATCTCGCGGCCCACGTTCAAGTTCACCACCACGCCACGCGCGCCATCCCGAGATGCGCCGATCAGGTGGCGGTAATCGTCGGTGAAGAAGAAATCGTCCAGCGGTTCGGCGATCTCGATTCGACGGCGGGCGAAGAGCCCTTCGGAGGAGGGAATCGCCTCGACCATGTCCTTTTCCTGGCTGTGGATGAAGCCTTCATAGACCGGATCTGCATCGGGGTCGGTGGCGACCTCCCAGATCTCGGGCTGATCCTTGAGGGCGAGGATGAAACTGTCGCGCTGCGGCGCCTGGTAGACTGCGCTCACACGGCTCGCCACACCGGACTTTGACGTCACTGGCATGACCTTCTCGACGCTCAGGTCGGCGGTGGACAGCAGGGTCAGCGTCATCGGCAGGTAGTTGGCGACCGCCAGATGCAGCCCGTCCTTGCTGATCGCGATGTTGCGGCTGTTCAGACCCGCGCGGACGCGGCCGACCTGATGCAGCGACCAGAGGTCGTATTTCTGCACCCAGCCATCGCGCGACATGATGAACACATATCGCCCATCGGGGCTGAATTTCGGCCCGCCATGCACGGCAAAGGGCGTTTCGAACCGGTCGAGCACTTCGAACGTGTCCCCGTCCAGAACGCTGACATGATGATCGCCGGTTTCTACCACCAGCGTGATGTTCATCGGGTCGGAGTCCCAGACCGGCGAATCGGCAGGCGTGTAGTCCGGGTCGAGCCAGAGCGTTTCGGCGATCTGCTCGACACCCCAGTCGGGCACCATATCGAGCGGCGTTTGCAGGTATTCAGCCAGCGCGGTGATGCGCTCGGCGCTCAGGTCTTCGGCGAAGGCCGGCATCTGGGTCGCGGCGCGGCCATGGGCGATCACCGCTTCCAGGTTCGGGCCACGCATCCGGCCAAGCGTTTCCGGGATCAGCGCGGGGCCTGTGCCGCCAAGGCGCGCGTCGCCATGGCAGGAGGCACAGTTCTCGGCATAGTCCTGCGCCGGGTCCGCTCCGGCAAGGCTCGCCAACAGGACGAGGCTAGAGGCTGAAATCATGCGCCGGATCATGGCGTTTCCCTCGGAATGGTGTGACGGTCAGGCGGTCGGCATCGGCGATGCCGATTTCCGTGTTGGACAGGTAACAGGCCGGGTCTTCGGCCCAGGGGTCGCCCGTCAGTTGCAAGGCGCGGATGCGGGTGTTGCCTCCGCAGACCGACTGGAATGCGCAGGCGCCGCAGCGCCCCTTGAGCGGGCGCGGACGGCGTCGCAACTGCGCCAGCATCGCGTCTTCGCCGGTCCAGAGGTCCGAGAATTTCGCGTCCTTGACGCTGCCGATGGTGTAGTCGGACCAGTAGGTGTCCGGGTGCACCTTGCCCTGGTGGTCTATATTGGCGACGCCCAGACCCGACGAGTTGCCGCCCCAGGCCTCAAGGTGGTCGCGCAGGTTGTCCAGCTTGTCCTGATCGAACAGGTCGGCTGCCCAGTTCATCAGATAGACCGCGTCGGCGTCGTTGTTGCCGGTCACGATGTCGAGCGGCCCGCCGGTGCTTGCGTCGTGCCAGGCTTTCTCGATCAGGATATCCATGGCGCGACGCGTGTGGTCGTGCACCGCGTCCTCGCCCCGGTTCTTGTCGCCGCGCCCGGCATAGACGAGATGCGACAGATAGAACTTGTCGACGCCTTCATCGTCACACAGCTTGAGCAGATCGGGCAACTGCGCCTCGTTGTCCTTGGTCAGCGTGAACCGGAGCCCGACCTTGATGCCGCGTTTCTTGCACTCGCGCACGCCGCGCACGGCGTCGTCGAATGCTCCGTCGACACCGCGGAACCAGTCATTCGTGGCGCCGATCCCGTCGATGGAGATACCGACATAGTCGAATCCGATCTCGGCCACCTTGTCTGCGGTTTCTCCATGGATCTTGGTGCCGTTGGTCGAGAGCGCCAGCATTCGCACCATCGGGCGCGCCCGCTTGGCCAGGTCGAAAAAATCGAACCGGTCCAGCGGCTCCCCGCCCGACAGGATCAGGGCCGGAATGCCGAAATCGCCCAGATCGTCCAGCGTGGCAACGGCCTGCTCGTGGGACAGTTCGCCCGGGAAATGCACATCGGCCGAAACGGTATAGCAATGACGGCACTTCAGGTTGCAACGCCGCGTCAGGTTCCAGATCACCACGGGTTTCACGCCGCCGCTACCGCGCCTTGTCCGCACGGGAGTCGGGTGCACCAGCTGGTGCATGTATTCGGACATTCGGAACATTTCTTAGCCTTTCCGGCTGCGCAACCGCAGCCCGGTCTTTTTCAGTATGCGGGTCGAATACAGGATGTCGTGCCCCCGGCAGGCATCGCCGAGGATGGCCGCGACGTGAGCACGCTGCGCCTCCACATCTTCGCGGCTGCTTCCGTGCAGCATCGCGAACAGGTTGTAGGGCCAGTCGGGCAGGGCGCGCGGGCGCTCGTAGCAGTGGGTCACCCCGTCAAGATTGCCAACCTTCTGGCCCAGTTCCGCGACGCGCTCGTCGGCAACATCCCAGACCGACATTCCGTTCGCCGTCATGCCCAGCTTGTAATGGTTGGGCGCGACCGCGATCCGGCGGATCACACCGCTGGCCTGCATCGTGCGCAGGCGGTCGCAGACCACTTCCTCCGAGAGGCCGAGCTCTGCCGCGACCTGCGCGTAAGGCTCGGACACGAGCGGCAGGCCCGCCTGTGTGGCGGCGATGATCTGGCGGTCTGTGGCGTCGAGTGTCATGCGGCGACCCTGAACCCGATGAAGAATTCTTGCAATTTCGGAAAACAGAGCACTGTCAGCCCGGTTTCCCGTTCGATGGCCTCGGCTGTGCGGGCGATGGCGTCGGGGGTTTCCGTCGCCAGAACGAACCACATGTTCAGCCGGTGCGTACGCTCATAATTATGCGCTACCTCGGGGTGTGCATTGACTTTCGTCATGACCTCCTCGAACCGCTCCTCGGGCACCGCGATCGCGCAGAGGCAGAAGGCCCCGCCCATCGCTGCCGCGTCGAAGAACGGGCCAAAACGCGTGATGACCCGCGCCTCTTTCATCGCGGTGATTCGACTCAGCAGATCCTCCTCGGTGAGGCCCAGCTCTTCAGCGACCATGCGGTAGGGGTGAGGCGCGATGGGAAACCCTTCCTGAAGGTAGTTCAGGATGCGGCGATCGGTTTCATCGGGTGTCATGCGATCTCCTTTTGCGGCGCAGCGACCATGGCGCCGGTCTGCTTGAAACAATGCAGAGAGAAAAGCGGCAGATGCGGGACGCCTTGCAGCTCGGGCAGGCGGCAAACGCGCGTCAGCACGTCCAGCGCATCGGCGCGGGTACGGGCGTGGATCATCGAGTAGAGCCGGTACGGCCACAGGCCGGGCACTGGCGTGCGTTCGTAACAGAGCGTGATGCCCGGCTGCGCGGCCAGAAGGGGGCCGGCGGTGGTGATTGCGTCGTGTGGCAGATCCCAGACCACCATCGCGTTCGAGCGCCATCCGAGCGCGCGGTGGCGCACGATGATTCCCAAGCGGGCGATGATGCCGGCATCGACCAGCACGCCTATCCTCTCCAGCACGTCCGCCTCGCGGCGTCCAACCGTTTCAGCGAGTTCAAGGTAGGGGCGGGGCACCAGTGGCAGGCCACGGGTCAGCGCTTGCAGGATCGGGCGGTCGTCGGGGCGAAAGACCGATGGATCGACCGTCTTGGCGGTGCCATGCGCGGTGCCGTTGCGGCGCAGGGCAAAGCCCAGATCGACGTTGAAGGGCCGGACAAGCCGCAGGTCCATGACCCTGAGCCCGGTACGTTCGGCAATCCGGGCAAGCGCTGCATCGACATGGGCGCGATCGGGTCCCGTCGCCACGAACCACAGGTTCCAGTCGTTCTCGCGCAGGTAGGAATGGTTGATACCCGGCTCGGCCCCGATGATCGCGGCGACTTCCTCGATACGGTCCTCGGGGGCTGCGACGGCCGCCAGCGTGCTGGCCGACACGGCGTTGGGGGCGCAGGTCGCGCCAACCCTGGTGATACGCCCGTTGCGCCGCTGAGTGTCCAGCCGTGCGATGACGTCGGCCTCGTCAAGGCCGAGGCTGAGCGCAAGCTCTGCGAACGGCCGTGCACAGATCGGAAAGCCGCGCTGCCAGTCGTCGAGCAGGGCCTGGGTAATGGGATCGGTGACGCCTTCCATGATCACAACCCCGTCCTGTGCGCCCGCGCGGTAAAGAAGATCCCAGACGGGCTTTCCGCATCGATCTCGCGCAGTTTTTCGAAGGTCTGCGTATCGTAGATCATGACCTTGCCTGCATCGCGCACGGACAGCCAGACTTCACGCCCGCGCGGCGTGAACTCCATGTGCAGAACGCCGGGGCCGGGCTTGAATTCGTGGATGACCTGCTTTGTCACGGTATCGATCACCTGGATCGTGTCGTTCAGCGGATGTGCGAAGTTCACCCAGACATGGCGTCCGTCGGGCCGCGCCATCGCAAAGACCGGCTGGCCATGGGTTTGCGTGCGCCCGGTTTCCGTCAGATCACGCGCATCGACCCAGAGCACCTCGTGCTGACCGACCGCGGGCAGGACGAATTCGCTACCCGCAAGAGCCCAACCTTCGAGATGCGGCATCTTGTAGACCGGCAGACCCTCGCGACCCTCGGCATAGCCGGGCAGGATCGGCATCGGTTCCGGGGTCTCCTGCCACAGGTCCAGCGCGGTCAGGTGGTCGTCGCCGAAAAGCCCGGTGATGTAGGTGCGCCCGTCGCCCGTGACCAACGCGTCATAGGGGTTGGTGCCCATGCCTTCGATCTTGGTGATCTCGGCCGTTTCGGCGGACAGATCGACGATCCATGTTTCACCCGCATCCCAAAGGCTGAACACGAACTTGGTGCCGGGAATGTCGACCAGGCCGATGGTCTTGGACTGGGTCGGAATGTCGAGCACCATCTCGAGCGTTTCGGCGTCGAAAATGCGCACGCCGCCGGGTTCATAGTTGGACACGGCGACGAAGCGCCCGTCGTCCGAAATCGCTCCGCCGATCGAATTGCCCGCCTGCATGACCCGGTTGACGATCGACTGTTCGAGAATGTCGACCTTGGTCAACCCGCCGTCGCGGCCGAAGACGTACGCAAACCGCTCGTCTGGTGAATAGACCAGCGAAGCATGCGACAGATCGCCAAGGCCGGTGATTCGCCCGATCTTGGCGCGGTCGGATTGATCGACCACCAGCAGCGACCCGCTGGCACGTTCCACGATCAGGCCAAGATCGCCGGTCGGTTGCGCCGTGGCCGGAATGGCAAGAGCCATCGCGGCGACGGCCCCAAGAAAGACACGTTTCATTCCAGTCCTCCACTCAGAAGGTAGTCGACCATCCATTCCACCTCGGCCTGGGTCAGCAGAGGTCGCCACGGGGGCATCGCCGTACCGGGGATGCCGTCGAGAATCACCGAAGCCAGGGTTTCCGGCTCGTAATGGGCCAGAGCTTCTGGCCGGATATCCGGGCCCAGCCCGCCCTTGAGCGTCAGGCCATGGCAGGAGCCGCAATCCTGCTGCACCAGCCGAGCCAGTGCAGGGCCATCGACCGGGACGGTATCTCCGGCGATCGCGGCGCTGCTCAGAGCGAGGTAGAGAACGATCTTATTCACCGGCGGCCACCGCGGGCATCCGCCGGTCCTCTTGGTCTTCGACATCCCCCGCGCGATAGAGCGAGACCACATGGCCGATGACGAACAGAACCGGAGCCGCCATCGGGTTGGCCTGGATGTCGACGCCGATCTGGTCGAGCCGCGACAGGATGCGGCGTTCCTGTGGCGTGGTTGCCGAGGCGATGGCCATCACCGGCAACGAGCCGGGCATGCCTTCGCGCATCAGGTTCAGCGAGATTTCGGAGATGTTGGCCACGCCCATGTAGACCACGAGCGTCGTGTCGGTGTCGGCCAGGCTGGCCCAGTCGAGGTCGAGCGATTGGTCCGCGGCGCGGTGCCCGGTGACGTAGCGCACGCCGGTCGCCAGCCCGCGATGGGTCAGCGGCACGCCGGTCGCGGACGCCATGCCCTGCGCGGCGGTGATGCCCGGCGCATATTCGACAGTGATGCCGCGATCCATCAGATAGGCGGCCTCTTCCGAGCCACGCCCGAAGATCATCGGATCGCCTCCCTTGAGCCGTGCGACAGTCAAGCCCTGCAGGGCGAGTTCGGCGAGAATTTCGTTGATTCGGTCCTGCGGGACCGTATGGCATTTCGGGGCCTTGCCCACCGCGATCATGCGGGCGCCTTCGGGCGAAAGGTCGAGAATTTCGGGCGAGACGAGCCGGTCATAGACCACGGCGTCGGCCTCTTTCAGCATCCGGAGCGCGCGCAGCGTCATCAGTTCGACGTCGCCGGGGCCGGCTCCGATCAGATTTACCTTGCCGGTCGGTGTCATGTGCTGGCTCCTGTTCGTCTGGCTCGCGGGTGTTCAGAAGAAAGCCGGGGGCCGGGCTGGCCGGCCCCCGATGCGTCGCGTCAGTAGACGTCGGCGCGGGTGTTGTAGACGTTGAACTTGCCGGTCGGCGTGATCAGGCGTTCGTCCTTGATCACGTGCTTCAGTTCCAGCGTCTTGTCGTCCACCACCACGATGGCCGATTGCAGGTCGGCGGCGTTCCAGACCGAGAACCAGATCTCGTTGCCGTCCTTGTTGAATTCACCCTGCACGACACGCGGCTGGCCTTCAGCGATACCGGCCCATTCGACAAGGGGCAGAACCGTGTATTCCGGCTCTTCCTGTGCCAGGTCGGCGACCTTGAAGACGGCGACCGAACCGGAGACTTCCGCATCGGGGTTCAGCGGTGCGTCCACGTAGAGGTGCTCGGACTCCGGGTGCGTCTTGACGAAGAGCGAACCGCCGCCCATCGCGTAGAGCTGCTGCACCATCTTCCAGGCGTTGTCCGGGTTGCCTTCGGGGTCTGTCCCGATCAGCGCCACGGTGTCGTCTCCAAGGTGCGAGGTCGCCCAAACCGGACCATAGGTCGGGTGGTCGATGTTCGCGCCACGGCCCGGGTGCGGTGTCAGACCGTCGGTTTCGATCAGCGCCT
Source organism: Sedimentitalea arenosa (assembly GCF_016428585.1). Lineage (GTDB taxonomy): Bacteria > Pseudomonadota > Alphaproteobacteria > Rhodobacterales > Rhodobacteraceae > Sedimentitalea > Sedimentitalea arenosa. Next base: position 163,026 of record NZ_JAELVR010000011.1, on the reverse strand, counting down.
CCAGCGTACCTTCCTTGGTGTCGATCACCGCAACCTTGTTGCGGGCGTTCGCCGCTGTCAGGAAGTAGCGCTTGGAACTGTCCAGACCGCCATCATGCAGGAACCGTTCGGCCTCAATATCGGTGAATTTCAGCGCGTCGATGTTGGAGTAATCGACCAGCTGGATGATGCCGGTTTCCTTGATGTTGACAATGAACTCGGGCCGGTAGTGCGACGACAGGATGGCCGCGACACGGGGCTCGGGGTGATAGGTCTGTTCGTCATAGATCATGCCACGTGTCGACTTGATCTTGAGCGGTTCCAGAGTGTCGCCGTCCATGATGACATATTGCGGCGGCCAATAGGCACCTGCGATGGCATACTTGTCCTCGTAGCCTTCCATCTTGGAGGTTTCGACGGAGCGTGCCTCGGAGCCGACCTTGATTTCGGCGACTGTGTCGGGGCTTTCCATCCAGAGGTCGATCATGTTGACCTTGGCGTCACGTCCGATCACGAACAGATAACGACCCGAGGCCGAAATCCGGCTGATGTGAACCGCGTACCCGGTGTCGAGCACCGCCTTGATCTCGTAGCTGGCGCCGTCGATCAGGGCGATCTGGCCCGCATCGCGCAGCGTCACCGAGAACAGGTTGTCGATGTCCCAATCGTTCATCTTCTCGGTCGGGCGATCTTCGGGTGCCACGTGCACCTTCCAGCTCGCCCGCATCTCGGGCATGCCGTATTCCGGCGGTGCGGGGGGCTCCAGCAGGAGGTACCGCGCCATCAGGTCCACGTCGTCCTCGGTCAGTTCGCCGGAGGTGCCCCAGTTGGGCATACCCGCAGGCGAGCCGTAGTTGATGAAGTCGCGCAGGTATTCAAAACCGTTTGCACGGGTCAGATCGGGGGTCAGCGCCTTGCCGGTCGCGCCCTTGCGCAGCACGCCGTGGCAGCCTGCGCAGCGTTCGAAATACATCGTCGTGGCTTTTTGGAACTCGGCCGGGGTCATAACCGGATCGCCGGGCTTGCGGCCCGGAATTTCGACCTGGATCTGGCCCAGCGTCGTCATGCTGGGCTCGTATGCCGCAGCGGGACCGTCTGCGTGGTCCTTTGGCTTTTCCTGGGCCGATACGCCGGTCACGGCAAGGCCCAGTGCGACAGCAGCGCTTGTAAGAAGCGTTGCGCGCCGGATGGCTGGTGTGGGTTTCATCACGAATACTCCGTTCGCTGGTGAGGCAGGGCGACCCTGACGCCAAAGCGAACTCGCATCCTTGACTTTCGTTAAGGCTCGCGCGGCCGCCCGGCGCGACAAGGGCGCATGTCTCGCCCCGCGCCGATCTCTGCCGTCCTCGGGATACTGGTCCTTCTTTGGGTCGGATACGCCGTGCCCGCATGGGCACAGGCGGTGCGGCCGACATTTGAAAACCGGATAGAACCGATCGCGCCGACATCCGCACAGGCGGCTGAGCTGTTCGGTCTCGACCGCACGCCGGTCCTGATCCGCGAGGAGGGCGATGTTCCCGGCTGGTCGGTCGCAACTGCCGAAGGACCTGTCGGATACATCGCCTCGACCTGGGAAATCGCCCGATCCGTCGGCTATTCGGGCCGACCGCTCGATGCGCTGGTCGCTCTTGATCTGCAGGGGCGGATCGCCGGCGCCACCCTGACCCGCCACAGCGAGCCGATCCTGACGCTCGGCTTGTCCGATGCCGATATCGAGCGTTTCGTCGGAGGATTCGCCGGCGTGGACATGGCCGCACCCGACGAGGGAACGGATGGCCCGGACATGCCCGACATCATCTCGCGCGCCACGGTTTCGACCGGGGTGATTCGCGATTCGATCTTGCGCACGGCGCGCACCCTGGCGATCGGGCGCGGCGTGCTGTCCGGCGGTGGGATCGACCGCGTCGGCTTCGCCCCTGCCGGCTGGTCGGAATTGGAAGCGCAAGGCGCGCTTGCCCATGCGTTGGTCACGATGAGCCAGGCCCGCGCGGAGCTGCCCGGTGCGAGCCCCCCGATCCCCGAGGGCGAGGAGGCATTCATCGAGCTTTGGACCGGAATCGTCGATCCGCCCACGATCGGGCGCAACATCCTGGGTCAGCAGCAGTATTCGCGCGCGGTCGGGGCGCTGGGGCCGGACGAGGTGGTGTTGTTCGTTGCCTCGCGCGGACTCTATTCTCACCGGGGGACGTCTTGGCGACGCAGCGGTGTGTTCGATCGGCTGACGCTGGTTCAGGGCGATGTGCGGCTGCCGCTGACTGATGCGGGATACACCCGGGTGGACAAACTGCCCCTTGCGGATGCCCCAGACCTCAAGGAACGCAGCCTGTTCCGACTCGATGGCGCAGCGTTCGACGTGACCAAACCGTTCGTGCTGGAATTGACGGCGAGTCGGCAAACCGAGGCCGGCGGCGAGGTGTCCTTCGTCACGACGCTTCCCTACGCGCTGCCCGAAGCGTACATCATCGCGCCGCCGCCCGAAGCCGCACCGCTCTGGCAGCAGAGCTGGCAGGAGCGGCGATTCGCGGTGATGACCGTGGCCGCCATGCAGATCGCCCTGACCCTGATTCTGCTCTTCCAGGAGAGTCTGGTGCGGCGACCCGCGCTTTGGCGCGGACTCCGTCTCGGCTTTCTCAGCGTCACGTTGGTCTGGTTGGGCTGGATTCTGAACGGCCAGCTTTCGGTCGTGCAGGTCATCGCTTTCGTGCAATCGCTGCTGACCGGATTTCACTGGGAGACCTTCCTGATCGAGCCGGTGATCTTCACCCTCTGGGCCGGTGTCGCCTTGGGCCTGCTGTTCTGGGGACGTGGCGTTTTCTGCGGCTGGCTCTGCCCGTTCGGCGCGCTTCAGGAGCTGTCGAACGTGGCCGCGCGCAAGCTGGGCGTGCCGCAGATCGCGGTGCCGCATGCGCTGCACGAGCGGCTCTGGATCATCAAGTACACGCTCTTCATGGCGATTCTCGCGCTGTCCTTCTATTCGATGAAGGACGCGCTGATCCTGGCCGAGGCGGAGCCCTTCAAGACGGCGATCTCGATGCGGATGATGCGGGCGTGGCCCTTCGTGCTGTTCGTTGTCGCCCTGCTGACGGCGGGCCTGTTCATCGAGCGGTTCTATTGCCGCTATCTCTGTCCGCTGGGCGCCGCGCTTGCGATTCCGGCCAAGCTCAAGATCTTCGACTGGCTGCACCGCCGGCCCCAGTGCGGGCGCGAATGCCGGTTGTGCGAAACCAAGTGCACCGTCGGCGCCATCGATCCGCTGGGTCGGATCAACGCCAACGAATGCGTGCTCTGCCTGCGCTGCCAGGTGGTGATGAACGACCCGCAGACCTGTCCGGTGCTCAAGCGGCGGCAACGCAAACCGGTGTCACAAGCGGGCGGGGAGGGACCCAAAAGCGCCGAGGCTTGACAAAAGCCAAGGATCACACGGCCGCCGCAGACCAAGGTGGCCGCATCGAAAACGCAGCGCAAAGGAGAGCGCAATGCGCGAAGTCATGACCAAGAGCATGGCCCGGAACATCTTTTTCGGCGGGTCACTGTTCTTTATCATCATATTCGTGGGGCTGACGGCTCATTCGCACCGTTACATCGTCACCACGTCGACCGACCACGAGGGCATCACGGAAAGCGTTGCCCTCGGAAAGCACGTGTGGGAACGCCACGCCTGCATCAACTGTCACAGCATCCTGGGCGAAGGAGCCTATTTCGCGCCGGAACTGGCCAACTACATGACCCGGATGGGGGTCGAGGACGACCCCGAGGCCGCGTTCGAGACCCTGAAAGGGTGGATGCAGGCCATGCCGACCGGCATCGAGGGCCGCCGCCAGATGCCCTATTTCGATCTGACCGACGAAGAGTATCGCGCGCTCAGCGACTTCCTTCTGTGGACGGATAGCATCGACGCGCAGGGCTGGCCGCCCAACGACGCGGGTTGAGTGAGGACAATCAAGATGAAGTATCAATCTCAGAAAATCGCATATGCGTATTTCGCCGTGGCGCTGGGACTGTTCGCGGTCCAGATCCTCGGCGGCCTTCTCGCGGGGCTGATCTATGTCATGCCCAACACCCTGTCCGAACTGGTGCCGTTCAACATCGTCCGCATGTTGCACACCAACAGTCTGGTCGTGTGGCTGCTGCTCGGCTTCTTCGGGGCGGCCTACTTCCTGATCCCCGAAGAGGCGGAACGCGAGATCCACTCGCCCACCATCGCCTATCTGCAACTGATCATCCTGGTGGTCGGCACGCTGGGCGTGGTCGTCACCTACCTGTTCAACCTGTTCGAGGGCAACTGGCTGCTGGGCAAGGAGGGCCGCGAGTTCCTCGAACAGCCCAAATGGGTCAAGGCGGGCATCGTCGTCGCCGCGTTGTTGTTCCTTTACAACGTGTCGATGACCGTTCTGAAGGGCAAGAAGACGGCGATCACCAACATCCTGCTTCTGGGTCTCTGGGGGCTTGCGCTGCTCTTCCTGTTCGCCTTCTACAATCCTGAGAACCTCTCGCTCGACAAGATGTACTGGTGGTACGTGATCCACCTGTGGGTCGAAGGCGTCTGGGAACTGATCATGGCATCGATCCTCGCCTACCTCATGCTCAAGCTGACCGGGGTGGACCGCGAGATCGTCGAGAAATGGCTCTATGTCATCGTTGCCGCGGCGCTCTTCTCGGGCATCCTGGGCACCGGACACCACTACTACTGGATCGGCGCGCCGGCCTACTGGCAGTGGATCGGATCGATCTTCTCGAGCCTCGAGGTGATCCCGTTCTTCGCGATGATGGCCTTCGCCTTCGTCATGGTCTGGAAGGGCCGCCGCGATCACCCGAACAAGGCGGCACTGCTGTGGTCGCTCGGCTGTGCCACGCTGGCCTTCTTCGGCGCGGGCATCTGGGGCTTCCTGCACACGCTGCACGGGGTGAACTACTATACCCACGGCACCCAGATCACCGCTGCACACGGGCACCTGGCCTTCTACGGCGCTTATGTCTGCCTCAACCTCGCGATCATGAGCTATGCCATGCCGATCCTGAAGCAGCGTGATCCCTACAACCAGGTGCTGAACATGGCCTCGTTCTGGCTGATGTCGGGTGGCATGGTCTTCATGACCTTCACCCTGACCTTTGCCGGCACCGTGCAGACGCACATGCAGCGGGTCGTGGGCGAGTACTACATGGACGTTCAGGACAGCATCGCCATCTTCTACTGGATGCGGCTGGGCTCGGGCATCGTGGTTCTGCTCGGCGTGCTCCTGTTCCTCTATGCCATCTTCGTGCCGCGCCGTGAGGTGATCTCGGCCGATGCGACGGTGGCGGCGGAGTGAGCGAGATGGACGGATCCTTCACCCCGAAAACGGAGGGGGCGGCAGACGCCCCCTTCTACCTGCCGCAGGGCGACGAATGCACACTGTTCGAAGCCGCCAGCGCCAACAACCTGCCGATGCTGCTCAAGGGGCCGACCGGGTGCGGCAAGACGCGTTTCGTGTCGCACATGGCCGCAAGGCTGGGCCGGCCGCTTTACACCGTGGCTTGCCATGACGACCTGTCGGCGGCCGACCTGATCGGGCGCTACCTGCTCAAGGGCGGTGAAACCGTCTGGGTCGACGGGCCGCTGACCCGCGCGGTGCGCGAGGGCGCAATCTGCTACCTCGACGAGGTGGTCGAGGCGCGCAAGGACGTGACCGTGGTGCTGCACCCGCTGACCGACGACCGGCGTATCCTGCCGATCGACCGCACCGGCGAAGAACTGGAAGCGGCGCCCGGCTTCATGCTGGTCGCGTCCTACAACCCCGGTTACCAGAATATCCTGAAAACCCTGAAACCTTCGACCCGGCAACGTTTCCTTGCCGTTGAGTTCGATTTCCCGACCCCAGAGGTCGAAATCGAAGTCGTGGCACGCGAAAGCGGGCTGTCGCCCGACCGCGTCAAACCGCTGGTGCGCCTTGCCGGAAAGCTGCGCGCGCTCAAGGGTCAGGATTTGGAAGAAGGCGTCTCTACCCGTCTGATCGTCTATGCCGCGTCGCTGATTGCGCAGGGCATGCCCATCGACCGTGCGGTCGAAGCGGCGATGATCGAACCCCTGACGGACGACGCCGATGTGAAACGCGGGCTCCTGGATCTCGTCACGGCCATCTTCGGGTGAGGCATGGCCATGGGCAGGATCGAGATAGAGCCATGGGAACCCGAAGAAACAGTCGGGAAACTGTGGCACGCCTTTGCCAGCCGCCTGGATGCGCCGCAGGTGCATCATGGAGCCAGCGTGGACCTCTCCGAGGTCAGCGGGCGGCTGGCCGTTTTCTTTCGCGGCCTGGGAGGCGCGCAGTCGGTTGAACTGCGCCCCGTCAGTGCCGAAGTCAGCCGTCACCGACTGAGCTTCCTGCGTCGTCTGGGGGCCGAGGCGGACATCCTGCCGCGCGCCAGTTTCGATGGCGAGGTGCTGCGCCTGCCCGAGCGGCTGGCGGTTTTCCCCACCCGCGAAGCCAATGGCGCGCTCTACCTCTGGCTGACCGCTGCCGCCGCGCACGCGGGAGCCTATCAGGTGCAGGACGATCCGCTGCGCGCGGACATGTGCGCAATTTCGGCCGCGCGCATAATGGCGGACGACGTTCTTGCCGACGCGCCCGGGCTGCGTGGTCTGTATGAAACCCTGTGCGCTGCGACGCTGCACCAGCGCCGCACCGCCAAGCTGCCGCCCGTCGAGGCAGCGGTCGAAGCGTTGCTGCGCCATGCGCTCGGCGACACCGCGCCGCTTTCGCCGCTTGCCGACCGGCTCTTCACCGCAGATCCGGCAGAGTTCGACGCGCCGCGCGGCTACCAACCTTTCGTGCCCGTGCCGATCTGGCCCGATTTGCGCGAGCTCAGTTTCAGCGCGTCCGATACGGTCGAGAGTCGCGACACTGACGGCCCGCCCGAGGAAGGCAGCGAAGGCACCCACCGCGCCAAGCGGCGGCAGGCCGACCAGGCCGAACGTGCCGACAGCCTGATCCTGCACAAGTTCGAGGCGATTCTCAGCTGGGCCGAGTTCCTGAACCTCAACCGCCGGGTCGATGATGACGACCCGGACAATGCCAAGAAGGCCGCCGACGACCAGGACGAGATCGGGCTGGGGCAGATATCCAAGGCCCCGGCCACGCGGCTCAAGTTGCACCTTGACCTCGCGCCCGAGGATGTCGACCTCGAACGATTGGCAGGCCAACATACCTATCCCGAATGGGACGCGCGTTCGGGCGCCTATCTGCCCGACCACGTGCGCGTCCTGCACAGCATCGCCGAAACGGGAGATTGCGTCCCCTCGTTTCGCGAGGACCCGCGCGCCATGCGCCGCATCAACCATGTCAAACGTCAGTTCGAGGCTTTGCGTCCCGGCCGCGTCTTCGTGCCCGGTTGTCTCGACGGGGATGAGCTGGACATGGAAGCGGTCGTGCGCGCGCGGGTCGATATCCTCGCAAATGGCGCGGGCAGTAACCGGATCTGGCGGCAATCGCTGCCGCAGGCGCGCGACCTCGCCGTTTCGATCCTGCTGGACGTGTCGCGCTCCACCGAAAGCGCCGTTTCGGGCCGCGCGGTCATCGATATCGAGCGCGAGGCGCTCGCTGCGCTCTCCTGGGGGCTCGATGCCTGCGGCGATGATTTCGCGATCCACGCATTTTCGTCGCTCAAGCGCAACCGCGTCTACATCCAGCAATGCAAGGCATTCGGCGAGCCGATGTCGGAGCGGATCGAAGAGCGGATCGGTGCCTTGCGCCCCGGCTTCTATACACGTCTCGGGGCCGCGATCCGGCATGCTTCGGTCGATCTGGCGCGGCAGGGCAAGAAACGGCGTCTACTGCTGGTCATCACCGATGGCAAGCCCAACGACCTAGACCACTATGAAGGTCGGCACGGCATCGAGGACACGGCGATGGCCGTCCGCGAAGCCCGCCGCGCGGGACATTCGGTCTTTGGCGTGACCATCGACAAGCAGGCCAAGACCTGGTTCCCGCGCCTGTTCGGGCGTGGCGGGTTCCACGTCATCCCGCACCCGGACAAGCTGACCGAAGCGCTGCCCCAGATTTATCGCGAACTGGTCGGGGCATGAGCGACGAAAACGTGCTGGACGAGCTGCCCGGCGATCTGATGATGTGGGTTCTGATCGTCAGCGAGTTGCTGGTCTTCGGCGCTGGCCTGGCCGCTTTTCTGGCAGTGCGCGCGACCGATCCTGCAGGCTTTGCCGAGGCGCAATCGGCCCTGAATCGCACGGCCGCCGGTCTGAACACGGTGGTTCTGGTGACCAGCGGGTTTCTCGCCGCGCTGGCCTTGTCCCTGCGTGAGGCCGGCCGGCGGATGCAGGCGCGGTACGCGCTGGCGGTTGCGGCGGTGCTGGGGGTCGTGTTCCTGATCGTGAAGGGGCAGGAGTATGCCGACAAGTCGGCGCTGGGGATCGGCTGGGACAGTCACCCGTTCTTTACGTTCTACTACCTTCTGACCGGCTTTCATGCCGCCCACGTCGTGGCGGGCATCGTCATTCTGTTGCTGGTCGCCTGGCGGGACGCGCCCCGCAACATCGAGGTCGGCGCAGCCTTCTGGCACATGGTCGACCTGGTCTGGGTTCTGCTTTTTCCGGTGATCTATCTTCTGACATGACACGCCACGCCCTGATCACCGCCTGGTTGGCCTTGCTGGTCTTCAGCTTCGCATCGACTCTGATTTCCGTCTTCCCGGTTCCGACGACGGTGCAACCGTTCGCCGGGGCCATGATTTTGACGCTCGCCTGGCTGAAGGCGCGTGTCATCCTCGGGCGGTACTTGGGTTTGGTCAATGCGCCGTTCTGGGCGCGGGGCTTCGGCATTTCGCTGGCGCTGTTCTGTGCGCTTCTGCTGGGGCTCTACCTGATCCCGCTCATGCTCTGAAGGCTGCCGCGAGCGAGTCCGGCAGCTCGAATTCGTCCAGCACGCGGGCACGGCCCTCTGCAGACATCTTGCGCGCGGTCTTTTCAACAATGCGCTGCATCTTGTCCGGATCTTGGGTGGTGGAAAACGGCGCGAAGTACCACTTGAGGAAGACGAAACAGATCACGTCCTCCAGTGCCTGCACCTCGACGTCGCGCTTGATGCCTTCCTTGCGGATCATCTTGCCTGCGGCCTCGGCGTCGGCCTCGTCATAGCCCGCCTCGCGCATGATCTCGCCGACCCGGTTGGCGTGATGGCGCGCGAGGTCGCGCCGCCATGTCAGGTAGCCCTCGCGCCCCTGCGGATAGTCGGCGCGCTTGAGCACCCAGCGTTCGATATGCTGCCCCCGGGCCGCGATCTGCAGCGGTTCGGAGGCGTCGGCGAACAGCCGCGTCAGTTCCGCGCTCATGCGCTGACCGTAAAGCTGCGCCGCGGGCGCGCCTTCCGATGTGTCCGGATCGTGAGCATTGGCCGCGTCGATCGCGGCGAGGGCTTTGGAAAGATCGCTCATAGGGCCTTGTTCCAGGCAGAGGCCGGATCCTCGTCTGCGTAGTCGCGCAAAAGTTCGATATCCTCTATGGCGGCGTGGTTCTTGGCGATGCGCACCCCTTGCGGGCGCAGCTTGGAAAACGCCCGTGACAGGCTTTCGGGTTTCATGCCGAGGCGGCCGGCGATCAGCACCTTGTCATAGGGCAGGGTGACGACGCAGCTGCCGCTCTCCTGATTGCACAGGTCCAGCAGGAATTCGGCCACCCGTTGCGCCCCGGTCTGCGCCTTGATCTGTTCGATCTGCGCGACCAGCGCATGGAGGTGCTGGAAGGTCGCCGACAGGACCGACACGCAGATTTCCGGCCGCTCCTTCATCATCGTGATGAAGGAGGCGGCCGAGATCTGAAGCAGCGTGCAATCGGTGACCGCCTCGGCGGACACCGGGTATTCCCCATGGCGGAACGCGACCGCTTCACCGAAGCTGCTGCCGCGCGTGAACACGTTGACGATGGCCTCGTTTCCGTTGGGCGAAATGCGGTAGAGCTTGACCCACCCGTCGAGAACCACATGGATCACGTGCGCAGTCTCGCCCTGCAGGAACAGGGTTTCTCCGCGCCCCGCCGTTCGGGTCGTCGCGCCCTTCAGGAGCGCGTCGCTGATTTCTTCGGGCATGCTTTTCAGCAGCAGCGATCCTCGGGCGATATCCGCGTTGCGTTCGGTCATCATCTGTCCCGTCAATTCATGCGATAGGTAGGGAATCCGGCGATCTCTTTATGTTGCCCTGGCTTCGGATTGGCAACCTGAAGCGTAACGGTCGCTGTCACTGTCTGACGCGGGGGACAGGCGGCGTCCATCTTGACCATTGTCAAGGCAGCCAAGCGTGGCCCTAGGCTAGGTTTTGGGCAACCGGATGAGAGGGGCTGCCGATGGCACATGAACGCTATTTCCAGGATCGCCTGCAAGGCCTCAAGGACGAGGGCAACTATCGCGTTTTCACCGACCTGATGCGCCGACGCGGGGCCTTCCCGCAGGCCACGCGCTTCACGGGCGCGCAGACCGGCGAGGTTACGGTCTGGTGCTCGAACGACTATCTCGGCATGGGGCAGCATCCCAGCGTGCTGACCGCCATGCATGAGGCGCTCGATACCTGCGGCGCCGGCGCGGGCGGCACCCGAAACATCTCGGGCACGACTCACCACCACGTTCTGCTGGAACGGGAACTGGCCGATCTTCACGGCAAGGAAGCGGCGCTGCTCTTCACCTCGGGCTATGTCTCGAACTGGGCCGCACTGGGAACACTTGCGTCCGAGATTCCGGGCTGCATCGTGTTCTCAGACAGCCTGAACCATGCGAGCATGATCGAGGGCATTCGCCACTCGCGCGCGCAGAAGGTGATCTGGAAGCACAACGACCTCGCCGATCTCGAAGCGAAACTGGCCGCCGCGCCCGCAAATGCGCCCAAACTGATCGCTTTTGAGTCTGTCTATTCGATGGATGGCGATATCGCACCGATCAAGGAAATCTGCGACCTTGCCGACCGGTTCGGCGCCATGACCTATCTGGACGAGGTGCATGCCGTCGGCATGTATGGGCCGCGCGGCGGCGGCATCGCTGAACGCGAGGGGCTGATGCACCGGCTGACCGTCATCGAAGGCACGCTGGGCAAGGCATTTGGTGTCGTCGGGGGCTATATCGCCGCGTCGGCCGCGCTCTGTGATTTCGTGCGCAGCTTTGCCAGCGGCTTCATCTTCACCACCGCCCTGCCGCCCGCCGTGGCCGCAGGGGCCGCGGCCTCGGTCCGACATCTCAAGTCCAGCGACGAGGAACGACGCGGGCAGCACGCGAACGTCGCCCGGCTGCGCGCGCGGCTGGACGCGGCGGGTATCCCGCATATCGACAATCCGAGCCATATCATCCCGGTGATCGTGGGCGATCCGATGAAATGCAAGTACATCTCCGACCTGCTGCTTGACGCGTTCGGCATCTATATTCAGCCGATCAACTATCCGACTGTGCCAAAGGGCACGGAACGGCTGCGCATCACGCCGTCGCCGGTGCACTCCGAAGCCGATATCGACGCGCTCGTCGAGGCACTGGGCCAGTTGTGGAACCAGTGCAAGCTCGCGCGCCAACCGCTCGCCGCCCAGTAGGAGCGACGACTCAGGCCGTATCGGATTCTTCGGAAAAGGCTGCGATGTCGAAGCTCACGGTCAGAACGTAGCGGTCGTCGGTCTGCTGCACGTCGGTGGTCGCGCCCAGCTGGATCGAGAAGGCATTGATCAGCTGGGTGCCGAGCCCCGTTCCGTCACTGTCATCGACGTCGCCCATGCTGTTGGCGAAAACGAAGCGGACAGTGGTGTCCGAAGTTTTCTTCAACTCGACGTCGATCCTGGTGCGCGTACCGTCGTCGGTGCCGGCATACTTCATCGCGTTTGTCGCCGCTTCCGAGGCCAGAAGCGACAAGGGCACGGCCTGGTCGGGATACAGCATGATCCGTTCGATATCGGTCGTGACTTCGACACCGTCACCCTTGTCGTTGCCGACATCGGCGGCATGCCCGACGATCTCTTCGATCAGCGCGCCGACATCGACCCGGCCACCAATGCTGGTCTGGTAGAGGTCGCGGTGAATCGTCGCGAGGCTCAGCACCCGGTCCTGGATACGGCGCAGGCCCTCGCGTGTCTCGTCGTGGTCCGCCTTGCGGATCTGCATGTTGATGATCGACGAGATCAGTTGGAGGTTGTTCTTGACCCGGTGATGCACCTCGCGGATCAGCACGTTCTTTTCACGCAGCGCGTTTTCAAGATCGGCCTCGTCGCGCAGGATCGCATCCGCCATGCTGGCAAACCGCGTTTCCAAGGCCTGCAGTTCGCTCGGCAGTTCCGCCGCCCCCGCGAAGGAGGGCAGTTCACGACGGCTCGCAAAACGCGCCATTTCGCGGCCCAGCCTGTTCACATGCCGGATCACGAGCGTATGGACCGCGAACAGCGCGACGCCGAGGCTGATCAACCACATCAGGCCGGGAAACAGGACCGGCGGAACTCGCGCCTTCAGAATGCTCGTGTAGGGCGAATCGGGTTCCCACACGCCCATCGTGTAGATCCGGCGCTGTTCGATCGGCACCACGGCAAAGACCTTCCTGCGTCCCGACCGGTCGGTATCGATGAAGGCCCGCGTCGCTTCCGAGCCGAATTCCCCGAGGATCTGGCTTGACGGCAGCCTGTCCGCGACCGTTTCGAAGTCACCGGTCGTGGTCAGCACTTCGCCATCGGCGTCGAAGGTGATGATTTCCTGAAGCGCCTCCGTCGGACGATCCGCCACGGTGGACGCGAGGTTGGCGTGAGGGATCGACACGAGCGCATAGCCCGCGATCGCATCCTTTTCCAGAAACGGTTGGCGCATGACAACGACCGAGGTTCCGCTGATCGGGGCGTTCGAATTGACTGATATGGTCGCGCTGGTGTCGCCGATATGGTCCAAGAACCCTTCGCTTTGGGAAACATCATGCGAGTTTCCGTCCGATGCACAGGTGATCCGACCATCCTTCGGCACGATCGCCAGGAAACTGAACCGCGGATAGCTGTCCACCAGCGCCTTGAGATATGTTTGGCAGTTCTCGGTGTCCTGCGACAGGCGCAGGGCAAGCGCCGCGATCGCATCGGCAATGCCGATCCCGCGCTGGATGACCTGGCGTTCCTGGCTCGCGGCTTTCTCGGTCAGGGCCAGCAGCGCCAATTCGGCATTCTCCCGGGCCTGTGAGCTCAGCAGGTTGGTCTGGTTGATGGCGATCAGTCCAATCGGCAGCAAGGCCAGCGCCAACAACATGGCCAGGCGCGCCCGCAATCCCCGATGCCAGCGCCGCTCAGACGCGTGGCCAGCGTCTTCCTTCACCGGTTGACCTCGGGGGATCCGGCCACCACGGCCATTGTTGCGTTGTCGGTCAGTTCGGTCACGCCGCCGTCTTCGAGCTCCAGAAGTTCCGCAAGCCGGGCCCGCCCGCGGTTGGCGCGGCTCTTGATCGTGCCGATCGCCACGCCGCAGGTCTCGGCCGCTTCCTCGTAGGTGAATCCGGCGGCCCCGACCAGAACCAGCGCCTCGCGCTGTTCGTCGGGCAGGGTTTCAAAGGCTTTCTTGAAATCCGCCAATTGCATGCGCCCATCGTGATCGGGTTTGACCGAAACGCTCCCGGCAAACACACCATCGACATCGGCGACCTCGCGGTTCAGCTTTCGGCGGCTGGAATAGTAGGTATTGCGCAGGATGGTGAAGAGCCACGCACGCATGTTCGTGCCGGGCTTGAACTTGTCGATATTGGTCCATGCCTTGACCACAGTGTCCTGTACCATGTCATCGGCGGTCGCACCGTTTCGCGTCAAGCTGAGCGCGAAGGCGCGCAGGGCCGGAAGGTGATCCACCAGCCCATCTCTCGGGTCGGGTTCACTCATTTTCGGCCTTTCTTGTCTTCGTCGTGCGAGGTTTCTGCGTCCTGCGCCTTGAGCAGCGCAAGCAGGTCCTTGAACCTGTCGGGGAGGTCCTCCTGAACCAGGTCGGAATAGACCAGCTTCAGATTTTCATCGATGATCCGGGCTGCCCTTGTCCCGTCCTTGTTCTTGCCACCTGCCATTGGGTTGATTGTCCTTCGAATTCCCGAAAATATGTCGCGCGCACGTGGAACCAAACGTGCAGCTCGCGTGTTGGTTCCGGCAAAAAGCAAAAAAGGCGAAAAAATGTCAGAGACACAGGATCACGTCGACCGTTCCGATCAGATCGCGGCGCAACTCCCCTATCTTCGTCGCTATGCGCGTGCACTGACCGGGTCACAGACCAGCGGAGATCAGTATGCGCTGGCAACGCTCGAAGCCATTCTTCAGGATGCCGGCGCACTGGATCCGGATGTGTCCGTGCGGGTCGGACTGTTCAAGGCGTTTCACGCGATCTGGTCCTCCAGCGGCGCACCGGTGGCAGAGGAAACCTCCGGCCGTCTGATCCGGGCGCAGAACCACCTCGCCTCGTTGCCGGTCAACACGCGCGAGGCGCTCTTGTTGTCGACGCTTGAGGATTTTGGCTATGCGGACATCGCGCATATCATGAACGTCACCGAAGACGATATTCGCGGCTTCATCGACCGGGCGCAGGCTGACATGCAGGACAGCATCGCTGGGCGCGTGCTGATCATCGAAGACGAACCGATCATTGCCGAGGATATCCGCTCGATCGTGATGGATCTCGGTCACGAGGTGACAGGCATCGGGCGTACCCGTGCAGAGGCAGTCGCCCTGGGCCGGGACAAGCGTCCCGATCTGATCCTCGCGGATATCCAGCTTGCCGACAATTCGTCGGGCATCGATGCGGTCAATGATCTGCTCGCAGAGCTTGGCGACAGCCCGGTGATCTTCATCACCGCTTTCCCTGAACGCCTGTTGACCGGTGAACGTCCAGAACCGGCCTTCCTGATCTCAAAGCCCTACAAGGAAAGCCAAGTGCAATCCGCGGTCAGCCAGGCAATGTTCTTCGCATCCACCGAAAAGCTGCGGATCTAAGAAAAGGGCACCCCCGAAACCAAAAAACCCCGCGCGGCGCGCGGGGTTTTTCTTTGTGTGACGGTGGTTTTACTTGGCTGCAATGGCCCGCAGCATCCAGACCGCCTGTTCATGCACGGACGAGCGCGCGGTGGCCATGTCTTCGGTCACGGCATCGCGGTGCTTGCCGGACAACTCGATCAGCGCGTGCATCCGGTGCGCGATACGCTCATGATCGTTGGCCAGATCTTCGCACATTTCCCCGGCGGACGGGATGTCCTCCAAGTCTTTCACCACGGATTGCGAGGTGATGTCGGCCAGCTTCATCGGTGCCATGTGACCCAGAGCGCGGATGCGTTCGGCCAGTTCGTCGGCGGCGGCGAACAGGTCTTCGTACTGTTCCTCGGTCAGCTTGTGCAGCGAATAGAACAGCGGCCCTTCCACGTTCCAGTGATAGGCGTGGGTCTTGAACATAAGGCGATAGGTGTCGGACAGCACGTTGGCGATCGCTGTCGCCAGCGCTTCGGTGTTCTGCGGGCCGGTCGCAAAGCTCTTGGTTTCGGGAACGACATTCATTGCGGAATTCATGATTTTTCCTTTCTGATTGTGTTGGAAAGAACCACGCCGTTTGGCGTGGTTCAGGGGATTACTCTGGAGAAAGCGAGAAGAGACAGCTTATCGCACCGCCCGCATGATCAGCGCGCCGATGAACAGCACCAAGAAAATGACGAACAGGATTTGCGCGATCCCGGCCGAGGCGGATGCAATGCCACCGAAGCCGAAGACGCCGGCAATCAAGGCGACGATCAGAAAAGTGAGGGCCCAATAGAGCATGGTAGTCTCCTTTGCGTGTTGCGTTCTCGGCATCTGGATGACACCGTCCTGCGAAAAGAACGCCAGACGCCAAGAACGGTTCCATCGCGTCCCGTTTCGTGACGCCGCGTCGCGCGCGGAACCATGTGCCGCCCAGCTGCGTTGGCATGAGAAACTTGAAGCAGACCAAGGAGATTGAAGATGGCACGTACATCCACCAACGGATCCGGCGAAGCGACGACAGCGGATCTCACACAACAGATAGACACCCTGCGCTCCGACCTGGCCGGGCTGACAGAAATCATCGCCGACATGGGCAAAGCCCAAGGCGAAAAGCTCAGCGCAGCTGCGTCCGAGCGCGTCGATCAAGCGAAGGCCGCTGGTCGCGAGGTGTCCGACCGGGCCCTGCAACAGGCCGAACTCGCCAAGGCGCAATCGAGTGAGTTTGTCCGCACCCAGCCCGCAACGGCGCTGGGAATCGCAGTCGGCATTGGTTTTCTGGTCGGCTGGATGAGTGGCCGCAAGTAATTCAACAGTCGGCGTAATGCCGGAGTGGTGTTTAAGGCGGGTCCAATCAGACCCGCCTTTTTTGTCGTCTGAATGCCTCGAAACAAAAAAACGGGCGTCGCCGCCCGTCTTCTCGCTTTGTCACATTACGTCTGTGTCAGACCCGACTCGCGGTGGACCGCGGACCAGCCAGCAGCCAGATGATGAAACCCACGACCGGGAGCAGCAGCACGAGCAAAGTCCAGAGCACTTTCTTGCCAGTGCTCGCCGATGATCCGACGATCGAAACGATCGCCCAGATGTCGAGCGCGAGGATGATCACTCCGCCCAGTCCTGTCACTTCCAACATTTTGTCTCTCCTGTCTCAGGTCGGCCGATCACGCAAATGCGCGGGGCCGCGAATGCAGATCAAACGTCTGACAGCGCCATAGGTTCCGCCCCCGCCTCACAGTTCTTCCTTTACCTGCCCCCACGCCATCATGGCGAAGATCACAGTGCCGCCGATGATGTTGCCCAGAAGGACCGGAATAAAAAACCCGAACACCGCATCATAGAGCGACAAGGCGCCCGTCACGTGAAGGAAGGCCATTTCGACCGACCCGGCCACGATATGGGCGAAATCCCCGGCCGCGATCAGCCAGGTGAAAACGAGGATCACGAAAAACGACGCTTCCTCGGCCTGTGGCATCATCCAGACGATGGCGGCCACCAGAACCCCGGCCGGAATGGCACGCGCGAATCCGTCCGAGGGCGACATCCCCATCGCGTGGGCGGACAGATCGGTGATCGCAGGGATCAGATCGGCAGGCACTGCCGGAGTAAAGGCGATCATCAGTGCCGCGGCGTAAGCCCCGACGACGTTGGCGCAAAGCACGATGCCCCAGAGTCGTCCCACGGCGCGCAGCTTGGCGAACCCGGGCTCGCTCATCAATGGCAGGACCGACGTGATCGTGTTCTCGGTGAACAGCTGCATCCGCCCGAGGATCACCAGCAGGAACCCGAAGGTATAGCCGAGGTTTTCGATGAGAAACCGGGAGGGGCCTTCGGGAAGGTGCGTGCGGAATACTGCCTCCCCCAGCACAGAAAAGCTGATCATGATGCCCGCGGCGATGCCCGACCAGATCAGCGACAGGGTCGGACGAGACATCTCCTCTTCGCCGTCCTTGCGCACCACCTCGTAGATCAGCTTGGGAGACAGTGCGGCTGCTTCTTCGACGGACCGTTCCTCGATCTCCTCGGCCTCTTGATCGGTATTGGTGGCGTTTTTCTTGTCGGTCATGGGGGCTCCGGGCTCTGAGGCGCAATGCAACCCTTGATAACGCGCAATGCTGCAGTTCTGTTCCCTAAAAGGAACCGGCCGGTGCCAAAGGCGTTGATCCCGGTCGGGAGGCGTTGTCTGCTGGCGCTTGTGCAGGTCCGATTGTCGGTCCTGCCATGATGGGACCGCAGATTCATGAAATCATACCGCGCATTCATCGCGAAACAGATCCAGGACATTCAGGCGAGCTACTGGTTCTTGCCGGCGACACTCGTCATCTTGGCGATTCTGCTGGCCGAAGCTATGCTTTATCTCGACCGCAACGCGGAATGGCTGGTCAAGTTGCTGCCCGAAACGCTTCGCGACACCCAGGTGGATGGCGCGCGCGCGTTGATGGGGATCATCTCGCAATCGGTGTTCGGCGTGGCAGGCGTGATGTTCTCGATGACCATCGTCGCGGTGTCCTTCGCCGCGGGAAATTTCGGCCCCCGACTGATCGGCAATTTCATGCGCGACCGGGGTAACCAGCGCAGTCTCGGCATCCTGGTGTCGACCTTCGTTTATGCGCTCTTCGTGGCGCGCGCGATCCAGGGCGAGCAACCGGGCGGCGCACTGCAGGACAGCGTCCTGTTCGTGCCGCATCTCGCCATCACGCTGGCCTTCCTGCTGACGCTCGTATCGGTCCTGACCGTCATCTATTTCGTGCACCACATTCCCGAGATCATCAACGTGTCCAACATTACGGCGGATATCGGCAAGCGGCTCATTCGCGATCTCAAGGCACTGATCGACGATCAGGCGGAAGAGCGGAAGGACGAGACGGAGAAGGTGACCCCGATCCCGTCGCGAGACCCGGATACCGAGCTGGCGTTGAAACAGTGCGGCTATATCCAGACCCTCGACAAGTCGCGACTGGAACAACTGGCCGAGCAGAACGACTGGGTCATCGACGTTCCGGTGCCGCATGGCGAGTTCATCAACGAAGACAGCGCCATTCTCAAGATCTGGGGGCCGGAAGTGCCCGACGAACTCGTCCCGGAACTGCGCGGCTGTTTCGCCCTGGGCGAGAACCCGAGCGACACACAGAACCTGTTCTTCATGGTCGACCAACTGGTCGAGATGATCGCCCGTGCTTTGTCTCCCGGCATCAACGATCCCTTCACGGCGATCAACTGCCTGAACTGGTTGCATGCCGCGGTGGTTGTTGCCGCCAACCACAATGGCGGCCTTGCGGGGCGCAGTGGCGGACCGGTCAGGACGATACCGGCGACCTTCCAGCGGCTTCTGGACACCGGGTTCGGCGCGTCCTTTCCATATGTGAAGGACGATCCGCTCTGCGACAAGCATCTGCGCAGCGTCCTGTCGCGCTGCCGCGACGAGATCAGCGACTCGACCCATCTGGAAACCTTCGAGCGCTTCGTGGACGGATTGAAGCAGAGGGCATGAATTTTTGGCCATGCGGAACCCGACGCTCTGGAGCGGCGTTGAGTGGCAGAAGCAAACAAGAAGGAGACCGTTATGAATTGGGACCAGATCGAAGGCAAATGGAAACAGATGAAGGGCGACATCCAAGCCGAGTGGGGCGAACTGACGGATGATGACTTGGCGGAAGCCGACGGCAATCGCGAAAAGCTCGAAGGCCTGATTCAGGAGCGCTATGGCAAGACCCGTGAAGAGGCCAAGGACGCGCTCGACAATTGGATGAAGAAGGTGGCGTGACATGGCCACACAAGCTGAACAGAAGAAGATGGCCGATGACCTGTTCGATATGCTTGGCACATGCCGCACAGGCATGCTCGGCGTCGAGGGGTCCGGCCAGCACATGCAGCCGATGACGCATTTCGCCGACCCCGACACGCGGGAGTTGTGGTATGTCACCGCGCGTCAAACAGACTTGGTGCGGGCCATCGGCAGCGGCGGGACGGCACACTTTACCATAACTTCGGACAAGGACGACTTTTACGCCTGCATGTCCGGCCCGATCGGGCAAAGCAATGACCGGGAGCGACTTGAAACTATATGGTCGCCAATGGTCGAAGCCTGGTTCGAGGGCGGTGTCGACGACCCCGAGGTGGTGCTGCTGAGGATGCCTCTGGCGTCTGCGTCTGTCTGGCGCAGCACCGTCGGGCCGGTGCAATTCGGCATCGAAATGGTGCGCGCTCTGGCCACCGATGTGCGTCCGGACGTCGGAGAGCACATGGTGATCGACTTCAACGTCGCGGCCTGACGCCGTATACAAGCATCGTCAAAACTTCGGTTTTCAATCGAACAAAACGGGCAGGGCAAACCTGCCCGTTTTGCGTTTGAAAAGAGCTGGAACCTAGTGATCGGGAATGGCCGCGGGACAAGCGGCGTTCCCCGCTGTCAGGCACGACACCCGTGTCGCCGGACAACCAGATCGGCGTGTTGCTTTAGAACCGTCCACACGCTTTGCGCGCCTTGGAGCAAGCCGTCCAGAACCGCATCTCATCCATCCGCGTTGCCTCCCCGGACACAGCGGTTCGTCGGCGCTTTTTTCAGCGGTGTGCGCGACGTCAGTCGAAGGTTCCCGTGACGCGCCCCAACAACATGAAAGCGCGTGCGGTGCGGGTGTTCGCGAGCGCGGCGATATCGGCATCGGTCGCGTCGGCTTCGAACTCGGCAAAACTGCGATCGAAAAGGCGCAGGAAATGATGCGCCGCGTCGCGAAAGATCGGGTCCTGCTTCATCCGCCCGGCGGTCAACGCCAGCGAAGAGCGGTCGCGCACACCCCCGAGCGCTGCAATTTGTTGCCCGCGCGCGCCCTGGGCGAAGAGCCGCCAGGTTTCGGGCCGCGCCAAATCGGGGCGCAGGTCGTCCACGTAGATGCCGTCCTGGCTGAGAAGGGTCAGCACGTCCTGGCTGGCCTGGATCAGTTGCCCGGTCTTTCGGTCACGCATCGCCCGTCGCATCGCGGCGAAGCCGTCCCTGTCCTCGGCCGTTTCCGGGAAATTCAGCGCACGGATGAAATCCTCGGTCGGCAGCGGTGGGCTGAGCACCTCAGCCGGAGTGCCGAGCGCAAGCGAGCCTTGGTCGGTCGTCGCCGGGGGCGGTGAAGGCTTCGGGCGAGTGGCGGGCGTTGGGGGGGCGTCGCGACGGCTCGAAAACGTCGCCAGCGCCGTTTCGGTCTTGCGCGCGGCGGCGGCAATCTCGTCGAGCTTGCGCGACAGTGCCTGATCGGGTGCGGCTGCACCACGCTGCGCCTGCGCGACATAGGCTTGGCGGATTCCGTCTATGGCGGTCTGCAGGCGTTGGCTTTCCTCGCGCATCACCCGGTTCGACCGCGCGGCGATGGCTGCGACCCAGATCATGCCGACGGGCATGAAGATCGTCAGCATCGTCATAAGGAACCGCAGCGAGTCGAACCCGTCCGAGTTTTCCTCGGGCAGCAGCGCGAAAAAGATCAACGACCCAACCAGCCAGATCACCGTCAGTGCGATGGCGGCGATCTCTATTCCCGTGACGGCCGGCAGGGCGGGCTTGTCGAAAATGCCAAGCGGCGTGCTCGCGCGGGGGGCGTCAGGCTTCTCGGAAGCGGTTTCGGGGCCGGACATGGCGCGGGCGCTCAGGAATAGTCGATGCTGACCACTTCGTAGGACCGATCCCCGCCAGGCGTGCGCACCTCGACGCTGTCGCCCTCCTCCTTGCCGATCAGGGCGCGCGCGATGGGTGATTTGATGTTGAGCAGGCCGGCTTCGATATTGGCCTCGTATTCACCCACGATCTGCCATGTCTTTTCCTCGTCGGTGTCCTCATCCACCAGCGTCACCTTGGCGCCGAACTTGATCGGGCCGGACAGTTTCTTGGGGTCGATCACGTCGGCTAGGCTCAGCACGCCTTCGATCTCCTTGATCCGGCCCTCGATAAACGACTGCTTCTCGCGCGCCGAGTGATACTCGGCATTCTCCGAAAGGTCGCCGTGTTCGCGCGCCTCGGCGATGGCCTTGATGATGGCGGGCCGTTCGACGGATTTCAGCTGCTTGAGTTCCTGCTCCAGCGCACCGTGCCCGGCGGGGGTCATCGGGATTTTTTCCATACCTGTCCATCCACACAAAAGCGGACGCCCCGCCGCTGCTGCGCCGGGACGATCCGATGATTTTCACAATACCTGACCTAAAGCCGCGCCGGATTGCAAGAGCTTGCGCACGATCCGGCGGATCGCCGCGGGGCGGAGGATTTTGGGGAATCGCCGGAACGTGCTAGGGTTGTGGGTGGCCTTTCGGTTTCGCCAGTATTTCGCGGCCGTTGGCCCAACCGAATTGATAAGACCAACCACATAAATCGACCGGGGAGTTATTCATGACACGATTGACAGTCAACGGGGAGTCCATGGAACTGGACGCCGATCCGCTCATGCCCCTGCTCTGGGCTTTGCGGGACGTGCTGACGCTGCCCGGAACGAAATACGGATGCGGCATAGGGCTCTGCGGGGCGTGCACGGTGCATGTGGACGGCAAGGCCGAGCGCGCCTGTCTGGTGCGCTTGTCCGAGGTCGAAGGCAAGTCGGTCACGACGATCGAGGGTCTGGATCCAAATGGCGATCACCGCGTCCAGCAGGCTTGGCGCGATCTCAACGTGCCGCAATGCGGCTTTTGCCAGTCCGGGCAGATCATGCAAGCGGCGGCGCTGCTCGCCGAGAATCCGAAACCCAGTGACGACGAAATCCTGGCCTCGATGGCGGGGAACGTCTGCCGCTGTGGCTGCTACCAACGGATCGTCGAGGCCGTGCGCCTCGCGAGCACGGGGAGCTGAGCCATGCTGAAGTACCTAGAGACCGTCGATGCCCCCGCGCTGTCGGTGATAAAACCGTCGCGGCGCGGCTTCCTGGCCGGGTCCGCCGCCTTCATGCTGGGTGTCTACGCCACCCGCGGCGAGGCGTTTCCCAAATGGCCCACGGGCGGCGAGCAGATGCCGCACGGCCTGCGAGACGATCCGCTGATCTTCGTCAGCATCGATTCCGACGGCACCGTGACACTGGTCGCGCACCGCTCCGAAATGGGCACCGGCAGCCGAACCTCGCTGCCGATGATCATGGCCGACGAGATGGAGGCCGACTGGGATCGCGTCAAGATCGTGCAGGCCGAGGGCGACGAGCCGAAATACGGTAATCAGGATACCGATGGGTCGCGCAGCCTGCGCCACCACATTCAGGCCGCGCGGAAGATCGGCGGTTCGGTCCGCCACATGATGCAGGCCGCGGCGGCGCAAGAATGGGGCGTCGATGCGGGCGAGGTGACGGTTACCAACCATGCCGCGCGTCACGGCGACAAGATGATGGATTTCGGCGATCTTGCCGAAGCGGCGATGGCCTTGCCGGTCCCGACGCACGAGGAGATCGCCTATAAGTCCGAGGACGAATTCCGCTATGTCGGCAAGGGCGAGGTGCAGATCTATGACCTGCACGACATCACCACCGGCAAGGCGGTCTATGGCGCCGACGTGTCCCTGCCAGGCATGAAATACGCGGTCGCGGTGCGCCCGCCGGTGGTCGGCGGCAAGGTGGTTTCATTCGACGCCTCCGAAGCCCTCGCGATGCCGGGTGTCGTGGGCGTTTACGAGTTGCCCCACAGCATTCCGCCCGCGAAATTCGCGCCCTTGGGCGGTGTCGCGGTCGTGGCCGATACCACTTGGGCCGCACTGCAGGCGCGTGACCAGATCAAGATCGAGTGGGATGACGGGCCCCATGGCGACTATTCCTCGGGTCCGTTCATGGAGGAAATGAAGGCCACCGCGCTCGACAAGGGCAAGGTGCTGCGCAAGCAGGGCGACCCGGATGCCGCCTTTGCGAATGCGGCGCGCACGTTCGGCCAGACCTACACACAGGATCACATGGCGCACATACCGATGGAGCCGCCTGTCGCCCTGGCCAACTACACGGCTGACGGGCTGGAAATCTGGGCCCCGGTGCAAAGCCCCTATGCTGCGCGCACCGACACCGCCGCAGCACTCGGCCTCGATCCCGAACAGGTGCGCGTCAACGTCACGCTTCTGGGCGGCGGTTTCGGGCGAAAGTCCAAGGCGGACTACGTAACCGAGGCGGCGCTGCTCAGCCGCGAGGTCGGCGCTCCGGTCCGGATGCAATGGACCCGCGACGACGATGTGCGCCATTGCTTCTATCACACGACGTCGGCGGAGCGGATCGAAGTTGCCCTTGATGATGCGGGCAAGGTCACCGGCTGGAGGCACAACTCGGTCGCGCCGTCGATCCTGTCGACCTTCGCGCCGGATGGCGGCCACCAGTTCATGATCGAAAACGGCATGGGGCACGTCGATATGCCCTTCGCCATTCCCAATGTCAGCGTCGAGAACGGACAGGCCTTCGCGCATACGCGGATCGGCTGGTTCCGGGCGGTGTCCAACGTGCCGCGCGCCTGGGCCATCGGCTCTTTCGTCGGGGATCTCGCAGCCGAGCTTGGCAAGGATCAGCGCGAGATGTGGCTGGAGCTGATCGGAGCACCGCGCCAGGTCGATCCGGCGGCCGAGGGCTATCCCGAGGACTTCTGGAACTACGGCGAAGTCTATGACGAGTTCCCGATCGACACCGGGCGGCTGGCGCATGTGCTGAACGTTGCCGCCGACGCGATCGGCTACGGCAAGGCATTGCCCGAGGGCGAGGGGATCGGGTTGGCGGTGCACCGCAGTTTCGTCTCCTACGTGGCCTGCGCGGCGCATGTGAAAGTGGTCGACGGCAAGATCACCGTGCCCGAGATGCACATGGCGATCGACTGCGGTTTTGCCGCCAATCCCGAACGGATTCGCAGTCAGATCGAAGGTGCGACCGTGATGGGCATGACCGTGGCGCTGCATTCCTCGATCACCTTCGAGAACGGCGCGCCACAGCAACACAACTACAACGACTACGACGTGGTCCGCTCGGACAATTTCCCCGGCAAGGTGATCACCCATATCGTGCCGCATGGATTTGATACCCATGCGACCGGCGTCGGAGAGCCGGGCGTGCCCCCCGTCGCGCCGGCCATCGCCAACGGCCTTTTTGTGGCCACCGGGCAACGCAAGCGCGCCTTGCCCTTCGGCGAGACCGTCTGAACCAACGGACGGGGGCGGCGCTTTTGCCGCCCCCTCCGGACGGTTGACGCTGGCCTTTCCCGACCCACCTGACATTCTGACGCGGTGTTTCGATTGACGCTTGGTCCCGCCAAACGGTATCAGCCGCGAAACGGTTTTTGCGCCCGCGAGGGTCGCTGCGACATAGCTAAGGAGCGCCGGGATGGCTGAGATTGAACGCGAAGCGATGGAATATGACGTTGTGATCGTCGGAGCGGGGCCCGCGGGTCTGTCCGCAGCGATCCGCCTGAAACAGCTCGACGCCGACCTCAGCGTCGTCGTCCTGGAAAAGGGATCGGAAGTCGGGGCGCATATTCTGTCCGGCGCCGTTCTCGATCCGGTAGGCCTGAACGCGCTGATCCCGGACTGGAAGGAAAAGGGCGCGCCGCTGAACGTTCCGGTTCGCGAAGACAATTTCTACATGCTCGGCGAAGCGGGCGAGATCCGGGTGCCGAACTGGCCGATGCCGCCGCTGATGAACAACCACGGCAACTATATCGTCAGCATGGGCAATGTCTGCCGCTGGATGGCCGAACAGGCCGAGGAACTGGGCGTCGAGATTTTCCCCGGCATGTCCTGCTCGGAACTGGTCTATGGCGACAAGGGCGAGGTGAAGGGCGTTGTCGCGGGCGTTTTCGGACTGGAACCCGATGGCTCCTATGGTCCGAACACCGAGCCGGGGATGGAACTGCACGGCAAATACGTCTTCCTGTCCGAAGGCGTGCGCGGCAGCCTGTCCAAGGAAGTGATCGCGAAATACGACCTGCAGAAAGGCAAGGAACCGCAGAAATACGGCCTCGGCATGAAAGAGATCTGGGAGATCGACCCGGACAAGCACCGCGAAGGCACCGTGACGCACACGATGGGCTGGCCGCTGGGCAAGAACGCCGGGGGCGGCTCGTTCATCTACCACCTCGAGAACAACCAGGTCTATGTCGGGTTCGTGGTTCATCTGAACTACAAGAACCCGCATCTTTTTCCCTATATGGAATTCCAGCGGTTCAAGCATCACCCGATGGTGGCCGACCTCCTGAAGGGCGGCAAACGCGTCGCCTATGGCGCGCGGGCGATCAGCGAGGGCGGCTGGCAATCCATGCCCAAGATGGTCGCACCGGGCGTGGCGCTGCTGGGGTGTTCGGTCGGCATGGTGAACGTGCCGCGCATCAAGGGCAACCACAACGCGATGCTCTCGGGCATGGCGGCTGCCGAAGCGGCGCACGCGGCGCTGAAGGCCGGGCGCGCCTCCGACGAACTGACCGCCTATGAGGACGAGGTGCGCGACGGCCCCATCGGCAAGGACCTCAAGAAGGTGCGCAACGTCAAGCCGTTCTGGTCGAAATGGGGGCTCATTCCTTCTCTCGTCGTGGGCGGGTTCGACATGTGGACAAACACGTTGGGCTTTTCGCTCTTCGGAACCCAGTCCCATGGCAAGACCGACGCGGCGTCGACCGAAGCGGCCAGCAAGCATCAGCCGATCGACTATCCCAAGCCGGACGGCACCCTGTCCTTTGACCGTCTGACCAACGTCGCCTTCTCCTTCACCAATCACGAGGAAAGCCAGCCCGCGCACCTGCGGCTGACCGACCCGGAGATCCCGGTCAAGGTCAACCTCGAGAAATACGCGGGCCCCTCGGCGCGCTATTGTCCGGCCGGCGTCTACGAGTTCGTGCGAGAGGACGGAAAGGATCCGCGTTTCGTGATCAACTTCCAGAACTGCGTGCACTGCAAGACTTGCGACATCAAGGACCCCAGCCAGAACATCACCTGGGTCACGCCGCAGGGCGGAGACGGTCCGAACTATCCCAACATGTAGGCATGACTGCAGCAATGGCGCGGCCGTGAACGGCGCGCCATTGCCTCCGCGCCCCATAGCCCCTAGATTCCGGCAACACTCTGAACAAGGCGAGGCGACCTCTTGGGCTTTTCATCTTTGCGCGTAGCGGCAATCACAGCCGTCTGTCTGTCCCTGTCGAGCCCACTGGCAGCGCAGATGGACACGTCCGCGGGGTCGTATCTTGCGGGCCGCTCGGCTCTGGGCGCGAGCGACTTCGCCGCCGCTGCCGAATACTATTCCCGCGCGCTGGGGCGGGATCGCGACAATCCGAAACTGATGGAAAGCGTGGTGCTGTCGCAACTGGCCCTGGGTCGCATCGATCGCGCGCTCTCGGTCGCGGAATACATGGAAGATCTCGGTCTGCGCAGCCAGGCCGCGCACATGGTCGTGGTCGCCGACCTGGTGGCCAACGGGCGCTACGATGATCTTTTGGCGCGGAAGTCCGAGACCCACGGCATCGGGCCGCTCGTCGATGGGTTGGTCACGGGCTGGGCTCACATGGGGGCCGGTTCGGTCGCCAAGGCGCTGGAGCAGTTCGATACCGTGGCCGAGGAGAACGGCCTGCGCAGCTTCGCGATGTATCACAAGGCTCTGGCGCTCGCGTCGGTCGGCGATTTCGAAGGTGCCGAGGCGATCTATTCCGACGATCAGAGCGGCCTGTCGGTCATGTCGCGCGGCGCGGCCATAGCGCGGGCGCAGATCCTGTCGCAGTTGGACCGCAACGACGATGCGCTGGCTTTTCTGACCGAATCCTTCGGAGCAACGCTGGACCCGGGCCTTCAGGACGTGGCGGATCGGCTGGAAGCGGGCGAAACGCTCGCGTTCGATCAGGTCAGATCGCCCAGGGACGGCATCGCCGAAGTGTTCTTTTCGATCGGGCAGGCGCTGAGCGGGGAAACGCCTGATGATTACGCGCTGGTCTATGTCCGGACCGCGAACTTCCTGCGCCCCGATCATGTCGACTCGCTGCTGTTGAGCGCGCAGCTTCTGGATGCGCTCGGCCAATACGAGCTTGCCGTGGCGACCTACAAGAAGATCCCGCCGGAAAGCCCGGATCACCACGCTGCCGAGATGGGCCGCGCCGAGGCCCTGCGCCGGGCCGCCAAACCGGACGCGGCGATCGAGGTGCTGGAACAACTGGCAGAGGACCGCCCGACGCTGGCGCCGGTTCATTCCGCACTGGGAGACATCCAGCGGCAGCAGGAAAACTATGCCGCAGCCGTCGCCGCCTATGACAAGGCGCTGCAATATTCCGATGAAGGTGCGAACGCGCGCTGGTTCCTCTTGTACGCCCGGGGAATCAGCCACGAACGGCTCAAGCATTGGGACGAGGCCGAATCTGATTTCCGTGCCGCGCTCGAGATCAATCCGGAACAGCCGCAGGTCTTGAACTATCTCGGATATTCGCTGGTCGAACGGCGCGAGAAGCTCGACGAAGCGCTCGACATGATTGAGCGTGCCGTCGCGGCCCGACCGGACAGCGGCTATATCGTCGACAGCCTGGGTTGGGTGCTCTATCGTCTCGGCCGGTACGAGGAAGCGGTCGGCCACATGGAAACGGCGGTCGAACTGATGCCGGTCGACCCGGTCGTCAACGACCACCTGGGCGATGTCTACTGGGCGGTCGGCCGCTACCGCGAGGCGGAATTCCAGTGGAAGCGGGCGCTCTCCTTCATAGACCCGGACGACACCGACAGCGAAGCCGATCCCGATAGGGTGCGGCGCAAGCTGGAGGTCGGGCTGGACGTGGTGTTGTCCGAGGAAGGATCGGAGCCCCTGAAGGTGGTCAATGACGACGGCTGAAGCCGCGCCACTGGAACCGGGTCACAGCTTCGCACCGGCAAAGATCAACCTGACACTGCATGTCACCGGCCAGCGGGCCGATGGATACCACACGCTGGATACGCTGGTCGCCTTTGCGGATCTGGGTGACATGGTGACGATCGCGCCCGCATGCGACCTGTCTCTTGATGTGCGCGGGCCGTTCGCAGGCGGCGTCCCGACCGGGGCCGAAAACCTCGTTCTACGCGCGGCGCGGCTGGCCGGGATGGAGACCGGCGCGATCACGCTCGACAAGCATCTGCCGCCGTCGTCCGGCATCGGTGGAGGCTCTTCCGACGCGGCAGCGCTGTTGCGGGCCCTGGGCCGCGATCGCGATCTGCCGCCCGAGGCGATTCTGACGCTCGGCGCGGACGTGCCGATGTGCCTGCTGGCGCGCGCGGCGCATGTATCCGGTATCGGCGACGTGGTTTGCCCGGTTCCGGACCTGCCGGCGCTGCCGGCGGTTCTGGTCAACCCGGGGGTCGCGGTCTCGACGGCGCAGATCTTCGCGACCCTATCCGAACGAAACAACGCTCCCATGACAGTACGCCCGGACAGGCCGGATGTTCCGACGGTGCTGCACTGGCTTGCCGCGCAGCGCAACGATCTGGAACAGCCCGCGATCGCCCACGCACCTGTCATCGCGGAGGCTCTGGCCGCACTGAGGGACGCGGGATCCGCCCTCGCGCGGATGAGTGGTTCGGGCGCCACTTGTGTCGGTCTTTTCGGGGATCTCGATGCCGCGCACAAGGCCGAGCGGAGGTTGATGGCGCGACATCCCGGCTGGTGGGTCAGGACGACGCTTCTGACCTGAGCATTCAGCAGTCAGGAGATGCGAGAGACCACGTAGTCCAGCAGATCCTCGAGCATGTCACGGATCGGGTCGGCAGGCACCAGGGCCAGCGCGGCGCGCGCCTTGTCGGCCCAGGCGGTTGCATCCGCGCGGGTCGCCTCGAGCGTGCCGTATTTCGCCATGATCGTCAGCGCGGTTTCCAGATCATCCTCGTTCTGGTGGCCTTTTTCGATGGTGCGCTCCCAGAACTTGCGCTCCTCAGGCGTGGCCTGCGCGACCGCCTTGATTACCGGCAGGGTCAGCTTGCGCTCGCGAAAATCGTCGCCCACGTTCTTCCCGGTGGCCTTGGCGTCGCCGCTGTAGTCCAACAGGTCGTCTGCAATCTGGAAGGCGATGCCGAGCGCATCACCGTAATCGAACAACGCCTTGACCTGCGCCTCGGGCGCGCCGGCGATGACTCCGCCGACCTCGGTCGCCGCCGAGAACAGCGCGGCGGTCTTGCCGCGCACCACCTTGAGATAGATCGACTCGTCAGTCGCGAGGTTCTGCGCCGCGGTCAGCTGCAGCACTTCGCCCTCGGCGATCGTGGCGGCGGCATTGGACAGGATGTCCAGCACCCGTAGCGACCCGGTTTCGACCATCAACTGGAAGCTGCGTGCGAACAGGTAGTCGCCGACCAGAACCGACGACTTGTTGTCCCAGAGCAGGTTCGCGGTGGGACGGCCCCGGCGCTGGCGGCTTTCGTCGACCACGTCGTCATGCAGCAGCGTGGCCGTGTGGATGAACTCCACGGTCGCAGCGAGGTGAACGTGATAGGGGCCCTCGTAGCCGCAGAGCCGCGCGGTCGCCAGCGTCAGCATCGGGCGTAGCCGTTTGCCGCCGGCCTCGACCAGATGCGCAGTGACCTCGGGGATGCGCGGCGCGTGCTCGGACGACATCCGCTCGCGGATCAACGTGTTGACCGCGAGCAGGTCTTCGGCCAGCGTCAGGCTCAGCCTGTCATGGGGATTGTTCGCCACACTGGTATCCATCACACTCCCGATACAAGGCTCGACAACCGCGGAACCTTGCCCTTACATCCGTCCTCATGAAGGAACTCTTTCGCAGCACCGACCCCACCGTGATGGCCTTTGCGTCCGCCCTTCTTCAGGGCGAGGATATAGACTGCTTTCAGATGGACGTAAACATGAGCATCCTCGAAGGTGGCATCGGTGTTTTCCCGCGTCGGATGATGGTCCGAAGCGAGGATTATGACCGGGCGCTGCGCGTCATGACCGACAACGACATTCCCCCGGGGCGATGAGGGCCTTCACGGATGACGATCTGACGCGCGATGCGTTCTTGGGCGGGCGTCTGGAGCTCCTTCAACCAAGGTCAGGCTATCGCGCCGGGATCGATCCGGTCCTGTTGGCAGCCTCCGTGGCGCTGCGGCCGGGCCTGTCGGTGCTCGAACTTGGCTGCGGCGCGGGGGCCGCGCTGTTTTGCCTCGCGATACGCGGCGCCGGGCTGCAACTTTCGGGGGTTGAGCTTCAGCCCGCCTATGCGGATCTTGCCCGGCGCAACGCGGCGGACAACGGGATTGAGGCAGAGATTGTCACCGCAGATATCGACGCGCTTCCGGACGACCTGCGCCAGCAGAGGTTCGATGTAATTCTCGCCAATCCGCCCTACTTCCGCGCCGGTGCGCACAGCCCCGCATCAGACAATGGCCGACAGCTGGCGCTGGGTGAGACGGCCACGCCGCTTGTGCGCTGGATCGAGGTCGCCGCGCGGCGTCTGGCGCCAAAAGGGTATCTTCACATGATCCAGCGTGTCGACCGTCTGCCCGAGATGCTGACTGCCTGCGAAGGGCGGCTGGGGTCGCCGGAAATCCTTCCCCTGGCGGCGCGCGCCGGACGGGCTGCCGACCTCGTTATCCTGCGCGCGCGCAAGGGCGGTCGTGCGGCCTTGCGCCTGCACGCGCCGGTCATCCTGCACGACGGCGCACGGCACGAGCGCGACGGAGACAGTTTCGGCGCGCACATCTCGGCGGTGCTGCGCGAGGGGGTAGCGCTCGACTGGCCCGCTGCCTGATGGTCACAGGGATGTTAGCCGCTCCTTAGCCGTGTTCCGCCGATCACGCGTGACAGGATGGCGAGACTGTGCTCTACTTTAATGGCACCCAATTCAGAGGAGGACTGCCATGAGCTTGAGCGCGCACCTGAACGAACTGAAGAAGAAGCATGAGCACCTGAGCACCGAAGTGGAGGAAGCGCAGCGTGCACCGGGTGTCGATGATTTACGCGTGGCGGAACTCAAGAAACAGAAGCTGAAGCTGAAGGAAGAAATCCAGCGCCTTTCAGCCTGAGGCGTCTGGCCGGAGTACCGGCCCACATGGAGTTCTGAGCCGATCGCGCCGCCGGGCCTGCCGGCGGCGTTTTTGTGTTTTGCGGACGGGTCGGCTCAGTCGGTAACGGATACGATGGTCAGACGGCCCGAGACCTCGGCGGTCTTTTCGATCTCGGCCAGAATCCAGTCATGAAATGCCCGAATGGACGGGCGCTTTTCGGCACCCTTCTGGCAGACAAAGCGGAAGTGCGCGTCGGTCCGAAGCGCGACTTCGTAGGGGGCGACGAGCCGGCCTTCGTGGATATCCTTTATCACGAGGGCGCGACGTCCCAGCACCACCCCGGCACCTGCCAGCGCGGCATCGACAGCATGATCGGCCTGCGAGAACCGCGCCCCGTGCTGAGGATCGAAATCGATCCCGACGGCCCGGAACCACGCCGCCCAGTCGCATTTTGGGCGCAGGAAATCGATGGATTGGTCGAAAAGGAACGGAGCCCTGGTCAGGTCTTGCGGCGTCGGATAGCGCTCGGCCATTGCCGGGGTCATGACAGGCGTCAGCCATTCAAAGGCCAGGGGTTCGGCGTAGAGGTCCGGATCGGGCCCGTATCCGAAGCGGATCGCCACGTCGATCTCGTCCAGATCGAAATCCATCAGGCGGAGGCTGGCGGAGAACCGCAACTCGATCTCGGGATGGGCCTGCACAAACTCGTAGAAGCGGGGCGCCATCCATTTCGCGGTGAAGGCCGGGCCGGCAGTTACGTTCAGGGTCGAATCGTCTTGCAGGCGGCGCGTCGCACGCCAGGCAGCGGTCAACGATTGGAAACCGTCGGCGGTGCCCGGGGCGAGCATACGCCCGGCCTCTGTCAGTTCGACCGCGCGATTGAGGCGCCGGAACAGGGGCTGGCCGAGATGCGTTTCGAGCGATTTGATCTGAAACGACAGGGCGGCGGGGGTCACGTTCAGTTCGCGCGCGGCCCGCGCAAAGGACATGTGGCGGGCGGCAGAGTCAAAGGCGCGCAGGGCGGTGAGGGGTGGCAGGCGATCGGTCATTTCAGGCAAGTATTCCTTAACTGGCTCAAGGAAGAGTCTCGTTTGTGGCTTTAGTTTTTAAGGGCCATGTAGAGAGCAATCCAGAAATACTCAACCAAGGATACTCCGATGATCGAGAGCACTACCAACCCCGAGACACGCCGCGCCTTCCAGATCGCCCATGAGGAACGCGCCCGAGCCATCAAGGACGCATGGCATTGGCTTTTCTCGACGCACAGGCGTCATTGAGTGCCGCGCGCCGGGATATCCCGGCCGTCCGACGAGCCACAAAAAAGGGCCGGTCGAAATGACCGGCCCTTTTTCGTTCCGCGGCTTCGTGTCAGACGAAGAACTGCGCACCGTTTGCACTGATCGTGGAGCCGTTGATGAAGCCCGCGTCGTCGGACGCAAGGAACACCACGCAGCGGGCGATCTCTTCGGGCTCGCCGAGACGTCCGGCGGGGATTTGCCCGATGATGCTTTCGCGCACCTTTTCCGGCACAGCCATAACCATCTCGGTCGCGATGTAGCCCGGGCAGATCGCGTTGGCGGTGATGCCAGCACGCGCGCCTTCCTGCGCCAGCGACTTGACGATGCCCAGGTCACCCGCCTTGGTCGCGGCATAGTTCACCTGAGCGAATTGACCCTTCTGGCCGTTGATCGAGCTGATCACGATGATGCGGCCGAACTTGCGTTCGCGCATGCCGGGCCAAATCGGGTGCACCGTGTTGAACACCCCGGTCAGGTTGGTGTCGATCACCTGGTGCCACTGCTCGGGCGTCATCTTGTGAAAGGGGGCGTCGCGCGTGATGCCGGCGTTGGCCACGACCACGTCGATCGGGCCCAGTTCGGCTTCGACCTTCTCGATGCCGGACTTGCTTTCGTCATAGTCGGCGACATTCCACTTGTAAGTCTTGATGCTGGTTTCCTCGGTGAAGGCGGCGGCGGCTTCGTCATTGCCGGCATAGGTCGCGGCGACGGTATAGCCTTCGGCTTTCAGGGCTTTCGAAATGGCGGCGCCGATGCCGCGGCTGCCTCCGGTCACGAGGGCGATTCTGGACATGTTCTGTCTCCTCCAAAGTCTTGTTCTGGTTGGTCGTGTCTTGTCGGGGTGACCTAGCGGAAAGGAATGCGGCGAGGCAGGGCCCTCGCCGCAGATCCGCTATGCGTCAGTCGCGTTCCACGCAGAGCGCGACACCCATGCCGCCACCGATGCAGAGCGTGGCGAGGCCCTTCTTGGCGTCGCGGCGCTTCATCTCGAACAGCAGCGTGTTCAGCACACGGCAACCGGAGGCCCCGATCGGGTGACCGATGGCGATGGCACCGCCGTTGACGTTCACGATCGCCGGATCCCAACCCATGTCCTTGTTCACCGCGCAGGCCTGGGCTGCGAAGGCCTCGTTGGCTTCGACGAGGTCGAGATCCTCGGGCTTCCAGCCGGCTTTCTCCAGCGCCTTGCGGCTTGCATAGATCGGGCCCACACCCATGATCGACGGGTCGAGCCCGGCAGTGGCATAGGAAGCGATACGCCCGAGCGGTTCGATCCCGCGCTTCTCGGCATTCTCGGCCGACATCAGCAGCACGGCGGCCGCACCGTCGTTCAGCCCCGAGGCGTTCGCGGCTGTGACCGACCCGTCCTTGGTGAAGGCCGGGCGCAGCTTGGCCATCGCCTCCATGGTGGCGCCGTGACGGATGTATTCGTCGCTGTCCATCACGATGTCGCCCTTGCGGGTCTTGATGGTGAAGGGCACGATCTCGTCCTTGAACTTGCCTGCCTTCTGGGCCGCTTCTGCCTTGTTCTGGCTCGCGACGGCGAATTCGTCTTGCTGCTCGCGGCTGATCTGCCACTTCTCGGCGACGTTCTCGGCGGTCTGGCCCATGTGATAGCCATTGAAGGCATCCCACAGCCCGTCGCGGATCATCGTGTCGATATACTTCATGTCGCCCATCTTGTGGCCGGGCCGCAGATTGGCGGCATGGGGCGACATCGACATGTTCTCCTGACCGCCCGCAGCCACGACGTCGGCATCGCCGAGGGCGATGTGCTGGGCGCCGAGCGCAACGGCGCGCAGGCCCGATCCGCAGACCTGGTTGATGCCCCAGGCGGCGCTCTCCTGCGGCAGGCCCGCATTGACATGCGCTTGGCGCGCGGGGTTCTGCCCCTGCGCGGCGGTGAGGACCTGCCCGAGAATGGTCTCGCTGACATCGGCCTTGTCGACCCCCGCCCGTTCGACCACGGCTTCGAGGACAGCCTTGCCGAGATCATGCGCCGGCGTGTTGGCGAAGGATCCGCCGAAACTGCCCACGCCTGTCCGTGCTGCTGATGCGATTACTACGTTGGTCATTCTGTCAATCCTTTGCCAGCGTGTGATCCGGATATCATGCCCGGCGCGGCCCGCATTGCAAGCTACGTTCCGTGCGGGAGCCCCCGGCTTTCGAGGCCGGGCATACTGGATTGCCGCAGGCGCAGCAACAGACAGGGTGTCTCAGGGGAAACTTGGCGACTCCGCGAAAGCCTCTCGCCTCCTGAAATCGGGGCGACCGGCGGGCGTGACGTCGTTCGGCGTCTAGCCGGCGGCGCGGGTTTCGGCCTGCGGTATCCAGGGCGGGCGGACCGTCGCGGCGCCGAACAGATAGCCCTGAAGGCAATCGACACCGATCGAGACCAGATATTCCGCCTCCTGCACCGATTCGACGTTGGGCGCGATCACCAGCATGTCGAACTGCTTGGCCACGGCGACCAATGCCTTGGTGACGATCTGGTTGTCAGTATCGGTATGAATGTCGCGGATATAGCGCCCGTCTATCTTTACCGCATCGAAGAAGAAATTCTTGAGATGGCCGAAGGACGTCATGCCGCCGCCGAAATCGTCCAGAGCGAAACCGATGCTGCGGTCCTGCAGGTTGTCCATGAAGTCGATGACGAGTTCGGGAATCGTCATCGCGGAGGCCTCCGAAATTTCAAGCATCAGCCGTTCGCCAAGCGTGGCGTCCTTCCTGAGATGCCGATCCAGCGTCCGTATCCATCGCTTGTAGCCGATCGAGCGGGCCGACATGTTGATCGACAGTCGCAGAGAAGGATTGCGGGCCAATGTGCGCAATCCGGCCTCGAGCGCGAGGCAGTCGATGTCGCGCCCCAACTCGCTGGACTCGACGACCGGCATGAATTCGCGAGCGGGAATGACCCGGCCGGTGCCATCGAGAACCCGAATCAGCCCCTCGTAGAAGGCGGTCTGATGCGGTGGCTGCGCCTGCATCACCGGCTGAAAGGCCAACATCGTCTGATTGTGTTGGACCGCCTCGCTTACCATGCTCAGCGTATCGGCGTCGCGCCGGGTCACGGCGGCGTCAAGTGGGCTGGTTGCGCCTTCGGGCAGATCGGCCTGCATTTTTCGACGTGTCAACATGTGGGGCTCCGTCCTGGCATGCACGCTGCTTGGGCCGAGTTGGCTATGGGCGCGCCCGATCACTTTGCGCAGAAGCGGTAAATGCGGACTTAAGGCTCGCAATTTGCGAAAGTTTGCGGCACGTCTGGGGCAGCACGCGGGAGGACATCATGGAACGGTGCGGCTGGGTCGGTCAGGACCGGATCTACGAGATCTATCACGATACCGAGTGGGGCGTACCCGAATATGACAGCCGCGCACTTTGGGAGAAGTTGATCCTCGACGGCTTTCAGGCCGGGCTGAGCTGGATCACGATCCTGAAGAAGCGCGACAATTTCCGCGAGGCCTTTGCGGGATTCGATCCCGACATCATCGCGGGTTGGGGCGAGGCAGATGTCGTCAGGCTTTTGGGCAATCCAGGGATCATCCGCCACCGGGGCAAGATCGAAGCGACGATCGGGAATGCGCGCGCCTGGCAGAGAATCGAGCGCGACCGGGGCTTTGACACGTTCCTGTGGGACTACGTCGGCGGCGAACCAATCCAGAACCTTTGGCCTGACCTGGCCTCGGTTCCGGCCCATACGCCGCTGTCCCACACGATCTCGAAGGACCTGAAGAAGGCCGGCTTTCGCTTTTGCGGGCCGACGATCGTCTATGCGTTCATGCAGGCTGTCGGGATGGTGAACGATCACGTCCTGACGTGCCATCGACATGAAGAGGTGAAACGCCTCGCGGGCCGCGCCTAGTCAAGCGTGCGGCGTCACTCCGCTAGGATCGAGGTCAGGATCGCCTTGGCACTGTCCGAGTTCCAGACCGCGTCGCCCTGAAGCCGGGCGATCTCCTCGCCCTCGGGGTTCAGGATCACCGTGATCGGCAGACCAAGAACCGCCATGTCGCGCGCCACCGCCTGTTTCGGATCCTGGTGCCGCGGCAGGTTGGTGACGCCGATCTCGTCAAAGAACTTCTGAATGCCGACCGGGGAGTTGCGCCCGGTGGCCAAAGTCAGAACCTCGAACCGATCGCCGCCGAATTCAGTCTGCAGGTCGGCCAGCATCGGCATCTCCTTGCGGCAGGGCGCACACCAGGTGGCCCAGAAGTTCAACAGTACGTACTTGCCCTGATAATCGGCCAGCGTCGCGGTGCCGGCTCCGTCCGCCAGGTTGAATTCAGCGTCACTGGCCGGTTTCGGTTCTGCATGGAACACCAGCTTTTTCATGTCGCCTTCGCGCAGCGATTCCCACGCGGCGACGTCAGCCGCGGCGATGTTTGCACCCGATGCGAGGGCCGTATAAACGAGCGCGAGCAACAGTTTTTTCATTTCCCCTCCGAAGGGCTGACAGATGACCGAAACGACCTCGAACCAGATGTGGGGCGGCCGCTTTGCCGCAGGCCCGGACGCGATCATGGAGGCGATCAACGCCTCGATCGGGTTCGATCAGCGGATGGCGGCGCAGGACATTGCCGGCTCAAGGGCCCATGCGGCGATGTTGGCCGCGACGGGTGTGATAAGCGATAGCGACGCCGAGGCGATTGGGAAAGGGCTGCTCACAGTCTTGTCAGAGATCGAGGCCGGAACCTTCGCCTTTTCCACGGCGTTGGAAGACATCCACATGAATGTCGAAGCCCGGCTGAAGGAGATCATCGGCGAACCGGCGGGACGCTTGCACACGGGGCGCAGCCGCAACGACCAGGTGGCGACCGATTTCAAGCTGTGGGTGCGCGATCAGTTCGATGCGGCCGAGACCGGGCTGATCGCCCTGATCAAGGCCCTTCTGGGGCAGGCCGAGGCCGGTGCGGATTGGGTCATGCCGGGGTTCACCCATCTGCAGACGGCGCAACCCGTTACCTGGGGCCATCACATGATGGCCTATGTCGAGATGTTCGGGCGCGACCTGTCGCGCGTGCGCGATGCGCGGGCGCGGATGAACGAATGCCCGTTGGGCGCGGCGGCTTTGGCGGGTACCAGCTTCCCGATCGACCGGCAGATGACGGCGCGCGCCCTCGGCTTCGATCGCCCGGCGGCCAATTCGCTGGATGCGGTCAGCGACCGGGATTTCGCGCTGGAGTTTCTGAGTGTTGCGAGCATCTGTGCCATGCATCTCAGCCGGTTCGCCGAGGAACTGGTGATCTGGTCCAGCGCGCAGTTCCGTTTTGTAGCCTTGTCCGACCGGTTCTCGACAGGCTCCTCGATCATGCCGCAGAAGAAGAATCCGGATGCGGCCGAATTGATCCGCGCCAAGGTCGGGCGCATCTACGGGGCGAACACGGCACTGATGATGGTGATGAAAGGGCTTCCGCTGGCCTATTCCAAGGACATGCAGGAAGACAAGGAACAGGTCTTCGACGCCGCCGACAACTGGATGCTGGCGCTGGCCGCGATGGAAGGTATGGTGCGGGACATGACCGCCAACCGAGACAGCCTCGCAGCCGCCGCAGGCTCGGGCTTCTCGACTGCCACCGACCTCGCCGACTGGCTGGTGCGGGTTCTGGGCCTGCCGTTCCGCGAGGCCCATCATGTCACCGGATCGCTGGTCGCTCTGGCCGAGTCCAAGAACTGCGACCTGCCCGAGCTTGCGTTGTCCGACATGCACAGCGTGCACAAGGAGATCACGCAGGACGTGTTCGAGGTGCTGGGTGTGGACAACTCGGTGCGTTCGCGCACCTCCTATGGCGGAACCGCGCCCGATCAGGTCAGGGCGCAGATCGCGCGCTGGAAGGACGCACTGTGATCCGCGCAGGCCTGGCCGCCGCTGCGGTGCTCGCACTTGCGGCGTGTGAGCCGGTCACCCGGTCAGCCCCACCCGAACAGGCGCGCGGACCGCAGCAGGCCAGCGGGTCAAACGGGTCCGTCCGCGTGTCAGGCACTGCGCGGGCCGGCATCTCCGTCTCGCTGCGCAATGCAGTCGACCCGTGGTCCGGTTCGCCCTATACTCCGATGCGGTAGCGACGTCGGCGCGGCGAAAATGTCGCGCGGGAACGTATCGGGGGCGAACGGATGAAGAAACTCATTCTTGTGGCGGCAATCTTTCTGGCCGGGTGCGGCGTCGATGGCGAGCCGGTCCAGCCCTCGATGAACGTGGGCATCGGAGTCGGATCGGGTGGGGTTAACACCTATGGCGGCGTCGGGCTGCACCAGGGGCCCCTTTCGATTTACTTGGGATTCTGAGCGGTGTCGCCGCTGCGTCTGGTCTTTCTCGCGCTGGCGATCTGGGGCGCGATCCACCCTATGTATTACTTCCTGCAATGGTTCGGCGAGAACGGATTCGACCTCGGCGGCATGGTCGATGCCTGGCACGTCAACGCGGCCAGCAGCGGGCTCGTCTGGGACCTGACGATTGCCGCCGTGGCCTTGACCGTCTTCGTCATCGCCGAGTCCGTCGCGCGCCGAAACTGGATCGGTCTGGTCGCGATTCCCGCCACGTTCTGCATCGGTGTCAGCTGCGGCTTGCCGCTCTACCTGTTCCTGCGCAATCGCCCGGGCGCCGGGCAGGGCGAATCCGTTTGATCCGGGCCGGCGTTTCGGTCTAAGCGCGCGACATGGATCACTTTCTGTACCGCAACGGCAGCCTGCATGCCGAAGACGTGCCGATCAGCGACATCGCCGCTGCGGTCGGCACGCCGTTTTACGTCTATTCGACCGCCACGCTTCTGCGTCATTTCACGCTGTTCGATGAGGCGCTCGACGGCATGGATCACATGGTCTGCTACGCGATGAAGGCCGCGAGCAACCAGGCGATCCTGATGACATTGGCGCAGGCTGGGGCAGGAATGGACGTGGTGTCTGTCGGGGAATATCTGCGCGCCAAGGCGGCGGGCGTGCCGGGTGAGCGGATCGTCTTTTCCGGCGTCGGCAAGACGGCGGATGAAATCCGCGTGGCCCTGGAAGGCGGCATCCGACAGTTCAACGTCGAATCCGAGCCCGAGATGGAGGTTCTGAACGCGGTCGCCCTGTCGCTGGGCAAGATCGCGCCGATCACGATCCGGATCAATCCGGATGTCGACGCCCGCACGCATGCCAAGATCGCCACCGGGAAGTCGGAGAACAAGTTCGGCATTCCGATCGCACGGGCGCGCGAGGTCTATGCCCGCGCCGGTGCGATGCCCGGGCTGGATGTGGTCGGGATCGACGTGCATATCGGCAGCCAGCTGACCGAGCTGGAACCCTTCGAGACGGCCTATCGCAAGGTCGCGGAGCTGACCGAGGCGCTGCGGGCGGACGGGCACCACATCCGGCGGCTCGACCTGGGTGGCGGGCTGGGCATTCCCTATGAACAGTCCAACAGCGCACCGCCCCTTCCGCTGGATTACGGCGCGCTCATCAAGCGCAAGGTCGGGCATCTGGGGTGCGAGATCGAGATCGAACCCGGCCGCCTGATCGCGGGCAACGCGGGGATCATGGTCAGCGCGGTGATCTATGTGAAACAGGGCGAGGGGCGCGATTTTCTCATCATCGATGGCGCTATGAACGACCTGATCCGCCCGGCGATGTACGACGCGCATCACGATATCGTCCCGGTCGTCGAGCCGCGCCCGGGAATCGAGCGGCAGCCCTATGACATCGTCGGCCCGGTCTGCGAGAGCGGCGACACCTTCGCCCGCCAGCGCGCGATGCCGCCGCTGACCGCTGGTGATCTTGTCGCGTTCCGCAGCGCGGGCGCCTACGGTGCGGTCATGTCCAGCGAATACAATACGCGCCCCCTGATCCCCGAGGTTCTGGTGAAAGGGGATCAATTCGCGGTTATTCGCCCACGTCCGACCTTTGACGAAATCATAAAACGCGATACCATCCCCGAATGGCTGTGAGGCTATCCCGCTCTCCGGCCATTCGGAGACCCTTATGGCCGAACCGACTGCCATCCCGCCTGTCCTGCACAAACTGCGTCTGCCGCTTTTCCTGACGCGTTGCGGCCTGCTGGCCGAACAGCTGCTGCGCGGGTTCTGGCCCCTGATCAGTGTGATCCTTCTGGCGGCGGCGCTTCTGATGCTGGGGGTGCAGGACCATCTGCCGATTGAGGCGGTCTGGGTCGGCACGGTGGTCTTCGCGCTTGCGGCTCTGGTCGCTGCGATCTCGGGTGTCAGACGCTTTGTCTGGCCAACGCGCCAGATGGCGCTTGCGCGGCTCGATGCGACCTTGCCCGGGCGACCGATTCAGGCTGTGATGGACCAGCAGGCCATCGGAACCGGCGATGAATCCTCGATGGCGGTTTGGCGTGCCCACCAGGCGCGCATGGCCGATCGGGCTGCCGCGGCGCAAGCGCCGGCGCCCGACCTGAAACTCGCCCGGCGCGATCCCTTCGCGCTGCGCTATGTGGCGCTTCTGGCGTTTCTCGTCGCGTTGCTGTTCGGGTCGATCTGGCGGGTAGGGTCGGTCGTGGATATGACCCCCGGTGGGGGCGACCTCGCCGGCGGACCGACATGGGAAGGGTGGGTCGAGCCACCGCGGTACACGGGCAAGCCGACCATCTACATGAAGGATATCGACAGCGCGGCGATAGAGGTGCCGGTCAACAGTCGTATCCTGCTGCGGTTCTATGGTGAAGTCGGCGACCTGACACTGGCCGAGACCGTATCGGGCCGTATCGGCGAATTGCCCCCCGCCTCGGACCCGGTGCAGGATTTCACCGTCACGCAGGATGGAGAACTGCGCATCGACGGTCCCGGCGGTCGCGCTTGGGACATCCGCGTTCTGTCAGACACGCCGCCGCAGATCACGGTCGCCGGCGTGCCCGAGGCCGAGGCGACCGGCGAAATGACCTTGCCCTTCACGGCGAGCGACGACTACGGCGTCGTCTCGGGCGAAGCAGTCATCGCCCTCGACCTCCCGGCGCTGACCCGCGAATATGGCCTCGCCACCGATCCCGATCCGCGAGAGCCTGTCGCTGTCCCGCTGCCGATGCCGATCGCGGGGGATCGGACGATGTTCACGGAGACGCTGATCGAGGATCTGTCCAAGCATCCCTGGGCCCATCTGCCAGTGACGGTCACCTTGTCCGCGACGGATTCGGCCGGCAACGTCACCGTGGGCGAGGCCCATGCGATGACTCTGCCGGCGCGGCGCTTCTTCGATCCGATGGCCGCCGCCGTGATCGAGATGCGGCGCGACCTGCTTTGGGCGCGGGCGAATGCGCCGCGCGTGGCTCAGGTGCTGCGGGCGATCTCGCACCGCCCGGACGAAGTGTTCCGTTCGGAAACCGCCTATCTGCGGCTCAGGGTGATCCTGCGCCGGCTGGAAAGCCTCGCGGAACGCGACCTGCTGGCCGTCGAGGCGCAGAACGAGATGGCGGAGGCGTTGTGGGATCTGGCGATCCTGCTGGAAGAGGGTGATCTCGGCGACGCGTTGGAGCGCCTGCGCCGCGCGCAGGAGCAGTTGAGCGAAGCGATGCGCAACGGCGCGTCCGATCAGGAGATCGCCGAACTGATGCAGGAGTTGCGGCGCGCCACCGATGACTACCTGCGTCAACTGTCCCGCCAGGCCCAGCAGCAAGGGCAACAGGGCGAGCAGGGACAGCAGCAGGCGCAGAACTCGATGCAGA
Organism: Sedimentitalea arenosa; assembly: GCF_016428585.1. Taxonomy (GTDB): domain Bacteria; phylum Pseudomonadota; class Alphaproteobacteria; order Rhodobacterales; family Rhodobacteraceae; genus Sedimentitalea; species Sedimentitalea arenosa. Next base: position 120,742 of record NZ_JAELVR010000011.1, on the reverse strand, counting down.
TGACGCAGGACGATCTGCAGCGCATGATGGATCGCATCCAGGAGTTGATGGAGCAGGGCCGCATGGCCGAGGCCGAACAGGCGCTGCAGGAACTGCAGCAAATGATGGAGAACATGCGCGTGACCCAGGGACAGGGCCAGGGCGGCCAGTCCCCGGGGCAGCAGGCGATGGAGGGACTGGCCGAGACACTGCGCGAGCAGCAAGGTCTCTCGGATCAGGCGTTCCGCGACCTGCAGGAACAGTTCAACCCGGGCGCGCAGGCCGGTGAAAACGAGGGCAACCAGGGCCGCAACGGTGGTCAGGGCCGTGGCGAGAGCCATGAGGGCCAGGGCCAGGGGCGCGCCGACGGCCAGGGCGAAGGCGCTCAGCCAGGTCAGCCGGGGCAGCCCGGCGGTCAGCAATCGCTGGCGGATCGGCAGCGCGCCCTGCGCGATGAGCTGTCTCGCCAGCAGGGCCAGATGCCGGGTGCGGGAACGCCGGAAGGCGACGCAGCGCGCGAGGCGCTGGACCGGGCCGGGCGCGCGATGGACGGGGCCGAAGAGTCCCTTCGGCAGGACGATTACGCCGGTGCGATCGACCGGCAATCCGAGGCGATGGAAGCGCTGCGCGAAGGTATGCGGGCGCTCGGCGAAGCAATGGCGCAGGAACAGCAGAACCAGCCGGGCCAGGGCACGACCGACGGAGACATGCGGGCGCAGAATCGTGATCCGCTGGGGCGCGACACCGGTTCCAACGGCTCGCTCGGGACTCCCGAGAACCTGTTGCAGGGCGAAGATGTCTATCGCCGCGCGCGGGAGTTGCTGGACGAGATCCGCCGCCGATCCGGCGATGGCGAACGGCCCGAGGTCGAGCTGGACTACCTTCAGAGGTTGCTGGAACGGTTCTGATCGCCTGCCTGACTATTCCGTCGGGGCGGGTTGGGGGGACTGCGGGCTGATCGTCGCGTCGAGCCACACCCGGCCCTGGTTCACCAGATCGACATAGCTGTCGAGCGTTGGCGCGAGTGCGGGCATTGCCGCCGAGATTTCGGCAGCGTTCGAATAGATCAGCACCAGCGCCATCGCCAGAAGGATGATCAGGCTGAACCCGCGCAGAAACCCGCTTTTGCGCGGCGCTTTCTCGGACGCATCGGACGGCTCCGCCGTCGTTGGGGCCTCGCCATGTGGGGTCGTGGTTGTCTCGCCGCCATCGCGTGTGGGGGCGGAAACGACAGGCTTGGTGGCACCATCATCGGCCGGCGTTTGGTCCAAGGCGGGCGCCGTGGCGGTGGGATCACGTTCCGCCGCCCGCAGGCGGGACTCGCGATCGGCTTCCGAGCGCAGGATTTCCGCGACCTCGGGATCGAGTTCCCGGCGCGGTGGAGTTTCCAGCGGATCGTTGTCTGCCTCGGGTTCGTCGTCCGTATCCTCGGCGGCAGCCGCGATCTCAGCCGCCGGAGCATCCGCCTGGGCGACCGAGGGATGATCGGGATGTGCATGGAACCACGTGGTGCCGCAGGCCGAGCATTGCACGTCGCGCCCTTCCGTGGGGATCACCTCATCCGGCACCTCGTACTGGGCACCGCATTTCGGGCATGTCAGACGCATTCTGCCCCTCCTGATCCGGGTGACTGCCTGCACCGGTCCTGATTGTTTTGCCGAACCATAGGGGGTCGCATCCCTTTCGCAAAGGCCCAATTTGACACCCGGCGGCGGCCTGCCACCGGGCCGGGCGAACGGCCATTGAAACTGATCTGTGTGTCAGGCAAAAGGCACGAGGATGGCAGAGGGTTGGCCGTGATCGAGCTTGAACAGGTGGGCTACAGCTATGGCGGCGGCGAACTGCTGAGCGACATCTCGGTGCGCCTTGCCCCGGGGTCGTTCCATTTCCTGACCGGGCCGTCGGGCTCGGGCAAGACCACGCTGATGAAGATCTGCTATGGTGCGCTGTTGCCCACGGCGGGCCGCGTCACCGCCTTTGATGCCGACCTGACCCAATTGGATCGCGACCAGATGGCATTGCTGCGGCGGCGCATCGGGGTCGTCCACCAGGATTGCCGTTTTCTCGATCACTTGCCGCTGGCCGACAATATCGCCCTGCCTCTGACCGTGTCGGGGCGGGACGTGACGCAGGAGAGCGAGAACCTCAGTGACCTGATGCACTGGGTCGGCCTGTCCGCCCGGGCCGATGCGCTGCCGCCGGAACTCTCGGGTGGCGAACGTCAGCGGGCGGCGCTGGCGCGGGCCGTCATCATGTCGCCCGACGTGATCCTCGCGGACGAGCCGACCGGCAATGTCGATTGGGAGATGTCGCAGCGCCTGCTGCGCCTGCTGGTTGAGCTGAACCGGATGGGCAAGACGGTGCTGATCGCCAGCCACGACCTCGCGCTGATCCGGGCCGCCAAGAGCCAGGTGCAGGCGCGCGTGCTGCGGATCTCGGACCGGCGGTTGCAACTGGCGGGGGCGGATCTGTGAGCAAGGGCAATATTCGCGCCTTTCTTGTCGGTGATGCGCAGGCCGACCGGGTGGTGCCGCCCAGTGGGATCACGGCGCAGCTGACCGTGTTCGTCGCGGGTGCGATGGCCTTCCTCGCGGTCTTTGCCCTGGCGCTGTCGCTGGCATCCGGGCGGCTGGCGGATCGCTGGGCCGACGAGTTGGCCCGCAGCGCGACGCTGCGCATCTCGGCCCCGCCCGAGCAGCTTGCCGCGCAGACCGAGTCCGCGCTGACCATCCTGCGGCAGACCCCGGGGGTCGCCAGTGCGGAGCCGCTGACCGCCGAGGAGCAGGCCGCGCTCCTGGAGCCCTGGTTCGGAGCCGAACTGCCGCTCGATGGCCTGCCGGTGCCGCAGCTGATCGATGTCGTCGCCGCCGATCCGGGGTACGACGCGGCCGGGCTGCGCCTGCGGCTGAGCGCCGAGGTGCCGGGCGCGGTGTTGGACGATCACGGCCGCTGGCGGGCGCCGCTGGTCGATGCGGCGCACGGCCTGCGGCGCATGGCGCTGATCTCGATCCTGCTGATCGCCGGCGCGACCGCCGCGATGATCACTCTGGCGGCCAATGCCTCTCTCGCGGCGAACGCGCAGGTGATCGAAGTACTGCGGCTGGTCGGGGCACGGGACCGCTATATTGCGCAGGCCTTCATCCGCCGGTTCACATTCCGTGCCCTGATCGGGGCGGGCGGCGGGATTGCGCTCGGCATGTCAGGAGTCGCGCTGTTGCCCGCGGCCAGCGAGGCCGGCGGCGTTCTGACCGGGCTGGGGTTCCGCGGGGCGGGCTGGCTGTTGCCGCTTTTGATCCCGATCCTTGCGGCGGCAGTGGCCTTTGGGGCGACCTGGGTCGCGGCGCATCGAAAACTGGAGCGATTGCAATGATCCGGGACGCTTTCCAATGGCTGCGCTCTCTGCTCTTCGTCGGGCAGATCTATGTGATGATGCCGATCGTGGGGCTGGTATTCGCGCCGTGGGCGCTGTTCAGCAAGCATGGGGCACGGGTTTGCTGCAAGACCTATTCCCGCTGGGTGTTCTGGTCAGCGCGCTGGATGGTCGGGATCCGCTGCGAGGTGCGCGGCACGCCGCCCCAGGGCGAGGCGCTGATCGCGGCGAAGCACCAGTCTTTTCTGGACATCATGATGATCTTCACCGCCTTGCCCACGGCGAAGTTCATCATGAAGAAGGAGATCCTGCGCACGCCCGTCATCGGTCAATATGCCAAGCTGCTGGACTGTGTTCCGGTCGACCGGGGCAAGCGCGGGGCGGCGATCGACAAGATGGTGCGAGACGTCAATGCAGGCCGGCAGGAGGCCGGACAGCTGGTGATCTATTCGCAGGGTACCCGCGTCGCGCCGGGGATGAAGGCCGATTACAAGGTCGGCACCGGCATCCTGTATGAACAGCTGGGCCAGACCTGCGTGCCGGTGGCGACGAATGTCGGGGTGCTGTGGCCGCGCAAGGGCATCATGCGCCGTCCCGGCGTCGCGGTGGTCGAGTTTCTCGAGCCGATGCCGCCGGGTTTGTCGCGGGTCGAGTTCATGAAGGAACTGGAACGCCGGGTCGAAACCCGGTCGGACGCACTGATGCGCGAAGCGGGGTTCGAGGCCGATGCAGTATCTTGAGGATATCGAGGCGCTGGAAGCGCTCTATGGCGAACCGGGCCAACCAGCGTTGCGCAAGGTCGCCGCGCGGATGACGCCGCTCTACCGGCGCTGGATCGCCGCCTCGCGCTTTTGCGTGCTGGTCACGGTCGGCACTGATGGCACCGATGGCAGCCCGCGTGGGGATGACGGCCCGGTGGTCGTCGAACTGGACCCGGGAACCCTGGCGATGCCCGACTGGCGCGGCAACAACCGGCTGGATTCCCTGCGCAATATCGTGACGGACGGGCGCGTGTCGTTGATGTTCATGGTGCCGGGGTCCGACACGGTCGTGCGGATCAACGGACGTGCGAAACTGACCACGGACGCGGAGTTGCGGAACCGTTTTACGAAGAAAGGGCGGCAACCGGCGACGGTGATCGTGATCCGCATCGGCGAGGTCTATACCCAATGCGCGCGGGCGGTGTTGCGCGCCGGTCTCTGGTCCCGTGATGACAGCGCCGGACTGCCGAGCGTAGGCGATATCCTGGCCGAGATGACCGATGGCGAAGAGGGCGGCGCGGCCTATGACACGGCCTGGGGTGCTCGCGCCGCCGAAACGCTCTGGTGAGCGACGTCACGCCGCGGCCGCGCCGATCCGTTCGACCTGTCCGATCCAACGCTCGACCATGCCCGGCTTGGGGTAGCTGGCGCCCGCGAAATAGGTGAAGCGGGTCGGCTTGAACCCGACGAAGCCCAGGATCTGCCCCCGCATCTGCCAGATCAGCGCGCGCCGATAGAGCAGGCGCATCACCCAGCCCGGCGTGTCCGAGGTGAGGATGACACGGGCCGAGCGTCCGGTCAGCATCGGCGAGGGCATCCCGGAAAGCGTGGTGTTGCGCGGATCGAATGCGCGCCCCGGCACGAAGGCGCGGTCGATCAATCCCTTCAGGCGCGCGGGCAGGCCGCCCCACCACATCGGTGAGGTCAGGACCAGGTGCTCGCTCCACTCGATATCCTCCATGACCTGCTCAAGCACAGGTTCCAGGGGTTTGAAATTCTCATAGTTTCCCTGACCGAAATCCTCATCGAAGACGAGTTCGGAGAGATGCGTGATCCGCACCTCGTGGCCCGCGTGGCGGGCCGCGTCGGCATAGCGTTCGGCGAATTCTCGCGACAGGCTGGTTTTCGCGGGGTGACCGTCGAGGACAAATATCTTCCTGGATGACATGTGATTCTCCATAAATTGACCGTGGTCACTTATTTGCGTCATAAAGTGACCGTGGTCAATTACAAAATTTGACCACGGTCAGAAAAACTGTCACAAGAGCTGCATGAGCAAACCAATTCAACAACGGACCCTGCGCACGCGCGCCAGGCTGCTGGAAGAGGCGGACGCCCTGGTGCGCGAGTCGGGGTACGAGGCGCTGAGGGTCGAGGACGTGGTGGCACGCGCCGGCGTGGCCAAGGGGACATTCTTTGCGCATTTCCGGGACAAGGACGCGTTGATGGAACTGCTGATCGGCGGCGAACTCGACACTTTGCTGGAACGCGCCGAGTCGGTGCCCGTGCCGCGGGATGTGGCCGGGATTTGCGCGCAGCTCATGCCGCTGCACAGTTTCATGACCTCGGAACGCTACGTGTTCGACGTGATCCTGCGCTATTCGGGAGCCGCTGCCGTGTCCGAGATCGGACCGATCGCGAAGAGTTTCGATCGGTACGTGACGCTGGTCGCGGGCTGGATCTCGGCCGGGTCCTATCGCCGGGACGTGGACGCGGAGTTGCTGGCCGAGGGGGTGCAGGCCTTTGCGGTCCAGTCGATGGCGCTGCAGTTCTGTGCCTTGCATGCGGCGCAGTCCTTCGAGGCGCGCCTGCAGACCTACCTGCGAGCGTGGTTGACCCCGGCGGTGTGATCCGCCGGGGCCAATGGTCAGCTGTGGATGGGGCCGTCGCCGCAGGCCAGGGCCGCCTCACGCACGGCCTCGGAATAGGTCGGGTGGGCGTGGCAGGTCAGGGCGATGTCTTCGGCGGCGGCGCCGAACTCCATCGCGACGCAGATCTCGTGGATCAGCTCACCCGCGCTGGGGCCGATGATATGCGCGCCGAGGATGCGGTCCGTCTCCTTGTCGGCGAGGATCTTGACGAAGCCGTCGGCGGCGAAATTGGCCTTGGCGCGGCCGTTGCCCATGAACATGAACTTGCCGACCTTGTAGTTACGGCCTTGTTCTTTCAGGGTTTGTTCGGTTTCGCCGACATTGGCGACCTCGGGGTGGGTGTAGATCACGCCGGGGATGACGCCGTAGTTCACATGCCCGTGCTTGCCGGCAACCTGTTCGGCGACGGCCATGCCTTCGTCCTCGGCCTTGTGGGCCAGCATGGGGCCGTCGATGCAGTCGCCGATGGCGTAGATGCCCTTGACGTTGGTCTGCCAGTCCTTGCCGACTTCGATCTGGCCGCGCTTGGAGAGGGTCACGCCGAGACCGTCGAGCCCGAGCCCGTCGGTATAGGGTTTGCGTCCGGTGGCGACCAGCACCACGTCGGCGTCGAGCACGTGTTCGCTGTCGTCCTTCCTGAGCTTGTAGTGTACCTTGGCCTTGGTTTTCAGGGTTTCGGTCTTCTGGACCGCCGCGCCCATGATGAATTCAAGCCCTTGTTTCTTCAGGATTCTCTGGAAGGTCTTCTGGACTTCCGAATCCATTCCGGGGGTAATGGCGTCGAGATATTCGATCACCGTGACCTCGGCGCCGAGACGGGAATAGACGCTGCCCAGTTCGAGGCCGATGACGCCGGCGCCGATCACCACGAGCTTCTTCGGCACCTTGCCCAGTTCCAGCGCGCCGGTGGAGGTGACGACGGTCTTTTCATCGACCTCGACGCCGGGCAGGGAGGCGGGTTCGGAGCCGGTGGCGATGATGATGCTCTTTGCCTCGTGCACGTCGTCGCCGACCTTGACCTTGCCCGTCTCGGGAATCGAGGCCCAGCCCTTGATCCAGTCTATCTTGTTCTTCTTGAACAGGAATTCGATGCCCTTGGTGTTCTGCCCGATGGTGTCGTCCTTGTAGGCGAGCATCTGTTTCCAGTCGACGGAGGGGCTTTTGCCCTTGAGGCCCATTGCGGCGAAATTGTGTTCGGCCTCGTGCAGCATGTGGCTGGCGTGCAGCAGCGCCTTGGAGGGGATGCAGCCGACGTTCAGACAGGTGCCGCCGAGCGTGTCGCGGCCCTCGACGCAGGCGGTTTTCAGGCCCAGCTGGGCGCAGCGGATGGCGCAGACATAGCCGCCGGGGCCGGAACCGATGATGATGACGTCGTAGTTAGCCATGGGAGTCTCCTGTGGGAATTCGGGCTGTGCCAAGCGTACACATGCCGTGCATATCGCGTACATACGCGGTGTGCAGCGAAAGCGATGGCGCGGGCCGGGACAGGGGCTCCGCCCCTCGGCGCGTGCGCGCCTCACCCCGGAGTATTTCCGCGAAGATGAAGATCATGCCAGCGCCGCCAGAAGCATGGTGACGGTGGCGAGGAAGCCGACACCCCAGATCAGCGAGCGCCAGGGGGTCAGGCCGAAGGCGTAGGCCGGGACGTAGAGCACGCGGGCGGCGAGGTAGGTCCAGGCGCAGGTTTGGGTGAGGGCGGTCGACTGGTCCGTGAGGGCGATGACCGTGCAGGCAATGGTGAAGAGGATGAGCCCTTCGAAATGGTTGGTCATCGCGCGCTGCAGGCGGCCCGCGGTGCCGGTGAGATGCACCGGTTCATCGCGGGGGCCGAGCGCGGTTTTCGTCCCGACCTGGAGGTTGGCCGTGACCGAGTAGGCCGCGAACTGGAGCACTTGCAGCAGGGCGGCGAGGGTGAGGGCGGTGAGTTCGGGGGTCACATCATTATCCTCCTGCAAATCCGCGCGCGGCAGCGCCGATGATCTGTCCGACAACCTCGCCGATGGCGGCCTTGCCGGCTTCCGCACCTGCAGCGCCGACTGCATTTGTCAGGCTGTTGCCAAGGTTTCCGGATATGCCGTCAGGAGATTTCCCCAGTATCGTCAGGGCCTTGGACGTCATCTGAAAAACATCGTCACCGTCGGAATCCGTGTCGCGAAAATGCAGCCCATTGATTTCCAGCCATCGCAAGATTTCCTGTAGGTAGCGCGAAGGAGGAACGTTGGATCCGCGAATGTAAGTCACTCCGGCCTCTTGCGGTATACCGGAAGGCAGGACCAGATCCTGATCAGGCGTCTCACAGAGTTCCTTGAATGCGTCGCCCAGCGTTCCGGCGGTGAACCACTGCCGGATAGGGAAATTGATGTAGAGATGGTTGAAGACCAGCGCCACCGTCAGGTTGAACGCTTCGATATGGGGTTCGTGAGCGGGGTCGGCTGGCCTTTCCATCTTCTTTCGGCTCTCAAAGATCCATCAGCAACCGGCGCGGATCCTCCAGTGCTTCCTTGACGCGGACGAGGAAGGTCACGGCGCCCTTGCCGTCGACGATGCGGTGGTCATAGCTCAGCGCCAGGTACATCATCGGGCGGATGACGACCTCTCCGTTGATCGCCATCGGGCGGTCCTGGATCTTGTGCATGCCCAAAATCCCCGATTGCGGCGGGTTCAGGATCGGGGAGGACATCAGCGAGCCGTAGACGCCGCCATTGGACAGGGTGAAGGTGCCGCCCTGCATTTCCGCCATCGAAAGCTTGCCGTCGCGCGCGCGGCGGCCCTTCTCGGCGATGGCCTTCTCGATCTCGGCGAAGGACATGCTGTCGGCATCGCGGATCACCGGCACGACGAGGCCGGTGGGGGTGCCGGCGGCGACGCCCATGTGGACGAAGTTCTTGTAGACGATGTCGGTGCCGTCGATCTCGGCATTGACCTCGGGCACCTCCTTCAGCGCGTGGCAGCAGGCCTTGGTGAAGAAGGACATGAAGCCGAGCCGCACGCCGTGCTTCTTCTCGAACTCGTCCTTGTACTGGCTGCGCAGGGCCATCACCTCGGTCATGTCCACCTCGTTGTAGGTGGTGAGCATGGCGGCGGTGTTCTGGCTGTCCTTCAGGCGCCGGGCGATGGTCTGGCGCAGGCGGGTCATCTTGACCCGCTCCTCGCGGGCGGCGTCCTCGGCCGGGACCGGGGCGCGGGGAGATTGGGCAGCAGGGGTGGGCGCGGTCGGCGAAGCCGCCGGGGCCTGCCCTGCGGCCGCGATGGCGCGGGCGACGTCGTCCTTCATGATGCGCCCGTCGCGTCCGGTGCCGGTGACCTGGTCGGCGGAGAGACCGGCCTCGGCCATCGCCTTCTTGGCGGAGGGCGCGTTTTCCACATCCGCACCTTCGCCGGCATCGGCGGCGGCGGGGGCCCTGGGGGCGGCGACGTCCTTGCCGCCCTCGGGCGGCGGCGTGGTGTCCGCGCCGGCGGCATCGCCCGAGGCGATGACCGCGAGCTTGCCGTTGGCCTGCACGGTCGCGCCCTCGGCGGCGACGATCTCGGTCAAGGTGCCCGCGGCGGGAGCCGGCACTTCGACGCTGACCTTGTCGGTCTCCAGTTCGCAGAGCATCTCGTCCTGGGCGACGCTGTCGCCGACCGCCTTGAACCAGGTGCTGACGGTGGCCTCGGAGACCGATTCCCCGAGCGTCGGCACCATCACGTCGATCGACTTGCCGCCGCCGCCCGCGTCGGACGTGCCGTCGCCCGAGTCCTCGGCCTGCTTGGCGGAGGGGCGCGGTTCGGGCGTGGTGGCGCCGGCATCGCCCGCTTCGGCGATGTTGGCGAGCAGCGCGTCGACGCCTACGGTCTCGCCCTCGGCGGCGACGATGTCGGCCAGCTTGCCGGCAACGGGGCTGGGCACTTCGACGGTGACCTTGTCGGTTTCCAGCTCACAGAGCATCTCGTCGACGGCGACGCTGTCTCCGGGCTGCTTGAACCAGGTGGCGACGGTCGCCTCGGTGACGGATTCGCCGAGCGTGGGGACGCGGACTTCGGTGGTCATGGTTCAGTTTCCTTCGATCGTCAGCGCGTCGTTCACGAGCGCTTCTTGTTGGGCTTTGTGTTGGCTGGCGAGGCCCGTGGCGGGCGAGGCCGAGGTGGCGCGGCCGACATAGACCGGCCGTTTGTGGCTGGCGTTGATCCGGCCGAGCACCCATTCGATGTTGGGCTCGATGAAGGTCCAGGCGCCCTGGTTCTTGGGCTCTTCCTGGCACCAGACGATTTCGGCCTGCTTGAAGCGTTCCAGTTCCTTGACCATCGAGATCGCCGGGAACGGATAGAACTGTTCGACCCGCAGCAGGTAGATGTCGTCAATGCCGCGGGCGTCGCGTTCCTCGAGCAGGTCGTAATAGACCTTGCCCGAGCACAGCACCACGCGTTTGATCTTGTCGTCGGCGACCAGCTTGGTGTCGGAATGGCCCTTTTCCGCGTCGTCCCAGAGCACGCGGTGGAAGCTCGACCCGGTGGTGAAATCCTCGGCATCCGACACGGCCAGCTTGTGGCGCAGCAGCGACTTCGGGGTCATCAGGATCAGCGGCTTGCGGAAGGAGCGGTGGATCTGGCGGCGCAGGATGTGGAAATAGTTCGCGGGCGTCGTGCAGTTGGCGACGATCCAGTTGTCCTGGCCGCACATCTGCAGGAAGCGTTCCAGCCGGGCGGAGGAGTGTTCCGGGCCCTGGCCCTCATAGCCGTGCGGCAGCAGGCAGACGAGGCCCGACATGCGCAGCCACTTGCTTTCGCCCGAGCTGATGAACTGGTCGAACATGATCTGCGCGCCGTTGGCGAAATCGCCGAACTGCGCTTCCCACAGCACCAGCGCGTTGGGTTCGGCCAGCGAGTAGCCGTATTCGAACCCGAGCACGGCGTATTCGCTGAGCATCGAGTCGATGACCTCGTAGTTGGACTGCCCGGCGCGGATGTTGTTGAGCGGGTAGTAGCGTTCCTCGGTGTCCTGGCTGATCAGGCCGGAGTGGCGCTGGCTGAAGGTGCCGCGGGTCGCGTCCTGCCCGGAGAGTCGGACCGGGTAGCCTTCGGTCAGAAGCGAGCCGAAGGCCAGCGCCTCGCCGGTGGCCCAGTCAAAGCCCTTGCCGGACTTGAACATCTCGCCGCGCGACTCGAGCAGGCGCGCCACCGTGCGGTGCAGCGGGAACCCGTCGGGCGCGCTGGTCAGGGCGGTGCCGATCTCGGACATGGTCTCGGGCTGGATGGCGGTTTCGCCGCGGACGTATTCCTCGCCCTCGCGGTTCAGGTGCGACCAGCGTCCGTCGAGCCAGTCGGCCTTGTTGGGCTTGTAGTCCTTGCCGGCCTCGAACTCCTCGTTCAGATGGGCCTGGAAGGCGGCCTTCATGTCCTCGATCTCGCCCTCGGGGATCAGGCCGTCCTTGACGAGGCGCTCGGTGTAGAGGCTGAGCGTCGTCTTGTGGGTCTTGATCCGCTTGTACATGATCGGGTTGGTGAACATCGGCTCGTCGCCTTCGTTGTGACCGAAGCGGCGATAGCAGAAGATGTCGATGACCACGTCCTTGTGGAATTTCTGGCGGAACTCGGTCGCCACCTTGGCGGCGTGCACCACCGCCTCGGGGTCGTCGCCGTTGACGTGGAAGATCGGCGCCTCGACCATCAGCGCGATATCGGTCGGGTAGGGCGAGGAGCGCGAGAAGTGGGGCGCGGTGGTGAAGCCGATCTGGTTGTTCACCACGATATGCATGGTGCCGCCGGTGCGATGGCCCTTGAGGCCCGACAGGCCGAAACATTCTGCCACGACGCCCTGGCCCGCGAAGGCCGCGTCGCCATGCAGCAGGATCGGCAGCACCGAGGTGCGCTGGGAATCGTTGTTCTGGTCCTGCTTGGCGCGGGCCTTGCCCAGCACGACCGGGTTGACCGCCTCGAGGTGGCTGGGGTTGGCGGTGAGCGACAGGTGTACCGAGTTGCCGTCGAATTCGCGGTCGCTGGAGGCGCCGAGGTGGTATTTCACGTCGCCCGAGCCGTCGACGTCCTCGGGCTTGAAGCTGCCGCCCTGGAATTCGTTGAAGATGGCGCGGTAGGGCTTGGCCATCACGTTGGCCAGCACCGACAGGCGGCCCCGGTGGGGCATGCCGATGATGATGTCCTTGACGCCGAGCGCGCCGCCGCGCTTGATGATCTGCTCCATCGCCGGGATCAGGCTTTCGCCGCCATCCAGGCCGAAGCGCTTGGTCCCCATGAACTTGACATGCAGGAACTTCTCGAAGCCCTCGGCCTCTACCATCTTGTTCAGGATCGCCTTGCGGCCTTCACGGGTGAAGTTGATTTCCTTGCCGAAGCCCTCGATCCGCTCCTTGAGCCAGCCGGCTTCCTCGGGGTTGGAAATGTGCATGTATTGCAGCGCGAAGGTGCCGCAATAGGTGCGTTTCACGATGTCCACGATCTGGCGCATCGATGCGACCTGCAGGCCGAGCACGTTGTCGATGAAGATCGGCCGGTCCATGTCGGCGTCGGAGAAGCCGTAGGTGCGGGGATCGAGTTCGGGATGCGGGGTCTCGTCGCGCATCCCCAGCGGGTCGAGATCGGCGACGAGATGGCCGCGGATCCGGTAGGCCCGGATCAGCATCAGGGCGCGGATGCTGTCGAGCACGGCGCGCTTGATCTGGTCTTCGGACAGCGCGACGCCGCTTTCGGCGGCCTTGGCGGCGATCTTGCCGCCGGCGGCCTTTGCCTCGGCGTCGGGCCATTCGCCGGTCAGCGCCGCGGTCAGGTCATCCGCGGGCACGAGCGGCCAATCGCGGCGCGCCCAGCTGGGGCCCTGCGCCTCGGCCTGGACGTCGCTTTCGGCATCGCCGAGGGCGCGGAAGAATTCGGCCCAGGCGTCATCGACCGCGTCCGGGTTGCCGGCATACTGGGCGTAGAGCTGTTCGAGATACTCGGCGTTGTGCCCCTGCATGAAGCTCGAGGCATGGAACTGGTCGTTGGGGGATTGGTCGGTCATGACGGAACCTCATGCGGGTTGGGGCCATAGGCATTTGGGCCGGGTTGGCTGGGCCGTGTCAGCCACCAGAGCATCAGAAGCGGCGAGATCAGCAGCAGGATCAGCGCCGGGATCGAGACCAGCAGGGTCGCACGGGTGAACAGCAGGTCCATCGTGCCGCCATGCTCGAACGAGCCGGCGATGCCGATGCCGAAGAGCAGCACCGCGCCGGCGCCGAGGATCAGCAGCAGCGGAAACAGCGCGTAGAGCCCGCTGCGCCCGCTGTCATGCATCCGCCGCCAGGCGACGGCGAGATGGGGCAGGAACAGCGCGAGGCCCGCGATCGATTGCAACGGCCCCTGCGTTTCGGCGGCGACGGCGGTGCCGGTCTCGGTGGTCACGCTGACCGCCTGACCGAAGAGGGCGAAGTCGATCAGGCCCGTCACCAGGCTGACGAGGATCATGAACAGCGCGAACCACCAGTATTCGGCGCGCGAGGCCCGACCCGAGAAGGTCACGTATTTCCGGAGACAGGTCTTGACCGACTGCGCAAAGCCCATGGCGTTATCCTATGGCTTCCAGGACCGCCTCGCCCAGGCTGGCGGGGCTTTCCGCGACGACGATGCCGGCGGATTTCATCGCTTCGATCTTGTCCTCGGCGCCGCCCTTGCCGCCGGCGACGATGGCGCCCGCGTGGCCCATGCGCCGGCCCGGAGGGGCGGTGCGCCCGGCGATGAAGCCGGCGGTCGGCTTCCAGCGGCCGCGCTTCTTCTCGTCGGCGAGGAACTGGGCGGCTTCTTCCTCGGCGGAGCCGCCGATTTCGCCGATCATGATGATGCTGTGGGTCTCGTCATCGGCCAGGAACCATTCCAGCACGTCGATATGTTCGGTGCCCTTGATCGGGTCGCCGCCGATGCCCACGCAGGTGGACTGGCCGAGGCCGACATCGGTGGTCTGCTTGACCGCCTCGTAGGTGAGCGTGCCCGAGCGGGAGACGACGCCGCAGGAGCCGCGCTTGTGGATGTGGCCGGGCATGATGCCGATCTTGCAGGCATCGGGCGTGATGACACCGGGGCAGTTGGGGCCGATCAGGCGGCTCTTGGAGCCTTCGAGCGCGCGCTTGACGCGCATCATGTCCAGAACCGGGATGCCTTCGGTGATGGCGACGATGACTTCCATCTCGGCGTCGATCGCCTCGAGGATGCTGTCGGCCGCGAAGGGGGGCGGCACGTAGATGACCGTGGCGTTGGCTTCGGTGGCGTGCTTGGCTTCGTGCACGGAATTGAACACCGGCAGGCCGATATGTTCCATGCCGCCTTTGCCCGGCGTCACGCCGCCGACCATCTTGGTGCCGTAGGCGATGGCCTGTTCGGTGTGGAAGGTGCCCTGCGAGCCGGTCAGGCCCTGGCAGATGACTTTGGTGTTTTCGTCGATGAGGACTGCCATCTTGGCGTTCTCCTTGAAATATTGCTTTGGGGAAGGTGGGTTGGCACCCACCCCAGGATCAGCCTTTGACGGCCTTCACGATTTTCTGCGCGCCGTCCTTGAGGTCGTCGGCGGCGATCACGTCGAGGCCGGAGGTGTTGATGATCTCCTTGCCCTTGTCGACATTGGTGCCTTCGAGCCGGACGACCAGCGGGACCTTGAGGCCGACTTCCTTGACCGCGGCGACCACGCCCTCGGCAATGACGTCGCAGCGCATGATGCCGCCGAAGATGTTGACCAGGATGCCCTTGACCTGCGGGTCCGAGGTGATGATCTTGAACGCCTCGGTGACCTTTTCCTTGGTCGCGCCGCCGCCCACGTCAAGGAAGTTGGCGGGCTCGGCGCCGTAGAGCTTGATGATGTCCATCGTCGCCATGGCGAGGCCCGCGCCGTTGACCATGCAGCCGATTTCGCCGTCCAGTGCGATATAGTTCAGGTCGAACTTGGAGGCTTCGAGCTCCTTGGGATCTTCCTCGGTGGTGTCGCGCAGTTCGGCGATTTCGGCGTGGCGGTAGACCGCGTTGCCGTCAAAGCCCATCTTGGCGTCGAGGCACTTGAGGTCGCCGCTGTCCGACACGATCAGCGGGTTGATCTCGAGCATCTCCATGTCCTTCTCGATGAACATGCGATAGAGCGTGCCCATCAGGCTGACGCATTGCTTCACCTGCTTGCCGGTCAGGCCGAGGTTGAAGGCGATGCGGCGGCCGTGGAAGGGCTGGTAGCCGGTGGCCGGATCAACGGAGAAGCTGAGGATCTTCTCGGGGGTGCTGGCGGCGACCTCCTCGATGTCCATACCGCCCTCGGTCGAGCAGACGAAGCTGACGCGGCTGGTCTGGCGGTCGACCAAGAGGGCGAGATACATCTCGGTCTCGATGCCGCTGCCGTCTTCGATATAGATGCGGTTGACTTGCTTGCCGGCGGGGCCGGTCTGGTGGGTGACGAGGGTGCGGCCCAGCATCTTGCGGGCTTCCTCGGCGGCTTCCTCGACCGACTTGGTCAGGCGCACGCCGCCCTTGTCGCCGGCATCGCTCTCCTTGAACTTGCCCTTGCCGCGGCCGCCGGCGTGGATCTGTGCCTTGACCACCCAGACGGGTCCGTCCATTTCTCCGGCGGCGGTCTTGGCTTCCTCGGCGCGGAGAACCACGCGTCCGTCGGAAACCGGAGCACCGTAGCTGCGCAGGAGCGCTTTGGCCTGATATTCGTGGATGTTCATCGAATGCTGTCCCGTCTTGCTGCGATTGGAGCGCGTATACGCTCCACTTTACATAGCCGATAAACGAAATATTGACGCAGGCTAGAATTTTCGGCGGAAAAGCGACATTTGTGATCACGGCTTTAAAATGCGTGATCACAAAGCTGTCCCGCGCCTTTTTCGGGCCGGGAAAGGCGGTGCGAATCAAAAGGGCCGCCGGATGTCCGGCGGCCCTTTCGGCGTGATTCGATATCGGGGGGCGCTCAGGCCGCCTTGCGCCGACGCTTCGCCCAGGCGATCGCGCCCAGGCCACCGAGCAGCAGAGGCAGCGAGGCCGGGACCGGAACCGGCGAGGGCCCCGGGGCCGTGCTGCTTCCAAGGCGCACATCATCGAGGCCGAATCCGTCACCCGTATCGATGTTCAGCGACAGGGCGGAGGACGCCACCGGTCCGCCGAGTTCGATCCGCACGAGGAACAGGTCGCCGTTCTGCTGTTTCAGGCCGTTGAAGATGTCGGCCGCGATATCGAAGTTCTGGCCATCGACGTCGATGTTGAACGTGACGAGACCCACATCGTCGATATCGGTCAGGAAGAAGCTGATCGAGTCGAAGTTCGATCCGGCCGACCCGGCGAGGTTGATCGCCGCGTTGTCATTGCTGTCGAGCCACTGGGCGCCGGAATCGGTCGTGTTGTAGCGCCCGAAAGACGAGGCGTTGCGAACGAGGCTCTGGTCATTGGGCTGGTTGCACGACCCGCCGCAGGTCGCGCCGGGCGTTGTCGTGAACACGCCGACGGCCGTGTTCAGCGGTGTGAACGATCCCGTGCCCGTGTTGCCCAGGACCGGGCTGAAGCTTTCGAAATCCTCGAAGGCGACCTGGAAGTCGACATCAAGGGCCGCACGGTCCGTCTTGGCCTGCGCCAGATTCGCGCTGCTGTAAGACGACCACGAAACGGATGCTGCGTTTGCCCCGGTACACAGGAGTGCTGCCGCAAAGGCGGCCGCGGTTACTTTTCCGAACATTTACTAGTCCTCTAAATAAAAACTACAGGCAGACACCGCGAGGACTGGGCAAAAACACCGACCAAGACGCAAGCGCCGCAAGATAGTTACTTCCACGCGAAAATCATACGCGCATTTTTAGTCAAATCAATCTGGATTGCGTCGCATGGACCGAAATCGTGTCGGATATGTCCGGAATTGAAACAAAAAGGGCCGGCTGTTGCGCCGGCCCATACAATGCGATGCCGGGCGCGGGTTACGCCAGCGAGGAATCGATGCCCTTGCAGGCCTCGACGAGACCCTTCACGGCCTTGACCGAGTTGTCGAACATCGCCTGCTCGTCCTTGGTCATCTTGATGTCGATGACCTTCTCGATCCCGCCGGCGCCGATCACGGTGGGAACGCCGACATACATGCCCTTGAGGCCCAGCGCGCCATCGACATAGGCGGCGCAGGGCAGGACGCGTTTCTGATCCTTGAGGTAAGCCTCGGCCATCTCGATGGCGCTGGTGGCGGGGGCGTAGAACGCGCTGCCGGTCTTCAGCAGGCCGACGATCTCGGCCCCGCCGTCGCGGGTGCGCTGGATGATGCTGTCGAGCTTTTCCTGCGTGGTCCAGCCCATGTCGACCAGGTCGGGCAGCGGGATGCCGGCGACGGTCGAATAGCGCGCCAGCGGCACCATCGTGTCGCCATGTCCGCCGAGCACGAAGGCGGTGACGTCACGCATCGACACGCCGAATTCGAGGCTGAGGAAGTGACGGAAGCGGGCGCTGTCCAGAACGCCGGCCATGCCGCAGACCTTTTCATGCGGCAGGCCCGAGAACTCGCGCAGGGCCCAGACCATCGCGTCGAGCGGGTTGGTGATGCAGATCACGAAGGCGTCGGGCGCGTGGTCGCGGATGCCTTCGCCGACCGATTTCATGACCTTGAGGTTGATGCCCAGCAGGTCGTCGCGGCTCATCCCCGGCTTGCGCGGCACGCCGGCGGTGACGATGCAGACATCCGCCCCGGCGATGTCCGCATAGGACTGGGTGCCGGACATGGCGGCATCGAAGCCTTCGGAGGGACCGGATTCCGCGATGTCGAGCGCCTTGCCTTCGGGCGTACCCTCGGCGATGTCGAAAAGGACGACGTCGCCCAGTTCCTTGAGCGCTGCGAGGTGGGCGAGCGTGCCGCCGATCTGACCTGCGCCGATCAGCGCGATCTTGGGTCTGGCCATTGGATTTAGTCTCCGATCCGATGAAAATTGCGCGTTGCGTAGTGTGTAAACCGTGTTCGTGCAAGGCTTGGCGATGCGGCGTGATCGCGCGGCGCGGCTGGCGGGGCCGGGGCGGATCGGCTAAAGCACTTTCCGGAAAGCGGGTTAGGGGCGTCGCGATGCTGGAATTGAACGCCGCGTTTTTCGCGGTGGCGGCGCCGGCCGTGATGTTCGCGGGCATATCGAAGGGCGGGTTCGGGTCGGGTGCGGCCTTTGCCTCGGCCACGATTCTGGCGCTGATCCTGGAGCCGGGTCAGGCGCTGGGCATCATGCTGCCGCTGCTGATGCTGATCGATGCCGCCTCGCTCAGGCCCTATTGGCGCAAGTGGAGCTGGCCCGACGCACGGGTGCTGATCCTCGGCGGCGTGCCGGGGGTGGCATTGGGCGCGCTGTTCTATCGCGCGGCGGATGCCGACCTGTTGCGGCTGCTGATCGGGGGAATCGCGCTGGGCTTCGTCGGCTGGCAACTGGCGCAGCGCAACGGGCTGATCCGCCCCTTCGCGCAGCGCCTGCCGGGCTGGGCCGGGATGCTGTCCGGCATCGTCACCGGCTTTACCAGTTTCGTGAGCCACGCGGGCGGGCCGCCGGCGGCTGTCTATTTGCTGTCGCAGCGACTGACCAAGACGGGGTACCAGGGCACGACGGTGCTGGTGTTCTGGGTTCTGAACATCGCCAAGTTCGTGCCTTACGCGTTTCTCGGGATGTTCACGGTGCAAACCGCTCTGGCCGATCTGGCGCTGGCGCCCTTTGCGCTGGCGGGGACCTGGATCGGGGTGCGCGCGCACCGGGTCGTGCCGGAGCCGCTGTTCTTTGCGATCACCTATGTGCTGCTGGGGCTGACCGGCAGCAAGCTGATCTGGGACGCGCTGGCCTGATCAGGCGTCGTTGCCCTTGGGCGGCAGCGCCTCGGCCAGGGTCTCGAAGGACTGCCCGGAGGCGATCAGGCAGGTGAGGCCGTTGGGCAGGGTGACCGTGATCGTCCACGAGCCGGTGTCGTCGGAGGCGAAGACCTCGACCACGCTGCCCTGGGAGCCGAGCCCGATGCTCTGGCGGGTTTCGCCGTAGCCGGTGGCGAGCCGGTCGATCACGGTGTCGCGCGGGGCGCAGTTCCGGGTCTGCGGCTCGGCCGCGACCTGTTGCGCCGCCAGCGCCATCACGCCCAGTCCGATCGTCATGTTCAACAGTGCCTTGTTCATGGGTCTTGCCCTTTCGCTGTGGCCTGCGTGCCCGGGGCAACCCCGTTCGGGGTGCGGGGCGACCTGCCCAGTGGTTGCTCGCTCGCCGGTTCGGTGGCTGTGGTCTGCTGGCCGCGTTGCCGGGCCAGCCTGCTCCGATCCGACGAGGAAACACTGCTCCATCTGGTGCTGAAAAATGGTTAACGGTCCGTTCGCAGGGCCGGTGGCGGGTGGAGAAATGGGCGGAATTGCTGCAATGCGGCGATTTCCGCTTGAACTTTCCGACCAAAAATGCCCCTTTCCGCGCAACATTATGTCCTGTGGAGAGACTCATGGTATCCAGCGCCCGCCCGTATCGGTCCGTTCTTTATATTCCGGGGTCCAAGCCCCGCGCGCTGGAGAAGGCGAAGACGCTGCCGGTGGACGCGATCATCTTCGATCTCGAGGACGCGGTGACGGGCGAGGAAAAGGCCAACGCCCGTGCGCTGCTGGCCGAGACGCTGGCGCAGGGCGGCTATGGTCCCCGGCTGCGCATCGTGCGGATCAACGGGCTGGACACCGAATGGGGCCGGGCCGATGCCGAAGCCGCGCGCGACATGGAAGCCGACGTGATCCTGCTGCCCAAGGTCGGGCGCCCGGAGGACGTGGACGCGCTGGCCGAGATCACCGGCGACCGGCCGATCTGGGCGATGATGGAAACCCCGCAGGGGATGCTGAACGCCGCCGCGATCGCGGCGCATCCGCTGATCACCGGTTTCGTGCTGGGCACCAACGATCTCGCCAAGGAGCTGAACACGCGGTTCCGCGCCGACCGCGCGCCGCTGGTCACCTCGTTGGGCCTGTGCCTGCTGGCCGCGAAGGCGCATGACGTCATCGTGATCGACGGCGTTTACAACGCGTTCAAGGATGACGAGGGCCTAAAGCGCGAATGCGACCAGGGCCGCGACATGGGCTTTGACGGCAAGTCGCTGATCCATCCGGCCCAGGTGGAGGTGACCAATACCGCCTTCGCGCCCTCGCCGGAAGAAATCGACCTGGCCCGCCGCCAGATCGCCGCCTTCGAGGAAATCGAGGCGCAGGGGCAGGGGGTCGCGGTGGTCGACGGCAAGATCGTCGAGAACCTTCACGTTGCCACGGCCCGTGAATTGCTGGCAAAAGCGGAGATGATCGAAGCATTGCAAGCGGGGTAGTCCGACATGGGCTGGGTATTACTGATTCTGGGTCTGGCGCTGTGGACGGCGGCGCATTTCTTCAAGCGGCTGATGCCGGAGCAGCGCGCGGCGATGGGCGACGCCGGCAAGGGCGTGGTCGCGGTCGGGATCGTCCTCGGGCTGGTTCTGATGATCCTGGGCTATCGCTGGACCGATTATGTCCACGTCTGGTCTCCGCCGGCCTTCCTGACCCATGTCAACAACACGCTGATGATCCTGGCCTTCTGGGTCTATGGGTCGAGCATGGCCAAGGGGGCCAAGGTCTGGCCCGCCAACAAGATCCGTCACCCGCAGCTGACCGCCGTCAAGATCTGGGCGCTGGCGCACCTGCTGGTCAATGGCGACCTGGCCGCGATCGTGCTGTTCGGCGGTCTGCTGGCCTGGGCCGTGGGCGAGGTGATCCTGATCAATCGGGCGGACCCGGACTGGACCCCGCCCGGAACCGCCGGCACGGCGACCAAGGTGCGCCTGCTGGTGATCACGGTGGTGCTGTATGGGGCGGTGGCGGCGATCCATATCTGGCTGGGCTACTGGCCCTTCCCGTCATGACGACGCTCTACCGGTTCCTCTCGGAAGAGGACACGTCGGCCTTCTGCCACAAGGTCAGCGCGGCACTTGCCAACGGGTGGAGCCTTTACGGGTCGCCAACCCAGACGTTCGACGCGGCCAGCGGCGTGATGCGCTGCGGCCAGGCCGTGATCAAGGAAGTCGCGGCCGACTACACTCCCGACATGAAACTTGGAGACCAGTGAATGACTGCGCAGACCACCCAGAAGACCAACCCGGGCCGGTTCTTCGAAGACTACGCGGTGGGCGATGTGCTGACCCACGCGGTGCCGCGCACGGTCAAGATGGGCGAACGCGCGCTTTACCACATGCTCTATCCCGCGCGTCATGCGCTGCATTCGTCGGATCAGTTTGCGCAGGGGTGCGGATTGCCGTTCAGCCCGCTGGATGATCTGGTGGCGTTTCATGTCGTCTTTGGCAAGACCGTGCCCGACGTGTCGCTGAACGCGGTGGCCAACCTGGGCTATGCCGAGGGGCGCTGGCTGGCGCCGGTCTGGCCGGGCGACACGCTGCGGTCCGTGTCCGAAGTGATCGGGGTCAAGCAGAACTCCAACGGCAAGACCGGCGTGGTCTATGTGCGCACCAAGGGTCTGAACCAGCACGACGAGACGGTGATGGACTACGTGCGCTGGGTCATGGTGCGCAAACGCGACCTGGACGCGCCCGCGCCCGCGCCGGTGGTGCCGGATCTGGCCAAGGTGGTCGACCCGGCGACGCTGGCGATCCCGAAGGGGCTGAGTTTCGCCGAATACGATTTCACGCTGGCCGGCGAGCCGCATCGCTGGGGCGACTACCAGATTGGTGAGCAGATCGACCATGTCGACGGTGTCACCGTCGAGGAAGCCGAGCACATGATGGCCACACGCCTGTGGCAAAACACTGCCAAGGTGCATTTCGACACCGGTGCGCGGCCCGACGGCACGCGGCTGATCTATGGCGGGCACGTGATCTCGATGGCGCGGGCGTTGTCGTTCAACGGTCTTGCGAACGCGCAGATGATAGTGGGTCTGAATGCCGGGGCACATGCAAACCCGTGTCTTGCGGGTGACACGATCCACGCCTGGTCGGAAGTTCTGGACAAGGCCGAAACGGACGCGCCGGGCGTCGGCGCGATCCGCTTGCGGCTGGTCGCGACCAAGGGTCATGCGCCCTTTGTGCTGCGTGGCGAGGATGGAAAGTACCGCTCTGAGGTGTTGCTGGACCTCGATTACTGGGCCCTGATGCCGCTCTGACCCGGACAACGGGATAGGCGGGGCGGGGGCTGGTTGCTAGGGTGGGCCATGCGCCTGGTCTTCGCCGCCCTGATCGTTCTGATGCTGCCGCTGCCCGGACGGGGCTGCGACCTGGCGCTGGCCCTGGCGGTCGATGTATCGGGATCGGTCGACGCCGAGGAATATCGATTGCAGATGGACGGATTGGCCGAGGCGCTGCGCGATGGCGTGATCTCGGAAGCGCTGGTGCGCGCGCGGGCCGAGGTGATGCTGGTGCAATGGACCGGCTCGTCGCGGCAGGAGGTGACGCTCCCCTGGACCCGGATCGACAGTTTCGCGGCGCTTGACCGGTTCGCCGCGGAGGTTGCGGCCGCGCCGCGCGCCTGGCGCAACTATTCCACCGCCATCGGCGAGGCGCTGCAGTTCGTGCTGCCGGCCTTCGAGCGGGTTGATCACTGTGCGCGCCGGTTGATCGACCTGTCCGGGGACGGGCTGTCCAATGAGGGTGTCGCGCCGGGTGCGGTGCATACGCAGTTGAACCGCGCCGAGGTCACCGTCAACGCCCTCGCGATCGAGGCGAGCGAGCCGGATCTGACCGCGTATTTCTTCGAGAACGTGATCACCGGCGAGGGCGCCTTTGTGGAAACTGCGGCGAGCTTTCGGGATTACCCGGCGCGAATCCGTCGCAAGCTGCTGCGCGAGGTCACGAAGCAATCGGCGGCCCTGCCGGAGTGACTCGGCCGGTTGGCCGCTGGGCGAATCGCTGGAATCGATATTGTGATCACGGCTTGCCAGCGTGTGATCACAGTTATGGTGAATCGGCCGAATTTTGTGTCCACCCGCGCCAAAAAACCGCGCCTCTCCCCCTCCCGCGCGGGTGACAGACGGAAAAAAAGGTATAAAACCAACCAAGAGTTTTTGACGGAAGGACCGACCATGGCCGGAGCCACGAAGAGCAATCGCCCGCTTTCGCCGCACCTGACGATCTATCGCCCGCAGCTGACCTCGATCACGTCGATCCTGACCCGGATCACCGGCAATGCGCTGCTGGTGGGATCGCTGCTCATCGTGTGGTGGTTCCTCGCCGCGGCGACCTCGCCGGAATATTTCGAGCTGGCGGACGCGGTGATCACGTCGCTGATCGGCGACCTGATCATGGCGGCGTCGGTCTGGGCGCTCTGGTATCACCTGCTGGCCGGAGTGCGTCACCTGATCTGGGACAACGCGGTCGGTCTCGACATCCCGACCGCCTACAAGCTCGGCTATGCCGTCATCGCCGGGTCGTTCATCCTGACCGCGGTCACCCTCTTCGCCATCCAGTAAGGAGCGATCAATGCATTATCTCACGGATCGCAAACGCGCCGAGGGCATGGGCTCGGCGAAATCCGGAACCGCCCACGCCTGGGCGATGAAGGTCAGTTCGGTCGGGCTGCTGGTTCTGGTCCCGCTGTTCGTCTTCATGGTCGGGTCGATGCTGGGCAGGCCCCATGCCGAGGTGGTCGCCTATTTCGCCCGCCCCTTCCCGGCCATCGTCGCCGCCCTGACCATCGTGGTCGGGTTCATGCACTTCAAGGACGGCGCACAGGTTCTGATCGAGGACTACGTCCATGGTTTGGCCCAGAAGGTGCTGATCATCGGCGTCATCTGCCTGTCCTACGCGGCGGCGGCCACCGGTCTGTTTGCCATCGCGCGGATCGCGCTCTAACTGCTGAGGCGCTTCGCGCTGTCACTCCGAACGAAAGACGCTGAACATCATGGCTGCTTACGAATACGAAACACATGAATATGACGTGGTTGTTGTCGGGGCCGGGGGCGCCGGTCTGCGCGCGACGCTCGGCATGGCCGAACAGGGCCTGCGCACCGCCTGCGTGACCAAGGTGTTCCCCACCCGCAGCCACACGGTGGCCGCGCAGGGCGGCATCGCGGCGTCGCTGTCGAACATGGGGCCGGACAACTGGCAGTGGCACATGTACGACACCGTGAAGGGGTCGGACTGGCTGGGCGATACCGATGCGATGGAATACCTCGCCCGCGAAGCGCCCAAGGCGGTGTATGAGCTGGAGCATTACGGCGTGCCGTTTTCGCGCACCGAGGAGGGCAAGATCTATCAGCGCCCCTTCGGCGGCCACACCACTGAATTCGGCGAAGGCCCGCCGGTGCAGCGCACCTGCGCCGCCGCCGACCGCACCGGCCATGCGATCCTGCACACGCTCTATGGACAGAGCCTGAAGCAGAAGGCCGAGTTCTATGTAGAGTATTTCGCCATCGACCTGATCATGTCCGAGGACGGGCAATGCCAGGGTGTCGTCTGCTGGAAGCTGGATGACGGCACCATGCACGTGTTCAACGCCAAGATGGTCGTGCTGGCCACCGGCGGCTATGGCCGCGCCTATTTCAGCGCGACCTCGGCGCATACCTGCACCGGCGATGGCGGCGGTATGGTGGCTCGGGCCGGTTTGCCCTTGCAGGACATGGAATTCGTGCAGTTCCATCCGACCGGCATCTACGGGTCGGGCTGCCTGATCACCGAAGGCGCGCGGGGCGAAGGCGGATACCTCACCAATTCCGAGGGCGAGCGGTTCATGGAACGCTACGCGCCCAACTACAAGGATCTGGCGCCGCGGGACTATGTCAGCCGGTCGATGACGATGGAAATCCGCGAAGGACGTGGAGTCGGGCCGGATGGCGATCACATCCACCTGAATCTGTCGCACCTGCCGCCCGAGGCGCTGCATGAACGCCTGCCGGGCATCTCGGAAAGCGCCAAGATCTTTGCCGGTGTCGACGTGACGAAAGAACCGATCCCGGTTCTGCCGACCGTGCATTACAACATGGGCGGCATTCCGACGAACTACTGGGGCGAGGTGCTGAACCCGACCGAGAAGGACCAGAACGCCGTGGTGCCGGGCCTGATGGCCGTGGGCGAGGCAGGCTGTGCCTCGGTGCACGGGGCCAACCGGCTGGGGTCGAACTCTCTGATCGACCTCGTGGTGTTCGGGCGCGCCGCGGCGATCCGCGCGGGCAAGGTGGTCGACGCCGATGCGCCCAATCCCAGGCTGAACCAGGCCTCTGTCGATGCCGCCTTTGACCGCTTCGACGGGCTGCGCTACGCCGATGGGGGAACACCGACCGCGGACTTGCGGCTGGAGATGCAGAAGACGATGCAGGCCGACGCCGCCGTGTTCCGCACCTCCAAGACGCTGGCCGAGGGCGTACAGAAGATGGATGCCATCGCCGAGCGGCTTGGCGATCTCAAGGTCACCGACCGCAGCCTGGTCTGGAACAGCGACCTTATGGAGACGCTGGAACTGACCAACCTCATGCCGAACGCGTTGGCGACCATCGCCGGGGCCGAGGCGCGGCACGAAAGCCGCGGCGCCCACGCGCACGAGGATTTCGAGAAGCGCGACGACGAGAACTGGCGCGTGCACACGATCAGCCGTGTCAACGGCAAGGACGTTTCGCTGTCCTATCGCCCCGTCGTTGTCGACCCGCTGACGACCGAATCCGAGGGCGGCATCGAACTGAAGAAGATCGCGCCCAAGGCGCGGACGTTCTGACGAGTATTGGCCATTTCCAGGCGTGCCGAATGACGCGTCGCGAGGACCTCTGAATTAATGCCGCACGCAGTGCTCTTGACGAACCAGTTCCACCAGCTTGCTGGATCGGAAATCGTGCTGGCCGAAATTGCGGAATGGCTTTTCGGAGAGGGATGGACCGTTGAATTCTATGCCGTCTTGCTGGACGAGAGCATGTGCCCCGATCGCGTCGATGGCTTCAGGGTCGCGGAGTTCCAGCCAGGCACCGTGGATTTTTCCAAGGCTGACCTGGTAATCTGTTTGCATCAAATGGTCGGTATGATCTCGGAAGATCTTCTGGACGCCGGTCTGGCTTCGGATTCATGGCCGGCGCTCCTGTGCATGCACCTGTCGGCGTTTCACCCGTTGGAAGCCCCGGGGCCTTTTGCAGAACAACGCCTCGCGGATCTGATTCTGACGAATTCACCGGAAACGACTGTGGCGATGCGTGAATTCGGTCTGGAAGATGATCGGCTTCGGGTATTTCCAAACCCTGCCCCGGAAAGTTTTGCGGCGGCAACGCCCGCGCCATCCCGGAAACTGAAGCGTTTGCTTCTGGTTTCCAATCATCCACCCGAAGAAGTGACGGAGGCGATTTCGATGCTTGCGGAAAGCGGTGTCGAGGTCAGTTTTCTAGGGTTCGAAGGGCAACAGCGGCGGCTGACGCCAGAACTTCTGGTCGAGCACGATGCCGTGCTGACCATTGGAAAGACCGTCCAATACGCCCTGCGCGCGGGGCGCGCTGTGATGTGTTACGACTGCTTCGGTGGGTGTGGCTGGTTGCATGACGCGCAAATCATGGACAAGGCCGAGTGGTACAATTTCAGCGGTCGTGACAGTCGTCAAAGGCGTTCGGCGGACGCGCTGTGCAAGGAAATCCTTGATGGCTATGAAGCGGCAAGGGATTTTGCGCTGAAAATGCAGGCTGACTTTCCGGAGCGGTTTCGTTTGGAAGCCGGGATAAGAAAGATCCTGCGCGAGCTGTCGGATATGAAGAACAGTCCCGACCGAACGCTGCGGTTCCGCAAAGCATCCAAGGATGTCGAGTTCCGAAAGCAGATACGCCTCGAACGGACGCTTACATCCATGTATCGCGACCATGCTCGGATCTCGTTTGCGGACACTCGCGACAAGACAGCGAGAAAACTTCGGAAACAGGCCCGAGTTAACAGGTGGACGTTCCGTGAACCGCCGACCTATCCGATAAAGATGTCATGGAACTTGCAACGCCGAACCGAAACCGTCGATGTAGCGAGGTCTGCAGCTCCATGAGTCAGATCGATCAATCCCGTGACATGCTTTTTTCCGTTCATGAGGCCACGCCGGTGACGGCGGGTGTGGTTCCGTCATCGGTACATCGCCGCTTTGCCTGCTCTCGCCCCAGTTTCGTCCCGTCCACGCCGCTCTCATTCTCACCTCTGGTCCCAGAGGTCGCCATCTACCAGGAGGCATTTCCATGGTTCAACTGACCCTGCCCAAGAACAGCCGCATCACGACCGGCAAGACGTGGCCCAAGCCCGAGGGCGCGACCAATATCCGCAAGTTCCAGATTTACCGCTGGAACCCGGATGATGGACAGAATCCGCGCGTCGACACGTATTTCATCGACATGGACAAGTGCGGCCCGATGGTTCTGGACGCGCTGATCAAGATCAAGAACGAGATCGACCCCACCCTGACCTTTCGCCGGTCCTGCCGCGAAGGCATCTGCGGATCCTGCGCGATGAACATCGACGGGATCAACACGCTGGCGTGCATCTACGGGCTGGACGAGATCAAGGGTGACGTGAAGATCTATCCGCTGCCGCACATGGAAGTGGTCAAGGACCTGATCCCGGACCTCACGCTTTTCTATGCCCAGCATGCGAGCATCATGCCGTGGCTTGAAACCAAGACCAATCGCCCGGCGAAGGAGTGGAAGCAGTCGATCGAAGACCGCAAGAAGCTTGACGGTCTGTATGAATGCGTCATGTGCGCGTCCTGTTCGACCGCCTGCCCGAGCTATTGGTGGAACAGCGACCGGTATCTGGGCCCGGCGGCGCTGCTGCATGCCTATCGCTGGATCATCGATTCACGCGACGAGGCGACCGGCGAACGGCTGGACGACCTGGAAGATCCGTTCAAGCTGTATCGCTGCCATACGATCATGAACTGCGCCAAGACCTGCCCCAAGGGTCTGAACCCGGCCAAGGCTATCGCCGAGATCAAGAAGATGATGGTCGAGCGCACCATATAAGCCTTGGCCAGCCGGAGCTGGGGATGAACGACGAATTCTACATCGCCATGGCGCTGGCCACGCTGGCCGGCGCTTCAATCCCCATTGGTGCCGCCCTCTCGACTTATGACCGCCTGTTGCCCGGCTGGCTGCAGGAAGAATTCCGCCATACCGTTGTCGCCTTCGGGGCCGGGGCGCTGATCTCGGCGGTCGCGCTTGTGCTGGTGCCCGAGGGTAGCCACCGGCTGGCCGCGACGCCCGCACTCATCTGGTTCGTTCTGGGCGGGGTGGTGTTCTTCGCGATCGACCGCCTTCTTGCGGCAAGGGGCGGGCATGCGGCGCAGTTCCTGGCGATGATGCTCGACTATGTTCCCGAGGCGATGGCGCTCGGAGCCTTGCTGGCCGACAACCTGTCTCTGGCGATCCTGATGGCGGCGCTGATCGCCTTGCAGAACCTGCCGGAAGGGTTCAACGCATTTCGCGAAATGGCCCAGACCTGGGGCGCGTCGCGTCGTCGGCTGTTCCTGCTGTTCCTGTTGATGGTGCCCGTCGGCCCCCTCGCGGCGTATCTGGGACAAGTTTACCTGGTCGACGATCCCAGCGTCCTGGGCGCGATGATGATGTTCGCGAGCGGTGGCATCCTCTACTTGCTGTTCGAGGATGTCGCTCCGCAGGTTCCGCTGGAACGTCACTGGTCGCCGCCGCTGGGCGCGGTTGCAGGGTTCGCCCTGGGGTTGGCCGGTCACCTGATGCTGCCCTGATCCGTTCCGATTTGTGACCTTGGGTCACAAGGGCAGTTTTTGCCCGAACAGAGGGTGCAAAGCGCGAATGAGCGTATTACCTAGTCCGTGGGGAGGGAGACAAACCCTCGGAGAAGTCCATGAAAACCCTGGTAAAACTGCCCAACGCCAAAGCCCGTGAAGCCCTTGAACTGCTTGAGCAGGCCTATGCCTACTACACGCCGGACGCGATGCACGGGGACTCTCGGCAAGAGACGCCTGAATACTACGAACATGCGCCGGCGGCTTGATCGGCATGATGCGAACGACATCAGGGCCAGCGGGATTGCACCATGTTGATCCTGCTGGTCCCTCTGGTCGTCGCCCTGATCGCGTATGTCTACTGGCGAAACCGTGACAGCACCCTGACGCGGCACTGCCGCTGGCGGGCGAACCGAGCCGCGGGACCGGGACATTTCAACTGTGTCGCCTGCGGCGGCGAGATGCGCACGTCGGATGGCGAGCCGCCCCGCGAATGCGTTGCGCGTCCGCCACAGGGATCGCCGCGGAACGACCGATGACAGGTGCCTACAGTTCTCCACATATATCCTCTTGATCGCAATCGGCTTGGTTCTGATGTGCGCGAGCACGGCACCAACGCACGCATCTCTGCTTCAAGATCCTGAATCCACTCCTCGCGATTGCCGGGATCAAGACCATGATGCTCGACGGCACGGTCTAACCGGCGTCAGTTTCTGGCCTGCTGTGCCGGGTCCGCGCGTGAGGGCTGGCCGGCTTGGCGCAGAACGGCGGCCATCTTCTCAAGATAGCTGTTCTGGACCTGCCATTTCCGATAGAAGACCAGCGCATCCTCGATCACGAAGTCGGGGCGCTTCTTCAGCAGTTCGGCGGCGGCTGTCTCGGCTTCCTCCTGCTTGCCCCAGGCGGCATAGGTACAGGCCGATACGAGGTCATTCAGCCAGAAGCCCGGAATGAAGGTCTTGCGGAACTCGGCGATGGCCTCGGGGTATTCTCCACGCACGTAGTGGTGCTTGGCCGTCGCGTAGTACGCGACGTTTGGAACCACCGAGACGTTGAATGCAAATGCCTTGTCGATCAAGGCCACGCCGCCATCCCAATCGCCGGAAAATGCCATGCGCAGAGTGATGTGTCGTGGCTCGGGCAGTGGCACGTTACGCGGGGCCATCGCGCGCTGCAAGTCGACGGGAAACGTCACCGCATCGACGATGGAGGCGAACTCGCCAACGCGCCATCGCCCATCAGTTTCACGAACCGCCCGTTGTGCTGCTTCAGAAGCGGTTCGATCAGGTCGCGGCGCAGGTCCCGCAAGGCGGCGACGGTGCCCGCCTCATCCTGTCCGACCAGCCGCGAATATCCGACGACGTCGGATACGACGATGGCTGCAAGACGCCGGGAATGGGCCGGGGTATCGGACACGTTTCAACTTTAGCATGTTTTGCGATGAATCCTGCAGGTTTTCCGTTTCGGGCGTATCGCACGCAGGGCGAACGGTCTTGTCGCCGCGGTGCTTTCGGTGGATGGGTCCACGAAAAACCGGCAATCGGTCCGCGACTCTGTGGCGCAAGCGCAACGTGCCCTGTCGCAAAGCCCGTGTGCCAAAATAATTAGACAGCTTCGCATTTTTCCTCTTGATCGGAATCGGGTTTGATCCGATATGCGCGGATAAGACGCCAACGCACGCGCCTCTGTCCCAAGGGTGAAACCCCCATGGTTACGTAGCGACGGTAACGTCTCTGAATGGAACTGAGCGGTCATATATGGCCGGGTCTATTGGAGATGACCATGAACGCTATCGTAACCGACTTGTCGGCTGTCACCACTGTTGCGCCTGCTGCATCGCCCGCCTCCCGCATCGAAGCCTTTCTGCGCACCACACGGTTTGATCGTCCGACGCTGGTTCTGGATATCGATGCCGTCGCGCGCCAGTATCGCGCTCTGAAAGCGGGTCTCGGCCGTGCGCATATCCACTACGCCGTCAAGGCGAACCCGCAGCGCGAGATCATCGAGGAACTGGTCAACCTCGGTTCGGGCTTCGATGCAGCCAGCCGGGCCGAGATCGAACTGTGCCTGTCGCAGGGGGCCGAGCCGGCGCGCATTTCCTTCGGCAACACCGTGAAGCGGGCCTCCGACATTGCCTTCGCGCATCATGCCGGCGTGACCCTGTTCGCCGCCGATGCCGAGGAAGAGCTGGAAAAGATCGCCGAGCACGCCCCCGGCGCGCGGGTCTATATTCGCCTGATCGTCGATGCCTCCGAGGCCGACTGGCCGCTCAGCCGCAAGTTCGGTTGCGCCCGGGACAAGGCGATCGCACTGCTCGACCTCTCCGTTGCACTGGGGCTGTCGCCGGTCGGTTTCTCCTTCCATGTCGGCAGCCAGACCCGGCGCGCCGAGATGTGGACCACGACGCTCGATCAGGTGGCGGAAATCTGGCATGCCGCCCGCGCCGCCGGCCACGACCTCACCCTGTTGAACATCGGCGGTGGATTTCCGGCCTTTTACGGTGAAGAGATCGAAGCGCCGACGCCCTACGCCGCCAAGGTGATGGAGCTCATCTCCGCCCGTTTCGGCGACGTGTCCCAGATCATGGCCGAGCCGGGCCGGGGGCTGGTCGCGGAGGCCGGCATGATCGCGGCAGAAGTGCTGCTGGTGAGCCGAAAGTCCGACAACGACATGTATCGCTGGGTCTACCTGGACATCGGCAAGTTCTCGGGCCTGGCCGAAACCATGGACGAGGCGATCCGCTACCAGTTCGTGACCGACCGGGACCACGAAGAGACTGGAGCCTGCATCCTTGCCGGACCCTCTTGTGACAGTGCCGATGTTCTGTACGAGAAGCGTCCGGTCGCGCTGCCGCTGGGTCTGCGTGCCGGAGACCGGTTCCTGATCCGCAACTGCGGTGCATATACCTCGACCTATGCCTCGGTCGGGTTCAACGGTTTCCCGCCGCTGGATATCGTCGTTCTCTGACAGTTCGGTGCCCGGAATGTCGTAACGGGCATACTCTGAACAGGAGTTGGGGGCGCTGCCCCCGACTACCTTTGGTAGTCTCCCCCGGAGTATTTCCATCGAGGTGAAACGCCTTTCCGGTCCTTTTTTCATCTTCGTTCAAATACTCCGGGGTCTGGGGCAGAGCCCCAGCATCGCCACGATGACCTGACACGCACTGGCTGCAGCGTTTGGGAAGGCCGCCACAGACCGGGTCTTTCAACCGTGCCTTTCCTGACGCAGTCTTGCGCAGAAAAGGAGTGCTTTGCATGACCCGAAATCCCCCTGCCGATGCCGATCTGCGCCGCGCGATCGATCCTGTCATCTGCTATCCGACCGAGACTTTGCCCGCGCCGGATCTTGATCTCTACCGGGCTGCGCGCGAGGGGGCGCACGAGACCGCCTCTGTGACGGTTCCTCCGCGTGAGGCACGCTGCTTTTCCGTTCCGGCGGGCTCGTTCTTCCGGATTACCTCCGTCGAGGGGCCGCAGGTCGGCGACCTCAATCTCTGGAACGCGACCGACCTGTCCGAGCGGTTCTATTCCGGCAAGACGCGCGCTCTGCACGGCACGCATCTGACCACCGGGCGTCGTATGTGGAGCAGCTTTCCCCATCTTCGACCGATGGCGACGATCATCGAAGACAGCCTGGACTGGTACGGCCGGGATGCGTTCGGAGGCAGCGTTCATGACGTCATCGGAACCCGCTGCGACCCCTATACCGGCAATCTGTTGTCCGGCAGCCAGTATCATCACTGCTGCCACTCAAACCTGACCCGGGCGCTGGCGGGTCATCTGGGCGCTTCGATACGCGAGGCCGAGCCGCATGTGCATGACGTGCTGAACGTTTTCATGTGCACCGGCTTCACACGAGACACCGGGCAGTATTTCATGAAAGCCAGCCCGGTCCGACCCGGCGATTTTCTCGAGTTTTTCGCCGAGATCGACTTGCTGGGAGCCCTCAGTGCGTGCCCCGGGGGCGATTGCAGCGCGGAGCATTCCAGTGATACGGCGGTCTGCTATCCGCTCTTGGTCGATGTGTTCACGCCACGGATCGGAGCGCTCGCCGGATGGCGCAGCCCTGACCGCAACGGCTATGACGGAAGCCACGGGCTTTAGGGCTCCGCGTCACAAATCCAGAAGATCATTCCGATCGCGCCCTGTCCGCACGTTCCGCCGGATCATGCGAAGGCGGCATGCAGCGCGATATCGACCATGTCGGCGAAGCTGGTCTCACGGTCGGCTGCCGGGAGGGCCTCGCCGGTCCCCAGATGGTCTGACACGGTCAGAACCGCGAGCGCACGCCTTCCGTAGCGCGCCGCCAGCGTATAGAGTTCGGCCGCTTCCATCTCGACGCCAAGAATTCCGTGCCGCACCATCTGTTCGTTGAGATCGGGGCGTTCGTCGTAAAAGACGTCCGAGGAATAGATGCCGCCCACATGGGTCGCAGTGCCCTTGTCTTCCGCGGCTTTTGCCGCCGCGCGCAGAAGCGACCAGTCGGCGCAAGGCGCAAAGGACAGCTCGCGGAAAATGCCGCGGGACGGTGTGCTGAGCGTGCTGGCGGTCATGGCAAGGATCACGTCGCGCAAGCCGACGTGATCCTGCATGCCGCCGCATGACCCGATGCGGATCAGCGTCTTTGCATCATAGTCCCGGATCAGTTCGTTCACATAGATCGACAGCGACGGCATCCCCATGCCGCTGCCCTGAATCGTCACGCGATGCCCGTTCCAGAAACCGGTGAAGCCCAGCATTCCCCGGACCTCGTTGATCAGCCGAACCTCGCTGAGAAAGGTTTCGGCCGCCCATTTCGCGCGATAGGGATCGCCGGGCAAGAGAACGGTTTCGGCAATTTCGCCGGGTTTCGCGCCAATGTGAATTGTCATGAAAGATTGCCGATCCGGTCAGATTTCAAGATCGGATACGTCGATACCCCGGGCGAGGGCATCGTGGACCCATTGCGGTTTGCGGCCACGGCCGGTCCAGGTTTGTTCCGGATTGTCCGGGTTTCGGTATTTGGGGGGATTTTTGGTTTTGACTTTGTCGAGTCGGCGGACATCCCCGGACAGTTCGTCGAGGGCAAAGCCGTATTCCGCAGCCGCTTTCTTGGCCGCCTTAAGGGCTTCACGGCGTTCGCGCTTTTCAGCGTCATTCAGCGCCTTTACCACGTCGTCTTTCAGTTTCTTCAATTCGCTGCGCGACATGGTCTTAAGGTCTATCGCCATCGTTTTCTCCAAATAGGTCAACTTGACGCACAATAGCGTCAACATTGGCACAATAGCGTGCAATGTAAAGCGCTTCAGCGTCAATTTTCAAAATCGGCAAAAAAACCCTTACTGGGCTGCGATTTGCCCAGGATCCACAAGCGACACGATATCCATCATGATCGTGTTCAACTCGAAATCCTTCGGCGTGTATATTTTTGATACGCCGAGGTTTTGCAACCTTTGGGAGTCTTCTTCCGGTATGATTCCGCCTACGATGACGGGAATGTGCGCCATTCCTGCCGTTTTCATACGCTCCATCACCTCTTCGACAAGCGGAACGTGGCTGCCGGACAGGATCGAAAGGCCGACCACATGGGCGTTTTCGGCCTGTGCGGCAGCGACGATTTCCTCGGGTGTGAGCCGGATTCCCTGATAGGTGATGTCCATGCCGCAATCGCGGGCGCGGAAGGCGATCTGCTCTGCGCCGTTGGAATGCCCGTCAAGCCCGGGTTTGCCGACGAGGAACTTGACCCGCCGACCCAGTCGGTCGCTGGCGGCGTTCACGGCATCGCGGATGTGGTCCAGGCCTTCGGTCTTGTTGGACACCGAGGCCGAAACGCCAGTCGGGCCGCGGTAGGTGCCGAAGACGCGGCGCATTTCCTCGGCCCATTCGCCGGTGGTGACTCCGGCCTTTGCGGCGCGGATCGACGGTTCCATGACATTGCTGCCGCTGCGGGCGGCCTCGCGCAGCGCGGCGAGGGCGTTTGCCACCGCCTCGGCGTCGCGACTGTCGCGCCATTCCTTGAGGCGTGCAATCTGGTCCTGCTCGACCGCGGGGTCGACGACCAGGATGCCCCCATCCGCACTCATCAGCGGCGAAGGTTCGGTGGTGGTGAACTTGTTGACGCCCACGACGGTTGTCTCGCCCGATTCGATACGGTTGAGACGGTCGGCGTTGGATTCCACGAGGCGGGATTTCATGTACTCGATCGAGGACACCGCGCCGCCCATGCTGTCGAGATTGGCGAGTTCCGCGCGGGCGCCGGTTTTCAGCTCCTCGACCTTGCGATCGACCGCCGGGTTGCCGTCGAACAGGTCGTCGTATTCCAGCAGGTCGGTTTCATAGGCGACGATCTGCTGCATCCGCATCGACCATTGCTGATCCCAGGGACGGGGCAGGCCGAGCGCCTCGTTCCAGGCCGGAAGCTGCACCGCGCGGGCGCGGGCCTTCTTGGACAGGGTCACGGCCAGCATCTCGATCAGGATGCGATAAACATTGTTTTCGGGCTGCTGCTCGGTCAGGCCCAGCGAGTTCACCTGCACGCCATACCGGAA
The DNA here is from genome assembly GCF_016428585.1 of Sedimentitalea arenosa. Taxonomy (GTDB): domain Bacteria; phylum Pseudomonadota; class Alphaproteobacteria; order Rhodobacterales; family Rhodobacteraceae; genus Sedimentitalea; species Sedimentitalea arenosa. Next base: position 85,611 of record NZ_JAELVR010000011.1, on the reverse strand, counting down.
GCGCCGCATCTTGGGGTCGGTCACGCCATAGCGCTGTTCGCAAATCTCGTCCCAAAGGTCGACGAAGGCGCGCATCTTGCACATCTCGGTGACGAAACGGATGCCTGCGTTGACGAAGAACGAGATCCGGCCGACGAGCGTCGGAAAATCCTTTTCGGGAACGCGCGGGCGCAATTCGTCAAGGACCGCGATGGCGGTCGCCAGTGCGAAAGCGAGCTCCTGCTCGGGCGTCGCGCCTGCTTCCTGCAGATGATAGGAACACACGTTCATAGGGTTCCATTTCGGCACGTTGGAGTAGCAATATTCGGCCACGTCGGCGATCATCTTCAGCGACGGTTCGGGCGGCAGGACATAGGTGCCGCGCGACAGGTATTCCTTGATGATGTCGTTCTGGACCGTGCCCTGCAGCTTGCTGACATCCGCACCCTGTTCCTCGGCCACGGCGATGTAGAGCGCCAGCAACCACGGCGCAGTGGCGTTGATCGTCATCGATGTATTCATCTGGTCCAGCGGGATCTGGTCGAACAGCGTGCGCATGTCGCCCAGATGCGAGATCGGCACGCCGACCTTGCCGACTTCGCCGCGCGCCAGCGTATGATCGCTGTCATAGCCGGTTTGGGTCGGCAGGTCGAAGGCGACGGAAAGCCCGGTCTGGCCCTTTTCGAGGTTGCCGCGATAGAGTGCGTTCGAGGCCTTTGCGGTGGAATGTCCGGCATAGGTCCGGATCAGCCAGGGGCGGTCTTTCTGCGTCTGTGACATGGCGGCCTCGCAAGTGAAGTGAGCAATTATCTTTCGTCCCAAGTGTCTAAACAGAAATTTTCGACATATGTCAATTCGCTGCGATGCGGCATCCGCCGAGTCATTCCATGATGTGCATCCGCATCTGCGTGCTGCTCCGGAATCCGAACAAATGGCGCAGCGGGCCGATGTCGGTCGTCTGCGTGGCGGTGAACCCGAACCGTTCATAGAGTGCCCGCGCGCGCGGGTTGGTATCGATCACGTCGAGACTGATTTCCCCCATGCCAAGATCGCGGGCATGTTCCCGGATCGCTCCGAGTAGCGCCGTCCCGACACCGAGACCGCGCGCCTGCGGTGCGACGAAGATACCGTCCATCTGGAACACGCCGGGCCTTGTATCGCGCTCGAGGAGGGCCAAGAGGGGCGCACGCCACAGCGCGCCGATCCAGCCGTAGGTCTCGGCCAGATCGGACATGGTGCCGCCCACCAGAGCGCCCTTGTCGGTCTTGAAACCGGCCAGACCCAGCAATTGCCCATCCTCTGATCGTGCGGCGAGGCAGAACGCGGGGTCTATCGTGCGCGCAAGAAACGCCAGCGCCTTCGCTTGCGGTCTCATGAGCGGCGCCAGCTTGGCCTGAAACGCCTGCCAGAACAGTGTCGCGGCGAAGTCTCGTTCCGAATCGTGAAAACCCGGTGAGATTTCGATCTTGGGAGAGGCGTGTGATCCGGTCATCAATGACATATTTACCTTGCAGGCACGTCCTGCAAGGATCGGTCATGTCTTCGATCGTCGAAATCCCACTCTGGCTTCTGGTTCTGATCATCGGGTTCGCCGTGATCGCAGCCTTCGACCGTGTCATGGTGCCGTCGGTCCGCTGGTTTTTCCGGCGTCGTCTGGAGCGGGCGGTTGCGCGGCTGAACGAAAAGCTGGAGCGTCCGATCCAGCCGTTCAAGCTTGCCCGCCGTCACGACATGATCCAGCGCCTGATCTATGATCCGCAGGTCAGCCAGGCGGTGGCCGATCACGCAGCAGCCGAAGGTATCCCCGAAAGCGTCGCCTTCGAGGAGGCCCGCAGGTACGCGCGCGAGATCGTGCCGTCCTTCTCCGCTTCGGCCTATTTCGGCTTTGCGATCCGGGCGGCGCGTTTTCTGTCCAACGCGCTGTATCGGGTGCGGTTGGGATACCAGGACGAGGATGGGCTGAAGGCGATCGACACCAACGCGACGGTGATTTTCGTGATGAACCACCGCAGCAACATGGATTATGTGCTGGTCACCTATCTTGCCGCCGAGCGGTCCGCCCTGTCCTATGCCGTCGGCGAATGGGCGCGGGTCTGGCCTCTGAGCGGTCTGATCCGGGCGATGGGCGCCTATTTCATCCGGCGCAAGTCCCGCAACGAACTCTATCGCAAGGTGCTGGCGCGCTATGTGAGGCTGGCGACGGATGCCGGTGTGACCCAGGCGATCTTTCCCGAAGGCGGGCTGAGCCAGTCCGGCGCGCTGATGCGGCCCAAGCTGGGATTGCTGAAATACATCGTCGACGATTTCGACCCCGGCGGGCGTGACGTGGTGTTCGTGCCGGTGGCGCTGAACTACGACAGGGTGCTGGAGGATCGCATCCTCGTGGCCGCGGCGCACGATCCCAACGGACGCTTCAATGCCCGCATCGGAGTGATCGCCGGCAACGCGGTGAAACAGGTCTGGCTGCGGGTCACGGGACGGTATCACCGTTTCGGATATGCGGCCGTCAGCTTTGGGACGCCGCTGTCCCTGAAAGAGGTCGTCGGCGGGGCGGGTGCCTCGGATCCGACCGTTCCGCTGGCGCGGCGCCTGAGTCGCGAGATCGGGGCCATCGTGCCGATTCTGCCGGTCCCGCTTGTCGCGTGGCTGATCCTGAAGAACGGGCCGATGACTCGTGCGGACGTCGAAACCGGGTTCAGCGCGACGATGCGCGCGCACCCGGACTCCCACGTCTATCTGCCGCGCCACAATCGCGACTACGCCGCCGAGACCGGGCTGCGGCACCTGATCGAGCGGCGGGTTCTGGTCCTGCGCGGTGATCGCTACGAAGTGGTGCCGGAAGAGACCGAGCTTCTGAGGTTCTACGCCAATTCGATCCGGCACATACTGGGGCCGTACGGCGCGGATCATGCTGCGGACGCAGCGCAACTTTCTGCGCCTGCTGGGTCATAAAGTTTCAAAACGGTCTCATTTGATGTTGCATTGTTGCGCGCCTCTTCATATCCCGGTGTCAGATACGCGATTCTGCATTGCGGCGAACATAGGATAAAAGGAGGCCACAATGGCTTTGGATACCCACAGCGACATCGCTCCGTATGAAGCTCCCGAAAAGGATCTCTACGAAATGGGAGAAATCCCGCCGCTGGGTTATGTCCCCAAGAAGATGTACGCATGGGCGATCCGGCGTGAACGCCACGGCGAACCCGACAGCGCGATGGTGCAGGAGGTCGTCGACGTGCCCGAGCTGGACAGCCACGAAGTGCTCGTCCTCGTCATGGCGGCCGGTGTGAACTACAACGGCGTCTGGGCGTCGTTGGGCAAGCCGATCAGCCCGTTTGACGGTCACAAGCAGCCCTACCACATCGCTGGCTCGGACGCGTCGGGAATCGTCTGGGCCGTGGGCGACAAGGTCAAGCGCTGGAAGGTCGGCGACGAGGTCGTCATCCACTGCAACCAGGACGACGGCGACGACGAGGAATGCAACGGCGGCGACCCGATGTATTCGCCCAGCCAGCGTATCTGGGGTTATGAGACGCCCGACGGCTCCTTCGCACAGTTCACCAATGTGCAGGCGCAGCAGCTGATGGCGCGGCCCAAGCATCTCACCTGGGAGGAATCGGCCTGCTATACCCTGACGCTCGCCACCGCCTATCGGATGCTCTTCGGGCACGAACCGCATGACCTGAAGCCGGGCCAGAACGTGCTGGTCTGGGGCGCGTCGGGCGGGCTGGGCTCCTATGCGATCCAGCTGATCAATACCGCCGGTGCCAATGCGATCGGCGTGATCTCGGATGAATCCAAGCGTGATTTCGTGATGGATCTGGGCGCCAAGGGCGTGATCAACCGCAAGGACTTCAACTGCTGGGGCCAATTGCCGACCGTCAATACGCCGGAATACGCCGAATGGTTCAAGGAAGCGCGCAAGTTCGGCAAGGCGATCTGGGACATCACCGGCAAGGGCGTCAATGTCGACATGGTGTTCGAGCACCCGGGCGAGAGCACCTTCCCGGTCTCGACCTTCGTGGTGAAGAAGGGCGGCATGGTCGTGATCTGTGCCGGGACAACCGGCTTCAACCTGACCTTTGACGTGCGCTACATGTGGATGCATCAGAAGCGCCTGCAGGGCAGCCACTTCGCACATCTCAAGCAGGCCTCGGCGGCGAACAAGCTGATGCTCGAAAGGCGGCTCGATCCCTGCATGTCCGAAGTGTTCTCTTGGGCGGACCTGCCGCAGGCGCACATGAAGATGCTGCGCAACGAGCACAAGCCCGGCAACATGTCGGTGCTGGTCCAGTCCCCCACCACCGGGCTGCGCACCTTGGAGGAAGTTCTGGAGGCCCGCCGTTAACCGGCGACTCGCTGTCTCGACCTGAACTCTGGCACCCGCGAATCGCTCACCGGCGTCGCGGGTGTCGTCGTGTTTGGAGCGGTCCTTTCGGGATCAGTGGCTTGCAAAATCCGCCCTCGCTGTTTCTGGGGAGTTGAAAGCGGCGAATTTCCTAACAAATCGGCTCGTGCTAAAGTTGTGTTAATCTTTCGTTAACTACTGTGAGACGATTCTGATGACGCACAATGACTGGATACTGGACGTTCTCGCGGACCTCAAATCATTTGCCTCGGCAAATGGCCTGGGGGCCTTGGCCGAACAGCTCGATGACACCAAGCTGATCGCGGCTGCAGAAATCGCGTCCCAGAACGAAAAGGCGCAGGCGCGTTTAAATGGTGAACACGGTCAACTTGAACCAGATCTTGGAGGACTTGGACGCCACCAGCGCGCTTGAGGAACTGCAGGGAATTACCGAGGCCCTGCGCGACGCGTTCAGTGTTGACCACATCGTCTATCATTGGGTCGACAGCGCAGGCGACCAATATGGCTGCGGCACCTATTCCGACGAATGGCGCGACCGCTATCTGGAGCTCAACTATCACCGAATCGACCCCGTCATCGCCGGATGCTTCCAGAGATTTCATCCGGTGGACTGGAAACGGCTCGACTGGTCTTCGAAAGCCTCACGGCACTTTTTCGGCGAGGCCCTCAAATACGGGGTCGGAAACCAGGGCTTCTCGATTCCGATTCGCGGACCGAACGGGCAGTTCGCCCTTTTCACGGTCAGCCACAATTGCGACGACGCCACGTGGGAGGCATTCACAGAGGAACACAGCCGCGACCTGATTCTCATCGCGCATTACTTCAATCGAAAGGCCCTGGAATTCGAGCCCAACCGGCAACCTGAACAATCCCGAGCGCTGTCCCCGCGCGAAGTGGATGCGATGACGTTGCTGGCCATGGGCTACAGTAGGGCACAGGTCGCCGAGACGCTTTCGATCTCCGAACACACGTTGCGAGTTTATATAGAAAGCGCCCGATTCAAGCTCGGTGCGCTCAACACAACCCACGCGGTCGCCCGTGCGATGAGCCGCGGGTTAATCGTGGTTTGATGAACCGCGCGCGCCGCTGACGCGGTATTAACCTTCTTTGTCCTACGTTTGTTCTCATGCAGGACGACAAGGGGACATGCTCATGCTGCGCTACATCTACGCAAACGACCTTCACAATCACCCGAAACTGGCCCGGACCATGTTCGAGGACCGCGCCGACCAGTTCAAGACGCGCCTCGGCTGGGATGTCGATGTCGACGCCAACGGCCAGGAACGCGATCAGTATGACCGGCTCAACCCGCTCTACGTGATCTGGGAGAACGCGGATGGCAGCCATGGCGGCTCGATGCGTTTCCTGCCGACCACCGGCCCGGTGATGGTCAACGATGTATTCGGCCACCTGACCGGTGCCGTGATTTCGAGCGCGCTGATCTGGGAGTGCACCCGCTTCTGCCTGTCACGCAACGCGGCCTCCAACGTGGCCGCGGCCCTGATGCTCGCCGGTGGCGAAATCATGACCGGCTTCGGCATCCGTCATTTCGTCGGCGTGTTCGACGCCCGCATGGTGCGCATCTACCGCCTGATCGGATCGTCGCCCGAAGTTCTGGGCAGCGAAGGCGAAGGGCGCGACAAGATCAGCGTCGGCCTTTGGGAATTCACGCCCGAAGCCAAGGCGACCATCGCCCGCCGCGCGGGGATTTCGCCCGAACTGTCGCGCCTCTGGTTCGACCGCGCCTTTGGTGCGGGCGCGCGGCCGCAGGTCGCCCTGTCGGCCTGATCAGACACCGGGGCGCTTTCCCGACTGGCGAAGCCATGGGCGCGACTGTAGGGTCGCGCCATGACCGACCAACCCGTCACCCTGTCCGAGGACCAGGCCGCTGCCCATGACAGCGTCACCGAGATGCTGCGCGGCGCGGGCATCGACCTCGACGACGGCCTGCTGCTGCCGCCGCGCGAGGCGGGTGCAGGGGTCGCGGCGCTGATCGGCAAGGCCGGCTCGGGCAAGACGCTGCTGCTGGCGGAATTCTACAGGAACCTCAAGGCCGCGGGTGTCGACATCGTCTCGGGCGACTACGAGGGCCGCCGCCGCAAGGACCGCCGGACGCTGGCGATCCTCGCCCCGACCAACAAGGCGGCGAGCGTCCTGCGCCTGCGCGGGGTGCCGGCGACGACGATCCACCGCATCCTCTATACACCGGTCTATGACCCGGAATACGAGCGCATTGCCGAATGGTTGGCCGGCAATGGTGAACGGCCCGTGATCGAGGGGTTGACCGAACAGGCGCTGGATCGCGCTGCGGCCTTCTATGCCTCCAACAGTTCGATCCCCGGAGCGCTCGCCGCAGCCGGCCTGCGCGGCTCGGATTTCATCACCGGCTGGAAACGGCGCGAAGATCCGCTCGACATCGGCTTTGTCGACGAGGCGTCGATGCTCGACGACCGGCAGTTCGAGGACCTGAAAGAGATCTTTCCCACGCTCCTTCTGTTCGGCGACCCGGCACAGCTTGCGCCGGTCAACCAGTCCGGCAGCATGGTGTTCGACGGGCTGCCCAAGGCCCGCAAGCTCGAACTCAGCCGCATCCACCGGCAGGAGGCCGACAACCCGATCCTGGATCTCGCCCACGCTCTGGCGGACCCGCAACTCGAGTTCCACGATTTCGAACGCATGGTCGAGGAGACCGCCCGTCGTGACGACAGGGTGGTCTGGGGCCAGCGTGTCGAGGTCGACCTGATGGCGCGCAGCCCGGTTCTGGTCTGGCGCAACGCCACGCGCATCCGGTTGATCAACGCCTTCCGGTCGGTCCATGGCGCGCCCGAGGATGCGCTGCTGGAGGGCGAGCCACTGGTCTGCGACGGCATCGAACTGCCCCTGAAACACCGCAAGAAACGGCTCGATCTCGAGGCGCGCGGTCTCATCAAGGGGGCGCAGGTCGTCTATCTCGGCCCCGGCAACAAGCCGGGATTCTCGCGGCTTCACGTGATCGGCGCCGAAGACCCGCAGGTCAGCGCAGCCTCGATCGTCAAGATCGAGAAGCCCGACGAGGAGGAGCCGTTCATTCCCTACGCCGCCCGCATGGGTGCGACCTTCCTGCACGGCGCGGCGGTCACGATCCACAAGGCGCAGGGCTCGCAATGGGAAACGGTGCAGGTCTTTGCCCCCGATCTTTTCGTCGCGGCGCGCATGGGCCGGGTCGAGGCCGGCCAACCGCTGTGGAAACGCCTTGCCTACGTGGCGATCACGCGGGCGCAGGACCGGTTGATCTGGGTCGTGCGCAACCGCCTGGCGCGGCCGACCCGTCCACTGCAGGTCGACGACCTGCGCCGCCCGGCGCCCGCTCCCCTCACCCTTGAAGCGGAGACCCCATGAAAACCATCCTCATCACCGGGGCGAGTTCGGGCATCGGCCTCGCCACCGCCGAAACCTTCCTGCAGGCAGGCTGGCATGTCGGCGCGCTGGCCCGCCGCGCGGCGCCGCTCCAGACCCTGGCCGACAGCTACCCCGACCAGGTCGAGCCTCTGGTGGCCGACGTCACCGACGCAACGGCGCTTCCGGCGGCCTTCGACAGCTTCGTCGGCAAAACCGGGCGGCTCGACGTGCTGTTCAACAATGCCGGCATCTTCACCCCGCAGGGCAACATCGACGAGATCGAGATCGATGACTGGCTGCGCGCCGTGAACGTCAACCTGACCGGCATGTTCCTCGCCGCCCGCGCGGCCTTCGCCGCCATGCGGGCGCAGCGGCCGCAGGGTGGGCGGATCATCAACAACGGCTCCATCGCCGCTCATGTGCCGCGCCCGGGCTCGGTGCCCTACACGGCCACGAAACACGCGATCACCGGCCTGACCCGCAGCCTGTCGCTGGACGGGCGTCCCTTCGACATCGCCTGCGGGCAGATCGACATCGGCAACGCGCTGACCCCGATGGTGCAGAGCCTGAACGACCGGGCGCTCGCCGAGAACCCCGACGCCGACCTGCAGCCCGTGATGGAGGTGCGGGACGCGGCGAACTCGGTGCTGCACATGGCCAGCCTGCCGCTCTCGGCCAATGTCCAGTTCATGACGGTGATGGCGACCAAGATGCCCTATATCGGGCGCGGCTGAACCTAGTTCCGCAACAGGCGGAACGCGGCGGAGGCGCCCCAGCCAGCGGCGATGGCGATGGCCAGCGACATCAGCCCGTACAGCATCGGCTGTTCGCGCGACATGCCAAACAGCCAGCGCTCCAGCCCGACCTTCCGCACGTCGATCGAGGTCTGGTAGCTCGACACGACCTGCCCGCCGCGGGTCAGGTAGATGCGGGTGATGTAATCGCCCTCGGTCAGATTGGCCGGCATCCGGATCGCGGTGCGGAACAGCGTCTGCTGGTCCAGCGCCACCTGGCCTTCCAGCATCTGGTAGAGCCCGTTGTCACGCCGGATGCGGATGATCGCGGCGGTGAAACTGGCCGAATCCTTGACCGAATCCGGCGCGCCCACCGACCGGATCGCCCGGTCGATCGTGATCCTGTGGCGCAGGTCCTCGGTGTTGCTCAACACCTCGTTCATCGGCGCGGTGGTCGCCACCGCGTAAAAGCTCGGCGCGCGGTCGACCTCGACCGCGTCGGTGTTGACCCAGATGCCGAACCATCTGTCCTTGCGCCGCACCATAACCGGGCGCGACGGGCCCGCCACGGTGATCACCACTTCCAGCGGTTCGCCGGCCGGGATCGGGCGCTCGCGCTTGACCGCGCCGAAAATCAGGATCTCCGAGCCGTCGAAACTGGTGGTGATCGCCACCTGGTCGCTGCTCAGGCCCAGCACGACCTCCTCGGCCATGGCCAGTCCCGGCAGAAGCATCAGCAGGGCGAGGAGGAAGGCGCGCATGCTCAATGCCCGCCCGGCGCGCCGAGCGAGTAAAGCTCGCCGGGCTGCAGCAACAGGTCCAGCGCCAGCTTGCCGCAGACCGCCAGCACCATCAACGCCAGCAGGATGCGCAGCTGTTCCGCCTTCATCCGAACGCCGATCACGGTGCCGATCTGCGCGCCGACCACGCCGCCGACCAGCAACAGCACCGCAAGCACGATGTCGACCGTGTAGTTGGTGGTCGCGTGCAGCATCGTGGTGAAGGCGGTGACGAAGATGATCTGGAACAGCGAGGTACCGACGACCACCTTGGTCGGCATGCCCAGGATATAGATCATCGCGGGCACCATGATGAAACCGCCGCCGACCCCCATGATCGCGGCCAGGATGCCGACCAGAACACCCACGACGAGCGGCGGGATGACCGAGATGTAGAGCCCCGAGGTGCGGAACCGCATCTTGAAGGGCAGCACATGCACCCAGGTCCGCTGCCGCCGTGCGACGGGCGCGCCGCCCGGCTTGCGCGACTTGCGGATCGCGTTCAGGCTCTCGACGAACATCAGCGCGCCGACCACGCCCAGGAACACGACATAGCAAAGCCGCACCAGAAGATCGACCTGGCCGATGCTCTTGAGGTAGTTGAACACCACGACGCCCAGCGCGGCGCCGACGAGGCCGCCGACCAGCAGCACCGTGCCCATCTTCAGATCGACCGTCTTGCGCCTGAAATGCGCCAGCACGCCGGAAAAGGACGAGGCGACGATCTGGTTCGCCTCGGTGGCGACAGCGACCGCCGGCGGAATGCCGATGAAGAACAGCAGCGGCGTCATCAGGAAGCCACCGCCGACCCCGAACATGCCCGACAGGATGCCCACCATCCCACCAAGGCCGAGCAGAAGGAAGGCGTTGACCGAAACCTCGGCTATGGGAAGGTAGATCTGCATGGTCCTTGTTAGACCGCCGGATCGACGGAAATCAACAGATCATGCCGCTCGGTGGCCCTCAGGACCGATCACAAACCTCAGACTGGCCTTACCGCTCCTTGACGTAGGGCTCGCCACCTGCCCGCGGCGGGATCGCCTTGCCGACGAAGCCGGCCAGGATCACCACCGTCAGGATATAGGGCAGGGCGTCCATCACCTGCACCGGGATCACGATCCCGCCGAGGTCGATGTTCTGATAGCGCAGCGCCACCGCCTGCAGGAAGCCGAACAGCAGACAGGCATACATCGCATGCCAGGGCCGCCACTTGGCGAAGATCAGCGCCGCCAGCGCGATGAAGCCGCGCCCCGCGGTCATGTCCTTGACGAAGCCCGCCTGCAGAGCCGTGGCCAGATAGGCGCCGGCGATGCCGCAGAGCACGCCGCAGATCGCCACCGCCGCATAGCGCAAGCCCACCACCGAAACCCCCGCCGTGTCCACCGCGGCCGGGTTCTCGCCCACCGCGCGCAGGCGCAGGCCGAAGCGGGTGCGGAACAGCACCCACCAGGTCAGCGGCACCGCCGCGAAGGCCAGGTAGACCAGGATCGAATGCCCCGACAGCAGCTCGGAATAGATCGGGCCGAGGATCGGAACGCCCGACAGCGCCTCGGCGAAGGGCAGGGTGATCGGCTCGAACCGCGCCCCGCCCATCAGCGACGGCGTGCGCCCGCCCTGGCTGAACCAGTCCTGCGCGATCAGCACCGTCATGCCGGCCGCCAGGAAGTTGATCGCCACGCCCGAGATCAGTTGATTGCCGCGAAAGGTGATCGAGGCCAGCCCGTGCAGCCCGGCCAGCACCAGCGAGGCCGCGATCCCCGCCAGCAGGCCCAGCCAGACCGATCCGGTCACCGCGGCCACGGCGGCGGAAAAGAAGGCCGCGGCGAGCATCTTGCCTTCCAGCCCGATGTCGAAAATGCCCGCGCGCTCGGAATACAGCCCGGCGAGGCAGGCCAGCAGCAACGGCGTCGCCAGCCGGATCGTGCTGTCCAGCACCTGGATCAGCGTCAGGAAATCCATCACGGTTCCTCCCGGCCGTCTTTGCGCTCGACCGAGGGCGGATGCGTCGGTGCGGGCAGCGGGGCGGGCTGTGCCGCGCCCTGACGACGCCCCATCGCCAGGAACAGACGCTCGAGCGGCATCCGCACCATGTTGTCCAGCGCGCCCGTGAACAGGATCACCAGCGCCTGGATCACCACGATCAGCTCGCGCGGGATGGTCGTCCACAGCGCCAGCTCCGCGCCGCCCTGGTAGAGAAAGCCGAACAGGATCGCCGCCAGGAACACGCCGAACGGATGACTGCGCCCCATCAGCGCCACCGCGATACCGATGAACCCGGCCCCCTCGGTGGCGTTCATGACCAGACGCTCGGCCTCGCCCATCACGTTGTTGATCGCCATCATGCCCGCAAGCCCGCCCGAGACCAGCATCGCGACCATGGTGATCCGCACCGCCGAGATCCCGGCATAAAGCGCCCCGGTTTCCGAATGGCCATAGGCGCGGATCTCATAGCCCAGGCGGGTGCGCCAGATCAGCAGCCAGACAAAGATGCAGGCGCCGATCGCCACCAGCAGGCTGATATTGGCCGGCGCCGCCTTCGAGAACTCGATACCGACAGGGGCCAGCATCTCGTGCAGGGTGGGCAGGTGGACCGCGTCTGGAAACCGCGCACTGGCCGGATCCTGCGAGCCCTGCGGCCGCATCAGGTTGACCAGCACATAGTTCAGCACCGCCGCGGCGATGAAGTTGAACATGATCGTGGTGATGACGATATGGCTGCCGCGCCTGGCCTGCAGCCAGGCCGGGATCGCCGCCCAGGCCGCCCCGAACAGCGCCGCCGCCAGCGTCGCGGCGATCAGCGCCAGCGACCAGTGCGGCCAGGGCACGTAAAGGCAGGCGATGGCGACGCCGAGCCCTCCCAGCATCGCCTGGCCCTCGCCGCCGATGTTGAACAGCCGGGCGTGAAAGGCGACCGACACGGCCAGCCCGGTGAACATGAAATTGGTCGCGTAATAGAGCGTGTAGCCCCAGCCATAGGTCGATCCCAGCGCGCCCTGCACCATAAGCTTGACGGCGGCGACCGGGTCCTCGCCGATCCCGATGATGACGAGCGCGGACAGGATCGCCGCCAGGATCAGGCTGATCAGCGGGATCAGGACGACATCGGCCCATTTCGGCATCACGTCCATCTCAGGCGGCCTCCCCGGCGACCCCGGCCATCAGCAGGCCCAGTTCGGTTTCGTCGGTGGCGTCCGGCATCCGCTCGCCCATGATGTGACCGTCGAACATCACCGCGATCCGGTCGGCGAGCCCGAAGATCTCCTCCAGCTCGACGCTGACCAGCAGGATCGCCTTGCCCTCGTCGCGCAGCGCCACGATCTGCTTGTGGATGAACTCGATCGCGCCGATATCGACGCCGCGCGTCGGCTGCCCGACCAGCAGCAGGTCCGGGTTGCGCTCGATCTCGCGCGCCACGACGATCTTCTGCTGGTTGCCGCCGCTGAAGTTCTTCGCCGGCAGCCAGGGGTCGGCGGGGCGCACGTCGAACTTGGCGATCTTCGCCTCGGTGTCCGCGCGCAGCGCGTGGTTGTTCATCAGCAGCCCGCTGCTGTAGCGCGCATCCCGGTGATAGCCGAAGGCGACGTTCTCCCAGGCGTGGAAGTCCATGATCAGCCCCTCGCGCTGCCGGTCCTCGGGCACGTGGGCGATGTGTGCCGCGCGGCGCGCCTGCGCGTCCGATCCCGGCCCCGACAGGGCCAGCGGCATGCCGTTCAGGCGGATCGTTCCGGTGCCCGGCCGCATCCCGCCCAGAACTTCCAGCAATTCGGACTGCCCGTTCCCGGCCACCCCGGCGATGCCCAGGATCTCGCCCGCGCGCACGGTCAGGTCGATGCCCTTTACGCGCTCGACGCCCTTTTCGTCCACCACCCGCAGGTTCTCGATCTCGAGCACCGGTTGGCCCGGCGTCGCGGGCGCCTTGTCCACGCGCAGCAATACCTTGCGCCCGACCATCAGCTCGGCCAGGTGCTCCGGGCTGGTTTCGCTGGTCTTGACCGTCGCGGTCATCTCGCCGCGCCGCATCACGCTGACGGTGTCGGTCGTATCCATGATCTCGCGCAGCTTGTGGGTGATCAGGATGATCGTCTTGCCCTCTTCGCGCAGCCTGTGCAGGATGCGGAACAGCTGGTCCGCTTCGGCGGGCGTCAGAACCCCGGTGGGCTCGTCCAGGATCAGGATGTCCGCCTGCCGATACAGCGCCTTCAGGATCTCGACCCGCTGCTGCTTGCCAACACCGATATCCTGAATCAGCGCGTCCGGATCGACGTTCAGTCCGTATTCCTCGGCCAGGTCCAGCAGGCTGGCCCGCGCCTTGGCGAGGCTCGGCTTCAGAAGCCGCCCGTCCTCGGCCCCCAGCACGACATTCTCCAGCACGGTGAAATTCTCCACCAGCTTGAAGTGCTGGAACACCATGCCGATCCCCGCGGCGATGGCGGCCTGGCTGTCGGGAATCTCCGTCTTTTGACCGGAAATGAAGATCTCGCCCGCATCCGCCTTGTAAAAGCCGTACAGGATGCTCATCAGGGTGGACTTGCCCGCCCCGTTCTCGCCGATGATGCCGTGGATCGTGCCCGGCATCACCCGGATCGAGATGTCCTTGTTGGCCTGCACCGGGCCAAAGGCCTTCGAGATGCCCTTGAGTTCAATCGCCGGGGACGTCACAGCATTACCTTACACTTTCCGACAAACGACTTTGGCAACATCGGCAGCCGGAAGGTCTTGAAAAATCGCGCCGAGCTCCGTTGTTGCAGTCGTTACACCGAGAGGTTTGTCATCCTGGTCAAAGGCGACACATTGGTAATACTGACCGGGCTGGCCGATGAATTCCGTTTTGGCTGATCCGAACATCTCAACCGTTCGGACAATCACAACGTCACCGTCAGCCTGAAACTCGATGACCTGACTGCCGGCCGCGGACGCGAACCCTAAAAGCAAGGCGGATATTGCAAGCAAATTGCGCATCTTAGCCCCCACGGCAATCCAGCCAGATCCTTGCGCACCTGGCTGAAGAGTGTTGCTGCATCACCTAGAAGCTCAGAGCCGGGCAGCTGTCGTTGGCGTAGTAGCTGACCACTTCGATCTCGCCGTCGATGATCTTCTGGCGCGCCTCGTCCACGGCGGCCTTCATCTCGTCGCTGACCAGCGGCGCGTTGTTGTCGTCCAGCGCATAGCCGACGCCGTTCTCGGCCAGGCCCAGGGTAAAGACGCCGGTCTCGACGTTCTCGCCCGCCTTCAGCGCGTCATAGACGGCCACGTCCACCCGCTTGAGCATCGAGGTCAGCACCTGGCCCGGATGCAGGTGGTTCTGGTTGCTGTCCACGCCGATCGACAGGATGCCCTCGTCGGCGGCGGTCTGCAGCACGCCCACGCCGGTGCCGCCGGCGGCGGCATAGATCACGTCGGCGCCCTGGCTGATCTGCGCCTTGGTCAGTTCGCTGCCCTTCACCGGGTCGTTCCAGGCGGCCGGGGTGGTGCCGGTCATGTTGGCGATCACGGTGATGTCCGGGTTGACCGCCTTGGCACCCTGCGCATAGCCGCAGCCGAAATGGCGGATCAGCGGGATGTCCATGCCGCCGATGAAGCCGACCGTGCCGGAGTCGGACGCCATCGCCGCCATCATCCCGACCAGGTACGAGCCTTCGTGCTCGGCAAAGCCGATCTGGCGAATGTTCGGTGATTCAAGCCAGGTCACGTCGATCGCGACGAATTTCGTGTCCGGGTAATCCGGCGCCACCGACGACAGCGGATCGGCCATGGCAAAGCCCATGGTGATCACCGGGTTCGACCCGGCCTCGGCGAAGCGGCGCAGCGCCTGCTCGCGCTGGGCTTCCGATTGCAGTTCAATCTCGCGGAACGAGCCGCCGGTTTCCTCGACCCAGCGCTGCGCCCCGTTGAAGGCCGCCTCGTTGAAGGACTTGTCGAACTTGCCGCCGAGGTCGAAGATCAGCGCCGGTTCGGCCAGCGCGGCGCCCGTGGTCAGGGCCAGGCCCGCGGCCGCGCCCGTCAGAGTCTTCATCAATGTCATGTGTCGTCTCCCGGTTGGTTTTGTGTCTCAGGCCGCCAGGTTCCCGGTCGGCCCGGTCCGGCGCGCATGTCGGCCGTGATGCCCAGAATAAGGCCGCAGAGCCCGCACAGGGTCAACCGCTTTCTGCCCGCGGCAACCGCGGAGTCGCGCCGCTGCCGTCAGGTCAGCGCGCGTGCCATCACGATCGCGTCGACCGCCGCGCTCCCGGCGCGCGGGTAATAGCCCTTGCGCCGTCCCTCGACGGCGAATCCGCATGTCTTGTAGAGCGCCAGCGCCGCCACGTTGTCCGCCGCGACCTCGAGGAACGCGCGGTCCGCGCCCGTCGCGCGGGCGCGCGCCTGCCACGCCTCCATCCGGGCCCGCGCCAGCCCTTGCCGCCGCGCGTCGGGGCGGGTGGCGATGGTCAGCAGTTCGGCCTCGTCCGCGATCACCCGGATCAACGCAAAGCTCCGTGCATCGCCGATTGCATGGCAATGGGGCTGGGCCAGCAGCGCCGCGAATTCCGCCTCGCTCCAGGGCCGCGCCTCGGCGAAGGCCGCCGCGTGGGTTTCGGCCATCTGGGCGGGCGTCATCAATCCAGCAGCACCGGGGGCGCGTCCCGCGAGGGGGCCGCATCTGCGGCCCGCGCATAGAGCGGTGCGGGCGGTGCCGTCACGTCGCGCCAGCGTTCGGCCGCGATCCGGGCGATGGCCTCGGCCAGCCCGGCGGGGCTGGGCTCGGCCAACACGTCGCCCGCCTCGGTGCGATCGACGAGGCGGGGCACGGCGTCGGGCGCGGCCGCGTCGCACAGATAAAGTTGGTCGCGCGGGGCCGGGATGCCGACCGTCGCGCCCGGCGCCAGACGCGCGCGCGCCGCGCAGCCGGTCACGCCGACCGCCGGAATGCCAAGCCCCAGCGCCAGCCCGCGCGCCGCCGAGACGCCGATGCGGATACCGGTGAAATTGCCCGGGCCGACGCCGACACCGATCGCGGTCAGGTCGGCCCACTCGATGCCCGCCTCGGCCAGCACGTCCTCCAGCAGCGGCATCAGCCGTTCGGCCTGCCCCCGGGTCATCGGCTCCAGCCGCTCGGTCAGAAGCCGCTCGCCCGACAGCAAAGCGGCCGCGCAATGCGCGGCCGATGTGTCAAAGCCCAGAACCAGGTGTTCAGACGGCAACCGGGCGTACCTCGGTCACCTCGGGAATGTAGTGGCGCAGCAGGTTCTCGATGCCCATCTTTAGCGTCAGGGTCGAGGAGGGGCAGCCCGCGCAGGCGCCCTGCATGTGCAGGTAGACCACGCCGCGATCAAAACCGTGAAAGGTGATGTCGCCACCGTCCTGCGCCACGGCGGGGCGCACGCGACTGTCCAGCAACTCCTTGATCTGACCGACGATTTCGGCATCCTCGCCGCTGTGCTCGGCATGGCCCGACGCGGCGGTGTGCCCGTCGTCCATCACCGGCTGGCCGGACTGGTAATGCTCCATCACCGCGCCCAGGATCGAGGGCTTGATATGGTCCCAATCGACCGAGTCGGCCTTGGTCACGGTCACGAAATCGTTGCCGAAGAACACGCCCGTCACGCCTTCGACCGCGAAGATGCGCTTGGCCAGCGGCGACTTGCCGGCGGTGTCGGCACTCGGGAAATCGGCCGTTCCCACCTCCAGCACGGTCTGGCCGGGCAGGAATTTCAGCGTCGCGGGGTTCGGCGTGGATTCGGTCTGGATGAACATGGCGTATCTCCGATTGATTACGTCAGGATATGCGCCCGCGCGTCGCCCGAGTCAAGGTTTGGAACGATTCTAATCTTTGTCCGCGCGCGCCGCCGCCAGCGCCATGTCGAGCCGGTCATCGCCCCAGTATATGGCCGTGCCCAGGGTAAAGCTCGGCGCGCCGAACAGCCCCAGCGCCTGTGCCGCCTCGGTCTGCGCGCGCAAGGCCGCCTTGCGCGCCGGATCGTCGGCTGCGGCCAGCAGCGACTCGGGCAGAGCGGCCCGCGCCAGGCACGCGGCGATGGTCGCGTCCTGTGCGATGTCGGCCCCCTCGCCGAACTGCGCCGCGAACACCGCGCGGCAGAACGCCGGCCCCGCGTCGTGCTCCAGCGCCGCCAGCGCCACCCGTGCCGCGCGCAGGCCGTTCTGCGGAAAGCCGGGCGGTTGCACCAGCGGCAGGCCCCGCGCCGCGCACAGCCGCGCCATGTCCTCCCACATGTAGCGGCCCTTGGCGGGGAACAGGTTGAACGGCGAGGTGGTCCAGCCCTGCGCCGCGAAGATCGGCCCCAGCAGGAAGGGCCGCCATGTCACCGTGACGCCCGCATCCCGTGCGGCGTCCCCGATCCGCATCGCCGACAGATAGGAATAGGTCGATGCGAAATCGAACCAGAAATCGATCCGCGCCGCCATCTCAGGTGATCGCTTCCAGCTTTTCCTTGCTCAGGTCGCCCGGCACGATGGTGATCGGGATCGGCAGCGACCCGGCGGACCGGCTGAGCTGCGTCACCAGCGGCCCGGGCCCCTTGTTGTCGGTGCCGGCGCCCAGCACCAGCACGCCGATATCGGGGTCTTCCTTGATCTGCGCGATAATCTCGGGCACCGCCTCGCCCTCGCGGATCACCAGCTCGGGATCGACACCCTGCTTGTCGCGCATCCACTTGGCGAAGACCTCGAAATGCGCGTGGATCCGCTCCCGCGCCTCCTCGCGCATCACCTCGCCGACGCCGATCCAGTGGTTGAACTCGTCCGGCGGGATCACCGACAGGATCGCGACCCCGCCGCCGGTCTTGGCCGCGCGCATCGCGGCGAACCGCATCGCGTTCAGACATTCGCGGCTGTCGTCCAGAACGACCAGAAACTTGCGCATATCGGCTCCACCCCCGTTTCGCCGCGATCTTGCCGCAGCCCGGGTCCGCTGGCAATCGCTTAGCGCGCGGCGTCGCTGGCGGCCCAGTCCCAGTACATCTCGCGCAGCCGCCGGGTGACCGGGCCGACCTGGTATTGCGTGTCGTCGAACGCGGTGACCGGGGTGATCTTTGACATGTTGCCCGACATGAACACCTCGTCCGCACCGGCGAAATCCTCGAAGCTCAGCACGGTCTCGTGCACCGCGGTCCCGTCCGCCTCGAGGTTGGCGATGTGACGCGCGCGGGTGATCCCGGCCAGAAAGGTGCCGTTGGGAATCGGGGTGAAGACCTCGCCATCCTTCACCATGAAGATGTTGGCGGTGGCGGTCTCGGCCACGTTGCCCATCGCATCCGCGACCAGCGCGTTGCTGAATCCCTTGCGGCGCGCCTCGACCAGCATCCGCGCGTTGTTGGGATAGAGACAGCCGGCCTTGGCGTTGACCACCGCATCCTCCAGCACCGGGCGGCGGAACCGGGTGCGTGTCAGCGTCGCGCTGGCGGTCGGCGGCGCCAGCGGAATCTCCTCGAGGCAGATCGCGAAGCCGGTCTTGTCCGCATTCGGCACAATCGCGGTCATGTCGCCGTCGATGCCCCAGTACATCGGGCGGATGTAGATGGCGGCATCCTTGGGATAGGCCGCCAGCCCCTCATGCACCAGCGCGACCATGTCCTCGGTGCTGACCGTCGGCGTCACCATCAGCGCCTCGGCCGAGCGGTTGACCCGCGCGCAATGCTTGTCGAGGTCGGGGGTCATGCCGTCGACGCTGCGCGCCCCGTCGAACACCCCGCTGCCCAGCCAGGCGCCGTGATCGGCCGCCGACATGATCGGCACGTCGCCATCATGCCAGGTGCCGTTGAAATAGGTGCGGATATTGCTGCCGGTCGCCATGTCTGAAGGTCCTCCCTGCCGCGAGACTAGGCGCGACTAGGTCAGGCGTCCAGACCTGTTCCGCACCAGAGCGCGACTCTGCCGCGCCCGCCACCGCCTGCAACACAGACCCATGTCTAGCTTGGCAGACGGGTCCGGATCGGCCCTAATGCCATGGTCGGCACCGCCGCCGACACCAATCAAGAACGGGAGGACGTCATGTCACACAGCTTTTCCGGAGGTTGTGACCATGTGCACACGCACGCCGATCACGACCCGATCGACAACCACACCTGCCATTGCTCCGTCTGCAAGAGCGTGACGGGCCAGCCCACGACCCATGTCGCCTTCTTCAGGCATGATGATCTCGAGGTGGACCACCCCGAGAAGCTGAACCGCCAGCCGTTCAACGCCAACAACCCGGACGGCCCGCTCGAACTCTGCACATGTGCGGACTGCGGCACCCCGATCATGCTCGACGACAAGCAGAACCGCATCAGGGTGATCGTACCCAACCTCATGGGATACGATCCCTCCTTCCCCGACACGACCTACCACGCCTTCTACGACCCGGCGACCGGCGTCCCGCGCCCCGACGACGGCAAGCCCGTGCACGAGGCCCTGCGCCCCGATTTCGTCTGGCCGCAGGGGCACTAGGCCGGACTGATCCGCCCGGCGCTGCCCCGCAATCCTGACAGGCGGCACCGGGCCATTCTGCTTGAACGTCCATGCCGGGCGTCTGGCCCGCCTGCGTCAAGGCGGTCCAAAGCCGGCGTGGCTGCCCCGGCCCGGGTTGCGTGGCTCCCGACCGTCCGGGTCGCTTGTGGCAGGGATCGCGCCCGCCGACCTTCGGACGGACGGGCGCGATCTGCCGCCCGCTCCGGTCCACATCCCCGCTTGAACCGCCGCCCATCCTCGCCTATACGCCCCCGGTGGACCTGACGGGTCCGCACGACTCACCGTATGAAACGCCGCGTTCGGCCGCTCCCGTCGCTGGGGGCCGCATCCGGCCAAAGGAGAAGCGACATGAAACTGCATGAACTGCGCGACAACGAAGGCGCCACCAAGAAACGCAAGCGGGTCGGCCGCGGTCCGGGGTCCGGCACCGGCAAGACCGCCGGGCGCGGCATCAAGGGTCAGAAATCCCGTTCGGGCGTTGCGATCAATGGCTACGAAGGCGGCCAGATGCCGCTCTACCAGCGCCTGCCCAAGCGTGGCTTCAACAAGCCCAACCGCAAGTCCTTTGCGGTCGTGAACCTGGGGCTGATCCAGAAATTCATCGACGGCGGCAAGCTCGACGCGGGCCAGCCGATCACCGAGGACGCGCTCGTCGCCTCCGGTCTGGTGCGCCGCAAGCTCGATGGCGTGCGCGTGCTCGCCAAGGGCGATGTCACCAGCAAGATCACGCTGGAAGTCACCGGCGCCTCCAAGTCGGCCGTCGAGGCGGTCGAGAAAGCGGGCGGCGCACTGACGGTCACAACCGCGACCGCAGCAGAATAAGCGGGTTGTGAGCGGCGTGCAGGCCGCTTACATAACCCTCAGTTTTCCCATGACGCCGCCCGAGCCGGAAAACGGTTTCGGGCGGTGCTCGCATGAAAGAGACCCCATTCATGGTATCAGCAGCAGAACAGATGGCCGCGAACACCAGCTGGTCGGCGCTTGGCAAGGCGACCGACCTGCGCAATCGCATCCTGTTCACCCTCGGCCTTCTCATCGTCTATCGCCTCGGCACATTCATCCCGGTTCCGGGCATCGACGGCGCCGCCCTGCGCGAATTCATGGAGCAGGCGGGCCAGGGCATCGGCGGCATGGTCAGCATGTTCACCGGCGGCGCGCTGGGCCGGATGGGGATCTTCGCGCTGGGCATCATGCCCTATATCAGCGCCTCGATCATCGTGCAGCTGCTGACCTCGATGGTGCCCTCGCTCGAACAGCTCAAGAAAGAGGGCGAGCAGGGCCGCAAGAAGATCAACCAGTACACCCGCTACGGCACGGTGGCGCTGGCCACGGTGCAGGCCTACGGGCTCGCGGTGTCGCTCGAGGCGGGCGATCTCGCCACCGATCCGGGCATGTTCTTCCGCATCGCCTGCATGATCACGCTGGTCGGCGGCACCATGTTCCTGATGTGGCTGGGTGAGCAGATCACCGCGCGCGGCATCGGCAACGGCATCAGCCTCATCATCTTCGTCGGCATCATCGCCGAAGTGCCCGCCGCGCTGGCGCAGTTCTTCGCGAGCGGACGCTCCGGCGCCGTCAGCCCGGCGGTGATCGTGGGCGTCATCCTCATGGTGATCGTCACCATCACCTTCGTCGTGTTCATGGAACGCGCTCTGAGGAAGATCCACATCCAGTATCCGCGCCGCCAGGTCGGCATGAAGGTCTATGACGGCGGCTCCAGCCACCTGCCGGTCAAGGTCAACCCGGCCGGCGTCATCCCCGCGATCTTCGCCTCCTCGCTGCTGCTCCTGCCGGTCACCATCTCGACCTTCAGCCAGGGCACCACGTCGGGCCCGGTGATGTCGTGGCTGCTGGCCAATTTCGGCCCCGGACAGCCGCTCTACCTGCTGTTCTTCACCACGATGATCGTGTTCTTCGCCTATTTCTACACTTTCAACGTGGCGTTCAAACCCGATGACGTGGCCGACAACCTGAAGAACCAGAACGGCTTCATCCCGGGCATCCGTCCCGGCAAGAAGACGGCGGAATACCTCGAATACGTGGTCAACCGCGTGCTCGTACTCGGCTCCGGCTACCTGGCGCTGGTCTGCCTGCTGCCCGAGATCCTGCGCGGCCAGTTTGCCATCCCGTTCTATTTCGGCGGCACCTCGGTGCTGATCGTCGTGAGCGTCACGATGGACACGATCCAGCAGGCCCAGAGCCACCTCCTGGCGCACCAGTACGAGGGCCTGATCGAGAAATCCCAACTGCGCGGCAAGTCCGGCAAGAAGCGGGGCAAGCGGACCCCGGCGCGCCGATGAACCTGATCCTGCTGGGACCGCCGGGCGCCGGCAAGGGCACGCAGGCCCGTCACCTCGTCGACTCCCGCGGCATGGTGCAGCTCTCCACCGGAGACATGCTGCGCGAGGCCAAGGACAGCGGCACCGAGATGGGCAAGCGCGTCGCCGAAGTCATGGCCCGCGGCGAGCTCGTCACCGACGAGATCGTGATCGGCCTGATCCGCGAGAAGCTCGAACAGGGCGCGCCGGGCGGCTTCATCTTCGACGGGTTCCCCCGGACGTTGGCCCAGGCCGACGCGCTCGACGACCTGCTCGCCAGCACCGGCCAGACGCTCGACGCCGTGATCGCGATGGAGGTCGACGACGACGAGCTGGTGCAGCGCATCACCGCCCGCTCGACCTGCGGCGCCTGCGGCGAGGTCTATAACGACCTGACCAAACCGATCCCCGCCGATGGCAAGTGCACCGCCTGCGGCGGCACCGAGTTCAAGCGCCGCGCCGACGACAACGAAGAGTCGCTGCGCACGCGTCTGATGGAATACTACAAGAAGACGTCGCCGCTGTTGGGCTACTACCATGCCAAGGGCAAGCTTTCGACGGTGAACGGCCTGGGCGAGATCGCCGAGGTCCAGAACGCGATCGCGGCGGTTCTCGACTGACGGAGTGACCGCGTCGTGAAACGCCACGGTCGCCGTCGATCCGGCTCTGCCGCTGGCGGTCAAGCCCGGCGGGTTGGGCGGCCTGACCAACTCGGCGCTGCTCGTGAACCTGGGCGCCCCCGACAGCATCGCCCCCGGCATGCGCGCCGACACGCTGGCGGCGACCGGTGCGCAGGTGCGCTATGTCAGCCTTCCCGACACCTATCATTTCGCTTTTCTCGCGGAATGCAGCCCGCTCGGCTGGGCGGTGATCGCGCTTGCCGGGGATGACAACATCAGCGCCGATCACGGCACCCGCGACCGGGCGGAGGTGCATGCGGAGCTCACCGAAATCATCGGCGGATTCCTTCAGGGCCGGCTGTTTCCCCGACGATCCGGTCGGGCTGCGCCGCAAGGGCTTGACGTCACCGGCAAACCGCCATAACCACCCCCATCCCGGAAGGGAATCATTTGCATGTGCAGGATTCGCTCCTGCCGCATGACCACCTCGAAAATGTCGGACCCACTGGCGACACTGCCACGGTCGGGCGTTGTGAAAAAAGGACCTGGGATCACGGGTCCGCAACGAAAAGGAAAGTGACACGTGGCACGTATTGCCGGCGTTAATATCCCGACTGCCAAGCGGGTTCCCATCGCTCTCACCTACATCACCGGAATCGGCAACGCGACCGCCAAGTCGATCTGCGACGCGGTCGGTATCGACCAGTCCCGCCGGGTCAACGAACTCAGCGACAGCGAAGTGCTGCAGATCCGCGAGTTCATCGACGCCAACCTGAGCGTCGAAGGCGACCTGCGCCGTGAAACCCAGATGAACATCAAGCGCCTGATGGACCTCGGCTGCTACCGCGGCCTGCGTCACCGCCGCAACCTGCCGGTTCGCGGTCAGCGCACCCACACCAACGCTCGCACCCGCAAAGGCCCCGCAAAGGCCATTGCCGGCAAGAAGAAATAAGGGAGGGCTGACATCATGGCACGTGAAAAGCGCGTAGCGAAGAAGAAGGTCCGCAAGAACATCGCCGCCGGTGTGGCGCATGTGAACAGCTCCTTCAACAACACCAAGATCCTAATCTCGGACGTGCAGGGCAACGCGATCGCGTGGTCCTCCGCCGGCACCATGGGCTTCAAGGGATCGCGCAAGTCGACCCCCTATGCCGCGCAGATGGCCGCCGAAGATGCCGGCAAGAAGGCCCAGGAACACGGCGTCAAGACGCTCGAAGTCGAAGTGCAGGGCCCCGGCTCCGGCCGCGAGAGCGCATTGCGCGCCCTGGCCGCTGTCGGCTTCAACATCACGTCGATCCGCGACGTGACGCCGATGGCACATAACGGCTGCCGCCCGCCAAAGCGCCGCCGCGTCTGATCCGACTTACCATTGCTGGGGCTGCGCCATTTCGCGCGGCCCCACTACGTCATTCTGAAACCTCGGGCGCACGCATTTTCTCGGACATGGATGCGGGCAGGAATGGAGGGACACATGATCCACAAGAATTGGGCAGAGCTGATCAAGCCGACCCAGCTTGACGTCAAGCCGGGCAACGACCCGGCCCGTCAGGCGACCGTCGTCGCCGAACCGCTCGAGCGCGGCTTCGGCCTGACGCTGGGCAACGCGCTGCGCCGCATCCTGATGAGCAGCCTGCAAGGCGCCGCCATCACCAGCGTGCAGATCGACAACGTGCTGCATGAATTCTCCTCGGTCGCCGGTGTGCGCGAGGACGTGACCGACATCATCCTGAACCTCAAGGGCGTCAGCCTGCGCATGGATGTCGAAGGCCCCAAGCGGCTGTCGATCCACGCAAAGGGTCCTGCGGTCGTCACCGCAGGTGACATCAGCGAAAGCTCGGGCATCGAGATCCTCAACCGCGACCACGTGATCTGCCACCTCGACGACGGCGCCGACCTGTTCATGGAACTCACCGTGAACACCGGCAAGGGCTACGTCTCGGCCGAAAAGAACAAGCCCGAGGACGCGCCCATCGGCCTGATCCCGATCGATGCGATCTACTCGCCGGTCAAGCGCGTCTCCTACGACGTGCAGCCGACCCGCGAAGGCCAGGTGCTGGACTATGACAAGCTGACCATGAAGATCGACACCGACGGTTCGCTGACGCCGGATGACGCCGTGGCCTTCGCCGCGCGCATCCTGCAGGACCAGCTGTCGATCTTCGTCAACTTCGACGAGCCCGAGGCCGCTGGCCGCCAGGACGACGATGACGGTCTCGAGTTCAACCCGCTTCTGCTCAAGAAGGTGGACGAACTGGAACTGTCGGTGCGGTCCGCGAACTGCCTGAAGAACGACAACATCGTCTATATCGGCGACCTGATCCAGAAGACCGAAGCCGAGATGCTCCGCACCCCGAACTTCGGCCGCAAGTCGCTCAACGAGATCAAGGAAGTGCTGTCCGGAATGGGCCTGCATCTCGGCATGGATGTCGAGGACTGGCCGCCCGACAACATCGAGGATCTCGCCAAGAAATTCGAGGACGCGTTCTAAGGGCGTACCCTCGTATGCACGCGGTATGCACGGCGTATGTACGCCCTGCACACCGCATTTTCGGGCGATCTCGCCCCAAGGAGAGTTCCTGACACGCATCGGGAACCGGACAAAGCAAAACCGCCCGTAGAGGGCATAAGGAGATAGAAAAATGCGTCACGCACGTGGATACCGCCGGCTCAACCGGACACATGAACACCGCAAGGCCCTGTTTTCCAACATGGCCGGTTCGCTGATCGAACACGAACAGATCAAGACCACCCTGCCCAAGGCCAAGGAACTGCGCCCGATCATCGAAAAGCTGATCACGCTCGCCAAGCGCGGTGACCTGCACGCCCGCCGCCAGGCCGCGTCCAAGCTGAAGGAAGAGAAGGACGTCGCCAAGCTGTTCGACGTTCTCGGCCCGCGCTACAAGGACCGTCAGGGCGGCTATGTCCGTGTTTTGAAAGCCGGATTCCGCTATGGCGACATGGCGCCGATGGCGATCATCGAATTCGTCGACCGCGACCGCGACGCCAAGGGCGCCGCCGACAAGGCCCGCCTCGAAGCGGCCGAGGCCGCCGAGGACTGATCCTCGCAAGCGCGCGCATCGACGCCAGGACAAACGGCGCCGCGATATCCTCGCGGCGCCGTTTTTGCGTTGTCCGGTTGACGTCTGCCGTGCCTCAAGCGGCGTCCAGCTCCTGTTTCACCAGTTTCTCGATGTCGCGCACGGTGTGATTGGTGAGTGTTTTCGGTACTTCGGCCACGACGCGCGCCAGAACTTCCTTGTGCATGTCCTGCCGCAGGTTGCCCAGAACCTCCGGCGAAGCGACCAGAACGACCCGGTCAAATTCGCCCGCATAAGCTTTTTTGTAAAGGATATCAGACAGATCAGCGGCAAACCGTTCCTTGGCCAACTGGTGCCAGTCGGTATCCTCCATTGCCGATTTCTGCCCCGGACCGGTGTCCTGCTTGCGTCCCGGCCGGTTGGCCGATTGGGCTTGGTCCGACGGGTTGTCCTGTGTTTCGGACCCGATGATCTCGAGGTTCGGATCAGCATGATCGGTCAGGTTGCGCAGGAACAGCGCCTTCTCGCTGTCGGTTACCACGACCCATGTGTCCCGTGTCAATTTCGCCTTGCTCATGACGCGTCTCCCTGCGAGCGCCGGTCGGACCCGCGCACGCGGGTCGCGCCCGGTCGGTCCTGTTCGGCACGTTTCAGCAGGTCGCGGGTCCCGACTGCACGTTCGAGGTTGCCGCCGGAACGGCCTTGCTGCGCGGGTGTCTGGTCCCCGTCCAGATACTCTCGGGTTTCACGGACTCCATCGGTGGAGCGTTGACGTTCCGCCATCTCGATCTCCTTTGCTTGGATGTACCACCTCAACGGGCGGGGCAGGTGAAAGTTCCGCCGCTTGCACTTGCCCCCTGCCGCTTGCATTCTGCGCGGCGCCGCGCCAATCAGGGCCAATCCCGGAGGATTTCCATGCTCATTCGTCTGTATCTCGTCGCGCTCCTGCTGGCTTCGCCGCTTTCGGCAGAAACCCGCGTGCCGCAGAGTCAGGCCGAGATCGCGCTCAGCTTCGTTCCCCTCGTGCAGGAAGCCGCACCCGCCGTGGTCAACATCTATGCCCGCCGGGTCATCCAGGCGCAGCGCACGCCCTTCATGAACGATCCCTTCTTCGAGGATTTCTTTCGCGGTTTCGGCACACCGCAGCCGCGGGTCCAGAACTCGCTCGGGTCAGGCGTCATCCTGTCTCCGGACGGTATTGTCGTGTCCAATTATCACGTGGTCGGCACCGCGACCGAGATCAACGTCGTCCTGACCGATCGACGCGAATACAACGCCCGCGTATTGCTGGGGGACGAGGAAGCGGACCTTGCGATCCTGCAGCTCGAAGGGGCCGAGGACCTGCCGTTTCTGTCCTTGCGCAATTCCGATCAGGTCCAGGTCGGCGAACTGGTGCTCGCCATCGGAAACCCGTTCGGCATCGGGCAGACCGTGACCAGCGGCATCGTCTCGGGCCTGGCGCGGTCGGGGGCGGCGACGGGGCAGGCGCGCGGCTATTTCATTCAGACCGACGCGGCGATCAACCCGGGCAATTCCGGCGGTGCGCTGATCGATGTGAACGGTGCGCTGGTCGGCATCAACACCTCGATCCTCAGCCGCTCGGGTGGCTCGAACGGCATCGGGTTCGCCATCCCCGCCAACCTCGTGGCCGAATTCGTCAAGCAGGCGCGCGAAGGCCGCGAGTTGTTCGAGCGGCCCTGGGCAGGCATGTCGGGCCAGCCGGTCAACTCCGATCTGGCCGAGTCGCTCGGCCTCTCGGTGCCTGACGGCATCGTGATATCCGACCTGCACCCGGCCAGCCCTTTCGCCAAGGCCGGCATGGGCGTGGGGGATGTCATCACCCATGTCGACGGGCAGCCGGTGAATTCGCCGCAGGAGATGATCTTCCGCATGACCGTGGCGGGCATCGATAACGCCGCCCGCGTCACCTGGATGCGCGACGCCGAAGAGGCCGAAAGCGAGGTCGCCATGATCGCCGCGCCGGACGAGCCACCGGCCGAGGAAACACGGCTCGGCCAGGGCACCGTGGTGCCCGAACTGATCGTTGCGCGGGCCAACCCCGCGGTGATCGCGCGTTTCGGCCTGCCGCTCGCCACCGAGGGCGTGATCGTCACCGATCCCGGCCCGCTCGGCCGCCGGGTCGGGGTTCAGACGGGCGACGTGATCCAGCAGATCAACGGTGACACGATGACCCGCAGCGCCGACGTGGTGCGCGCGCTCACGCGGCCCGGACGCAGCCTGCGGCTCGACCTGCTGCGCCGCGGCCAGCGGCTCAGCCTGCGCTTCCGGCTCTGAGCGATGGCCGACCTGTTCGACAGCGGCGCGAAGGGCGGCGAGGAGCCGGCCCGCAACCGCCCGCTCGCGGACCGGTTGCGCCCGAAATCGCTGGACGAGGTGATCGGTCAGGACCAGGTGCTCGGGCCCGACGCGCCGCTGGGCGCGATGCTGGCGGCGGGCAGTCTCGGCTCACTGATCCTCTGGGGGCCGCCCGGTGTCGGCAAGACCACCATCGCGCGGCTTCTGGCGGATGCGACCGACCTGCATTTCGTTCAGATCAGTGCCATTTTCACCGGCGTTCCGGACCTGAAGAAGGTGTTCGAGGCGGCGCGAATCCGGCGGCAGAACGGACAGGGCACCCTGCTCTTCGTCGACGAGATCCACCGCTTCAACAAGGCCCAGCAGGACGGCTTTCTGCCGCATATGGAGGACGGCACGATCCTTCTGGTGGGGGCCACCACGGAGAACCCAAGTTTCGAGCTGAACGCCGCGCTCCTCAGCCGGGCGCAGGTTCTGGTGCTGGAACGGCTGGCACCGAAGGACCTGGAGCTGCTGACCCAGCGCGCCGAACGCGAACTGGGTCGAAAGCTGCCGCTGACGGGGGCAGGGCGCGATGCGCTGCACGAGATGGCCGACGGCGACGGCCGCGCACTACTGAACCTGATCGAACAGGTCGCGGCCTGGAAAACCGATGCCCCGCTCGATCCCGAGGCATTGGGCAAGCGACTGATGCGACGGGCCGCAAAATACGACAAGAGCGGCGACGAGCATTACAACCTGATTTCGGCGCTGCACAAATCGGTGCGCGGCTCCGACCCCGACGCCGCGCTCTACTGGCTGGCGCGGATGCTGGCAGGCGGCGAAGACCCGCGCTACCTCGCCCGCCGCATCACCCGCATGGCGGTCGAGGATATCGGGCTGGCCGATCCGCAGGCGCAGGCCCATTGCCTGCACGCCTGGGAGGTCTACGAGCGGCTTGGCAGCCCCGAGGGCGAGCTCGCTCTTGCGCAGGCGGTCACCTACCTCGCGCTGGCGCCGAAATCCAACGCCGCATATGCCGGCTACAAGGCGGCGATGCGACTGGCCAAACAGACCGGCAGCACGCCGCCGCCCAAGCATATCCTGAACGCCCCGACCGGGTTGATGAAGGAACAGGGCTATGGGGCCGACTATGCCTATGACCACGATTCCGAGGACGGCTTTTCCGGCCAGAACTACTTCCCCGACGACGTGAAGCGCCCGGTGCTCTATCAGCCGGTCGAACGCGGGTTCGAGCGCGAGTTGAAAAAGCGGCTGGACTATTTTGCAAAACTGCGGTCGCAGCGGCAAACTTGACAAGCCGCCCCGCAGGCGCGACAGACCGCGCATGGTTTCAACCCTTTCCCTTGTCGCGCTGGGTGGCGCAATCGGCGCGTCCCTGCGCTATCTGACCGGCGTCGGGCTGCTGCGGCTGTTCGGCCCGCAGGAGTTCCCCACCGGCATCCTCACCGTGAACGTCATCGGGTCGTTCCTGATGGGGGTCTTCGTTGTGGCGGCCGCGCATCGCGGCCTGACCCATCTCAGCCCCTTCGTTATGACCGGGCTTTTGGGCGGGTTCACGACGTTTTCGGCCTTCTCGCTGGAGACGATGACCCTGGTCGAACGCGGCGACGCGGCGCAGGCGGCGCTTTATGTCATCCTGTCTGTCGGGCTTTCGGTCGGTGCGCTGGCGCTGGGGCTGGTGGCAGCGCGGGGGGTGTTCGCATGAGTGGCGTTCAAAGCATCACGGTCGAAGAGGCCGATACCGATCAGCGCATCGATCGCTGGCTGCGCCGTCTGTTTCCGCATGTCAGCCAGGGCCGCATCGAGAAGATGTGCCGCAAGGGCGAACTGCGTGTCGATGGCGGGCGGGTCAAGGCCTCGACCCGCGTGATGGCGGGGCAGGTGGTGCGTGTGCCACCTTTGCCAGAAAGCGACCACAGCCCGCCGCCGCCGCCCGACCGCATCTCGCAGGCTGACGCGAAGATGATCCGCGATTGCGTGATCTACAAGGATGACCAGATCATCGCACTGAACAAACCCGCCGGCCTTGCCGTGCAGGGCGGCAGCGGCCAGACGCGCCACGTGGACGGGCTCGCCGCCGCGCTGATGTTCGATCTGGACGAGAAACCGCGCCTCGTGCACCGCCTCGACAAGGACACGTCGGGCGTGCTGCTGTTGGCCCGCACTCGCGCGGCAGCCAAAGCGCTGACCGCGGCCTTCCGCCACCGTGGCACGCGCAAGATCTACTGGGCGCTCGTCGCGGGCGTGCCGACGCCCTATCTCGGCGAGATCAAGACCGGGCTGGTCAAGGCGCCGGGGCATGGCAAGGATGGCGAGGGCGAGAAGATGAACCTCGTGCACCCCGCCGATATCGACGACACGCCCGGCGCCAAAAGGGCGCACACCTTCTATGCCACGCTCTACCGTGTCGCCGGGCGCGCGGCCTGGGTCGCGATGGAGCCGGTCACCGGGCGGACTCATCAGTTGCGTGCGCACATGGCCGGGATCGGCCACCCGATCGTCGGCGACGGCAAATATGGCGGGTCGGGCCAGGACAATCTGGGCGATGGCTGGGGCGCCCAGTTGGGCGGCATCATCAGCAAGAAACTCCACCTGCATGCGCGCAGCCTGACCGTGCAGCACCCGGTGACGCAAAAGCCCTTGACGGTAACCGCCCCTTTGCCTCCGCACATGCAGGAGAGCTGGGAGACCTTTGGCTGGACCGAGGACCTGGCTGCCGACGATCCCTTCGAAGGCCTGCAATGACGGACCGTCTACGACTGGTCATCTTCGATGTCGACGGCACGCTGGTGGACAGCCAGGCCAGCATTCTGGGCGCCATGGCCGAGGCCTTCGCGGCCTGCGACCTGCCGGCCCCCGACCGCGCGGCCATTCTGGGCATCGTCGGGCTCTCGCTGGATCACGCGATGGCGCGGCTGGTGCCCGATCAGCCGGCCGCGATGCAGGCACGGCTTGTCGCCGGATACAAGGACGCCTTTCACGCCCAACGGCTTGCGGCCACGGCCGCACCTCTGCTCTATCCGGGTGCACGGGCGCAGCTCGACCGGCTCGCCGCCCGCGACGACCTTTTGCTCGGGGTCGCCACGGGCAAGTCGCAGCGGGGGCTTGATGCCCTGCTCGAAGCCCTCGGGATGGAGCACACCTTCGTCACGCGGCAGGTGGCCGACCATCATCCCTCCAAGCCGCATCCCTCGATGCTCCTCACGGCGCTGGCGGAAACCGGGGTCGACGCGAATGACGCGGTGATGATCGGCGACACCACATATGACATGGACATGGCACGCGCCGCGCGCGTTACCGGCATCGGCGTCAGCTGGGGCTATCACGCACCCACCGCGCTGACAGCGGCCCGCCGCGTGATCGACCGGTTCGATGACCTGCCCGGTGCCATCGACGAGATCTGGGAAGAGACGGCATGAGCGAGTGGAAACAGAAACGCTTCTGGACGGATGCGACGGCGGTCGAAACAGATGACGGCTTTGCCATCGAACTGGACGGGCGGCGCGTCAAGACCCCGGCAAAGGCGGGGCTGATCCTGCCGACCCGCGCGATGGCCGAGGCCGCAGCCGCCGAATGGGAGGCACAGGAGGGCGTGGTGAACCCACTGTCGATGCCGGTCACCCGCTCGGCCAATGCCGCCATCGACAAGGTCCGCATTCAGCACGCCGAGGTGGCCGACATGCTCGCCGCCTACGGCGATTGCGACCTCCTGTGCTATCGCGCCGATCAGCCTTCGGAACTGGTGGCGCGGCAGGCCGAACTCTGGAATCCGGCGCTCGCCTGGGCGCGCGAGGCCCTGGGCGTGAGGTTGGAAACGCACACCGGTGTGTTGCACGTTCCCCAGGATCCCGAGGCCCTCGAGTGCCTGTCGGCCCAGGTCCACGCGCTGGATCCGTTCCATCTCGCGGCGTTTCACGATCTCGTCAGCCTGTCCGGCTCGCTGGTGCTCGGCTTCGCCGCTGCGCGCGACTGGCGCACGGCGGACGAGATATGGACCCTGTCCCGGCTCGACGAGCTTTGGCAGGAAGAACAATGGGGTGCCGATGACGAGGCGCAGGCGATGGCCGGGATCAAGCGCGACGCCTTTCTACACGCCAAGCGGTTCTTCGATCTGGCCTGATCGCCGGCTCGGTGCATCATCCCCGGGCTGACCCATCGTCAAGCGGCGGGG
This sequence comes from Sedimentitalea arenosa, assembly GCF_016428585.1. GTDB lineage: Bacteria > Pseudomonadota > Alphaproteobacteria > Rhodobacterales > Rhodobacteraceae > Sedimentitalea > Sedimentitalea arenosa. The sequence goes on along the minus strand of NZ_JAELVR010000011.1, from coordinate 53,463 downwards.
GCATATTGAATTGTTTGATCAGAGCCTTGACGTTTGTTGATGAATCCGCCCACACTTGCGTTCACTGAAGGGGAGCACCCCTTTTTCGGTGTACAATCCGGTGCGGATCGTGCCGGTAAAACCGCCCAGCTCCGTGGCGGAAAATCAGGAAGAGGTAAAAATGAAGAAATCCGTATTTTTTGGCGCACTTACCGTGGCCGGCATCGCTGCGACCGCAGCAGCGGCTGGCACGCTGGATGACGTCAAGGCCCGCGGCAAGCTGAACTGCGGCGTCACAACAGGCCTCGCCGGCTTTGCCGCTCCGGATGCGAACGGGGAGTGGAAGGGCTTCGACGTCGACGTGTGCCGCGCAGTCGCCGCCGCCGTCCTCGGTGATCCGACCGCTGTCGAGTTCGTGCCGACCACCGGCAAGACCCGCTTCACCGCGCTTGCATCCGGCGAAATCGACCTGCTGGCCCGCAACACCACCTGGACGTTCAGCCGTGACGTCGACCTCAAGTTCGACTTCGTTGGCGTCAACTACTATGACGGTCAGGGCTTCATGGTGCCCAAGGCGCTCGGTGTCAGCTCGGCCAAGGAACTGGACGGCGCGACGGTCTGCATCCAGACCGGCACCACGACCGAGCTGAACCTCGCGGATTTCTTCCGCGCCAACAACATCAGCTATGAGCCGGTTCCGATCGAAACCAACGCCGAAGCGCAGCAACAGTACCTTGCGGGCGCATGCGACGTCTATACGACAGACGCGTCGGGCCTTGCCGCGACCCGCGCCACCTTCGAGGATCCGTCCGCACACGCCCTGCTGCCCGAGATCATCTCGAAAGAGCCGCTCGGCCCGCTCGTCCGTCATGGTGACAACGACTGGGGTGACGTGGCCCGCTGGACCCTGAACGCCCTGATCGCGGCCGAAGAGTACGGCATCACCTCGGCCAACATCGCCGAACTGGCACAAGGGACCAACAACCCCGAAGTCAACCGTATCCTCGGTACCGAGGGCACGCTGGGCGAGATGCTGGGCCTCTCGGCCGACTGGGCCAACAACGCCATTAGCGCCGGCGGCAACTACGGCGAGATCTTCGCCCGCAACATTGGCGAGTCGACCCCGATCGGTCTTGCGCGCGGTCTGAACGCGCAGTGGACCAACGGTGGCCTGCTCTACTCGCCGCCGTTCCGCTAAGACGGGAAAGCCTCGGGGCGCAGATGAAAGTCTGCGCCCCTTGCACATGTCGTAACGACCATACTGTGACGTACCAAACCCTGGCCACCAGCCATTCGGCTGCATAATAAAAACTCCGGCCGGGATAACGGGGAACTGCCAGATGACATCCATTTCCGACCCTCAACAGGGTTCGTTCCGGCTATCCATGCTGTTGAACGACACGCGTTATCGCTCGCTGACCTTCCAGGCGATTGCGCTGTTCCTGCTGATCGTGGCCTTCGCCTATCTGGGCAACAATCTGGTCAGCAACCTGCGGGCCGCCGGCCTCAACATCTCGTTCGACTTCCTGTGGAGTCCGGCCGGGTATGACATCAACCAGCGACTGATCGAATATGACAGCCAGTCGACCAACGCCCGCGCGGCCCTTGTCGGTATCCTGAACACGTTGCTTGTCGCCTTTCTGGCCTGCGTGACGGCGACGGTGTTCGGCGTGATCGCCGGCGTGCTGCGCCTGTCCAACAACTGGCTGGTGCGCAAGCTCATGTCGTTCTACGTCGAGATCTTTCGCAACATCCCGGTTCTGATCTGGATCATCATCATCTTCACGATCATGACCGCCGTGCTGCCTGCACCAAGCGCGTTCCGCGGAGAGAACCCCAGTTCGAGCATGTTCCTCGACTCGGTCGCTTTCACCAACCGCGGCATCTACGTGCCGGCGCCGGTCTGGGGTCCGGGATCAGGCATCGTGGCGGTCACCTTCCTCGCATCCATCGTCGGCATCTTCGCCTATCGCCGCTACGCGACGAAACTTCTCTATGACACGGGAAAGCTGCTGCCGGTCCTGTGGCCCAGCCTGGCGTTGCTTTTCGTGCCGACGCTGGTCGTATTCTTCGCACTTGGCCAGCCGATCGGGCTGGATATCCCCGAGCTCAAGGGCTTCAACTTCTCCGGCGGCATCAAGGTCGGCGGCCCGTTGATCGCGCTCTGGTTCGCGCTGGCGATCTATACCGGCGCCTTCATCGCCGAGAACGTCCGAGCCGGCATCCTGTCAGTGTCCAAGGGACAGACCGAGGCCGCCTCGGCGCTCGGTCTGCGCCCACGCCGCGTGATGAACCTCGTGGTGCTGCCGCAGGCGCTGCGGGTCATCATCCCGCCGCTCATCTCGCATTACCTGAACATTACCAAGAACTCCTCGCTCGCCATCGCGGTCGGCTATGCCGACGTCACAGCGACGCTCGGGGGCATCACGCTGAACCAGACCGGTCGCGCCATCGAGTGCGTGCTTCTGCTGATGCTGTTCTACCTCGCGATCTCCTTGTCGATCTCGGCGGTGATGAATGTCTACAACAACGCCACCAAGCTGAAGGAGCGCTGAGACATGTCCGATACACATGCCGAATCCGTTGCCTTCGTCCGCACCGAGCCGGTGCCCTCGGCGCCGCCGCCCTTCCAGGCGACCGGCCCCGTCAAGTGGATCCGCGAAAACCTGTTCGCCAACGTACCGAACACGATCCTGACGCTGGTGGCGCTCTATGCCATCTACGTCGTGCTGTCGGCGATCCTGCCCTGGATCGTGAACGGGATCTGGAACACCGACAGCTTGGCAGAGTGCCGCGAGATCCTGCAAGGCGCCACCGGGGCCTGTTTCTCGGTCCTGACGGAGCGCTGGCACCAGCTTCTGTTCGGCTTCACCTATCCGTCCGAGCTTTACTGGCGGCCGACGCTGGCCTTCGTTCTGCTATTCTTTGCCGCCGCGCCGGTGCTGTTCTTCGACCTGCCGCGCAAGCTGCTGATCTTCACTGCGCTCTATCCGTTCATCGCCTATTACCTGATCTGGGGGGGCACGATCTGGGTGCCGATCTTTGCGCTGCTCGGCTTCGCGGGCGGCTATCTGACCTATGCGCGCTTCGTGACACAGAGTTTCGCCAAGGGCTTCTTTGGCGGCATTGCCGCGGCCTTCCTGATCTGGACCCTCGCGGGATACATCACGCCACTGCTGGCCGCGGAGAACCCCGCCATGGCAGCGGTGCCCAGCCGCGACATGGGCGGCTTCATGCTCAACATGATGCTGGGGGTGATCTGCGTCTCGCTGTCTCTGCCGATCGGCATCGCCTTGGCGCTGGGGCGGCAATCCTCGATGCCGCTGATCAAGTTGGTCTGCGTCGTCTTCATCGAATTCGTTCGGGGCGTTCCCCTCATCACGCTGCTCTTCGTTGCGTCCGTGGTTCTGGCCTATTTCTTCCCGCCCGAGGCCTCGATCGACCTGATCCTGCGCGTCATCATCATGATCACCATGTTCAGCTCGGCCTATATCGCCGAGGTGATCCGGGGCGGTCTGGCTGCGCTGCCCAAGGGGCAGTACGAAGCGGCGGATTCCCTCGGGCTCGATTATCCGCAGGCGATGCGGCTGATCATCCTGCCGCAGGCGCTCAAAATCTCGATCCCGGGCATCGTCAACGTCGCCGTGGGCCTCTTCAAGGACACCACACTGGTCTCGGTCATCTCGATGTTCGACCTCGTCGGCATGATCCGCGGCCCGATCCTCGCATCGACGGAATGGAACGGCGTCTACTGGGAACTCTTCATGTTCGCGGCACTCCTGTTCTTTGTCGTCTGCTACGGCATCTCGCAGTATTCGCAGTGGCTGGAACGCCGCCTCGCGACCGACCACCGGTAAGGAATTCTCTCCATGGCTGAAAACACCCAAATGCAAGTCTCCGACGAGGTCGCGATCTCGATCCAGAAGATGAACAAGTGGTACGGAACCTTCCACGTGCTGCGCGACATCGACCTGACCGTCTATCGCGGCGAGCGGATCGTGATCTGCGGGCCCTCGGGCTCGGGCAAGTCGACCCTGATCCGCTGCATCAATGCGCTCGAGGAGCACCAGCAGGGCAAGATCGAGGTGGACGGCACGCTGCTGTCGTCGGACCTCAAGAACATCGACAAGATCCGATCCGAGGTCGGGATGTGCTTTCAGCACTTCAACCTGTTCCCGCATCTCACGATCCTCGAAAACTGCACCCTTGCCCCGATCTGGGTGCGCAAGACGCCCAAGAAAGAGGCCGAGGAGATCGCCATGCATTTCCTCTCCAAGGTCAAGATTCCCGATCAGGCCGACAAGTATCCGGGCCAGCTGTCGGGCGGTCAGCAGCAGCGGGTCGCCATCGCGCGCAGCCTTTGCATGCGTCCGCGCATCATGCTGTTTGACGAACCGACCTCGGCGCTCGACCCCGAAATGATCAAGGAAGTGCTCGACACCATGATCGAGCTGGCCGAAGAAGGCATGACCATGCTCTGCGTGACGCACGAGATGGGTTTCGCACGCCAGGTCGCGAACCGGGTGATCTTCATGGACGAGGGGCAGATCGTCGAACAGAACGAGCCTGAGGCCTTCTTCAAGAACCCGCAGAGCCCGCGGACCAAGCTGTTTCTCAGCCAGATCCTCGGACACTGAACGCGCCGACACCGCGCAGGCGCCGGGTGCTCTTGCCCGGCGCTTTTGCGTGGCGCATCACCCGTCGGTCAACTCGCGCGGGGTGATGAAGTCGAGCACTTTGCCCATGCGGGTGTCGATCTTGTCCCAGTCCTCGATATCAAAACGCAGGACCAGCGTCGCGCCAGTCGGAAAGTCCCTGAATTTGGGATGTGTCGGCGGTGTCTGCGCCATCGCTTCTGCAAACTCGCTGATGCCGGGGTTGTGGCCGATCATCAGCACTGTCTTACCCTGCGCCATTTCCAACACCAATTGCATGTCAGCGGGGTTCGCGTGGTAGAGCGATCCAGTGAATTCGGCTTCGACCGGCAGGGCCAGCCGCTGGAACGTGTCGCGCGTGCGCACTGCGTCCGAAACCAGCGCCTGGTCGGGCATCCAGTCTTGCGCGCGCATCCAGTCGCCGAGCGCCTTGGCCGCACGCTTGCCGCGTCCGGTCAGGGGACGGTCATGGTCGGCGAGGGCAGGATCGTCCCAACTGGACTTGGCGTGGCGCATCAGGATCAGGGTGCGGGTCATGACGGGTGAAAGGCTTTCATGTGGTGGGCCGATTGGGCCGGTTTGCGGTCGGCGCCCGCACTGACGGGACATGAACGGCGGACACGGCATTCCCGTTCGAGGCAATCGCGTCCCGCCGCAGTATCCAGATAAGCATGACAGGCAGCAACATCATAGGGGGCCGTTTCCCCGAGCGCCCCGACCGGGCAGGCGGTGAGGCAGGGTTTTCCGGCGCAACTCGTGCAGGGCGAGGCACCGGGCGCGTCGGGCAGGGGGATCTCGTCGGGCAGGTGCAACGCGCCGCGATAGCTGATCATCAGTCCAACGACATCATGCACCAGCATGCCGGTCGGACTGACGAAAGCGCGGCCGGACTTGATCGCCCAGTCGATGAAGGGCGCGTAGGGCGGCCCGCCGAAGGGGAAATGCGCCACTGCGCGGAGTGAGTCGGCCAACGCGCCAATGACACGTCGCGACCAGCGGTCGACGGGATTGGGGCGGCCATCCAGCATCTCGGGCGAGGCCCGCAGCACCTCCCAGAACCCCGGCCCGGCGCCGAGCAGGATCAATGTGCCGCCTTGCACTCCCTTGGCCGCCAGCCGGTCGGGATGAAGAGCGCCCATGGCCAGAAGCCCCTCGGCCCGGGCCAATTCGACGATCTCGTCATGGGTGGTCATGCTGTGCTCGCCGCAACCAGATCTCAGCAAGCCGTCGATCACATACGATCGGTCCGACACCTCCGGGCCAACCCGTCATCGCGGCGCACAACACCCGTGGTCAATCCGGGCGGATCAACGAGCCCGCACCATGCTCGGTGAAGAGCTCCAAAAGGCAGGCATTCGGCGCGCGTCCGTCCAGGATCACCACCGCGCGCACCCCGCCGTCGATCGCATCGAGCGCTGTTTCGGTCTTGGGGATCATGCCGCCCGCGATCACACCGTCCTGCGTCATTGCCCTGATCTGCGCCGCCTTCAACTCGGTCACGACCTCGCCCGAGGCATTCTTGACGCCAGAGACATCGGTCAGCAGCAACAGTCTGTCGGCCTTCAGCGCGGCGGCGATCGCCCCCGCGGCCGTGTCGCCGTTGACGTTGAAGGTTTCGCCGTTGCGCCCCGCACCGAGCGGCGCGATGACCGGGATCATGTCGCGTTCGAACAGCGTGTGCAGCAGCTTGGGGTCCATCTCGGCCGGCGTGCCGACAAACCCCAGCGCCGGGTCGGTCTGATCGCAGATCATCAGGTTGGCGTCCTTGCCGGACACGCCGACCGCGCGCCCGCCCTGCCGGTTGATCGCCTGCACGATGCGCTTGTTCACGAGGCCCGACAGCACCATTTCGACGACCTCGACAGTGGCCGCGTCGGTCACGCGCTTGCCGTTCACGAACTCGGACTGAATATCCAGCTTGTCGAGCAGCGCGTTGATCTGGGGCCCGCCGCCATGCACGATCACCGGGTTCACCCCGACCTGTTGCATCAGCACCACGTCGCGGGCGAAGCCTTCCATCGCCTCGTCGCTGCCCATGGCGTGCCCGCCCAGCTTGATGACGACGATCGCGTCCGTGTAGCGTTGCAGATAAGGCAGCGCGCTCGACAGCGTTGCTGCGGTGGCGATCCAGTCCCGGTTCATGTCCTGCGTTCTCATCCCGACCATCCGTTTTCACCGGGATGTCATGCTTTGCACCCGTCCCGCAAGTGCCACTCAGACCAGCCCGGCGATGATCGCGCGCAGCGTGGCGATCCCGTCACCTTTCTCGGAACTGGTCAGGATCAGCTCGGGATAGGCGGCGGGGTGCTTTGAGAGAGCGCCGCGCACCTGGCCCAATACCTTGTCGCGCTCCGCCGCCTTGACCTTGTCTGTCTTGGTCAGAACGCATTGGAAGGTCACGGCGGCGCTGTCCAGCAGCGCCATGATCTCCTCGTCGACCTTCTTGACACCATGGCGCGCGTCGATCAGCACGAAGGCCCGGCGCAGGGTGGGGCGTCCAGACAGGTATTGCTTGAGCAGCTTCTGCCATTTCTCGACCACGGGCAGCGGCGCGTTGGCATAGCCATAACCGGGCAGGTCGACGAGGTAGAGATCCGGCCCTTGCGCAAAGTAGTTGATCTCCTGCGTGCGCCCCGGCGTGTTCGACGCCCGCGCCAACGCCTTGGTGCCGGTCAGCGCATTGATCAGCGTCGACTTGCCGACGTTGGAGCGGCCCGCGAAACAGACCTCGATCCGGTCCGCCGGCGGCAGACCCGACATGGCCACGACCCCTTTGACGAAGATTGACTCCTGCGCAAAGAGCAGGCGGCCCCTGTCAGCGGTCAGGTCGTCGGGCGCCTCGGCCACGGGAAACGTCATCTGCATCACAAAACCTGCACGCTGTCGCCGAGGGCGATATCGCCGCCCCGGATCACCTCGGCGCGGACACTGAAATCCTGGTGGCCCCAATGCGATAGGGCCGCAAGCGTGTCTGCGTCCCGCCGGCCCGTTTCGGGGTTTGCGGTGGTCGCCGCGCAACGGTCCGTGCGCTCGCGCGCGCGCAGAACAGCATCGCCGATCTGCACCTCGCGGTCGATCCAGTCGAACTCCTCCCACGGCGCCAGCCCGTCGATCCATATGTTGCCGCGCCAGCGGTGGATCGAAAGGTCCTGTCCGATGCGCTGCGAAACGGCCCGGTGCGAGGCCATGTTGCAGAGCGTGACCGAGGGAAAATCACTGTCGGTCATGCCGCGCCCCGGCACCCGGATGATGCGCGCCGAGGCGGCGCGGTCGGCGGGCATCAACGGTGCGACCCAGATCAGGAAGGCCGCGAGGTCGCGATCGGGGTCGAATGTCAGGTCCAGCAGGTTCGGATGCGACAGGGTGACTGTGCCGGCGGTTTCGTCCAGCTTTGCGGTGATGGCCATCAGCTCCGGGGCCTTGGACACCCGGCTGAAATTCACGCAAGGCACCCATGCGCTGCCATCGGCGGCCGATCTTTCGTGCGCCACCGCCCAGATCCGGTCTCCGGGCAGGGTCTGCCCAGCGGTCAGGGCCACGCGCTCCAGCGCCTCGCGGCCATGGCTCTTGATCGGGTGCCGCCAGAGGCTGGTGACAGCGCCGGTCATTTCTTTTCCGTCTTTGCCTTCTTGCTGAAGCCGGATTTGATGTTGCCGAACACGTCGGGCTTGTACCCTTGGCTGCGCATGATCAGGTATTGCTGGGTGAAGGTGATGGTGTTGTTGGCGATCCAGTAGACTACCAGCCCGCTGGCGAAGCCGCCGAGCATGAACATGAACACCCAGGGCATCCAGGCAAAGATCATCTGCTGGGTCGGGTCGGTCGGGGCCGGATTCAGCTTTTGCTGCAGCCACATCGATATGCCCAGCAACAGCGGCAGGATGCCGATGAAGATCAGCGCCATGATGCTGCCCGGCTCTGGGTTGTCGAAGGGCAGAAGGCCGAACAAGTTGATGATCGAGGTCGGGTCCGGTGCCGACAGATCCTGGAACGGTCCGAACCAGGGGGCGTGACGCAGTTCGATCGTGACGAAGATCACCTTGTAGAGCGAGAAGAAGATCGGGATCTGCAACAGGATCGGCAGACAGCCCGCCGCCGGGTTGACCTTTTCCTTCTTGTAGAGCTCCATCATGCCCTGTTGCAGCTTCTGGCGGTCGTCGCCGGCGCGTTCTTTCAGCGCCTCCATCTGCGGCTGCAGCTCCTTCATCTTGGCCATCGAGACATAGGACTTGTAGGCCAGCGGAAACAGGATCGCCTTGATGATGAGAGTGAGCCCGATGATCGCCCAACCCATGTTACCGATCAGCAGGTTGATGTGGTGCAGCATCCAGAAGATCGGCTTGGTCAGGAAGAAGAACCAGCCCCAGTCGATGCTGTCGAGAAAGTTCTGCACGCCGCCCTGTTCGTAGTCGCGCAGGGTTTCCCATTCCTTGGCGCCGGCGAAAAGCTCGGTCGTGACGCTCGCGGATGCGCCGGCTGCGACGGTCTGGGTCGGCAGAACGGCCTCGGTCTGGTAGATATCACGACGCTCGTCGTATTTGGCCACCGATTTGAAGGCGCTGCCCGGATCCGGAATCAAAGTGGTCATCCAGAAATGGTCGGTGAAGCCGATCCAACCGTTCTCGGCGACCTGGATGACCTCGGCGCGGGCGCCCTCGCGCGGATCGATCGCGAAATCGACCATGTCCGAATAGTCGGTTTCGGTCAGTTCGCCATCGGCCATGCCGACGACGCCCTCGTGCAGGATGAAGAAGTTCTTCAGATCCTGCGGCTCGCCGTGGCGTGCAAGAATGCCGTAGGGCGCGAGACTGGCTGTCGCGTCAGAGCCGTTCTCGACCGACTGGGTGACGGTGAACATGAAGTCGTCGTCGATCGCGACGGTGCGGCGGAACGTCATTCCCTTGTCATTCGTCCAGGACAGGGTGACCGGCGCGTCGATGCCAAGCTGTTCGCCGGCCTCCACCGTCCAGCGGGTATTTGCACCAGGCACGTCCTCAAGTGTCAATCCGGCGCCCGGTGCCCAACCGTAGAGCGCGTAGTAGGCGCTCGGAGTGCCGACCGGCGAGAGCAGGGTGACGATGGGCGAGTCCGGTTCGTTGGTCTCCCGGTAGTCCTTGAGCGACAGGTCGTCGATGCGCCCGCCCAGCAACGAGATGCTGCCGGTCAGGCGAGGGGTGTCGATGTCGATGCGAGGGGCGTCCGCCAAGGCGTCCTGCCGGGTTTCCTGCTCGGCGGCGGTGCCGGCGGGGGCCGCGGCGGTCGACGGCGCGACGGCCAGTGTGTCTGCGGTGGTCGTCTCACCCTGGCTTTGGCTCTGCGGCTCCGGCAGCGGTTCGGGTTCCGGTGGCGGGAACAGCACGAACCACACCAGGATGACGGCAAAGCTGAGCGCGGTTGCGAGGATGAGATTCTTGTTCTGATCGTCCATCGGGGACAGCCACCTTGTGCTTGCAAAGACAGGGTGGGTTCAACAGAGGTGCGCCCCAAAGGTCAAGCGGATTCGCCCCGGAATTGCGGTCTCGCTGCGTGCAAGACCGTGTGACCCCGCGGGCGCCTAGCCCGCGTCGCGGCCGATCCTGGGTGCTTCCGTAAGCTTGGCGGCGTGACCTGTGATCCAGGTGAGCGTCTGGTCGAAGGGCATCGGGCGCGCGATGCCGAAGCCCTGCACGTGATCGCATCCAAGCTGGGCCAGAAGGGCGTGTTCGCCCACGGTTTCCACACCTTCGGCCAGAGTTTCCAGTTCAAGCCGCTCGGCCATCGTGAGGATCGCGCCGATCAGGCGTTGCTGTTCGGGATCGCGGTCCGCCTTCATGACGAAGGAGCGGTCGATCTTGATGCGTGAGACCTTGAAGCGGCGGATCGAGGCGATCGAGGCATGCCCGGTGCCGAAATCGTCCAGGTCGATGCGGCACCCGAGGTCGGCCAATCCGGCGATGTTGCGCGTCACCGCGTCGTCGGGGGTGTCGGTCACGACCGTCTCCAGGATTTCCACCGAGAGGCGCTCCGGTGCCAGTTCGAACCGGTCGAGCTCCCAGCGGATCTTGTCGACGAGGCCCGGGTTGCGCAGCTCGTCGCCGGCGAAATTCACGCCTACGCGCGGCACGTTCACCCCGGCGCTGTCCCAGGCCTTGAGCGCGGTCAGCGCGTGATAGAGCATCACCTGGCCCAACCGCTCCATCAGTCCGGCATCCTCCATCACCGGCAGGAAGACATCTGGCGGGATCATGCCGTGCACCGGGTGCGACCAGCGCGCCAGGGCCTCGAACCCTGTGACCTTGCCGGTGTCGGTCGAAATCTGAGGCTGGTACCAGGGCTGAATCTGGCCGTTCTCGAGCGCGGTGGCGGCGTCGTCGCGCAGGTCGCTGCGCGCCTTTGTCTTGCGCTGCATCTCGGCGGAGAAGGCGCGGATCGCCGAGGGACCGGAGTTGCGGGCGTCCGCCAGCGCGGTGTTCGCCGCCTCCAGCCAATCCTGCCCGTTGTCGCCCGGCGCGCGTGTGCGCAGGCAGAAGCCGATCGAGCAGGAGGAATAGACCGTCAGGCCGCCCAGCGAAACAGGCTCCTCGACGGCGGCCTGCATCCGGCCCGAGAGCTGGATGCAGAGTTCCAGGTCGAGCTGGCGGACCGCCATCAGGCAGACCGCAAAGCGGCTGTCGCCGATCCGCGCAACGGTATCGCCATCGCGCAGGACCGAAAGGATGCGTTCACCACAGCGCGTGGCGACGGTATCCGCGGCCGACTGCCCGTGCCGGTCCACCGCTTCGGCGTAGTCGTCGATCTCGAGCACGAAACAGGCAGACTTCAGTCCGGAGGCCTCGGTATCCTCGAACACCTGCTGGATCGTCACGTCGAACCCGTCACGCAACATCAGCCCCGTCACGCTGTCCCGCGACAGGCCGGGGCGGGCCGGCCAGCCCCCGTAAGCGCCAGCGAAGGCGAAAAGCAACGGCAGGCCCAGCGAAACGAAGAACAGCGCCTGTTCGCCGCCAAGCCAGAACGCCCCCAGCGTGACCGCCGGCAGGAAAGCGAGGATCGGCGGACCGGTCAGGACCGGAACGATCCGCTGCTGCAGTCGGGTCAACGAGCCGGACGACGGAGTGTTCATTTGGCAACCTTTCGCAAGCAGGCACTGTGGCACCCGGCGACCGTAGGCGGCTCAACCTGACCTCTAAGTTAACGCAAAGACGGAATTTCGCTCAGATTGTTCGATTTTTGTTCGCAATTTGTTTCCAGCCCGGCGAAGTCGAACAATTTCGGGTCCAGAAGGTGCGACGGGCGGGCATTCATCAGCGCCCGGAACATGACCTGGCGGCGTCCGGGGCTGTTTGATTCCCAGCCGTCGAGAATGCGTTTCACCTGCTGACGCTGCAGCCCGTCCTGCGATCCGCAGAGGTCGCAAGGGATGATTGGGTAGTTCATCGCGGCGGCAAACCGCGCGCAGTCGGCCTCTGCCACATGCGCCAGCGGACGGAAGACGAACAGGTCGCCTTCCTCGTTCACCAGTTTCGGCGGCATGGTCGCAAGCCGACCGCCGTGAAACAGGTTCATGAAGAAGGTTTCGAGAATGTCGTCGCGGTGGTGGCCCAGAACCACGGCTGAACAGCCCTCCTCGCGCGCGATGCGATAGAGATTGCCGCGCCGCAGCCGGGAGCACAGTGCGCAATAGGTGCGTCCGGCGGGCACCTTGTCGACCACGACGGAATAGGTGTCCTGATATTCGACCCGGTGCGGCACGCCCATCCGCGCGAGGAACTCGGGCAGGACGGTCGCGGGAAAACCGGGTTGCCCCTGATCGAGATTGCAGGCCAGCAGGTCGACCGGCAACAGGCCGCGCCACTGCAATTCATGCAGCACGGCGAGCAGGGTATAGCTGTCCTTGCCGCCCGACAGACAAACCAGCCATTTCGCGCGGGGTCCCTCCGCGTCGACCATGCCGTATTGCTCGACCGCCTCGCGGGTCGCGCGCACGATGCGCTTGCGCAGCTTCTTGAACTCGGTGGTTCGCGGCGCGCCGGCAAAGAGCGGATGGATATCGTCGTCCTGATCGAGCATGCGCCCGCTTTAGTGGAGAAGGCCTTGTCCGGCAAGGGGCGCAGGGCCACGTTCGGGCAGCCCTGCCAGGTGTCGATCAGCACATGCCGCGCTGATCAGCCGACCACGTTGTAGCCGCGGCCGCGCATGCAGTTCTTGACGATGGTCTCGCGGTTCTGGGTCTTCTGGATCGCGTTGGACGTGACGCCGGCCAGCGCGCCGATCGCCGCCGCTTCGCCCAGATCGTCACTGTTGTCATTGAAGATGACCGAGGACGCCGCGCCAAGGCCGGCGCCGGTGGCTGCCGCGCCTGCCGTGCTGCCGTCGACCTGTGCCTGCGAGGCAGCCAGCGACTGGCACTGCGCAAGGTCGGCATTGTAGTTCGGGCCCACCGGACCGTCGATCACCGGGGTGTAGTTCGCGCCGACATTGGAGCAAGCGGCAAGCGCTCCGAGCAGTGGCAGCGCGATGAAAAGTCTGGAAGAAGCCATGATAGATCCTTGTTTTGCGTCATGCGGAAGTTCGGCAAGCGCCGGCGCAATCGCGAGGAACTATTGGTCGCGCAGGCGAAAAGGGCAAGGGCCGTGGCGCAAACCGGCCGTGTTTCGCTGTTTTTTGAACCGCCCGGCTTTGGCGGACGTATTCTGGTAAAGGAGAGTTGAAATGCGGGTTCTGATTGTGACTCTGTTGGCGCTGGCGTTGGTGGGATGCACGGGGCGGCCGTCGCTCGAGGGCGAAAAGCTATCGGACCGGCAGTTGAACCTCGAGGAGTTCTTTGCCGGTGAATCGGTCGCGCATGGCCAGTTTCAGGACCGGTTCGGCAATGTCTCGCGGCGGTTCACCGTCGACATCGTCGGGACGTGGGACGGGCGACTGCTGACGCTGGTCGAGGATTTCGTCTATGAGGATGGCAGTACGGAGCAACGGGTCTGGTCGCTGACCAAGACCGGGCCGGATAGCTGGGTCGGGACCGCGCCCGGGGTGATCGGGCAGGCGGTGGGTCAGGAGAACGGCGACACGTTCAACTGGAAATACACGATCGACTTGCCGCTGCCTGACGCCTCGGCTCCCCCCGGGACTCCGCCTGAGACCTTGCGCGTGACGTTTGACGACTGGATGTGGTTGCTCACCGAGGACCGGTTGCTGAACCGCGCCTACATGCAGAAATTCGGGGTGACCATCGGCGAGGTGATCATCAGCTTTGAGAAACGCTGAGCGCTCCCGCAAGGGGAGCGCCAGCGCGGATCACTCGGCGGCGTCGCCGATCTTGTCCTGCGTGTTGGTGTCGAAATCAGACGCGTCGTGGCGTTCGTGCAGCTGGGTTTCCGGCTCGCCGAACGTACGGTTGACCATGCGGCCGCGCTGCACGGCAGGACGCGCGTCGATCGCTTTCGCCCACCGCTGCACGTTCTTGTAGCTGGCCACGTCGAGGAACGTCTCAGCACTATACAGTCGGCCCAGCACGAGCTGTCCATACCAGGCCCAGATCGCCATGTCGGCGATGGTGTAGTCCTCGCCGGCGATATACGTGGTCTCGGCCAATTTGCGATCCAGCACGTCGAGCTGGCGCTTGGTCTCCATCGCGAAACGGTTGATCGGGTATTCCATTTTCCACGGCGCATAGGCATAGAAGTGGCCGAAGCCGCCGCCCAGATAAGGCGCGCTGCCCATTTGCCAGAACAGCCAGGACAGCATCTCGGGGCGCGTTGCGGGCGCGCCGAGGAACGCGTTGAACTTCTCGGCCAGGTGCAGAAGGATTGCACCGCTCTCGAACACGCGGGTCGGCGGAGTGGTGCTGTGATCCATCAGCGCGGGGATCTTGCTGTTGGGGTTCACCGACACGAATCCGCTGCCAAACTGATCGCCGTCGCCGATATTGATCAGCCAGGCGTCGTATTCGGCACTAGTGTGGCCTGCCGCCAGCAGTTCTTCCAGCATTACCGTGACCTTGACGCCGTTGGGTGTGGCCAGCGAGTAGAGTTGGAATGGGTGCTTTCCGACCTGCAACTCCTTGTCATGGGTGGGGCCTGCGATAGGGCGGTTGATGCTGGCGAACTTGCCGCCGCTTTCCGCGTCCCATGTCCAGACCTCGGGCGGGGTGTACTCGTCGGGATTGTCGGTCATGTGTCGGCCTTCCGTTCTGAATGATGGCCTACACATACGCTCCGCGAGATGATTGTCCACCGGGTGTCCTGTGCGTTTCTGCGCGTTGCCGGCTTCGCAGATGCGCGGAGGGATAGGCTGACCGCTTGTCCAAACCCTGCCGATCTGCGACACCTCTGATATAGTCGAATTTCCGAATGTGGGGCATTGATGCGGGCTGTGATCTGGTGGGTGCTTCTGTTCGGCGGGCTTGCTGTTGTTTCGGCGCTGCCGTTCAGCGCATTGGGTCAGGCGGGGCCGGCGTTGCCTTGGGCGATCTACCTGCAACTTCTGTTCGCCACGGGGTTCCTGTCCCTGCTGCTGATGTCCGTTGCGATGATCCTCGCCCTGCGGCTGCCGTGGATCGAGGACCGAGTTGGCGGATTGGACCAAGCCTATCGCCTGCATCGACAGACCGGGCAGTGGGGCGTCGGTTTGGGGCTCGCGCATTACCTGATCAAGCTGGGGTCGAAAGAACTGCGCAAGGACGGGCTGCTGGTCAAACCCAAGGGCTTTGACAGCGGGATTCCGGAACTGTTCGATCCCCTTCACGATGTCGCGAAGCTGGCCGGGGAGTGGGGCCTCTACGCGGCGCTGGCCCTGATCGCCATCGCGCTGATCCGCGCCATTCCCTACCGCGTCTTCGTGCGTTGGCACCGGATCCTGCCGGTGCTGTATCTCGGGTTCGTGCTGCACGGGTTGGTGTTCATGCCGCTGTCCTATTGGGCCAGCCCGGCGAGCGGGGTGATCGTGATCCTGTCGCTCGCGGGCCTGGCGGCCGCTGGCCTGAGCCTTTCAGGCCAGATCGGACGGCGGCGGCAGGTTCAGGGCCGCATCGCGCAGGTGACGCCGCTGGGAAACCGGGTCCTGGAAGTGTTGATCGATCTCGGTCCCGGCTGGCCCGGACACAGGGCCGGACAGTTCGCGCTGGTCACGTTCGACACTGCCGAGGGCGCGCATCCGTTCACGCTGGCCTCGGCGTGGGGTGGCGACGGGCGGGTGCGGTTGGCGATCAAGGCCTTGGGCGACTACACTGCGACGCTGCCCGACACGCTGTGCGAAGGCAATCCAGTGCGCCTGGAAGGGCCCTACGGGCGGTTTGTGTTCAACGAAGGCATCGGGCGCCAGATCTGGATCGCGGGTGGGATCGGAGTAACGCCCTTCGTGGCACAGCTGGAACACCGGGCGGCGATGACCGAGTCGGCAGAACCGGTCGATCTGTTCTACAGCACCCAGGGCGTTTCGGCGGATGTCCTGGCACGCTTGCGCGGCATGGCCGAGGCGGGGGCGGTGAGGCTTCATGTGATCGACACCGGGCACGACGGTCTGCTGGATGCCCCGGAGATCATGGACAAGGTGCCGGATTGGGCCGACGCCAGCCTCTGGTTCTGTGGTCCTGCTGGGTTTGGCGATGCACTAGAGCGCGGTTTTACGGACGCCGGCCTGCCGCGCGACCGGTTTCACCGAGAGGCGTTCGATTTCCGTTGATCGCCGGCGTCTTCGGGGTCCGGCACAGGATCATAGCCCGAGTGGCCGAACGGGTGGCAGCGCCCGATGCGTCGTGCCGCCAGCCACCCGCCTTTCAGCGCGCCGTGCTTTTCCAGCGCTTCCAGCGCATAGGCCGAGCAGGTGGGCTGGTAGCGGCAGTTGAAGCCGACCCAGGGCGAGAAGACCAGCCGATAAGCCCGGACCGGCAGGGCAAGGATATGAGCCAGCGGAGTCATTGGCTGCCATGTAGGTTGCGCAGGGCATGTCGCAGATCGTTCTGCAGGGCGTCAAACGGGCGGGCAGCGGTGGCCTCTGCGCGCCCGATCAGGACATAGTCCCAACCGGCGCGGCCGGCCTCGGGCAGGACCAGACGTGCGGCCTCGCGCAGGCGGCGCTTGGCGCGGTTGCGCGCGACGGCGTTGCCGACCTTCTTGGAGCAGGTGAAACCGACGCGGATGCCAGTGGGGGTTTCGTCCTCGGCGCGCTGGCGGCCCTGAACCATCATCGACGCGGTGCCTTGCCGGCGCGCGCGGGCCGCGCGCAGGAAATCGGCACGCTTGGTCAGGGTGATCAAGCCGGAGTGCGGACGAACGGAAACCGCCGGGGGCACTGTCCCTTGGGCGGCATTGCCGTCCTCTGGGGCCTCCGGCGGTGTCATGTCTGTCAGAACGGGTCTGGCGCTTACGCGCTCAGCACCTTGCGACCGCGGGCGCGGCGGGCGTTCAGAATCTTGCGGCCAGCCTTGGTGGCCATGCGCGAACGGAACCCATGGCGCCGCTTGCGGACCAGGTTCGAGGGTTGAAAGGTGCGTTTCATCGCTCCGTCTCCAGTTCTTCGGTCGGGATCGGCGCGGAATCGCCCCCCGTCATGTCTGTCGTTGAAGCCCGTCCTCTAAAGCCCGTTTTCCGGTAAGTCAAACGGTGTGAGGCGCATTTTGGCCACTGATTGCAACATTTCGGCGCGACGTCACGGCCGGATGTTTCAGCCCGGCCCGAATTTCCACCGCTTTTCACGAAACCGGCGCGGGCGATCAAGGCGGCGTGATCCCCCTGTCGCTGGCAGCGCGAACGGCGCATGTTCGTCAGACCGCCCCCCGAGGATCAGGACCGATGCAGGACATGACGGATACGCCAAACCGCGGGTTGACCCGCCACATCCCGCTGATCGTGATTGCCGCGGTGGCGGTGATCGGGAGCCTCACGCTCGGCGACTACCTGACGTTCGAGACGCTCAGGGCCAACCGCGAAGCCCTTCTGGCGTTTCGCGACGACAACCTGATCGGTCTCGCGGCCGGATTCGTCGCCGCCTACGTCACGATCGTGGCCTTTTCGCTGCCCGGCGCGGCGGTCGCCTCGGTCACTGGCGGGTTCCTGTTCGGCCTCGCGGCAGGCACGGCGCTCAACGTGACCTCGGCCACCATCGGCGCCTGCGCCATCTTCCTCGCCGCCCGTTGGGGACTGGGCGCGACGTTGTCGGCCCGGCTCGAAGCCTCCGAAGGCACGGTCAAGCGATTGAAGGAAGGGCTGCGCGAAAACGAGATCAGCGTTCTGTTCCTGTTGCGGCTGGTGCCTGCGGTGCCGTTCTTCGTCGCCAACCTGCTGCCGGCGCTCGTGGGAGTGAAGTTCCGCAACTTCCTGCTGACCACGGCGCTGGGAATCATCCCGGGCGCGATCGTCTTCACCTCGATCGGCGTCGGCCTCGGCGAAGTGTTCGACCGCGGTGAGACCCCTGACCTGTCCTTGTTGTGGGAGCCGCATATCCTCGGCCCGATCCTGGGGCTTTGCGCGCTGGCGGCGCTGCCCATCCTCATCAAGGCCGTGCGCGGCAAGAAAGAGATTTGACATCATGGAACGCATCAAGACCGATATCCTGGTCATCGGGGCCGGGTCTGGCGGGTTGTCCGTCGCCGCCGGGGCCAGCCAGATGGGGGCCGACGTGGTCCTGCTGGAAGGCCACGAGATGGGTGGGGACTGTCTGAACTACGGTTGCGTCCCCTCCAAGGCGCTCTTGGCGGCGGCCAAGGCGGCGCATGGGCAAGCACATGTCTCGCAATACGGGCTTACAGATCAGGTTCCGGAGGTCGATTATGCCGCGGTGATGGCGCATGTCGCGGACGTGATCGCGCAGATCGCGCCGGTCGACAGCCAGGAGCGTTTCGAGGGGCTGGGGGTCCGGGTGATCCGTGAATATGGCAGCTTCATCTCGCCAACGGAGGTGCAGGCGGGCGACAGCGTCATCACTGCCCGCCGGATTGTCATCGCGACGGGATCCAGCCCGCTTGTGCCGCCGATCCCGGGTTTGGACTCCGTACCCTACCTGACAAACGAGACCCTGTTCGACCTGCGCGAAAAACCCGATCACCTGCTGATCATCGGGGGCGGTCCCATCGGCATGGAAATGGCACAGGCGCATCGGCGGCTGGGCTGCAAGGTGACCGTCATCGAGGGTGACAAGGCGCTGCCGAAGGACGATCCCGAAATGGCCGCCGTCGTGCTGGAGCATCTGCGTGACGAGGGCGTCGAGATCGCCGAGGGCGCTCTGGCGGCGGAAATCCGCGGAGAAGCCGGCGCTGTCCAGGTTGAGGCAAAAGACGGTCGCGTCTTCTCGGGCAGCCATCTGTTGCTGGCAGTCGGACGCAAGCCCAATACCGAGAAACTGAATCTCGACGCGGCGGGGATCGAGACCACGAAAACCGGCATCAAGGTCGATGCGACCCTGCGCACCACCAACCGCAAGGTTTATGCGGTGGGCGATATCGCGGGCGGGCTGCAGTTCACCCACGTGGCAGGATACCACGCCGGCGTGGTGATCCGCTCGATCCTCTTCGGCCTGCCCAGCAAGGCGTCGACGGCCCATATTCCATGGGCAACTTATACCGATCCAGAACTGGCACAGGTCGGCCTGACCGAAGCGCAGGCCCGCAAGGAACACGGTGGCAAGGTGGAAATTGCGCGGTTCCGCTTTGACGAGAACGACCGCGCGGTGGCCGAACGCAAGACCGCCGGGCAAATCAAGGTGATGGTGGTCAAGGGTCGGCCCGTTGGTGCGTCGATCGTCGGCCACCAGGCTGGGGAACTGGCCAACCTGTGGGCGCTGGTGCTGGCCAACCGGTTGAAAATGAGCCAGATCACCTCGATGGTATCGCCCTATCCGACCATAGGGGAACTTAACAAACGAGTCGCGGGGGCCTATTTCTCGCCCAGACTGTTTGATAATCCTATGGTCAAACGCGCGGTCGGGCTGGTTCAGAAA
This sequence comes from Sedimentitalea arenosa, assembly GCF_016428585.1. GTDB lineage: Bacteria > Pseudomonadota > Alphaproteobacteria > Rhodobacterales > Rhodobacteraceae > Sedimentitalea > Sedimentitalea arenosa. The sequence goes on along the minus strand of NZ_JAELVR010000011.1, from coordinate 33,919 downwards.
TGGGTGCCCTGACCTGATGTAAGGGGCGACATGCTGAATTCGCTTTCGGGCCGGTTCCTGATCCTGACGGTGGTTTTCGTCATGTTGGCCGAAGTGATGATCTTCGTGCCATCGGTCGCGCGGTTCCGCGAGGTCTATCTGTTGAACCGGCTGGAGCGCGCCCAGATCGCGTCGCTGGCGCTGGAAGCCGACGACATGCTGACATCCGAACTCGAGGCCGAGCTGCTCGAGAATGCGGGCGTCTTCAACGTGGTCCTGCTTCGCGACGCGGTCCGCGAGTTGCGGTTGAGCTCCGAAATTCCGATGCCGGTCGAGGCCGCGTTCGACCTGCGTGAAACCGGACCTTTCGCGCTGATCCGTGATGCAATGAAACGGCTCTTCACTCCGGGCAACACCGTGATCCGGGTGATTGGCACGCCGGTGCGCGATGCGGGGTTGCTGATCGAGATCACGATGGAAACCGAACCTCTGCGCCGGGACATGATCGAATATGGACTGCGGGTGTTGGCGCTTTCGGCGGTGATCTCGGTGTTCACGGCGGTTCTGCTGTTCGCGGCCGTTCGGGTATTTCTCGTCCGCCCGATCAAGGGGGTGGTGAGCAACATGCAGCGTTACGCCGCCGCGCCGGAGGATGCCCGCGGGATCATCACGCCGAGCGCCGGCGTGACCGAACTGCGCGAGGCCGAGGAGGCGCTGCTGAAGCTGCAGACCGAGCTGACCCACGCCCTGAAGCAGAAGGAACGCCTTGCCCAGCTGGGGGGCGCGGTGGCTCGCGTCAGCCACGATCTACGCAACATCCTGACGAGCGCCCAGCTGTTCACCGACCGTATCGAAGGCTCGGAGGATCCGCTGGTGCGCCGCCTCGCACCAAAGCTCGTCGGGTCGATCACACGGGCGGTATCGCTCTGCGAGAGCACCCTGGCCTTCGGTCGCACCGACGAGGCTGCGCCCGTGTTGGGCCTTGTGCGCCTTGCGGATATCGTCGCAGACGTGTTGGACAGCGAAAGGCTGGCCGTAGAGGAAGACAGGGTCGTCTTCATCTCGGAGGTGCCGGCGACGATGACCGTGCGCGCCGATCCGGAACAGATGTTCCGGGTCATCCTGAACCTCGTGCGCAATGCTCGGCAGGCGCTGGCCGGCTGCGATGGCGATGCCCATGTCACGGTCGCCGCGGGCGAGGAGGCTGATGCATGGTGGATCACCGTCGCCGACACCGGGCCGGGCTTGCCCCCCAAGGCCGTCGAGCATCTGTTCACCCCGTTCCAGGGCGGTGCACGCAAGGGTGGAACGGGTCTCGGCCTCGCGATCGCCGCGGAGCTGGTGCGGGGGCATGGCGGCAAGCTGACCCTCGCGCGCACAGGAGCCGACGGTACCGTGTTCCACATCCGTCTGCCCAAGGGCGACGGCGTTGCGGTTCGCGCCGCGTGAGCCGAAACCGGACCGGAAAAATCTGCACTTTCCGCTTGCAATGCCCGTGAACGCTCTCTACATCGCCCCACAGTGGACCGATAGCTCAGCTGGATAGAGTACTTGACTACGAATCAAGGGGTCGGGGGTTCGAATCCTCCTCGGTCCGCCACTGCCTTCCGTTGAAACGTTCCAATAGTGCTTAAAACGGCATTGGCCGTCCGGTGCAGTTCGATCGCGCGCCGAACTTTTCAGCTTGGTAGAGCCCTACCGTGTTGCCGTTGGCTGGCGATCCGTTTCTCGAACAGGCAGAACGACGGAAACAGAGATTTCTCTTTGAGTTACTTGGCGCGTGCCGGCCGCGTTCTCGCCTCTTTCCATACCAGCAGGTCACTGATCCGAACGCCATGGATTGCCTGTCGGTCCCGGGGCTGGCATATGATAAATATTCCGTTGTTTGAATTGGAGCCCGCCGTGATCAGGTTCATCTTGCCCCTCCTGGCCTCACTTGTTTCCTGTGCTGCGTCGGCGCAGGGCGTGTCCACCGTGCAGTCCGTCGAGGTGGTCCAGTGGAAGGCTGTCTTCGGTCGAATCGAGGCGCGTGATCGACTGCTGGCGCGCTCGAGGCTGGGCGGCACCGTAGTTTCGGTCGAGGTGGTCGAGGGCACGCGGGTCGAGCGGGGCCAGCAGATCGCCCGGGTGCGCGACGAGAAGTTGACGCTTCAGCTCCGGGCGCTGGAGGCAACGTTGAGCTCGTTGCGCTCCCAGCTCGAGACCGCGGAGACCGAACTGCGCCGCGGCCAAAGCCTGCTTGAACGCGGCGTGAGCACCGCGCAACAACTCGACCAGTTGCGGACGGATGTCGCCGTGATCGAAGGGCGGATCGGCACCACCGAGGCCGAACGCGACATGCTGCGACAGCGTGAATCCGAGGGCGCGGTGCTGGCGCCGATCACGGGCACCGTGCTGGACGTGCCGTTGGCGCCGGGTTCGGTCGTGTTGCCGGGCGAGGCAATCGCCGAGATCGGGGGCGGCGGCTTCTTCCTGCGCCTCGCGATCCCGGAACGGCACGCGGGATCCCTGAAAGAGGGCGCAGAGATCCGCATCGGGGGAGAAGGCTCGGACACAACCGGGACGCTCGCAAAGGTCTATCCGCTGATCGAGAACGGCCGCGTCATCGCGGATGTCGAGGTCGAGGACATCGACACCGATTTCATCAATGCGCGCCTGCTGGTGCGCCTGCCCGTCGGCGAAACCGAAGCTCTGATGGTGCCGCCTTCGGCGATCACCCATCGCATGGGGCTCGACTTCGTGACCGTCGCCGACGCCGAGGGCCGCCCGGTCGCGCGCACGGTCGTCGTGGGGGCCGCGCGTGAAATCGACGGTGTGGACATGGTCGAGATCCTCTCCGGGCTGAGCGGGGGCGAGACCCTGGTGGCGGACCATGAGTGAACATCCCAACACTCCGTCTCGCGGCATCGCAGGCGGCCTGACCGGTGTGTTCATCCAGTCGGCCCTGACGCCGCTCATGACGTTGGCCGCGCTGACGATCGGGCTAGTGGCGCTGCTCAACCTCCCGCGCGAAGAGGAACCGCAGATCTCGGTGCCGATGGTCGACATCCACATCCAGGCACCGGGGCTGCGGGCCATGGATGCGGCCAAACTGGTGACCGAACCGATGGAAACCATCGTCAAGGGTATCAACGAGGTCGAACATGTCTATTCACAGACCAGCGACGACTATGCGCTGGTGATGGCGCGGTTCCTCGTTGGAACCTCTGCCGACACGGCGATCCTGCGGGTGCATGACAAGGTGCGCGCCAACATGGACCGTATCCCGGTCGGCATCGACGAGCCGCTGATTGTCGGGCGCGGCATCGACGACGTGGCCATCGTCGAACTGACGCTGACGCCCGTCCAAGGCATGGGCGACACAACCGCCAATGACCTGACCCGTATCGCCCGCGAATTGCAGGTCGAGGTCGCCAAGATTCCCGACGTGGGGCTGACCTACCTTGTCGGCGACGCGCCCGAAGCGATCCGCATCGCGCCGGATCCGGAACGCCTCGCGCTGTTCGGGGTGACGCTGCAACAGCTGGTCGCAAAGGTCGAGGGCGCCAACCGTGCCTTCGACACCGGCAAGGTGCGTGACCGGGGCGAGCAGATCTCGCTTGTGGCCGGTGAAACCCTGCAGGCACCCGCCGAAATCGCCAACCTGCTGCTGACGACCCGCGATGATCGCCCGGTCTATGTCCGCGACGTGGCGGATGTGAGTTTCGTGCCTGACACCTCCGACAGGATCGTGTCGACCGTCCGCCGCGATGCGGCCGGCGGGGTGGTCCGCAGCCCTGCGGTGACGCTCGCGGTGGCGAAACGCGCTGGCGCGAACGCCGTGGTCGTGGCTGAGGAGATCCTGCACCGGGTGCACATGCTGGAAAACGGCCTGATCCCCGACAGCGTACAGATCGACGTGACCCGCGACTATGGTGAGACCTCGAACGAAAAGGCCAACGAGCTGCTGTTCCATCTGGGGCTGGCAACGGTGTCCATCGTGGCGTTGGTACTTGTCGCCATCGGCTGGCGCGAATCCATCGTGGTCGCCGTGGTCATCCCTGTGACGATCCTGCTAACGCTCTTCGCCGCATGGATCATGGGCTATACGCTCAATCGGGTGTCGCTCTTCGCGTTGATCTTCTCGATCGGTATCCTCGTCGACGACGCGATCGTTGTGATCGAGAACATCGCCCGCCACTGGGCCATGCCCGATTCCGAAAGCCGGGTGAACAAGGCGATCCGCGCCGTCGCCGAGGTCGGCAATCCGACGATCGTCGCGACGCTGACGGTGGTTGCCGCATTGCTGCCAATGCTTTTCGTATCGGGGATGATGGGCCCCTACATGAGCCCGATCCCCGCCAATGCCTCGGCCGCGATGATCTTCTCGTTCTTCGTGGCCGTCATCATCACGCCCTGGCTGATGGTCCGGATCGCGGGCAATGCACCAGTTCACGCAGAGGATCATGGGAGCGCCCAGGGCGGGCTGCTGGGGCGGGTCTATGCTGCGGTCGCGCGCCCGTTGCTGCGCACCAAGACCGGCAGCCTGGTCTTCCTGCTGGTCGCGGCCACGGTCTCTTTCGGCTCGCTGGGGCTGATCTATACCAAGGATGTCACCGTCAAGCTGCTGCCGTTTGACAACAAGTCCGAGCTGTCGGTCGTCATCGACCTGCCCGAGGGCGCTTCAGTCGAAGCAACAGACGCCGTGGCGCAGTCGGTGGCGCGCGAAGTGCTGAACGTGCCCGAGGTGCTGCAAGTGCGCACCCATGCGGGCGATGCGGCGCCGTTCAATTTCAACGGGCTGGTCAGGCACTACTATCTGCGCCAGCAGCCGCATCTGGGCGACGTGCAGATCACGCTCGACCACAAGGAGCACCGCGACCGCACCAGCCACGAGATTGCGCTCGAGATTCGCAACAGGCTCGCTGGGCTCCACCTGCAGGAAGGCACCAGCCTCAAGACCGTCGAACCGCCTCCTGGCCCACCGGTGATGGCAACCCTGCTGGCCGAGGTCTATGGCCCCGATCCGGAGGCACGGCGCGTCGCCGCCGCAAAGATTCGTGACGCGTTCGAGGCCGTGCCTTTCGTGGTCGACGTGGATGACAGCTTCGGCATCCAGCCGCGTCGGCTGCGGGCAATGATTTCGTCCGACCAGCTTGAATTCTTCGGCGTGCAGGAACAGGACGTGTTCACGACGCTTGCGCTGTTGAACCGTGGCTCGACCGTTGGCTATTCGCATCGCGGCGAGGGTCGCTATCCGATCCCCATCACCGTCGAGCGCGACAGATCCGACAGGGTTCTGGACGAACGGTATCTCTCGACGCCGATCCCCGCCAACGTGCTCCCTGGCGCACGTGGCGTCGTGGAACTGGGTGACGTGATCGAGATCACGGAGGAGCGCGCCTCCTATCCGATCTTCCGTCACAACGGGCGCACTGCCGAGATGGTCACGGCGGAAGTCGCGGGCGATTTTGAATCCCCGATCTACGGCATGATCGCGGTGGCCGAGCAGATCGAGAAGATGGAGTGGGAGGAAGGGACCAAACCCGTGATCCGCCTGAACGGCCAGCCCGAGAACGAAAGCGTCGTCATGCTGCTTTGGGACGGGGAATGGGAGGTCACATGGGTCACCTTTCGCGACATGGGCGCAGCCTTTGCCATCGCGCTCCTCGGCATCTACATCCTGGTGGTGGCGCAGTTCGGTTCGTTCCGTCTGCCTCTGGTGATCCTGACGCCTATCCCTTTGACGTTCGTGGGCATCATGGGCGGGCACTGGCTGTTTGACGCGCCGTTCTCGGCGCCCTCGATGATCGGTTTCATCGCGCTGGCCGGGATCATCGTGCGCAACTCGATCCTGCTGGTCGATTTCATCCGCCATGCCGACCCGGACAAGGACAGGATCGATACCCTGATCGAAGCCGGGATGATCCGCTTCAAGCCGATCCTGCTGACCGCCATTGCCGCGATGATCGGTGCCGCGGTGATCCTCGCAGATCCGATTTTCCAAGGGCTTGCGCTCTCGCTGCTTTTCGGCCTGCTCAGTTCAACGCTGCTGACAGTTCTGGTCATCCCGGCGATCTACCGCGTTTTCCGGACCTGAGACGAGGCGGGTCCGGATCAGGCGAACGCGGGCAGCGGCATCGGCCCGCGAACTCTTTCGTAGGCGGCGCCGATGCGCAGGGCCATCGCTTCCTCATGGGGGCGGGCGATCACCTGCAGTCCGGTCGGCAGGCCATCGGTCGACAGACCCGAAGGCACGGACAGTGCACACAGACCGAAATAGTTGACGTGACGCGTGAAATGGGCGGGCGAGACGGCCTCATCCACGCTGTCGAGCGGTGGTGCAGTGGTGGTGACCGTGGGTGTCAGCACGGCGTCGAGCCCCTCCATCCGGTCGAGATGGTCGTCCCGTCCCGCCAACCGGTCCCGCAGGCTCGCCATGTAGTCGGCAGCGGTCACGTCGCGACCGGCCAGCATCCGGGCACGCACGTGCTCGTCCATCGGCAGATCGGGTCGGTCATAGAGCGCTCCGTGATGAAAGTACCCTTCCGCCGCGATCAGCTGCCCGCAGGCGGCGGCGAGGTCGGCATACGGTGCGGCGGCGGAAAAGGGGACCAGTTCGGCGCCGCCGGAGCGCAGCCGGTCAAGCGCCGCGTCATAGGCTGTGCGCACATCCGCCGAGCAACACGCCCGCTCGGCGGCGTCCAGCACGCCCAGCCGCAACCCGATGACATCTCTGCGCAGGTCCGCGAAGACGCCGCTGCCGGCGCGGCGTTCGCGCTCGATCGCCCAGCCTTCCGCCCCGTCCATCACCCGGAACATCACCAGCGCGTCCTCGACCGAGCGCGCCAGCGGGCCGGGCGTGTCCAGCGTGTGCGACAGGGGCAGGATTCCGTCTGTCGGCAGGCGTCCCTCCGTCACCTTGAGTCCGACCAACCCGCAAAAGGCGGCCGGCAGGCGCACCGATCCGCCGGTGTCGGTGCCGACACCGCAGACCGCCATCCCGCAGGCCGTGCTGGCCGCCGTTCCCGAGGAGGATCCGCCGGGCACGCGATGCCGCGCCTTGTCCCAGGGGTTGCGCGGTGTACCCATGTGCTGGTTGGTGCCCCAGCCACCTAGGGCGCATTCCACCGTCCGTGTCTTGCCCAGCAGGATGCCGCCTGCTGCCAGCAGCCGATGCACCAGTGTGCCGGTTTCGGGCGAGACGCGCGTGCTCAGCGCCTGGCATCCGCCGGTGGTCACGCGACCTTCGACGTCACAGATATCCTTGAGCCCGAAGGGAATGCCATGAAACGGGCCGAGCCGGTTGCCCGCGTCGATCATGCGGTCGGCGGCCTCGGCCTGCCGCATCGCATCTTCGGCATAGATGGCCTGGAAGGCGCCGATCGCCGGTTCCAGCCGTTCGATCCTGTCGAGATGCGCCCGCACGACCTGTGACGGGCGCAGCCGTCCCTCGGCATAGGCATCGGCAAGCGCGCAGAGCGACGGGTATTGCGCGTCGGTCAGAACGTCCATTCAGGGTGTCTCGGACGAGATTGCAGGCTCGGAGAACCAATCCTTGCCGGGCACGGCGGACAGCAGCTCGCGCGTGTAGCTCGCAGTCGGGTTGGCAAAAAGCTCGGCGGTCGGGCCGACCTCGATCACCTGGCCCCGCTGCATCACCGCGATCCGGTCGCAGACCTGCGCCGCGACCCGCAGGTCATGGGTGATGAAGATCATCGACAGGTTCATGCGGTCACGGATCTCGTCCAGAAGCTTGAGGATCTGCGCCTGGATCGACACATCGAGTGCGGACACAGGCTCGTCCGCCACCAGAATCTCGGGTTCCAGGGCCAGGGCGCGGGCGATTCCGATCCGCTGGCGTTGACCGCCCGAGAACTCGTGTGGGAACCGATCATAGGCCCGCGCATCCAGTCCCACGATGTCGAGCAACTCCAGTGTCCTGGCACGGGCCGCTTCGGCGCTGGCGCCATACATCATTGGCCCCTGCGCGATGATCTTGCCGATCCGCGTGCGCGGGTTCAGCGAGGCGAAGGGGTCCTGGAAAACCATCTGGATGCGTGCGCGGTGTGGTCGCATCGCCGCGCGTCCCAGAGGCCTGAGATCTGTGTCGCCCAGCAGGATCTCGCCGGCCTCGGCATCGTTCAGCCGCACGATGCAGCGCGCCACGGTCGACTTGCCCGAGCCGCTTTCGCCGACGATGCCGAGCGTCTCGCCGCGCGCCAGGTCGATCGTCACGTCATTCGCCGCGTGAACCACGCGTTCCTTGCCGCCGAACAATCCGCCACCGCTGCGGTAGGTCTTCTCCAGATGACGGACTCGCAGCACGGTTTCCGACGATCGCGCTCTGGCGGGGCGCGGCACGAGATCTGGCACCGCTCCGATCAGTGCCTTGGTGTAGGGGTGGCTCGGGCGTCGCAGCACCTGGTCGGTGGTGCCGGTTTCGACCACCAGCCCGTTCTGCATCACGCAGACCCGGTCGGCGATGTCGGCCACGACCCCGAAATCATGGGTGATGAACAGCACGCCGGTGCCATGACTGGCCTGCATCTCCTTGATCAGCTTCAGAACCTGAGCCTGCGTGGTCACGTCAAGTGCGGTTGTCGGCTCGTCCGCGATCAGGATCTTCGGGTCGAGCGCGAGTGCCATCGCGATCATGGCGCGTTGCCGCTGGCCACCGGACAACTCGTGTGGGTAGGCCTTGAGCGTCTGCTCGGGGTCGGGCAACTGAACGTCCTGCAACAACTTCAGCGCCCGCCGGCGCCGTTCCTTGCCGGGCATCCTGTCGTGAAAACGGAACACCTCGTCGATCTGGACGCCGATGGTCATCACCGGGTTCAGTGCCGTCATCGGCTCCTGGAAGATCATCGAGATTTCCGAGCCTCGGATCGCCCGCAGGCGCTCCTCGCTGGCCTGGGCCAGGTCCTCGCCCTGGAACAGGACGCTGCCTTGCGCGATTCGCACCCGCGGTTTTGGCAAGAGTCCCATGACCGCGCGCGCGGTCAGTGATTTGCCCGAGCCGCTTTCACCGACGACGCAGAGGATCTCGTTTTCCTCCAGGTGCAGGTTCATCGCCTCCACCGCATAGGGCCGCTGGCTCTCCGGCGGCAGGGCGACATGCAGATCGGTGATGTCCAGAAGGCGGGTCATGAGCGCTCCCTCAGACGCGGGTTCAGCGCGTCGTTCATGCCTTCGCCGACCAGGTTGATCGCGAGCACGGTCAACAGGATCGCGATGCCGGGGAAGGTGCAGACCCACCAGGCCGACCGCAGCAGGGTGCGCCCGGCCCCGATCTGGAAGCCCCAGCTCATGATGTTGGGATCGCCCAGGCCGAGGAAGGCCAGGCCGCTCTCGATCAGGATCGCCGTCGCCACCATCAGCGAGCCGATGACAATCACCGGCGACAGGCAGTTGGGCAGGATCTCGCCCAGCATGATGCGCAGATCCGACATGCCGAGCGTATGGCATGCCTGCACGAATTCGCGGTTGCGCAATGACAAGAATTCTCCCCTGACCAGCCGCGCGACGGCGGGCCACGAGACCACGGCGATGGCGATGACGATGCTTTCGATCGAGGGCTTCATGATCGCGACCAGCAGGATGGCGAAGATGAAGGAGGGGATGGTCTGGAACATCTCGGTCAGGCGCATCAGCAGGTTGTCGATGAAACCGCCGTAGTAGCCGGCGAGCGCGCCCATCACGATTCCGACGAAGACCGCGACCAGCGTCGCAAGCAACCCGATCAGCAGCGAGGTCTTGGCGCCGTGGGCGATCCCCGCCGCCACGTCGCGGCCCAGGCTGTCGCTGCCCAGCAGGAAGCCGTTTTCGCCCGGTGGCGACATCGGTTGCCCGGCCAGGCTGAACGGATCCTGCGGAAAGAACAGGCCGGCGGTCGCGGCCATCACCGTGATCAATACCAAGATTACCAGCCCGATGACAGCGCCCCTGTTGCGCGCAAAAAGTTTCCAGAATGCCATCGGTCAGTCCACCTCGATCCGCGGGTCGAGCGACGAATAGACGATATCGACGACCAGGTTGACGGCGACCACCAGCAACGCCGACAGAAAGAAGATGCCCAGCAGCAGGTTCAGATCGCGCGAGAACAGCGCTTCGAAGGCCAGCATCCCGAGACCGGGCCAGGCAAAGACCGATTCCACGATCACCGAGCCACCGATCAACGCCCCGACCTGCACGCCGGCCATCGTGACGACGGGCAACAAGGCGTTGCGCAGGACATGCACGAACATGATGCGGTTTTCCGTCACGCCCTTCGCGCGGGCGGTGGTGACGTAATCCTGCCCGGCCTGCTCCAGCATCGAGGCGCGCATCAGCCGCGTGTAGAGCGCGAGGTAGAACAGCGACAGCGTGATCGTCGGCAGCACGAGGTGATGGGCGATGTCCTTCACCCGGTCCCAGCCCTCGTAAAACATGGCGAAGTTCTCCATGCCCGAGGTCGGGAACCACCCAAGGTTCAGGGAAAACACCACGATCAGCATCAACCCGACCCAGAACAGCGGCGTGGCGTAGGTGATCAGGGCGAAGATCGAAATCGCCGTGTCGCGCCAGGTGTTCAGCCCCATCGCTGCGACAAGGCCCAGCAGGACGCCGAACCCAACGGCCAGGAGGATCGTCGAGGTCATCAGCAGGACGGTAGCAAACAGCCGGTCGAAGATCAGCTCGCTCACCGGCATCTCGTGACGGAAAGAATAGCCAAGGTCCAGCACCATCACGTTCTTCAGGTAAATCGCCAGTTGCACGGGCAGCGGCTTGTCGAGACCAAACTTGGCGCGCAGTTCCGCCATGTATTCCGGTGTTGCCGAGCCGGCCTCGCCCGCCAACACGTCCACCGCGTCGCCTTCCGCCAATTGCAGCAGAAAGAAATTCAGAATGATGATCGCAAGTACGATCGGAATGGCCTGAAGCAGCCGCTTCACGACATACCGCATACGGCGTGCGAAATGTGACACTCTACCAGTCCCCCAAGATCGGTCCCGGCCCGGTTCGGGCCGGGACCATCGGTATCAGATCACTCTTCGATCCAGACGCGCTCGAACGGGCCATAGGCCCCCAGCGCCGAGGTCGCGTGATCCTTCAGCTTGTCGTTGTAGACGGTCAGGAACTGCATCTCGAACAGGTTCACCACCGGCATGTCCTCGGCCAGGATCTCCTGTATCTGGCCATATATCTCGGAGCGCTTTGCCGCGTCCGCTTCCTGCGCCCCGGCCGCCAGCAGGGCGTCGAGCTCGGGATTGGAATAGCGCGACGAGTTCACGAAATGCGTGCCCTGGCGGATCTGGTCGGAGCCGTAGTGGCGATGAACGCCCAGCACCGGGTCGGGCAACTGGTAGAAGTAGTTCACGTTGATCTGGAAATCATAATCCGCGTAGACCCGCTTGAGCCATGTCGGCACATCCTCATAGCGCAGATCCAGTTCGATCCCGATGGGCGCCAGCGCCTGTTTCATGTACTCGCCGGCCCGGCGCCAATCCTCGCCATATGGGATAAGGTCGAGCACCGCGCGCGCCCGGACCCCATCGCCATCCGCAGTGATACCCGCGTCCTCCAGAACCTTGATCGCCGCGTCCACATCGGCATTCGCCGGATAATTCGGCAGCCCCGCCTTGTAGAGTCCGGTCGCCGAGAAGTTGGTCGACAGCGCCGACGTCGCCGGTTTGCCATAGCCGAACCAGATGTTCTCGATCAGGAATTCGCGGTCGATGGCCAGGGACACGGCCTGCCGGATCGCGGCCTGGTCGAAGGGCGACTCCTTGGTGTTGAACTCGATCAGCGCCATCGGGTTGATCATCGAATAGCCGTCGGTCGTGACCGAGAACCCGTCCATGTCACGCAGGCGCACGGCGTCGATATTGGGGATCGCCCCGTAGGCGCCATACATGACTTCGCTGTTCTCCATCGCGGCAGTGCGGGTCGAGGCGTCGGGAATGAACCGGCCCACGATCCGGTCGAGATAGGGCAGGCCGTCCTTCCAGTAGTTCTCGTTCTTGTCGAGCCGCACATACTGGCCTTTGCGCCATTCGGTGAACTTGTAGGCGCCGGTGCCGACGGGATTGGTCGCGAGGTCCGAGTTTCTAGGGTCCTGGCCCTCCAGCAGGTGCTTGGGCACGATCGGGCTTTCGTATCCCGACAAGGCGCGCAGCATGTAGGGTGCAGGGTTTTCGAGGTTGAAGACGGCGGTGTAGTCGTCGGGGGTGTCGATCGACATCACTTCTCGGAAGGAGTTGGGGCCGCGCGGGTGCACCTTCTTGAGCACCTCCATCACGGTGAACTGCACATCCGCCGAGGTGAACGGCGCGCCGTCATGCCAGGTCACGCCCTCGCGCAGCTTGAACGTAACGGTCTTGCCGTCGTCGCTGACTTCGTAGCTTTCGGCAAGCGCGGGAACGATGTTCAGGTCGTTGTCATAGTCGAAAAGCCCGTCATAGATCTTGGGTGCCACCAGGCCGATCGGCCCCGAGGTCGACAGGAAGGAGGCCAGTGACGGCGGCTCCGGCTGAACGATGTAGACAAGTGTGCCGCCGGCGGTTTGCGCGGTCGCCGATCCGGCCCCCGCGGCCAGTCCTGCGGCGCACAGGGCCGCTCCGACCCAGGTCCTGAAATTCATTTTGAATACCTCCATGTGAGAAAAGCAGCATCTTTATTTTGTTTACGTAGGGTAACGTTCGCCGCGTTCCGCAATAAAAACAAGGCTTTCGTGGGTGCCTGTCCGTAAGCTCCCGAAAAGCGTCAGGAAAAGCCGCGCGACATGCCCGATTTTTCGGCGGCGACAGTGGGCGTGGCGTCGGTTCACGGTTGCAGGGAATCGGTGATGTCGGATGCCTGGCAGGCTGTAGGGCGATGGTCGTGGGAATGTTGGGGCAGGGGGCTGGCTACGGCCGCTCAGGACGGTCTGTGCCGCGGCCCCGCGCGTCGTTACCTCCGCTACCCTTGGTATCGACCGCTCAAGGATCTCGCACGTCATGCAGTAGTCTTCGCTCACCATCCGGCCGACCGCGAGATATCCAGAGAGCCGTTTGGTCGGTGCCGCGGTCGCCCCGCTGCTGCGCGACGCCGCAGTCTGGGCTGGAAGCGGACATGGCCAACATAGACAAGAGCGGACCAGCCCTCACGGATCATTCCGATCCATGTCGGCAACGGTTACCTTTTTCGGCCCGGTGTTGGATCATCGTCTTTCCGGCGGTCCATCTTTGTCTGGTCGCGCTGTGTGTCATCGCAATCCGTGACTGGCTGTCCGTGACTGGCTGTGCCATGCAACAACTCCGAACAAGGATGATTGAAATGACAAACCTGCTCCTGAAGAATGTCCGCCCGATGGGCCAGCCCGCGACCGACCTCGCCGTTGTGAACGGTCGTTTTGCCGAAACCGCCCCGCCGAACGCCGAACCTGTCGATTGCGGTGGCCGCATCCTGATCCCGGGACTCGTCGAGGCGCACACCCATCTGGACAAGTCGCTGCTCGGCCTGCCTTGGTATCGCAACGAGGTTGGTCCGCGCTTGATCGACAAGATCACCAACGAACGCGAGGTCAAGGTGTCTCTGGGACTGGATCCCCGCATCCAGTCGGAACGCCAATCGATCCAATCCATCGGCTACGGCACCACCCATATCCGCAGCCATGTGGATATCGACACGCATCACGGGCTGGCCGGGGTCGAGGGCGTCCTGGCCACGCGTGAGAAGCTGGCCGGTTATGTCGACATAGAGATCGTGGCGTTTCCGCAATCGGGCATGATCATCCGTCCCGGCACGGTCGAGAAAATGGATGAAGCGCTGTCATTGGGCGCAGACATCGTGGGCGGGCTCGATCCTTGCGGAATCGACCGCGATCCGCGCGCGCACCTTGATGCGATCTTCGGCCTCGCCGAAAAGCACGGCAAGCCGATCGATATCCACCTCCACGAGCGCGACGCTCTGGGCGGGTTCTCGACGGAGGAGATCATCGCCCGCACGGTCGCGCTCGGGATGCAGGGCAAGGTCACGATCAGCCATGCCTTCTGCCTCGGTGCGACCGATCGCGCCTATGTGGGCGACCTGCAGGCGCAACTGGCCGAAGCGCGCATCCACATCATCACCACCGCGCCGTCCTCCGCCCCGGTGCCGGCGGTCATGGAACTGCGGGCGCTCGGCATTCTCACCGGGGCGGGCTCGGACGGGTTCCGCGATACCTGGGGGCCCTATGGCAACGGCGACATGCTGGAACGGGCGATGTATGTCGGGCAGCGCAACAACCTGCGCCGCGATGATGAAGTCGAAATGGCGCTCGACATCTGCACCTTCGGCGGGGCGGCGATCATGGAACTTGCAGACTATGGCCTCGCGCCCGGCTGCAAGGCCGACGCGGTGCTGGTCGAGGGCGAGACCTTGACCGAGGCGGTTGTGACCCGCGCGCCGCGCAAGCTGGTCCTGAAGGGTGGCAAGTTGACCGCACGCGACGGCGTCTGCGTGCTGACGGCGCCATGAGCTAGAAGCTCCTGACCTTTTCCTGACAATCGGCTACGGTGACTGCCGACATGTCATCCACCGGCACGGCGGACTGCTGGCCGAAAGCGAGTGAATCGTGCATTCGATGCTGCGCTTGCATCGCGGCTCCGGTCATCTCAATGGCAGAGTCCTCACGCCATATGGATTGCCGGGATAGGGACCTTCGTCTCCATGACCCGTGGGTTGGCCCTGAGGGACGAGTCTTCTGGACTGAATTTTCTGGATCAGGTCGAGACCGAGTCCGAGCGATGTTCATTCGCGGGGCCGGTTCGGTGCGGCGGACGGCTTGCGCCCGACCGCCCGATCGGTAGCGTCCGTGATCTCATTCAACGCGGCCTCCAGTTTCAGCCGCAGCGCTTCGAGTTCCTCCTCGCTGGCCTTGCGCGGCACGTGCTCGGTCCACTCCTTGCACATCAGCACACCTCGCGTGTAGGGCGCGGGCAGGGTCAGCCGGTCCCAAGTCGGAAACGTGATCTGACGGCGCGCAGCGTAACTCACCACGAAAATGCGCTTGCCCGAGGCGCGCGCCCAGACCAGCGGCACGGTCGAGGCGATGCGTGCCGGCCCGCGCGGCCCATCGGTCGCGATGCCGATGGAAATGCCGTCGCGCATCTTGCCCAGAACCGCGCGCGACAGCGCCACGTGGCGCTTGTGGCTCGACATCGGGACGGTGTCGAACCCGAACCGGCCCAGCAGCCGCCCGACTGCGCTGCCGGCCCGTGCCGAAGAGGTCAGCGAACAGATCGGTCCCAAGGTCGTGTCGAACATGAACGGCGCCATCATCAGCCGCTGGTGCCACAGGGCCATGATGACAGGTTCGCCCGCGCGCACCGCCTCGTCCATCGGTTCGAACCCTGTCCGCTCCCAACGGGATGTGCGATGGGCAAATCGGATATAGGCGGCGAACGCCCCCTCCAGAGAGTCGTTGAACCATGGACTGTCGGCGATCTTCTTGCGCAGGCTCACGGGCGCGGCTCCTGTTGTTTCGCCCCTTTCATACGCAATCCGCCTGCGCGCTGGAATGCGGCGCGACGACAAATTTCGCCCGCTACCGCCTTTTGCTCCGCGATGCCGCCCGCGCCCCGAATTACCTCTTGCCCCCTCGCGCCCTCTGGCATAGGAAAAGCGCGGCCTAGGGGTTTAGCTCAGTTGGTAGAGCATCGGTCTCCAAAACCGAGGGTCGTGGGTTCGAGTCCCTCAGCCCCTGCCAGAACACCCTCCTTCCGTGTCGGCACACATGACGGCAGACGGAGCGGCGCAGGCCCTGCCTTGATTTCGCCGCGCCGCCCCTTTATGTGCCTTGCATCCGCTAGCAGAAAGTGTCCGTTCCATGGCTACCGTCAACCCGATCCAGTTCATCCAGCAGGTCCGCGCCGAAGTGGCCAAGGTCGTCTGGCCGACCCGCCGCGAGGTGTTCCTGACCACGGTGATGGTTTTCATCATGGCGGCCCTGACCGCGGCTTTCTTCGCGCTGGTGGATATCCTGATCCGCGGCGGTCTGAACGCCATCCTCGGATTCTTCGGCTGAGTCCTATTCTCAGGTAAGACGTGTCTTTGACATGCGGCGCGCCCGCCTCGAGAGCGGGCGAGCGCGACCCATCGCTATGCGGTGGGCAGGGAACGAAAGACCATCGTCGCCGCGAAACGATGATTGCTGGCTTCTCCTGCGCGCAGGCGCGGGCCGATCGTCAGGAAATCGCATTTAACGGATGAAACCAGTGGTTTCCCTGCACCGCCGAAAATCCGGGCAGGCCTGCTTGCAAAACGAGGATTTGGGCGGTAGGTGACCCGCAACCCCCGGGGGCTGGCGTGCGGCGATTCGTGTTGCGCGCCGCTTTTCGTTCCGGGTCGCAGCGGAACATCCGATTGCGCAATCATCAGTTTTCGCCGCGCGGCATGCGACGGCGCGGCAAGACAAGGACAGCAGGACTCATGGCGAAACGGTGGTATTCGGTCAGCGTTCTTTCGAATTTCGAAAAGAAGATCGCGGAGCAGATTCGCGCCTCGGTCGCCGAGCAGGGGCTTGAGGATCAGATCGACGAAGTGCTTGTTCCGACCGAGGAAGTCATAGAAGTGCGCCGGGGCAAGAAGGTCACGACCGAACGCCGCTTCATGCCCGGTTATGTGCTCGTCCACATGGAAATGAGCGACCAAGGCTATCACCTGATCAACTCGATCAACCGTGTCACCGGATTTCTCGGTCCGCAGGGCCGCCCGATGCCGATGCGCGATGCCGAGGTCAACGTGATCATGAACCGCGTGCAGGAAGGCGAAGAAGCCCCGCGCACCCTGATCCACTACGAGATCGGCGAGAAGGTGAAGGTCAACGACGGCCCGTTCGAGGATTTCGACGGCATGATCGAAGAGATCGACGAAGACAACCAGCGCCTGAAGGTGTCGGTGTCGATCTTTGGACGCGAAACACCGGTCGAGCTGGAATTCACTCAGGTGACCAAGCAAGGCTGATCGGGACGGCGCGGGGCATGCACCACGCCCTTGTCAAGCCCGGGACATTGCTGTAGTCAGCGCCGATCGCAGGGACTGCGATACAAAGACGTGGGAGGCGGCAGGCACGCGTGTCGGCACCGGACCACGGGACACCCTGCCGGAAGAACGCGTTCCTCCGGTTCTGCAAAAGGAGAGGGCCGATGGCCAAGAAACTCGTTGGCAGCATGAAGCTGCAAGTGCCTGCCGGGCAGGCGAACCCGTCCCCGCCCGTCGGGCCCGCGCTGGGTCAGCGCGGCATCAATATCATGGAATTTTGCAAGGCGTTCAACGCCAAGACCGCGGACATGGAGCCGGGCGCGCCGTGCCCGACCGTGATCACCTACTATCAGGACAAGTCCTTCACCATGGACATCAAGACGCCGCCGGCGTCCTACTTCCTAAAGAAGGCGGCCAAGCTGAAGTCCGGCGCGAAAACGCCGAGCCGTGAAATCGTCGGCACCGTGACCGTCGCGCAGGTGCGCGAGATTGCGGAAGCCAAGATGAAGGATCTGAACGCCAATGACATCGAAGGCGCGATGCAGATCATTTTGGGCTCTGCCCGCTCCATGGGCATCGAGGTGAAGTAAGATGGCAAAACTCGGAAAACGCACCCGCGCCGCGCGTGAAGCCTTTGCAGGCAAGAACGACCTGACGATCGAAGAGGCCGTTGCCCTCGTCAAGAGCAGCGCCAGCGCCAAATTCGACGAGACCGTCGAGCTCGCGATGAACCTGGGCGTCGATCCGCGCCACGCGGACCAGATGGTCCGCGGTGTCGTCGGCCTGCCCAACGGCACCGGCAAGACCGTGCGCGTCGCCGTCTTTGCCCGTGGCGCCAAGGCCGAGGAGGCCGAGAAGGCCGGGGCCGACATCGTCGGGGCCGAAGATCTGATGGAAACCGTCCAGAGCGGCAAGATCGAGTTCGATCGCTGCATTGCCACGCCGGATATGATGCCGATCGTCGGCCGTCTGGGCAAGGTTCTGGGTCCGCGCAACCTGATGCCGAACCCCAAGGTCGGCACGGTGACCATGGACATCAAGGAAGCCGTCGAGGCCGCCAAGGGTGGGCAGGTCCAGTTCAAGGCCGAAAAGGGCGGCGTCGTTCACGCCGGCGTTGGCAAGGCGTCGTTCGACGAGGCCAAGCTGGTCGAGAACGTCAAGGCGTTCATTGGCGCAGTGGCCAAGGCAAAGCCGGCGGGCGCCAAAGGCACCTACCTCAAGAAGATCGCGATCAGTTCGACCATGGGTCCTGGCGTGACCATCGATGTGGGCGCCGCCGCCAGCGAGTGACGCAGGGCCAGCACGAACGGCCCCATGATAGAACCGAAAAGCGCGTCGCTGCTGCGACGCGCTTTTTCCATTCCTGTTTTGGGTGCGACCAGACCGCAACCTGGCCCGCAGGCAGGGCTACCTCAGAGCGGTTGCAGGCTTGGTTCCATTTGCCAGATTGGATTGCCTCGCCAATGGGTCGTGGCCTGCCATGTCCCAATGACGGGGTTGTGACCGGGCGCTGTGCAAAAGGCGTATTCCCCCCTTCACATTCGCGGCCGGGCGGCATAACTACGCCTCTGTCGAGCGCCCTCATGATTCGGGGGCGCTCTGGCGTTCGTCCGAGACGGTGGGTCGGCTCCTTGCCCATAATTCCTGCCTGAGACGGGAAATGACAGAATTTCTTCGGATCGCCGCAGGGCGCCCGAGGCGATGCGCAGGACCCGTAAGGACCCGATTGTCGGGGCTCTTCGTCCCGGCAGAACTGAGCCGGAGGGTCACACCTCCCTAATTGGAGTGAAACTGTGGATAGAGCCCAGAAAGAGAAAGTGGTCGAGGA
Source organism: Sedimentitalea arenosa (assembly GCF_016428585.1). Lineage (GTDB taxonomy): Bacteria > Pseudomonadota > Alphaproteobacteria > Rhodobacterales > Rhodobacteraceae > Sedimentitalea > Sedimentitalea arenosa. Next base: position 15,150 of record NZ_JAELVR010000011.1, on the reverse strand, counting down.
ACTCGGCCAGATCTTTGAAAGCTCTGGCGTCGTCGTGGTTGCCCACTACGTCGGACTGACAGTTGCCGAGATGCAGGACCTGCGTGCGCGTGCACGCGAAGCAGGCGGGTCCGTGCGTGTTGCCAAGAACAGGCTCGCCAAGATCGCCCTCGAGGGAAAGCCGTGTGAATCGATCACGTCGCTCCTGACGGGCATGACGGTTCTGACCTATTCCGAGGACCCCGTGGCAGCAGCCAAGGTGGCCGAGGATTTCGCCAAGGAAAACAAGAAGTTTGAGATTCTTGGCGGTGCGATGGGTGAGAACGCGTTGGACCGGGCCGGTGTCGAAGCCGTGTCGAAGATGCCGTCGCGCGAGGAGCTTATCGCTTCGATCGTGGGTTGCATCGGCGCACCTGCAAGCAACATCGCCGGAGCCATTGGCGCCCCTGCAAGCAACATCGCGTCCATCTTGTCCACCATCGAGGACAAGGCGGCCGCCTGAGCAACGTAACGTCCGGCACGTGATCGAACACGCGTCGTTGGAACACACGAACTGTAAACGGAAAGAGCTGATAAAATGGCTGATCTGAAGAAACTGGCAGAAGAGATCGTTGGTCTGACCCTGCTTGAAGCACAAGAACTGAAAACCATCCTCAAGGACGAATACGGCATCGAGCCCGCTGCTGGCGGCGCTGTCATGATGGCCGGTCCCGCAGGCGACGCCGGTGGCGCTGCCGAAGAGGAAAAGACCGAATTCGACGTCGTTCTGAAGAACGCCGGCGCATCCAAGATCAACGTGATCAAGGAAGTGCGCGGAATCACCGGTCTGGGCCTGAAGGAAGCCAAGGACCTGGTCGAAGCCGGTGGCAAGATCAAGGAAGGCGTCTCGAAGGACGAAGCCGAGGAAGTCAAGGCCAAGCTGGAAGCAGCCGGCGCCGAGGTCGAGCTGGCGTAAGCCTGCCGGTGGGATCTCCCACCCAATGAATTTGGCTGGGCCCGGAGAAATCCGGGTCCAGCCGAACCTGTCTTGGAAAGGGCCTTTCAGCAGGCGTTTTCCAAGGCGTGTTCCAAGGATCGGGAGGCCGCCAGTCGGGACGGTGGCCATGAATTGATCCTCAGACGCTGTCTCGTATGGGCAAGCTGCCGGGGCCCGACGGCAGTCTTGACCGGTGAGAAATTCGAAAGGTGATACCTGACATGGCTCAATCGTTCCTTGGCCAGAAACGTCTGCGTAAATATTATGGCAAAATCCGTGAAGTTCTGGAGATGCCGAACCTCATCGAGGTCCAGAAATCCTCCTATGACCTGTTCCTGAATTCCGGTGACGCGCCCCAGCCGACCGATGGCGAAGGCATCATGGGCGTGTTCCAGTCGGTATTCCCGATCAAGGACTTCAACGAGACCAGCGTTCTGGAATTCGTAAAGTACGAGCTGGAAAAGCCGAAATACGACGTCGAAGAGTGCCAGCAGCGCGACATGACCTACAGCGCGCCGCTCAAGGTGACGCTGCGGCTGATCGTGTTCGATGTCGACGAGGACACCGGCGCCAAGTCCGTGAAGGACATCAAGGAACAGGACGTTTTCATGGGCGACATGCCCCTGATGACGCCCAATGGCACGTTCGTCGTGAATGGAACCGAGCGCGTCATCGTGAGCCAGATGCACCGCTCTCCGGGCGTGTTCTTCGATCACGACAAGGGCAAGACACACAGCTCGGGCAAGCTGCTCTTTGCCTGCCGCATCATCCCGTATCGCGGCAGCTGGCTGGATTTCGAGTTCGACGCCAAGGACATCGTCTATGCTCGCATCGACCGCCGCCGCAAACTGCCGGTGACGACGCTGCTCTATGCGCTGGGTCTCGACCAGGAAGGCATCATGGATGCCTATTACAACACGGTCTCCTACGAGCTGAAGAAGAACAAGGGCTGGGTCACGCCGTTCTTCCCGCAGCGGGTGCGCGGCACCCGTCCGACCTATGATCTGATCGATGCCAAGACCGGCGAGATCATCGCCGAAGCCGGCAAGAAGGTGACGCCGCGCGCGGTGAAGAAGCTGATCGACGAGGGTACGGTATCGGACCTGCTCGTTCCCTTCGATCACATTGCCGGGAAGTTCGTCGCCAAGGACATCATCAACGAGGAAACCGGGGCCATCTATGTCGAGGCGGGGGATGAACTGACCCTGGAATACGACAAGGACGGCACCCTGATCGGCGGCACCGCGAAGGAACTGATCGACGCGGGCGTCACCGACATTCCGGTGCTGGACATCGACAACATCAATGTTGGCCCGTACATGCGCAACACCCTTGCGATGGACAAGAACATGAGCCGCGAGACCGCGCTCATGGATATCTATCGCGTCATGCGTCCGGGCGAGCCGCCCACCGTCGAAGCCGCCAGCGCGCTGTTCGACACCCTGTTCTTTGACAGCGAGCGCTATGATCTGTCGGCCGTGGGTCGGGTCAAGATGAACATGCGGCTCGATCTCGATGCCGAGGACACCGTGCGCACGCTGCGTCGCGAAGACATCGTCGCCTGCATCAAGGCGCTGGTGGAGCTGCGTGACGGCAAGGGCGATATCGACGACATCGACCACCTCGGCAACCGTCGGGTGCGCTCTGTCGGCGAGCTCATGGAGAACCAGTATCGCGTCGGCTTGCTGCGCATGGAGCGCGCAATCAAGGAGCGCATGAGCTCGGTCGAGATCGACACGGTGATGCCGCAGGACCTGATCAACGCCAAGCCGGCGGCGGCCGCGGTGCGCGAGTTCTTCGGGTCCTCGCAGCTGTCCCAGTTCATGGACCAGACCAACCCGCTGTCCGAAGTGACGCACAAACGCCGTCTCTCGGCGCTTGGACCGGGCGGTCTGACCCGCGAGCGCGCGGGCTTTGAGGTGCGCGACGTGCATCCGACCCACTATGGCCGGATGTGCCCGATCGAGACGCCGGAAGGCCCGAACATCGGCCTGATCAACTCGCTCGCTACCTTCGCCCGCGTGAACAAGTATGGCTTCATCGAAACGCCCTATCGGGTGGTCAAGGACGCGCACGTAACGGACGAGGTCCATTATATGTCCGCGACCGAGGAGATGCGGCATACGGTGGCCCAGGCCAACGCGACGCTTGACGATAACGGCAACTTCATCAACGAGCTGGTCAGCACGCGCCAGTCGGGCGATTACACGCTCGCACCGCGCGAGAATGTCGACCTGATCGACGTTTCGCCGAAACAGCTGGTCTCTGTCGCCGCCTCGCTGATTCCGTTCCTTGAAAACGACGACGCCAACCGCGCCCTGATGGGCTCGAACATGCAGCGTCAGGCGGTTCCGCTTCTGCGGGCCGAGGCGCCGCTGATCGGCACCGGGATCGAAGAAGTCGTGGCGCGGGACTCCGGTGCCGCGATCATGGCCAAGCGGGCCGGTATCATCGACCAGGTGGATGCGCAGCGGATCGTGATCCGGGCGACCGAGGATCTGGAGTTGGGTGACGCGGGTGTGGATATCTACCGCATGCGCAAGTTCCAGCGCTCCAACCAGAACACCTGCATCAACCAGCGTCCGCTGGTGAAGGTGGGCGACACGGTCCAAAAGGGCCAGGTGATCGCCGACGGTCCGAGCACGGATCTGGGCGAGCTGGCGCTCGGCAAGAACGTGGTCGTCGCCTTCATGCCTTGGAACGGCTACAACTACGAGGACTCGATCCTGATCTCCGAGCGGATCGCACAAGACGACGTGTTCACCTCGATCCATATCGAGGAATTCGAAGTCGCCGCGCGTGACACCAAGCTCGGGCCGGAAGAGATCACCCGCGACATTCCGAACGTCGGTGAGGAAGCCCTGCGCAACCTCGACGAGGCGGGCATCGTCTATATCGGCGCCGATGTGGAGCCGGGCGACATTCTCGTGGGCAAGATCACACCGAAGGGTGAAAGCCCGATGACGCCGGAAGAAAAGCTTCTGCGCGCCATCTTCGGCGAGAAAGCGTCCGACGTGCGCGATACGTCTCTGCGGGTGAAGCCGGGCGATTTCGGCACCGTGGTCGAAGTGCGTGTGTTCAACCGTCATGGCGTTGAGAAAGACGAACGCGCGCTTCAGATCGAGCGCGAGGAAGTCGAACGTCTGGCACGTGACCGGGACGACGAGATGGCGATCCTCGATCGCAACATCTATGCGCGTCTCAAGGACATGATCTTGGGCAAGATCGCGGTCAAAGGCCCCAAGGGCGTGAAGGCCGGCAGCCAGATCACCGAGGAACTTCTGGACACGCTGTCGCGCGGCCAGTGGTGGCAACTGGCGCTGGAAGACGAGGACGATGCCAAGATCTTCGAAGCCCTGCACGAGCAATACGAAGCGCAGAAGCGCGCGCTCGATGCCCGGTTCGAGGACAAGGTCGAGAAGGTCCGCCGCGGCGACGACCTGCCTCCGGGTGTCATGAAGATGGTCAAGGTGTTCGTCGCGGTGAAGCGCAAGCTGCAGCCGGGCGACAAGATGGCCGGGCGTCACGGCAACAAGGGCGTGATTTCCAAGGTGGTGCCGATGGAGGACATGCCGTTCCTTGCGGACGGCACGCCGGTCGATTTCTGCCTCAACCCGCTGGGCGTGCCGTCGCGCATGAACGTCGGTCAGATCCTTGAAACCCACATGGGCTGGGCCGCACGTGGCCTGGGCGTCAACATCGACGAAGCGCTCGGCGAATACCGCCGCTCGGGCGACCTGACCCCGGTGCGCGAAGCGATGAAGCTGGCGTATGGCCAAGATGTCTATGACGAAGGCATCAGCGGCATGGACGAAGAGCATCTGATCGAAGCCGCCGGCAATGTCGTGCGCGGTGTGCCGATCGCGACTCCGGTGTTTGACGGCGCCAAGGAAGCGGACGTGAACGACGCGCTCAAGCGCGCGGGTTTCAGCGAAAGCGGGCAATCGGTTCTCTACGATGGCCGTACGGGCGAGCAGTTCGCGCGTCCCGTCACCGTGGGTGTCAAGTATTTGCTCAAGCTGCACCACCTGGTGGACGACAAGATCCACGCGCGTTCGACCGGACCCTACAGCCTCGTGACCCAGCAGCCGCTGGGCGGCAAGGCGCAGTTCGGTGGCCAGCGCTTCGGCGAGATGGAGGTCTGGGCGCTGGAAGCTTATGGCGCCGCCTACACGCTGCAGGAGATGCTGACCGTCAAGTCGGATGACGTGGCCGGACGGACCAAGGTCTATGAAAGCATCGTCAAGGGCGAGGACAATTTCGAAGCGGGCGTTCCCGAGAGCTTCAACGTTCTGGTGAAAGAAGTCCGCGGCCTCGGCCTGAACATGGAACTCCTGGATGCGGAGGTGGACGAGTGAGGGCTCTGGCCCTCACCCCATCATCCCTTCCGCACGAATTTGAGGTATCAAAATGAACCAGGAACTGACAAACAACCCGTTCAACCCGCTGACTCCGACCAAGGTCTTCGACGAGATCAAGGTGAGCCTCGCGTCGCCTGAACGGATCCTGTCGTGGTCCTATGGCGAGATCAAGAAGCCCGAGACCATCAACTATCGCACGTTCAAGCCCGAGCGTGACGGCCTGTTCTGCGCGCGCATTTTCGGCCCGATCAAGGACTACGAGTGCCTGTGCGGCAAGTACAAGCGGATGAAGTATCGCGGCGTCGTCTGCGAGAAATGCGGTGTCGAAGTGACGTTGCAAAAAGTGCGCCGCGAGCGCATGGGCCATATCGAACTGGCTGCGCCGGTCGCGCATATCTGGTTCCTCAAGTCGCTGCCGTCCCGCATCGGTCTGATGTTGGACATGACTCTGCGTGACCTCGAGCGGGTTCTCTACTTCGAGAACTACGTCGTGATCGAACCCGGCCTGACCGATCTGACCTATGGCCAGATGATGACCGAAGAAGAGTTCATGGACGCTCAGGACGCCTATGGCATGGACGCCTTCACCGCCAACATCGGCGCCGAAGCGATCCGCGAGATGCTGGCCGCGATCGATCTCGAGGCCGAGGCGGAACAGCTGCGCGCCGACCTGAAGGAGGCCACAGGTGAACTCAAGCCGAAGAAGATCATCAAGCGTCTGAAGGTCGTTGAATCCTTCCTGGAATCCGGCAACCGCCCGGAATGGATGGTTCTGACCGTGATCCCGGTCATCCCGCCGGAACTGCGCCCGCTGGTGCCGCTGGACGGCGGCCGCTTCGCGACCTCGGACCTCAACGACCTCTATCGCCGGGTCATCAACCGTAACAACCGTCTGAAGCGACTGATCGAACTGCGCGCGCCCGACATCATCGTCCGCAACGAAAAGCGGATGTTGCAGGAATCCGTCGATGCGCTGTTTGACAACGGCCGTCGGGGCCGCGTTATCACCGGTGCGAACAAGCGCCCGCTGAAATCGCTTTCGGACATGCTCAAGGGCAAGCAGGGCCGCTTCCGCCAGAACCTTCTGGGCAAGCGCGTCGACTTCTCGGGCCGGTCTGTCATCGTGACTGGGCCGGAACTCAAGCTGCACCAGTGCGGTCTGCCCAAGAAAATGGCGCTCGAACTGTTCAAGCCGTTCATTTATTCGCGGCTCGAAGCCAAGGGGCTTTCCAGCACCGTGAAGCAGGCCAAGAAACTGGTCGAAAAGGAACGCCCTGAAGTCTGGGATATCCTCGACGAGGTGATCCGTGAACATCCGGTGATGCTGAACCGCGCGCCGACGTTGCACCGCCTGGGCATCCAGGCGTTCGAGCCGGTCCTGATCGAAGGCAAGGCGATCCAGCTTCATCCGCTTGTCTGTTCGGCCTTCAACGCCGACTTTGACGGCGATCAGATGGCCGTGCACGTCCCGCTGTCGCTGGAAGCGCAGTTGGAAGCCCGTGTCCTGATGATGTCCACGAACAACGTGCTGTCGCCGGCGAACGGCGCGCCGATCATCGTGCCGTCGCAGGACATGATCTTGGGCCTCTACTATGTCACGCTGGAACGCGAGGGCATGAAGGGCGAAGGCAAGATCTTCGGCTCGATCGAGGAAGTCCAGCACGCTCTGGACGCGGGCGAGGTGCATCTGCACTCCAAGATCACCGCGCGCATCACGCAGATCGACGAGGAAGGCAACGAGGTCAAGAAGCGGTACGAAACCACGCCGGGCCGTGTGCGCCTTGGCGCGCTGCTGCCGCTGAATGCGAAAGCTCCTTTCGAACTGGTCAACCGCCTTCTGCGCAAGAAGGAAGTCCAGCAGGTCATCGATACCGTTTACCGCTATTGCGGTCAGAAGGAATCGGTCATCTTCTGCGACCAGATCATGACCATGGGCTTTCGCGAGGCGTTCAAGGCCGGCATCTCGTTCGGCAAGGACGACATGCTGATCCCTGACACGAAATGGCCGATCGTGGATGAAACCCGCGACCAGGTGAAAGACTTCGAACAGCAATACATGGACGGCCTGATCACCCAGGGCGAAAAGTACAACAAGGTCGTGGATGCCTGGTCGAAGTGCAACGACCGCGTGACCGAGGCCATGATGGGGTCAATCTCGGCCAGTCAAAGGGACGAGACCGGCGCCGAAATGGAACCGAACTCGGTTTACATGATGGCGCACTCCGGGGCCCGGGGCTCGGTCACCCAGATGAAGCAGCTGGGCGGGATGCGCGGCCTGATGGCAAAGCCGAACGGCGACATCATCGAGACGCCGATCATCTCGAACTTCAAGGAAGGCCTGACCGTTCTCGAGTACTTCAACTCGACCCACGGCGCCCGCAAGGGTCTGTCGGACACCGCGCTCAAGACGGCGAACTCGGGTTACCTGACCCGCCGTCTGGTGGACGTGGCGCAGGACTGCATCGTCAGGATGCACGATTGCGGCACCGACATGGCGATCACAGCAGAGCCAGCCGTGAACGATGGCGAAGTCGTCGCCACCTTGGGCGAACGGATCCTGGGCCGCGTCGCGGCAGAGGACATCCTGAAGCCGGGCACCGACGAGGTGCTGGTGCCCCATGGAACACTCATCGACGAGCGCATGGCTGACAGCATCGAAGAGGCGAATGTCGCGACGGCACGGATCCGCAGCCCGCTGACCTGCGAGGCCGAGGAAGGCGTCTGCGCCATGTGCTACGGTCGTGACCTCGCACGCGGTACGATGGTGAACCAAGGCGAGGCCGTGGGCATCATCGCGGCGCAGTCGATCGGGGAACCCGGCACCCAGCTGACGATGCGGACCTTCCACATCGGCGGCGTGGCGCAGGGCGGTCAGCAGTCCTTCCTCGAAGCGAGCCAGGAGGGCAAGATCGCCTATGAAAACACCCAGACGTTGGAGAATTCCAGCGGCGAGGTGCTGGTTGTCGGTCGAAACATGAAGCTGCTGATCAAGGACGCCAATGGCGAGGAGCGGGCAAGCCACAAGTTGGCTTACGGCTCCAAGCTGTTCGTGACCGAGGGTCAGGACGTCAAGTTCGGCGACAAGCTGTTCGAATGGGACCCCTACACCCTGCCGATCATCGCGGAGAAGGCCGGTACGGCGAAATTCGTCGACCTGGTCAGCGGTATCGCCGTGCGCGACGAGACCGACGATGCGACCGGCATGACGCAGAAGATCGTGATCGACTGGCGCGCCGCACCCAAGGGCAACGAGTTGAAGCCCGAGATCATCCTGGTGGATGCGGACGGCGAGCCGGTGCGCAACGATGCCGGCAACCCGGTCACCTATCCGATGTCGGTTGATGCGGTCCTGTCCGTTGAGGATGGTGCCGAGATCAAGGCCGGCGACGTGGTGGCGCGTATCCCGCGCGAAGGGTCCAAGACCAAGGACATCACCGGCGGTCTGCCGCGGGTGGCGGAACTGTTCGAGGCGCGTCGTCCCAAGGATCACGCGATCATCGCCGAGATCGACGGCTATGTCCGGTTCGGGCGCGACTACAAGAACAAGCGTCGCATCAGCATCGAACCGGCGGACGAAACGCTCGAGCCCGTGGAGTACATGGTGCCCAAGGGCAAGCACATCCCGGTGCAGGAAGGCGACTTCATCCAGAAGGGCGACTACATCATGGACGGCAATCCGGCGCCGCATGACATCCTGTCGATCCTCGGGGTCGAGGCGCTGGCCGACTACATGATCAACGAGGTGCAGGAGGTCTATCGTCTGCAGGGCGTGAAGATCAACGACAAGCACATCGAGGTGATTGTGCGCCAGATGCTGCAGAAGTGGGAGATCCAGGACAGCGGCGATACCACGCTGCTGAAGGGTGAGCATGTCGACAAGCAGGAGTTCGACCTGGCTTGCGAAAAGGCGATCGCCAAGGGTGGCCGTCCGGCACAGGGCGAACCGATCCTGCTGGGTATCACCAAGGCGTCCTTGCAGACCCGCAGCTTCATCTCTGCGGCCTCCTTCCAGGAGACCACCCGCGTGCTGACCGAAGCGTCGGTGCAGGGCAAGAAGGACAAGCTCGTCGGCCTGAAGGAAAACGTCATCGTCGGGCGCCTGATCCCGGCGGGGACGGGTGGGGCCACCCAGCGGGTGCGCCGCATCGCTCAGGAACGCGACAACGTGGTGATCGAAGCCCGCCGCGAAGAGGCCGAAGCCGCTGCAGCCCTCGCTGCGCCGACCGAGGAAGACTTCGTTGACAACGGGGCCCTCGACGATCTGGTGGAAACGCCGGAAAGCCGCGATTGAGCCTGATCTCTCCCGATTGAAAAGATGACGCCCCCGCACGAACCGTGCGGGGGCGTTTTCTTTGGTTCCCCGCGATGCAGCCATCCGGGTGGCCACACGATGAGTTCCGGCTTCCCGTTCAAACCGCTTGCGCACGGCGAAGAACGGCCTCAGAGATGGTGAACAAGGCAACGAGTCACGCAGGGCGGGGAGGGGCAGCGCGTCGATGAGTACGGAGTCAGGGTCTGGCGCAGTGATGTCGCCCAACACGCGCGGCGCCCTGTTGATGATGGGCAGCATGGCGGCGTTCACGCTCAACGACACCTGCGTCAAGGCGACGGACGGGGCATTGCCATTGTTCCAGCTTCTGACGATCCGGGGGCTGATTTCAACCGCGCTGATCTATTTGCTGGCACGCTGGCTTGGCGCGTTGCGATTCGACCTGTCGCCGCGTGACTGGATGCTGGTGGCTTTGCGCTCGGTCAGCGAGATCGGCGCGGCCTATTTCTTCCTGACCGCGCTCTTCAACATGCCGCTGGCCAACGTTACCGCGATCTTGCAGGTGCTGCCCCTGACGGTCACGCTGGGGGCGGCGCTGTTCTTTCGCGACCCCGTCGGCTGGAAGCGGATGCTGGCCATCATCGTCGGATTCTGCGGCATGCTGCTGATCGTGCGGCCGGGGCCGGACGGGTTCAGCATCGACGCGATCTATGCGCTCGCGGCGGTGTGTTGCGTGACGGTGCGCGATCTCGCGACGCGGCGTATGTCTGCCGCGGCACCCTCGATGACCGTGACCCTGTCGGCCTCGGTGTCGGTCCTGATCTTCTCGGCCATTGCCTCGACCGGATCGGAGTGGCAGCCGCTCGACCTCAGGCTGTCGCTTCTTCTGATCGGCTCCTCGGTCTTCATTCTGGGGGGGTATCTGTTCAGTGTCATGGTTATGCGCGTGGGGGATGTCTCGTTCGTGGCCCCGTTTCGCTATACCGGTCTGCTTTGGGCACTGGCGCTGGGGTGGCTGGTCTTTGGCGACTGGCCGGACGCGCTGACGCTGATCGGGGCAGCCATCGTTGTGGCGACCGGCGTCTTCACGCTCTACCGCGAGCGGCGGGTGGCGCAGAAGGCCCGCGCCGCTCTACAGGGCCGCTGAGAACACCCGGCGTACGTGGTCGGACTCGATCCCGTAGGTCATTTGGAACAGAAGTTCGCCATCCGCGTCCAGCGGTGTCAGAGGCGGCGTGCGGCTTGGCCGAGTTTGCCGGGAGTCGTTGAAGGCGTGGTAGCCGCGCACCATCATGTCTTCGCCGGTGAACGTGACGGTGGGCATCTTTTTTGCGAGCAGGTGATGGCCGAAATTCATCACGCTCTGCATCGTGTCGGGGCGGATCATCAGCGCGAGACCAGCGGTCCAGTACGGTTCCTGGATTGGCGCCGCCGCGATGCCCCGGGGCCCGGGCCGCACGATGTAGCCCTGATTGAAGTCGATCGCCACGGTTCGGTGTTCACGCAGCAGGCCCGTGACATCGGCGGCCGCGCTGCGCAGCCGATGCACGAACGAGACCGCGACCGCATCGTCGTCGTCGAGCCGGAACTGCAGGCAAGGTTCGGAGCTGGCCTGCCGGACCGAGTTTATCGCCCGTTGCATCACCTCGCGGTGCCGACCCGGCGGATGCGCCTGGATCACCGCCTGCGGAACATCGGCGACAAGCGCCTCAAGGCGCCTGCGATAACGCTGTGGCAGGCTGTCACCGATCACGATCAGGAAGGTGAAGTCGGTGTCGAACTGCGCGCGGATCCCGGGAAGCGTGATGGTTTCGAAGAAGCGGAACCTTTCTTCCAGCCGGTCGGGCGTATAGAGATAGGCAATCCGCTCTTCGAGGCTGTCATGGGTGACCTGAAAGCCGCCAAGACCCGGATAGGAGAACCTGCAAATTCCGATGACCTGCATCCTGCCCTGTCTCGCCCGTTTTCCCGATCTTGCGAGGGATAGTGTCGCAGCGCCCGCACCGGCTTGCAAGCTGGTCTGGCTGGCAGGGTAGGCAGGGTAGGGCGGCTATCAGGATTTGATCCGCCTAACTGCCCGGGCGGGCGTCGGCCTGGGTGGCGGGCTGTTGACACCACCGGCGACTCCCCCTATACGCCCGCTATCTCGGCAGCGGGGGTCGCCCCGTACGTCGAATCCGAAACTCTTGTGGTCAAGATCCGGGCACCTGCCGCCCCGATCCTCTGAATGCCCACCGCGACGTTCACCTCGGAATGGGAACGTTTGCGGTTTTTGCGCTTGCGGACGCGTAAGTCGCCGAATTTGAACCGCACGCAACAGCGTGCATCACACATGTGTTGCGAAACGGGGAAGAAACCGGAATGCCAACGATCCAACAGCTGATCCGCAAGCCGCGTCAGCCGAAAATCAAACGCTCGAAGTCCATGCACTTGCAGGAATGCCCGCAGAAGCGGGGCGTCTGCACGCGCGTCTACACCACCACGCCGAAGAAGCCGAACTCGGCGATGCGGAAAGTGGCGAAGGTGCGCCTGACCAACGGCTTCGAGGTCATCAGCTATATTCCCGGCGAGAGCCACAACCTTCAGGAGCACTCTGTCGTCCTGATCCGTGGTGGCCGTGTGAAGGACCTTCCCGGCGTGCGCTATCACATCCTGCGCGGTGTGCTCGATACCCAGGGTGTCAAAGACCGTAAGCAACGCCGTTCGAAGTACGGCGCCAAGCGTCCCAAATAAGGAGAGAGCGACATGTCACGTCGTCACGCCGCTGAAAAACGCGAAGTCCTGCCCGACGCCAAGTTCGGCGATGTCATCCTGACCAAGTTCATGAACAACCTGATGATCGACGGCAAGAAATCGGTTGCCGAACGTATCGTCTACAACGCGATGGACCGGGTCGAGAGCAAGATCAAACGCAGCCCGATCGAGGTCTTCCACGAAGCGCTCGACAACATCCAGCCCTCCGTCGAGGTTCGCTCGCGCCGGGTCGGTGGTGCCACCTACCAGGTGCCCGTCGAGGTCCGCCCCGAGCGTCGTCAGGCGCTGGCGATCCGCTGGTTGATCAAGGCGAGCCGCGCCCGCAACGAGAACACGATGGAAGAGCGCCTCGCAGGCGAACTGCTGGACGCGGTTCAGTCCCGCGGCTCGGCCGTCAAGAAACGCGAAGACACCCACAAGATGGCCGAGGCGAACAAGGCCTTCAGCCATTACCGCTGGTAAAACCCTAGAGGCACCTGACCCATGGCACGCGACTATCCGCTCGAACGCTACCGCAATTTCGGCATCATGGCCCATATCGATGCAGGCAAGACCACCTGCAGCGAACGGATCCTGTTCTACACCGGCAAATCCCACAACCTTGGCGAGGTGCACGACGGTGCGGCCACGATGGATTGGATGGAGCAGGAGCAGGAACGCGGGATCACCATCACCTCGGCGGCGACGACGACCTTCTGGCAGCGCCAGGAAGAGCCGACCGCCGATGCGACTTCCGATACCAAGTACCGGATGAACATCATCGACACCCCCGGCCACGTGGACTTCACCATCGAGGTCGAGCGGTCGCTGGCGGTTCTGGACGGCGCTGTCGCCGTTCTGGACGCCAACGCCGGTGTCGAGCCCCAGACCGAGACCGTCTGGCGCCAGGCCGACCGTTACAAGGTGCCGCGGATCGTGTTCGTCAACAAGATGGACAAGATCGGCGCCGACTTCTTCAACTGCGTGCGCATGATCAAGGACCGTACCGGTGCGATTCCGGCGCCGATCCAGATTCCGATCGGGGCCGAGAACGAGCTCGAAGGCATGATCGACCTGGTCACCATGAAAGAGTGGGTCTGGGCCGGTGAAGACCTTGGGGCGTCCTGGGAGCAGCGCGAGATCCGCGACAGCCTCAAGGACCTTGCCGAAGAGTGGCGCGCCACGCTGATCGAGACCGCCGTCGAAATGGACGACGCCGCGATGGAAGCGTATCTGGAAGGCGAAGAGCCGGACGTGGAGACGCTGCGCAAGCTGATCCGCAAAGGCACGCTCGGCATCAAGTTCATCCCGGTTCTCTGTGGTTCTGCCTTCAAGAACAAGGGTGTCCAGCCGCTGCTGAACGCCGTGATCGACTATCTGCCCAGCCCGCTGGACGTGGTCGACTACATGGGCTTCAAGCCGGGCGACGAAACCGAAACCCGCAACATCCCGCGTCGCGCGGATGATGACATGGCGTTCTCGGGCCTGGCGTTCAAGATCATGAACGACCCCTTCGTCGGATCGCTGACCTTCACCCGTATCTATTCGGGCAAGCTGAACAAGGGCGACACGCTGCTGAACTCCACCAAGGGGAAGAAAGAGCGCGTCGGCCGGATGATGATGATGCACTCCAACAACCGCGAGGAAATCACCGAAGCGTTTGCGGGCGACATCATCGCACTGGCCGGTCTGAAGGACACCACCACCGGTGACACGCTCTGCGCCGTCAACGACCCGGTGGTTCTGGAAACCATGACCTTCCCGGATCCGGTCATCGAGATCGCGGTCGAGCCGAAAACCAAGGCGGATCAGGAAAAGATGTCCCAGGGTCTGGCCCGTCTGGCCGCCGAGGACCCATCCTTCCGCGTCGAAACCGATCTGGAATCGGGGCAGACGATCATGAAGGGCATGGGCGAACTTCACCTCGACATCCTGGTGGATCGTCTCAAGCGGGAATTCAAGGTCGAAGCCAACATCGGTGCGCCGCAGGTGGCCTATCGCGAAACCATCGGTCACGAGGTCGAGCATACCTATACCCACAAGAAACAATCCGGTGGGTCGGGTCAGTTCGCCGAGGTCAAGCTCATCATTTCGCCGACCGAGCCGGGCGAAGGCTATTCCTTCGAGAGCCGCATCGTCGGTGGCGCGGTGCCCAAGGAATACATTCCGGGCGTCGAGAAGGGTATCCAGTCGGTCATGGACTCCGGTCCGCTGGCGGGCTTCCCGGTGATCGACTTCAAGGTCGCGCTGATCGACGGCAAGTTCCACGACGTGGACTCGAGCGTTCTGGCGTTTGAAATCGCAGCGCGGATGTGCATGCGGGAAGGCATGCGCAAGGCCGGCGCCAAGATGCTGGAGCCGATCATGAGCGTCGAGGTGGTGACCCCGGAAGAATACACCGGTGGCATCATCGGTGACCTCACCAGCCGTCGCGGCCAGGTGACCGGGCAGGAAACCCGCGGCAACGCGATCGCGATCGACGCGATGGTGCCGCTGGCCAACATGTTCGGCTACATCAACACGCTGCGGTCCATGTCCTCGGGCCGTGCGAACTTCACCATGCAATTCGATCACTACGATCCGGTTCCGCAGAACATCAGCGACGAGATCCAGGCGAAATACGCATAACCGGGTGGCGGGGACGACCCCGCCCTACCCACCAACTGTAGGGCGGGGACACCCCGCCATCCGACAACGAAAAAAGGAGACCTTAAGATGGGTAAGGAAAAGTTTGAGCGTACCAAGCCGCATGTGAACATCGGCACGATTGGTCACGTTGACCACGGCAAGACGACGCTGACGGCTGCGATCACGAAGTATTTCGGCGATTT
>NZ_JAELVR010000010.1 GCF_016428585.1 Sedimentitalea arenosa | reverse complement strand
AGTACGCCGTTGCTTTTTTTAGGATGTCACGCTCCTCAATGACACGGGCCAGCACCCACTTCAGCCGACGGTTCTCGGCCTCGTGATCGACGCCCGTCTTAGGAACTGGGTCCGCGAAAAGCTCCATCCATTCATACAGAGAATGCGTGCTCACGCCCAAGCGCCGGGAAACCTCCCCCACCGGATACCCGCGCAAAGTGATCTGACGCACCGCATCGCGCTTGAACTAGTCGCTGTAGTTGCTTGTTCCAATGGTCGCCTCCTCGGCTCAAAGCAAGGGGGCAACGCGTCTATGAAAATAGGGCCAACTCATCATCCTCCACCCGATCCACCAAATGCCGGGACTGAACACCTAGTTTTAGAGTCGAATGAGTTATCTGACGAATCGGACTGAATTACCATCGATACATGCTCGGCGGGTTCCAAGTTTGCACAGCCAAAATCGTGGTCCAAATCCATGGCGTTGAAAATGGCAGGACGTTCCCTCGTGGAGGCCCAGAACCCGCGCGCGATACCAGGCGAACTATCAAGCGATCAGCGGACCGAGTTGATCGAGCTGTCCAGAAGGTGTTTCGTGTAGGCTTCCTTTGCCTCCAGCCGGCGCATCTGTTCGACCCCCAGCGTCTCGACAAAGCGTCCGTCGCGCATGACGGCGATGCGGCCGCAGAGATGGCCCACGACGCCCAGGTCGTGCGAGACCATCAGGTAGGTCAGCTTGTGTTCGGCCCGAAGGTCGACCAGCAGGTTCAGGATCTCGGCCTGCACCGACACGTCGAGCGCCGAGGTCGGCTCGTCCAGAAGCAGGATCGACGGCTCTGGCGCCAACGCACGGGCGATCGCGACGCGCTGGCGCTGGCCGCCCGACATCTGGTGCGGATAGCGGAACCGGAAGCCGGGACCAAGCCCGACGTCATTCAGCAGCTTGACGATCCGCTCGTCGACATTGTCGCCGCCATGCAGCTTCATCGCTTCGGACAACACCTGATCGACGGTATGGCGCGGATGCAGTGAGGCATAGGGGTCCTGAAACACCATCTGCACCTTGCGGTAGAATGCCTTGCTTCTGGTCTTGCCCAGTGGTTCGCCCGCGACGGTCATCTGCCCCGACCAGGTCGGAATCAGCCCGGCAATGGCGCGCAGAATGGTGGACTTGCCCGAGCCGCTTTCTCCGACCAGACCAAAACTCTCGCCGGGGTCGACCTCGAAACTGACATCGCGCACTGCGTAGGAGCGATCTCCCTTTGTGCCGAACCAGACATTCAGGCCTTCTATCGAGATATCGCTCATACCCGTGCACTCACCGATGGAGCGTCCGTCCATGTCGGATCGCGCTGCAGCACGTCAAGCCGCTCCCGCGGGTTCTCGAGATCGGGAACAGAGTTCAGCAAACCGACCGTGTAGGGGTGGCTGGCGTTCTTCAGCTCGCTGGCGTTGCAGGTTTCGACGATGCGCCCGGCATACATGATGACGATCCGGTCGCAGAACTTCGCCACCAGGTTGAGGTCGTGGCTGATGAAGATCAGTCCCATCCCGCGATCGCGCACCAGCTTGTTCATGATCTCCAGAACCTGCAGTTGGACCGATACGTCCAGTGCAGATGTGGGTTCGTCGGCGATCAGGATTTCAGGATTGGGCAGCACCATCATCGCGATCATGATGCGCTGGCCCATGCCGCCCGACACCTCGTGCGGATACAGTCCGTAAACTCGTTCCGGATCGCGGATCGCAACCTCGTCGAGCATCGCGATAGCACGTTCGCGGGCTTCGGATTTGGAGACCTTCTCATGCGCGCGCAGTGCTTCGACCATCTGCTGGCCCACGGTCATCACCGGGTTCAGGGAGAACTTCGGATCCTGCATGATCATCGACACGCGCCCGCCGCGCAGCCGTCGCATCCGGTCTTCCGGGGCGTGCAGGATGTCTTCGCCGTGCATCTCCATCTTGTCGGCTTCGATCTGCCCGGGGGGACGGATCAGCCGCAGGATGGCGCGCCCGGTCATCGATTTGCCCGAGCCGGACTCTCCCACGATCCCCAGCCGCTCGCGCCCCAGCGTGAACGAGATGCCGCGCACCGCGTCGACGATGCCGGTGCGCGTGTGGAACTTGACCCACAGGTTCTCGACGTCCAGCAGGGGTTCATCCGTCACGAATTGCTCTCCTTGGGGTCCAGAACGTCGCGCAGGCCGTCACCCAGGAGGTTGAAGGCCAGCGAGATCGCGAAGATGGCGATGCCCGGAATCGTGGCAACCCACCAGTAATCGAGGATGTACTTGCGCCCTTCCGAGATCATCGCGCCCCATTCCGGGCTGGGCGGCTGCGCTCCGAGGCCCAGAAAGCCCAACCCCGCCGCTGTCAGGATGATGCCGGCCATGTCCAGCGTCACCCGGATCACCAGCGATGAAATGCAGAGCGGCCAGATATGCCGCGTCACGATCCGCACGGGCCCGGCACCCTGTAGGCGGATCGCGTGAATGAAGTCCGAATTGCGGATGGTCAAGGTCTCGGCGCGGGCGATCCGCGCATAAGGCGGCCAGGCGGTGAGCGATATGGCCAGCACCGCGTTCTCGATCCCGGCCCCCAGCGCCGCCACGAAGGCAAGCGCCAGGATCAGGCGCGGGAAGGCCAGGAAGATGTCGGTTATCCGCATCAGGATCACGTCGATCCAGCCCCCCGCATAGCCGGCGACCGTTCCCATGATCAGCCCGACCACGGGCGCCACCATCACGACAAGCAGGACGATGTAGATAGAGATGCGCGCGCCGTAGAGGATGCGCGAATAGATGTCCCGACCCAGGCTGTCAGTGCCGAAGAAATGTCCCTGTTCTCCCGGTGCGAGCAGGCGGTTGCCGAGATCCTGCGCGAAGGGATCATGCGTCGCCAGGATGGGCGCGAAGATCGCGGCGAGGATCAGGAACAGAAGAACCCCCAGCCCGAGCATCGCCAGCGTGTTCGAGCGGAAGGTCAGCCAGCCCTTGTACCAGGACGACAGCCGCGCTTGCCGGCGCGAAGCCGGTTCGTCGGTCAGCAGCCAGTCGCGCCATCCCGCCGTCCCGTTCATTTCGCCCTCGGGTCGAAGAAACGGTACAGAATGTCCGAGAAGATGTTGATGCCCACGAAGATCACTCCGATCACGATGGTGCCGCCAAGAACCGAGTTCATGTCGTTGGCCAGAAGCGAGGTCGTGATGTAGCTGCCGATGCCGGGCCAGGCAAAGATGATCTCGGTCAGGACCGACCCCTCCAGCAGGTTGGCGTAGGCCAGCGCGATCACGGTGACCAGTTGAATACGAATGTTTCGGAAGGCATGGCCCCAGACCACCTGCCATTCCGACAGGCCCTTGACGCGGGCAGTCGTGACATATTCCGAGCCCAGTTGTTCAAGCATGAAGGACCGTGTCATGCGGCTAATATAGGCCATGGAGTAATATCCCAGCAGCGACGCGGGCAGGATGATATGAGAAAAGGCGTTGCGGAAGACAGCCCATTCGCCGCGCAGCGCACTGTCGACCAGCAGCATTCCGGTGATAGGCTCGACGATGCCCTGATAGAAGATGCCGACGCGCCCCGGTCCCGACACCCAGCCGAGAATGCCGTAGAACACGAGCAGCCCGACGAGGCCGAGCCAGAAGATCGGCATGGAATAGCCGATCAGGCCGACGAAGCGGGCGACCTGGTCGATCCAGCTGCCGCGCCGCACGGCGGCAATGACGCCCAGCGGGACGCCGAGGATGACGCCGATCAGGGTGCCGAGCGTTGCCAGTTCCAGGGTGGCCGGGAACACGCGGCCGATATCGGTGGCCACTTCCTGCCCGGTACGGATCGACTTGCCGAAATCGCCCAGAAGCACGTCACCGACATAGATGCCAAACTGCACCATGAGTGGCTTGTCGAGCCCGAGCTCGCGGAAGGTCTCGTCATATTGCGCCTGCGTCGCGCGTTCGCCGATCACTGCAAGAACCGGGTCGATCGGCATCACGCGACCGATCATGAAGGTCACGAAGAGCAGGCCGAGGATCGTCGCCGCCACTGTCGCAAGTGTCGCGAGCAACCTCTTGAACCAAGGAGGGAGGGACAGCGTCTGCCGCCCCTCCCCGTGTGTCTGGCTCTGTGCCATTTACTTGGTGATGACCCAGTAGGACACCGCCGTGGTCGCGCCACCGGCCACGAAGTTTTCGACATTCGAGCGCATTCCGTTCTGCTCGATCTGCTGGAACATGACGCCGAAGGGGCTGGTCTGCTGATGCTCGGCCTGGATGTCGCGATACATCTGGGCGCGGGCCTCGGTGTCGTTCTCGACCACCGCAGCGAGGGTTTTCTCGCTCATCTCCGGAATGTCCCAGGCGTTGCGCCACGCCAGATAGCCGGTGTTGCCGGCCTCGTCGGCGTTGTCCGGGTTCTGCGCAAAGGTCGCGGCGTTGGTGTTCGGGTCGGGATAGTCGGGGCCCCAGGCGCCCATGTAGATGTCATGCTCACGCGCGCGATAACGGTCGAGTGTCTGCGCACCGGTTCCAACGATCAGTTCGACCTCGCAGCCCAGCTGGCCCCAAGTGTTCTGCAGCGATTGGCTGATGTCCAGCCGCTCCTGTGCTTCGCGCACCGAGATCTTGATCGGGCCGCAGTCGGGGTGGTTCGACTCCGCCAGCGCCGCCTTTGCCTTCTCCATGTCAAAGGAATAGGGCTTGTCCTCCAGCGCGCCGAGGAAGGTCAGCGGCAGGAAGGCTTGGTGCACGGTGTATTGTCCCTTCAGGAACGATCCCGACATGCCGTCGTAATCGACGGCCCATTTCAAAGCTTCCAGAACCTTGGGATCGGACAGCATCTCGTTCTTCTGGTTCGCCGCCCAGTACATCAGGCGCCCTCGAAGTTCGTCCACGACCTTGACGCCGTCGACTCCGTCCAGACCTGCCACGTCCTCGGGCGAGAGGTTGCGCGCGACGTCGATATCGCCGCGTTCCAACTGCAGACGCTGGGTGGCACTTTCCTGGATGTGCTGAACGATAACCCGCTCCATCGCCGGGGCGTCGCCGTGATAGTTCGGATTCAGGTCCATCAAAACGCTTTCGCTGGGCTTCCAGTCAACGACCTTGTAGGGGCCCGATCCCGCGGTGTTGGTGCGCAGCCATTCGTTGCCCATGTCGCCGTCCACCTCGTTCTCCATCGCCGCCTTCATGTCGACGATGCCGCCGATGGTGGCGGTGAGGCAGTTCAGCACGAACGAGACCGCGTAGGGCTTGTCCAGCGTCAACACCAGCGTCTTGTCATCGGTGGCGACGATGGTCTCTTCCACGTTCTCGGGGGTGAAACCGAACTGGGTCAGGATGAAGGACGGGGTCTTGTTCAGAAGCACCGCGCGGCGCAACGAGAACTCGGCATCCTTTGCCGTTACGGGGTTGCCGGTCGAAAATACGTGACCCTCGGCCATGGTGAAGGTGACGGTTTTTCCGTCCTCCGAGATGTCCCAGCTTTCCGCAAGCTGGGGCTGATAGCCGGCGTCGAGGTCCAGCGGATCGAAATTGACCAGCTTCTCATAGACGTTGCGACTGACATCGGCACCTGCGAACTCGAAGCTTTCCGCCGGGTCAAAGGTCTTGATGTCGTCGATCCGGTTGGCGATCACCAGCATGTTCGGCGGTGTTTCGGCAAAGGCCGGCGCCATGTCGCTGGCCATGATCAGTGCTGCGGCGGCCGCGGCTGCGAAACTCAATCGGTTCGTCATGTGAACACTCCCTGTTCGTTTGTTGTTTAGTCGCCCCACGTCAAGCGCAGGACACGCAACCAGTTACCATGCGTTACCTTTTTCAAAAGCGCGTCGTCAGCCCCATGGGTGCGCAGGGCCGCGACCAGATTGGGCAGACCTGCACAATCGGTGATCGGTTTAGGAACCAGCGCGCCGTCGAAATCCGACCCGATCCCCACCCGGTCTTCTCCCAGTCTTTCGACCAAATGGTCAAAATGTCTTAGGACTATGTCAAGACCGAAATCGTCGTTCATCTGGCCGTCCGGCCGCAGGAAGGCACTGGCGAAGTTGATTCCCACCATGCCGCCGCTGTCGCGGATCGCGTCCAGTTGCCGGTCGGTCAGATTGCGTGAATGCGGCGTCACTGCCCAGGCGTTTGAATGGGTCGCGACCAGCGGCGCGTCACTGATCCGCGCCACGTCGTCGAACCCCTTGGCGTTCAGGTGCGACAGGTCGATCAGGATGCGCAGCCGGTTGCATTCGCGCACCAGCGCCTTGCCCGCGTCGGTCAGCCCGGGGCCGATATCGGGGTCGGACGGAAAGCGAAACGGCACACCGTGGCCCCAGATCGTCTCGCGGCTCCAGACCGGCCCGAGCGAGCGCAACCCGCGTGCGTGATAGGCGTGAAGCCGTGCAAAGTCGCGGTCGATGGCTTCCGCGCCCTCGATATGGACGACGGCGGCCATTTCCGCCGCGCCGAGGGTCGCGGAAATCTCGTCCACTGTCCGACATATCCGCACCGCGCCGACGCGTTCCAGATCGTCCAGCGCGTCAAAGCCGCGTTCGGTCCAGCCGACCGCGAAATCCTCATCAAGAGGGTCGGGCAGGGGAAGGTCGTAGGAGGGCTTCTGCATCTCGTCTTCGCGCGCGGCGGCGTCGCGCGGGCTTGGGACATAGATCGCGAACATGCCGCCGGCGAACCCGCCCTTCACGGCCCGGGGCTTGTCGATATGGCCATCGTTCAGGCCGTTGGCCACGCCCTCTGCGGTCGCGTCGCCTTTGAGGAGCCTGAGCACGAGATCGTTATGGCCGTCGAAAACCGGGAACGCCGTCATGGCCTGGGCCGCGATATTCCGTGGCCGAGACTTCTCGGCCGTTGGGTCTTTTCATACGTCATGCCGCGGAGTGTCATGGAACCGGTGCGTTTCCGCAATGGCAAAAACGATGGTCCACGGGGGACGAGTCTCTGCGCCTTTGGTGTTGCTTGACGTCCGCGTCTCACGTGAAATGCTCACGCGAGTTGAAATCCAACGAAATGCAGGGAGCCTCTTCAACAATGAAAACCGCAATCTACGCCGGCCTTGCCGCAACATTCTTCGCCGCGCCCCTGGCAGCCCACGACTTGGGCTTCGCGGGACTCCTGTCCAGTTCCAACAAGGAAGATCTGCCGGAACTGACCCTCTCGGTCGGCAAGCCTATTGCCGAAGCGCCTTTGATGCTGAAATCCGGCACCGCCTATGAGATCGAGATCGAATCCGACGGTACCGGTGAACTGGCGCTGGAAGGCGCTGGCTTCTTCCGTGCCATCTGGATCAACGAGATCGTCATCAACGGTCTTGAAATCCGCCCGCTGGGCATCGACAGCGTCGAATTCGACGAGGCCGGCACGATGGAAATCGAGTTCATCGCGATCAAGCCCGGCCGTTATGAATTGAAGCAACCGGGATCGACCGGCGAGAGCCAGCGGGTCGAAATCATCATCGAGTAGTCGCGCATGACCATGCTTGAGGTCCATGATGTGACCTATCAGTATGGCGCCAAGCGGGCGTTGGATGACGTTTCGTTCGCGCTCGACGCGGGGCGCTTCTGCGCCTTGCTCGGCCCGAACGGCGCTGGCAAATCGACGCTGTTTTCCCTGATGACCCGGCTTCTGGTGACACGTCACGGAACGATCACCGTGGCCGGGCATGACATCGCCAGCGACCCGCGCGGCGCGCTGGCCAGCATCGGGGTGGTGTTCCAGCAACAGACGCTCGACCTCGACATGACCGTGTTGCAGAACCTGCGCTATTTCGCGGCACTGCAGGGTTTGTCGGGGAAGGCCGCGCAAAAGAACATCGACGCAGCGCTGGACCGGCTCGACATGCGCGAACGCGCCCGCGAGAAGGCCCGCGCGTTGAACGGCGGCCACCGACGCCGGATGGAGATTGCCCGCGCGCTGATTCATGACCCCAAGGTTCTGCTGCTGGACGAACCCACCGTGGGACTGGACACCGCCAGCCGTCAGGCGATCACCGCCCATGTTCACGACCTTGCCGACACCGGCCTGCTGGTCTTCTGGGCCACCCATCTGGTCGACGAGATCCGCGAGACGGACGAGGTCGTGGTGCTGCATCAGGGCAAGGTGCGCGCACAGGGCACGGCGGCCAGCATCGCCGGCACAGGCAGCCTGACAGATGCCTTCATGGCCATGACCGCGCGCGAGCAGGCCGCATGATCGCCTATCTCGTTGCGCTGCGCGCCATCGTGCTGCGCGAAGCCATGCGCTTCATGAACCAGCGCAGTCGCTTCCTCGCCGCCCTCGTGCGGCCATTGGTCTGGTTGGTCGTCTTCGCCGCGGGCTTTCGTGCCGCTTTGGGCTTGTCGATCATTCCGCCCTACCAGACCTACATCACCTACGAGGTCTATATCGTCCCCGGCCTCTGCGGCATGATCCAGCTTTTCAATGGGATGCAGTCCTCGCTCTCGCTGGTGTATGACCGCGAGATGGGCTCGATGCGCCTGCTGCTGACCAGCCGTTTGCCGCGCTGGTGGCTGTTGTTCTGCAAGCTGATGGCGGGCGTCGCGGTGTCGATCCTGCAGGTTTACGTGTTCCTGGCGATCTCGGCGGCGTTCGGGATCACCATGCCGCTGATGGGCTATGTCTACCTGTTCCCCGTGTTGATCCTGACAGGGCTGATGCTGGGCGCGCTTGGCCTGCTGATCTCGTCGACGATCAAGCAGCTCGAGAATTTTGCGGGCGTGATGAACTTTGTGATCTTCCCGATGTTCTTCCTGTCGAGCGCGCTCTACCCGTTGTGGAAGATGGCCGAAAGCTCGACCCTTCTGCGCGACATCTGCGCCTTCAACCCGTTCACCCACGCGGTCGAACTGATCCGTTTCGCTCTCTATGAAAGCTTCAACGGCATGGCGCTCTTGTGGGTGGTGCTGGCGTTCGCAGTGTTCATGGCGGGCAGCCTGATCGGCTATGACCCGGCCCGCGGCATGGTGCGCAAGGCGCGCGGATGAATGTGCCGGATGATAGTCTCGAACGCGCTGCGCGGGGGCGCGGCTTTCCCCGCGTCGCAGGCGTCGACGAGGTCGGACGCGGCCCGCTTGCCGGTCCGGTCACGGCGGCGGCAGTGATCCTCGACCCGGCGCAAATTCCCGAAGGGCTCAATGATTCAAAGAAGCTGACGGCAAAGGCGCGCGCGCGGATCGCAGTGCTGATCCACGAGCAGGCTGAGGTATCGATCGCCCATGCCAGCGTCGAGGAGATCGACCGCCTCAACATCCTGCGCGCCAGCCACCTCGCGATGGAACGTGCGGTGGCCGCGCTGTCCCCGCCGCCCGACTTCGTGCTGATCGACGGCAGCATGATCCCACGCGGCCTTGCGCTTCCTTCGGCGGCGGTGGTTCGGGGGGACGGGCGCTCGGTGTCGATCGCGGCGGCCTCGATCGTGGCCAAGATCGCGCGGGATCGGATCATGGTGGATTTGGCGCAACAGCATCCCGGCTACGGCTGGGAGACCAACGCGGGCTATCCATCAAAAAGTCACAGGTTGGCGCTTCAAAATCTTGGTGTGACCCCACACCATAGACGTTCCTTCAAACCCGTGCACAATATATTGTATCAAGATAAAACTATAAGTGACTGATTCAAAAAAGAATTTGACGGAGATTCGGCTTTGACTCATTGTTTTCCACAACCACGAGAGCGCACGAAGCGGTCCGGGACAGAGGCAGACAATGACAAAGACCAAGACACAGGGCGCGGCTGCGCTCCCGCTCAACACGATTCTGGATGGCGACTGCATCAAGCGGATGAACAGTCTTCCCGAGGCATCCATCGACCTGATCTTTGCCGATCCGCCCTATAACCTGCAGCTCAAGGGAGAGCTGCACCGGCCCGACAACAGCCAGGTCGATGCGGTCGACGATCACTGGGATCAGTTCTCGTCTTTCGCCGCTTATGACACGTTCACCCGCGAATGGCTGAAGGCCGCGCGGCGCCTGCTGAAACCCGATGGCGCGATCTGGGTGATCGGCAGCTATCACAACATTTTCCGCGTCGGTGCGGCTCTTCAGGACGCGGGTTACTGGATCCTCAACGACGTCGTCTGGCGCAAGTCCAATCCGATGCCGAACTTCCGCGGCAAGCGCTTCACCAACGCGCATGAGACAATGATCTGGGCCAGCAAGTCCGAGGGCGGGAAATACACCTTCAACTACGAAGCGCTGAAGGCGCTGAACGAAGGCATCCAGATGCGCAGCGATTGGGTTCTGCCGATCTGCACCGGTCATGAGCGGCTCAAGGACGACAAGGGCGACAAGGCGCATCCGACCCAGAAACCGGAAAGCCTGCTGCACCGGGTTCTGGTCGGTTCGACCAATCCGGGCGACGTGGTGCTCGACCCGTTTTTCGGCACCGGTACCACCGGTGCGGTGGCCAAGATGCTGGGCCGCGACTTCATCGGTATCGAACGCGAGCCCGCCTATCGCGCGGTCGCCGAGAAACGGATCGCCAAGGTTCGCAAGTTCGACCGCGAGGCCTTGCAGGTCAGCGCCTCCAAGCGCGCGGAACCGCGGGTGCCGTTCGGCCAGTTGGTCGAACGCGGGATGCTGCGTCCGGGCGAAGAACTCTACTCGATGAACAAGCGCTTCAAGGCCAAGGTGCGCGCTGATGGCACGCTGATCGGCAGCGACGTCAAGGGCTCGATCCACCAGGTCGGCGCCGCGCTCGAAGGCGCACCGAGTTGCAACGGCTGGACCTACTGGTGTTTCAAGCGCGACGGCAAGACCGTGCCGATCGACGTGCTGCGCCAGCAGATCCGCTCCGAGATGCAGGGCTGATCCAGGCATTCACGAAAACCGCCGGTGCCTGTGGCCTGTCATGTGGCACCACACCTGCCCCGCCGTCATGGCGGGGCTTTTTTCGTTTCCCGTTTTGACGAAGGTTCTCAAAGACTTAAAAAACTTGACGTATGTCGCGTGCGATACAACTCGCTCCAACCCGAAGGTTTTCAACGTACGGGTCAATGCGAAGCACCCCGACGTTGACCCTGAAGCCCGCGCCGGCGACACGTGTTCGGTTCAGCGCGGCACTGGCAACGTGCGCTTGGTGTAGGGCGTCCAGTCGGTGATCTCGGGGTAATACATCGCGCGCCAGCGCCGTACCCGCGGGTTCATCACCCGCCGCCACAGCGGAGGGATCATCGCCGCGATGGTCATCACTGGATAGCCATAGGGCAGTTGCGGGGCGTCCGAGGCCGCATGAGTCTGCAATAGAGGAAAACGCCGATCGGGCTTGTAGTGATGGTCGGAATGGCGCTGCAGGTTGATCAGCAGCCAGTTGGACACCCGGTGCGCCGCGTTCCATGAATGATGCGGGCGCACATGTTCGTACTTGCCGTTGCCAAGGTGCTTGCGGGTCAAACCGTAATGCTCGACGTAGTTGACCAGTTCCAGTTGCCAGATCGCGACTCCGGCCTGCATCAGGAACAGCCCGACTCCGGCCCAGCCGCCCAACACGAAGGCCAGTGCCAGCATGCCGCCCTGCAGAATCCAGTAGCGCCAGAACGGATTGGACGCGTCGGTCCATGGCCGGTTCTTGCGCGCCAGCTTGGCCTTTTCCGCCGCGAAGGCCGACAGCAGGCTTTGCCTCAGTACCCTTGGATAGAAGCGATAGAAACTCTCGCCATAGCGCGCCGTCACCGGGTCGCGCGGGGTGCCGACATAGCGGTGATGCACCAGCAGGTGTTCGCTACGGAAATGCGAGTAGAGCACCATCGCCAGCAGCAGATCCGCCAATGCCCGTTCGAACCGGTTCTTCTGGTGCATCAGTTCGTGGCTGTAGTTGATCCCCACCGTGCCCGAAATGACCCCGACACCGAAGAACACCGCCAGCTTTTCAAGTGTCGAAAGATGTTCGGCCGGCGCGACATACCAGATCAGGGCGAAGACGGTGACGAACTGCACCGGCGACCAGAGCAGCGTGAGCAGCCGATACCAGAACAGGTCGGCTTCGGGCGTCTGGGGGTCGGCATTGGCGAGGTTCAGACCGCCGATCCAGTCGAGTGCGGAGAACAGGTACCACGTCACCAGCGGCAGCAGAAGAACAGTCCAGCCGCCCTGCGTGGCGCTGACCCAAGCCAGCGGCACCAGCAGGAAGGACATCCAGAACGGCAAAGCCGCCTGCCAACCGCCAAGGCGGGCAGTGGCGGAAATCGTGGAGTCGGTCGCGAGGCTCATGCCCGATCCTTTATCGCATCGCGCGCCAGATCAAATGCCTTTCGCATCACCGTTGGCAGGTCGCTGCGGCGGAACGCGTGTTTGTCGACGAAAAAACCGCGTTCGGGTGCGCAATCCAAGGGCAGGGGCGCGATGTGCACCGATAGCACCAGGTGGAAATGGGTGAAGGTGTGGCGCACCTCGCCGGGCAGGACGGTCCAGTCGGCGGCGACAGGCGGCGCGTCAACGGCGGCTTCGCCCCAGTCCGAGCCGGGCCAGCCCAGCATCCCGCCCAACAGTCCCTTGTCCGGACGGCGCTCCATCAGCCAGGCGCCGTCCCCCCGCTGCCCGAGGTAGATCGTGCCGTGCCGCGTTGGTTTGGGCTTCTTGGCTGTCTTCTTGGGCAATTCTGCTGCGGTGCCGGCCCGGCGCGCGGCGCAGGGATCGCGCAGGGGGCAGATGCCGCAGGCGGGAGATTTCGGCGTGCAGATCGTCGCGCCAAGATCCATCACCGCCTGAGCGTGATCGCCGGGACGCCGCCGGGGCGTCAGTGTTTCGGCGCGGGTCATCAGCTCGGGTTTGGCGGTGGGCAATGGCGTGTGGATGTCAAAGAGCCGCGCCATCACGCGCTCTACATTGCCGTCGAGCACGGTTTCCGGCTCATCGAAGGCGATAGCGGCGATCGCTGCAGCGGTATAGGGGCCGATGCCGGGCAGCGCGATCAGCCCCTCCCGCGTTTGCGGAAACGCACCGCCAAGCTCGTTCGATACCATGCGGGCACATTTCAGCAGGTTGCGAGCGCGGGCATAGTAACCCAATCCCGCCCATTCGCCCATCACCGACTCATCCGGTGCGGCGGCGAGGTCATCCACCGTGGGCCAGAGCATCGTGAACCGCTCGAAATACGCCTTCACGGCGGCCACCGTGGTTTGCTGCAGCATCACCTCGGACAGCCAGACGCGGTAGGGGTCGGGCCGCTGTCCGGCGGCGCTCTCGGCCGGACCGATGCGCCAGGGGAGGACCCTCGCGTGGCGATCGTACCAGCCCAGCAGCGCGCGCGAGAGGTCGATTTCGGTCATCTCACCGTCACGCATTCTTTATGGTCCGTTGTTCCGGTTTCGCTGGTGCCTGTTTGCATGGCAATTACAATAGCGGCGCATGGGATGGAAACCACCAATGGCGCGACGACAGACAACGACACGCGGGTTCAAGCGCACCGCAACGGTGCTGAACGACCAAATCCGACGCGCCGGTGAAAGCCGTGGCTTCGCCGTGTCGCGCTTGCTGACCCATTGGGCCGAGATCGCCGGCCCCGAGATCGCGACCATCGCGCGCCCCGTCAACGTGACCTATGGCCGGGGCGGCATGGGCGCGACGCTCACGGTGCTGACGACCGGCGCCCAGGCGCCGGTGCTCGAAATGCAGAAGGAAAAACTGCGCGAAAAGGTCAACGCGGTTTATGGCTACAATGCGATCAGCCGGGTCCGCATCACCCAGACCGCCCCGACAGGCTTTGCCGAAGGACAGGCGATGTTTGCGCCGCCCGAACCGGTCGCGCCGCCGCCGCTCGACCCGCAGAAACTGGCCCGTGCCGCCGAGGCGGCACGGCCGATCCAGAACGAGGATTTGCGTGCAGCCCTTGAACGTCTGGGCCGCAACGTTCTAAGCAAGTCGCAACACTGAGAGAGGCACAATCCAATGAACCGAAGAGACTTCCTGCTGAGCGGTGTCGCAGCCCTTGCCCTTGGCGGCCTGCTGGCAACAGGCGAACTTCAGGCGCAGGACGCCGATATCGACACCTCGGGTGTCATCGAGATGGCGCAGGGGGATCCAGACGCGCCGGTCACGATCATCGAGTATGCCTCCTACACCTGCCCGCATTGCGCGACCTTTCACAAGGGCGTCTATCAGCAGATCAAGGAAAACTACATCGACACCGGCAAGGTCCGGATGATCTACCGCGAGGTCTATTTCGACCGCTACGGACTCTGGGCGTCGATGGTCGCGCGTTGCGGCGGACCCGAGAAGTTCTTCGGCATCACCGATCTGATCTATCAATCCCAGAGCGAATGGACCAGTGCGGGTGACGCCAACGCCATCGTCGGCGAGCTGCGCAAGATCGGCAAGCTGGCAGGCCTCGAAGACGCCCAGCTCGACGCCTGTTTCCAGGACGGCGAAAAGGCGCAGACCCT
The DNA here is from genome assembly GCF_016428585.1 of Sedimentitalea arenosa. Taxonomy (GTDB): domain Bacteria; phylum Pseudomonadota; class Alphaproteobacteria; order Rhodobacterales; family Rhodobacteraceae; genus Sedimentitalea; species Sedimentitalea arenosa. The sequence goes on along the minus strand of NZ_JAELVR010000010.1, from coordinate 205,514 downwards.
CGTCGCGTGGTTCCAGGAGAATTCCGAGGCTGACAACGTGACCGGCACGCCGTCTTTCGTGGTCAACGGCAAGAAGGTCGAGAACATGTCCTATGAGGAATTCGCCGCGCTGATCGACGCAGAACTGGATAAGTGATGGCGGCTCCGCTGGCCGGACTGAAGGTCGTCGAACTCGCCCGTATCCTGGCTGGCCCCTGGGCTGGCCAGACCCTGTCGGACCTGGGCGCCGAGGTGATCAAGGTGGAATCGCCCAAGGGCGACGACACCCGTGCCTGGGGCCCGCCCTTCGTGCAGCGGGACGACGATGAATCCGCCGCCTATTTCCACTCGACCAACCGGGGCAAGGCCTCGGTCACGGTGGATTTCGCGACCCCGGAGGGGCAGGCGCGCATTCGTGAACTGGTCAAGGATGCGGATGTCTTCATCGAGAACTTCAAGGTCGGGGGTCTTGCGAAATACGGGCTGGATTACGACAGCCTGTCGGCGCTGAATCCGCGACTGATCTATTGCTCGATCACCGGGTTCGGTCAAACCGGCCCCTATGCCCATCGGGCAGGCTACGATTTCATCATCCAGGGTATGTCGGGCCTGATGTCGATCACCGGAGAACCCGACGGACAGCCGCAGAAGTCCGGCGTCGCGATCACGGATATCTTCACCGGGGTTTACGGTGTCGCCGGTATCCTTGCGGCGCTGCACCAGCGCCACACAACCGGCAAGGGCCAGCACATCGACATGGCGCTGCTGGACGTGGCGGTGTCCGTGACCGCCAACCAGGCGCTGAACTACCTGACGACCGGAGTGCCACCGCAGCGCATGGGTAATGGGCATGTGAACCTGACGCCCTACCAGGCCTTCGACTGCGCCGACGGGCATATCATCATCGCCACTGGCAACGATGCGCAATACCAGCGTCTCTGCAGGTTGCTTGGCCTTGACGACATGGTCGAGGCGCCGGATTTCGCCCGCAACAAGGACCGGTTGGCCAATCGCCGGGTGATGATCGCCCGGCTGAACGGCGCGACTGCGGGTTGGACCAAGGCGGATCTGCTGGCCGGCTGCGAGGCCGAGGGCATCCCGGCCGGGCCGATCAACGACCTTGCCGAGGTGATGGCCGACCCGCAGGTGGTGGCGCGCGGCATGCAAATCGAACTGGACGGTGTGCCGGGAATCCGCGCCCCGTTCCGGTTCTCCGATGCCGAGCTTGCGTTGCACCGTCCCGCCCCCAAGCTGGGCGAGGACAACGGCTAGCCGAACGCCACGATCAGCGGCCTCCATCGGGCAGGTAGCCCGACCACCCCTCGAGAGCGGTCACGTCATGGCCGGGGTGCGACCGCCAGCATCATTTCACGCACGCGATCTGCTTCGGCGATTTTCAGGCGAACCGGCAGGGTGATGACCTTGCTGCGGAAAGTTGCGGGCAGGCGTACCGCGTCCTTCTCGGTCGTGACCATCTGCGCGCCAAGCGCCCGCGCCTCGGTTTCCAGTCGAGCCATCAACGCGGTGGTCAGTGGCTGGTGATCGTCCAGCGCCTCGCAGCGGCGCAGATCTGCGCCGAGCGTGCGCAACGTGTCAAAGAACTTCTGCGGCTGCCCGATACCCGCGAAGGCCAACACTGGCGTGGCCGTCCAGTCCATCCCGGTTTGCAGCGGTATCATCTCTCCGGTGACATGCGGCAGCACGATCTGTTCACCCCAGGACCGGGCGAACGCCTCCTGCGCGGGCGGAGGGCCGAGCGACAGCAGCAGGTCCGCCCGCGCGAGACCGACATCGACCGGTTCGCGCAAGGGGCCCGCGGGCAGGCAACGCCCATTGCCAAAGCCGTGCGCCGCATCGACCACGACGATCGACAACTGCTTGTGCAGCGCCGGGTTCTGAAACCCGTCATCCAGAACGATGACGCTCGCGCCAGCCGCAGCGGCTGCGCGCGCACCTTCGGCGCGGTCTTCTGAGACCCAGACACGCGCGAAGGCGGCCAGAAGCAGCGGTTCGTCACCGGTCTGACCGGCACGGTGGCGCGATGGGTCGACCTCCACCGGGCCTTTCAGTTCGCCACCATAACCGCGGGTGACGACATGCGGCTCGTGCCCGGCGTCGCGCAGTTGTTCCAGCACCCAGATCACCGTCGGGGTCTTGCCGGTACCACCCGCATGCAGGTTGCCGACGCAGATCACCGGAACGCCCGGATCGACAGCGCCGGGCCGCGCCAGCCGCCGCGCCGTCGCGGCGGCATAGACCCGACCCAGGGGCGCAAGCAGACGGGCCCGCCAGTCGGGCCGGTCTGGCGGCGTGTTCCAGAAATCAGGAGCGCGCATCTTGGGCCTCTCGCAGGTCAAGAAAGTCGAGGATCAGATCGATCAGGCGGTCGGTCAAATGTGCATCCTCGGTCACAACTTCCCATCCCGCCAGCGCCATCGCGGCAGCATGGTCCGGTGCGACGAGCTGGATGACCGCGCTGCCGAGGCTCTCGCCGTCGCGCACGTTGCGCGCGGCACCTGCCGCCGCCAAACGAGCATAGGATTCCACGTGCGCGCCTACGTGGGGACCATACAGCACCGCCGACCCCAGGGCTGCGGCTTCGAGCGGGCTTCGCCCCGAGGCATCCGCGTCCAGCGACCGGCCCAGGAAGGTCAGAGGCGCGACCCGATACCAGAGGCCGAGATTGTCGAGATCGCGCGACACCACGGCCTGGGTGTTCTCCTCTATCACGTCGCCGGTATCCCAGTCGATGCTGCGCAGACCGGCCTCGGCCATCTGCTCCTTGAGCAGGTCGGCATCGCTGGCGCGATCGGTGACGGCGATGAGTAGCAGGCGATGAACAAGCCTGAGCGCAGTCCGGTGCGCGGCGAGCACGGCACCGAACTCCTCGGCGCGCAGATGCGCCGCCAGCCAGACCGGCCGACCGGCGATGTCACGTGTCACCTCGGCAAGTTCCTCGTCCGAGCAGGACGGTGGCGCGGCGCTGTTGCGCAAACGGGCCGAAACGGACAGCTTCGGTCCGAAGACTCCGATCCGGTTCAGCGTCGCCATCGCTTCCTCGCTGTTGGCAAGGATCACGTCAAAACGGTTCAGCGTGCTGCGCAGACCGTCGGGTAACCAGCTGCGCCGCCGGGCCGGGAACTCGGTTTCCGAGATGTCCAGCAGGATCAGCGGCACGCCCGCCTCCGAGGTCGCTTCGATCAGCGCCGGCATCAGGTCGCCGCCGGTCCAGAGGCAGATGTCTGGCTGCCAATGGGCGAGAAAGGCGCGCGCCGCAGCCGGGCTGTCGGCGTCAAGCGAAACGATGAGGTCGCACCCCTCCAGCGGTTCGGGCTTGGGGTCGATATGCGTCCGCGCGACGCTGATCAGCATCCGCAAGTCGGACCGCAGCGCCCGCAAGCGCAGGCCGAGGCTGCAAAGGGCCGAATATCGTGCGGTGCTCGTCGCATGGGCCCAGAGCACCTCGCCTTTCGGGCGCGGTTCGGCGCCGTCGAGGTCGTGCTGGTTGGTTTCGCGCCGTGCAAGCGTGCGAAAGGCCGACAGTCCGAGCGTGCCCCGGCTCACCGGCGGGGCCCGGGCTCCGCTGCGGAGCGGCGGTGGTGAGGACCGGCAGGGAGACGTGCAATCATGTCGGGCGTCCTGTCGTGATGGCGTCGGGCTGGCTGCAACCTACGCCATGGGGCGAAAGCGTCAAGTTGAGCGCGGGAAGGGGGACGTTGGCTGTCAGCTATCGCGCAGGGCGTCGCGGATCAGGCCGTGCACCACCGGACCGGCGGCGATCACGCCGTTGACGGTTGGGTGCGGGTTGTTGAAATGCAGCGGTGCGCCGGTCTTGTCGGTACAGGCCGCGCCGGCCTCGCGCAGGATCAGATCACCAGCGGCGATGTCCCATTCCCAGCAGGGCCTGAGCGTCAGCATCCCGTCGAACCGCCCCTCGGCCACCAATGCCATGCGATACGCCAGCGACGGGCGATGCGAGCGATTGAAATCGGGCACCTGGCCGGGGTTCCAGTGCACCGCCTCCATGTTGGGCTTGGTCGCGAGGATCTCGGCAGCGGTCAGCGTGTCGCGACGGCTCGGCGTCATGCGCGAACCATTCACGAAGGCGCCCATACCGGCGGCAGCGGTGTACATCAGGCCGCGCATCGGCAGGAACACGACCCCGGCGGTGACGACTCCGTGTTCCGCCACCGCGATCGCGTGGGCCCAGGTGCGCGAGCCGTCGGCGAAGCTGCGGGTGCCGTCGATCGGATCGACGATGAAGACGCGGTCGCGCGACAGCCGCGCGGCGCTGTCCTCGGTCTCTTCGGACAGCCAGCCGTAGTCGGGGCGCGCACCGCAGAGGGTGGTCTGGAGCAGGTCGTTCACCGCCAAATCCGCTTCTGTCACGGGACCTGCGCCACCCGGCTTGTCCCAGCGCGGCGTCGGCCCCGTGTAGCGCATCGCGATCCGGCCTGCCGCACGAGCGGCGTCGATCAGCAGATCGAGATCACGTGCCGGCAAGGGTCATTCCTTCGATCAGCAGCGAGGGCACGACCCGCGACAGGTAGGGGCGCGCGTCATTGGCCGGAACGATCCGGCGCAGCATGTCGCGAAGATTGCCCGCGATGGTGCATTCGTTCACCGGATAGGCGATCTCGCCGTTTTCGACCCAGAAGCCGGAAGCCCCACGAGAATAATCGCCGGTATTCGGGTTGATCGTGCTGCCGATCATCGACGTGATCAGAAGGCCGGTGCCCATGTCGGCGATCAACTCCGCGCGGCTGTGTTCGCCCTGTGTCAGGCTCAGGTTCCAGTTCGCCGGCGCGGGCGGAGAGGACGCGCCGCGCGCGGCATTTCCGGTGGTCTCCATGCCCAGCTTGCGGGCGCTGGCCAGGTCCAGTGTCCAGCCGGTCAGCACACCGTTCTCGACCACGGCGCGGCGTCGGGTCGGGATGCCCTCGGCGTCGAACGGGCGCGAACCCGAGACGCGTGGACGGTGCGGTTCCTCGATCAGCGACAGCGCATCGGGCAACACTGGCTGTCCTAAAGCGTCCTTCAGCCAGGACGATCCGCGCGCAATCGCAGCGCCATTCGCAGCCGACAGCAGATGGCCGATCAGCGAGGCCGCGATGCGCTCGTCAAACAGCACCGGATAGGTGCCGGTTGCCGGCTGGCGCGCATTCAACCGTTCGACCGCGCGTTCCCCGGCGGTGCGGCCGATGTCTTCTGGTGCGCGCAGGTCACCTTGGAAGGTACGGGAATCGCCGTCATAGTCGCGTTCCATCCCGCTGCCGGTGCCCGCGATGGCAACGCAGGACGTTGAGCGGCTGGTGCGTTCATAGCCGCCCGAAAACCCGTTGGTCGCGGCAAGAAACACCGCGTGTGCGCCGTAGGAGGCATGCGCCCCCTGCACCTGTGACACGCCCTTGACCGAACGTCCGGCTGCCTCGGCCGCCAACGCGTCCTGTTGCAGCGTTTCGGGAGAGGGTTCGGGCGCGGGATCGGCCAGTTCCAGCGCAGCGCTGTCCCGGTCCCGCGCCAGAAGCGCCGGGTCGGCCAGCCCGATATGGGGATCCTCGGGGGCTTCGCGGGCCATGGTCACGGCGCGCTCGGCCATCGTGGCGAGCGTTTCCGCCCGGATATCGGAAGCGGATACGATGGCCTGCCGCTTGCCCAGCAGCACCCGCAAGCCCAGATCGGTCGCCTCGGCGCGATCGGCCTGCTCCAGAGCAGCGGCGCGCACGTCGATCGACAGCGACGTGCCGCGCACGACCATCACATCCGCCGCCTCGGCACCGGCGCGTTGGGCGGCGGTCAAGAGGGCGTCGGCGATCTGGTCGAGGGACTGTGTCATGCGGGCTCTTTCCGGGATGGTGTATCGGCACCGGCAGGAGGTAGCCCTGCCGGTGTAGCTCTGCAAGGGGTGGCGCGGGTTGGCCGACGAACCGGCGGGTTAGCGGAAGCGCTGTCCGTTCGCCAGAACATGGCCCTGCTCGGTGATCTCGATCTTCGAGTTCATCGTGTCCGGCGCGGCACCGGGCTGCGCAAGCACCGCCATCATGCCGCGCGCCGTCATTGCTTCGGCTTCACCGATGAAGCCGAGGGCCAGCAGGTTGTCCAGCAGGGCATTGCCTCCGACCAGTTGCAGATCGATTGCTCCGGTAGGGCGCGGAATGCCCTCGAAAGTGGTCAGGTCGCTGTTGTCGAAGCTGAAGGCGCCGGTGCCCGAAAGGCTGGCCCCGACCAGCGAGACCAGCAGCTTGTTCAGGGTGACCTGCTCGAGCTCGACCGGGGTCTCGCCGGTTTCGTCGAGCCGCTCGGCCACCTCGGGATCGAGAAAGTCCAACAGCACGCGCGCCTTGCCGGACAGGTCCAGCGCCAGCGTTGCGGGATCGCGCGGCAGGGCGGCGGCGGGGTCGAAGATCGACCACAGCGCTTCGGACATGACGAAATCGGTCAGGGTCACGCCCAAAGCGAAATCCTGCGGCTCCTCGGATGTACCCACCGGAATCGCGATGCTGGCACCGGTCTGCGCGGCCTGCATCTCGATCGGAAAGGGCAGTTCGCCCCCCACGAAGCCGAGCGCCGTGTCGGTCTGCTTGAGGTCATAGGCAATCTGGTCGGCATCCATCCGGACGCCGACGCTGCCGCCCTGCGAGGCGCTCGTGAAGGCGAAGGCCTGTCCCTCGCCGACGCCTTCGATGCGCGACGCCCCGGATGCGTAGGTGAAACTGCCGTCCACCTCGAACCCATCCTCCAGCATCTGGTTGATGTCGTCCGGGCTCATCTGACGTGGGATGGCGCCGGTGCCGTCGAACCCGATGCGCTCCAGGCGCCCGCTGAAGGTGCCGTTGTCGTCGGACTCCGGGTCCTCAAAGGCGAAGTCGTATTCGAGGCTGTCGGCCGTCATGCTCTGCGCGTAGGCGCGTATGCTGCCCAGCGTCATCCGGGTGCTGCTGACGATGTTGGTGAGCGCAAAGGACATCTGCGCGTCCTCGGTCGCCACCGGCTTGCCATCGACGTCGAGCGAAGAGAGGTCGAGCGCGGCGGTCTCGGCGGTGTAGCTGTAGAGCAGGTTTTCCGGATCACCCGATGCGACCAGGGCGTGGCCGGTTTGTGAATAGGTGAGGACGCCGGTGACGGGTCCTTCGGAATCAGCCTCGCCGCGGAAGGTCATCGGAACACGCGCAGGCATGGTGATCGACACCGATCCGTCGCCGGTCTCGGTAAAGCTCAGCCCGTCTAGATCGATGGAAAGCGTGCCGTCGGTGTCGGGTGCCTGCATCGTGACCGACAGGTTTTCGATCGTCAGGACATCGCCCGCCATGCGTTCGTCGCCATCGACCGCATAGCCGGCGGAGGACAGGTACTCCTTCCAATCCGACCAGACATCTTGAGCGGTCAGATCGGCGCTGGCGGTCCCGCCGATGGCTGCAAATGCAAACGCGGCACCAAGGCCGCGCGTGAGTGAGGTGGTCATAATCAACCCTTCCTGGCAAACGTTCGGCGCATGGTCGTGCTTCGCCTGTCGGGCGTCAAGGGGTGGACCTGTTCAATTCACAGCATTACGACCATGCTTCAGGATGGCAGCGGAGGACAGCTGATGGACATGACAGGAAAGACCGTGCTGATCACCGGCGCGAGTCGCGGAATCGGGGCCGAAGCGGCGCGTGTTTTCGCGATGGCGGGCGCGAATGTGGGATTATTGGCGCGCAGCGCCAACAAGGTCGAGGCATTGGCGAACGATCTTGGCGTGCACGCCTTCGGCAAGGCCTGCGATGTGGCCGACTACGCACAGATGGCAGACGCGGTGCAGACCTGTATCGACCGGTTCGGCGGTCTGGACGTGCTGATCAACAATGCCGGCGTGATCGAGCCGATCTCGCACATGGCCAAGGCCGACCCGGCCGACTGGGGCAAGGCGATCGACATCAACCTCAAGGGCGTATTCCACGGGATGCGCGCGGCGCTTCCGGTGATGGCCGGCGCGGGCGGTGGAACCATCATCACGGTCAGTTCGGGCGCTGCGCATCACCCGATCGAGGCCTGGAGCCATTATTGTGCGTCCAAGGCCGGCGCGGCGATGCTGACCGCTTGCCTGCATGGTGAGACGAGGATGAAAGGTATCCGCGCAATGGGCTTATCGCCCGGTACCGTGGCGACCCAGATGCAGCGCGAGATCAAATCGAGCGGCATCAACCCGGTCAGCCAGCTGGCGTGGGAGGATCACATTCCCGCCGACTGGCCCGCGCGCGCGCTGCTGTGGATGTGTTCGCCCGATGCGGATGAGTTCGTCGGAACCGAGATCTCGCTGCGTGAGCCGGAAATCCGCACGCGGATCGGCCTCGAATGATCGAGCTCGACAAGGCGGACGGGCTCTGGACCGTCACGATCAACCGGCCCGACAAGGCCAATTCCCTGACCGGCGCGATGCTGGGCGACCTCGTCGAGATCGCCGAGAGCGCCGAGGAGGCGCGGGCGCTGATCCTGTCCGGTGCGGGCAAGGTGTTCAGTGCTGGCGCCGATCTTGACGAGGCGCGGGCGGGGCTTGCGGTATCGCCGCTCTGGGAACGGCTGTCGGGTGCGATTGCGCGGATGCCCTGCCTGACCGTCGCGGCCTTGAACGGGACGCTTGCCGGGGGTGCGATGGGCATGGCGTTGGCCTGCGATCTGCGGATCGCGGTGCCGGGTGCGAAGTTCTTCTATCCGGTGATGAAGCATGGGTTCCTGCCGCAGCCGTCCGATCCCGCCCGGCTGATGGCCCTCGTGGGACCCGCGCGGGCCAAGCTGATCCTGATGGCCGGGCAGAAACTGACGGCCGAGGAGGCGCTGGGTTTCGGCTTGATCGACCGGATCGTGCCGGTTGAGGGTCTGCGCGACGAGGCGCGCGCCCTGACGGCGGATTCGCTTGCGGCCAAGCCGGAGATCGCCAGCGGAATCGCCGCCTTTTTCAAGGCGTAAGGCATCGGGCGATCGGCTGCGGCCGGGATGCTAAGCGGGTGTCTTGGCGGCGCGTCTTCAGCGTTTCCGACGCTTGCCCGGGATCTTCGACTGGAAGTCGGTTGGGCGCTTGGCCACCCAGTCGACGAACCTCGCGAGCCTCGGATGGGCGCGCAGCGCGGCAATCGTGTGATAGTTTCGCGCCAACTCGGCCTCGGTCAGGGTGGCGTGAATCTCGCGGTGGCAGATGTGATGCAGCAGAACGGTCGGCCCGCCCTTGCCGCCTTTGAGTTTCGGGACCAGATGATGCAGGCTTTGGGGAACGCCCGGCGGGATCGGGCGCAGGCAGAGCGGGCAGATCGGAGCCGGAGCGTCGGTCATGCCTTTGGGCCGAAACAGTCGAGATCGCGCATGGAGTACGTATAGCCGATGAAAACCGAGCGGAAAGCCCCGCAAGCGTTCGTCATCGGCGGCGGACCGGCGGGATTGATGGCGGCCGAAGAGCTGGTCCGCGCGGGGTGCGCTGTGACATTGGCCGAAGCCAAACCGTCGCCGGGACGCAAGTTCCTGATGGCGGGAAAATCGGGGCTGAACCTGACCAAGGATGAGCCGCCCGAAACCTTTCTGGCCGCCTATGAAGACGCGGCGTCCTGGCTGGCCCCGATGCTGTCCGCGTTCGGTGCGGCAGAGGTGCAGGATTGGGCGCGCGACCTGGGGCAAGAGCTGTTCACTGGCAGCACCGGGCGCGTCTTTCCGACCGCGATGAAGGCGTCACCGTTGCTTCGGGCCTGGCTCGCACGGCTGGATGATCTGGGTGTCACGCGGCAGACCCGATGGCGCTGGGTCGGCTGGGACGAGGACGGCGGTCTTCGCTTTTCAACCCCAGAGGGGAATGTCACGCGGGTTGCGGACGTCACCGTGCTTGCCCTCGGTGGGGCGAGCTGGACGCGGCTCGGCTCTGACGGGGCATGGGCGGCCCTGTTGGCCGAAAGGGGCGTCGCCCTCGCCCCGTTTGCTGCCGCCAATGCCGGGATACGGATCGATTGGTCGGATCACATGGCGCCGATGCTCGGCACGCCGCTCAAGGGGATCGCGCTGATGGCTGGGGCATCGCGGTCGCGCGGCGAGGCGGTGATATCGGCCCGAGGGCTGGAGGGCGGCGGGGTCTATGCGATCAGCAAGGCGGTGCGGCAGGGGGCGGAGTTGTCCATCGACTTGTTGCCAGATCTTGCCCCCGAAGAGCTCTTGCGCCGGCTGTCGCGGCCGCGCGGGAAGGCGAGTTGGTCGAACCACCTGCGCCGGCAGTTGCGCCTTTCTCCGGCGCAAATGGCGTTGCTGCAGGAGTTCGGACGGCCCCTGCCCTCGGACCCGATCCCGCTTGCGGCAATGATCAAGGCACTGCCGATCCGCCACAACGGATTGCGCCCGATCGACGAGGCGATTTCGACCGCGGGTGGTGTCCGGCAGGAGGCCCTGGACGACGGTCTGATGTTGCGCACGATGCCGGGTGTCTACTGCGCGGGCGAGTTGCTCGACTGGGAGGCACCGACCGGCGGTTATCTTTTGACCGCCTGTTTCGCCACGGGGCGGTGGGCGGGGCAGGCTGCAGCCCGCCGCGCCCTGTCGGATCAGTCTCCGTCGAGCGCCCGTACGCGTTTGAACGCGTCGCGCGCACGCATCGACTTGGCGTAATCCGACAGTTTCTCGTTCTCGACGGGGAATTTCGCGCCAATCGCCCAGTTCAGGCAATGAGTGGCGATGATATCGGCGATCGTCATCTGTTCGCCCTGCAGAAACGGGCCCACCATGCGATCGGCCAGACGGTCGAGATTGCGTGCGAATTCCCACATCAAGCTGGGCTTCACCGCGGGAACGCGCTGTTCCTCGGGCAGGATGAAGCCGTGCCGCGCCGCGGTCCAGAGGACGGCGTCAAGCTCGTCCAGCACCGCGTGGGTCAGCGCGTCCTGCTGTGCACGTGCGACACTGCCGGCGGGATAGGTGAACTTGCCGTGCTTGTCGGCGAGATAGGTCATTATCGCGGTCGAATCGGGAATGATATCGTCGCCGACCTGCAGCACCGGGATCTTGCCCGACGGGTTCAGCGCGGTGACGGCATCGCTGCGTGGTCCTGCCTTGATGAACTCGTACGGTTCGCCCAACTCCTCCAGCAACCAGAGAACGCGGAACGCACGGCTGGTGACGCTGCCATAGACCTTGTACATGAAGTGCTCCTGCATGGGATGTGTCGTCGCCAAGGTGACCGTCCGGGCCGTGCCGTCAACCCCGGATCAGCGGGAATCGCGCAGGCGGGCGAGGCGAATAAGCGTGCGTTCGATCATCGCCATTGCCGGAGCGGTCTGCCCGCCCGACCGGAGGTGCAGGTCGGTATCGGTCAGCAGGGTCAGCGCCACTTGCAGCTTGTCCGCCCCCCAGGCCTGCGCCTGGCGAACCACTTGATCGCGGCGCGCGCCAAAGAGCGGGGGACGCAGCCGGCCTGCACCGGCCGCCGCGCCACCGGGATCGGAAGCAACCGCGTAGAGCGTGCGGAAGTGGCGGGTCGCGCCGATGCAGAGCGACACTGCGGTGGTGCCTTGCGACTGCAACCGGCGGATCAGCGGTCCGATCCGGCCGCTCTGGGCGTCGGCCACTGCGTTCAGGACGTCGTCGAGCGCGGCCTCGGTCGATTGCGGTGCACAGGCGGCGATATCCTCGGGCGACAGAGGCGTGGTGTCGCCGCGCTTGTACAGCGCCAGCTTTTCGAGCGTCTGAGCGAAGTCACCGGGGCCGATCGCGCTGGCCAGTTCAGTCAGCGCCGCCATGCTGTCGGACGGGATGTCCCGCATCCCGGCCTCGGCCAGAGCGCGCTCGATCTCGGCGCGACCGGGCGGGTCGTCATACAGCCCAACCGCCAGTGCATTACGATGGCTCTCGAACAACTTGCGCAGTTTCGACGTTTTCTTGAGAGCGCCTGCGGTCACGACGATCTGCGCATCCCCGGTGCGCCAATCCTCGAGCGCTCTCTGCGCCGCCTCGGCGATACCGTCGCCCGCCTCCTCGACGAAAACGGCGCGCGGGCCGGGAAAGAAGCCGACGGCCTTGACCGCATCCAGAAGCTGGGCCGGGTCGCTGCGCAACTCGGCGCCCTGCATCCGGGTCAGGCGCATTTCCTCTTCGGCAGCGGGCCCCAGAAGTGCGGCCAGCATCTGCTGGCGCTTCATCGCCACGCGCATCGCGTCAGCGCCATAGATCAGAACACCGCCGCGTTCGGGATCGGGCTTGGCGAAATAGGCCTGGGCGTCGCGGGTCGAGAGCTTCATGTTGCGAGCTTCGGATCCACGTAGAGTGCCCGCGCCACCTGGTCGGCCAGGATGACCATCAGCCGTTCCCGCGCGTTGCGTTGGGCTGCGAGCGTTTCGACCGTGTCGCCGGTTGCCGAATAGCCCGCGAAATTGTCGACCTGACCGGTGGTCAAGACGCGGTCCGAAGCGATGTCGCGCAATTCATAGTCGATCCGGCCGACGATGCTGAAGAAAGTGATGTCGCCCTCGGCGGTGATCGCCTGGCCCTGAATCGACGTCGCCAGAACCATCGATAGCCGGTAGGTCGGGTCGCCGGAGCGACCCAGCTGTTCTTCGAGCCGTCGCACCAGCAGGTAGGTGTTGATGCCGTCAGGGGCATCCACGCGGACCTTGCCATAGAGCGCGCCCGCCGTTCCGCCCGGTCCATAGACCGGCTGGAAGCCACAGGCGGCCAGCGCCAAGGGCATCAGTAGAACGGCGCGCCGGTCAAATGACGACATTGACGATTCGTCCGGGCACCACGATCACCTTCTTGGGCGTCGCTCCGTCCAGCGCCTTTTGCACGGCTGCAACGGCCAGCACCTGCTGTTCCACCTCGCTCTTGGGCATATCTTGCGGCACGCTGATTTCCGCGCGGCGCTTTCCATTGATCTGGATCGGCAGGGTGACGGTGTCGTCCTGCAGCATCGCCGGGTCGGCAACCGGCCACGTCTCGCGCACGACCAGCTCGGGACCGCCGAGGATCGCCCAGATTTCCTCCGACAAGTGCGGGGTCATCGGCGACATCAGCTGCGCCAGGGTGCGCATCGCCGTCCAGCGCGTACGCGCCGAGGCCTGCGACTTGGCGATGGTGTTCACGAAGCCATAGAGCTTGGCGATGGCGGCGTTAAAGCCGAAGCTTTCGATACCCTTGGTGACATCGTCGACCGCGCGGTGCGTGGCGCGCACCAGTTCGTCGTCCAGCGGGTTCACCCCCAGCTGGTAATCGTCCATCAGGTCCTGCAGCGTGCGGTCGATCTCGCCCAGACCTGCATCGCGCTGATCGGCCAACTCGCGCGCCATGCGCCAGACCCGGCTGAGGAACTTGTGCGCTGCCTCCGCACCCGCCGCGGTCCATTCCACGTCACGTTCGGGCGGGCTGTCGGACAGTACGAACCAACGCGCCGTATCCGCCCCGAAGGCGTCGATGATATTGACCGGGTCGACGACGTTCTTCTTGGATTTGGACATCTTGGCGGACGGGATCACCTCGACGGGTTCCCCAGTCGCGCCCAGCTTGGCACCGCTTTCTGTCCACTCGATATCCTCGGGCAGGTGGTACACCGGGCGGTCGCGTTCGTCTCGGGTGACGTAGATTTCGTGCGTCACCATACCTTGCGTGAACAAGGCGTCGAAGGGTTCGATCGCCTTTTTCGGCAGGTGGCCAGTCAGGTGCATCGCCCGCGCGAAGAACCGCGAATACAAGAGGTGCAGGATCGCGTGCTCGATGCCGCCGATGTATTGATCGACATTCATCCAGTAGTCGGCATCTTCCGCCCGTGTCGGCGTATCGGCATCGGGTGCGGTGAAGCGGGCGAAATACCAGGAGCTGTCGACGAAAGTGTCCATCGTATCGGTTTCGCGCTTCGCCTGTGCGCCGCAGGCCGGGCAGGCGCAGTCACGCCAGGTCGGGTGGTGATCGAGAGGGTTGCCCGGCTTGGCAAAGCTTGGGTCATCCGGCAGGCGCACCGGCAGGTTCTCTTTCTTCTCGGGCACGACACCGCAGGCGTCGCAATGCACCACCGGGATCGGCGCGCCCCAGAACCGCTGGCGCGACAGGCCCCAGTCGCGCAGGCGAAACTTTGTCACGCCCTTGCCCCATCCGGCCTGTTCGGCGAAGGCGATGGTGGCGTCGATGGCTTCGTCGCCCGTGGCCTTGTCGAGCCCGGCAAAATGGTCGATCCACTGCACCATTTCGGTTTTCGGCGGCACGAAGGCTTCATCCGTCACCGGCTGCGGGTCGTCCAGAGCGAGGAAGGTGTCGATCACCGGCAGGTCGTATTTGCGGCAGAAATCGAGGTCGCGCTGGTCATGCGCCGGGCAGGCAAAGATCGCGCCGGTGCCGTAGTCCATCAGGATGAAATTGGCGACCCAGACCGGCAGTTCCCAGTCGGGGTTCAGCGGATGGCGCACACGCAACCCGGTGTCGAACCCCAGCTTTTCGGCCTTCTCGATCGCCTCTTCCGATGTGCCGGTCTTGCGCACCTGGGCGTTGAAGGCCGCAAGCTCGGGATTGTCCGCTTCCAACTCCTTTGACAATGGGTGATCGGCAGAGATGCCGACGAAGGAGGCGCCCATCAGCGTGTCGGGCCGCGTCGTGTAGACCTCGATCCGCTCATGGCCCGCCGCCGGTGCGGTGAGATCAAAGCCGAATTGCAGACCGCGCGACTTGCCGATCCAGTTGGCCTGCATCAGCTTGACCTTGGCCGGCCAGTCATCCAACCCGTCCAGCGCCGCCAGAAGCTCATCGGCCATGTCGGAGATCTTGAAGAACCACTGGGTCAGTTCGCGCCGTTCCACCGGCGCGTCCGAGCGCCAGCCCTTGCCGTCGATCACCTGTTCGTTGGCCAGCACGGTCATGTCGACCGGATCCCAGTTGACCATGGCATTCTTGCGATAGATCAGCCCGGCTTCGAGCATGTCGAGGAACAGCGCCTGCTGTTGGCCGTAATACTCGGGATCGCAGGTGGCGAATTCGCGGGACCAGTCGATCGACAGACCCAGCGGCTTCATCTGGTCGCGCATCACGGCGATGTTCTGATAGGTCCAGTCGCGTGGATTGGCGCCGATGGCCATGGCGGCGTTCTCGGCCGGCATCCCGAAAGCGTCCCAGCCCATCGGGTGCAGCACGCTGTGGCCGGTGGCGATCTTGTAGCGCGCGATCACGTCTCCCATCGTGTAGTTGCGCACATGCCCCATGTGGATACGGCCGGAGGGATAGGGAAACATTTCAAGCACATAGTACTTGGGCTTGGCCGCGTCGCGCTTGGCGGTGAAGACCGATGCCTTGTCCCAGGCCTGCTGCCATTTCTGTTCGATTTCTGCGGCGGAGTATCGCGACATGAAAGCGGTCCTTTGACTGAAAACGCCGGGATGAACCCGGCGCTGTAATAGAGGGAATGGTGGCTGGGCGCTAGATGCGGCTGTCCTGCACGCGCAACTGGCGGGCCCGCGACAGGATCGCGTCCTCGACCGCGCGGGTGGTGGCCGCGCTGACCGGGCCGCCACGCGTCTGCAACGCCAGCTTGAGCGAGCGCGCATCCAGCGCCGGATCCTTGATGTGGACCGTGGCGCGATACGACCGCCCGCCACCGGGCGGGGTGCCATAGTCGGTGATGATGACGCCGGTGAAGGGATCGACCGTGGTGACCGGCAGGAAACTCAGCACCTCGAGCGAGGCGGCCCAGAGGTAGCGGTTGACGTTGACAGTCTGGTCGATCGTGCTGGGCCCGAAGATGTCCCAGATGGTCGAGCCGCCCGCGCTGGTGAAACCGGCGGTATCCCGGTTCTGGCTTTCAAAGCTCGACGCCGGCGGGCTATCGACACCCGCACCCGTGGTGGAGCGCCCGCTTCCGCAGGCGGTCAGGGCCAGGCAGGTGGCGGCGGCCAGTGTCACCCTGAGGGCCATGTGCAGCGTCATTGTCCAATCCCGAAAATGGTCTGTTTCGTTTCCTATCCAAGCATACAAGGCGGAGCAAGGCTTTAGTCCGGAAACCCGGTGCGTCGCCTCCTGCCCGGGTGACGTCGCGGGCACTGTGGCAAAGCTGCACCAATTCGGACGACTTTGCCGGCGGTTGACTTCGAACGCTTGCCAAAACGACCCCTAAAGAGCGAAACCCCTGACATACCCACGCCGGATTCCCCGGTTTGGGCGTATGTTTCGAAAACCGAGGGAAAAACTATGAAAAAGGTTCTCTTCGCAACGACTGCGCTGGTCGCTCTTGGCAGCATGGCAGCAGCAGACGTTCGCCTGAGCGGCTATGGCCGTTTCGGCTTGGACTACAACGACCTGAACTCCACCGACGTGAACGACCCCAACTACAACGGTGTGTCGGACATGACCATCACGTCGCGTCTGCGTCTGCAGGTTGACATGTCGACCGAAACCGACGGTGGTGTTGGCTTCAACGCTCGCGTTCGCATGCAGGCCGAAAGCCGTGACAACTCGCCCCAGAGCAATGGCGGCGCCGTTCTTCTCCGCGACGCAGCTGGTGACCTGGTTCTGCAGCAGAACCCGGCGAACCCCGGCGGCCCCGGCCTGCCGATCGTGACCCGTCCGAATGACAACGGCTTCAACGGCGCACGTTTCGGCGTGACCTTCGGTGGCCTGGCTGTCAACGTCGGCAACATCATCGGCGCGGTTGAAAACGCACCCGGTCTCTACACCACCGGCACTCGCTCGGCTGGCACCGGTATCGACGGCATGGGCTTCAACAGCCTCGTGCTGAAGAACGTCGGTTGGGACGCGTACAGCTCCGACGGTCAGGGCGTGAACGGCGTCGAAGCCATCTACACCGTTGGCGGCTTCACCGGTCACATCTCCTACAGCGAAGACAATGACGATCTGGCCAGCTTTGACCCGGTTGTTGGCGTTACCGTTCCCGGCGAATCCCGCCTGGGCCTGATGGCGACCTACAGCTTCGGTGACTACTATGTGACCGGTGCATATCAGGACTCCAGCGACGGCATCGTCGTCGGTGGCGATGACCTGAACGACCTGTACTTCCTGGCAGCTGGCGCTGACTTCGGCCAGTTCGGTGCAAAGATCGCTTACGGTGAAAGCACCCAGACCAAAGCCTGGTCGCTGGAAGGCAACATGGACATCGGCGCAGCCAGCAACCTGCTGATCTGGGTGACCGATGCGTCTTCCAACAAGACCGTCACCGTTGGTGGCAACCCGGTCGATCTGGGTTCGGACGGCACTTCCTGGGGCATCAACTACGAGTATGACCTGGGCGGCGGCGCAACCTTCGTTGCTGGTTATGTCGACTCCGAAAACAACCTGGCCGCAGCAAGCCGTCAGGACCAGAAGCAGTTCCAGGCTGGTGTGTACTTCAGCTTCTAAGCTGAACCACCTGACCTGAAATTCGGGCGGGCCTTTCGGGCCCGCCCTTTTCTTTTGCCGCCAACTGGTGTTCTTCTGCCCCCGGATGAAACGGGAGGCGGACATGGCGCTGGACGATATCAAGACCCGCATCGCGAAAGCCGAGGCAGAGGCCGGGCGGTCCGCCGGAGGCGTGCACCTCATCGCGGTGTCCAAGGTGCAGCCGAACGAGCGTGTCGAGGCCGTTCTGGAGCAGGGGCATCGCTGCTTCGGCGAGAACCGGGTGCAGGAAGCGGCGGGCAAATGGCCCGAGTTCCGCGAGCGGTTCGACGGCATCGAACTGCACCTGATCGGCCCGCTCCAGACAAACAAGGCGCGTCAGGCAGTGGAGTTGTGCGACGCGATCCACACGCTCGACCGCCCGAAACTGGCCAAAACCCTGGCGCGGCTGGCGCAGGAACGGGGCGCCTGTCCCGATCTTTTCATTCAGGTCAATACTGGCGAAGAGCCGCAGAAGGCGGGAGTTCTGCCAACCGACGCCGACGCTTTCGTGGCCGAGTGCCGCGCGCTGGACCTGCCGGTGCGCGGATTGATGTGCATCCCGCCGATCGAAGAGGAACCCGCGTTGCATTTCGCGCTGCTGGGCAAAATCGCCGCGCGCAACGGGCTTACGGGCCTGTCGATGGGAATGAGTGGGGATTTCGAGACCGCCATCGCGCTCGGCGCGACCCATGTGCGGGTCGGCTCGGCAATCTTCGGTGAACGGGTCACGGGCTGATCCGCCGAGACCCGGGCAATCAGGACCAGAACGGCGCGGCAGGCACGATCAGGCGGGTGCCGGGAGCGATTGCGGTCGCGATCCGTCGGATGTCTGCGCGCGCGAAGGCGATGCATCCTTCCGTGGGGGCGCCGGGCCGGCGCCACTGGTGCAGGAAGATCGCCGATCCGTGACCCGGACGGGCCGGTTCCGTGTTCCAGTCGGTCAGCAGCACGAGGTCGTAGAGCGGATCGGCACGGCGCAGGGATTCGTGGTTGTATCCGTGCGGGGCGCGAACCTGCCTGTTGTAGGCCGGATCTTCGGGATCGTCGGACCAGAGATCGCGCGGCCCGATCGCGCGCGCCCAGGGCGCGGGCCGGGGCATTCTGTCGGCTCGGTAGAGCAGGCCGGTGACCCGGTGCGTTCCGGCCGGAGTCGCGCCGTCGCCTTCGCGTTTGTGTAGAGCGATGCCGCCGCGACCGATCGTGCAGGGAAGGATTTGCCCGCGCCAGCGCAGGCCGCGGCGGGTCAGCACCAGATCCTGCGGATTCACAGGAGATGACCGGATTTTGCGGCCTTGGTGGCGAGATAGCCGGTGTTGTGCGCGGTCTCGCCGACCCGCAGCGGAACCCGTTCGGCGACGCGGATGCCGGTCTGTTCCATCATCGCGATCTTTGCGGGATTGTTGGTCAGCAGCCGGACGGCGGAAAACCCGAGTGTTTTCAGCAGGTCCGAGCCGATGCGAAAGTCGCGTTCGTCATCCTCGAAGCCCAGCCGGTGGTTCGCCTCGACCGTATCGAAACCCTGATCCTGCAGGCTGTAGGCACGCATCTTGTTGGCAAGGCCGATCCCGCGCCCTTCCTGATTGAGATAGAGCAGAACGCCCGCGCCCTCGGCTCCCATCTGGGCAAGGGCGGCGCGGAGCTGCGGGCCGCAATCGCATTTCAGGCTGCCCATCAGGTCGCCGGTGAAACAGGCGGAATGCAACCGGGCGAGGACGGGTGCCGCCCGGTTGGGCCTGCCGATCTCGATTGCGTAGTGCTCCTCGCCGCCGTCTTCGGGGCGGAAAACGTGCAGACGTCCGGCCTCCGAGACCTCCATCGGCAAGCGGGCACTGACGACCTCGTGCAGGGGGCTGTTTCGGCCAAGGATTTCGCTCACCGCGTCCTGGTCGATGGCGGTCAGGCCATTTGCGGCGACGAAGGCGGAGGGGTCGGCCAAGGGGACGGCTACGGCGGCGGGCAGAAGGTGCGCAGCCTTGACGAGCGCCAACGCGGTACGATGCAGGTCGGCCGTTCCATCGCGTTGCGTGGTCATCGGCCCCTTCATCGGTGCGCGCAAATCGTCCGCAGGGTCCGCGACCGAGCGCAGCCAGCCGGGGGTGGCATCCGATGGCATGACGATCCGCGCGAGGTCTCCGTCGTAGGCGCGGGCCTTCAGCGTCTGGGCCCGCCGCGCGGTGATCGTCACGACCGGTGTTTCGTCCAAGGCGCGCAGATCGCGCAGCCGATCCTCGGTCACCGTTTCGGCGGCACAGGTAATTATCGCGCGCTCGCCCGCGCGGATCACCACTGGCAGACCCATGCGCAGGTCTGCCCGGGCGCGGGCGATCAGTTCGGAGATATCGGGCGCGAGGCTCATGGCGGAGGGTCCTGTCAAATGTCGCCCATTACCTAAGCGCAGATCGCCGGAATGTGAAACAATTCCCCCTTGGCGGACACGACAGCGTGAACCGGTGCAGCATTTCTTGCCGCGGCGCGTGTCGGCGCACATTTCGATATCGAAAGACAGGAGGTTCGGCATGGCTCAATTGAAGAAACTGCTACTGGTGGACGATGACGAGGACCTGCGCGAGGCGCTCAGCGAGCAACTGCTGATGACCGAGGATTTCGACGTGTTCGAAGCCGGCGACGGGCAGGGCGCGATGGAGCGCGCGAAAGAGGCGCTCTACGATCTCATCATTCTGGACGTGGGCCTGCCTGACACGGACGGACGCGAGCTTTGCCGTCTGATGCGCAAGCAGGGGGTCAAGGCACCGATCCTGATGCTGACCGGCCATGACAGCGATGCCGATACGATCCTGGGTCTGGATGCCGGGGCCAATGACTATGTGACCAAGCCGTTCAAGTTCCCGGTACTTCTGGCGCGAATCCGTGCCCAACTGCGCCAGCATGAACAGTCCGAGGATGCCGTCTTTACGCTCGGGCCCTACACTTTCAAGCCGTCGATGAAGATGTTGATCACCGAGGATGACCGCAAGATCCGACTCACCGAGAAGGAAACCAACATCCTCAAGTTCCTCTACCGCTCGACCGACGGCGTGGTGGCGCGCGACGTGCTGCTGCACGAGGTTTGGGGCTACAATGCAGGTGTTACGACCCACACGCTTGAAACCCACATCTATCGCCTGCGCCAGAAGATCGAACCGGACCCGTCGAACGCGCGCTTGCTGGTGACGGAATCAGGCGGATATCGGCTGGTGGCGTAAGTCGGTCATTTACATGTTAAGTCGCACACGTTACGGTTGAAAAAGTTGATTCAGATCAAAGCGCCATTCTCGATGCGTCTTTAGACATAACTCAACCCGCGTATGTCCGGGTCATGACATACACCTCCCTGTTGGACTGGACCGGGCCATTGTGCCCGGTCTTTTTTTGTATGAGCGTCGGGTTGAGGCCGCGCCGGGGCGCAGATAGGTTTGTGCGATCTCAAATCGGAGCCATACGCGCATGACCTTTTCCCTTGCCACCTGGAACATCAATTCCGTGCGGCTGCGCGAACCCATCGTGCTGAAACTGTTGCAGGAAGAGGCGCCGGACGTGCTCTGCCTGCAGGAGTGCAAGTCGCCGGTCGAGAAGATTCCGACCGAAGGATTCGCCGCGCTTGGCTACCGGCATATGATCGCGCGCGGGCAGAAGGGCTACAATGGCGTCGCGATACTGTCGCGGCTGCCGATCACCGAGGTCGGATCGGAGGATTTCGCCGGGCTCGGCCATGCGCGCCACATCGCCGGGCAGCTCGAGAATGGAGTCACCATTCACAATTTCTACGTTCCGGCGGGCGGCGATGTGCCCGACCGCGAGGCGAACGAGAAATTTGGCCAGAAGCTCGACTATCTCACTGCGATGCGCGACCGGTTCCATGGTGAGCGGCCGGAAAAGGCGATTCTGGTGGGCGACCTGAACATCGCGCCGCGAGAAGATGACGTTTGGAGTCACAAGCAACTCCTGAAGGTGGTGAGCCACACGCCCATCGAGGTCGAGCACCTCGCCGAAACGCAGGACGCGGGCGGCTGGGTCGATGTCACCCGGCAGGACATCCCCGAGGGACCGCTTTACAGCTGGTGGTCCTACCGGGCACGTGATTGGTCGGCGGCTGACAAGGGCCGCCGACTGGATCATGTCTGGGCGACACCCGACATCTCGGGCGCGGCGCATTCCAGCCGGGTATTGCGCGACGCGCGCGGCTGGGAAAAACCCAGCGACCACGCCCCTGTGCTGGCCACGTTCGATCTGTGAGCCGCAGTTGCGGAACGAATATCGGGCGCAGGTTTCCTGCCCCCTTGGTTTCTCGGGCCACAGCTTTCATATAGAAGGCCAAGCTCGAAGGAGAGATGAAAATGATTGAACTGTCGACCGGCGCCGAGACACCCGCGGACCTGATCAAGGACACAACCGAAGCAACGTTCATGGCCGATGTGGTCGAGGCGTCCCAGGCGACCCCGATCATCGTCGATTTCTGGGCGCCCTGGTGCGGTCCCTGCAAGACTCTGGGCCCGATGCTGGAGCAGGCCGTGACGGCGGCAAAGGGTGCGGTCAAGATGGTCAAGGTCAACGTGGACCAGGCCCAGACGATTGCAGGCCAGTTGCAGATCCAGTCGATTCCGACGGTCTATGCCTTCCACAAGGGCCAACCCATTGACGGCTTTCAGGGCGCGCTGCCCGCTTCCGAGGTCAAGGCGTTCATCGATCGGGTGATCGCTGCCGCCGGTGGCGAATCGCCGACCGACACGTTGAATGACGCCGTCGCGGCGGCCGAAGAGATGCTGACGGACGGTGCCGCTGTCGATGCGGCCCAGACCTTCGCAGCGATCCTCGCCGAAGACCCCAACCATGCCGGCGCCTATGGCGGTCTGGTGCGGGCCCATATCGCGATGGATGATCTCGACCAGGCCGAAGCGATCCTCAATGGTGCCCCGGCCGAGATTTCCAGTAGCGCCGAACTGGAAGCGGCGCATGCGCAGCTGGAACTGGCGCGACAGGCGGCTGACGCTGGCCCGGTGGCCGACCTGATGGCCGCTGTCGAGGCCGACCCCTCCGATCTTCAGGCCCGGTTCGATCTCGCGCTGGCGCTGCATGCTTCGGGAAAGGTGCAGGAGGCTGTCGACCAGTTGCTGGAGATTTTCAGCCGCGACCGCGAATGGAATGACGGCGCCGCCAAGGCGCAGCTGTTCACCATTTTCGATGCTCTCAAGCCCAACGATCCGGTGGTTCTGAACGGACGGCGAAAACTGTCTTCGATGATATTTGCCTAACGCGATATCAGGGCTAGACTTAGTCCAATGATAAAAGCCGCCGACCTGCCCGACACGATCGCCGTGTTTCCGTTGCCTGGGGCACTGTTGCTGCCACGGTCCCGGTTGCCCTTGCACCTGTTTGAACCGCGATACCTGCAGATGCTGGAGGATGCGCTCAAGACCCCGCAGCGGGTGATTGGGATGGTCCAGCCCAACCCCTATCCGGGGCGAGAGACGGCACTGCATACGATCGGGTGCGCTGGTCGCGTCACCCAGTTCTCGGAAACCGAAGACGGGCGCTACATGATCACGCTGGCTGGCATATCGCGGTTTCGCATCTTGAAAGAGGTCGAGGGTTTTACCCCCTATCGTCGCTGCGAAGTCAGCTGGGAGGGGTTCTCGCGTGACTTGGGTCGGACCGAGCGGGATCCCCAATTCGACCGTGACTCCTTCCTGAACCTGCTCGACCGGTTCTTCTCGGCCCGCGACCTGTCGACCGATTGGGATTCGATCAAGGATGCCGATGACGAGCTTCTGATCAATTCGCTGTCGATGCTTCTGGACTTCGATCCCGAGGACAAGCAGGCGCTACTCGAAGCGCCCTCGCTGACGACGCGTCGCGAGACCCTTGTCACCCTGATCGAGTTCGCGCTGCGCGGCGGGGCCAGCGAGGAAATTCTGCAGTGAATACCGACACACCCGAGTTCGACCGCCGCATGCTCGAGGCGCTGGTCTGCCCGCAAACCCAGCGGACGCTGGAATACGATGCGGACAAACAGGAATTGATCTCGCGGTCGGCAAACCTCGCCTTTCCGATCCGCGATGGCATCCCGGTGATGTTGATCGACGAGGCGCGCGTGCTCGAGTGATCTCAGATCTGGCGGCCCTGCATCAATCGGGGCAGATCGCCGGTCAGGCCCGCGGCTTCGCGGATGAAGCCGCGCCGCGCACCCGGCCACGCGTTGACGAGGCCCAACCCCAGATCACGCCCCGCGCGCAAGAGTGGATTGTCGTTGGAAAACAGCCGATTGAACGCATCTGTCGCCAGTGCCAGCGTGGTGGTGTCGAACCGGCGCCATTGCTGATACCGCTCCAGAACCTGGATGGCTCCGATATCTTCGCCTCGCCGCGATGCGAGCGTCAGCACTTCGGCCAGAGCGGCCACGTCGCGCAAGCCGGCATTCAGCCCCTGCCCCGCGATCGGATGAACGCCATGCGCCGCGTCACCGACCAACGCCAGCCGGGGCGCGATGAAGCTGTTGGCGATCGTCAGATTCAACGGATAGACAAAACGCTGGCCTGCCAATGTCAGCCTGCCGAGGAAATCGCCGAAACGCGGATGCAGTTCAGCCATGTAACCCGCGTCATCCAGCGCGTTGATTCGTTTCGCCTCGGCGCTGCGTTCGCTCCAGACGATCGAACTGCGGTTCCCGGTCAGTGGCAGGATCGCCAGTGGACCGGCTGGCATGAAGAACTGGTGCGCGATGCCGTGATGCGGTTTCTCGTGCTCGAGCGCGCAGACCAGCGCGGTCTGGTCATAGCCCCATCCGGTGCGCTTGATTCCGGCGCGCGTCGCGGTGCCGCTCTGCCTGCCGTCAGAGCCCACCAGAAGGCGGCCCGACACTTCCCGCCCATCGGCGAGCGTGACCGACGCGACCCCGGCCCCGGTTTCCTGTGCGACGACACGCTGCCCGTCGACAAGGGTGATCCTGGGGTTCTCTGCCATGGCGTTCAGGAAGGCGCGGCGCAGGTGCCGGTCCTCGACCATGTAGCCCATCGGGCCTTCCTCGATCTCGGCGTGATCGAAATGCAGGAAGAACGGTGAGGGACCGCGCCCGGCATGACCGTCTGTCACCTTGATCTCCAGCATCGGTTGGGCGTGATCTTCGACCGCCTCCCAAAGGCCGACCGCTGCCAGCAGCCGTTGCGAGGCCAGCGCCAGCGCGTATGCGCGACCGTCGAAGCCGGCGTCAGCGCGGGTCTCGGAGGGCAGGGCATCGATCACGGTAACGGGCTGGCCGGTCTGGGCCAGGGCAAGGGCCAGCGCTGGCCCGTTCAGCCCGCCGCCCACGATCAGGATATCGCTTGGTGTCGTCATGACCTGCACTATGGGGCGCGGCGCGGGATTGTCCATGCGCGGTGCTGTCGCTAGGCTCGCGCCGAACGCAATTCGGGGGGCGACATGCAGGATTGGCTGAACAGCACGGCGAGCGATCTGGGACGGGGAATCGCCGAGGGCGAGATCGACCCCGTCGCCCTGACCGAAACCTATCTCTCCGCGATCGATTCCCATCCCCTGCGGGACCGGATCTATGCCCGCATCACTGCGGACCGCGCCCTCGCCGAGGCGCAGGCCGCGCGGGCGCGGGCGCAGGCCGGGCGCCGCTTGTCGCTGCTCGACGGGGTCCCGATCAGCTGGAAGGATCTGTTCGACAGCGCCGGTGTCGCCACCGAAGCGGGCTCGAAATTGCTCAAGGACCGGGTACCCGGCCGCGATGCCAAGGTTCTGCGCAATGCCACCGCGATGGGAGCGGTCTGTCTGGGCAAGACGCATATGAGCGAACTGGCGTTCTCGGGCCTCGGCCTGAACCCCTCGACCGCGACGCCGCCCTGCATAAACGATGCAGAGGCGGTTCCGGGAGGTTCGTCGTCGGGCGCGGCCGCCTCGGTTGCCTTCGGGCTGGCCGCTTGCGGCATCGGCTCGGACACCGGTGGGTCGGTGCGAATTCCTGCTGCGTGGAACGACCTTGTCGGCCTGAAGACGACCGCCGGGCGCGTCAGCCTCGATGGGGTGGTGCCGTTGTGCCTTGAGTTCGACACCATCGGCCCGCTCACCCGCTCGGTCGGGGATGCGGCGCAGATGTTGGCGATGCTGGAAGGCGGGCGCGCGCCTGATCTGCGCGGCACGGCACTCGCGGGTCGTCGCTTCGCCGTTCTGCGCACCGTTGCGCACGACAATGTGCGCGATGCCCCCGGCGCGGCGTTCGAGGCCGCCGTTGCGCGATTGGCGGATGCGGGTGCCGTGATCGAACCGCTAGACGTCCCGGAACTGGCCGAGGTCATGCCCCTGAGCGGCGTGCTCTACACCGCCGAGGCCTATGGTCTCTGGCGCGATGTGATCGAGGCCAATCCCGACCTGATGTATGCGCAGGTCCGCGAGCGGTTTCGGCAGGGTGCGCAATTCTCTGGCCCGGATTATGTCGCCGCATGGGCGCGACTGCGCGCCGCGCGCAAGGCCTGGGCGCGGGCCACCGCGGGCTTTGACGCTGTGCTTTGCCCGACCGCGCCGAACCTGCCGCCCAATGTCGAACGGCTGGCGAGCGACAGCGAGTACTACGTGACGGAGAACCTGCTGACGCTGCGCAACACGCGAATCGGCAACCTCATGGGTCTTTGCGCGTTGACCCTGCCCACCGGAACGCCAAGCTGTGGCATCTGCCTGATGGGCGCGCCCTTTTCCGAGGAGGCGCTTCTGCGCGTCGGAGCCGCCGCCGAAGCCGCATTGGCCTGAAAGCCACAAGTGCCGGGCGTTAACCCTCAAACTCTGGACGGGTGCGCCTGGCATCTGTAACCTGCTGTCAAACGGGGCGAAAACGACCCCGACCTTGAGGCAGCACAATGAATTTACCCGAGCGGTTTTCGAACCTACCGGAATACGCGTTTCCGCGCCTGCGGGCGCTGCTGGACGTTCACGCGCCCGGCGGTGATATCGTGCACATGACCATCGGCGAACCGAAACACGAGTTTCCCCAATGGGTTACGGACGTGATCGTCGAGAACGCGGCAGGCTTCAATTCCTATCCGCAGAACGAAGGCACGGACGCCCTGCGCGGGGCCATCGCCGACTGGGTCCGTCGCCGCTATGGCGTCGCGCTGGATCCGGCGACACAGGTCATGGCGCTGAACGGGACGCGCGAGGGACTGTACAACGCCGCGATGGCGCTCTGCCCCGAGCGGAAATCCGGCGGACAGCCGGTGATCCTGACGCCCAATCCGTTCTACCAGGTCTACATGGTCGCGGCGCTGTCGGTCGGGGCCGAACCGATCTTCGTGCCGGCGACGGCGTCCACAGGGCATCTGCCCGACTATGCCAGCGTCGGTCCCGAGGTCCTGAACCGAACTGCCATCGTCTATGTCTGCTCGCCCGCGAACCCGCAGGGCGCAGTGGCCGATCGCGACTATTGGGCCGGCCTGATTTCGCTGGCCGAGCAGTATGATTTCCGCATCTTCGCGGATGAGTGCTACTCCGAGATCTACCGCGACACCCCGCCAACGGGCGCGCTGGAAGTGGCGCGCGACATGGGCGCCGACCCGGAGCGGGTGACGATCTTTCACTCGCTCTCCAAGCGGTCCAACCTGCCGGGCCTGCGCTCGGGCTTCGTGGCGGGCGGGCCGGTCACGATTCGAGAACTCAGGCAGCTGCGCAACTATTCCGGCGCACCGTTGCCGGGTCCGTTGCAGGCCGCCGCCGCCGCCGTCTGGGCAGACGAGGCGCATGTCGAGCAGAACCGCGCGCTCTATCGCGAGAAATACGCCATCGCGGACGAGGTGTTCGAAGCGGTGCAAGGCTATCAGCCGCCGGAAGCGGGGTTCTTCCTCTGGCTGCCGGTGGATGACGGTGAGGCGGCAACGTTGAAACTGTGGCAGGAGACCGGTGTGCGGGTCCTGCCGGGCGCCTATTTGGCGCAGGGCAAAGCTGGGCAGAACCCCGGCGAAGGATACATACGGGCCGCCATGGTGGCCCCAAAGGCAGAGATGCAGGGCGGGCTGATCAAGCTGCGCGACTGCTTGTACAGGTAGGCGAGGACGGGCATGGCATATCATTCACGCAGCCGGGATCCATTTCTGGACAGCAACATGCAGGCGGCGATCGAACGGCGCGGCAAGGAACTGATCGGGATCGTGCTGATCTGCCTGGGGCTCGCCGCTGCGGCGATGATCGGCTCCTACACGCCGGATGATCCAAACTGGATGGTCTCGACCGACGCGCCGGTACAGAATTGGATGGGTCGCATCGGGGCGTCGCTGGCCGCGCCGCTGTTCATGATCGTCGGCTGGGGCAGCTGGGGCATCGCTCTGGTGCTGGTCGCCTGGGGTTTGCGGTTCGCGCTGCATCGGGGCGAGGACCGTGCGCTGGGTCGGCTGATCTTCGCCCCGATCGCCATCGCCATCGCCTCGATCTATGCCGCGTCGCTGGTGCCGGGAGCGGAATGGAAGGCGACGCACAGCTTCGGTCTTGGCGGGCTGTTCGGCGACACGGTGATGGGCGCGTTGCTGACCGTTCTGCCGATTGGCTCGCACGTTGCGCTCAAGCTGCTTTCGCTGCTGGCTGCGCTCTTGATGCTTGCGTCTGCCGCTTATGTTCTGGGCTTCACCAAGGCCGAGCTTGCGCGCGGTGCGCGGCTGCTGATGATCGGCGTGGTGATGAGCTATGATGCCCTGATGTCACTTCTGGGGCGCGGCGCGAGTTCGGCCTTCGCCGCAGCGCGCGCGCGGAAGGAACAGATGTCCGAGCGTCGCGCCGCGACGCGCTTGGCGCGCGAAGAAACCGGTTGCGATGACGAGGTGGTCTATCAGGAGGCCGCCGTTTCGCACCCGGAGGAGTATGGCGCGTCCGACCGCTTCGCGCCCGATGAGGTTGAGCCGCGCGGAAGCTTCCTGTCGCGAATGCCCTCCCTGATCCGCCGGGCCGAACCGATGCCCCAGCCTGAATTGATCGACCCGGACGATGTCGAGGGCTATGACGACATGCCCGGAGACGACCGGATTCGCGCCCGGATCGCTGACGCCGTCCGCGCACGCCTGCGCCCGGACGACCCCGTGCCGGACCCCAGCCGTCCGCTGACCAAGGGGCGCGGACGCGGACCCGATCCGCTGGTTCTGGACACGTCCGGCCTGCGTCGCGAACCGCCGCTGACGGCGGCACATGCAGATCACACCGATTTCTCCGATCCTTTCGACCATGTCGGGATGGATGAGGACGACGATGCGCCGCTCGACGAAGCGCTGCCGTTGGAGGCGCCCGAGTCCGAGGCGATGAGCGTGCCCATCGCCGAGCCGCGCAAGGTGGTTCAGAACGCACCGCGCAAGGCACCCGCGCCGTCGCGCCGCGCCGCTGCCGAGGAGCAGCCCGCCCTGGCGTTCGAGGACACCGGCACCGCGTTCGAGCTTCCGCCGCTCAGCCTGCTGACCAGCCCCTCGACCGTGCAGCGCCACCACCTGAGCGACGAGGCCCTGGAAGAGAACGCGCGGATGCTGGAAAACGTGCTGGACGACTACGGCATCAAGGGCGAGATCGTCTCGGTCCGTCCCGGCCCCGTTGTCACCATGTATGAACTGGAACCCGCGCCGGGTCTCAAGGCGAGCCGGGTGATCGGCCTTGCCGACGATATCGCGCGCTCGATGATGGCCCTGTCGGCACGCGTCTCGACCGTTCCTGGGCGCTCGGTGATCGGCATCGAACTGCCGAACGAGAATCGCGAGAAGGTGGTTTTGCGAGAGATCCTCGCCAGCCGTGATTTCGGCGACACCAACCAGAGCCTGCCGCTGGCGCTTGGCAAGAATATCGGCGGGGACAGCATCGTCGCCAACCTCGCCAAGATGCCCCACCTGCTGATCGCGGGAACCACCGGTTCGGGCAAATCGGTCGCCATCAACACCATGATCCTGAGCCTGCTCTACAAGCTGACGCCCGAGGAATGCCGCCTGATCATGATCGACCCCAAGATGCTGGAACTGTCGGTCTATGACGGCATTCCGCATCTGCTGTCCCCTGTCGTGACCGACCCGAAAAAGGCGGTCGTCGCGCTGAAATGGGTCGTGGGTGAAATGGAGGATCGCTATCGCAAGATGTCCAAGATGGGCGTGCGCAACATCGAAGGCTACAACGGCCGTGTGCGCGAGGCGCTGTCCAAGGGCGAGATGTTCAGCCGCACGGTGCAGACCGGGTTTGACGACGAAACCGGCGATCCGATCTTCGAGACCGAGGAATTCGCGCCCGAGGCGATGCCCTTCATCGTGGTGATCGTCGACGAGATGGCCGACCTGATGATGGTCGCCGGCAAGGAGATCGAGGCCTGCATCCAGCGACTCGCGCAAATGGCGCGGGCCTCGGGCATCCACCTCATCATGGCGACGCAACGTCCGTCGGTCGATGTCATCACCGGCACGATCAAGGCCAACTTCCCGACCCGGATCAGCTTCCAGGTCACGTCCAAGATCGACAGTCGCACGATCCTGGGCGAAATGGGGGCCGAACAGCTTCTGGGCATGGGCGACATGCTCTACATGGCTGGCGGCGCAAAAATCACCCGCTGCCACGGGCCGTTCGTGTCGGATGAAGAGGTCGAAGAGGTGGTGAACCACCTCAAGGCATTCGGGCCGCCCGAATACATGAGCGGCGTGGTCGAAGGTCCCGACGAGGACAAGGAAAGCAATATCGACCTGGTTCTGGGGCTCGGCGGCAACACCGACGGCGAGGATGCGCTCTACGACACGGCGGTGCAGATCGTCATCAAGGACCGCAAGTGCTCAACCAGCTATATCCAGCGCAAGCTGGCCATCGGCTACAACAAGGCCGCGCGGCTCGTCGAACAAATGGAGGAGGAAGGGTTGGTCTCTCCCGCCAACCATGT
The DNA here is from genome assembly GCF_016428585.1 of Sedimentitalea arenosa. Classification (GTDB taxonomy): domain Bacteria; phylum Pseudomonadota; class Alphaproteobacteria; order Rhodobacterales; family Rhodobacteraceae; genus Sedimentitalea; species Sedimentitalea arenosa. The sequence continues at coordinate 175,324 of NZ_JAELVR010000010.1, read as the reverse complement.
CGGCAAGCGCGAGATCCTGGTGCCTGAACCGCAATGACGGCGGCTTCCATTCGCCGCCGGATCGCGTATCTAAAGGGCATGAAACACGCTCTGCTCGCCCTTGTCCTGTCGCTGGCGGCCACCATGGCCGCAGCGCAATCCAAACAGCCGCTCTCGGCGATCTCGGCCTATCTGAACGGGCTGACCACCGTCACCGCACCCTTCACCCAGTTCAACGATGACGGTTCGCGCTCGACCGGCACGCTCTATGTGCATCGTCCCGGGAGGATGCGGTTCCAGTATGACGGGCCGGACGCGCCCGTGGTGATCGCGGGTAACGGCGCCGTGGTGATCGAGGACCCGAAATCCAACCAGCCGCCGGAAAGCTATCCACTGAGCCGTACGCCGCTGTCCATCCTGCTGGCCCGTCGCGTCGATCTGGGCCGCGCCAACATGGTGGTCGGACACGACGCACGTGGTGGAATGACCGTGGTCACGGCACAGGACCCCGAGCGACCCGAACAGGGCCGGATCGACCTCATGTTCGGTGGGTCGCCGCTGGCCTTGCGCGAATGGATCGTTCACGACGAGACCGGCGGTCAGACCCGCGTGGTGCTGGGCGACCTGACGACCGGCGGCGCGCTCGCAAACTCGCTGTTCCGGCCGCCCAACACGTCAGGCAACCTCAACGAGCGCTGAAACGGGTCAGCGCGCGGCGCGGCAACTCGACAGCTGCGCCGCGTAGAGATTGGAGCGCGACTGCACGTCATCCGCGACCCGGACCAGCCAACTCTTGCTGTTGTAGGTGCCGCGGGCATAGCCCGTGTTGCCCTCGTGATAGGCCAGGTACTGATTGCGCGCGTCCGTCAGGGGGATGCCGTTCTTCTCGCGGCTCTTGTTCATGTACCAGCCCATGAAATCGGTCGCGTCGCGGATCCGGTCGCGTTTGGCGCTCCGGCGTCCGGTTTCGGCGCGGTAATCGTCCCAGGTCCCGTCCAGCGCCTGGCTGTACCCATAGGCGCTGCTTTGCCGGCCCATCGGGATCACGCCGAGCGCAAACCGATAGGGCGTACGCGCATCGCCGCGGAACCGGCTTTCCTGATAAATCGTGGCCATTTGCACATGCACCGGCACGCCCCAGCGGCGTTCGGTTGCCTTGAAGGCCTTCATGTATTTCGGGCGCTGTTCCGCGATGCTGCAAGCATCGTTCAGGTTGCGTGGCGGGCTGGAATAGCCGCCACAGGATGCCACGAACAGCACCAGGAACATTGCGCGAAGCTTTCTGCTCATCTGCCTCATGCCTTTTTTTGAAAAGACTATCGCATTCGGGCGCGGGATGGAATGACATTCGCGCGACCCCCACGGCAGGCGGCGCGGCCCTGTGGGGGTGTGTGACGCACTGTCACACCGGCGTTCACAAACTGTTTCCACGATTTCCCGGCGCAATCGTTGGACATCCGATCCCGGAAACGGTTAATATCTTGCGCTAGGGGCTTAACCATTATGCTGAAAACGCGCGCAAAATACCATCTCGGACAGGTTGTCCGTCATCGCAAGCATCCGTTTCGCGGTGTGATTTTCGACGTGGACCCGGAATTCGCCAACACCGAGGAATGGTATCAGGCGATTCCGGAAGACAGCCGCCCTGCGCGTGAACAGCCCTACTATCATCTGCTGGCGGAAAACGATCAGTCCTATTACGTGGCTTACGTGTCCGAGCAGAACCTTGTCGCGGACTATTCGGGCGAACCGGTCGACCATCCCGACATCCCCGACATGTTCGGCCCGTTCCAGGACGGTGCCTATCCGCTGCATTTCCAGCTGAACTGACGCGGGCCGGAGCCCGCGCCATCCTGGTACCCTCTCAATAGCCCAGGGCGCAGCCGTCCTTGCGCGGGTCGCTCGCGCCGATCAGGATGCCCGACTCGTCGATCCGGATCGCCTGGGCGCCGCCGATGGCGGTGTCGGGGATCGATACGGCATGTCCCATGTCCGCCAGCTCTTGACGCACGTCGTCGCTGTATCCGCGTTCGACCTTCATGTCGCCCGCGTCCGAGAAGGAGCGCGGCGCGTCCAGTGCTGTCTGCCCGTCCATCCCGAAATCGGTCAGGTTGCTGACCACGCGCGCATGTCCGTTGGGCTGATAGGCCCCGCCCATCACTCCGAACGGCATGGTGACGCGGCCATTCTCGCGCAGCATCCCCGGAATGATCGTGTGCATCGGGCGCTTGCCGCCGCCCAGCTCGTTGGGGTGACCCTCGGCTATGGTGAAGCCTGCGCCGCGGGATTGGAACAGGATGCCGAACTTGTCTGTCGCGATGCCGGAGCCGAAGCCGTGGAACACCGAATAGATCAGCGATACGGCCATCCGGTCCTTGTCGACCACGGTGATATAGATCGTGTCCTTGTGCACCGACTCGGTCAGGGGCGCGGCGGCGGCCATCGCCTTCCTCGGGTCGATCAGGGCGGCGAGTTTCGCCGCCGTTTCGGGGGCGAGCATGTAGTCTGCGCGCGTCGTGTGATCGGCATCGGCGATGAAGCGGTTGCGTGCATCATAGGCCAGCTTGGCGGCCTCGGCCTCGATATGCGCGCGCTGCGCACCCAGCGGGTCCATGTCGGCAATGTCGAAATGCGACAGGATGTTGAGCATCAGGATCGCGGTCGCGCCCTGCCCGTTGGGCGGATGTTCGACCAGTTCGACCCCCTTGTAGCTGCCGCTGATCGGGGTCGTCGCCTCGCACGCCGTGTTGGCGAAATCCTCGAGAGTGTGGACGCCGCCGAGCCGGGTCAGCGTGTTCACCATGTCCTCGGCGACTTCGCCGGTATAGAAGGCGTCGCGGCCATGTTTGGCCACGCGGCGCAGGACTTCGGCCTGGCCGGGCACGCGGAAGATCTGCCCCGTGGCCGGCACCTTGCCGTTGACGAGGTAGACATCGCGCGCGCGGCTGTTGAGAACCGGGGCATCTTTTCCCCAATCGAACGCGACACGCGGTGCGACCGGAACGCCCTCCTCCGCATAGTGGATCGCGGGCGCCAGAAGGTCATCGATGCCCAGATTCCCGACGGTTTCCGACAGGGTGCAGAACGCATCCATCGCGCCGGGGATCGTCACCGCCGAGGGGCTGTCCTGGGCGATCGCCGTCAGGCCCCCGGCCCGCAAGGTGGCGGCGTCCGATGCGGCGGGGGCACGCCCCGAGCCGTTCATCGCGCGGACATCGTTGCTGCCCGCGGGTGAATAGAGCACGAAGCAATCGCCGCCGATTCCTGTCATCTGCGGTTCGCAGATGCCAAGCAGGACCGCGCCGGCGATGGCGGCGTCCATCGCGTTTCCTCCGCGCTTCAGAATGTCTATGGCGGTTTGTGCCGCAAGCGGGTGGGACGTGGCGCACATTCCGTTGGTGCTCAGAACCGCCGACCGTCCCGGGTGTTGAAAATCGCGCATCAGCTGTCTCCTCTTCAGTCGGGCGCACACTAGGCCGCGCTGCGGCCGTTGCCCAGAGGTGGAATTCAGGAAATCCGAGCGGGTCGGCTTGCCGATTGTTTTCGGTCGGCCGGACTATTGTTGCGGAGATGCGCGCCATCCCCTTGATGGCTCCGACCGGGTCGCGCGACAGTCAGGCAATGGGAAGTCCTCGGCGTCGCGCACTGGGTGGGGGCAAATTCGCGCGACGCCGAGGGAAGCTTGATGCAGCTACAATTCCTTTTTGCCGGGTCTTTCCGGCAGCAGTTTGAAGTGATTGAGGCTCTTTTGCGACGGGTGTCCCGTGGTGCAGGTCTATCCCGGAGTATGATGTGCCGCACGACCACCTTCTGAATGCACTGTCGTCGCACCTCCACTCGCAGCCCGCCAACTCCATTCCTGCTTCATCCAAACCGGCGCATGAAGAGGGCTCACCTTGGCTACGAACCTGGCGGTATCAGGTCGAAGGTCAGGCACAACCGGTTGCAACCCTCGGTGCGGGCATAGCTGATGTCGCGTGACAGGGTCCGGATCATGAACCAGCCAAAGCCACCCTCGGGCAGATCGTCCATCGGACCGGTGAGATCGGCCGGCTGGCCCTCGGGCAGCTCGCCGTCGGGCAGCGCCCGGCCCCAATCCTCGATCTGCAGAAGGAGATGCGGACCCTCGAACCGGGCGTTCAGGCGGATTTCTCCGGGCTCCATCCCGGCATAGGCGTGTTCAACGATATTGTTCACGGCCTCGGCCAGCACGATCTCGGCACCGCCCATCTGGTCCTCGGCCAGTCCCATGGCCACCAGGCGGTTCATGATCGTGCAGAGCGCCTCGCGCGCCGCAAATTCCTCTGCGACAAATACGTGCTCGAAGCTCTTGGGATTGTCGCTCACATCACCATGTCCTGCGCGGGGCCGAAGCCCCGATGCTTGGGTCAGCCGGCGTCGGCCGCCATGGCCTCGTCCAGCGAGGGGAACAGCTTGAACACACTGTCCATGCGCGTCAGGCGGAACACCTTGTCCACCGTTGGCGTCAGCCCGGCGAGATCCAGCCGACGGCCGGCCCCCAGCTGTTTCATCGCCGCGACGATCGCGCCGAGACCGCTGGAATCGATGAACTCGACACCGGACAGGTCGAGGATAACCCGGCCCGACCCATCGACCGTGTGTTCGCGCATCGCCTCCTTGAACTGGATCGCGATGGCGGCATCGATGCGGGGGCTGGTCACGGTCACGATCTGGCCACTGTCCATCGCCGTGGTTGTCAATGTCACCGGTCTGCTCCTTCTGCGGTGAATTTCAGCATCCGAAGCTAGACGGCAATCCTTACCATTCGGTATGCAGGCGCCAGACAAGGGAGAATGAACCATGAAACAGGTTGTCATAGCAGGCGCGTCCCGTACCCCGATGGGCGGGTTCCAGGGCGCGTTCGACGGGGTCGAGGCCGCAGATCTGGGCGGTCAGGCGATCAAGGCCGCGATGAAGGCGGCTGGTGTATCCACCGTCGACGAACTGCTGATGGGCTGCGTTCTGCCCGCAGGGCAGGGCCAGGCGCCGGCGCGGCAGGCGGGCTTTGCCGCCGGGCTGGGCGAAGAGGTGCCGGCAACGACGCTCAACAAGATGTGTGGCTCGGGCATGAAGGCGGCTATGATCGGCTATGATCAGATCGCGCTCGGCCAGACCGACGTCATGGCGGTTGGTGGCATGGAAAGCATGTCGCGTGCGCCATACCTGCTGCCCAAGATGCGCGGCGGGGCGCGAATCGGTCATGCGCAGGTGGTCGATCACATGTTCCTGGACGGGCTTGAGGATGCCTATGACAAGGGCCGCCTGATGGGCACCTTCGCCGAGGATTGCGCCGAGGCGTTCCAGTTCACGCGCGAGGCGCAGGATCAATACGCGCTGGCCTCGCTGTCGAACGCGCTCGACGCCGAACGCAGCGGTGCTTTCGCGGACGAGATCACGCCCGTCACAGTGCACGGGCGGTCGGGAGAGGCGCTCATCACCACTGATGAACAGCCGGGCAAGGCCCGGCCCGAGAAGATCCCGCTGCTGAAACCCGCGTTCCGCAAGGATGGCACCGTCACGGCCGCCAACTCCTCGTCTATTTCGGACGGGGCGGCGGCACTGATCCTCGCGTCGGCTGACGCTGCCGAACGTGACGGCCTGACCGTGCGCGCCCGCATTCTGGGCCACGCGAGCCACGCGCAGGCCCCGGCGCAGTTTCCGACGGCCCCTGTGCCGGCCGCGCGCAAGCTGCTGGACAAGCTCGGCTGGGACAAGGACGAAGTCGACCTGTGGGAGGTCAACGAGGCTTTCGCCGTGGTGCCGATGGCGTTCATGCACGAACTCGGCCTGCCGCGCGATATCGTCAACGTCAATGGCGGTGCCTGCGCATTGGGGCATCCGATCGGGGCGTCGGGGGCGCGCATCATGGTGACGCTGCTCAACGCACTGGAAAAGCGCGGGCTGAAGCGGGGCATCGCCGCGATCTGCATCGGCGGCGGCGAAGGTACCGCCATCGCCATCGAAAGGGACTGACACATCGAGGCGTGCAAAAGGGGTCGGTGAAATTTCTCTTGGATTTTTCACCGACTCGCCCCATCGTGAAATTCACAGGAAAAATTTCACGGACGCCATGTTGCAATCCGATCCGACCCAATGCGCCTCGCTGGGGGCCGATCTCAGGGCCCTGCGCAAGGCGCGGGGTCTGACCCTGATAGGCCTTGCCGAGGCGCTGGGACGGTCGGTCGGCTGGCTGAGCCAAGTCGAGCGTGACCTGTCCGAACCCTCGGTGACCGACCTTCGCCATATCGCCGCAGCTCTCGGTGTGCCGGTATCGATGTTGTTCAGCTCGCACGCCGTGCCCGCGGCGGAGGCGGGGTACATCGTCCGCCGGGGTGCGCGCCGCGCGATTGGAACCACCGCCGCCGGGCTGGTCGAGGAATTGCTGTCACCGGACCTGACCGACGATTTCGAGATGGTGCATTCGACCTTTGCGCCGCACAGCGCGATCGGGGAGACCGTGAGCCGCCCGACCCAGGAGGTTGGTGTGCTGATCTCGGGCACGCTCGACCTTGCCATCGGCGCGCGCGAATTCACCATCCACCCGGGCGACAGTTTCCGCATCCGGGGCGAGCCGTTCCGCTGGTCGAACCCCTATGACACCGAGGCTCTCGCGATCTGGGTGATCGCGCCCCCGGTCTATTGACGCGATGAGCTTTCAGGCCTGGACCATATTCGCGCTGTTCTGGGTGGTGTTCGTAACCACGCCGGGCCCAAACGCGGTCAATTGTATCAGCAATGGGATGAATCTGCCGTTTCCGCGCGCGATGATCGGCGTCCTCGCCATCCTGACTCAAGCAACCCTGTTCCTGTTGCTTTCGGCGGCAGGGGTCACGGCGCTGATCGCGGCCTCCCCGGCGGCGTTCCTCTGGCTCAAGCTTGCGGGGGCGGGGGTGTTGATCTGGCTCGGCATCCGGGGTTGGCGTCGCGCGGCCTTGCCGGTCAAGGTCGATGCGCGCCCGGCCCGCCACATCTATCTGCACGCTCTGGCCATTGCCACGATCAACCCGAAAAGCGTCGCTGGCTACCTTGCCGCCTTTTCGCAATTCGTGCAGCCGGACGTGCCGATCTCGGCGCAGATCTCTTTGATCCTGCCCACAGCGCTCACAATCACCGCGCTCAGCTACACCGGCTATACCCTATTGGGCGCGCTGATCGGAAAAGCCGCGCTCGGAGCCGTGTTCAACATCTGGGTGCGCCGCGGGATGGCCGCCTGTTTCATCGTCTACGGAATTCTGCTGGGAATCAGCAGCACACCCCAGGGGAGGGTCTGATGCTCAAGGGCAGTTGCAATTGCGGCGCGGTGCGCTTCACGGTCAAGGACGGGGGTCACAGCGTCACGGCCTGCCACTGCGGTCAATGCCGCAAGCAGTCCGGTCACCACTGGGCCTCGGGCTATGCGCCGGAACGCAACTTTCACATCGAAGGCAACCCGCGTTGGTATCACGCCAGCCCAACCGCCAAGCGCGGCTTCTGCGCCGTTTGCGGCAGTTTCCTGTTCTGGAAGGCGCATGACGAAAACGGCATGTCGTTTTCGCTCGGCGCGATAGATGGGCCAACTGGGTTGCGCCTGCAAAAGCACATCTTCACTGCTGACAAGGGCGACTACTACGACATCGCCGACGGTGTGACGCAGAAGGAGCAGGGCTGATGCTGCTGGACACGTTGCTCGCTTTCGATCCGGTGGTGCTGGCTGCTTTCATCGGCGCAGGACTGCTTCTGAACCTCACGCCGGGGTCGGATTTCCTGTATGTCTCGTCCAGCGGCATCACCGGCGGTCCGCGCATCGGAATGGCGGCGGCGGTCGGGATCAACATCGGCATCACGGTGCACGTTCTGGCCGCCGCTGCGGGCGTTTCGGCGATCCTTCTGGCCTATCCGGCAGCCTATCAGGCGATCAAGCTTCTGGGCGCGGGTTACCTGCTGTTTCTCGCCTGGTCGGCCTGGACCGCGCGCGATCTGCCGACAAAGGGCCGCGCCGCGCCCACCGCGTGGCACGCGTTGAAGCGGGGCGCCCTGCTGAACATTCTCAACCCCAAGACGGCGCTGTTCATCTTTGCTTTCATCCCGCAATTCACCGATCCGGCGGTTGGCCCGTTCTGGGTTCAGATCCTCATTCTGGGCACGATCTTCCTGCTCAACGGCTTCCTGTTCTCGCTGGCGCTGGGTGCGCTGGCCGGGGCGCTGGCCGACCCGCTGCGCGCGCATCTGCGCGCCTTCAACAAGTTGACCGCAATCCTGTTTGGCGGCTTGGCCGCCCGGCTCATCCTGGACTGAGGAGTGATCCATGACTGATTTCCCGACAACGGCCCGCGTGGTCATCATCGGCGGCGGCGCGGTAGGGGCCTCGGGTCTCTATCACCTTGCCAAGGCGGGCTGGACCGATTGCGTCCTGCTGGAAAAGAACGAACTGACCGCCGGATCGACCTGGCACGCGGCGGGCAACGTGCCGACCTTCTCGACCAGCTGGTCGATCATGAACATGCAGCGCTATTCGACCGAACTCTACCGCGGCCTTGCCGAAGCGGTCGACTACCCGATGAACTATCACGTCACCGGCTCGATCAGGCTCGCGCACAGCACCGAGCGGATGCAGGAATTCGAACGTGCCCGCGGCATGGGGCGCTATCAGGGGATGGACATCGACATGCTGTCGCCGAAAGAGGCGAAGGAGCGCTATCCTTTCCTGGAACTGCACGATCTCAAGGGCGCGCTCTATGATCCGAACGACGGCGACATCGACCCAAGCCAGCTGACACAGGCTCTGGCCAAGGGTGCGCGTGATCTCGGGGCGCGGATCGAACGGTTCTGCCCCGCCACCGGCGTCAGCCGTGAGAACGGCGAATGGATCGTGCACATCGACAAGGGCGATATCCGCTGCGAATATGTCGTCAACGCCGCCGGATATTATGCCCAGAAGGTCGGGGAATGGTTCAAACCCCACGGCGGGCGCACTGTGCCGATGATGGTGATGAGCCATCAATACATGCTGACGGACGAGATCCCCGAGATCGAGGCTTTCACCAAGGATCACGGCAAACTGCCGCTGCTGCGCGATGTCGACAGCTCCTACTACCTCAGGCAGGAAAAGACCGGCCTCAACCTCGGCCCGTACGAGCGCAACTGCAAAGCGCACTGGATCACGCCCGACGATCCCTTCCCCGAGGATTTCAGCTTCCAGCTCTATCCCAACGATCTGGAGCGGCTGGAATGGTATATCGAGGACGCCATGGCCCGGGTGCCGCTCTTGGGCCGTGCGGGTATCAACAAGGTCATCAATGGACCGATCCCCTATGCGCCCGACGGGTTGCCGTTGCTCGGGCCCATGCCCGGCGTGCCCAACGCGTTCGAAGCCTGCGTCTTCACCTTCGGCATTGCCCAGGCGGGGGGGGCAGGCAAGGTCCTTGCCGAATGGATCACCGAAGGCGCAACCGAATGGGACATGTGGGCCGTCGATCCGCGCCGCTACACCGACTACACCGATGCCGACTATTGCATCGCCAAGGGGATGGAGACCTATGGGCACGAATACGCCATGCACTTTCCCTGGCACGCCTGGCCCGCCGGGCGCGACAAGAAGCTCTCGCCAGTGCATGACAGAGTCAAGGCGCTGGGGGGGCAAATGGGGGCCTATAATGGTTGGGAACGCGCCAACTGGTTCGCGAAAGAGGGCGATGACACCTCCCTTGACGCCACCCACACCTGGAACCGAACCGGCCCGTGGGAGGCGCGCATCCGCGAGGAATGCGAGGCGGTGCGCGATGCGGTCGGCGTGCTCGACCTGCCGGGGTTTTCCCGTTTCAACCTGTCCGGCGACGGGGCGGCCGACTGGCTCGGAGCCCGCATCGCCGGGGTGTTGCCCAAGCCCGGCCGCCTCAACCTCGCCTATTTCGCCGACAATCGCGGCCGCATCCTCACCGAGATGAGCGTGCTGCGCCACGCCGAGGATCACTTCACCCTGATCACGGCGGCGACCGCGCAATGGCATGACATGGACGTGTTGCGCCCGGCGCGCGAGGCGGGACTGATCCTGACGGATCACACGGCGGAGTACTCCACCCTGATCGTGACGGGCCCGAAATCGCGCGACCTTTTCACGCAGATCGCCGAAGCCGACCTGACCCTGCCCTGGCTCTCGCACCAACCGGCCACGGTTGCGGGCAGACCGGCGGCGCTCGCACGAGTCTCTTTCGCGGGCGAGCTTGGCTGGGAAATCCACGCCGCCAATGCCGATATGCCTGCGATCTATGAGGCCGTTCTGGCGGCGGGCGCGAAACCCTTCGGCATGTGGGCGCTGAACTCCATGCGCATCGAAAAGGGCTATCGCGCCTGGAAGGGTGATCTCTCCACCGACTATTCGCTGCTGGAAGGCGGGCTCGACCGGTTCATCCGTTTCGACAAGCCGCAGGACTTCCCCGGCAAGGCGGCGCTGCTGCAGGAACGTCAGACCGGAGTCGCCAAACGCTTCGTCACCCTGATCGTCGATGCCGGTGCGGCGGATGCGCCTTACATGTCGACCCTCTGGCATGGCGGGCAGGTGGTGGGCGAAACCACCTCGGGCGCCTGGGGCTATCGCATCGATGCCTCGGTCGCCTTGGGTATGGTACGCGCCGATCTCGCGACCCCCGGCACCGAGCTTGAGGTCGAGATCTATGGCACCCGCCACGCGGCCATCGTGCAACCCGACCGCCCGCTCTGGGATCCGGACAACGAAAGACTGCGCGCATGACACTGGACAGCTATCTGCTCTATCTCGGCGTACTGGTCGCCTTTTTCGCAACACCACCCGACACCAGCCAGTTGCTGATCATGTCCAACTCCATGCGTCATGGTCTGCGCCGCAGCCTCGCGACGGTGGCCGGAGATCTGTCTGCGAACAGTCTTCAGATGACCGCCGCCGCCTTTGGACTGACGGCCCTCATCGCAACCTCGGCGGATGCGCTCTGGATCGTAAAGTGGCTCGGTGTCGCCTATCTCGCATGGATCGGCCTCTCGCTGCTCATATCCAAGGCTGCGCCGCCCGACACCGGAGCGGCGCCGAAGGCACGGTTGCGGGTGCTGTTCCGGCAAGGCTTCCTGACCTCCTCGGCCAACCCCTATGCCGTGGTGTTCTTCGGCGCGCTGTTCCCGCAATTCATCGATCCGGCCAGCCCGGTGCTGCCGCAACTCGCGCTTCTGGGCGCAACGTATCTCATCGTCGACGGGGCGACGCTCGTGCTCTGGGGATGGGCCGCCCAACGCACGCTGGGCCGGGTGCGCGCCATACAGGGCGTTTGGCTGAACCGGATATCCGGCCTTCTGATGATCGCTGCGGCGGCCTTGCTGGGCAGCCGCGATCTGGCGCAGGAGGCAGGACGATGACAGATATCACTCTCCTCGACGGTTCTATCGGGCAGGAACTCGTCAAACGCAGCGGCAACCGGGCGACGCCGCTCTGGTCGACCCGCGTAATGATCGACCAACCTGATCTCGTCGGTGCCGTGCATTCCGACTACTTTGCAGTCGGCGCCACCGTGGCCACGACCAACACCTACGCGGTGCACCGCAGCCGCCTCGTGCGCGTCGGCCTGGAGGACGAGGTTCCGGCCCTTCTCGACACCGCCATGGCCCAGGCCGAGATGGCCCGCGGCCGCTACGGCGGACGCATTGCCGGCTCGCTCGGGCCGCTGCTTGCGTCCTACCGCCCCGACCTGAACCCCGACCCGGACGAGGCGGCGCTGAAATTTGGCGAGTTGGTGCAACTCATGTGTCCGCGCGTCGATCTGTTCCTGATCGAATCCGTCTCCTCGGTACGCGAGGCCATCGGTGCTCTGCGCGCCACGCAGGACTGCGGCAAGCCGGTCTGGATCGCCCTCACCGTGCAGGATGACGACGGCACGAGGTTACGCTCCGGCGAACCCCTGACGGACCTTGCCGGGACACTCGAGCTCTACGCCCCCGAGGCGGTTCTGCTGAATTGTTCGCGGCCCGAGGCCGTGACTCAGGGCATGCCGACCTTGCCCGGTTTCGGCCGCCCCTTCGGCGGCTACGCAAACGGGTTCGAACGGATCTCGCAGGAATTCCTCAAGGACTCGCCCACGGTCGATGCCCTGAAACAGCGCGTCGATCTCAGCCCGTCAGCCTACGCGGATCACGCGATGGCGTGGGTCGAGTTGGGTGCCACCATCGTCGGCGGCTGCTGCGAGGTCGGTCCCGATCACATCGCCGAACTGGCCCGACGCCTGCGTGCCGCAGGCCATCGGATCGTGTGAATTGAAGCGTGGTTCTGGTTTCATGTTCCCAGGGGAGCCGGGGCAACGCCCCGGCCGGTCGGACGCGTCAGTGTTCGAAACAACAAAGGTTCTAGCTCATGACTGATCTTCCAAGCCAGGCCCGCGTCGTCATCATCGGTGGTGGCGTTATCGGCTGTTCCGTCGCCTATCACCTGACGAAACTGGGCTGGACCGATGTGGTCCTGCTGGAACGCAAGCAATTGACCAGCGGCACGACCTGGCATGCCGCCGGGCTGATCGCACAGCTGCGCGCCACCGCCAACATGACCCGGTTGGCAAAATACAGCCAGGAACTCTATGGCGGGCTCGAGGCGGAAACCGGCGTTGCCACGGGCTTCAAACGGGTCGGGTCGATCACCGTCGCCCTGACCGAAGATCGCCGCGAAGAGCTGTTCCGTTCTGCCGCCATGGCCCGCGCCTTCGGTGTCGATATCGACGAGATCGGCCCCGATGAGATCTCGATGCGCTACCCGCATCTGAACATGGAGGGCGTGCTTGCCGGGGTCTATCTCGACAAGGATGGGCAGGGCGATCCCGGCAACATCGCCCGCGCGCTGGCCCGTGGTGCCCGCCAGCGCGGCGCGGTGATCGTCGAGAACACGCCCGTCACCGGCGTCACCCGGTCCGGTCGGCGGGTCACGGGGGTCACTTGCGAAACATCCGGCGGTCCTGTGCAGATCGCCTGCGAGCACGTCGTCAATTGCGCCGGCATGTGGGGCGCCCAGGTCGGTCGGATGCTGAACACCAACGTGCCGCTTCAGGCCTGTGAGCATTTTTACATCGTCTCCGAGCCGATCGAGGGGCTGTCACAGCTTCCGGTGCTGCGGGTTCCGGATGAATGCGCCTATTACAAGGAGGACGCAGGCAAGCTGATGCTGGGGGCTTTCGAACCGGTGTCGAAACCCTGGGGTCCGATTCCGGCGAATTTCGAATTCGACCAACTGCCCGAGGATTTCGACCATTTCGAACCCATCCTCGAACACGCAGTGAACCGGATGCCGATCCTGGGGCGTGCCGGCATCCACACGTTCTTCAACGGGCCGGAAAGTTTCACGCCGGACAATGCCTATCACCTGGGCCTTGCACCCGAGATGGAAAATGTCTGGGTTGCCGCCGGGTTCAACTCCATCGGGATCCAGTCCGCCGGTGGCGCCGGGATGGCGCTGGCGCAATGGATGGAGGACGGGGCCAAGCCTTTCGACCTCGGCGATGTCGACATCGCGCGGATGCAGCCCTTCCAAGGCAACGCGCGCTACCTGCGCGCCCGCGCCACCGAATCGCTCGGCCTGCTTTACGCCGATCACTTTCCCTATCGCCAAAAGGCGAGCGCCCGGGGCGTACGGCGCACGCCGTTCCACGACCGGTTGGCCGAACGCGGCGCCGTCTTCGGCGAATTGGCGGGGTGGGAACGCGCCAACTGGTTCGCTGGACCGGGGCAGGAGCGCGCTAATGCCTATAGCTGGTCGCGGCAGAATTTCTTCGACAACGTGGCCAGCGAGTTGGCCGCTGTGCGCGGGAACGTGGGGCTCTACGACATGTCTTCCTTCGGCAAGCTGCGGGTTGAGGGAGGCGACGCGGAGGCCTTCCTGGATCATGTCTGTGGTGCGGACATGGCCGTGCCGGTCGGCAAGATCGTCTATACCCAGTTCCTCAACGCGCGCGGCGGGGTCGAAGCCGACGTGACCGTGACACGGCTGTCGGAAACCGCGTTCCTGGTCGTGACCCCCGCCGCGACCCGGCTGGCTGACGAAACTTGGCTCAGGCGGCATCTGGGCGACAAGGCTGTAGTGATCACCGACGTGACCGCTGCCGAGGGCGTTCTGGCGGTGATGGGACCCAATGCGCGCAAGCTGATGCAGGCGGTATCGCCGAATGATTTCTCCAACGCCGCCAATCCATTCGGCACCGCGCAGCAGATCGAGCTGGGCCTGGGCCTCGCCCGCGCGCACCGGGTCTCCTATGTGGGTGAGTTGGGGTGGGAGATCTATGTCGGCACGGACATGGCGCTGCACGCTTTCGACACTCTGATCGAGGCCGGCGAGGGGCTGGGCCTCACCCTGTGCGGCATGCACATGATGGATTGCGCCCGCATCGAGAAGGGCTTTCGCCATTTTGGCCACGACATCACGCCAGAGGACCACGTTCTGGAGGCAGGGCTCGGTTTTGCCGTCGGTCGCGACAAGCCCGATTTCATTGGACGCTCGGCGGTCCTGCGCAAGAAGGAAAACGGGCTGGATGCCCGATTGCTGCAGTTCAAGCTGCGCGACGCCGAACCGCTGCTCTATCACAACGAACCGATCCTGCGCGACGGAGAGATCGTCGGGCACCTGTCCTCGGGTGCCTACGGTCATCATCTGGGTGCGGCGATCGGACTCGGCTACGTGCCTTGCCGGGGCGAAAGTGCTGCTGAGGTGCTGGCCTCGACCTATGAGATCGACGTGGCCGGGGTACGGGTGTCGGCTGACGCGTCGCTGAAACCGTTCCATGACCCGGCAGGCGAGCGGATGCGGATGTAGCGCGACCGATCCTTGCCCCGGACGTCCCTTGGGCATCCGGGGCGGGCCTTTGAAACCCGGCAGACGCTTTAACCGGTCAGGCCAGGGCGTCGCGGAACTTCAGGAAGCGCGGGTCGGTCGAAACGCGGGCATTCATTGCCTCGCGGAGAGCGCCGATGGTCTTGTAGGGACGCATGACCACCTCGAAGGTCGAAATCAGGCCGTCTTCGTCAAGGGTGATCAGGTCGACCCCCACCGCGTCGAGATCGCCGACCTTGCATTGAAATTCCAGCGCCCAATCCGGACCGTCGCCCATGACGCGGCGGTATCGGAAATCGGAAAACACCTTGCCGACATGGCCAAGCACCGCGGCGACTGCATCGCGCCCGGTCCAGGTGGCGAAATAGGTTGGCGGCATGAACTTGACGTCCTTGGCCAGAAGATCGGCGATGGCAGTTTCGTCGCCCTTGGCGACGACCTCTTTCATGTGGGCGATGGTCGGGTGCATGGTCCTGTCCTTTCCTGGATTGCGCGTATCGTTGCGCCGACGCGTGCGGCTGGCAAGCGCGACGCCGCGTGACCTTGTGGCGCGGCCTCGCCGCGGTTAGGGAACCCGGCATGGCCGTTTCCTCCGACTATCGCCCGCCCGATGGACCGCTCGACGTTCTGCACATGGACGCGCAGTTGCTCGTCCTGAACAAGCCCGAAGGCCTGCTGAGCGTGCCCGGCAAGGGCGCGCACTTGGCCGATTGCCTTTTGGCGCGCGCGCAGGCGGCCTTTCCCGAAGTGCTGCTGGTGCATCGGCTCGACCGGGACACCTCGGGCGTGATCGTGTTCGCCATGACGCCGCATGCGCAGCGACATCTTGGCCTGCAGTTCGAGAAGCGCCAGGCGCGCAAGAGCTATATCGCGCGAGTGCACGGAGCCCTTGCGCCGAAGACAGGCAGCGTGGAGCTACCCCTGATCGTGGACTGGGAGAACCGCCCGCGCCAGATGGTCTGCCACGAGACCGGTAAACCCGCCCTGACCGAGTGGCGCGTGCTGCGACAGGGCGAAGACGAAACCCGGGTGCGCCTGATGCCGCGCACCGGGCGGTCGCACCAGCTGCGGGTACACATGACAGCTCTGGGGCACCCGATCCTGGGTGATCCGCTCTATGCCACGGGGGTGGCGGCGGACCATCCGCGCCTGATGCTGCATTCCGAGGAACTTCGCATCAAGCATCCCGATGGCGGGATGTCGATGAAGTTCCGCGCGCCGGTGCCTTTCTAGACCGCGATCCGCGCCCAACCGGCCGGCAGGATATCGGGGTTTGCGAGCTTCGGATCGCCGAACCAGCGGGCCGGGCCGGCCACCCGTTTTGCCGGGTTGGCGTTCAGCCACGCCCCCCACCACGAAAAGGACGAATTCGCGATGATGTTGTGATCGCAGAGCGACATCAGGTGCATGTCGTCGAAATCGCGCACGGTACCGTTGAAATCGACGACCACCTTCTCGCAAGGCAACGGCAGGTTCGCCCGAGCCCAGTCGGGATCGTCGGAGAACACGTAGACCGTCGGCGTGCCACTGATCCCGCCCAGCACATGGGCAAGCGCGGCGTCGTAGTAGGCCTGGTCACAAAGCACATGGGCGTTCAGCGTCAGGTAGTCTCCGCGCCGCACATGCAGAGAGATCGCCAGCGACTCGCGGATGCGGTCGGCCATTTCCACGCCTTCCGCGCTCCCAAGGGCCGGAAAGGTGAAGTCCCGCCGAACCTCGTCGGCGATGTGGCCAAAATAACGCTCGCTCTGCCAATAGCCGTGCAGATAGCTGCCATCTGGAAATCCTTCGATCGCCTCATTGTAGCCAAGCCCCTTTTCGCGCCGGAAGGCGGGGCTGGCCAGCCGCCACGCAGCATAGCGCAGAGGCTCGTCATTTCGGGGCGGGGGGAGGGAGTCGGATTCCGCCAGCGGTAGGTCGAAGACCCGCGTCAGAACGCCTTCGCCGCGGGCCAGCGCCTCGCGCATGTCCAGTGCCACGGGCACCCCATGGCGCGCCGCCAGCCCGCGCGCGGCAGCGTATTGGAACATCTGGTTGCCGAGACGGCCATGCAGACGGGCAGTGATCATGATCCGTGTCTAAGGTCAAAGAGACCGTTGTTCCAGAGTGGTGGCGCATTGCACAATGCGGGATCGGGGGACTAGGCTCGCCGATAGGCAGCAGGAGGCCGTGATATGCCAGAGGACGTTCACCCGCAGATCCAGGGTCTTCTGCACCGGATGGCCGAACTCGGCTTGCCGAAAGTGCAGGATCTCGACACGCGTGCGGCGCGCGAGTTGCTCGAGGGGCTGTCGGCGGTGCGGCGCAAGGACTACCCGCCGCCCGAGGTCCTTTCGGTCGAGATGCGCAGCACCGGGGCGGGCTACAACCACGTGCCGCTGCGCATCTACCGCGTGTCCGACAGCGATGGCGCTCCGGTAATCCTGTTCTACCATGGCGGCGGCCACGTGATCGGCAGTCTGGACAGTCACGACGCCGCGGCGCGGTTTCTGGCGTGGGCCTGTGGCGCGACGGTGGTCTCGGTGGACTACCGGATGGCACCTGAACATCCGTTCCCAGCGGCGGTCGAGGATGCTTATGAGGCGGCGCGCTACATCGCCGACCATGCCGAGGCGCTCGGCGTCGACGCGACGCGGCTTGCGCTCTGTGGCGATAGTGCGGGCGGCAACCTTGCGGCGGTCGTCGCGCTGATGGCGCGCGACAGGGAAGCTTTCGCGGTGACGGCGCAGGCGCTGGTCTATCCGGTGGTCGATTGCGTGGATCGTACTGCTTCCTACGACCGCTACGGAGAAGGTTACGGAGTTCTCGAGGCGGACACGGTGAGCTGGTTCATGGACCGCTATCTGCCGGACCCTGCCATGCGCCGGGACTGGCATGCCAGCCCGATCCGGGCGGAATTATCGGGTCTGCCGCCGACGTTCGTTTTGACCGCGGAATGCGATGTGCTGCACGATGAGGGGGTCGCCTTCGCCGCAAAGCTGAAATTGGCAGGAGTCGAAGCGGAACACAGGGAGTATCCCGGCATGATCCACGGCTTTTTCACCTATCTTGGCCAGGTCGATGCGGCCCAGCAGATGCACCAGGATATCGCGGCCTTCCTCAAAGCCAATTGGGGCTGAAGCAAAGAAAAAGGCCGCCGAACCCCGGCGGCCTTCATTCAATAGAGTGCGACTGGGCTTACTCGGCGGCCCAGCCTCCCACGGCCTTGATCTCGAGGAAGTCCTCGATGCCGAAGATGCCGCCTTCGCGCCCATTGCCCGATTGTTTCATGCCGCCGAAGGGCGCACCTGCGCTGCGGGACTTGCCGTTCATCTCGACCATGCCAGAACGCAGTGCGCGGGCCATCCGGTTGGCGCGCACCCCGTCCTGCGTCTGGACATAGTTGGTCAGGCCATAGGGCGTGTCGTTGGCGATCTCGATGGCCTCTTCCTCGGTGTCGAACGGGATCATCGACAGGACCGGGCCAAAGATTTCCTCGCGTGCGATGGTCATCTGGTTGTTCACATCGGCAAAGACCGTCGGCTTGACATAAAAGCCCTTGTTGAAGCCTTCAGGCCGACCGGTGCCGCCCGCGACCAGGCGCGCGCCCTCGTCAATGCCCTTCTGGATCAGGTCCTGGATCTTGTTCCACTGCACCTCGTTCACGACCGGACCGATATGACGGCCTTCCTCATGCGCGTTGCCGACAGTGACCGCCTTGGCGACCTCGGCTGCGGTATCGACGGCCTGGTCGTAGATGTCGCGCTGCACCAGCATCCGGCTGGGTGCATTGCAGGACTGGCCGGTGTTGTTCATCATATGCAGAACACCGCGCTTCACCGCTTTTTCATCCGCATCCGCGAAGATCACGTTGGCACCCTTGCCGCCCAGTTCCAGATGCACCTTCTTGAGCGTATCCGCCGCGTTCTTGGAAATCGCGGTGCCCGCGCGGGTGCTGCCGGTGAAGCTGACCATGTCCACGTCGGGATGGCTGGAAAGCTGGCTGCCGACGCCCGCACCGTCGCCGTTGACCAGGTTGAACACGCCCGGCGGGAAGCCGGCTTCGTGCATCATCTCGGCAAAGATCATCGCGTTGAGGGGGCTCTGTTCGGACGGTTTCAGCACCATGGTGCAGCCTGCGATTGCGGCCGCGCCCACCTTGAGCGTGATCTGGTTCATCGGCCAGTTCCACGGCGTGATGAGCGCCGCGACGCCGACCGCTTCGTAGATGATCCGGTCGTTGGGCGAGTCGGCGTTCAACGGGCGGTCGAATTCGAACTCCTTCGCGGCCTTGACGAAGTTGGCGAGGTGAAATGCGCCTGCTCCGAACTGCTGGCTGCGCGCCATGTCGATGGGCGCGCCCATCTCGGTGCTCATGGCCTGTGCCAGATCCTCGGCGCGGTTCTTGTAGATGTCGATCAGCTTCTCGACCAGCGCGATACGCTCGGCCACAGGTGTGGCCATCCAGCCCGGCAGCGCTGCTTTGGCGGCGGCGACGGCGGCGTCTGTATCCGCCTGGCCGCCCAGCGAGATCACCGCGCACGGCTCTTCGGTCGAGGGGTCGATCACCTGGAAATCATTCGTACTGGCCGGAGCAACCCATTGCCCGTTGATATAGAAGTCTCGTTTTTCGATCATGGTCGACTCTCCCGTGTCTGAGATCTGACCCGACCGGACGGTCGGGGATTCGCGGCACTCTGTCATTGCGCAGGCGCAGGGGCAAGAGAGGGGATGCAACGCGGTCGTGGAGTGACTAGGTTGGCGTCGACGAGTCGCCACCGACGGATAGAAAGGACTACCGACATGGGTTTGCGTATCAACGACACCGTTCCGAACTTCACGGCTGAGACCGACCAGGGCACGATCCAGTTCCACGACTGGATCGGCGACAATTGGGCGATCCTGTTCAGCCACCCCAAGGATTTCACCCCGGTCTGCACCACCGAGTTCGGCGCCGTGGCGCAGCTGGCGGACGAATGGGCCAAGCGCGACACCAAGGTGATCGGCGTTTCGGTCGACGGGGTCGAGGACCACAGGAAATGGAAGGGTGATATCGAGGGTTTCGCCGGCGCCAAGGCCGGTTTCCCGATCATCGCGGACGAGGGCCTGGCCGTGTCCAAGGCCTTTGACATGCTGCCTGCCGACGCCTACCTGCCGGACGGACGCACGCCTGCGGACAGCGCCACGGTGCGTTCGGTCTTTATCATCGGGCCGGACAAGCAGCTGAAACTGTCGATGACATATCCGATGTCCGTCGGCCGCAATTTCGCCGAAGTGTTGCGGGCGCTGGATGGGCTGCAGCGCACCTACAACCAGCCGCTGGCGACGCCGGCCAACTGGGAGCAGGGGCAGGACGTGATCGTGGCGATGGCGCTGGACGATGCGGCGGCCGAGGCGAAATACGGTACGCTCGACAAGAAACTGCCCTATCTGCGATTCGCAAAGAACCCCAACTGAGGTCTTGGGGGGCTCTGCCCCCGTCCCTGCGGGACTCCCCCGGAGTATTGTTGCGAAGATGAAATCAATGGCGCGGTCGGATTGGCCGCGCCTTTTTCCGCATCAGGCGCGCTGCGGGTGCAGGTGCAACCGGGCGCGGTAGAGTGTCCGTTTGGCTTCGCGGGCCAACTTGCCACGGGCGCCGGTGCGCGTCTGGATGGTCGAACCACCGATCTCATGTGCCACCTCTGCATTGCCGTTGGGCAGAAGCGCGTGGATGGGCTGGCCGGTGATCCAGTGCATCTGCAGAAAGGTGTCGACTGGCCTGTCGATCCGGTCCGTCGCGGCGAGGAGTCGCTCGGCCGCATGGCGTCCGACCACTTGGCAGATGCATTGCAGCCCGATGATCCGGGGCAGGATCAACCGTATGTCGCCGTCTTCGGCGATCACCCGGGCGGGCGTTTCACGAGCCTTGACCGGCAGGCGGACATACATTTCCCTGTCGGCGTGACGTTCGATGAGCCGAAGCGCGCGGGTGAGACGAGCGGGGTCGACGCGCAGGTCGTCCTCGGCGATCAGGCCGAAGTCCCAGCCCGCGTCCAGGATCCGCTGCCAGCAGCGGCGATGACTTTGAAACACGCCGATTTCCGCAGGGCGCAACGCGAACGGGTAGTGCGGCGAGAAAAGGGTGCCGTCGCTGCGCTGCACGCCGGCAATCTGCTCCGGGTCGCGCCCGTCCACCGCCTCGACGACCTCGGCCGCGGGCAGGTCCCGCAGCAACCTGTCGACATTGCCGCGCCGTTTCGAGCTGCCTGACATGTGGATGATCATCGAGCGCATGAAGGCTGACTACAGCGGAATGCGCGTACAGGGAAGTGGCGCTCCCCGACACCGGGGCGCGCCAAGGCGATCAGGCGGCGCGGCGGCGACGCCAGGCGGCGGCGCCGAAGCCAAGGGCTGCAGTCAGCATCAGGGGCATCGCGGCCGGCACCGGAACGGCTTCGACAGTCGCGATGACCCGTTCGCCCAGAAGGCGCTGGGACACGCCGTTCGGGTGTACGGCGTCGCTGTAGAGGTAGGTGTCGGGATCGAAACCATCCGCGACGCAGTTTGGCCCGTCGACAGCCATGCTGAGAGTGCAGGGGGTGGTCACGTTCGTCACCCCGTAGAGCGGGCTGCCGTTGGCGAAATCAGCGAGGATTTCCTGCGTGACGCTGTCCGTGTCGAAGGTGATGATGTTGAAGCCTTCGCTGCGCAGATCGATGATGTTCAGCGCCAGTTGTGCGTTGAACGTATCGCTCGCCGCCTTGGCAACGGGGTTGCCTGCGAAACCGGGAGAGCCGCTGATGTCGGGCAGGCTGAGGACGAGGAAATCGTCGAAAGTATCACTGGCGATCGATCCTATGGCGCGGATGCCATTGGCCACCGAGTCCGCGGCGGCTGTCATGTCCTGACCCTGAAAGAAGTCGTTGCCCCCGAACAGGACCGACACCAGCGGGTTGTCACCGGGGGCTGTCAGCGATCCGGCGACCGCACCGGCAAAGGTCGCGATCTGGCCGAAGAACGTGTTGAGCGGGGCCGGCAGGTCCGGGTTCAGATTGGTGTCGCTGGCGGTCGCGCCGCCCAGGGCGAAGTTGCCCGAATCCAGGTTGGCGTCGGTGAACTCGTCAGCGATGTATTCCGCGTAGGTGCGCCCGTTCGAAAACCGACCGCCAAGGCTTGGCGCAAAAAGGCTCCCGAATTTGCCGTCATCAGTCAGGCTGTCGCCAAAGGCGTAATAGCTGGTGAAGGTGTCGGTCAGCGTGCCGGCCGCCACCGGCATTGCCAGTCCGCAAGTCGCCAGCGTGGCAATCAATATCTTTCTCATGTCTCACTCCCTGATCGCGCCACGTGACGGGCGCTGCGCAGAAGGGTATCCCGTTTGCGGAACAGGTCCAGACCTGCTCCGGGTGAATCAGAGTCAATTGGGCCTGAAAGAGCAATCTTGTCCGCAGGTGATGAAGTCCGCATGCACTCGCTATTGAACGGAGCGGAACAGTTTCGCATGTCGCAGTGCGAAGGCTTCGACCGTTTCCGGATCGCGGTTCAACACCGCTGGCAGATCGCTCGGATGCGGGTGAGGCTGGCCGGTCAGGCGCGGCAAAAAGTGCAGGAGCAGCATCACTATGAGATAGGACCATGTCGCGCCCTGGGACCGGCTGTACGCCAGATAACGGACCAGGCTGGCAGGCGCATACCTGAACGATGTGCCGAGCGTCGCATTGATCCGCGTGCAGACTTCGTCAAAGCCCATGACCTGACCGCCCGTGGCCTGCAGGACGGGTTCTGGATGGCTGCCGGCAATTGCGCTAGCGCACACCTCTGCCACGTCCCGGGCAGAGACCCAATCCAGTTTCAATCGGCCCGCAGGCAGATAGATGCGCTTGTTGCGTTGCAGCTCGGGCCAGAGAGCCGTGGTCAGGTTGTCCATGAAATAGCTGGGTCGAACAAATACATGCTGGAACTCCATTTCCGAGATCACCCGTTCGATCTTGGCGTGGGGAAGAAAGCCCATGCTGTCCGCGCCCTGCACGGACAGGAACACCACGCGCGTGTCGCGCGAAAATCGGTCGAGAAAGTT
This sequence comes from Sedimentitalea arenosa, assembly GCF_016428585.1. Classification (GTDB taxonomy): domain Bacteria; phylum Pseudomonadota; class Alphaproteobacteria; order Rhodobacterales; family Rhodobacteraceae; genus Sedimentitalea; species Sedimentitalea arenosa. The sequence goes on along the minus strand of NZ_JAELVR010000010.1, from coordinate 152,486 downwards.
GGTAAACAGTCCTGGATCGGTCAAGTGGGGCGGACGCATCAGGAACAGGGCGTCAAATTGGCCCGAGGGGCCAATGCCTTTCTCGAAATCCACCTGCGCGCTCTGATGCTCTTCTCCTATCGGGACCGACCGAAGCCCGGCGATGGCCGTGATGCCGTTCTGACGCAAAACTCTCAACACGCCGGAGCCGATGGTGCCGCTTGCGCCTGTCACAAGAACGCGTTGGGTCATTGGGTCCCTTCCAACAGAATAATTCGACATGAAAAAGCCCCGGCAAACATGCCGGGGCTTTCTCTAACACGAAACGGAAAAAGTGTCGGATTACTCCGCCGCTTCTTCCTTCTTGATTTCTTCGCCAGTCTCCTGGTCGACGACCTTCATCGACAGGCGCACCTTGCCGCGATCATCAAAGCCCAGAAGCTTGACCTTCACTTCCTGACCTTCCTTCAGCACATCCGACGGATGGTTCAGGCGGCGGTTCTCGATCTGGGACACGTGCACCAGGCCGTCGCGCTTGCCGAAGAAGTTCACGAAGGCGCCGAAATCGACGATCTTCACGACCTTGCCGGTATAGACCTTGCCCTCTTCCGGCTCTGCCACGATCGAATAGATCATGTCATAGGCCTTCTGGATGGCTTCGGCGTTGGGCGATGCGATCTTGATGATCCCGTCGTCGTTGATGTCGACCTTGGCACCGCTGACTTCGACGATCTCGCGGATCACCTTGCCACCCGACCCGATCACTTCGCGGATCTTGTCGGTCGGAACCTGCATCGTCTCGATGCGCGGCGCGTGGATCGAGAAGTCCGCAGCACCGGACAGCGCCTTGTTCATCTCGCCCAGGATGTGCAGACGACCGGCCTTGGCCTGCTCCAGGGCCTTCTCCATGATCTCGGGCGTGATACCTGCGACCTTGATGTCCATCTGCAGCGAGGTGATGCCGTTCTCGGTGCCCGCGACCTTGAAGTCCATGTCGCCGAGGTGGTCCTCGTCGCCCAGGATGTCGGACAGGATCGCATAGGAGCCGTCCTCTTCGAGGATCAAGCCCATGGCGACACCGGCCACCGGGGCCTTGAGCGGCACGCCCGCATCCATCATCGACAGCGAGCCGCCGCAAACCGACGCCATCGAGGACGAGCCGTTGGACTCGGTGATCTCGCTGACGACGCGGATGGTATAGGGGAAATCCGTCGCTGCCGGCAGAACCGCCTGCAACGCACGCCAGGCCAGCTTGCCGTGGCCGACTTCACGCCGTCCCGGAGGGCCGACACGTCCGACTTCGCCGACCGAGTAGGGCGGGAAGTTGTAGTGCAGCAGGAAGTTGGATTTGAAGTTACCGTGCAGCGCGTCTATGAACTGCTCGTCATCGCCCGTCCCCAGCGTGGTCACGACCAGCCCCTGGGTTTCGCCGCGTGTGAACAGGGCCGAGCCGTGGGTACGCGGCAGGAAACCTGTTTCAGCGGTGATCGCCCGAATCTCGTCGGTCTTGCGCCCGTCGATCCGCTTGCCGGTCTTGACCACGTCGCCCCGCAGGATCGACGCTTCCAGCTTCTTGAGCGCCGAGCCGAGGTTGGCGTTTTCCTGCTGCTCTTCGCTCAGCGCAGCGAGAATGGTCTCGCGTGCGGCGGCGACAGCAGCCGTGCGCTCCTGCTTGTCGGCGATGGCGAAAGCGGCGCGCATCTCGGATTCGCCTGCGGCCTTCACCGCGTCAAAGAGCTCCGAATAATCCTCGGGCTGGAAGTCGAACGGCTCTTTCGCCGCGTCCTCGGCCAGGGCGATGATCAGGTCGATCACCGGCTGGATCTGCTCGTGCGCAAACTTCACCGCACCCAGCATTTCGGCTTCGGACAGCTCATAGGCTTCGGATTCGACCATCATGACCGCGTCCTTGGTGCCGGCCACGACCAGGTCCAGGCGCTGCTCCGGGTTCAGGCGCAGATCCTGCATGTCGTCCACGGTCGGGTTCAGCACGTAGTCGCCGTCCTCGAATCCGACGCGGCAGCCTGCGATCGGGCCCATGAACGGCGCGCCCGACAAGGTCAGCGCGGCGCTTGCGGCGATCATCGCCACCATGTCCGGGTCGTTGACCAGATCATGCGACAGCACGGTGCACATCACCAGCACTTCGTTCTTGAAGCCGGGGACAAACAGCGGGCGGATCGGACGGTCGATCAGCCGTGCGGTCAGGGTTTCCTTTTCGGTCGGGCGCGCTTCGCGCTTGAAGAAACCGCCCGGCACCTTGCCGGCGGCATAGTATTTTTCCTGGTAATGCACCGTGAGCGGGAAGAAATCCTGCCCCGGCTTTTGCTTGCGGGCGAAGGTCACGTTGGCCATGACACTCGTTTCACCCAGCGTGGCGATGACACTGCCATCGGCCTGACGGGCAACCTTGCCCGTTTCCAGTGTGAGCGTCTCTTCGCCCCACTGCATCGACTTCGTCGTTACGTTGAACATCTATCGTTTCCTGTATGCGGGCACTCCCGCCCCTGCGGGTCCCGCGTTTGCATGGCGGCCCCATTGCCGCCGACCCCAATCCTGTTCATGCGCCCGGGGTCGAAGGCGTCACGTCTCAGATGGGCGGGCCATACACGAGTTCGGTCTGGATTGAAAGGGTCGGCGGTCGCCGGGTCAGACGGCGACCATATCGCTCAGGCTGTCGTGCAGCTGCGCCGTATCGGCGATCCGAATCTGCCGGTTGTGGCTGCTGACGCCCAGCGATTTCAACCGGCCGAAGGCGCGCGACAGGCTCTCCGGGCGCATGCCCAGCTTCCCGGCCAGCACAACCTTGTCATAGGGCAGTTCAAGATCGGTTCGGTCGCCCTGGTGGACGCTCAGTTCTGCCAGGTATTGCAGCAGGCGCTGCGCCCCGGTGCGCGATTTCATCTGCTCGATGTCCTTGCGCATCGCCGCCATGTGCGCATCTGCCACCGAAAGCACCGCCGCGGTGATCTCGTGATGGGCGTTCTTGCAGCTGCAGACGGCCGACAGATCGATCTGCATCACGAGGGTATCGCTCAGCGCCTCTGCGGATGAAGGGCTGACGCCGCCGCGCAGGGCCTCGATCTCGTCAAAACTCTGCCCCTCGCTCAGGGTCGCCATGATCGCCTCGTTGCCGTCGGGCTGCACCCGGTAGAGCTTGACCCACCCGCTCTGCACGATCTTGACCGAGCGCGCGGGTTCGCCCTGAAGCGACAGCGTCGCTCCGCGATAGTACTTCCGAATGCGGGCACGCGAGACAACGCAGGCACGCACCTCGTCCGGCAGATGATCGAGAAGGCTCGGCGAGCGGGTGGCCGTTTGGGTATTCATTTCAATGTCCGGGTCAGAGTGTGTTCGCCCTGCCACCCTAGATTGAATCGTCTCACCGATATTTGATGCATATCAAAGTCAGAAAAATCCGTCAGCGCGCGGATCGAATCGGCGCCCCGGTGCGGTGCCGTGAAAACGCGAAACGCCCGCCGAGTGGCGGGCGTAGGAAACGGACAGAACCGTTCCGGTAGAGTATTCGAAACGCGCGAAGCGCCCGGTTGCCGCGATTCAGCGGCGCAGTCCCAGACGACCGATCAGGTCTTGGTAGCGGGCCTCGTCCTTGCCCTTTACATAGTCCAGCAGCTTGCGGCGCTGCGCGACCATCTTCAGAAGGCCACGGCGGCCGTGGTTGTCCTTCTTGTGGGTCTTGAAATGCTCGGTCAGGGTCGCGATGCGCGAGGACAGGATCGCAACCTGGACTTCCGGCGAACCGGTGTCGCCGTCCTTGGTGCCGAATTCCTTGATGACGCGTGCTTTTTCTTCTGCGGTGATCGACATCGGGGTCTCCTTTGAAAGGTTTGAAGTGGATGGCGCAGGCCGGGATGTCGTCCAGCACAGGCCCTTGGAGGTGTAACCTAGACGCCCCGCATATGGCTGCGAGTCGGTTCGGATGGGCGCGTATAGGCGCATTTCTGAAGAATGGCAAAGGGTTTCGGGCCCTTGGACTGGACCGAACCGCCTTAAGCGGCAAACAGGCCGAACTCCGCCCCACTGGCGCGATCGACCAGGATGACATCATCCGCCACCAACCCGCCCGCGCCACGCACCAACGCGATTTCCTGACCGTTGACCAGCACATGGCTCAGGCCCGGTGTGTCGGGGTCATCCACGATCTCGACCTCCGGATCTGGGTCGCCGACGAGATCGTGCAGGATGACGAGCGCATCCTCGGACCGGTCGAAATCCATGATTTCAGCCGCCTGTCCCTCGGCAATCCAGTCGCTCAGAACGATGGTATCGGCTCCGTCGCCCCCGGTTACCACGTCGCTGTCGCCCGCGAGAAGCATGTCATCGCCCTGACCGCCGTTGAGGAAATCCCGGTCCGCACCCGGTTCGGCGTCGTCCGATCCATCGACTCCCGTCAGCACGTCGTCACCCGCACCGCCAAAGAGCGTATCCGCGCCCGCACCGCCATCCAACCGGTCGTCACCCAACCCGCCATGGAGCGCGTCGTCGCCGTCCTCTCCGTGCAGGTCATCCGCGCCATCGCCGCCGAACAGCTCGTCATCGCCGGCCCCGCCCCGCAAGGTGTCGTCGCCGCCGTGGCCGAACAGCATGTCCTCGCCCAGGTCGCCGGTCAGCATATCAGCGCCGTCCTCGCCATGCAGGATGTCGTCGCCGGTGCCGCCGTTCAGCGTGTCGTCTCCGGCATCGCCCTTCAGCACGTCGTTTCCGTCTCCGCCATCCAGCCAGTCATCGGCGTCGTAGCCGTTCAGCTGGTCATCGCCTGCGCCACCGATCAGGTGGTCGTCTGCCTCGCTTCCGGAGATGATCGTGTTGTCATCCGCGTCCGAAAAATCCAGCAGAATTGTGGGCGCCTGACCCGCGTCGGGCAGCGCGTCCTCGGGCAGTTCGACGACGTCGTCCTCATCCTCGGCGCTGCCGCCGAAATCACCCGCTATGGCGAGCCCGCCGACCGCGAGCAGACCCAGAAGTCCGGCAAACAGAAACATGGAATCGCTCCGCACAAGAACAACAAAAGGCCCTGAATTAGCGCATGAAATCGGGCGGTTGGTCAAAGCCGAAGTGGAAACGCGGTTAAGCCGTTGTTACCTCGGGCCAAGGCTCGGGTTGGCGCGCGTAGGCGATGTAGAGCGGGTGCTTGGGGTGGCCATCCTTGCTCAGACCGAGGTGGAACAGGGCGTGTCCAGCTCCGCGCAGCAGTTTCTCGACCGACCGGCCGCGCGACAGGTGTGCACCGTGCGTGCCCCAGGCGGCGATGACGCGGTCCGCCCAGTCGGCCCCGGCGAGGATCGCGTCGTCGTTCTCCGGCCCGATCGGATCGGTGGCTGCGCGCATGGCGCGTGGGTCGGTGTCGCGCCAGGCGAAGATGTTGACCACCTGGAAGGCGCCAAATCCCAACGCTCGGGCGCGCCGCTCGCAGCGTTCGACCGTCGGGTCGTTCTGCACCTCGGTCGCGGTCGACGGGTTCAGCATCACGAACAGCGCCTTTGCCTCCGTCGGATCCCAGGTGCGCGTGAGACTGTAACGATACCGTTCGCAATCCGAGTAGATCGCAGTCGAGGGCGCATCGCCCTTTGTGTGTGTCCGGGTAATCATCGGGCGGAAAATGCCGAAATCGGCTATTGGGCACAAGACCCGGTCAGCCGCCCTCGGCCTTGACCAGCTTGGCGCGGCCCTTGGCGATCCAGTCCTGCGCATAGCGCGCTGGTCCACGAATGCCCTGATCGGGCGCATCGGGGCGGTCGAGCTGCACGTGCGGGTTGTCGCGCAACTTTTGCATCGCCGCATCGGCCCGGTCGAGCTGTGCGCGGCTCAGTTGCGGCAACGCCGTGTGCTTGATCGCCGCGATCAGCGTGTAGTGCACCGCGGAGGCCAGCGTCCAGACGGTGTGATACCGCAAGCCCTCCAACTTGGGGTCGGCGGCAATCCGGTCAACCGCCGTCACCAGCGCGTCGAAGGACGAGAAATCGCGCCGCGTGCGCAGGATTTCGGCAGCTGCATAGACCTCCTCTGGGTCGGCGCCCGGCTCCAACGCCTGCAGGACCGGGGACAGATCGTCGAGATTGCCGGCCACCGCCTTCAGGTGCTGGCGCACCGGTTCGAGCTCGCGCACCGGAGCATGCACGTCGAAGGCGCCGTAGAGCGTGTTCAGCCGGGCGTTCTCAGTCTCGAGCTCCTGCACGTGGCTTTCGGTTTCTTCCAACTTTTGTTCGATCTCGCGCAGCTGGATCTCGACATCGCCGATTTTCGCGCTGGACACGTAGTTGGGCAGGGACCTGAGACGGTCGGGGTTGCGGATCAGCCAGATCAGCAATGCGATCAGGATCACCGACCAGATCGGCAGGTAATCCAGCACCAGCTTGAGATAGTGATAGAACGCGTCGTCGTCCATCATGGTCCCCCGTCAGGTTTTGGTTACCATGCCCCATCGCATCGGAACAGGTGTCCTAACCCCTTTGGTTGAACACCCTGCTGGGGTGCAGCTCGCCCGACTTGTAGATTCCCACGGCCACCGCCTTGCCTCCGGACGAGGCCCAGCACTCGTCGCCGTATTCGACGTCGGAGGCCAGAACCATGCCGGGGTTTCCGTTGCGAAGGCGGGTTTCACCCTCGGGGGTGCAGCGTAGTTCGGGCAGATCGGCCAGCCCGGTTTCCAGCGGAAGAAGATGCGCGTCGAGCGCCTCGCTGCCGGCCATTTCCTCGATCTGCTCCATGCTGAGACCATCGACGGCTTCGAACGGCCCGGACCAGACCCGCCGCAGCGATACGACATGGCCGAAACATCCGAGCGCCCGGCCCAGGTCGCGGGCGATGCTGCGCACATAACCGCCCTTGCCGCAGGTCATCTCGAGCGTGACGTGATCTGCATCCGGGCGGTCCGTCATCACCAACTCCTCGACCCAGAGCGGACGCGCCGCCAGCTCGAGTGACTCTCCGTCGCGCGCCATCTTGTAGGCGCGCTGCCCATCGATCTTGACGGCCGAGAATTGCGGAGGAACCTGCTCGATATCGCCGACGAACTGGCCGAGCGCGGCCTTGATCTCTTCGTCCGTGGGGCGCGTGTCGCTTTCGGAGATCACTTCGCCCTCGGCATCGTCTGTGTTGGTCGCCTGGCCCAGCCGGACGGTAAAGGCATAGGCCTTCAGCGCATCGGTGACATAGGGAACGGTCTTGGTCGCTTCGCCAAGCGCGATCGCGAGAACGCCCGTCGCCTCGGGGTCGAGCGTGCCGGCATGACCCGCCTTCTGCGCATTCATCGCCCAGCGGACCTTGTTGACCACAGCGGTCGACGTCGGTCCGGCCGGCTTGTCCACGACCAGCCAGCCCGAAATGTCACGGCCCTTGCGTTTGCGTCCCATGTTGCCTCTTCGCCTGTCTGTGAAGCCGGCGAGTTAGCCGAGCGCGGTGGGGCTGTCAATTTATCGCGTCATTCGCGCCGGACAACGACGCCGACGATCGGCCCCAGCGAAAATCCCGGATCGTCGCGGCCAATTCCTGGTGCATAGAGTCGTGAGATGTTGCCGTCGAAATAGAGCGCGTTGGGCAATCCCAGCGCGTCCTTGAAGAAACTGCCGAACTCGTGGAACGTGACCCTGTTGTCGGAGATCACGAACACGGCGCGAGAGCCGTCGGCGGTCGTTCCGACCCCGTTTCGGACATAGCGTGACGTGCTGTCAGGCAGAAAGCGCGGGTGCAGTGCACCGTCGATCACCAGCATGGGGCCGGATTGGCTCGCATAGCTGCAAATCGGCCGCATTTCCAAGAACGTTTCGGTTTCGATGACTTCCGCCCAATCCTCGCGTACACAGAAGACGCCGTTCGGAACCAGACCGAAATTGCCCGGACCCGCCCCCGGAACGACGCGCATGATGACTTCGCCGTCTTCGACGTAGTGCCCCACCGGGGCGCGGTCCTCATGGTACATTCCAGCGTTCATCGCGAACCCGAGCGTCTGACCATGCGGGGCAAGCGCCTGATCCACGGCGCTGAACTGACCAAACGGAGTGCCGCTGTCGTCATAGAGGAACATGCGCAGATCATCCTGACCCATGTCGACTTCGCACACCGCATAGCTGTTGCCGGCATGGGACTGCTCACGACACTCCACGGCAGCGGCGCCTGAGGCGGCCAGGCCGAACAGCGCCAAAAACGCGGCTCGGATCATTCGTCCAGATCGCGACGCACCGCGTCCTGGTTCAGCATCCTGCGGGTGTCGTCCATTCGATCAAACGTCTCGTCGAGCTGAAACCGCAGGTCCGGCGCGAACTTCAGCGCCAGCTTGCGTGAAATGATGCGCCGCAATTCGCTCTTGTTGCGGGCCAGCAGCTTCAGGACCTCGTCCTTGCCCTCGCCACCCAGCGGCAGCACATAGGCGGTCGCAATCCGCAAATCCGGCGAAGTGCGGACTTCGCCGACGGTGATCGACAGCCGGTTGAGGTCCGGGTCATGCACGTCGCCGCGTGCCAGGACCTCGGAGAGCGATCGGCGAATCAATTCGCCCACCCTGAGTTGGCGTTGCGAGGGACCGGGACCGTCGTGAAATTTGTTCTTGCCCATGGCCCTGATCTAAGCCGAATGGCAGGCTTTGCCAAGCGGGACGCAAACGGGTAACGACAAGCCGGACGCGAGGGAGAAGAGCGACATGACACACTTGCCGGGTATCGTGGTGACAGGGGCTTCGGGGCGGATGGGCCGGATGCTGATCCGAACGATCGTCGAAAGCGACCGGGCGCAGCTGGTTGGTTGCGTCGAACGGCCGGGCCACGACTGGATCGGCCAGGATGTCGGGCTGGCCATGGGCGGCGCCGCGCTCGACGTGACCGCGACGGACGATCCGCTCGAAGCTTTCGCCCGCGCGCAGGCCGTGATCGACTTCACCGCGCCCGAGGCGACGCTGGAGTTCGCCACCCTTGCGGCACAGGCCAGACTAGTTCACGTGATCGGCACGACGGGCATGAGCGAAACGCAGATCGAGGCGCTGGCCCCGGCGGCGCGCCACGCCGTCATCGTTCGTGCCGGCAACATGAGCCTGGGCGTCAACCTGTTGACGCAGCTCACCAGGAAGGTGGCGGCGGCACTGGATCGGGAATTCGATATCGAGATCATCGAAGCCCATCACCGCCACAAGGTCGATGCCCCCTCGGGTACCGCCCTGATGCTGGGCGAAGCCGCAGCGGAGGGTCGCGGCGTCAACCTGGCCGATGTGGCGGATCGTGGTCGGGACGGGATCACCGGAGCGCGGAAGGAAGGCCATATCGGGTTCTCGGCGATCCGTGGCGGCGATATCGTCGGCGAGCATGACGTGCTGTTCGCTGCTCGGGGCGAGCGTATCGTGCTGCGCCATGTGGCCACCGATCGCGGAGTGTTCGCGCGCGGCGCGCTCACAGCGGCCCTTTGGGGGCAGGACAAGGCACCGGGCCAATACGACATGATCGACGTGCTCGGCCTCTAGCGCGGCCCGCGTGCGTCAGCGGAAGTACGCCCAAACACAAGAGGCGTCCCCGAAAGAGACTGATCCGATCCCGACTGCTCTGCGTATCGCATGTGCAAGTATCAAACGGGATTGGAACGATGACGCTCAAAACGCTCGCTACCGCGATGATTACCGCGCTCGTCGGTGCGTTTCTTGCTGCGCTGACCGCGACCAGTGCCAGCGCCGAATTCGCGAAAGTTTCCAACGAACGTGAATTCAAGGAGATCGTGTCAGGCAAGACACTGACGCGCCCCTTGGTTCGACTGGAGGTTTCGCCCGCCGGAAAGATCAGTGGCATCGGTGTGACCTGGGAAGTCACTGGCAACTGGAGCTGGCGCGACGGGTACTTCTGCCGAGACCTGTACTGGGGCGGCAGCGACCTCGGGTACAATTGCCAGGAGGTCACCGTGAATGACGGTCGGATCCGGTTTACGTCAGACCGAGGCACCGGTGACTACGCTGATTTCCGGCTGAAGTAAGACATATCACTCACGGACCGGTCAGGCGCGCTGAATCTGGCGCGCCTGACGGAGTCATTGCGCCGGTCAGGTCGAGCGCAGCAAAACCTTGGTCGATCCCACGGCATCCGCGATGCGGCTGTATTGCAGGGCCTTGCTCTCCGAGCTTTCGGCACTGCGCAACAACAGGGTCTGCGTGCTGTCGAGAATTGCTTCGGCCTGGGCGTTGACCTCGGGCAAGGCAGACGGCGTGACCGGAGTCAGCGGGCGTGTGGTGGTCACAGGCGTTTCCCCTGTGCTCGTCGCACGGCCGCGCGGCTGGGCAGTATCGCGATTTGTGCGGGCCAGTTCGGCGAGCTGGTCGGATGTATCCGACAGGATTTGCTTCACCTCGGCATAGTCGCTGTCCGACGGGATTTCGTCGGACACCTGACCGAGGCGCTCGGCGAGACAATCCACCTTGTAGGAGTCGTTGTCGATGCTGGCGCAAAATGCGCGCGCGGCGGCGATATTCGCGGTGACGACGGCGGTATAGTTGGACGAGCCGAATTCCCCCGCCGGAATGATGACCGTGTACAGCACGCCGGGCCCGGGCGCTTGCGCCAAGACAGGCAGGGCGGTCGTGGATATCATGGCCGACGCGGCCAAAACGCTCACACCTCGGGTTGTAATCTTCATTGAAATTCTCCTTGGGCTTTCAAATACCAAGGACCAGGACGACCCGCGTTGCCCGATCCGAAAGATGCAGTTAAGGTTAATCACAGTTTAACAGGATTCGAAAAACGAGCCATGGGCAAATTCATTACACTCTTGATGGCGGCTTCGCTGCTTGCAATTCCGGCAAGTGACGTTCGGGCACAGGTCGCGAACACGGCTGCGAACGAAGCCAGGATCAGGCTGGCATGTGGAACCGGGCGGGTCGTCAGTGCCGAAACGCTTGCGAACGGAACGATCCGCGTGACCTGCCAGCAATCGAGTCGCTTGCCGTCTGCACTCGGTGGCGCCGCGCTGTCGCCGGCGGCAGCGGCGGGAATATCGGTCATTTTCCTTTGTGTCGTCGCGTGTGGCGGTACGGATTCGGAAGGCACGACCACCTCGACCAGAAGCTTCGGCGGCGAATCCTGACGCGCGACCACCGGTTTTGAGCCACACTCCCCGGTCTGTTTGCCTGCCGATCAGAAGTCGATCGCAAGTCCCTTGCGTTCCCAGTCGCCATAGCGGACGGGTTCGGGGCCGTCGCGGCCTCCGAGCTCCTTCGGCAGTGGGGCGGCATCTTTTGCCGCCTTGCGCCGCTCCTCGGCTTCGGCGAGCGCCCGTTTCGCTGCGGGTGGCAGGTCACGTTGCGGTGTGTCGGTCATCGCGGGTTCCTTTATGCCTGTATCGTGATATACGCCGCCGCCCGGGACTGACAAGAGATCACGCGCCGATGGCAGCGGAGACAAACACATGGCCGATACCGCTCTGAACGCGCGCAAAAGCGCCATTCATCTGCTCGACCAGGTGCTTGGCGAGGGGCGTTTGATGTCCGAATGTCTGGCGGCCGGTGCGCTCGATCGCCTGCCGCCCGAGGACCGGGCCCGGGCGCAGCGCCTGGCACAGGAGACCCTGCGCGGTCTGGAGCGTGCCGATCGCCTGCTCCAGAAACATCTGCGCAAGAACCCGCCGCTGCACGTGCGCAATGCATTGCGTCTTGGCACGGTCGAACTGTGTACCGGTGGCGCTGCGCACGGAGTCGTCAACGCCATGGTGCAGATCGTAGGTGACCACCGGCGCCATGGTCAGCTCAAGGGAATGGTCAACGCTGTTCTGCGCAAGATCGCGGCGGATGGGCCCGCCGCCTGGGCGATCCTGCGGGTGCCGCGCTTGCCCAAATGGTTGCGCTCCCCGTTGATCGCCGCCTGGGGCGCCGAGGCCGTATCGGCTATGGAAACCGCGCAGTTCGCCGGTGCACCGCTCGATATCACACCGGGTCGTGGCGAGATGCCAGACATCCCCGGGGCGGTGGTCTTGCCGACAGGCACGGTGAGGCTGGCAAATCCCGGCCAGGTGACGGCTCTGCCCGGATATGACAGCGGCGCATGGTGGGTGCAGGACGCCGCCGCGGCGCTGCCGGCGCGCATCCTGAACGTGTCGGCGGGCATGCGGGTGTTCGACATGTGCGCCGCGCCGGGGGGCAAGACGCTGCAACTGGCCGCGCAAGGTGCGGAAGTGGTCGCGCTCGACATCTCGGCGAGCCGGATGGAGCGCGTACGGGAGAATCTCTCGCGAACCGGCCTCGCAGCCGAACTCCAGGTGGGCGACGCCCTGCAGCACCGGGGCGAGTATGACGCAATCCTGCTCGATGCGCCCTGTTCGGCCACAGGCACGATCCGCCGGCATCCCGATCTGCCGCATGCAAAGGATGGTGCCGAGTTCGGCACGCTGATTGCGCTTCAGGCACAGATGCTCGACCACGCCTGGTCCCTGCTGCGACCGGGAGGGCGGATGGTCTTTTGCACCTGTTCGATTCTGCCCGATGAAGGCGAGGTTCAGATCGAGGAAGCGCTGCAGCGGCATCCCGACATGACGGTCGATCCCGGCGCGCTTTCGCTGCCCGGTGTCGACCAGGCCTGGATCGGCAGCGAGGGTGGGCTGCGGTTGCGCCCGGACTACTGGCCTGAGCTTGGCGGGATGGACGGCTTCTTCATCGCCTGCCTTTCCAAGGCATCCTGATCCGTGTTTGCCCGGTGACTTGCGGCCGCGCACAGGCTAACATCAGCCCAGACGCCAAAGAGCGCAGAGGCGCAGAGCATGTCCCGTTCCGGAGCAATCGAAACCCGGCACACCCGTTTCCTGAACGCAGTTTACGCCCGCCTCGCCCGGCGGCAGGCGGCCGTCCGCGGGTTCGTCTCTCAACCCGAACCGCGCACGATCGGGAGCATCGCCCGGGGACGCCAGTTGATCGCGGGGAACTTTCTCTTTGCCGGTTACCTGATCGATTCCCCGAATGCGGCCCTTTGGGATCTGCCTGCGCCCAACCCCGCTTTCGACGCCGAACGGCATGGGTTCGGCTGGCTCGACGATCTCGCCGCAGTCGGAGACATGGCGGCGCGGGAGCGCGGGCAAGCCTGGCTCTGGGGCTGGATCGCGGCGCACGGAAACGGGCAGGGTCCGGGCTGGCGACCCGACCTGGTCGGACGGCGGCTGATCCGCTGGATCAACCACGCGATCTTCCTGCTGCGCGGACAGGACAGTGGGGCGAGCGACGCCTTCTTCCGCGCCCTGGCCCGCCAGACCTGGTTCCTGTCCAAGCGTTGGCCGGGCGCTGCGCCCGGACTGCGCCGTTTCGAGGCGCTGACCGGCCTGATCTATGCCGGCCTGTCGCTGGAAGGGACCGAGTCGCTCGCCGATCCGGCGGTGCGCGCGCTTGCACGGGAATGCGAACGCCAGATCGATGCGGAGGGCGGCTTGCCGACGCGCAACCCGGAAGAGTTGCTCGAGGTGTTCGCGCTGTTGAACTGGGCGGCTGATGCGTTGCATCACGCAGGACGCAGCGTCGCCCCGGCGCATGCCGCCGCGATCCGACGCATCGCGCCAACCCTGCGGACATTGCGCCATGCGGATGGCGGTTTGCCGCGGTTTCACGGCGGCGGGCGCGGTACGGAGGGACGGCTCGAAGCCGCGCTCGCTGCCAGCCATGTCAAGCCGCATCACTCGGACGGTCTGGCAATGGGCTTTGCCCGCCTATCGGCCCGCAGAACCAGCGTGATCGTGGATGCCGCCCCGCCTCCGACCGGCACAGCGTCGTTCAATGCCCATGCCTCGGCGCTGGCTTTCGAACTGACCTCCGGGCGCAGGCCGCTGATCGTCAATTGCGGGTCCGGGGCCAGCTTCGGGGCGGACTGGCGCCGCGCCGGTCGAGCCACCCCGTCGCATTCCACGCTCTGCCTCGCCGGCTATTCCAGCGCCCGACTGGCTGATCCCGACCGCGAAACGGGCCTCCAGGCGCTTGTGGACGGACCGCGCCATGTGCCGATCGAACTGACCGAAGGGGCCGACGGCATGCGGTTTCACGGCGGCCACGACGGCTATGCGCGCCATTTCGGCCTGACTCATGTCCGGGCGCTGGATCTGGGCATTGACGGACGACAACTGACGGGAGAGGACATGCTGCTGGCCATGGAGCCGGGAGAGAAGCGGCTGTTCGATCAGGCGATGGACCGTTCGCGGCTGGTCGGTCTCGACTTCGACATCCGTCTGCACGTACACCCGGAGGTCGATCTGACGCTGGACCTCGGCGGCGCGGCGGTGTCGATGGTGTTGCGCAGCGGCGAGATCTGGGTGTTCCGCCATGATGGCCAGTGCGGCCTCTCGCTTGCGCCCAGTGTCTATCTGGAACAGGGCCGGTTGAAGCCGCGCGCGACGACGCAGATCGTGCTGTCGGGGCGAGTCACGTCCTATGCCACGCGGCTTCGGTGGTCGCTGTCCAAGGCGCACGAGACCGACGATGCCGTGCGCGATCTGGCCCGCGACGAGGTCATGACAGCACGGTGATGCGGCGCCTGCGGTGCGCCAGCCGCACGCGCCGCCGAGCGCGACAAAACATGCGGTTCAATCCAGTGCTGAATTGCACTATGCCGCGCCTACCTGCCGATTGATCGAGGATACTCCATGACAGACCCCCGCCCCATCCGCCGCGCGTTGATTTCGGTCTCCGACAAGACCGGACTTGCCGAACTGGGACAGGCGCTCGCCGACCGCGGTGTCGAACTCATCAGCACCGGGGGCACCGCTTCAGCCCTGAGGGATGCTGGGCTGGAGGTCATCGACGTGGCCGAATTGACCGGCTTTCCCGAGATGATGGACGGGCGCGTCAAGACCCTGCACCCGATGGTGCATGGCGGACTGCTGGCGTTACGCGACGACCCGGCCCACCAGGCCGACCTCGAGCAGCACCGGATCGGTGAAATCGACTTGCTGGTCGTCAATCTCTACCCGTTCGAGGCGACCGTGGCGGCGGGTGCGGATTACGATACCTGCATCGAGAACATCGATATCGGCGGTCCGGCGATGATCCGCGCGGCGGCCAAGAACCATGCCCATGTCGCCGTGGTCGTGGACACCGAGGACTATGACAGGTTGCTCGGCGACATGGATCAGCATGACGGTGCGACCTGCGCGAAGTTTCGCCGCAAACTGGCGCAGATCGCTTATGCGCGCACGGCAGCTTATGACGCGGCCGTGTCGACCTGGATGGCAGACGCGATAGGTGTCGACACCCCGCGTCGCCGCGCGGTTGCCGGCACCTTGGCGCAGAGCCTGCGCTATGGCGAGAATCCGCATCAGCGTGCCGCGTTCTATGTCGACGGGTCGGACCGTCCAGGCGTCGCGACGGCGACCCAGCACCAAGGCAAGGAACTGAGCTACAACAACATCAACGACACCGACGCGGCCTTTGAACTGGTCAGCGAATTCGCGCCCGAGGACGGTCCGGCCTGCGCGATCATCAAACACGCCAATCCCTGCGGCGTGGCCCGGGGCGCGACGCTGCGCGAGGCCTATTCCCGCGCCTTCGATTGTGACCGCACCAGCGCTTTCGGCGGGATCATCGCCCTGAACCAGACGCTGGACGGGGCGACCGCCGAAGAGATCACCTCGATCTTCACCGAGGTCGTGATCGCGCCCGATGCGGATGAAGCCGCCCGCGCGGTGTTCGCCGGCAAGAAGAACCTCCGCCTGCTGACCACCGGCGCTCTGGCCGATCCGCGCGCCGCCGCATTGACGGTAAGACAGGTCTCGGGCGGACTGCTGGTTCAGGACAAGGACACCGGGACGCTCAGCCCCGACGATTTGAAGGTCGTGACCAGGCGTGCGCCCAGCGATGCCGAACTGGCCGACCTTCTGTTCGCCTGGACCGTGGCGAAACACGTCAAGTCCAACGCGATCATCTATGTCAAGGACGGCGCCACGGTCGGCGTCGGAGCGGGCCAGATGAGCCGCGTGGACAGCACCCGCATCGCCGCGCGCAAGGCTGCGGACATGGCCGAAACGCTCGGTCTGCCGGTGCCCCTGACGCAAGGATCTGTCGTTGCCTCCGATGCGTTCTTCCCCTTCGCCGATGGCCTCGTCACGGCGGCCGAGGCCGGCGCGACCGCGTTGATCCAGCCTGGCGGCTCGATGCGCGATGAAGAGGTGATCGCGGCGGCCGACGCGGCGGGGCTGGCGATGGTTTTCACCGGCATGCGTCATTTCCGGCACTGAGGCGCCGCGATGACCCGCACCATCCTTCTCTGGGCCGCCGCGTTCGCGCTTGTTGTCGATCAGGTCAGCAAATACGCGGTGGTGCACGGGATGGAGCTGTCCCGCCGACTGGCCATCGACGTGCTGCCGCCGGTGCTCAACTTCCGCTATGGCGAGAACAGGGGTATAAATTTCGGGTTGCTCGACGGCGAGTCCGACCTCGCCCGCTGGGCCCTTGTCGTCTTCTCCCTCGGGATCGTCACTGCCGTGTGGGTCTGGGTGCGGCGCTGGCATGCGAAAGCCGCGATGATGCAACTCTGCGCGGGCCTGCTGATTGGTGGCGCACTTGGAAACGTGATCGACCGGGTGTTCTATGGCTACGTGCTCGATTTCCTCAACATGTCGTGCTGCGGCATCAACAACCCGTTCGTCTTCAACCTCGCGGACGTTTTCATCTTTCTCGGTGCGATCGGGCTGATCTTTCTCGAGCCGCGCAGCCGCACCAAAAACGCATCGTGACCTTGCAGGCCGAATAGGATAGAAGCCGGGGAACAGGCAGGAGAAGAACCCGTGCGGACACGTCTCGCATTCACCATCCTTGGGGTGTCGTTGGCCCTTGCGGGCTGCAGCAACAAGCCGTTGCACGAGATCCGGTCCAATTCCGCGGGACCGGACGAGTTCCTCGTGCTGCCGGTGAAACCGCTGACGGCGCCGCAGGATTACGATGTCCTGCCGGCACCGACGCCCGGCGGCAGCAATCTCGTCGATCAGAATCCCACCGCAGATGCGGTGGCCGCCCTGGGCGGTCGCCCGGCGGCGCTTGACCCCTCGGGCGGCGTTCCGTCGTCAGACGGCGCTCTGGTGACCACGGCCAGCCGCTATGGCGTGCCGGCCAACACACGGCAGGTGGTCGCCGCCGAGGATGCCGAGTTCCGCCGCACGCAAGGTCGCCTGTCCGGCTTCAAGCTGTTCCCGGTCGACCGCTACAGCCAGGTCTATCGACGCCAGACCTTGGGACCGTTCGAAGCCAACGCGGCCTTCCGCCGTGCCGGCGCCGAAACGCCCACCGCGCCGCCCGCGAACGAGTAGATTTGCTCACGATTTCGGCATGGCGGCTTGAACCGGCGTGGCGCCCACGTAAGTTTTCGCGAAACGCAACGAAGGATGCCCGATGAAAGCTGTTCTGTCATGGGTGGCAGCGGCCTGCTGTCTTGCCGGCCCCCTGTTCGCCACCACGATAAACGACAAGGTCACGAGCTTTGAGCTCGGCAACGGCATGCAGGTGGTCGTGATCGAGGATCACCGCGCCCCGGTTCTGCAGCACATGGTCTGGTACAAGGCAGGTTCGGCGGATGAGCCGAAAGGCGCCTCGGGCGTGGCACATTTCCTCGAGCACCTTCTCTTCAAGGCCACCGACAAGATGGAAGCCGGCGAATTCTCCGCGACGGTCGCAGCCAATGGCGGGCGCGACAACGCCTTCACCAGCTATGACTACACCGCCTACTTCCAGAGCGTCGCCGCCGATCGCCTGGAACTGATGATGCAGATGGAATCCGATCGTATGGTGAACATCCGCCTCACGCCCGAGAACATCGCCACCGAACGTGACGTGATCATCGAAGAGCGCAATTCTCGCGTCGAGAACAATCCCCGTGCTCTTTTCAGCGAGCAGATGAACGCGGTGCAGTATTTCAACCACCGCTACGGTGTGCCGATCATCGGCTGGCGGCACGAAATGGAAACGCTGGACCTCGACGATGCGCTCGACTTTTACAAAACCTATTACGCGCCCAACAACGCCATTCTGGTCGTATCGGGCGATGTTGTACCCGAGCAGGTGCGCGAGCTCGCCGAGCAGTATTACGGCGCGATACCGGCCAACCCGGATCTGCCCGAACGGGTCCGCACGCAGGAGCCGCCCCAGACTGCCGCGCGGCGTGTTGCCTTCAAGGATGCACGGGTGGCGCAACCCTATGTGAGCCGTTCCTACCTTGCGCCGGAACGCGACAGCGGTGATCAGGAGAAGGCCGCGGCGTTGACGATCCTGGCCGAGATTCTCGGCGGTGGTCAGACCTCCTACCTGACCGAGCGGCTTCAGTTCGACAGCAACGTGGCGGTCTATTCCGGCGCCTTCTACAGTGGGACGTCACTGGACGATACGACCTTCGACATCATCGTGGTACCCAGCGAAGGTGTGGAACTGGAAGCGGCAGAGAGCGCGTTGGATCAGGCGCTCGCGGATTTCCTGCGTGACGGTGTCGACCCTGAACAGCTTGGACGGATCAAGATGCAGCTGCGCGCGGCGCAGATCTATGCGCGGGACAATGTCGACGCGATCGCCAACCGCTATGGCCGCGCGCTGACGAGTGGCTTGACCGTCGAGGACGAACAAGCCTGGCCCGATCTGCTGCAAACCGTGACCGAAGACCAGATCATGACCGCGGCACGCGAGGTGCTGCGGCCCGAAACCTCGGTGACGGGATGGTTGATGCGCAAGGATGACGAGGTGACGCAATGATCCGTGGTGTGTTCGCGCTGGTCGCGCTGCTGCTTGCCTTCCCCGCCTGGGCGGAGGTCAAGGTCGAGAGCCTCACCACTCCGGCCGGTATCGATGTCTGGCTGGTCGAGGATCACTCGATCCCCTTTACTGCTCTGGAAATCCGTTTCCGGGGCGGTACGTCGCTTGATGCACCCGGCAAGCGGGGGGCGGTTCACCTGATGACGGCGCTGCTTGAAGAAGGTGCGGGCGAGCTTGACGCGCGTGCTCACGCACGTGCTCTTGAATCCCTCGCGGCCTCCTTCGGCTATTCCGCGAGTGCCGACGATATCTCGATCTCGGCTCGTTTTCTGACCGAAAACCGGGAGGAGGCTTTGGCGCTGCTGCGCGAGACGATTCATGCGCCCCGGTTCGACGAGGACGCGATCGAGCGCGTGCGGGCACAGGTCATCGCCAGCCTCATGTCCGATGCGAAGGATCCCGATGCGATCGCGCGACTTTCCTTCAACCGGCTGGCCTATGGCGATCATCCCTATGGATCTGACGGCGAGGGTACGCCCGAGTCGGTCTCGGCCCTGACCCGCGATGACCTTCTGAACGCGCATGCCGGTGCGTTCGCGCGCGACAGGCTCTACGTGGCCGCTGTGGGCGATGTGACCGCCGAGGATCTGGCGCGCATCGTCGATGATCTGCTGGCGGACCTGCCCGAAACCGGCCGCCCGATCCCCGGCCCTGCCGAGGTCTCCCTGTCCGGCGGTACCACGGTTGTTCCTTTTGCCACGCCGCAATCTGTCGCGGTGTTCGGGCAGAAGGGTATCGACCGGCATGATCCCGACTTTTTCGCCGCCTATGTCCTGAACCAGGTGCTGGGCGGCGGGTCTTTCGAAAGTCGCCTGATGGACGAGGTGCGCGAGAAGCGCGGCCTTACCTATGGTGTCTATTCCTATCTGGCGCCGCGCGACCTGGCGGCGGTCTATCTTGGCAGCGTTGCGTCTGCGAATGATCGGATCGCCGAGGCCATCGAGGTGATCCGCGAAGAATGGAGCAAGGCCGCCACCGAGGGTGTGACGCTTAAGGAGGTCGAAGCGGCCAAGACGTACCTGACCGGGGCCTATCCGCTGCGATTCGACGGCAACGGGCAGATCGCCCGCATCCTTGCGGGGATGCAGATGGAGGGGCTTCCGACGGATTACATCGCCACGCGCAACGACCAGGTCCAGGCGGTCACGATCGAGGACGTCAACCGCGTCGCTGCCGAACTGCTGGATCCGGAGGGCTTGCGCTTTGTCGTGGTCGGGGAACCCGTGGGTCTGGAAGCGACCGTCACCGACTGACACAAAGCATACTTGTTTAACGGAGGCGCGTTCCGCGCCACGCCATGTCTCGGGCCCACCCTCCGGGTGGTCCCTCGGCCGCCGCGTTCAAAAGTCGTGCGTTCAGGCCCCGTAGGGGATCCAGATCGTCCGGTCTTCGGTGGCGTGGTTCAAAATGCAGCGCATCTTCAGGCTGGCCCAATCCGTCGCGAAGCCGTCATTCACCCAAGTGCGTTTCAGGTTGCCGGCGCTGGCGCGCTCGATCTCGGCGGACAGGTCGGTCGAGGAAAAGCTCCAGACCGCATCGACGTCGAGATGTGCCGCGAGGGTGGGTGCGAGATCGGCGTGCCGCCCGGTCAGGATGTTCACGACCCCGGCGGGGACATCCGAAGTATCGATCACCTGATAGAAGTCCGTCGCCGCCAGAGGGTGCGCCTCGCTCGCCGCCAGAACGACGCGATTGCCCATAGCGATAGCCGGAGCCATGAGCGACATCAGGCCCAGCAGGGGTGCCTCGTCCGGGCAGATCGCACCGATCACACCGACCGGCTCCTTCATCGCCAGCGCGACACCCCGGATCGGCACTCCGGCGGTGCGCCCATCGACCTTGTCGGCCCAGGCCGCGGCGGTGAACAGGCGGTCGAGGCAGAACTCGACCTCCTGAGCGCCTTTGCGCCCGCCGGTCATCGCATCGATGCGAGCGGCGAACTCCATCGCGCGGGCTGACAGGTTCTCGGCCATGTAATACAGAATCTGGGCGCGCAGGTGACCGGTGGTCCGGGCCCAAGCCGAGGCACCGCGTGCGGCTTCGACGGCGTTTCGCACGTCCTTGCGACTGCCTTGCCCCACATGGCCCAGCAGACGTCCCGCGGGGTCGCGCACCGGCAGGGAATGGCCGTTGTCGGGTCTTGCCTGCTTGCCGCCGATATACAGCTTGGCGGTGCGGTCTATCACTGTCGTCGCAACCTCGTTTCGCTGCGGCGCGGCGCGCTGTTTCAGCTGTTTGCGCGTGTCCTTCGGTCGGGTGTAGGCCGTCAGCCCTTCCCACCCCCCTTCGCGACCGAAGCCGCTTTCGCGCACGCCGCCGAACGGGGCCGCGGCATCAAAAAGGTTGGTGGCGTTGATCCAGACCACGCCGGCCGCGAGCTTCGGGGCGATGTCGAGCGCGAGGTTTATGTTCTCGCTCCAGAGCGTCGCCGCCAGCCCGTAGCGCGTGTTATTGGCGAGTGCGACAGCTTCGTCGGGCGTGCGGAAGGTGCAACTGACAAGGACCGGGCCGAATATTTCCTCCTGCATCAGGGAATCCGCGGGACCGAGACCGCTGATCAACGTCGGAGGATAGAAGCATCCCGAGGTCGGCACGGAAATGCCTGCGACATGGCGTTCGCCGGCCGTGTTGCCTTCGACCATTTCGGTGATCCGGGCCAGCTGGACCGGGTCGACCACCGCACCCACGTCGATGCACTTGTCGAGCGGATCGCCGATGCGCAGCCGATCCATCCGACGCCGCAATCGCGCATGGAAATCCTCGGCCACGCTTTCCTGCACCAGCAGGCGCGAGCCGGCACAGCAGACCTGTCCCTGATTGAACCAGATCGCGTCGACCAAACCCTCGACAGCACTGTCGAGATCCGCATCGTCAAACACAATATAGGGGCTCTTTCCCCCCAGTTCGAGCGTCAGCGCCTTGCCGCTGCCCGCGGTGACCTCGCGGATCCGCCGTCCGACCGCGGTCGATCCGGTGAAGGCGATCTTGTCCACGTCGGCTTTCACGACCATCTCCCCGACCGTACCATCGCCGGTCACGATGTTGACGACGCCCTTTGGCAGCCCGGCCTGTCGGGTGATCTCGGCAAAAAGCAGCGCCGTCAGGGGGGTGTATTCCGCGGGTTTCAGGACCACGGTGTTGCCCATGGCGAGCGCCGGGGCGACCTTCCAGGCCAGCATCAGAAGTGGGAAGTTCCACGGGATGATCTGCCCGCAGACGCCCAACGGTTCGACATCGGGCAAACTGTCTTCCATCAGCTGCGCCATGCCCGCGTGATAGTAGAAATGCCTCTGGACCAGCGGGATATCGATGTCGCGCGCTTCCCGGATCGGCTTGCCTGTGTCCAGCGTCTCGAGCACCGAGAACAGGCGCGCGTGTTTCTGCAGCAGGCGGGCGAGGGCGTAGAGATGGCGCGCCCGGCCCGGTCCGCCCAATGCCGCCCATTTTCCCTGCGCGCGCCGCGCTGCCTTCACCGCCGCATAGACGTCTTCCTGGCGGGCCTGCGTGACCTCTGCCAGTAGCGCGCCAGTGGCGGGATTCCGGCTATCGAAGGCCGGCCCCGGTGCGGTGAAGGCGCCGTCGATGAAATGACCGAACTTGCGTTCGAAGCTCTCCAGCCATGCTTGCGCTTCAGTGTCGCTTTCCGGTGCCGGGCCGTAGTCCATTGTTTCGAATTTCTCTTTGACGGTCATGGCTTCTTTCTGATCGCAAACATCCGAGTGTCGGCGCTATCCAAGGGCGTGGCGATGGGCGGCGGAATAGGCGCCGGTGACATGGTGTTCCAGCTGCCGCTCGATATCGCCCAGCAGCGAGGAGGCGCCGAAGCGGAACAGGTCCGGACGCAACCAGCGGTCTCCCAGCTCCTCCTTGATCAGCGACAGGTAGACCAGCGCATCCTTCGCCTTGGAGATGCCGCCGGCCGGCTTGTACCCGACCCGATAGCCGGTGCGCTCGTGATATTCCCGGATGGCGCGGATCATGACCAGGGACACCGGCAGGGTCGCGTTCACGCTCTCCTTGCCGGTGGAGGTCTTGATGAAATCGGCGCCCGCCATCATGCAGACCAGCGACGCGCGGGCGACGTTGCGCAGGGTGCCCAGTTCCCCGGTTGCAAGGATCGCTTTCACGTGCGCCTCGCCGCAGGCCGCGCGGAAAGCGCGCATCTCGTCATAGAGCGCCTGCCAGTCACCCGATAGAACGTGCCTGCGAGAGATAACGATGTCGATCTCGTTCGCGCCTGCCTGCACACTTTCGCCGATTTCCGCGACCCGCAGGTGAAACGGCGACAATCCTGCGGGAAACCCGGTGCTGACGGCTGCAACCGGGATGCCTGAACCTGTCAGCGCGGCGACCGCCGGGGCGACCATGTCGTGATAGACGCAGATCGCGGCAACGCTCAACCGGTCGAAGCCAAGCGCCTGAAGCAGGTCCGCCCGAACCGGGTGGCGCCCCTTGGCGCAGAGCCGCCGCACCCTTTCGGTGGTGTCGTCGCCTGCCAGCGTGGTCAGGTCGATACAGGTGATGGCCCGCAGCAGCCACGCCGCCTGGTGATCCTTCTTGACACTGCGTCGCCCGGGCAGGGTGGCGACGCGGCGTTCGATAGCCGAGCTGTTGGCCTGGGCGCGGCGCACCCAGCCCATGTCGAGCTCCATCCCGGGGTTGCGCGGCTCGGTCACTTGCGGCAGCTGCATCGGGCTGAGGCGGGTCTCGCGCGTCATTTCTGATCCTTCGGGCATATCGGGTGAAAGGTCGCATGGGGCCGCGGCCAAGGCAAGCATCCGCGAAGCGCCTTTCTTGCGAATAATTCGCAATAGCATTGACTAACTCGCTGCGTGCTCTCATATTCCAGTCATCGCACCACCCAAACCGGAGACCCAAATGCACCGCCGTGCCCTTGTTGCCCTGTTAACCGTCCTGTTTGCCCTGCCGGGCGTGGGGCTGGCTGCGGATGATCGGCTGCAGGTCGTGGCGACCACCGGCATGATCGCGGATGCAGCACGCCAGGTCGGAGGCGAAGAGGTCGAAGTCAGGGCGCTGATGGGGCCGGGAGTCGATCCGCATTCCTATCGGCAGACCCGCACCGATATCGTCGCCATGACCCGCGCCGACCTCGTCCTGTGGCACGGTCTCTATCTCGAGGCGCAGATGGAGGAGTTCCTCCACGACCTGGGGCGCAAACGCAATGTCGTGGCCGTGGCGGACGCCCTGCCACGGGATCTGCTGCTGGCGCACGAGGACTATCCCGACAAGTTCGATCCGCATGTCTGGATGGTGCCCGACCTCTGGAAAGAGGTCGTCTTACAGGTGCAGGCGGCCCTCATCGAGACACGTCCCGAGTCGGCGGAGATCTTTGCCGCGAACGCAGCCGCTCATCTTGACGAGATCGACCGACTGGCCGCCTACGCCCGTGCCAGCATCGGGGATGTGCCGCCGGAGAATCGCGTCCTTCTGACCGCGCATGACGCGTTCGGATACTTCGGTCAGGCCTATGGTGTCGAGGTCATCGGAATCCAGGGCATTTCGACTGAAAGCGAGGCGGGGTTGAACCGGATCAGCGCCCTTGTCGATCTCCTGGTCGAGCGAAACATCACGGCGGTGTTCGTCGAAACGTCCGTTTCGGACCGCAACATCCGTGCGCTGATCGAGGGCGCCGGAGCGCGGGGGCACGAGGTGCGGATCGGAGGCGAGCTCTTCAGCGATGCGATGGGGGCCGAGGACACCTATGAAGGCAGCTATGTCGGGATGATCGACCATAACGTGACGACCATTGCGCGCGCTCTCGGGGCCGACGTGCCGGCGCGCGGCATGTCGGGCCGTCTGTCGGCGGGGTCCTGAGATGACGCTCGAACTCGCAGCGGCGAAAGGCCAACGGATGACGCAACCGGCGCAGTCGGCACACAGCCCGCTGTCGATCCGTGGTCTCACGGTTTCCTACGGGCAGAAACCGGCGGTGTTCTCGGTCGACATGACCGTGCCGCCGGGTGCGATGACCGCGATCATCGGGCCGAACGGGGCCGGCAAATCCACCCTGCTGAAGGCGGCGCTCGGCATCGTGAAACCGCTGTCGGGGCGGGTCGAGGTGTTCGGAACGCCCCTTGCGGCGCAACGGTCGCGGGTTGCCTATGTGCCTCAGCGCGCCAGCATCGACTGGGATTTCCCCGCCCGCGTGATCGACGTGGTTCTGATGGGGCTCTATCGGCAGCTCGGCCTTCTGGGACGTCTGCGCGCCAGCCACAAGGCGCAGGCGATGGATTGTCTGGAGCGGGTCGGCATGGCCGATTTTTCCGAGCGGCAGATCGGTCAACTGTCCGGCGGTCAGCAACAGCGCGTGTTTCTCGCCCGCGCTCTGGCGCAGGACGCGGATCTGTATCTTCTCGATGAACCCTTCGCCGGGGTCGATGCCGCGACGGAAAAGGCGATCATCGCGGTGCTGAAATCGTTGCGGGAAGACGGCAAGACGGTGGTGGCCGTGCATCATGACCTGGCGACCGTACGGGACTATTTCGACCATGTGTTCCTGATCAATACGACGCGCATCGCCGAAGGACCGGTGGACGAGGCCTTTACCGCCGAGACGCTTCAGGCCGCCTATGGCGGTCGGCTGGCCACCGCGCAGGTCGATCAGCTGGCGCGCGCCCTGGGGTAAACCGCCATGATCGCCGACGCGTTGCTTCTGCAACTTGGATACAACGCGACGCTGGTGGCGATCGGCGCGACCCTGCTGGGTCTTGCGGCCGGGGCGGCAGGCACTTTCCTGTTTCTGCGCAAACGCGCGCTGGTCAGCGATGCGATCAGCCATGCGACCTTGCCGGGGGTCGGGCTTGCCTTCATCGTCATGGTGGCGATGGGCGGCGACGGGCGAAACCTGCTCGGTCTGCTGGCGGGATCGGCCCTGTCGGCCTGGATCGGGCTGCTCTGCCTTGGTTGGCTGGTGCGCCGTACACGGCTGGCCGAGGACGCCGCCATCGGCGCGGTGTTGTCGGTTTTTTTCGGTTTCGGGATCGTGATCCTGACGGTGATTCAGACCATGAGTTCGGGTCGCCAGGCGGGCCTCGAAAGCTTTCTTCTGGGCTCGACCGCGGGGATGTTGCGTGCGGACGCGGCGATCATCGCCATTGGCGGTGCGATCATCGTGGCGCTGATCGTCCTGTTGCGCCGCCCGATGACGCTGGTCGCGTTCGATGCCGATTTCGCGGTCGCGCAAGGCCTCCCGGTGGCGCGGCTCGACCTCGCCATGATGGGGTTGGTCATGGCAGTCACCGTGGTCGGACTTAAGATCGTCGGGCTGATCCTGATCGTTGCGCTGTTGATCATCCCCCCCGTCACGGCCCGGTTCTGGAGCGAGAGGAGTGACCGTGTGGTGCTTCTGTCTGGGCTGGTCGGCGGCCTTTCGGGCTTTGTCGGCGCGGCGGTGTCCGCCTCGGCGCCCAATCTGCCGACGGGTCCGATCATCGTTCTGGTCAGTTTCGCGTTCTTCGTCGCGTCATTGCTGCTCGCCCCCGGACGCGGCGTGCTGGCAGAGGTTCTGCGCCATCTGCGATTTCGCAAACGCGTGCACCTGCGTCAGGGATTGCTCGCGCTTGCGCAGGGTCAGCCGATCTACGAACCGCTGACGTTGCGCCTGCTGCGCCGCGCCGGATTGGCCCGCGCGGACGGAGTCGCGACCGAAACAGGACGCGCCCGCGCCGCCAAGGCGCTGCGCGACGAACGCCGCTGGCAAGTGGTGCGGGGAGATCAGGCTTATGAAGCGGTCGCCGCGCTCTACGACGGTCTGCGCGATATCGAAACAGTGCTGACCGGTGACCAGATCGCCGAGGTCGATCGTGTGATCGGCCGGCCGCAGGGGGTACCGGCATGAGTGGTGCCGAATTCGTCCCGATCTCGCTGCCGCCGCTGCTCATCGGCATTTTCGCTGCTGTCGCCTGCGCGCTGCCTGGAAATTTCCTGTTGCTGCGGCGGCAGGCGCTGATCGGAGATGCGATCAGCCATGTGGTGCTGCCGGGCATCGTCGTCGCCTTCCTTGTCACAGGGGTGATATCGACCTGGCCGATGATGGTGGGCGCGGCGGCGGCGGCCATCGTGGCGGTCGTGCTGATCGAGGCGATCAGGCGGCTGGGCCGGATCGAACCGGGCGCGGCGATGGGGGTCGTCTTCACCAGCATGTTCGCAGCCGGAGTTCTTCTGCTCGAGCAATCCGATACGTCGAGTGTGCATCTGGATGTCGAACACGCGCTCTATGGCAATCTCGAGAGTCTGATCTGGCTCGATGCCACGGGCTGGGCATCCCTGTGGGACCTCGACGCGCTGGCCCATCTGCCGCCGGAATTGCCGCGCATGGCGATCACTCTGGTCGTCGTCGCGTTGTTCACGACCCTGTTCTGGCGCCCGCTCAAGCTGTCGACCTTCGATGAAGGGTTCGCCCGCACGCTCGGACTGCGCACCGATCTTCTGGGCCTGGCGCTGGTGATCGTCGCGGCGGTGGCCGCGGTGGCGGCGTTCGACGCGGTCGGGTCGATCATCGTGATCGCCATGTTCATCTGTCCGCCCGCCGCGGCACGCATGATGACGAACCGTCTTGAACACCAGGTCGGGTGGAGCGTTCTCTTCGCCGTTCTCTCTGCCGTCGGCGGCTATGTTCTGGCCGGTTATGGACCGCTCTGGCTGGGTGCGCAGGACGCGGTAAGTGCCGCGGGCATGATCGCCACCATCTCGGGGCTGATCCTCGCGCTGACGGCCCTGTTCGGTCCCTGCCGCGCGCGGTCGGGCGCCCCGCAGGACGCCTGACGCTTACTTGCCGGGCTTGCGCCGTTTCGGCGGCGCGTCTCCGCTTCGCGCCTTCGCGGCGGCTGCGCGAGCCTTGTTCTTCTTGCTGTTCGGCTTGCCGACCGAGGGCGCCTTCCTGCCCGGGCTCGACGGCTTGCCTTTGCCGCCGGTGGGTTTGGAGGGCGGCTTTCCAGGGGTATCCGCGCGGGCAGCCGCCGGTTTGCGTGCGGGTTTCGCGGCACGGGCAACGGCTTTCGGGGGGTCTTCGACTGTGGACGCTACCGCGGGCCTGTCATCGTGCGCCGCGTCGCGCGTGTGTCGCGCGGCGGTCTTGCGGCCCGGTTTCCCGCTCGGTTTCGGGCGATTTTCGAGATCGGGCGCCGTGGCCAGCCGGGTCACTCTGGCGTTGCCCTCAACCGTCATCTCGGGGCCAAGCGCGGCGATGAACGCATCGGCCTTGTCGGCGCGGATCTCGACGTAACTTTCGTCGAACTGGATCCGGATCGCGCCGAAATCGTCACGGGTCAGACCGCCGGCCTTGCAGAGGATCGGCAGCAGGCGTCGGGTTTCGACCCCGGCCTTGCGTCCGCCCTCGACCGAGAACCACGTGCTGGGCCCGAAGGGGGCGCGCGGTTCGGGTTTGCCGGTGGCAACGGGGTCGGACAGTTCTTCGGGGGCGGAATGGCGGCTTTCGTAGAGCCTGACATAGGCGGCGGCGATCTGCTCGGCACTGAAGCGCGCCAGGAGAGCCTCTGCTGCGTCAAGGGACTCGGGCGGCGTCTGCCAGGCCGGATCGGCGAGCATCCGGTCCATGTCGCGGGCGCGTACGGCGTCGGCTGACGGCGCTTCGTCCCACTCGGCGGTCAGTTTCGCGAATTTGAGCAAGCGTTCGCATTTCTTGCGCGCCGCGGGCGGCACGATCAGGGCGCTGACGCCCTTGCGGCCGGCTCGACCGGTGCGGCCCGAACGGTGCAGCAGGGTTTCGTGGCTGTTGGGAAGTTCGGCGTGAATGACCAGGTCCAGGCTGGGCAGATCGATGCCGCGCGCGGCGACATCGGTAGCGACGCAGACCCGCGCGCGCCCGTCGCGCATCGCCTGCAGGGCATGGGTGCGTTCGGTTTGCGAGAGCTCGCCCGAAAGGGCCACGACGGAAAAGCCCCGGTTGGAGAGGCGGGTGGTCAGCCGGTTCACCATCGCGCGGGTGTTGGCGAAAACCAGCGCGTTGGGCGCTTCGTGATAGCGCAGCACGTTGATGATCGCGTTCTCGGTGTCGCGCGCAGCGACCGAGAGGGCCTGATAGGCGATGTCGCTGTGCTGGCGGGTCTCGGCGGCGGTCGTGATGCGGATCGCATCGGTCTGGTACTTCCCGGCGAGATTGGCGATGCCGCGCGGCACCGTGGCCGAGAACATCAGCGTGCGGCGACCTTCGGGGGCGGCGGCAAGGATGAATTCGAGATCGTCCTGGAAGCCGAGATCGAGCATCTCGTCGGCTTCGTCCAGCACGATGGCGCGGATCGCCGACAGGTCGATGCTGTCGCGCATGATGTGGTCGCGCAGGCGGCCCGGCGTTGCGACAACCACATGCGCGCCCCGCGCCAGGGCGCGGCGTTCGTCGCGCATGTCCATGCCGCCGACGCAGGAGGCGAGCTGCGCGCCGGCCGGTCCGTAGAGCCAGGTCAGTTCGCGCCGGACCTGCAGCGCGAGTTCGCGCGTCGGTGCGATGACGAGCGCGAGCGGACTGGCGGCGGGCGCGAAATGGTCCGTCTCGCCGAGGATCGTGGGTGCGATGGCAAGTCCGAAGCCGACGGTCTTGCCCGAGCCGGTCTGGGCCGAGACGAGCAGGTCGGAGCCCGCGAGTTCGGGATCTGTCACGGCCTGCTGCACCTGGGTCAGCGTGGTATAGCCTTGCTGCGCGAGCGCGTCGGCGAGGGTCTGTTTCATGTGCGGATACTTTTCTGGGTCGCGCGGTTGGGCGCGCTGGGATCAAGCGCCGCTGCCTATATGGTCTTGCGGGCAATGTATAGCGGTTTTGCTGCAGCGCGGGGAGGGGGCCAGCCCCCTCTGCTGAAATCTGGGGATTTCGGCATTCACCCCCGGAGTATTTGAACGAAGATGAAGCGGCGGATCAGGCGGACCCCCAGCCACCGCCGCCCGGGGTGTGCATGCCAAAGACCGAGTCGGCTGGCAGGTCGATCTCGTCATTGCCCTTGAGGTCGATCCTTGTGCCATCGGGCAGTTCCGCCCAGTTGACGCCGACAGCACCCGGCGCGCCGCCATCGACGCCGAAGGGCGGGATATTGCGATGCGAGCAGAGCGTCGTCACCGTGACCGGGGTCAGGAACCGGATCAGCCGGGTCGCGCCGTTGCCGCCGGTCCATTGCCCCGCGCCGCCGGATCCGTCGCGGATGCCGAACGCTTCAAGCCGGACGGGGAAGCGTTTCTCAAGAATTTCCGGATCGGTCATGCGAGTGTTGGTCATGTGGGTCTGGATCGCGTCACAGCCATCGAACCCCGGGCCCGCGCCCGTACCTCCGGCAATGGTTTCGTAGTTCTGGAAGTCGTCATTGCCCCAGACGAAATTGTTCATCGTGGCCTGGCTGCCGGCCATGACGTGCAGCGCGCCGTAGAGCGCATTGCACATCGCCTGGCTGACCTCGGTATTGCCGGCGATAACCGCTGCCGGGTAGGTCGGGTTCAGCATCGAGCCTTCGGGCGCGATGATCCTGAGCGGGTGCAAACAACCTTCGTTGAGCGGAATGCTGGTGCCGACCAGCGTGCGGAAGACATAGAGCACCACCGCGCGGCAGATCGAGAAGGGGGCGTTGTAGTTGCCCGTGTGCTGGGGCGAGGTCCCGGTGAAATCTATCACCGCCTCGCGCTTGTCCTGGTCGACACCGACCTTGACGCGGATTTCGGCGCCGTGGTCCATCGGGTAGGTGAAGGAGCCCCCCGGGAGCTTGCCCAGAACGCGGCGCACGCTCTCCTCGGCGTTGTCCTGTACGTGGCCCATATAGGCGGTCACCACGTCGAGGCCATAATGCTCGGTGACCTTGAGCAGGGCCTGACGTCCGGTTTCGTTTGCGGCCACCTGCGCCTTGAGATCGGCCATGTTCTGGCCGATGTTGCGGCAGGGATAGCGCCCGGACGCCAACACCTTTTCGGCCGTTTCCTGTTGGAAGGTTCCACGGGAGACGAGACGCACATTGTCGATCAGTACGCCCTCCTCGTCGATATGGGTGCTGTCGGGCGGCGCACTGCCCGGAGTGCGGCCACCGATATCGGCATGGTGGCCGCGGCTGCCGAGCCAGAAGGCCGGCGTGCCGTTTGCGAAGACCGGGGTGATCACGGTCACGTCGGGCAGATGGGTGCCGCCGTTGTACGGCGAATTCAGCATGAAGGCGTCGCCCTCGTGGATGTCGCCCGCATTCTCGCGGATCACTGTCTTGACGCTGTCGGACATCGAGCCGAGATGCACCGGAACATGAGGTGCGTTGGCCACCAAGTCTCCGTTTGCGTCGAAGATCGCACAGGAGAAATCGAGCCGTTCCTTGATGTTGACCGACCAGGACGTGTTGGCGAGCGTCGCGCCCATCTGGTCGGCGACCGACATGAAGAGGTTGCCCATGACTTCCAGCAGGACCGGGTCGGCCTCGGTCCCGGCGGCGGCGTCCCGACGCGCGGCGGTGGTGCGGTCGAGCACCAGGTTGCCCATCTCGTCGAGCCGCGCGGTCCAGCCGGGCTCGACGACGTTGGTACCGGTGGCTTCGGCGATCACGGCCGGGCCGTCGATGCGCGCCGACCGGGCCAGGGTTTCGCGGACATACAGCGGCACGTCGCGCCAGTCTCCCTCGCAATACATCGGGATGCGGGCAATCGCGTCGGTGCCGTCACCGACGGGAACGGCCGCGGGGGCCTGGCCGGTATCGCCGATCGCCTCGACGGCGACCATGTCGAACAGAATGGCGCGATCGGGGGATGTGAAGCCGAACCGGTTCCGGTGTGCGGTCTCGAAGGCGGCCTGAATCTCGGCGCGGCTGCCGAAGGACACCTCGAGCGCCTGGTGCGAGCCGTCGTAGCGCAGATGCGCGCGGCGTTCGACGCGGATCTTGGCGGCGCCCTGGGCGCGGACTTCGGCCTCTGCTTCGGCGGCGATCTCCTTTAGCGCTGCCATTGCGGTCGCGTCCTCGTCAAGTGGCACGTCGACCTGGGTTTCGCGCAGCGCCCGAATTTCGGCGAGTCCCATGCCATAGGCGGACAGAACACCGGCATAGGGATGGATGAACACCCGCGACATGCCGAGGGCATCGGCCACGAGGCAGGCGTGCTGCCCGCCCGCGCCGCCGAAACATTGCAGGGTATAGCCGGTCACGTCATGGCCGCGCTGAACGCTGATCTTCTTGATCGCGTTGGCCATGTTGTCCACGGCGATGCGCAGGAAGCCGGTGGCGATATCCTCGGGTGTGCGGGGGGCTTCGCCGGTTTCCTCGGCGACCTCGTGCGCGAGTTGGGCAAAGCCTGCGCGGACCGCCTCGGTGTCCAGCAGCTGATCGCCGTTCGCGCCGAAGACCTGCGGAAAGTGATCCGGGTTCAGCTTGCCCAGCATCACGTTGCAATCGGTTACGGTCAGCGGGCCGCCGCGCCGGTAGCAGGCCGGGCCGGGGTCGGCGCCGGCGCTTTCGGGGCCAACCTGAAAACGGCCCTCGGCGAAACGGCAGATCGAACCGCCACCGGCGGCGACGGTGTGGATATCCATCATCGGGGCGCGCATGCGGACGCCTGCGACCTCGGTCTCGAAGCTGCGTTCGAAATCGCCAGCGTAGTGGCTGACATCAGTCGAAGTGCCGCCCATGTCGAACCCGATCAATCGGTCATGGCCGGCGGCCTCGGCCGTCTTGACCATGCCGACGATGCCGCCAGCCGGGCCCGACAGGATCGCGTCCTTGCCCTGGAAGAGGCGCGCGTCGGTCAGTCCGCCGCTGGACTGCATGAACAGCAGCCGGTCGCAGGCTCGTCCCATGTCAAGCGCCCCGGCCACCTGGTCGACATATCGGCGCAGGATCGGGGAAAGATAGGCATCGACCACGGTGGTGTCGCCGCGTCCGACCAGTTTGGCCAGCTTGCTGACCTCGTTGCTGACAGAGATCTGCGTGAATCCGATCTCGCGGGCCAGTTCGGCCACGCGGGCCTCGTGCACCGGGTTGAGATAGGCGTGCAGGCAGGCAATGGCCACCGCGCGCAGGCCGGTATCGAAGGCCGCCTGAAGGGTCGCGCGGGCGGCGTCTTCGTCGAGCGGCCGGATCACCTCTCCGTCGGCGTCCAGCCGTTCGTCAAGCTCCGCGACCTCGCTATAGAGCAGTTCCGGGCGGATGATGTGCAGGTCAAAGAGCCTGGGGCGGGTCTGGTAGCCGATCTGCAAAAGATCGCGGAAGCCCTTGGTGATGAGCAGCAGCACCGGTTCTCCCTTGCGTTCCAGCAGCGCGTTGGTCGCGACCGTGGTGCCCATCTTGACGGCGGCGATCGACCCGTCGGGGAAGGTTCCGTCGATCTCCATCATCTCGCGGATGCCCTGCACGGCGGCATCCGCGTAGCGGTCCGGGTTCTCCGACAGCAGCTTGTGGGTGGTGAGCGTACCATCCGGCTTGCGGGCGACGACATCTGTGAAAGTGCCGCCGCGGTCGATCCAGAATTCCCACTGTCCGCTCATGCCTGCCTCCGTGCCGCGTTGTCGTTCAGCCTTTGCGGCCCGGCGCGAGAATGTCAACGCGCGCCGCCCGCAGAGCATATCATTCGGGTGGCAGAATCGTTGATGTCTGTGCTAGGTATGGGGGTATGGCACAGGCATACCCCAATATCGGCGATACTCGCCCCGTCATTCGTCAGTTGGACGACGCGGCGATCAACCGGATTGCTGCGGGCGAGGTCGTCGAACGGCCCGCTTCGGCCGTCAAGGAACTGGTCGAGAACGCGATCGACGCCGGGGCGACGCGGATCGGGATCGACATCGCGGATGGCGGCAAGACCCTGATCCGGGTGAGCGATGACGGCTGCGGGATCGCCGCCGATGATTTGCCCTTGGCCCTCTCGCGGCATGCGACTTCCAAGATCGACGGAAGCGACCTGCTGAATATCCACACGTTCGGTTTTCGCGGCGAAGCCCTGCCGTCGTTGGCCGCGGTCGGCCGGCTGACGATCACCAGCCGGGTGCCCGGCGCCGACGCTGCCAGTCTCAAGGTGTCCGGTGGACGGATGGGGCAGGTTACGCCGGCGGCGCTCGGTATCGGCACGGCTGTCGAGCTGCGCGAGCTGTTTTTCGCAACGCCCGCGCGGCTGAAATTCATGCGCAGCGACCGGGCCGAGGCGCAGGCCGTGACCGACGTGGTCAAGCGGCTGGCGATGGCCGAGCCGTCGACGGGGTTCGTTCTGCGCGACGTATCCGGCGGGGGCGAAGGCCGCATCGTGTTTCGTGCCGACCCGGAACCGGGTGATCTGTTCGGGGCCATGCACCGGCGGCTGGATCGCGTGATCGGGCAGGATTTCGCGGACAATGCGCTCAGGATCGATACGGTCCGCGATGGCATCCGCCTGTTCGGCTACGCGGCGTTGCCGACCTATTCGCGCGGTGCGGCCGTGGCGCAATACCTGTTCGTCAACGGGCGCCCGGTGCGGGACAAGATGCTTTTCGGAGCCCTGCGGGCGGCCTATTCCGACGTGCTGCCGCGTGATCGGCATCCGGTGGCGGCGCTGTTCATCGATTGCGATCCGACCTTGGTCGATGTCAACGTGCACCCGGCGAAATCCGAGGTGCGCTTCCGCGATCCGGGTATCGCGCGTGGCCTGATCGTGTCGGCCTTGCGCCATGCGCTCGCCGAGCACGGGCACAGGGCGTCGAGCACGGTGGCGGCGGCGACGCTGGGCGCCATGACGCCGGAACAGACGGGGGCGCGGGTCTACCAGATGGACCGGCCTTCTCTCGCCGCGCGCGAGGCTGCGCGGACGTTGCAGGCCCCCGGCTTCGCCGAGGTCGAAGCCCGTTATGGTGCGCAGGTCGTCGACGTCGAGCAGGACACGCCGGCGGAGACCCTGCCTCTTGGCGCGGCGCGGGCGCAGGTGCACGAGAACTACATCATCGCGCAGACAGGCGACGGGATGGTCATCGTCGACCAGCATGCGGCGCACGAGCGGTTGGTCTACGAGAAGCTGAAACGCCAGATGGCCGAGTCCGGGGTCGCCGCGCAGGCGCTGCTGATCCCAGAGATCGTGGACCTGTCCGACAGCGACCGTGCGCAGTTGATGGAGATGGCCGACGAGTTGTCACGTCTCGGCCTGACGATCGAGCCCTTCGGCGGGAACGCGGTCGCGGTGCGCGAGACCCCGGCGATCCTGGGCGAGGTCGATGCCGGTGCGATGCTGCGCGACATCCTGGACGAGGTGGCCGATCTCGGCAGCAGCCAGACCGTGCAGGCGCGGATCGAGGCGATCCTGAGCCGCGTCGCCTGCCACGGATCGGTCCGGTCGGGACGGCGGATGCGGGGCGAGGAGATGAACGCGCTGCTGCGCGAGATGGAGGCGACGCCGCATTCCGGGCAATGCAACCACGGCCGGCCGACCTATGTGAAGCTCAAGCTGGCCGATATCGAACGGCTGTTCGGACGCACATGATCCGCATCGGCGACACTACCTTGGCACTGGACGATCCGCTGGTACTGGGCGCTGCAGGCCTGATCCTGCTGGTTCTGATCCTGCTGATCCTGGCGGTGCGCGCGGCAGGGCGCTCGGCCCGGATGGCCGAACCGCTGAGCCAGCAGCTTTCCCTTTTAGGCCAGCATGTTCAACAGCTTGGCGCCGGTCAGGAACAATTGCGCGGCGGTTTGCAGAGCGTATCCGAAACCCAGGCGAATGCGCAGATGCAGTTGATCCAGACGGTCGAGAGCCGGCTGTCGGACGTGCAGCAGCACATGAACGACCGGCTGGCGGACAACATGATGCGGCAGAACCGCGCCCTGACCGAGATGCAGGAGCGGATGAAGGAAACCCTGCATGGCAGTTCAAAGCAGACCGCGACCAGCCTGACCCAGTTGCAGGAGCGGCTGGCCACCATCGACAAGGCGCAGGACAACATCACCAAACTGTCGGGCGATGTGCTGAGCCTGCAGGACATCCTGTCCAACAAGCAGACGCGGGGGGCGTTCGGAGAGATCCAGCTGAACGACATCGTGTCCAAGGCGCTGCCCAGCGACAGCTATGCGTTGCAGGTGACCCTGAGCAACGGGAAACGGGCCGATTGCCTGATCCACCTGCCCAATCCGCCGGGGCCGATCGTGATCGACAGCAAGTTCCCGCTGGAGGCCTACGAGGCGCTCAGAGCGGCGCAGACGGACCACGAACTGCGCCAGGCGGCGACCCAGATGCGCACCGCTGTACGGACACATATCAAAGCGATTTCAGAGCGTTACATCATCGAGGGCGAGACCGCGGACGGGGCCTTGATGTTCCTGCCCTCCGAAGCGGTCTATGCCGAATTGCACGCCAATTTCCCCGAGGTCGTGCGCGAGGGATTCGCCGCGCGGGTCTGGATCGTATCGCCGACCACCTGCATGGCGACGCTGAACACGATGCGCGCGATTCTCAAGGATGCGCGGATGCGCGAGCAGGCCGGGGCGATCCGCAAGGCGCTGAAACAGTTGCACCGCGATGTCGAGATCATCGGTGAGCGTGCGGGCAAGCTGGACACCCATCTGCGGCAGGCGGGGGAGGACGTGTCGGGCATTCTCGTCGCCTCGGAGCGGGCGGGGAAGCGGGCCGACCGGCTGGACAATTTCGACTTCGAGGAACTGGCCCCGGACGACCCGGGACAGGTGGTCGCGCTGGGCGGGTCCAAGCGCTGAACGCCAGGCGTTAACACCTGATATCAAGGGCTCTGCGGGGCTGTGCATTGCGTACAGATCGCGTGCATACGCCGTGCAGACGCGCGTGTGCCTGTCCGCCGGTTGGCGATTGGTAAACGCGGGGCGCAGAGGCCCGAAAAACCGATATTGACAAATCTGACAAAACAACTCAGGTTTAAGGCATCCAGCCATCTCGACCGACCGGGAGAGCCAGACCTCACCAAGCAATCGTATTTCGGGAATCCCGCCGCGTGCGGGGGGTCGAAGAGGTGGGCGCCAGGCCCGAGGAGAGATGATGACGCTGCAGACATCCGAGAAAGAGAGCAACCGCACGGACGGCGGTCCGCCGCGCCATGTGGCGACGGACCTGACACAGGGCCATCCGACGGCCGAGATCATGTTGGGCGATCAGGTGTACCGGCTTCGGATCACGAAGGCCGGCAAGCTGATCCTGACGAAATGAACGCGATGGTGCGCCCGCGCGGCGGGGCGGCGATCGGTGTTCTGGAGGACCTCGATCCGGTCGAGGCGGCGGCGGTTCTGTACCTGCGGCTGTGGTGTGACGGGGCGGGGGCGCAGTTGCAGGTGCAACGCGACTTTGACCGCACGTTGGGCACCGCCCATGGCGAAACCGCGCTGGGCAGCCTGCAGCAGTTGTGCCGGCTCTGCGCCGAGCACGGGCGGCGTCCGCTGATGCGGCACGGGGTCGGTTGCCGTTGTTTGGGGGCGGACGAAGCGTGCTTTGCCCATTTCGTCGCCGCCGCGTCGGAGCCCGACAGCGAGGATGCGATCCTGATCGCGACGCTGCTGGTGCGGCCCGACCTTGCGCCCTGTCTGGTGGACGCGGCCCGGACGCTGGGCCTCGCGCTGCGCCGGATGGCCATTGCCGAGCGGAGGGCGCCGACAGACCGGCTGCATTGAGCACCGGCGCGCGCGATCGGCGCGCGCGCCGTTGAGCGTGGAATGTGTCAGATGCGCAGGAAGGGTTGCGCGATGCGCGGGATCAGGCCGGTGAACTTGAGCGGCGCGTCGGTCACGGCGAGGCAGATGCAATCCTCGGAGATGTCCGCCACCGGCGTGTGATGCACGGATTCATCCGCCATTTCCACGTCGCCGCGGGCAAAGCGGTCGTCTTCGTCCGAGAACGCGCCTTGCAGCACCATCGTCATTTCCATGCCGTTGTGGCTGTGATCGGGCACCGCCGCCCCGGCGGGGATGAACAGAAGCCGGGCGGAGGCGTCGCGCGAGGTGGGCAGGATCGCCTGCTTGACACCCATGCCGACCGGGCGCCACTTGATCGCCTCGAGATCGCCGCCGACATATTCCTGCAGCGGACCGGGCAGCACGCCGGGCCGTTTCCGGGGCGCGCGTGGCTGTGGCGCGTGACCGGAAATCATCGCGATGGTGGCGGCCAGGCTGTCCTCGCCCATCTCGGCGGTTTCGTCCTCGAGCAGGGCCCCGCCGACCGCGTCGAAGGTTTCGAGCTGCGCGCGGCAGACATCGCAGAGCGATACGTGGCTGGCGACCATCAGGCTGAAGGCCTCGGGCAGGGTTCCCGCCGAATAGGCCATCAGCAGGTCGTCGCTCAGATGGTGTTTTATGTTCTCTGTCATCAGCTTCATCTCATTGCGTGGCGCAGGCGGTCCAGCGCCAACCTAATCCGTGATTTGATCGTGCCCAGTGGCAAACCCGTTTGAGCCGCGATTTCGCTGTGGCTCAGGTCGCCGAAATAGGCGCGTTCGATCAGTTCCCTCTGTGCGTCCGGCAGCTCCTTGATCGCCACCTTCAACTGTTCGCTCTCCTGTTGCAGGGTCAGGATGTCTTCCTGATCCGGCTCGGCTTCGGGGCCCCAGGTCAGATCCTCGGGTTCGGGCCGTCTTTGTTTGCGCAGCGCGTCGATCCTGCGGTTCCGGGCGATGGTGAAGATCCATGTCGCCACCGAGGCCCGCGTCGGGTCGAACAGATGCGCCTTGCGCCAGAGTGTCGCCATGACGTCCTGCGCGCATTCCTCGGCCATGGCGGCGTCGGCTCCGGATTTCATCAGGAACGCCTTGATCCGCGGAGCGAAGTGGCGAAACAGATCGGCGAAGGCCGCCTGATCCTGATGGTCCCGGACGCGCAGCACGTGCTGAACCCATTCAGCTCTGGTGCCGTTGTCCTGGTTGGTCACGAAATTCTTTCCTGCTGCCCCGCGGGTGCGATCGGCCGCAGGGGGCCGGGCGCTGGCGGAGCCCGATTGTTCAGTCCTAGTCGCGTCAATCGTGGCCAACATACCAATGATACGCAAGTGGGTCGGGGTCGGATCACCGGATTTGCGCTTTTGTTTTGCATCCAGTTGCGGGCCGGAGTCGTAATGAGTGCATGAACTGCAAGGACGGACTGTTACATGCCATTTGAACTCGGTGCAGGTGCACCCAAGAAGATCGCGGTGATCGGGGCAGGAATTTCGGGGATGGGCGCGGCGCACATGCTGGGCGATACCCACGGGGTGACCCTGTTCGAGGCCGAGCCGCGGCTGGGCGGACATGCCCGCACGATCATGGCCGGAAAACGCGGCGACCAGCCGGTCGATACCGGTTTCATCGTGTTCAACCACGTGAACTACCCGCATCTGAAGGCGCTTTTCGAGCGGCTGGAGGTGCCCACGACCGAGAGCAACATGAGCTTCGGCGTGTCGATCGACGGCGGCCGGCTGGAATACGCGCTGCATGGGATCGACGCGCTGTTCGCCCAGCGCAAGAACGTGGCGGACCCGCGGTTCCTGCGGATGGTGCGCGACATCCTGCGGTTCAACGCCCGGGCCGAGCAGGAGGCGACCGATCCGGAGCTGACCATCGGCGGCCTGCTCGAGCGGCTGCGCACCGGGCCGTGGTTCCGCGACTATTACCTGACGCCGTTTTCCGGTGCCATCTGGTCGACGCCGAAATCAAAGATACTCGACTTCCCGGCCTATGCGATGGTGCGGTTCTTCCGCAATCACGGGCTGCTCGGCTATAGCGGTCAGCACCAGTGGTACACGGTGCAGGGCGGATCGGTCGAATACGTGCGCCGGCTGGAGGCCGGGATGCGCCGCAAGGGCGTCGAGCTGCGGCTGGGCGCGCCGGTGCAGTCGGTGCGGCGCAGCGAGCTGGGCGTGCAGGTGCGCCCCTGGGGCGGCGCCTGGGAGACTTTCGACGAGGTGGTCTTTGCCACCCATTCGGACGACACGCTGCGGATGCTGGCGGATGCGTCGATCAGCGAGCGCAAGGCGCTGGGGGCCGTGGCCTACCAGCCGAACGAGGTGATCCTGCATCGCGACGCGTCGGTGATGCCGCGGCGGCGCAAGGTCTGGGCCAGCTGGATGTACACCGAGGACAGCCAGAAGCTGTCGGACCAGATCGACCTGACCTACTGGATGAACTCGCTGCAGCCGATCCCGATGGACGATCCGCATTTCGTGACGCTGAACACCAAGCGGCCGATCCGCGAGGAGCTGATCTTTGACCAGGTGACGATGCGGCACCCGGTCTATGACGTCGCCGCGCTGGCGGCGCAGAAGGAGATCGCCGCGTTCAACGGCACCAATTCGACCTGGTTCTGCGGTGCCTGGATGAAGAACGGGTTTCACGAGGACGGGCTGTCGAGCGCCGTGGACGTGGTCGAGGGCATCAACCGCGTCGCGAGCCTGCAGGTGGCGGCGGAATGAGCGCGCGCGTCGATCATATCGACGGGCAGACCTTTCACGGTCGCAAGGGCGGGACGCGCAACGCGTTCCGCTACTCGATCGACTACGTGATGCTGGACGCCGAGGCGGCGGCCACGGGTCCGGGGCTGTTCTCGCGCAACGGGCGCAATCTGACGGCGCTGCATGACAGCGACCATGGCGGCGCGCCGGGACAGGGGCGCGGCGCGGCCTGGGTGCGCGAGGTGATGAGCGCGCACCAGTTGCCGCAGCCCGACCGGATCCTGCTGCTGGCCCAGCCGCGGGTTCTGGGCCACGTGTTCAACCCGGTCAGCTTCTGGCTGTGCTACACGGGCGATGACCTGACCACGGTGATCTCGGAGGTGACCAACACCTTCGGCGAGCGCCATTCCTACCTGTGCCACCATCCCGACATGGCGCCGATCCGCCCGAGCGACCGACTGACCGCGCGCAAGATCTTCTATGTTTCGCCGTTCCAGCCGGTCGAGGGCGGGTATGAGTTCCGCTTCGACATCCGCGCGGACCGGATCGGCATCTGGATCGACTACAGCCAGGGCGAGGGCGGCCTGATCGCCACGCTGACCGGGCACCGGGCGGCGCTGACCAACGGCGCCATCCTGCGCGCCGCGCTGCGCCGGCCGCTGGGGTCGCGGCGGGTGCTGGCGCTGATCCACTGGCAGGCGCTGAAACTGTGGTGGAAGGGCGTGCGTTACCGGGTGCGCGGCACGCCGCCCGAACAGGAAGTGACGCGGGGATGACGATGACGGCGGTGGATACCCGACGCGACCGGTTGCCGGCCTATGCGCTGTTCGCGGCGCTGCTGGCCTCGGCGGGCCTGCCGCTCTATATCCACGCGCCGAAATTCTATGTCGACGAATACGGGGTCAGCCTGGCCGCGCTGGGCTCGGCGCTGTTCGTGCTGCGGCTGCTGGACGTGGTGCAGGACCCGCTGCTGGGCCGGCTGGCCGAGCGGTTGCGCCATCACCGGGCGGGCGCCGTCGCGGTGGCGGTGCTGATCCTGGCGGGATCGATGGTGGGGCTGTTCGCCGTGACCCCGCCCTTCGCGCCGCTGGCGTGGTTCGGCGCGATGCTGGTGCTGGTGTTCTCGTCCTTCAGTTTCCTGACGATCAACTTTTATGCGCAAGGCGTGACCAAGGCCGGTCAGTTGGGCGATTTCGGGCATCTGCGCCTGGCGCGCTGGCGCGAGACCGGGGCGCTGCTGGGCATCTGCGCCGCCGCCATCGCGCCGGTGATGCTGGGCGCGGTGACCGGCCATCCGTTCGCGGGGTTCGCCGGCGGGTTCGCCGCGCTGGCCCTTGCCGCCTGGCTGGCGATGCGCAGCGAATGGAGCACGGCGCACACGCCGCCGTCGGCCGGGTTCGGCCCGGTGCTGCGCGATTCGATCGCGCGTCGCCTGCTGGTCATTGCCTTCGTGAACGCCGCGCCGGTCGCCATCACGTCGAGCCTGTTCCTGTTCTTCGTCGAGAGCCGTCTGGACGCGCCGGGGCTGGAGGGGCCGCTGTTGCTGCTGTTCTTCCTGTCCGCCGCCGCCGCCGCGCCACTCTGGGGGCGGCTGGCCGAGGGGATCGGCGCCAAGCGCGCGCTGCTGCTGGGCATGGGGCTGTCGATCCTGGCCTTCGGTTTCGCGCTGACGCTGGGGGCGGGGGACTGGATCGCCTTCGCGGTGATCTGTGTCGCCTCGGGCGCGGCGCTGGGCGCCGACATGACGCTGCTGCCGGCGATCTTCGCGACGCGGATGGCGCGGATCTCGCCCAGCGCGGCGGAGGGGTTCGGGCTCTGGTCCTTCGTGTCCAAGTTCACGCTGGCCTTCGCGGCCATATTGCTGTTGCCCGCGCTCGACGCCGCGGGGTTTCGGTCCGGGGTGCAGAACCCGGAAGAGGCGTTGATCCTTCTGACGCTGTTTTACGCGGGGATTCCCTGCCTGTTGAAAGCGGTCGCCGTTCTGTTGCTGGCGACCACGAACCTAGAGGAGACGCGATAATGGACTCCCTGCTTCTGGTGGCCTTCGGGGCCGCGCTCGTGATGGCGGTCGGCTGGGCTAGACGGCGATTCTGGTCGTTCAAGGCCCAGAGACCCGAGGATTACGTCGAGGGTCAGCCGCAGTTCGACCTGCGCCGGCACCTGAACGGACCGATCGTCTGCGAAGGCGTGATCTATGGCCCGATGGGGCGCGTGACCTCGCGCTTCGTGGGGGAGTTCGAGGCCCGCTGGGAAGGCAACACCGGGGTCATGACCGAGCATTTCCGCTATGACAGCGGCAGCACGCAGGACCGGGTCTGGTATCTGAGCCTGGGCAATGACGGGCGGATCCGGGCGACCGCGCCGGATGTGGTGGGCACCGGCACCGGGATGCAGATGGGATCGGCGGTGCAGCTGCAGTACCGGATCCAGCTGCCCGAGGAGTCCGGCGGGCATGTCCTGGACACGACCGACTGGATGTACCTGGCGCCCAACGGCACCATCGTGAACCGCAGCCAGTTCCGCAAGTTCGGCATCCAGGTCGCCGAGCTGGTGGCGACGATGCGGCCGCGGAATGCGGCCAACGACCCGGTGCGTGACGCGGCATGAGAACCTGGCAAGGCAAGAGATACTGGCTGGTCGGCGCCAGCGACGGGCTGGGCGCGGCGCTGGCCCGGCAGATGAGCCGGGCCGGCGTGCGCCTGGTCCTGTCGGCGCGGTCGCAGGACAAGCTGGAGGCGCTGGCCGCGGAGTTGCCCGGCCCGGCCGAGGTGCAGACGATCGACGTGTCCGACGATGCGAGCGTCGCCGCCGCCGCCGAGGCGGTGGGCGAGATCGACGGGGTGGTCTATCTGGCCGGGGTCTACTGGCCGTTCCCGGCGACCGAGTGGAACGCCGAGCAGGGCACCGCGATGGCGGATGTGAATTTCACCGGGCTGGTGCGGGTGATGGGCGCGGTGCTGCCGCAGATGGTGGCGCGGGACGCCGGGCACGTGGTGATCACCGGCTCGCTGTCGGGGTTCCGGGGGCTGCCCGGCAGCATCGGCTATTCCGCCTCCAAGGCGGGGACCATGGCGCTGGCGGAATGCATATATGCCGACCTGCACAGGACCGGGGTGGCGGTGCAGCTGGCCAATCCGGGTTTTATCCGGACGCGGCTGACGGACAAGAACGACTTCACCATGCCCTTCATCATGGAGCCCGAGGACGCGGCGCGGATCATGTTCGAGCACATGACTTCGGACCGGTTCAAGAAGAGCTTCCCGCGCCTGTTCTCGTGGGTGTTCCGGCTGAGCCAGTTCCTGCCGGACTGGATCTATTACCGCCTGTTTGCGTAAGATCAAGGACGTCCGCCGCGCGGGCGGTGTCTGATCGCGGCGGAGCAATGCGAACAGGAGAGGATGAGCGGATGCTGGAGATTTCGCCGCAAAAGGTCGCGCAGGTCATTCTGATGGGCCGCGAGCTGGGCCGTGCCGAGGGCGAGTTGCGCGCCTTCATCGACCGGATGAGCGACGACGAACAGGCCGAACTTGTGGCGATCATGTGGATCGGCCGCGAGAGTTTCGAGGCCGAGGACCTTGCCGAGGCGATCGCCACCGCCAAGGCCGAGGCGACGACCCCTTGCGCAGATTACATCCTGGGCACGCCGCACATGTCCGATCACCTGGAGAACGGGCTGGACGCGCTGGGGATATCCGCCAGCGACGCCGAGGACGACATCATCACGCGCGGGCGGTGAGCGTCGGACCGTCGAGTATTTTCACGAAGATGAAGGGCAGGGCCGTGCTTGGCCCTGTCCGTGCGCGTGTCGGGCGGATCAGGCGAGGTGGTCGACGATCTGCAGGTGCTGCGCCAGCTTGTCGATCTCGGCCATCCAGCGGGTCAGCAGCCTGGGATCGCTGGGGGCGGCGTGGACTCCGGCGGGGATTTCGCGGTTCAGCACCGCTTCGACCGCCAGCGAGACCGGG
Organism: Sedimentitalea arenosa; assembly: GCF_016428585.1. GTDB lineage: Bacteria > Pseudomonadota > Alphaproteobacteria > Rhodobacterales > Rhodobacteraceae > Sedimentitalea > Sedimentitalea arenosa. Next base: position 108,488 of record NZ_JAELVR010000010.1, on the reverse strand, counting down.
ACCGACACGAGGCGGGCCATCGCGGTGCCGCGGGCGTCGCCCCAGGCGTCCATGACGTAGGTCTTGTGCCAGACCGGTTTGCCGTCGCGTTCGGCGGCGAGGCCGACGCAGAGCACGACGCGGTCGGGTTCGTCCTCGTCATAGGCGTGGTCGGCCCAGAACTGGTCGGACATCTCCTGCAGGCGCGCGTCGCCTTCGGGGCCGGAGAGGGTTTCGACCTCGCGGAACACGTCGGCCCAGGCCTCGGACCAGCCGTTGAGCCGCAGGGTGCCGCGCACGAAGTCGCGCACCGGCCAGGTCTGGTCGAAGCCGTATTGCGCCATGAAGGGCAGACTGTCGCGGTTGGGATAGACCTCGAAGCTTTCCGGCGTGGGCAGCGGCGCGGTATAGCTGCTGATCGCGTCCCAGGGCCGGTCGACGCGGAGCTCGGAATAGTCGCGGATCGAGCGCGACGGCGAGCGCAGCGCCTTGAGCACGCCCAGCGGCGACCAGCTGAACTTGTAGCGGAAGGCGTTGGCGTGTTTCGGCACGCCGCCGCAATAGGAGGTGAAGGACAGGTGGTTGTCGGCGTCGAACGCGTCGGAGGCACGGTAGGCGTCCATCAGCGCGTGGGCCATCAGGTGGTCGATGCCGGGGTCGAGCCCGACCTCGTTGACCAGCGCGACGCCGGCCGTGCGGGCGGCCTCGTCGAGCGCGCGCATTTCGGGTGCGATGTAGGAGGAGCTGACGAACTGCGCCCTCCTGGCGATGGCCAGTTCGGCCAGCGGCACGTGCCAGTCGCCCGGCAGCATCGACACGATCACGTCGCCTTGGGCGAGCGTGCCTGCAAGGGCATCGATGTCGAACGCCCGGATGTCGTCGGTCAGGTCGCCGACGGCGGCGCGGGCCTTGTCGACGGTCCGGTTCCAGACGGTGACGTCGTGGCCGGCCTCGATCAGGCGGCGCAGGCCGGGGATGGCGGAGAGGCCGGTGCCGCACCAGTGGATGGTCATGGATCAGATCCTTTCGATATGGCTGTCAAACGTGGCTTTCGCGCGCCCCCAGACGCCGGCCTTCAGGTCGGGCAGGGTCAGCAGCGAGGGCAGCAGCTGGGCGGCGAAATCCTCGGAGCTTTCCAGCGGCAGCATCGAGGGCAGGTTGTCGATGGCGGTGACGTCGAGCGGCGGCGCGTCATGCACCCGCAGCGCCGGTTCGGCCCAGCTGGTCGTGCGGTCATAGACCTTGATCGGAGAGAAATCGCTGTCCGGATCGCAGGCGATGTCGCCGATCACCGTCAGGTTTCGCGGATCTGTCGGCGCGCTGGCCGGCACGAAGACCGGGGTGCCGGGGCGGGCCAGGATGCAGTTGAGAAAGACGTCGTGGGCGAGTACCTCGGGGAACGGGCCGCCATGGGCGGTTTCGGCCATGTCCCAGCGGGTGACGGGCACCGACATCGCGGTGCAGAGATCGGCGGCGCCGGTGCCGACACGTCCGAGCGCGCCGATCACCAGCGCGGTGGGGCGGCCGGTGCCGAGCGCGTCGAGCTCGGCTGTCAGTTCGTCCTGCAGCGCCCGTGAATTGGCGTAGGTCGAGACCGGCCCGGCGAGGCCGCCGCGTTGCTGCGCGGCCCAGCATTTCAGCGCCACGGCGGCGCCGGCATAGCCCGCCCAGTAGCCGAAGGCGGCGACCCGGCGGCCGCTTTCATCGACCAGGTATTCGAGATCGTAGAGCGTGCCGCCCCCGGCCCTGAACCGTTTCAGCAGCGTCTGCCCGGCGGGCTGGCCCTTGTAGGCGTGGCCGAAGAGGATGTGGCGGTGCGTCAGCGGCGTGCCGTCCTCGGGCAGTTCCTTGAGACCGAAGATGATGGCGTCGGCGGGGGCGTCGGGCCAGCTGTTTTCCGGCGCGATCTCGCAGCCGGCGGCGCGATAGGAGTCGATCGGAACGGCGCGGGTGGCGCTGTCCTCGACCGTGACGCGCAGGCCGGCGCCGATCAGCGCGGCGGCGCCGATGGGCATCAGCCCGGTGCGGTCCTCGTTGGCGCGCTGTTCGGCGCGCACCCACAGATGTGTCATGTGCGGCGGTTCCTCGTGTCGGGCGTCAGAAATGCGTCTGGGCGAAGTGGCGGTCGGGCGCGTCGAGATGTGGCACCGCGTTGAACAGGACCGGGCTGAGATGGTCGCCGATCGGGAACAGCCTGTGCATCGAGGTGTTCATGATCGCCAGCGCGACGCGGGCGGTGGCGGCGATGTTGAGCTCCATCACCTGGCGCAGGGCGATGGCGATCAGCCCGCCCGAGGTCACGACCAGCGCCGGCCCCTTGCCCGCGGCGATCTCGTCCAGGGCGTCGGTGACGCGGCTTTCGAAATCGGCGAAGCTTTCGGGGGCGCCTTCGAGTTCGCCGTTCTGCCAGGCGGTGAAGATGCGCGGCAGGTGGCGGATGAAGCCCTCGCGTTCGGAGGGCAGCGCGACGCCGTGCTGTTCCTCGAGCAGGCGGGCGAGGGTGAAGTATTCGAGCTCGTTCAGGCGCGGATCCTGCTCCGCGTCGCCTGCCTTCATGCCGCCGGCGGTTTCGACATGGCGGGTGAGCGTGCCGCAATAGACCCGCGAATGATGGCTGCCGCAGGTGCGCAGGTGATCGCCGAGCCAGGCTGCCTGCTGGTGGCCGAGCGGGCTGAGCCGGTCGTAGCTGAGCTCGTCGCGGGCCTGGGTGTTGGCCTGGCCGTGGCGGATGAGGGTGATGTGGGACATGGTGCTGCTCCTGCTTGGGCTCGTCTTAGGCCAGAGCGGCGCGAGGTGCCAGAGGGGGGACCGATTTCGCCCGTCGGCGCCGGCTTGGTTTCCGTGCGCGCGGCGCGTAGGGTTCGGGCGGGGCCGCGTGGCCCGGCTGCAGACGAGGTTTTCCGATGACACCCGATCCCGACCGATTCCTGGCCGATCTGCATGCGTTGCGCCGGTTCGGTGCCGCCGGGGTCGGCAAGGGTGTCGTGCGCCCGGCCTATTGCGAGGCGGACGTGGCGGCGCGGGCCTGGCTGGCCGAGCGGATGGCCGAGGCGGGTCTTGCGGTGCGGTATGACCCGATGGGCAACCTGTTCGGCCTGGCGGAGGGGCCGTCGCTGTTGCTGGGATCGCATTCCGACAGCCAGCCCGAGGGCGGCTGGCTTGACGGGGCGCTGGGGGTGGTCGCGGCGCTCGAGGTGGCGCGGGCGAGCCGCGCGGCCGGCGGGCCGCCGGTGTCGGTGGTGAGTTTCCAGGACGAGGAGGGCCGGTTCGGCGTCACCACGGGGAGCGCCGTGTGGTCGGGCCAGCTGTCGCTTGCGGAGGCGGACCGGCTGACCGACCATGCCGGCGTCGCGCTGGCGGCGGCGCGGGCGCCGATGGCGGGGCTGGCGGGCGCGTTCGTCGATCCGGGCCGGTTCACCGGCTTCATCGAGCTGCATATCGAGCAGGGGCCGACGCTGGACAGCGCGGGCGAGCAGATCGGGGTGGTCAGCGATATCGTCGGCATCCGTGACATGCGCATCACCTTCGACGGGCAGCAGAACCACGCGGGGACGACCCCGATGCATCTGCGCCGCGACGCGTTCCAGGGGCTGGCCGCCTTCAACGCGCTGCTGGAGGAGCGGTTTCGCAACGTGGTCACGCCGCGCACGGTCTGGACCATCGGCCACGTGGCGTTGCATCCCAACGCCACCTCGATCGTGCCGGGGCGGGCGGTGTTCTCGATCCAGTGGCGCGATGGCGACGCGGACCGGCTGGGGCGGATGGAGGAGATCCTGCGCGCCACGGCGGTGGAGGTGGCCAAGGCGCGCGGGCTGCAGGTGAGTTTCGGTGCGATGCTGGGGCTGGAGCCGGTGGCGATGGATGCGCGGTTGCGCGCGGCGCTGGAGGCCGGGGCGGAGCAGGTGGCGCCGAAGCGGTGGCGCGTGCTGCCCTCGGGCGCGCTGCATGACGCGACCAACGTGGCGCGGCTGTTGCCGGTGGCGATGCTGTTCGTGCCATCGATCGACGGGATCAGCCATGCGTTCGGGGAGGATACGGCGGAGGCCGATCTTGTCGCCGGAGTGCGGGTGCTGGCCGCGGCGGTGGATCGGCTGGGGCGGGCGTGATTGGGGCTCTGCCCCAAACCCCGGAGTATTTTGACGAAGATGAAGCCCGTGTCGGTCAGGTCCAGGTCACGTCGCCGAGGAAGATGTAGCCGGCGCCGTAGATCGTCTTGATCAGGCGCGGGTTCTTGGGGTCTTCGCGCAGCTTGGTGCGCAGGCGCGAGATGCGCACGTCCATCGCCCTGTCGAAGCTTTCGCCCGCGGCCCCGCCGAGGGATTCCTGCATCTGGGCGCGGCTGATCAGGCGTTTGGGGCTTTCCAGGAACAGGCGCAGCACCTCGGCCTCGGCGTGGGAGAAGGGGGTTTCGACGCCGTCGTCGTCCTGCAGCGTGTAGCGGTCGAAATGCGCGGTCCAGCCGTTGAAGCGGGCGGTGTTGCCGGGGCGCGGGGCGGCGCGGGTGTCGCGCAGGCGGGCGCGGACGCGGGCGACGACCTCGGTCGGGTCGAAGGGCTTGGTGATGTAGTCGTCGGCGCCCAGTTCGAGGCCGGTGACGCGGTCCTGGACCTGGGCACGGCCGGAGATGATGATGACCGAGGCACCCTGTTCGAGTGCCAGCCGGTGCACGAGGGCGAGCCCGTCGGTGTCGGGCAGCGACAGGTCGACGAGGCAGACGTCGGGGGTTGCGTGTTTCAGCGAGGCTTCGAATTCGCGGGCCCGCGCGAAGCTCTGGGTGCGGAAGCCGGCGTCGCGCAGCACGTCGGTCAGGATGCTGCGGATCTCGGGTTCGTCGTCGAGGATCGTGACGAGTGGGGCGGTCATGCGGCGGCTCCCGGCCGGATCAGCGCCGCGAGCTGGTCGGCGGTGAAGGGTTTGCGCAGCAGCGGCGCACGCTGGCGCGCGGCGATGTTGAGCGGGTCGCTGTCGGGCAGCGAGGTCATCAGGATGCAGGGCAGGCCGCTGCCGGCCATGCGCTCGACCAGGTCGAGCCCGGTGGCGTGGCCCTCGAGCTTGAGGTCGGAGAGGATCATGGTGATGTCGGGCACATCGGCGACGAGGGCGGTGGCCTCGTCCACCGAGGTGGCCTCGATCACCGCGTGGCCGATCTCCATCAGCATGTCCCGGAAGCCGGCGCGCAGCTCTTCGCTGTCCTCGACCAGCAGGGTGAGCCCGCCGCCGTCGGATTCGGGCGCGACGCGGTAGGGCAGGCGCAGGGTGACGCTGGCGCCGGTCGGCGTGTTGGCGAGGCGCAGGTCGCCGCCGGCGAGCTTGGTCATGTCGTAGACCATCGGCAGGCCGAGGCCGCTGCCCTCGCCGCCCTTGGTGGTGAAGAACGGGTTCAGCGCCTTTTCCAGCGCCTCGGGCGAGAAACCGGGCCCGGTGTCGGAGACGGTGATCTCGATCCAGGTGCGGTCGAGGCTGTGGGCGCTGACGGTGATCTGCCCGGTCGCGCCCATCGCGTCGCGGGCGTTCAGGATCAGGTTGAGCAGCGCGTCCTGCAGCAGGCCGGGATCGAGCAGCAGCGGATCGTCGGGCAGATGGTCGAGCACGCTGAGGCCGACGGCGCGGGGCAGGCTGGGCGTGGCCAGCAGGCGCAATTCGCCCAGCAGCGCGTGCATGTCGGTGGCCTCGGGGCGCAGGCTGCGGCGGCTGGTCATGTCGGCGATGCGGTTCAGCAGCCGCCCGCCGCGTTGCGCGGCGGAGCGGGTGGCGGCGATCAGTTCGCCCGCCTCGGGGCCGAGATTCATCTGGGCGAGGCGGGACTGCATGCCGAGGATGATGGTCAGGAGATTGGAGAAGTCGTGCGCGAGGCCGCTGGTCATCTGCGCCGCCATCGCCCGCCGCCGGGTCTGTTGCAGCGCGACGCGGGCCTGGGTTTCCTCGGTCACGTCCATCGACAGGATATAGACGCCGCCGGCGCCGTCCGGGGTGAAGGCGACGCGGATGCGTCGGCCGCCGTGATCCTCGGTGAACTCGAAGACCGGGCTTTCGCCGCGATAGGCGTTGGCGAGCCGGGGTTCGATCCGGGCGAAGGTCGCGGGGCCCAGCGCGTCGGCGATATGCAGGCCGAGAATGTCGGACGGGCGGCCCGGCAGCACGCTGCTGAGGCGGCGGTTGGAATAGGTGTAGTGGCCGGTCGAATCCACATGGGCGATGTGGGCGGGCATCATCTCGGTGGTCAGCCGGGTGCGGGCCTCGATCTCGGTCAGTTCGCGTTTGGCCTCCTGCAGGGCCGAGTTGGTGGCAGCGAGCTGGCGGTTGGTGGCGGCGAGATCCTCGGCATGGGTCAGCACCTGGTCGGACAGTTCGGCGGAGCGGGCGCGCAGCAGTTCCTCGCTGCGCCGGGTGCGGGTGATGTCGGTATAGACGGTGACCCATCCGCCCTGCGGCAGCGGCGCGCCTTCGATCGAGATGATCTGCCCGCTGGGGCGGGTGCGTTCGAGGTAGTGCGGTTCGAACGCGCGGGCCTGGTCGACCCGTGCCTGCACGAGGGCGTCGATATCCTCGGTGGGTCCGTATTCGCCCTTTTCGGCGATATGGCGGATGGTGTCCTGAAACCGCGCGCCGGGCTGCACCAGGTGGTCGGGCAGGTCGAACATTTCCTGGAAGCGGCGGTTGCTGACCGCCAGCCGCAGGTCGCTGTCATAGATCGACAGGGCCTGCGCGATCAGGTTGAGGCCGGCCGTCGTCAGGGCCTTGGTTCGATGATCGCTTCGCGTCACGCACGGCTTTCCTTTTGTCCGTCATCGCTAGCACCAAGCGGCCGGGCGCGCAATTAGCCCGACTCGCGGGATCGGGCCGGTGCGGGCTGAGTCGGGTGCGGTAACAATTCGTAAGGATTGGGAAAACATCAGGAAAAAGTTGACGCGGAGGGTCGCAGCCGCTTCGGTACGGTCAGGGAATCGCATGGAAGCGGTCAATGCCGGCACGGGAGAGCCGGCGGTGGGAGGAGAAAACCTTGGTTCAGACGTCTTCGGACGCCGGTGGGCTTCAGTCCATTCCGGCCCTGCTCGAGCGAAACGTGGCCAAATACGGAACGTTCCCGGCCTACCGGGAAAAGGAGTTCGGCATCTGGCAGAGCTGGACCTGGAGCGAGACCGCCGCGGAAATCGAGGCGCTGGCGCTGGGGCTGATCAACCTGGGTGTGAACGAAGGTGATTTCATCGCCATCATTGGGCGCAACCGGCCCTATCTCTACTGGTCGATGGTGGCGGCGCAGATGGTCGGCGCGGTGCCGGTGCCGCTCTACCAGGACGCGGTGGCCGAGGAGATGGCCTATGTGCTGGGCCATTGCGGCGCGCGTTTCGTGATCGTGCAGGACCAGGAACAGGTCGACAAGGTGATCGAGGTGCAGGACCAGCTGCACCAGTTCGAACATCTGATCTATCTCGATCCGCGGGGTCTGCGGAAATACGATCATTCGCATCTGCACCAGTTCAGCCATGTGCAGGATCAGGGCCGCGCGGCGCATGACGAGTTCATCACCGAGTTGAAGGCGCGGTGCGCGAAGCTGGATTACGACAGCACCTGCGTGATGCTCTATACCTCGGGCACGACGGGCAAGCCCAAGGGGGTGGTGCTGTCCAACCGCAACGTCATCGAATCGGCCAAGTCCTCGTCGGAGTTCGACAAGCTGCGGCGCGACGACGAGATCCTGGCCTATCTGCCGATGGCCTGGGTGGGCGATTTCATCTTTTCGATCGGCCAGGCCTATTGGTGCGGCTTCTGCGTGAACTGCCCGGAAAGCGCCGACACGATGATGACCGACCTGCGCGAGATCGGGCCGACCTATTACTTCGCCCCGCCGCGCGTGTTCGAGACCCAGCTGACCACGGTGATGATCCGGATGGAGGACGCGGGCACGATCAAGAAGAAGATGTTCGACCATTACATGGCCCATGCCCGCAAGGTCGGCCCCGACCTGCTGGACGGCAAGCCCGTCGGGTTCATGGACCGGTTGAAATACAAGATCGGCGATCTGCTGGTCTACGGGCCGCTCAAGAACACGCTGGGCTTCAGCCGGGTGCGCGTGGGGTACACGGCCGGCGAGGCGATCGGGCCCGAGATCTTCGATTTCTACCGCAGCCTGGGCATCAACCTGAAGCAGCTTTACGGGCAGACCGAGGCGACGGTGTTCATCACCGCCCAGCCCGATGGCGAGGTGCGCAGTGACACGGTGGGCGTGCCTTCGCCCGGGGTCGAGTTGAAGATCGCCGAGAACGGCGAGGTGTTCTATCGCAGCCCGGGCGTGTTCGTGGAGTACTACAAGAACCCGGAGAGCACGGCCGACACCAAGGACCCGGACGGCTGGGTCGCCACCGGCGATGCGGGCTTCATCGAACCCGAGACCGGGCATCTGCGCATCATCGACCGGGCCAAGGACGTGGGCCAGATGGCCGATGGCAGCCTGTTCGCGCCGAAATATGTCGAGAACAAGCTGAAATTCTATCCCAACATCCTGGAAGCGGTGGTGTTCGGCAACAACCGCGAGCAGTGCACGGCGTTCATCAACATCGACCTGTCGGCGGTCGGCAACTGGGCCGAGCGCAACAACATCGCCTATGCCTCGTACCAGGAACTGGCGGGGCATCCGCAGGTGATGGAGACGATCCAGCGCCATGTGGAGGAGGTCAACGCCTCGGTCGCCGAGGACCCGATGCTGTCGGGCTGCCAGGTGCACCGCTTCGTCGTGTTGCACAAGGAGCTGGACGCCGACGATGGCGAGCTGACCCGCACCCGCAAGGTGCGCCGCCGGATCATCGAGGAGAAATTCGCCGACATCATCGCGGCGCTCTATGACGGCTCGAACAAGGTCAGCACGGTCACCGAGGTGACCTATGAAGACGGGCGCAAGGGATCGATCAAGGCGACGCTGGAGATCCGCGAGGCCAAGGTGATCCCGGTCGTGCCGCAGAAGGTGGCCGCGGAATGAGGGCCGGCGATACGGCGCTCGACCTGCGGTCATCGCCCCGCCCGCCGTCCCGCACGGCGACGATGCTGAAACGGAAGGACACATCGGATGCTTGACGCCTCTGAAGGGTATACCACCGCGGATGGCCGCAAGATCGGCGGCGTGGTGATGGAAATGAAGAACATCACCCTGCGCTTTGGCGGGGTGACGGCGATCACCGATATCAGTTTCGACATCCGCGAGGGCGAGATCCGCGCGATCATCGGGCCGAACGGGGCCGGGAAATCGTCGATGCTGAACGTGATCTCGGGTTTCTACGTGCCGCAGGAGGGCGAGGTCTGGTTTCGCGGCGCGAAGCGACCGCAGATGAAGCCCTATGAAGTGGCGCGCCAGGGCATTGCGCGCACCTTTCAAAACATCGCGCTGTTCGAGGGCATGAGCGTTCTGGACAACGTGATGACGGGGCGGCTGACCCACATGAAGACCGGGCTGCTGTCGCAGGCGATCTGGAAGGGCAAGGCCGAGGAGGAGGAGACCGCGAACCGCGAGGTGGCGGAGAAGGTGATCGATTTCCTCGAGATCCAGCATATCCGCAAGACCCCGGTGTCGCGTCTGCCTTACGGCCTGAAGAAACGCGTGGAACTGGCCCGCGCCCTGGCGGCCGAGCCCAAGCTGTTGCTGCTGGACGAGCCGATGGCGGGCATGAACGTCGAGGAGAAGGAGGACATGAGCCGCTTCATCCTGGACGTGAACGACGAGTTCGGCACCACCATCGCGCTGATCGAGCACGACATGGGCGTCGTCATGGACCTGTCGGACCGGGTCGTGGTGATGGATTACGGCAAGAAGATCGGCGACGGCTCGCCGGATGAGGTGCGCAACAACCAGGATGTGATCGACGCCTATCTGGGGGTCGCGCATGATTGACGCCGCGCGCCCTGTCGCCCTGTGCCTGGCCCTTGCGGCGGGCGCGGCGCAAGCCGAGCCGCGCCTGGCGGAGGGTTGGGTGGCGATGGTCGACGGCTGCATGATCTATGCGGAAACCGGCGCACGCGCCGCGGCCTTCGGCGCCTGGCAGGCGGCGGCAGCGGGCGGTGCCTGCGCGGACGCGCGGGACTGCGCGGCGGATGCCATGACCTTCGTCGCACCGGGCGCGCTGGGCGCCGGCGCGGTGACGGTGACCGTGGGTGCGGCGGACTGGGCGGCGTCCGAGCGGTCGCAGGAGACCAGTGTCGGGAATTTTCCACGCCACATGAGCTGCGTCAGCGCCGACGGAAACGGCCACGTGACGGAGGCGATCCTGCCGCTGCACGCGCCCTTCGTCGCCGAAGCGGTGGCGCAGGGCCGGCTGGTCGAGGCGGGGGTCTTCGCCGGCGCGCTGTCGGGGCCGTACCTGGGCTGCGGCCATGACGGCCGGCCCTACCAGGTCGAGTTCTCGCTGCGCGAGGCGGGGGCGGCGCTGCTGCGGCTCTACCACCCGGCCCGCGAGGGCGGGGCGGAAGGATTGACGCCCGCATGTGCGGGAAAGATCGGCTGATGGCCGAAACGGACAAACAGGGAGGCAGGAATGCCTGAGCAGTTGCTTTTCGCGATGGAGGTCACGCTGAACGGCCTCATGGCCGGGGTGCTCTATGCGCTCGTGGCGCTCGGCTTCGTCTTGATCTTCAAGGCCAGCGGCATCTTCAACTTCGCGCAGGGCGTGATGGCGCTGTTCGCGGCGATGACGCTGGTCGGGATCATGGACGGGCAGGTGCCCTTCGCGCATCTGATCAACGCCACATTCGGCACCGACATCCACCACTTCGGATGGCACGTGCCGGCGCTGCTGGCGATCATCCTGACGACCGGGGTGATGGTGCTGCTGGCGATCGGGGTGCAGAAATTCGTGATGGGCCACCTTGTGAACCAGGAGCCGATCATCCTGTTCATGGCGACCATCGGGCTGGCCTACTTCCTAGAAGGGTTGAGCGACCTGATGTGGGGGTCCGAGATCAAGAAGCTGGACGTGGGGCTGCCGCAGGGCATCAACGAAACGATCGACCAGGTGACATACGACCTGTTCGGCTATGGCTTCTTCATCGACAACCTGGACATCGTGGCGACGGTCATCGCGGCGCTTCTGGTGGTCGCGCTGGTTCTGTTCGCGCAATACACCAAGCAGGGCCGCGCGATGCGGGCGGTGGCCGACGATCACCAGGCGGCGCTGTCGGTGGGGATCTCGCTCAACTTCATCTGGGTTCTGGTCTGGTCGCTGGCGGGCTTCGTGGCGCTGGTCGCGGGGATCATGTGGGGCACCAAGTCGGGCGTGCAGTTCTCGCTGTCGCTGATCGCGCTGAAGGCGTTGCCGGTCCTGATGCTGGGCGGGTTCACCTCGATCCCCGGCGCGATCGTCGGCGGGCTGATCATCGGGGTCGGCGAGAAGCTGTTCGAGTTCCTGCTGGGGCCGGCCCTGGGAGGCGCGACCGAGAACTGGTTCGCCTATGTTCTGGCGCTGATCTTCCTGCTGTTCCGTCCGCAGGGTCTGTTCGGCGAGAAGATCATCGAGAGGGTATAGCCATGACCAAGATCGTCGCCATCGTGAACGTGGTCGCCTGGTCGGGCTTCTGGGCCTTCGGCTACCTGGCGCTGGCCGCCGAGGGCCTGACCGACCGGCAACTGGTGATCGCCGCGATCCTCGCCTTTGCCGGGCTGATCACGGGGATCGTGGCCTACATGAAACTGGTGCGCGTGTCCGAGACGAAGGGCTATGCGCGCAAATCCAACCAGCTTGACGCGGCGAGCCGCGAGCGCGCGCATGAGAAAGAGGCGATCCGAGCATGATCTATCGTGAAGCCGGTGATTTCAGCACCACCTATCCACAGGACAGCCAGACTTTTCCGATCAAGTTCGACCGGTATCGGTACTATGTCGTGCTGGCCTTTGCCTTTCTGGTCGTGCCGTTCCTGATCAACGATTATTGGGCCAACGCGATCCTGCTGCCCTTCCTGATCTATGCGATCGCGGCGATCGGGTTGAACATCCTGACCGGCTATTGCGGTCAGGTCAGCCTGGGCACCGGCGGGTTCATGGCGGTGGGCGCCTATGCCTGCTACAAGCTGATGACGGCCTTTCCGGATGTGAGCATGTTCATCCACGTGATCTTGGCCGGGTTCATCACCGCCGCGGTCGGCGTGGTCTTCGGTCTGCCGAGCCTGCGGATCAAGGGGTTCTACCTTGCCGTGGCGACGCTGGCGGCGCAATTCTTCCTGGTCTGGCTGTTCAACCGGGTGTCGTGGTTCTACAACTACTCGGCCTCGGGGCAGATCAACGCCCCCGAACGCGACACGTTCGGCATTCTGATCACCGGTCCGAATGCCACAGCCTGGGCGACCTATCTCTTCTGTCTGATCTTCTGCACCGCCAGCGCGATCATCGCGCGCAACCTGACGCGCGGCACGCTGGGGCGGTCGTGGATGGCGATCCGCGACATGGACATCGCCGCCGAGATCATCGGGGTGAACCCGCTCAAGGCCAAGTTGACGGCCTTCGCGGTGAGTTCGTTCTTTGTCGGCATCTCGGGCGCGCTGTTCTTCGCGATCTACCTCGGGGCGGTCGAGGTCGGCGAGGTGTTCGGGATCACCAAGTCGTTCCTGGTGCTGTTCATGGTCATCATCGGCGGCCTGGGATCGGTCTTCGGCAGTTTCGCAGGAGCGGCCTTCCTGGTGCTGCTGCCGGTGGCGCTGAAAGTGGTCGGGGCGGACATGCTGGGCTGGCCGACGGATATCGTCGCGCATTTCCAGCTGGTGATCGTGGGCGCGCTGATCATCTTCTTCCTGATCGTCGAGCCGCATGGGCTGGCGCAACTTTGGCGTCTGGCCAAGGAGAAGCTGCGGCTGTGGCCGTTCCCGCATTGAAACAACGTCGCGGGATAAACCCGCGCCGACGACAGCCCCGTCACGGTGGCGAGGCTGCACCATCGGAATAACACCAAAGGGAGGACTAGACCCGATGACACTGAAACTGACAACCCTGGCGCTTGGCGCCGCACTGGCCGCCGGACCCGCCTTGGCGGACCTGGTCTTTCCGTCGCTGGATTACCGGACCGGACCCTATGCGGCGAACGGGATTCCCGTGGCGGATGCCTATGCCGACTATTTCACGATGCTGAACGCGCGCGACGGGGGCATTGGCGGCGTGATGACACGGGTTCTGCCCTGTGAAACCGCCTATAACACCGAGAAGGGCGTTGAGTGCTACGAGGCCACCAAGTCCGAAGGGGCGCTGGTCTATCAGCCCTATTCGACGGGGATCACCTATCAGCTGATCCCGAAGGCGACGGCGGACGACATCCCGATCCACTCGATGGGCTATGGGCGGACTTCCGCGGCCAACGGCAAGGTCTTCAGCCACGTCTTCAACTACCCGGCCAACTACTGGGACGGCGCGTCGGTCGCGGTCAAGTACATGCTGAACGAAGAGGGCGGGAGCCTGGAAGGTAAGAAGATCGCGCTGATCTATCACAACTCGGCGTTCGGCAAGGAGCCGATCCGCACGCTCGAAGAGCTGTCCAAGAAGCATGGTTTCGAACTGTCGCTGCTGCCGGTCGATCACCCCGGCCAGGAACAGAAATCGCAATGGCTGCAGATTCGCCGTGACAAGCCGGATTACGTGGTGATGTGGGGCTGGGGCGTCATGAACCAGGTCGCGATCCAGGAAGCCGCGAACATCCGCTTTCCGATGGACAAGTTCATCGGTGTCTGGTGGTCCGGCTCCGAGAATGACGTGCTGCCGGTCGGCGAGAATGCAGATGGCTACAAGGCACTGGCCCTGACCGCTCCGGGCGACGAGTTCGGCGTCTACGAGGATCTCAAGAAGTACGTGTACGATGAGGGCAAGGCCGCGGGCAACGGAGACCAGATGGGAACCGTTCTGTACAACCGGGGGCTCTACGCGGCGATGCTGGCCGCCGAAGCCGCCCGCACCGCGCAGGAGATCCACGGCACTGCGGACATCACCTCGGGCATGATGCGCGATGGCATGGAAGCGCTTGAGATCACCGAAGAGCGGCTTGCGGAACTGGGATTCGCGAACTTCGCTCCCGGGTTCAAGGTCACGTGTGAAAACCATGGTGGCAACGGGATGGGCGCCGTTCAGCAATGGGATGCGTCGGCGCAGAAATGGACGCTGATTACAGACTTCATCGAGTCCGACAGCGATGTCATTCAGCCGCTGATCGCGGAAGACAGCGCGGCCTATGCAGCCGAGAACAACATCGAAGAAGGCTGCAACTGAGGCACGAACGCCCGGCCGCCGCATCCGTGGCGGCCGGGAAACCTGGGCATTCTGACCGGAAAGAAACCTGATGCTGGATACCGCAAAGACCGCTGACGCGCAGGTCGACACCCTGCTCGAGGTCAACAATATCGAGGTGATCTACAACCACGTGATCCTGGTGCTGAAGGGAGTCAGCCTGAAGGTGCCAAAGGGCGGCATCACGGCGCTTCTGGGCGGCAACGGCGCGGGCAAGACGACCACGCTGAAGGCGGTGAGCAACCTGCTGCATTCCGAGCGCGGCGAGGTGACGAAGGGATCGATCCTCTATCGCGGTGAGCGGGTGCAGGATCTGGACCCGGCGGCGCTGGTGCAGAAGGGCGTGATTCAGGTGATGGAGGGGCGGCATTGCTTCGAGCACCTGACCGTCGAGGAGAACCTGCTGACCGGCTATTACACGCGCAAGGACGGCAAGGGCGCGATGGCGGCGGATCTGGACAAGGTCTACCAGTATTTTCCGCGCCTGAAGGAACGGCGCAAGAGCCAGGCGGGCTATACCTCGGGCGGCGAGCAGCAGATGGTCGCGATCGGCCGCGCGCTGATGGCCGGGCCCGAGACGATCCTGCTGGACGAGCCGTCGATGGGACTGGCGCCGCAGCTGGTCGAGGAGATCTTCGGCATCGTGAAGGACCTGAACGAGAAGGAAGGCGTCTCGATCCTGCTGGCCGAGCAGAACACCAACGTTGCGCTGCGCTTTGCCCATTACGGTTACATCCTGGAGAGCGGGCGGGTCGTGATGGACGGGCCGGCCGCCGATCTGCGAGAGAACCAGGACGTCAAGGAATTCTACCTCGGCATGTCCGACGAGGGGCGCAAGTCGTTCCGCGACGTGCGCTCCTATCGCCGCCGCAAGCGGTGGCTGAGCTAGGGGAGACGATGCCTTGCAGGAGTTGGGCGCGCAGGTCCGGTATCCCTGTCCTCACATCCGTTCGGCCAATCGCGGCGGCCCTGCCGTAACGCGGGCGCCGAACGGCCTTGTCCCACATCATGCCCGCGCAGGTCTGGCGCGGGTCCAGCGCGGAGTTCTGCCGAGATGACTGGCTTTTTTGACGACCTGGAAACGCGCAGCGCGGATCGGCGCGCGGCCGACCTTGCCGAGGCCCTGCCCCAGCAGATCGCGCGCGCCAAGGCGCTGCCGGGCTATGCCGAGGCCCTGGCCGATGTCGACCCCGAGGCGATCACCGATGCGGCGGCGCTGGCGGCATTGCCGGTGTTGCGAAAGTCCGACCTTGGCCGCGCACAAGCGGCCAACCCGCCCTTCGGAGGCTTCACCGTCAAGCCGCCATCGGGGTTCGCGCATGTGTTCCAGTCGCCGGGTCCGATTTACGAGCCGGGCGGGATCGACCGCGACTGGTGGCGGTTCGGCCGCGTTCTGCATGCGGTGGGAATCGGGCCCGGGGACATCGTGCAGAACTGTTTCGGCTATCACCTGACTCCGGCGGGGATGCTGTTCGAGAACGGCGCCCGCGCCGTCGGCGCCGCCGTGTTGCCCGCGGGCACCGGGCAGACCGAGTTGCAGGTGACGGCGGCGCGCGATGTCGGTGTGACGGCCTATGCCGGGACGCCGGATTACCTGAAGGTGATCCTCGACAAGGCCGACAGCATGGGCGTGACGCTCGGGATCACCAAGGCGACCGTCGGGGGCGGCGCCCTGTTCCCGAGCCTGCGCGCGGAGTACCGCGAGCGCGGAATTTCCTGCCTGCAAAGCTATGGCACGGCGGATCTGGGCAACATCGCCTATGAAAGCGCGGCCATGGAGGGGATGATCGTCGACGAGCATGTGGTGGTCGAGATCGTCACGCCCGGCACCGGAACGCCGGTCGCGCCGGGCGAAGTCGGCGAGGTGGTGGTGACCACGCTGAACCCAGACTACCCGCTGATCCGGTTCGCCACCGGCGATCTGAGCGCCATCATGGAAGGGCAGAGCCCCTGCGGACGCACCAACCTGCGCATCAAGGGCTGGATGGGGCGCGCCGATCAGACCACCAAGATCAAGGGCATGTTCATCAGGCCCGAACAGGTGGCCGCGCTGGTCGCGCGCCACGAGGAGATCGTCAAGGCGCGGGTCATCGCCAGCCGCGAAGGCGAAATGGACGCGATGACGGTGCGGATCGAGGCGGCGGGCGGCGACGGGGCAGACTATGCCCGGACGGTGGCCGACGTGCTGAAACTGAAGGGCGCGGTCGAAGTGGTCGCACCGGGCAGCCTGCCCAAGGACGGGCTGGTGATCGAGGATCAGCGCAGCTACGATTGAAGACATTGATCCGGTGACGGGCGGGAACGGGTCGTTCCCGCGGGAGTTGGCAATGACCAGAGTGGCGTTGGTGACGGGCGGGGCCCGTGGAATCGGGCGGGCCATCGCGCTGAACCTGTCGCGGGACCATGATGTCGCCGTGACGTCGCGCGACGCGCGGCCGGACAGCCTTCCCGAGTCGATCGCCTGCATCCAGGCCGATTTCACCAGGCCGGAGAGTTTCGCGAGCGTCATCTCCGCCGTCATGGCGCGGTTCGGGCGGATCGACGTGATCGTGAACAACGCCGGGCTGGTCGCGCAGACGCCGAAGGACGCGTTCGATCCGGATCTCGCGCACGAGTTGCTGGGGGTCAACCTGGTGGCGCCCGCCGGCCTGCTGTCCGCCGCGCTGCCCCATCTGGGCGCCGGCGCGTCGGTGGTGAACATCTCATCGGTCAATTCGGTTCTGCCGCCGCGCGATGCCGCGATCTATGGCGCCAGCAAGGCGGCGCTGAACCTGTGGACCCGCGCGATGGCCAAGGAACTGGGCCCGCGCGGCATTCGGGTCAACGCCGTCGCGCCCAGCGCGATCGAAAGCCCGGAACGCCCGCGCCCGCCCAACCTGACGAAGCTGTTTGTCGACCAGACGGCGCTGGGGCGGATCGGCACGCCCGAGGACGTGGCGCGCGCGGTGCGCTTCCTCGCAGGGGATGAGGCCGGGTTCATAACCGGCGAGGTGCTGACGGTCTCGGGCGGGTATCGGCTCTAGCGGCGGATCTATCGCAGCTCGCCGGCTTTCATTCCCCGCGTTCCGGCGCTATCTGTCCCGCGGATGCGCCGCCGATCCGGCGCACCGGGGATCGTTGAGGCGAGGACAGGTCGGACGTGGCCGAGATGACGCAGACAGTGGGGCGTGCGACGCGCCGGCGCGACAGGTCGGGCGGATCGCGTCTGCTGGCGGGGCTGGCCTATGCCATCGCCGGCATGTGTCTTCTGCCGATGCTGGCCGTTGCGTTGGCGGCGGTCACGGGCGGCACCGACACGATCACCCATCTGATCGAGACCGTTCTGCCGCGCTATGCCGGAACGACGCTGGCCCTGGTGGGGATGGTCGCGGTCGGGACCTTCGCCATCGGTGTCGGGGCGGCCTGGCTAGTGACGATGACGCGCTTTCCCGGTGTCCGGGTCCTGGAGATCGCACTGGTCCTGCCGCTGGCCTTTCCGGCCTATGTGCTGGCCTATGCCTATACATATCTGCTGGACCATCCAGGCATCGTGCAATCCACCCTGCGCGATGTGACCGGCTGGGGCCCGCGGGACTACTGGTTCCCCGAGATCCGGACGATCTGGGGCGCGGCGATCATGCTGGTCCTGGTGCTCTATCCCTATGTCTACCTGTTGGCGCGGGCTGCCTTCCTGCAGCAGAGCAGCGCGGCGTTTCTGGCCGCGCGCGCCTTGGGTCGCAGCGCCTGGGGTGCCTTCTGGACCGTCAGCCTGCCGATGGCGCGCCCGGCGATTGCCGGCGGCGTTCTGCTGGCGGTGATGGAGACGATCGCGGATTTCGGCACCGTCGCCTATTTCAGCGTGCAGACCTTTGCGACCGGTATCTACACCAGCTGGTTCTCGATGGCAGACCGGGCAGCGGCGGCGCAGCTTGCGCTGTGCCTTCTCAGTTTCGCGCTGCTGCTTGCGGTGCTGGAGCGGGTGCAGCGCGGGCGTGCGAAGTACCACCAATCGGGCAAGCGCCATGTCCGGATGCCGCCCGAGCAGCTGAAGGGCTGGCAGGCCGCACTGGCCTTCGCGCTCTGTGCCACCCCGGTGTTGCTGGGCGCGCTGGTGCCGGCCCTCGTACTGTTCGACATGGGGTTGAGCAGCGAGCAGGACCTGACGAGCCGCCGCTACATCGCCTTCATGCGGAACTCGGTCACGCTGGCCGGGACCGCGGCGGTGCTGACGGTGCTGGCGGCTGTCGTCGTCGGGTTCTACCAACGCCTGAAGCCGGGGCGCGGTTCGACCATCGCGGGATACATCGCGCGGCTTGGCTACGCGGTGCCCGGCGGGGTGATCGCCGTGGGCTTGATGGTGCCCTTCGCCGCCTTCGACAACGCGCTGGACGCGTGGATGCGCGACACCTTCGACATCTCGACCGGTCTGCTGGTCACCGGGTCGATCTGGCTTCTGGTCGCGGCCTACATGGTGCGGTTCCTGGCGGCGGCGCTCGGCGCCTATGAAGGTGGCCAGAGCACGGTGCACGCGAACATGGACGCGGCCTCGCGCTCGCTCGGAGAATCGCCGCTCGGGACGCTCCGCCGGGTGCATCTGCCGATCCTCACGCCGAGCCTTCTGACGGCGCTGCTGATCGTCTTCGTGGACGTGATGAAGGAATTGCCCGCCACCCTGATCATGCGCCCGTTCAACTATGACACGCTGGCGGTGCAGGCCTATCGGCTGGCCAGCGACGAGCGCCTGGCGGGGGCGGCGGTGCCGTCGCTGGTGATCGTTGCGGTGGGTCTGCTGCCGGTGATCCTGATCTGCCGACAAGTGGGTCGGCACCGGTGACGCGACTGGCTGCGGCGCCCGGAGCTCAGGAGGCGCCGGACCACCAGGTCTCGATCTCTTCCCGGCTGATCCGGGTGGCGGGGCCAAGCGCGACGAGAGTCGTGCGCTCGGTCGCGGCGCGGCGTGCTTTGACGTGCTGCCCGACCACGTGAAGTTCATACCCCCCGTCGTTGGTGCGCACGAAGCCCTTGAGGCGATAGAGCGCCGCGGGCCTGCTTGCGAGCAGGTCGCCGAGTGCGGCGCGATCCACCACCGTGTCGCTGTCATGTTGCCAGCTGGTATAGGCCGGGTGCGCCGCGACGGCGCGGCCGCGCGGCAGGGGGAGGATGTCGAACAGCAATTCGCCAAGCGGGGCGTCGCCGACAGGCGACGGATTGCGCGCGCCGAGTGTCTTCAGCCGGTCGATCAGCGCAGGGTCGGGATCGCCGCACTTGGTCAGAAGCACCAGGTCGGCGGTCGTGATCTGCTGCGTGACCTGCCCGGACAGCTCGGGATCTGCGAGCAGATTGGCCACGTTCTCGCAATCGACGAGGGTCACGATCCCGCCATAGGCCAGGTCGGGCTCCGCCAGGACCGCGTTGGCGATGGCGGCGGGATCGGCGATGCCGCTGGCCTCGATGATCAGGTGATCGGGGCGCGGGTCGCGTGCGAGTGCCGCGTCGAGCGCCATGAACAGGTCGGCGTCCATCGTGCAGCAGACGCAGCCGTTGGTGAGCGCGATCGTATCCTCTCCCTCGGCATCAATCAGGGCCGAGTCGATGTTGATCGCGCCGAAATCGTTGACGATCACCATGAGCCGCAGGCCGTGATCCTCGGCCAGCAGGCGATTGATCAGGGTGGTCTTGCCGGCGCCCAGAAAGCCGCTGACGATGGTGACGGGCAGGGCTGGCATGACGGTCGGTGTCCTTCGGCGGCTTTGCGGTCCAGCCAAGACCTATCCGATCCACCGAGGCAGGCAAGCCGATAGGCGCCGTGTCCGCGACGCGCCTACTTGGCGGTCTCGAGCAGGGCGAGGTCGTGGGTCTGGAAGTGGATGCGACCGGACTCGTCCAGATGGGTCTCGGGGCCCAGGAAGATCGACCCGGCGCCGTTCAGCAGGGTGGCACGCCGGTGCAGCCCCACGTTGCGTCCATCGGCCATGCGGACGATCGTGCCGGTCGAGCTGTGGTCGGTGAATTCCAGCTGCCACCGCCGCACGGCCAGGACCGCGTGCTTGCGCGAGACCCAGGCCTGTTTCAGCACGATGTCGCACTCGGTCGAGCGTCCCAGCGTCAGGCTTTCGCCTTCGGAAATCTGCCAGCTTTTCTCGCCGAACCGGATCTCGGCGAAGTCGAGCCCGCCGCTGCGTCCCTTCGCGCCGGGAGACACGACGATGGTCTGTTCGCTCAACTCGGTGACCGAGCAGGAATAGACCCGCGTGGGCGCCGCTTTGCCGCGCAGCTGAAGCTCTCCGATCATCAACAGCTGATCCTTGGACTCGGGCGTGAGATCGTCATAGCTCTGGTCGCCGACGAGGATTTCGCCGGGTTTCGCCAGCGACGACAGCCGCGCAGCGGTGTTTACCGCGCTGCCGTAGATGTCGTTCTCGTGATAGAGAATCTCGCCGAAATAGGTGCCGACATGCACGGACAGGCCGGCGGGCCAGTCTTCGTGGATCATCGCCCGCGCGGCCTGGAAGGCGGGTTCCGGGTGGTCGAAATAGCTCAGCACGTCGTCGCCCTGCGATTTCACGCATTTGCCGCCATGTGCTTCGACGATGCCGCGCATCCGCTTGAGGATCCGGCTGACCTGGGCCAGCGCGGCCTCGTTCGTCTCGTTCTCGTAGAGTTGCGTGCTGCCGGTGATGTCTGAGATCAGGACGCAGGCGAGGGGCATGACGAAATCGGGTCCGGTTCAATGGCAGTCGGGCACGGGTGTGAGCGCGGCAAGACACCGCCCGCGAGGGGGAGACACATCACATGTGAACAATGTGCCATAACTTGTCGCGCTGCGATATACCGGAGTTCCTGACCTTGCGCCAAGGGGCGTGTCCGGGTAGCGGGCGCACGAAAAAACGGGCGCGGGAGTCGATCCCGCGCCCGTCCGGCCTCGCATGAGGGAGGGTTACTTCCAGCTGACCTCGTTGAAGATCCGCTGGGCCACCGGGATGTTCGCGGCGACGGAGGACAGGCTCACGTCGTCGGGCTTGAAGAAGCCCAGTTCAGCGATGGCGGGGGACAGACCGACACCGGGAACGGCGGGATACTCGTCGTTGCCGGCCGAGAAATACTCCTGCGCCTGCTCGGAGGCGAGGTATTCGAGGAACTTGATGGCGTTCTCGCGATTCGGGGCGTTGGCGGCGACCCCGCCGCCCGACAGGTTCATGTGGGCGCCCTCGGCGTTCTGCGACGGGAACACCCAGCCGATCATGTCGATGCTGTCGGACAGCCCGTCCACCTCGGTGCGCAACGCGCGCGCGAAATAGTAGCTGTTGCCGACCGCGATGTTGCATTCACCGGACACGAGGGCGCGCAGCTGGTCGGTGTCGCCGCCCTGCGGGTCGCGTGCCATGTTGTCGACGACGCCCTGTGCCCAGGCCTTTGCGGTCGCTTCGTCGGTATGCGTGATGATCGAGGCCAGCAGCGTCTGGTTGTAGGTGTTGCTGGAGGACCGGATGCAGATTTCGCCCTTGAAGCGGGGATCGGCCAGGTCGGCATAGGTCATCGGGGGCGTTTCGATTTCGGCCTTGTCATAGAAGATGATCCGCGCGCGCTGCGAGAAGCCGAACCACTGGTTGTCGGCGTCGCGGATATAGGCGGGGATGCTGGCCTCCAGAACCGGGCTGTCGATCGCTTGCAGGATGCCGGCCTGTTTGGCGCGTTCCAGCCGCGAGGTATCGACGGTGAGAAGGATGTCGGCGGGCGAATTGGCGCCTTCAGCCTGCATCCGGGCGATCAGTTCGTCGGCGTTGCCCTCGATGCGGTTGATGGTGATACCGGTCTGCTCCTCGAAATCGGTGTAGAGCCGCTCGTCGGTGTCGTAATGGCGCGAGGAGTAGAGGTTGAGTTCGCCATCGGCCTGTGCGGTGCCGGCCACCGTTGCGACCAGGGCCGCTGCGATGCATGTTGATGTTCTGAGCATGTTGACTGGTGTCCCGTGTCTGAGAATTTCGCAGTTCAGGTATTTCCTGACTAATTCGATCAGTTACCTGACTCGCGCGAACTTGCAAAGTATTTTTGTCAGGAATTTTGCCGCGGGCCGTTTCCCGCTCCCGGAAATGAAAAAACCGCGCCTAAGGGCGCGGTTTTCCGAAACGTTCTGTCTTTCTGACCGGATCAGCCCTGGCGGGCTTTGAACCGGCGCTGCGTCTTGTTGATCACGTAGACGCGGCCTTTGCGACGCACAACACGGCAATCGCGATGCCGATTCTTGAGCGAGCGGAGCGAGTTCCTGACCTTCATGGTCCTTCTCCTGTTCTGCGGCGCGGGCCAGCGCCTTGGTGTTGCGGGTGCCCCGGCCAAGACCGGAACAGTGAATTCATGGTGGGCACTACAAGGTTCGAACTTGTGACCCCTTCGATGTCAACGAAGTGCTCTACCGCTGAGCTAAGCGCCCATGAATCCCGACTTGCAATCCGTGCCCCAACAAAATGGGGCGCGGAATTCCGCGCCGGTAGCGGGGTCTATAAAAGGAGTCGTCAGAGGGATCAAGGGCTTTTGGCAATCATCAAAACCGGTCTATGTTGACTGCGGCGAGGAGATGCCATGTCGAAGCCCGTTTTCCATTTGATGCGTCCGGATCAGCTGATGTCCAGCGTGGTCTTCGCATCGCCGCATAGCGGTTGTGACTACCCGGAGGCGTTCGTGCGCGACAGCCTTCTGGACGGGCAGGCGATTCGCTCCTCGGAAGATGCCTTTGTGGATCTCTTGTTCGACGGCGCGCCCGAGTTCGGCGCACCCCTGCTGGCTGCGCGGGCGCCGCGCGCCTATGTCGATCTGAACCGCAGCCCGGATGAGCTCGACCCGGCGCTCATCCGGGGCGCGCGCCGGATCGGGCAGAATCCGCGGGTCGCCTCGGGGCTCGGGGTCATTCCGCGCGTCGTCGCCAACGGCCGGGCGATCTATGCCGGCAAGCTGCCGATGATCGAGGCCGAGCGGCGCCTGAAAGAGACCTGGTATCCCTACCACGAGGCGTTGCAATCCCTGCTGAACGCCGCCCATGCGCAGTTCGGCGAAGCCATTCTCATCGATTGCCACTCGATGCCGCACGAGGCGATGGACGGTGTCGCCCGCAGCCGCGGCCAGAGTCCCGAGATCGTTCTGGGCGATCGCTTCGGCGCCGCGGCGAGCGGCGAGATCGTCGACCGCATCGAGGCGGCCTTTGCCGGCGCCGGTCTGGTCGTCGCGCGCAACGCGCCCTTCGCCGGGGCCTACGTGACCCAGGCCTATGGGCGGCCGTCGCGGCGGCAGCATGCTATCCAGGTGGAGATCGACCGCGCCATCTACATGGACGAGAAGCGCATCGAGCCCAATGCGGGATTCGATCCCCTGCGCGCGCTATTGCGCAAGGTCACCGCGGAAATCGTGTCGATCGGGTTCGAGCAGATGCCGCTGGCGGCGGAGTAACCCTAGCGCAAGGCGCGCCCCTTCAGGATCGCGTCGGCCCCGAACCTGCGCCGGATGGCGTCGGTGGCGCGCTCGGCATTGCTGCGTCGCGCCGCGCCCGGATCGAGCAGATCGGCGGACTTGTCGGCCTCGGTTTCCGCGCAGAGCTCGGAAATGCCGCAGCCAAGCAGCCGGTAGGGGCCTTGGTTGCCGACCTGGTCGAACAGCGCGCGCGCGGTGCGATAGATCGTGTCCGCCATCTGAGTCGCGTCGCGCAGGGCTATCCTGCGGGTCAGGCTGCTGTGATCAGCGCGCTTGAGCTTGAGCGTGACGACCCGTCCGGCCAGTTGCCGCGCCTTGGCCCGGTCCGAGACCTTTTCGGCCATGCGCCACAGGTGCCCGTCCAGCAGATCGGGATCGGCGGTGTCCTCGTGAAAGGTGGTTTCGTTGCTGATCGACTTCACCGGTTCGTGCGCAGACACGCGGCGCTTGTCCTGCCCACGGGCGAGATGCCACAGCCGATCGCCCGACGCGCCGAACCGCGCCACCAGCGCCTGGCGGTCCCATCGCAGCAGATCGTCGAAAGTGCGGATGCCGGCCCGTTCGAGCGACGCCTGTGCGGCCGGCCCGATGCCCCAGATCAGGCTGACCGGCTTGTCACTGAGAAAGCGCGCGGTTTCGGCCTGACCGATCACCGAGAACCCGCGCGGCTTGTCGAGGTCGGAGGCGACCTTGGCCAGGAACTTGTTGTGGCTGAGCCCGATGGAGCCGGTGAGGCCCAGGTCGTCCTTCATCCGCTTGACCAGTCGCGCCAGCATGAAGGCCGGCGGGGCGCCGTGCAGCCGGGTCGTGCCGCCGAGATCGAGAAACGCCTCGTCAAGCGACAGGGGCTGAATCGCGGGGGTCAGTTCCTCCATCATCGCGCGGATCGCCTTGCTGGCCTCGACATAGGCCTCCATCCGGGGCTTGATGATGACCGCGTCGGGGCAGAGGTGCAGCGCCTTGAACATCGGCATGGCCGAGCGGACACCGCGAATGCGCGCCACGTAGCAGGCGGTGGACACCACGCCGCGCCGTCCGCCACCTATGATCACGGGCTTGTCCGCGAGCGACGGATCATCCCGCTTTTCGACCGAGGCATAGAAGGCGTCGCAATCCATGTGCGCGATCGAGAGATCGAACAGCTCCGGGTGCGACAGGACGCGCGGGCTGCCGCAGGAGGGGCAGCGCCGGGTCGACGTTTCGCCCATGGCGAGGCAGTCGCGACACAGCGTCGGGAGCGGATCGGGCATCGGTTCAGGTTTCCGGCTTAACCTATCGTGCATATATGACTGCAAGACTATCCCAACCGCGCCGCTTCGTCAGGCGCAAAGCGTTACGGACATGCGAGATCGGACAATGGAGTTTTCTGGCGCAAAGCTGGCCCTGTTCCTGGGGGACGATCTGCTGGTGATCCGGTGCGATGACCGGCCCGACATCCCGTGGCCGGACCATTGGGATCTGCCCGGTGGCGGCTGCGAGGGCGACGAGAGCCCGCAGCAATGCGCCCTTCGCGAGACGTGGGAAGAAGTCGGCCTGTCGCTTCGCCCCGACGATATCGTCTGGTCCAACAGCTATCGCCGACCGCACGGGATCGTCTGGTTCTTCGCGGCACACCGGCCGGCCGGATTGAGCCGCCTGATCCGCTTCGGGTCTGAAGGGCAATGTTGGCAGCTGATGCGCCCGACCGAGTATTGCGACCATCCGATGGCCGTTCCGCATTTCGCGTCGCAGCTTCGCCTCTACCTGGCGAAGGCGGCCTGATCATGGGTGCCGGATGGAAAGACCCCCCGCTGCTGGGCGGGGGGAGGTAACGAACCACAGGAAGAGAAGGTCCGTTGGGGAGTATCTCATGACCTAGGGTCACCCAAAACGCGAAATTCGCATAGTCCGGAATACCTGACCCTCAAAATACACGTTAAAGATGTGCTTTTCAGGGCACAGGGCGGCTCAGCCCTTTGGCAGGCTGTCGAGGATCGCTTGCGCGGCGGCGCGCGGATCGTCGGCTTTCCAGATCGGGCGGCCGACGACGATATGGTCGGCCCCGTCCGAAATCGCCGCCGCCGGGGTCGCCACGCGCTTCTGGTCGCCAAGGTCGGCGCCGGCGGGGCGTACACCGGGCGTCACGATCAGGCGGCCCTTCGCTTCGGGCATGGCGCGGATCATGGCGGCCTCGCGCGGGCTGGCGATGACCCCGTCGGCCCCGGCGTCGAGTGCACGGCCGGCGCGCTCCTGCACGACGTCCGGGATCGAGCCCGCCTTGATCATGCTGTCGTCGAGGTCGCCGCGGTCCAGCGATGTGAGGATCGTCACCCCGAGGATCCTGAGCCCGCTGCCCGACGCGCCCTCCTTGGCGGCGCGCACCACGTGCGGATCGCCATGAACCGTCAGGAAGTCGAGGTCGAACTGCGCAAGGCCGCGCACCGCGGCCTCGACCGTCGCCCCGATGTCGAACAGCTTCATGTCCAGAAAGATGCGCTTGCCATGATCCTGCTTCAGCTCGTTGGCCAGCGCCAGTCCGCCGCCTGTCAGCATCCCGAGGCCGATCTTGTAGAAGCCGACGCTGTCGCCGAGCTGCTGAGCGATCTCGAGCCCGTTGAGGGCGTTGGGGACGTCGAGGGCGACGATCAGGCGGTCATCGGGCATGGGAGCTTCCTTCTGGGCTGGGGTCGCGCTTCAGTAAACGGTCGTGCCCCGGCTTGTCCATGTCTGACAATTCTAGCCAAAAAGCGCGGCGCGGGGCTTGAACCGGGCAATGAATTCCCCAGATTGAATGCGAGGCCCTATCGCTCACGTGCTGCATCGCAGGCGTCGCAATTTCAGGGCGCTTGATAAAGGAGACAGGAATGGACTTGAACAAGTTCACCGAGCGGGCACGCGGGTTCGTGCAGGCCGCTCAGACGATTGCAATGCGCGAAGGCCACCAGAGGCTGACGCCGGAACACCTTCTCAAGGCATTGATGGATGACGACCAGGGGCTAGCGAGCAACCTGATCGCGCGCGCCGGCGGTGCGCCCGAACGCGTCAGCGAAGCGGTGGACATCGCCGTGTCGAAGATCCCGCAGGTCAGCGGTGACGCCGGCCAGATCTACATGGACAGCGCCACGGGCAAGGTCCTGGCCGAGGCCGAGGCGATCGCCAGCAAGGCGGGCGACAGTTTCGTTCCGGTCGAACGGCTGCTGATGGCGCTGTGCATGGTGAAATCCAAGGCGAAAGAGGCGCTCGAAGCAGGCGCGGTCAGCGCGCAGAAGCTGAACGAGGCGATCAACGATATCCGCAAGGGCCGTACCGCCGACAGCGCGACCGCCGAGGAAGGTTATGACGCGCTGAAGAAATACGCGCGTGATCTGACCGAAGCGGCGCGCGAGGGCAAGATCGATCCGATCATCGGGCGCGACGAGGAAATCCGTCGCGCGATGCAGGTGTTGAGCCGCCGCACCAAGAACAACCCGGTGCTGATCGGTGAACCCGGCGTCGGCAAGACCGCGATCGCGGAAGGCCTGGCCCTTCGGATCGTGAACGGCGACGTGCCCGAATCCCTGCGTGACAAGCAGTTGCTGGCGCTGGACATGGGCGCGCTGATCGCCGGCGCGAAGTATCGCGGCGAGTTCGAGGAACGCCTGAAGGCGGTTTTGACCGAGGTCACCGAGGCCGCGGGCGAGATCATCCTGTTCATCGACGAGATGCACACGCTGGTCGGTGCGGGCAAGTCAGATGGCGCGATGGACGCGGCCAACCTGATCAAGCCGGCGCTGGCGCGGGGTGAATTGCACTGTGTCGGTGCGACCACTCTGGACGAATACCGCAAGTATGTCGAAAAGGATGCGGCGCTGGCCCGTCGCTTCCAGCCGGTGATGGTGAGCGAGCCGACGGTCGAGGACACGATTTCGATCCTGCGCGGCATCAAGGAAAAATACGAGTTGCACCATGGTGTGCGTATTTCCGACAGCGCGCTGGTGGCGGCGGCGACTCTTTCGCACCGTTATATCACCGACAGGTTCCTGCCCGACAAGGCGATCGACCTCATGGACGAGGCGGCGAGTCGTCTGCGCATGGAAGTCGACAGCAAGCCGGAAGAGCTGGACCAGCTGGACCGCCAGATCCTGCAATTACAGATCGAGGAGGAAGCGCTGAAGCTCGAGGATGATGCGGCGTCACGCGACCGGCTGGAAACGTTGCAGAAGGATCTTGCGGACCTGCAGGAGAAATCGTCCCAGATGACCGCGCAATGGCAGGCCGAGCGTGACAAGCTGGCCGGGGCGCGCGAGCTCAAGGAACAGCTGGACCACGCCCGGGCCGAGCTCGACATTGCCAAGCGGCAGGGCAACCTGGCGAAAGCGGGGGAGCTATCCTATGGCGTTATTCCCGAGCTCGAGAAGAAGCTGGCCCAGGCCGAGACGCAGGGCGAGGACGGCGTCATGGTCGAAGAGGCCGTGCGCCCGGAACAGATCGCCGAGGTCGTCGAGCGCTGGACCGGTATTCCGACCTCCAAGATGCTGGAAGGCGAGCGCGAGAAGCTTCTGCGAATGGAAGATGACCTGCATCGTCGCGTGATCGGCCAAGACAGTGCCGTGCGCGCCGTCTCCAATGCCGTGCGCCGCGCACGGGCCGGACTGAACGACGAGGCGCGTCCGCTTGGCAGCTTCCTCTTCCTCGGACCGACCGGTGTCGGCAAGACCGAGCTGACCAAGGCCGTGGCCGAGTTCCTGTTCGACGACGAGAACGCGATGACCCGCGTCGACATGTCGGAGTTCATGGAAAAGCACAGTGTCGCCCGCCTGATCGGCGCGCCTCCAGGCTATGTCGGGTATGACGAGGGCGGGGTGCTGACCGAAGCAATCCGGCGTCGTCCCTACCAGGTGATCCTGTTCGACGAGGTCGAGAAAGCCCACCCGGACGTGTTCAACGTGCTTCTGCAGGTTCTCGACGATGGTGTCCTGACCGATGGCCAGGGCCGCACGGTCGACTTCAAGCAGACGCTGATCGTCCTGACCAGCAACCTCGGTGCGCAGGCGCTCAGCCAGTTGCCGGACGGCGCCGATGCTTCGGATGCGCGGCGCGACGTGATGGACGCGGTTCGGGCGCATTTCCGTCCCGAGTTCCTGAACCGGCTGGACGAGACGATCATCTTCGATCGCCTGGCACGTTCGGACATGGACGGGATCGTCGATATCCAGCTTGCACGCCTCAAGAAGCGGCTGCTGGCGCGCAAGATCTCGCTGGAACTGGACGACGCCGCGCGGACATGGCTGGCCGACGAAGGGTACGACCCGGTGTTCGGTGCGCGCCCGTTGAAACGGGTCATCCAGCGTGCCTTGCAGAACCCGCTGGCCGAATTGCTGCTGTCTGGCGAGGTCAAGGATGGCGATACCATCCCGATCAGCGCCGGGGCCGACGGGTTGATCATCGGGGATCGGATCGCGGCGCGAAACCGGCCTGCCCCGGACGATGCCGTGCTGCACTGAGCGGCCCGCATAGCGTGGAAAACCAGAGGCCCGTCGCATATGCGGCGGGCCGTTTTCGTTTCAGACGAGCGCGAAAATGAAGTCCGAGGCGTCGAGATCGGACCAGAGCGTGTTGCGCAGTTCGACCTGGTTGTCGTCGTCCAGATGGATTGTGGCGTGGTTGCCCTCCTGGGACAGGCGCAGGTCGGCCGTTTCCCTGAGCCCGTAGTCCGACAGGTCGATCCGGTCGTCGCCATTGCCGAAGTCCAGAATCGTGTCGTGGCCGGAGTTCGCGCCGAACACGAAGGTGTCGGCCCCCGCGCCGCCTTTCAGGATATCGTTTCCGGTGCCACCGTCGAGGAGCGAGTCGCCCTGCGCGTCGATCACCCTGTCGTCGCCGGCGTCTCCGAAAAGGGTGTCGTCGCCCTTGTTGCCATGCAGGATGTCGTTTCCGTCGCCGCCGTGCAGGATGTCGTTGCCCTCGCCGCCCATCAGGCGATCGTCGCCATCATTTCCGAAGATCAGATCGTCATGCTTGTTGCCCTGGATCACGTCGTTTTGGGTGCCGCCGCGCAGGGTGTCGTCACCATTGCCGCCGAATAGCGAGTCCGACCCGCCTCCGCCCGCCAGGGTGTCCTGGCCGGCATCGCCGCGCAACGTATCGGCACCGCCGTTTCCGATGATGGTGTCGTCGCCGTCGCCGCCGTGAACGATGTCGGCACCGCCCAGACCGCGATAACTGTCATCGCCCTCCAGCAGGTCGATGGTGTCGGGGCCGTTGGTGCCTGTCAGCTCGTCGGCTCCCGAGGTCGCAACGGGCGCCACGGGTACGACAAGTGCTGCGGCTGCATCTTCGGGCTCGGGCAGTGGGGACAGGTCCAGGGGGCCTTCAAGGGACATCGGTCTGGTCTCCGGTCAGGAATAACAGTTCCTCTTCAGGGTAGGGCATCAATCCTAAGGAAACCTGTTCCTGCCGCGGCCGATTTGTGGCCGTTCGCTCGAGTTTTACGGGTCTGCCCGAGGGCGCGAACGAAAAGGACCGCCGGCTTTCGCCGACGGTCCACCTGGTCCGAAGTCCGAGGGAGGGCTTATTCGGGCAGGATCACCTTGTCGATCACGTGGATCACGCCGTTGTCCGCCTCGATGTCGGCTGTGGTCACGGTCGCGTCGTTGACCATGACGCCGTTGTCCAGATCGATGGTGATTTCGCCACCCTGTACGGTCGCGGCGGTCATGTCATCGGTCAGGTCGGTCGACATCACCTTGCCGGGAACGACGTGGTAGGTCAGCACGGCGACCAGCTGGTCCTTGTTCTCGGGTTTCAGCAGATCCTCGACCGTGCCGGCGGGCAGTGCCGCGAAGGCTTCATCCGTGGGAGCGAAGACGGTGAAAGGCCCTTCGCCCTTCAGGGTATCGACGAGGCCCGCGGCGGTGACGGCTGCGACGAGCGTTTCAAAGTTGCCTGCGCCAACGGCCGTGTCGACGATATCCGCTGCATGAGCGGCAGGGGCGGCGAGCAGGGCGGTGGCGGTCAGGGACAGTGCGAACTTGCGGATCATTGGTTAGACTTCCTTTTGCATTTCGACATTACCGTCGTTGGTAATGCGTCTGATACGGCAGGGATGCCCCGTCGGATCAGCGGGGGAATCCGCCGACGCCGATTGACAGGTCAGGCCGCCGCGCTAAGCGCCGGGCGCTCCGGACTTCCACTGAATTTCTTGTGATCCGCGGTGCAATCTAATCCAGTCCGAGGGCGTTGCGGGTGATCGAGTCGAGCAGCTCCTCGACCTCCTTCATCGCGCCTTCGGGCATGGTGCGATAACCGATCGTCACGGTCTCCGGCGTCTCGGCGTTCTGGGAGACGAATATCCCGTAGGGACAATAGCGGATGTTCGTCGGGTCGGCCTCCATCACCTTGCGTGACAGGGTGGCCGAGCAGAAGGTATAGACCTCGGCATGCGTGAACAGGACGACATCCGAGCCGACATCGGCACGGGTGCGTTCGAGCATCTCGCCGACATGGCTGACGTGGTCGATGACCAGGCCTTCATCGAGGATCGCGTTCTCGAGGCCGAAGATCACGTCGTCGAACTCCTGCTGCGTGTCGTATGTCACCATGTCCTGTGCCGCGGCGACCTGCGCGGCGCAGATCAGAAGGGCGGTGGCTGTCAGCATCTTCATGCGAAATCTCCTGTTGCTCTGCGTCCGGTGCAGCAAGGGCCAGACTGTCACGCAGCGGACGGCAAAACTTTGCGCCAAGTCAAACATATTCCGATAATGACATGGGAGTACGGCGTTACAAGGCCTTCGCCTAAACGTGAGCCAAAATGGTTTGGTGCTGCCGGGGGGGCCGCTTATGTCTTTCATCAGTGCAAGTAAGGAGTGTCCGGAAATGGCTTACCGCTGGAAGAACGACCTGACGATGTCCCAGGTGACTCCCTATGGTGCCTACCTGAATCGTCGCCAGCTGATGGCGGGGATCGCGGGCCTGGGTCTCGCCGGCCTTGCGCGACCGGCCGCAGCGTCGGCGGATCTGGAGCCGAACACTTGGGAAGAGATCACGACCTACAACAACTTCTATGAATTCGGGACGAACAAGGGCGACCCGGCGCGCTATGCCGGACAGATGACAACGGAGCCGTGGAGCATCACAATCGATGGCCTGGTAGATCGTCCGGGCACCTATGACTTTAACGACATCATGTCGGAGATGACGATCGAAGAGCGCATCTATCGCCTGCGCTGCGTCGAGGCGTGGTCGATGGTGGTGCCCTGGAACGGGTTCGAACTGGCCGACCTGCTGGAGATGGCGGGGGTTCAGGAGGAAGCGCGATACGTGGCGTTCGAGACCCTGCTGCGCCCAGAAGAGATGCCCGGCACCCGTCAGAACGTGATCGACTGGCCCTATGTCGAGGGCCTTCGGCTGGACGAGGCGTTGCATCCGTTGACGATCATGGCGACGGGGATCTACGGAAAGCCGATGCCCAATCAGAACGGCGCTCCCATTCGCCTGGTCGTGCCGTGGAAATACGGTTTCAAATCGATCAAGTCAGTGGTGCGTATCTCCCTGGTTCGTGACGAGCCTCCGACCAGTTGGAACAAGTACAGCGCGCGCGAGTACGGGTTTTACAGCAACGTGAACCCGAACGTGGATCATCCGCGCTGGAGCCAGGCCACAGAGCGTCGCATCGGCGGCGGTCTTCTGGCGCGGCGCGAACCGACGCTGATGTTCAACGGGTACGAGGACGAGGTCGCGGCGCTCTACGAGGGAATGGACCTCGCCAAGTATCACTGACATGTTCGTTGATCGCCTGAACGGCGCGATGCGCCGCGTGCCGGTCTGGCCGGTCTATGTCGTCGGCGCGCTGCCTCCGGGAATACTCCTATATATGGGCGCTACGGGCGCATTAGGCGTCGAGCCGATCAAGGCTTTGGAGCATGAACTGGGCGAGCTGGCGTTGAAGATGCTGTTGC
Organism: Sedimentitalea arenosa; assembly: GCF_016428585.1. Classification (GTDB taxonomy): domain Bacteria; phylum Pseudomonadota; class Alphaproteobacteria; order Rhodobacterales; family Rhodobacteraceae; genus Sedimentitalea; species Sedimentitalea arenosa. Next base: position 75,914 of record NZ_JAELVR010000010.1, on the reverse strand, counting down.
TCGGGCTCGCGGTAACGCCGGTTCGGCGGTTCCTGGGCGTGAACCTGATGCGGTTCCGTCGCGCGATCGGGCTGATCACCTTCTATTATGTCCTGTGCCATCTGATGGTGTGGCTTGTTCTGGACGTGCAGATCGTCGGACAGATCTGGGCCGATATCGTCAAGCGTCCGTATATCACGGTCGGCATGGCGGCATTCGTCCTGATGGTGCCGTTGGCCGTGACCTCGAACGACTGGTCCGTCCGGCGGCTGGGGCCGACTTGGCGTACGCTGCACAAGGCGGTCTATGGAATCGCGATTCTGGGCGGGCTGCACTTCCTGATGCTGACAAAGGGCTTTCAGGTCGAACCGCTGGCCTACATGGCCGTGATTCTGGCGCTGCTGGCCCTGAGAGTCGCTCCGCGACGGCGCAAAGCGACCACCGGACGAGAAATTTCGGATGGAAAGACGGTGGATTCGCAGGAACCGGGCGAGTCGGAGCGGCGAGTCGGTCGGAATCGGGGCGGGCGACTCGTTTGAATCGGGGCGATTCACCGCCAAGTTGGGGATAGCTCTGTGGATAACGCAAGATTTGGTGTTAGCGCCCGATGCGAGTCGCCCCAGGAGCCGCAAAGTTTGGGCCCCACAACAGGCAAACTCACTTTGAGCCAGAAAAATCCTGAGCCGCAAGCTATTGTAAAAAAACGAAAAATAGAAAAATCCCAAAAAAAATGAGGTTTCTGTAAAAAAGGGCTTGCGGCCCCACCCCACTAACCGTAGAACCCCCCTCACCGGCGGCGCAGAGATGCACCAACGGGGCGCCAGACGGGCGGGACACACCGGAAACGGAGCGGACCGAAACGAGACGCAACGATAAAATCAGAGGTAAACGAGGCGGGGCGCGCCAGAAAAGATAGGGCGCATCTCATTCACTTTTGTCTCTACGCTCTTTGAAATTGATAGTATCTGAAGAGATATGTGGGCGGTTTGGTTCATTCGATGGATCAACCTTCTGTATATCGCGCTAGTAGGGGCAACCCGATGATCTAGTGTCAGCTTCACTGTTTGGACGGCTTTGCGTTACTTCGGTAACCTGAAGCACAACAAACAGAAACTGCCCCGGCTGAACACCGGGGCGATGTGCAGAGGTTCGAACGTCAAGGATAAGCTGGCAACAGCTTTTCAACTTGAGAGTTTGATCCTGGCTCAGAACGAACGCTGGCGGCAGGCCTAACACATGCAAGTCGAGCGCTCACTTCGGTGGGAGCGGCGGACGGGTTAGTAACGCGTGGGAACATACCCTTCTCTAAGGAATAGCCACTGGAAACGGTGAGTAATACCTTATACGCCCTTCGGGGGAAAGATTTATCGGAGATGGATTGGCCCGCGTTAGATTAGATAGTTGGTGGGGTAATGGCCTACCAAGTCTACGATCTATAGCTGGTTTTAGAGGATGATCAGCAACACTGGGACTGAGACACGGCCCAGACTCCTACGGGAGGCAGCAGTGGGGAATCTTAGACAATGGGCGAAAGCCTGATCTAGCCATGCCGCGTGAGTGACGAAGGCCTTAGGGTCGTAAAGCTCTTTCGCCAGGGATGATAATGACAGTACCTGGTAAAGAAACCCCGGCTAACTCCGTGCCAGCAGCCGCGGTAATACGGAGGGGGTTAGCGTTGTTCGGAATTACTGGGCGTAAAGCGCGCGTAGGCGGATCAGAAAGTTGGGGGTGAAATCCCAGGGCTCAACCCTGGAACTGCCTCCAAAACTCCTGGTCTTGAGTTCGAGAGAGGTGAGTGGAATTCCGAGTGTAGAGGTGAAATTCGTAGATATTCGGAGGAACACCAGTGGCGAAGGCGGCTCACTGGCTCGATACTGACGCTGAGGTGCGAAAGTGTGGGGAGCAAACAGGATTAGATACCCTGGTAGTCCACACCGTAAACGATGAATGCCAGACGTCGGGCAGTATACTGTTCGGTGTCACACCTAACGGATTAAGCATTCCGCCTGGGGAGTACGGTCGCAAGATTAAAACTCAAAGGAATTGACGGGGGCCCGCACAAGCGGTGGAGCATGTGGTTTAATTCGAAGCAACGCGCAGAACCTTACCAACCCTTGACATCCTGTGCTACATCCAGAGATGGATGGTTTCCTTCGGGGACGCAGTGACAGGTGCTGCATGGCTGTCGTCAGCTCGTGTCGTGAGATGTTCGGTTAAGTCCGGCAACGAGCGCAACCCACATCTTTAGTTGCCAGCAGTTCGGCTGGGCACTCTAAAGAAACTGCCCGTGATAAGCGGGAGGAAGGTGTGGATGACGTCAAGTCCTCATGGCCCTTACGGGTTGGGCTACACACGTGCTACAATGGTAGTGACAATGGGTTAATCCCAAAAAGCTATCTCAGTTCGGATTGGGGTCTGCAACTCGACCCCATGAAGTCGGAATCGCTAGTAATCGCGTAACAGCATGACGCGGTGAATACGTTCCCGGGCCTTGTACACACCGCCCGTCACACCATGGGAGTTGGGTTCACCCGAAGGCCGTGCGCCAACCTCTTCGGAGGGGGCAGCGGACCACGGTGAGCTCAGCGACTGGGGTGAAGTCGTAACAAGGTAGCCGTAGGGGAACCTGCGGCTGGATCACCTCCTTTCTAAGGATGATCCTAGTCAGACAAGCTTGCTTGTCTCGTGGATCACTTAGCAGAAGATCGGCAAACAAAGCCGGTCAACATCGGACCGGACCGTCCTCATATCTCTTCAGACAGTAATCACAGACCTACCGGTCTGTCTTGGGTCGGTAGCTCAGGTGGTTAGAGCGCACGCCTGATAAGCGTGAGGTCGGAGGTTCAAGTCCTCCTCGACCCACCATCAATTTGGGGCCTTAGCTCAGCTGGGAGAGCGCCTGATTTGCATTCAGGAGGTCAGGAGTTCGATCCTCCTAGGCTCCACCAAAACCCGCGACGATTTGACCGTTAAGCACTTAAGAGTGTTTAACCGTCCAATCGGACGAATTGACATCGTATAGAGAGATACAAATATCAACACTGTTTGATCGCCACGAGTAGGTGGATGATCTCAGTTCGGTGCCCTTCGGGGCAAGCGTTTGACGCGGTTGTTTCCTCGACCGCCCAGGCGTGTGCCGGCTGAAACGAACAGAGTTGTCCAAGTCAAGTACACTAACCCGGTCCAGCGCAAGTTGGACCAATGTCTGGCGCAAGCTAGGCGGGAAAAGTATGCTTTTGGTTCAGAATAAGGATGGCAGTTTCTTACCAGCTTCTGCTGTCGCGATCGACGCAAGTCTTTCTTTTTCTGGATCAAATCAAGCGCGAAAAGGGCGTTTGGTGAATGCCTTGGCAGTAAGAGGCGATGAAAGACGTGATACTCTGCGATAAGCTATGGGGAGCTGAGAATAAGCTTTGATCCATGGATTTCTGAATGGGGCAACCCACCTGACAGTTTGTTATTGTTGCGCAAGCACTCAATAACCGGCTGAACCAGGTATTTATAACCTGAATACATAGGGTTATAAAGGCAAACCCGGGGAACTGAAACATCTAAGTACCCGGAGGAAAGGACATCAATTGATACTCCCCTAGTAGCGGCGAGCGAACGGGGACCAGCCGAGCCATGAGTGTGACTGGAACAGACTGGAAAGTCTGGCCATAGTGGGTGACAGCCCCGTACAGGAAGCATGATTGGACGTATTAAGTAGGGCGGAACACGTGAAATTCTGTCTGAAGATCGGAGGACCACCTTCGAAGGCTAAGTACTCCTTACTGACCGATAGCGAACCAGTACCGTGAGGGAAAGGTGAAAAGCACCCCGACGAGGGGAGTGAAACAGTACCTGAAACCGAACGCCTACAATCAGTCGGAGCTTCCTTGCGAAGTGACGGCGTACCTTTTGTATAATGGGTCATCGACTTGGTCTCACGTGCAAGCTTAAGCCGTTAGGTGTAGGCGCAGCGAAAGCGAGTCTTAATAGGGCGTCGAGTTCGTGGGATCAGACCCGAAACCGAGTGATCTAGGCATGACCAGGCTGAAGGTAAGGTAACACTTACTGGAGGGCCGAACCCACACCTGTTGAAAAAGGTCGGGATGAGTTGTGCCTAGGGGTGAAAGGCCAATCAAACTCGGAGATAGCTGGTTCTCTGCGAAATCTATTTAGGTAGAGCGTCATCCGAATACCCTCGGGGGTAGAGCACTGGATGGGTAATGGGGCCCCACAGGCTTACTGATCCTAACCAAACTCCGAATACCGAGGAGTACTAGATGGCAGACACACTGCGGATGCTAACGTCCGTAGTGGAGAGGGAAACAACCCTGACCTCCAGCTAAGGCCCCTAATTCATGGCTAAGTGGGAAAGCAGGTGGGACGACCAAAACAACCAGGAGGTTGGCTTAGAAGCAGCCATCCTTTAAAGATAGCGTAACAGCTCACTGGTCTAATCAAGTTGTCCTGCGGCGAAGATGTAACGGGGCTCAAGCCATGAGCCGAAGCTGAGGATGCCGTAAGGCATGGTAGCAGAGCGTAGTGTGACATAGTTCCATGTGTCCTTACCTTCTTCGGAAGGATTGGACACAAGGAGCTTTCTGTGAAGCCGGCGCGTGAGCGATCCGGTGGAGAGATCACTAGCGAGAATGATGACATGAGTAGCGACAAAGAGTGTGAGAGACACTCTCGCCGAAAGTCCAAGGGTTCCTGCTTAAAGCTAATCTGAGCAGGGTAAGCCGACCCCTAAGGCGAGGCCGAAAGGCGTAGTCGATGGGAATCAGGTTAATATTCCTGAGCCAGGAGGATGTGACGGATCATGAAGGTTGTTTGCCCTTATCGGATTGGGCAGGCCGCTGATTGGTTCCTGGAAATAGCCCTCCATGAGATCGTACCCTAAACCGACACAGGTGGACTGGTAGAGAATACCAAGGCGCTTGAGAGAACGATGTTGAAGGAACTCGGCAAAATACCTCCGTAAGTTCGCGAGAAGGAGGCCCAGTTTCTACGCAAGTATTGGCTGGGGGCACAAACCAGGGGGTGGCGACTGTTTATTAAAAACACAGGGCTCTGCGAAGTCGCAAGACGACGTATAGGGTCTGACGCCTGCCCGGTGCCTGAAGGTTAAAAGGAGGGGTGAGAGCTCTGAATTGAAGCCCAGGTAAACGGCGGCCGTAACTATAACGGTCCTAAGGTAGCGAAATTCCTTGTCGGGTAAGTTCCGACCTGCACGAATGGCGTAACGACTTCCCCGCTGTCTCCAACATCGACTCAGCGAAATTGAATTACCTGTCAAGATGCAGGTTTCCCGCGGTTAGACGGAAAGACCCCGTGCACCTTTACTACAGCTTCGCACTGGCATCAGGATTGTGATGTGCAGGATAGGTGGTAGGCTTTGAAACCGTGACGCCAGTCGCGGTGGAGCCTTCCTTGAGATACCACCCTTCGCACTCTTGATGTCTAACCGCGGTCCGTTATCCGGATCCGGGACCCTGCGTGGCGGGTAGTTTGACTGGGGCGGTCGCCTCCTAAAGCGTAACGGAGGCGCGCGAAGGTTGGCTCAGAGCGGTCGGAAATCGCTCGTTGAGTGCAATGGCAGAAGCCAGCCTGACTGCGAGACTGACAAGTCGAGCAGAGTCGAAAGACGGCCATAGTGATCCGGTGGTCCCGAGTGGAAGGGCCATCGCTCAACGGATAAAAGGTACGCCGGGGATAACAGGCTGATACTGCCCAAGAGTCCATATCGACGGCAGTGTTTGGCACCTCGATGTCGGCTCATCTCATCCTGGGGCTGGAGCAGGTCCCAAGGGTACGGCTGTTCGCCGTTTAAAGAGGTACGTGAGCTGGGTTTAGAACGTCGTGAGACAGTTCGGTCCCTATCTGCCGTGGGTGTAGGATACTTGAGAGGAGTTGCCCCTAGTACGAGAGGACCGGGGTGAACGATCCACTGGTGGACCTGTTGTTGCGCCAGCAGCAGTGCAGGGTAGCTATGATCGGACAGGATAACCGCTGAAGGCATCTAAGCGGGAAGCCCCCCTCAAAACAAGGTATCCCTGAGAGCCGTGGTAGACCACCACGTCGATAGGCCGGAGATGTAAGTGCAGCAATGCATTCAGTTGACCGGTACTAATTGCTCGATAGGCTTGATTTGATCCAGTAGAAGACAGACTTCTATGGTCAAAAGCATACACTTCAAGTGTAGTGGCTTGGTCACCGTTGAAACGCGGTGAAAACAGAGGATTTTTTCGGTTTGGTGGTCATAGCGCAAGCAAAACACCCGGTCCCATCCCGAACCCGGCAGTTAAGTGCTGTAGCGCCGATGGTACTGCGTCTCAAGACGTGGGAGAGTAGGTCACTGCCAAACCTAAAAAGTCCTCTGTCGTATCTCTCTTTCGATGCTCCCTGACCAAATATCGAACAGGGAAGCGCAATTGGCGCGGGATGGAGCAGCCCGGTAGCTCGTCAGGCTCATAACCTGAAGGTCGTAGGTTCAAATCCTACTCCCGCAACCAAATTAATACGCTAAATCAAACGCTTAAAGCCCGATCTAATCAGTCGGGCTTTTGCTTGTGCAGTTTACATCAACGCCACATCAACACTGGACCAGAAAAACCGCACCAGCACGCACAAGCGGGGATTCGCAGTCAACGGCGTGCATCAAACGCGATGCTTGCTGATCGAAAAGTGGATATGGAAACGCACCCCTTACCGGATAGAGCCTGGCTCCGCAGAATAACCCGTGGCAGCATCACGCCTTGATCACCTTTCGCCTCCTGTCCGATGACCATCCGGACCTTGCGCACTCACCGCTTCTGCGAGCGGCATTGCTGACGCTGCAGTACACCCGGGACCATGGGGCCATCGGGTTGACCCAAACCAAGGCATTCAAGCGCGCCTTCGTCCATTGGGCGGTGGAACACTTCGACTGGCCCGGCTCAAGCGCGGAGGAAATGTTCCGCTACAACAAGGTCATCAATGAGTATGAGTTCCCGCCGCTCGAGGTGCTGCACTACCTGTTGATCACCCTGCGCCTCGCGCGGCACTTCAAAGGCGAGTTCCGCCTGACAAAGCGCGGTGCAGAGATGGCACAGGCTCCGGGGAAGTTGTTTGCTGAACTCATCCCGTTCTACGTCCTACAGATCGATCATGCGTCCTACGCCCGCTTTGAAGAGCGCCCCTTCGGCAAATGGGATGTCTGGATGAATGTCATCAACGTTGAGGCCGATCACGGCACCACCGAGCGGGCGCTGTTTGAGGCATTTTATGGCGAGGAACATGATTGGGACAATGACGGATGGCGCGAAATGGCCGCGTTCTCCTCCTGCGTCTTGCGCCCACTTGAATGGGCCGGGATGCTTGTGCAGACCCATGAAGAACGCGGGGCCAAATATGTGCACCACGTCTTCAAGACCCCGCTCTGGCGCAGCACTTTGATGTTGGATACCGACGACATGTTGCGGCCGGTTTCCGTTCAGTAAGCATTCGGCGAGAGCGGACCTTCGCGCGTGACGCAGAGAAGGGCAGTTCAGAGTCCATTCTTACCGATGCTGCAGATATCTGTCAGTGGACGCTAAACGTGCATTGCCGTCGTTGCTGGCAACCGAGACGGCCCAATGCTATCAATTTCAAGCCGAAGGGCGGATTTGACAAACCTTCTCAACCTCATCGAACTTGATCAATGAGGTTGAGAAGGTTCGTCAGTTGAGCAACATAAGGCGGGAAGGTGTTCCCGTCGGCAGCTTCCAAATCGGCGATTGTCAATCCGTCAGGAAGCTGTGCCTCGGCGAGGGCAAGAAGTTCTGCGGCCTTTTCCAAATCGCCAAGGCTGGCGGACGTGGCCGCGTGCCGGTACAGGAGTTCGGTCATCTCTGGTGCCTTGGAATAGGCTTCGTTGGCCAGCTCGTAATCCCCGACGTAGAAAGCTGCCGTTGCCAGTGCTGCGTAGTACCACGGCGGAGGCGCGGGATTCAGTTCGAAAGCCCGTCTTGCCCAAGCGATGGCATCGGGGCCAACCGGTGCACGCCGTGCGCCACCCCAGGCTGCCTGCGCCAGAATGTCGGGGTTATTCTGGCCAAGCTCTGCGGCTCTGCGCAGTGCCGTCTCGGCGGCGGCATGATCGCCCGCACGACCATACAGGAACGTCGCCTGGATCAATGTTTCTGGATCGTTCGGCGACAACTGAAGCGCGCGTTCTGTTGCCGCGATCCGTCTTCTCAAATGTTCCTTAAAACCTTCGATGGTCCGGGCGCCCTCCATTTGAAGGAGATGGACAACCGCAAGTGCCGTCCACGCACGGGCGTATTCTGGATCCAGTTCAAGCGCCTGTTCCAAATGCCGCTGCGACCGCGCAAGCGCTTTTTTGGTGAACAGATGCTTTTGCTCGATCGCGCGCAGATAGAGGTCAAAAGCGCCAAGATCCCTGGGGGATGCGACGGCTTTTTCCAATCTGTCCCGGGCGATCACGCCCGTCCAGCCCGGGGTGACCGTTGCCTCGACCTTCTCGAGAAGACTGGACTGCATATCAAAGACGTCGTTTGCCGTCCCATTCCAGACCTCAGACCAAAGGATGCGCCCGGCATTGCCATCTGTCAGCTTGGCGGTCAGGCGAACCGCGTCAGCGGCGGCGCTGATTGTCCCAGTCAGGACGTAGATTTCAGAAGGCGCGCGTGCCGACACCAGGTTTGCCTGTCGCACCACAAGCCAGTCGTTCCGCGCGAGGGACGCCGATAATTCGCTCGCAAGTCCGACCCCTATCCTGGACCATTTATCGGTCTGGTTAACATCCTGAAACGGCTGCACAACGATTTCTGGAGGCGCATCATCGACCGTTGGGCGAGGCCAGAGGACGGCGACAAAGGCAACGCTACAGATCGCCAGCCCCAGCAACAGGATGGTCCAGTTGCGTCTGGTCGGTGTCGGCAGTGCGGCTGTCTCGGTCGCCAGTTCCAGCATGTAGCCGCGTTTGGGAAATGTGCGAACTAGCCGGTGACCGTCAGAGCCTAGTGCGGCCCGGATTTCGCGAATGCACTGGGTGACGCTGTCCTCTGTAACAGTTGTCGTCGGCCAGACTTCTGCCATGAGATCATCTCGAGTCACCACCTCGCCACGCCGACGGCACAGAACATCCAAAACTGCGGCAGTCTGCGGACGCAGCACCACGCCCGGTCCCAGATTATGGGTCAGCTTGCCGCCTGCGGCATCAAACCGAAACTTTCCGATTGTCTCCCAATCCTGTTCCATATGGTTTTCATCCTGCGTAGGGCGCTAGTTTAACCCAAGATGGGCACGTGGAAGAAGTGGCTACAGGACGGTTTCGCACAGATTTCACCGGACTTTCAGGACATAAAACGTCGCCATGTCGGCAGATGTGATGATCCAACACAGGAGAATCACATGTTCGACGTCAATCAAATCGCCCGATGGCTCATCGGTGCAGGGCTGCTTTCGCTGGCCGCCACTGTTGCTCAGACTGAAACCCTGGAAATCGACGGACGCCAGATCGACGTCCGGATCGAAGGGGATGGTACACCGGTCGTCTTCGTACACGGGGCCTTGTCAGATCTGCGTGTTTGGGATTCAGTCATCGACGCGCTATCAGAAACCGTCTCAGATCATCGTCTCGTGACATACACGCAACGGCACTTCGGTCCAGGCGAAGGCCCCCTCGGCATGCCTGAGGATTTCACACGTGAAACTCACATATCAGACCTCATCCGATTGGCCGAGACGGTCGGGAACGGATTCCCTGTCACGCTGGTGACTTGGTCCTACGGCGGAGAAATCGGCCTTCATGCGATGATGCGTCGACCTGATCTCTTCGATGCTGCGATCCACTATGAACCGATCCTGTTCCCGCTCCTTTCTGAGATCCCCGGGGGAGAGCGCGCAAGAATGGAAAAGGTGCGCACCATGTTCGCACCAGCAGTCAGTTTCGCGAAAAAGGGTGATCTGGAGGGGGCCGCGATGCGTTTCATGGAAGGCGCGTTCCTGATGCGTGTCGGCTCCGCCCCGACTGCCGCTGACCCTTGGCCCGCAATCTGGCGCGCGAACAGCCGGACGATCCCGGCCTACGGCGCCATGGCGCCACTGCCAGCGACTTGTGCGGATCTCGCTGACATCGACGCTCCGTCCCTGATTGTGCAGGGAGCCGAAACCCACATCGACACGGCAATGATGGCGGATCAAATCACGGACTGCATGGGCAATGCACTCACGATCCGCGTATCTGGAGCAAATCACGGAATCCCAATGCATGCACCCGAGCACCTCGCAAGGATGATCTCCGGTTTTATGGATATGGCGAACTGAAGGTTCCGAGATCTTAACGCCGCAGATTGAAGGTTCGGTCTGTGTCTGCAGATCGAACGTTTGTCTGCGCCACAGCTAATATTGGCTCGCCCCGCCTTCTTCGGACCGCCTCAGGCGCAATGCGCGCCCTGCTGCCATTCGGGCGCACGCAGCGAAAGCTCGCTTTGTCCGCACTGTGCCGGTTCATGCACGGCGCAGCGAAAGTCCGCAGTCCCTGAGCCAGTCGATCGTGACCAGCGCAGCTCACAGTGGTTGAGAACCCAAGAGGTTCGTCCGGAAGCGCGGTGCAAACGCAGGTTCCACGAAATCTCCGCACCAAGGGTTGTTCGGCTGCGTTCGCTATTCAACCTGGGTTGGCAAAGCGAAGATTTCGACCACAGAACGGCCCGCCGCCGTCAAGTTGAAACGCCGGAAGCAGCTCTGACACCGGGTGCACAATTGTGCCCGTTTCCGTGCGCGACAAAAGGCGAGATCGCATGCCATCATGTCCGCACCGGGACTCCCTGCCGTTCTTTGAAACTGTGAATTCGTGAAATGGGCCGGGCGTGACGTTGCGGTCGAGGCGTCAGGCGCTTCCCGCAGGGCACTTGTCCGGCCCGATCTTCACCCGCACGCCCGCGCCTGGTCGCGCAGGACTGCGTAATCGCTCAGCATGCGAACGATCAATGCGCTTTCCGGTAGCGCATCCACCTTGGCAGCGGCGCGCGACTGTTCGTCAGGGCTGTACTCTACCACGGGCGGGCAGGATGTCGGCCCGTCAGAACCGTCCATCGCGCAGCCGCTCAACCAGAGCATCGCGATCAGCGGGGCGGCGGCTGGCGGCGTCCAGCATCTGGCGTTGGACGTCATGGGTTTTCTCCGATGTTTGCAAGCGTTCCACCAACCGCCCGGCGCGCTCACCCGCACGGCGCAGGTTCAGCAGGAACAGGGCGATGGTTTGGGCGGCCAGAAGCAGGCCCAGCGCCTTGCGCACCGGGCCGCTGGCGAGAAACGCGGTGATGACGCCCATCACCGCTGCCCCCGTTTCCAGTCATCGACCCTCGCGTGGATGGTGATGGCAATGCCGATCAGCGCAATGGCGATGAACACCCAGCGCAGGGTGTCGAGATACGGCACCAGCGGCAGAACCGCGGATTGCGTCTCAGCCAGAACATCCTGTGCCACCTCGACCCCAGCCGCGCCCAGCGTCGCCACGCCCGCCGCGCCGCCGCCTTTCATGGTCCTACTCTGCGCCAGCACCTCGCGCGCGGGCTGCGGTTCCTCGGCGAAGGCCGTGGCCCGGACCGGAAACCGCTCGCCCCACTGCCGCGCCGGCCCAAGATCGACATGCATGAAACCCGAACGCGGATAGAAGCCGAAGCCGAGGAAACCAACTGCCCGCGCCGCCTCCTCGAAGGCCACTGGATCGTGGTTGCTCATGGCGATGTCAAAGGCGGCGCCAGTCAGGTGTTTTGAGCGTTTTGCGCCGCCCACCGCATGATTGTGCTCGGGGCTGCGAAAGGCCGAGCGGACAATCAGCGGTTTGCCGAGCTGGTCGCGCAGGGACTGCAACTTGTCGAGTGCGGCTTCGTTGACCAGCAGCTTGCCGGTGCCACGGCAGGCGATTTCGGCGGGCGAGAAACTGGCCCATCGCCAGGCCGTCTGCGGCACATCGCGCCAATGGGTGTAGAATGTGGTGGTCATCTATTCCTCCAGAAACAAGAAAGCCCGCCACATTGGGCGGGCAGTTGGGTGGGCATGAGAGGTTGGCGTCAACCGTCGGGACTGCGCTGGAAGGCCTGCAGCATCAGGTTGCGCATGTCGTGGATGTCAGCTTCGATCCGGGCCAGCCGGTCGTGATCGACCCGGCGGTCTTCATCCCGGCGTTTCTCGATGCGGGCGCGCTCGGCCTCGAGTTCCTGTTCGAGCTTGTGCAGCAGCGCCTCATTGGTGAAGGCCTTGCGGGTGACGGCCGCGGCCAGCCCGGCGATGAAGGTGAACCAGACGCCGATGGCCGCGGTGATGCCGTGTTCCCGGAAGGCATCGCCAAGCTGTTCGGCAAGGGAGGGTTTCAGGCTCATCCGATCTTTGTCCCCCAGAAGGTGGTGGTCTCGGCCGCAAAATACCCGTCCGCGGATCGGAAATACCCCTGCAGTTCCACGGTATCGCCGGCGGTGAGAGCTGCCATGGTCTGCAGCCAGAAGGAGGTTTCTTCCGAGCGGTGATTGCCCGACAACTCCCCGTAAGAGCCCCGGATGACCGTCGTGCCGTTCCGCACCAGCCGTCCGCTCATGCGCGCGGAATTGCTGCCATTGGACTTGAACTGCAGCGAAGCCCCGAAGAGATATGTCCCGTCGACAGGTGCGGTGAAGAGATTGGTTGTGGCGTCAAAGCAGCTCTGATCGTTTGCCTCCACGGCGTTGATGGCGATCTTCGTCCAGGAGGTGAGGGCGACGTAGTTGTCAAAGTTGGTGTAGGCCTTGAAGCGGGGCAGGGCCGGCTGGTCGACAATGCCGGTGGTCCGATCGACGGAGAGCGCCTCCTGCCAGGCTGTGCCGTCCGGGCTGACTTTCAGGGTGAGATCATCCGATCCCACCAGTCCCAGCTCGGCCCGCGCGGAAAACCCCGACTGCAGCAGGAGGGAGAGCACGTCCGCGGCGCCTTCCTTGTTGAGCGAATAGCGCAGATCGCCATCGCCGCCCTCTGCCGCGGTCCTTGCCGTCCAGTGCGCGGCATTGAGCTTGGCCGAGAACGGGTTTGACGGATCGGCGCTGGTGCCAACGCCCAGCAACGCCATGTTCTGCAATTCGGCCGGGGTGGTCCCGATCCAGCCCGCGCCATCGTAGACGATCAGCAGGCCCTCGTCTTCGACCCAGGCCCGCCAACCCGCACGTGGCGGCAGGCGCAGCCAGGCGCCATCGGTCCAGAGCGCCACATTCAGGTCCCAGCCCGTCCAGTCACCGGTGGCGCCTGCCGCGACGATGTAGCGATTCCCATCTGCGGGTGTTCCGGGCGGCACGGTCAGATCCCGATCGAGAACGGAAAGCTGCACCAGCCCGTCCAGCAGCCGCAGCGCTTCGTTGTGGGTGACATGTTTCTGGGCCTGCGCCGCGAGAAGGTACGGCAGCAGCAGATGGGTTGTGGTGTCGGACATAAGGGCCTCAGAAATGGAGCGTGACGGATTTGGGTGCACCCCGCCCGACACGGGTGGAGAGCTGGAAGATGCGAATGTCGAGCGTGTCACCGGGCCCGAGCAACGCGCCCCGATCCGCGATCTGATCTGCGGAGGTATAGATCGTGCTGGTTTCAGTCGCGCTCAGCACCCTTTTCACAATTGTGCCGTCGAGGATCTCGACCTCGTAAGCCTCGAGTTCTTCTTCGAGGGGCGCCTCCAGCCCGCCCCAGCTATCAGCCGCGTGGGCCCGGGAGCGGCGTGTCCAGCGGATCGTGAGGTCGCCGGGGCTGCGCGCGTGGCGCCATGGCTGCTCGACATGGGTGACCGAAAACGGCCTCTGGCCCACACCGGCGGGCGTGAAGGTCTCGGCGACGTAGGTCTCGTCACTCATCGCATGGCTGGCGGGACCGACGCGCCAGGTCCAGGGAAGCCCAAGATCGGCCTCGGCAATGGGCAGCGCAGCAATGCTCTCGTCGAGCACCACCACCCGCGCGCCGGCGGGCGCCGGGTTGCCCATGGCATCTTCGGTGCCGCGCTGGCCACGCAGGAGCCGGGTCAGGCGATACCGGCCCGGTGCGATCAGTTCCGCAGCGCCCGCCTGCACGATCTCCCAGACGCCGGGCGCGCTCTCGACGGCCAGCGCATTAGCGCCGCCGAACAGGGCGAGATCGGTGACGCTTTCCAGCGTGCCCGACAACAGATTGATCTCCAGCACATTGTCGAGGTCGAAGCGCGAGGTGGGTCCCGGGTAGAAGTCCGACACCAGTGTGCTGATCCGGGCCCGCGTCCCGAAGCTGGTGAGCAGTTCGAAGCCGTCGGTCGAGGGGCTGCGGAACACAGCGATTTCTCCCGGCCATGGCACCGCGTGTACTGCCGCGAAGGGTCGGTGGGCGGGCTGGTCTTCGGTGAGCTGCGGCAGGTCCAGGAGAACCACCTCGGGTGCGCCGAACACAACCGCTTTTGACAGAGACGACGGTCGTGGCGATCCGGGTGGCAGATCGTACGCCTCCCGGTCCTGGCGCACGGCCTCAAGGCCACGGGCCTCTGCATCCGCGATGGAGACCAGCCTCAGCGGAACAGCGCTGCCGTCGTGATCGAGCGTCACGACATCGCCCGGGTCCAGCGCCAGTCGCGAGGGCGGCAGACGAAACGCCGCGCTCTCCCGCCCGGTCCAGGCTTCCATCAGGGCGCGGCGGCACCGACGTTCGGCTTCCTCAGGCGCGAGCGCCATGGGAAAGCTCTCCGAGGCGATCCGCGTCGTATCCACGGTGATCCGGCGCGCCTCGACAACGGCGGCGTCATAATCCTCATCGGCGCGGGCGACCTGCCATTTCAGCGCCTGCGGCAATTCGGTTTCCTGGCCGCGCGTCAGTTCCAGCACATCGCCCTCGCGGGCCGCCACCAGATCGTCTGGCGAGATACTCGCCACTGCCGTCCGTCCGCGCATGATGAAGCGAATGACGCCCTCGGACTCGACGGCATCAAACCCGAAATGCCGCGACAGCGTGGTGATCGAGGCGCGCGGACTTTCCAGCGCCCCGATCACATAGCCTTCCAGCGCACCCCGGAGATCGCTGACATCGATACGGGTTTCCGGCAGCCCGACCCGCAGGCAGAGGTGCCGCACCAGCGCGGCCAGCGAGGCGGAGCCCAGCCGGCCGGTCAGCCAGTGGCCCAATCGCCAGTTCGGCCTGTCGGCCCAGACATCGGTGAGTGCGGGATAGAACGGATAGGGCCGCGCATCCCACGTCCAGGCGGCGCATTCGGGGACATGGACCATCCGGTCGCCATAGACGGCGGACACCGGGTTGTTCGACGGCTCGCCCCAGAACAAGTAGGTTGCTTCCAGATACGCCCGCTGGATGGCGTCGTCGCGCCAGCCGCGGGAGAAATGCGGGACCTTGCTCTCCGAGGACTTGGGATCGAAGAAGACGTTCGGTTGATTGGTACCCCGGTCGATAGCGGGGCAGCCAAGCTCGGTGAAGCGGATGGGCTTGGATTGCGGTACCCATGCCGTCGGCGTCCCGCTTTCCACACCACCCGGGCGATCGAAATGCGGGTTCGCCCACCAGCTCTCGAGATCCTTGTAGCGAAACACCCACGGCTTGCTTGCGGAACCATCCGTGATCGGTGTCCGCAGCTGCGCTGCCCGATCCGCCGCACTGGCGTAGAACCAGTCAAAACCTTCGCCACCCGCGATGTTTTCCTGCAGGTAGGCGCGGTCGTGGATTGCAGGCCAACCATCTTGCGCATCGAGATGTTCAAACCCGTCGCGCCAGTCTGAAATCGGCATGTAATTGTCGATGCCAATGAAGTCGATATCCGGATCGGCCCAGAGCGGATCAAGATGGAAATAGACGTCCCCGCTGCCATCGCGGGGATGATGCCCGAAATACTCGCTCCAGTCGGCGGCATAGCTGATCTTTGTTTCGGACCCGAGGATCGACCGCACATCGGTCGCCAGATCCCGAAACGCCTGCACCGCCGGATAGGTGCTCCTCTCCGAACGGATTGTGGTCACCCCGCGCATTTCCGAGCCGATCAGGAAGGCGTCGACTCCACCGGCTGCGGCGCAGAGATGGGCATAGTGCAGCACCATGCGCCGCAGGCCCCAATCGCTGGCCGGTCCGGTCCAGCGCACGCTGTCGCCGGAAACAAAGAAATCGGACGGGCTGGCGTTGCCAAAAAAATCCAAGACTTGCGTCGCGGCCGCGACGGTCTTGTCCACGGTGCCAGCATATCCCGCAGCCGGGGAGCAGGTGATCCGTCCACGCCAGGGGAAGGCGGGTTGCCCGGACTCCGCAGCATGGTGGGAATAGGGGTTGGGCAGCGTATTGTCCGGCGGGATGTCCATCATCAGGAAGGGATAGAAGGTCACGCGCATCCCGCGCGCCTTCATCTCCCGGATCGCCTGGATCACGGAGACATCCGCCGGCGTGCCGCCGAAATTGACCCGGCCGTCCGAGTCCTGGCTGACCAGCTCGGCCGCGGCCCGGTTCACCCCATTCACCGACCAGCTGTGCGGTCGGGTGGTCTTCGCCGCCAGGTCAACTTTGGGTGTGATCCTGCAGTGGCCGGCGCGCAGATCATCGCCGAACCAGGAGACAACGAGGCTGACGCTTTCGATGTTCGGGGCGGAGGCCTGCAACCGATCCAGCGCCACCACCATGTCGGGGGTATCGGCGCGGGCGTTCAGGTTCTCCGCCTGCGTTGCCCCGTTGCCGCCCTTGCGGATGGCATCGGTGGCATAGGCAAACTCGCCCGAGGCCGGAATCATGGTGACGGCGCGGATCAGCCCCTCGGCTGTGTCGGGATCGGCGAGTGGGCGGAAGACCTCGAAGCTGAGCTGCGGTAGTCGGTTGCCATAGCTGCCCAGCGGCAGGTCCTCGAAGACCACATAGGCGGTGCCGCGATAGGCCGGGGTCGCCTCTGCGCCCATCTTGGCCGTAATGAACGGGTCCGGGTCCTGATCCTCGTCGCCCGGATACCAGCGCCAGGTCACACCAGAAAGGTCCATCGGTTTGCCATCCGCCCAGATGCGCCCGATACCGGTGATCGCCCCTTCGCACAATGCCACCGCGAAAGACGCGGAATAGCGATACTCGGTGGTGGTGACCGAGCCGCCACCCCCGCCGCCTTTGCCGCCGCCCTGGGTCGTGGTGGTGCTGGTCTCGCGGAAATCCGTCGCCCAGATCAGGGTGCCGCCAACCCGCATGCGGCCGAAGACCCGGGGGATCACCGCGCCTTCGCTGGCGGAAGTCACGCGCAGCGTGTCGAGCCGGGCGCCTTCGATGCGCTGATCGGGAGCCATGGAGGAGACGAGCCAGTTGTCGACCACCGAGCCGAGTGTGGCGCCGACATAGCCGCCGATGGTGGCGGCGCTGACGCCAAGAAGCGTTCCGCCGATACTGCCGCCAATGGCAGCGCCGGCCGCACCGAGAACGAGAGTGGCCATCAGGGATTCTCAGCGTTGCAGAAACAGGAAGGCGAAGGCGATGCGCCGCCGCCAGGACGGGGTGAGCGGTTCCTCGATGACGCCGAGCCGCTCATAGGCGTGGAGGAAGCTGTCGGGCCCGGTGAGGATGCCGGCATGCTTGGCGATGGCGCGGGGCATCATCCGGAACAGGACCAGCGCGCCGCGACCGGCTTCCTCAGGTGCGATCTCTGGCATCATGGTGCGGGCACCTTCGGCGAGCACTTCCTGCGGTCCCGTTTCGCCCCAGTCGCGAGAATATGGCGGCATGGGGAACGTTTCGGGCCCTACCACCTCGCGCCAGACGCCCCGCGCCAACCCGAGGCAGTCGCAGCCAACGCCGCGGAGGCTGGCCTGGTCATGATAGGGGGTGCCGAGCCAGGACCGCGCCGCCGTGATTACCTTCTCAGACTGGTTGCTGGCTCTCGTGCATCTCGACGCGATGCACTGCCGCCGCGCGTCGTTTCCCTTGGAAACGACGGTCATAACACCCCTCCTTCATGCCCGCCGTCTCTTGTGGCATAGCGCAGCACGCTGTCCTGACCCGGCATATGTGGAAAGCCGCGGAAATTGACGGTGTTGGCGAACTTTGCCGCACAGGTTGCCATGCGCTTGTCGCAGCCCGCTCGAACGATGAAACTATCGCCCTCTGCGATTGCCCGCACCGGCGGTTCCAGCAGCGTCAGCACCGCGACCCCATCGGTGACGTCATGCCCCAGCACCTCCGCTTTGCGCCCGGTATTGGCACCGCTGGTCCACGCGATTGTGCCGAAGGCAAACCAGCCGGCGGAAAAACCGCCGAGTCCTGATGCGCTGAAGGCCCGGTCGCGCAGGAGATCGGTGACCGTTCCAGTGCCGTTGAAGGCGGGGTCCTCGAGGTCGACCCCGCAGCGGGTATCGCCCAGCGCGGCATCGCAGCCCGCCTGAAACGTTCGCCCGACCGTCTGGCCCAGCACATGCGCCATGGACCGGACTTCGGCGACGAAAGCGAGCCGGCCCCGCCTGATCTGACCGATGGCGCCGCGCCGCATCAGCACCCGCTGGTCCGTGTTTGCCCAGTTCACCCGCCAGACCTCGACTTGCGCCGCGTCCCAGCGCCCGTCGAGAATGTCGGTTTCGGTGATCCGGTCGGAACTGAGCACCCCCTCGGCGTCCTGCGCATCGACCGACAGGTCCGCCCCGGAGCGCAGCTCGGAGGCCACGAGTCCGCTTTCCGGCTCAAAATCCGTCCCGTCAAAGGCGCGGGTGCGGTCATGGTCGGTGAAACCGAAACTGAGCCCGTCGGCCCGGATCAGCCGCCAGCACCAGGCCAGCGTCGTGGTGCCGCTGTCGAGATGTTCCTGAAGCGCGGGATTGATCTGCTTCATCGCCGCAGCTCCAGCAGAGGAATGGAGGTGATCGAGCCCAGTCGTTCGAGGTCCAGCGTCACGTCGAGCAGGTCGCTGTCAAAGCGGACCGGCACGTCGAATGTGAAGCCGGCCGTGACGGCAACGCCTGCGGCCGGGGCGGTCTCGAAACTCACGAGGCCAGTCGTGGCATCGACCGACCAGCCGGAGGGCTGCTCGACCCCGCTGAGCGCGATGCGCACGCTGCCCGCCACCGGCTTGGCGATGGCGCGCGTCCAGGATTGCGCGCCCGAGGCGTAGCGCTTCACCAGCTGGAAGGCGGTCGTCGCGCCGTCGCCGGTGCCGATCGCCTGGTCTGTGGGCGATGGCGTGCCCGACGGCAGGCAAGACTTGTGGTCGCCCCAATCCTTGAACCGGAAGCCATGCAGGCGCCCGTTGCGCGCCTCGAAGAAGGCGACGACGGCGGCCAGATCGTCCGCGCGGCGGATGCCGTAGGCCACATCGTAGCGGCGGCGCGAATTGGCCCAGCTGGCGTTGCGTTCCTCGTCGCCCGAGGCGAGCTCGACGATCTGCGTGCGCCGCTCCGGCCCGCCGCGTGCGCCGCGACTGATGTTGTCCGGAAACCGGACCTCGTGAAACGCCATGCTGACTCTCCTCACATACCGCGCCGGCCCAGCGACACCGCCCGGGCGATGTCCGAGGCAATCTGGGTGCGGGATTGCCGGAAACTCTCGGCATCCCGCGCGTTGATGTTGATCGTGACGCCGCCGCCACCGTTTCCCGTGCCGTAACTCTGCACCTCGCGCCGGGACAGCACTCGCTCCCCGCGCTGCAGGATGGCCGGAACCTCGTCTGGCTTCAGCCCCGCCCAGCCGCCCTCATGCATTCGGGGCGCACCGGCAAAGGCCAGGGCCGGCACCCGGCGCGAGGGCCCGGTCGCACCGACCATGCCGCCGGCATGCAGGATATCGGCGAAGATCCCGCCAGCCCCACCAAGTGCCCCGCCCAGCGCCTTGGCGATCGGGCCGAGAATGAACTTGCGCGCACCGAGCTTCGCCAAGTCAGCAATCAGCGAGGTCACCAGGTCGCGGAAGTTGAGCTTGCCGGTCTTCACGAACTCCCCGACCGCGTTCTCGGCCGACTGAAACGCCCCGACGAGGCTCTGGCCGATATCCTGGCTCACATCGCGGGTCTTGCCGGCATAGTCGTTGAGGGTCTCGGTCAGGGACTTGAGGCTTTCGGTGGCTGTCCCGCCAGTGGCTTTCACGGCCGCTCCTGTTTTGCCAGCGGCGCTGCCGGCGTTGTTGAGAGCGGTTTCGAACCGCTCTGCCGCATCGGTGGCCGCATCCAGCGCATTGATGCCGGAGTCATCGCCGCCCGATATGGCATCCCCCAGCGCCTGCATGGCTGGGGCGACGCCCTCAAAAGCTCCGGCACGGGTGTCCGTGGCACGCTGCCGGTAGCTATCGGCTTTGTGACCGGCATTGCTGGCGGCATGTTCCAGCATCGAGGCCTGCGACTGGGCGCCGAACCAGTCGATCCGGGTCCCGGCCCCGATCTCCTCAGCCACGGCATTGAAGGTGGGACCGATCTGTCCGAGGAAGTCCGCCCATTTCCGCGAGAGAAACGCCATCAGCCGGGTCCAGATGCCTTCGATATCTGCGCCCAGCGCCCGGAAGTCATCCGCGAAAGACCCGGCGGTGGCGGTGATGCCGTCCCAGACCGCCCTGGCGACATCGCCCATCAGGGACATGGCGGCGCCAAAGCCACCGACCCCGGAGACCAGCTGCGTGAACTGATAGACCAGCTCGCCGGCGCCGACGATGAGCGCCCCGATGCCGGTGCGGATCAGCGCCCCACGCAGGACGACCAGCGCGGTGGCCAGACCACGGACCGACAACGCCGCCGCGGCCAAACCGGCCACCCAGCGCCCCGCGAGAACCCCGGCGAAGGTCGCGGCATAGGTGGTGAGGCGGGTGATGTTGTCGAAGAGACCACGGATCGCAATCCCCAGCGGTCCGGTGCGGCTGGCGAGTGCAGCCATGGCGTCGGCTACGGTTTCCAGAGCGGGCGCCGCTGCGACCGCCAGCTGATTTGACAGCCCGCGCCAGATCAGCCCGAGCCGGGAGATGGCGTCGTTGGTCCGCTCGATCTGGTCGGCATCCTGCTCGGAAACCACGACGCCGAAGGCGCGCACGTCCTCTGTCGCCTGGCGCAGCGTCGCCGTGTCGATCCGCGACATGGCGATGGAGCCTTCCTCGCCGAAGAGCTGGCCCGCGACCGCCGCGCGCTCGGCCGCCGGCACGAAACCCTCGATGGCGGCATTGATCGCGTCAACGCGCGCGTCGAGCGGCAAGGCCAGCAGGTCAGCGGCCGAGAGCCCCAGCCGCTCGAGCGCCTGCGCCGCGGGACCGCCGCCGGCCGCGGCCTGGCTGAGACGGCGCGTCAGGTCCTTCGTTGCCTGCTCGATGCCCGACATGGAGACCCCGGCCAGCTCGCCGGCGCGTTCCAATGTCTGGATGGAGGCCACCGTCGTGGCAAGGGACTGGGCGAGCTTTGCCTGCGCGTCCACGGTCTGCAGGCCGGAACGCACCATGGCGACGCCCGCCGCCGTGGCAGCTGCAACCGCGGCAGCGGCGGCCACCTTCACCCGGCGCGAGAAGGCTGCCATGCGCGCATTCGCCGCCTCCATCTCGCGGCTGAGCCGGCCGAAACCGCGAGTGCCCGCTTCACCGACACCTTCCAGCTCGGCACGGACCTGCCGTCCGCCCACGGCCGCAAGGCGGACGCTGACCTTCTTCTCAGCCATTGCTTTGTTCCATCTGTTCGTTGAGCTTCGCGACCATCACCGCCTCAACGGCAGGCAAAAGTTCGGCCGCGGCCATGGGCGGAACGCCCAGCGCGTCGGCAAGTGAAATGGCAGCAGCCAGGTCCCAGCCGATGATGGCGGCGGGAAGCACGCGCAGCTGGCCGCCGAGACGGCCGACCAGGTCCCAGACCTGCCAGCCTTCATACGTTAGCGGCTGGTTGGTGCTACCTGGGCAATCCGGGCAGGTCCCTACGCAGGCGTCGCAGTATCGGTCGCCCCCGCCGAAGGACCATTCGGCGAGAGCGCGGAGGCGTTTTTTTCCTGCTCCAGCAACAGACCCCTGGAGACGTAGGTCAGCTGGAAAGCCTCGAAGATCGGCCAGATGTCGAGCAGCGCGTCAATGGCCTCGGGGCTTGGGTCGATCGCGTTGCCGTCGGCATCACCCACGCCCTCCCAGGCCAGAACCGCCCGCCGAGCCAGTGCATTGGCGAAGGCGATGGCGCGTTCCTCGTCGGTGGCCGCCTCGGGCATCGCCTCGACGGCCGGGTCGCTGCGCGTCGCGACCATGAGCGCGGTTGTCAGCGGGCGCAGCTGCACCCGGACACCGGGCGCGAGATCGTGCCAGCGGGGTTCGTTGGAAAGATCCAGCGTCAGCATCAGTATACCTCGACATCGTTGATCAGGGTTGCGGTGCACATCCGGCCGACCACGCTGTCGCGCGCCGCCTGCCAGTCGAAACTCGCCTGCACGCCCTGTGGCCCCGAGATCTCGATGCGCGGGCGCGGCAGGTAGACGGCGTGCACGGTGAAGGTGAAGCTTTCACCGCTTGGCAGAACGTAGGCGAATTCCATCTCGCAGGCCTCGCCGTTGATCGCCTGCGTCACCAGCGTGCTGTCGGCGAAACGGACTTCGATGGAACCGGTCAGCGTGGCAATGGAGGGGTCTGCCCCGTCGATCCGGCCGTCGCTCCTGATGGTCTCGATCCGGTCAAGATTGTTGGCATAGGTGATGTCGGCGGAGACCACGTTGCCGAGCGCAGTTCCGTTCCGAGTGATCGACCCGTTGAAGTGACCGAAGCGCTTGAGCGCAATGTCCGCGGGTGTACCTGCGCTGGTGGTCGTGCCGACCGTCTCGCCCTGCGCCACCAGCCGCGCGGTCGCGGTCAAAAGCCCCGAACGCTGCATCTGCCAGGTGATCTGGTCGAGCACGCAGCCGGAGTACATCGCGTAGCGTGGCACCTCGGGCATGCCGGTCTCGATGGAAAGGCTCGGCAGCGTCCAGGACCCCGACTGGAACTCGTGAGTCCAGGGGCCGATGCCAGTCGTGGTCGGCGCGCCAAAACACGCCTTGAGCCAGAACCCGAAACCCTCGGCGTCGAGCGGCACGACGATTTCGCCGTCGGCCGTCACCGCGTCCTTGACCGGCGCCAGTGGATCGCGGCCGTAGCCGAGCAGTTCGGAGTTCAGCAGCGGCTGTTCTGCGCCGAGCGATGTGCTGGCGAAGGGCATGCGGGTGAAGCCGCTGGCGGGCGGCGTTCCATAGGTCGTTTCGAACGCGAGTGCCATCTGCGCTCTCGCCCCCTGGGCTCGTGCCATAGGGTGTTTCTCCTTCTCCGAATAGACTGTATTGCTGCCCTGAGTGATGTCTTGAACATCGAGATCTCATTGGCCTTCCGGCCTCGGGGCTTTTAGGGGATTGTCATGTTTGAAACAGCGTTCACCATCATCTTCATGCTGGTGGCACTTTTCGTTGTGTTTTGGCTCTACATCCTGTTGCCAGCAGGCATGGCGACAAACCGAGGTCGCAGCGCGTTTGGGTGGGTGCTATTGAGCCTGCTGTTTTCTCCGATACTCGCCTGTCTCCTGCTGTTGCTGATTGGAGACAACCCTGACAGGCAAGAGTCGTAGTTTTGGGTCAGTGATCTGCAGGTCTTCCATTCAGAGGCCGTGTCCCGCTCAAAGAAGCGGATCACTCGTAGCGTAGAATAAGACGACCGGAATCACGGCCGCCTTCAGGCTGGCCGCGCCCTCGACCGGCAGGTCGACAGGCCGTGGCGCTTCCGTCTCGACCCAGTCGCAGAGCCCGCCCAACGTGCGGTCAGTGGCGAGCGCCGCGCCGATGTTGGCGCAGAGGGTGTCGAAGGCGGCGTCACGGTCGGCGCCTTGCACGACCGTCTCGATCTCGGTGCGGTGCTGGTAGTGGAAGCGCAGCGGTGACAGCGTTACCTCGGGCTCCCCCGGCTCGCCGTCGCGCAGGATCAGCAGGCCCTCGGCCGGTACGCGCTCGGGCAGAACCTCGCCACGGAGCGCGGTGGCAGGCAGCGCCGAGAGCCGCGCATGCAGAGCGGAGAGGATGGTTTCGCGTGGAGTGGGCATGGCATTTGCCTACATTTCCATGATATCGAACAATTTTTGCTTCTCCAAAATGAAATCGCAAAATATTCTCAGGGGAGTGAGGAGGATGATTTGCCCGATTTAAGAGTGCGCAGAGCTGTTTGGTGGTTGTCGCTGGTAATGTTCTTAGGCGGCATGGTCGTTGCATACTGGGTTCACTCAAGCGGACTTTCATTTTGGCTAAAGCGGGTCGATTGGTGGCACACGATTGGTGCTGTCCTAATCGCGGGTGTATCGCTGGTCATTTTTGTAATTGCTTCTCGGGGTCGTATGACGGACATGGGTGCTTCGATGAGACTTCTTTGGCTTCTCCCAGCGTTTCCGGTCTGGGTATTGTTTATGGGCTTGGTGCCCGGAGCAACGGAGGCAAAGCCGGATCCAGTCAGAGCAACGTTTAGACAACTGTGGATCGTGTTTCTGGTTGGATCTGTCCTAGCTGCAGTTCTGGCAGCGGCCTTCACTTGGCTGGAGAGCAGCAAGTTTGACGCAAACGATTCCACAAGGGGAGTTTTGGGCGATTCAAGGCCCAAAGCTGGTGTATCGCCGTCTTCGAACCAACCGGAGTCAAAGTCTATAGCCATGAGCTACGACGACTGCCTGTCGTTGATTCGCCGTACCGGGACGGATTTGGGAGTCGCTCCAATCAACATTGTTGAAACAGATATTATGCGGATGGTGAGGTTTGTGGCCTCGGATGGGACGGTCTTAGTGACCTGCAGTCGTCCGGACGGCAAAGCAGTGATCACCAAAAGTGATTGATCCAATGCATTACTTTTAGTCTCGTCTACCAAACCCACCTCGCCACAATCAACTTTGGCACCCCATCCAAAGCGCGTTCCGCATCCCGGTCCAGAACCAGCCGCTTCGGCAGCCTGACCTGCGGCACCAGCAGAAAGATCGGCACCGTCGCCCGCCCGCGCCCGGTTTTCGACCGCGACGCCACGCCCAGTCCACGCGTATTCAGCCGCCCGTCAACGACCAGCAGGCTCGGCCCTCGGCGGCGATAGACAAACCGCAACCGCAGCCCGCGCCTTCGTTCCCATTCGCCCGGCGTCATCCGGGCGCCGCCCCGCCCGCGTCCTGCCGCCGGCAGGGGGATCGCGAGCCAGAACCCGTCTTTCGAGCGGATCAGCGGGCCGGTGTCATGGGCGCCGACGATGACGGGCGCCTTGGACCAGACGAGCGCCGCGGCGTTCAGGCTCTCGCCCGCCTTCGGGAAGGTCTGGCTCCGGATCGAATTCGCCAGACGCCGGCCGAGTCCCGCGCCGGTGATCTGGTTTCGCCAGGCGGTCTTGAGCCCGGTGCCGGCCTCGCGCATCGCAGCGGTGACGGCCTTTTCACCCGCCTTGATCTCAGCCTGAATCATGCCGACGAGGTCAGGGGTGATCTCCAGCTTCAGCTTCATGCGGGCTGCAGATCGAGCGTCCAGACCAGCCGTTCCCTGTCCCGGACCGGTTCACCCTGAATGACAAAGCTCTCGGCACCGAGAACGATGAGATCACCCGGGCGCGGGTCGGGCAGATCGGCGACCCGGACATCCAGCATGGTGCTGTCCGAGAGAATGCGCGCCTCGCCGAACCCGGTGATCCGGTCCGGCGCCTTGCGGATGGCGTGGAGGGTGCGCTCCTCGGAAGTGGTGGCCGAGATCCAGACCGCCTCCACCGTCAGGGCGGGATGGGCGAAGATCCTTTCCATGGCGGTGGCAAAGGGATTCATGGCGGATCAGTTCGAGCTGTGTAGCCGGATGGCGAGGCGGGGACGCTTGTTGACCGGCAGGATCGAGGCCTCGGTCATCAGATCGATCCAGCGGCCCTTGGCGTCCAGATGCTGGCGGGCATAGAGCGGCAGGCCGACGCTGTTGGCGGTCTCCAGCAGGTTGGCGGGTCCGCCATAGGTGGTGAAGGTGTCCATGGTGCCGAGCGGAAAGGCGATGCCCTCGCTGGCCGGAATGAAGCGCTCCGACGTGCCACCAGACAGCGTGGCGGAACCATTGTATTCCTCAAACAGCAGACCGGCGAAGGGGAAGTTGCGGCGGACATCCTGGCGCAGGGGCTGGGCGCCGGTGGCGGCGTAGAACTTGTAGGCCTCTTCGGTCTTGGGATGCGAGATCAGCTTGTCGAAGAACTCACGGCTCACGAGCGCGTGCACGGAGGACATGCTTTCGCCGAGCAGGTTGTCCTCGATGGCGCGCAGCACCTCGCGGACCTTGCCCTGCACATTGGTGCCGGCGGTGCCGAGCAGGAAGTCAACCGAGATTGGCGCGAGGCCGAACTCGGTGAAGTAATTGTAGAGCGTGGTGCCGGCGCCATCCTTCACGATGCCGCGCAGGGCGTTCATCTCCATGTA
This sequence comes from Sedimentitalea arenosa, assembly GCF_016428585.1. Taxonomy (GTDB): domain Bacteria; phylum Pseudomonadota; class Alphaproteobacteria; order Rhodobacterales; family Rhodobacteraceae; genus Sedimentitalea; species Sedimentitalea arenosa. The sequence goes on along the minus strand of NZ_JAELVR010000010.1, from coordinate 49,618 downwards.
TTCCCGGGTCTGGGCGTGCTTGCGCCGCATCAGGGTCAGTTTGCGGGTCATCACCGCGACCAGCGGATCGGCAGCGTCCGAAACGCCCAGCGCCGGGATGCCCTGAATGTCGGCGGGCAGGATCACGTCATCATGCGGGATCCAGGGGAGCGCGAAGCTGCGCATCGACCGGCCCTCGCGGGTTCCTACCGTGGCGGGGCCGCCCAGCGGCACCGAGGGCAGAAGGTTCAGGATGCCTTCATATTGCTCGATGAGAACGCTGCGCTGGGTAACGCCCTCAAAGCGAAAGAGGCCGATCTCGCCGAGGCGGGTGTAGAGGTTGGGCAGGATGTTGATGGCCTGCGTCATCTCGGCCAGCGAATAGCCGCCGGCGTCAAAGGGATTGCGGGTGAGGGTCATGGGGGCTCCGGGGAGAAGGTGGGAAGAAAAGCAGACGCAGGAAAAAGAGACGTCCGGATCAGGCGCTGTCGCGGACCAGGATGTTCAGGGATTCCAGCTCGGCAATCTTGGCGCTGATCTTGGTGCTGTCATCGACGGAGCCGTCGTAGATGAGCGCCGCGCGAGACAGGATCGCGGGTCCGCGGACCAGGACCACGCCGATGGCATCGGAGAGGCGGGCGTCGACGGGGTAGAGCAGCACGGCGGCTGCGGTTTCGGCGCCATCGCTGCCGCCATGGCTGGCCAGGGTGTATTTGCCGCTCGCCGTCACCCGGCCCAGGACCGAGCCGACGGGATAGTTTGTGCCCTCGAGCAGGGTGATGGTCTCGCGGGTGTAGTTGGGGTTGAGCTCGTATTTGAGCGCATCGCCCATGCTGGGCGGTTGTGTCAGGACGGACATGGATCAGGCTCCGGGGATTGAGGATGGATCAGCAGGTGCCGGCCGATTTCTGCGCGGCGGCGATGATGGGGCTGAGCTTCGGTGCGGTCACGGCCGGGGGCGTCGCGACAATCGCCGTGGCATCGCCGCGGGCGGCGAGATCGGAGAGCACATGGCTGCGCAGGGCATCGGGTTTGAGACTCCGGCGGACGGCATCGGCGGCATCGATGCTGACCCCCAGCCGGGCGGCCTGAGCACAGATCTGGGCCACTTCGGCCGCTTCGGCGCGGATGGCCTCGGGGGAGGCTGCCGCTGCCGGGACCACGGGTTCGGTGTTGACTGGGGGCTCAGCCGGTGCGGCTGCCCCGGCCGGTGCGGCCGGCGCAGCCGCTACAGGCGGATTGGACGGTGCCGTCGCGTCGGGCGTGGCAGCAGCGGGCTGCACAGCATGGGCGGCACTATCACAGGCATCGGTGGTCGTGTCAGAGGACATCAAAGGCTCCTTCATGGTTTGGGTTGGGTTGGATTGCGCCGGAATGCGGGGCGCAGACAGGCTCTCGGCAAAGGCCCGGAAACCAGTACGGGGATCGGCGACCACGTCTGCCAGCCCGGCGGTGACGGCGTCACTTCCGCGAAATACGGCGGCCTCGGTGCCCAGCGCCGCCTCGATGCTCAGCCGGTCGCCCCGCCCGGCGACCACAGTCTCGGCAAACAGGTGCCGCAGGTCTTCCAGTTCCGCCTGCATCCGGTCGCGCACCTCGGCCGGCAGCGGCTCGTAAGGGTTGGCCTCGGTCTTGCGGGCCCCGGCGTGGATCAGGGTGACGGCCATGCCTTTCTGCTCCAGCATCCCGCTCATCTCCGCATGCAGCACCACGACGCCGATGCTGCCGGCGGCGCCGGTGCGGGGCAGGGTGATGTGATCTGCCTGGCTGGCCAGCGCATAGCCGGCCGAGAGGGCGTGCTCGGCGACAAAGGCGTGCACCGGTTTGACCGCCCGTGCCGCGCGAATGCGATCGGCGAGATCAAAGGCGCCGGCCACTTCACCGCCGAAGCTGTCGATATCGAGCGCAAGGCCAAGGACATCCGGATCGGCGACGGCGGCATCGATCTGAGCAGCGAGCCCCTCATAGGAGGTGATACCCGAGGACTGCCCGATCCAGGCGCCGCGATGCACCAGCGTGCCGGCGATCTCGATCACGGCGATGCCATCGGTCAGCGTGAAGGGGCGGGCGATGTCGCCTCCTTCCTTCAGAGCCGGAGTTCCCGTGATCAGACCGGCGCGGGCCGGCCGGGCAGCCTGCCCGGGATTGTGAAGCGGCAGATCGGCGTCTGCGAAGGTGATCTTCTGCCCGGTGATCCGTGGTCCGAGCCCGGACAGGAAGGCCAGGGCTTTCGAGGGATCCAGCATCAGCGGCGTGTTGAAGGCGCGCTGGGCGATCTGGGTGTGATGCATTTCAATCATCTCAGGGGTGCCGTTGTCGTCTGGGATCTTGATTTTTCCGCCCGAAACCCGATATGGTAAGGCGAATGCGAAAAAGGTAAGGAAGTGCGCTGATGCAGGAATCAACGGTGACGGTGAAGGGGCAGACAACCCTGCCGAAGGATGTCCGGACGGCGCTTGGTCTCGCGAGCGGCGACCGGGTCCGGTATGTCATCCTGGATGGCGAGGTCCGGCTCCTGAAGGTGCAGCCTGTGAGCGGTCTTGCCGGCCTGCTTGCCAGGCCGGCACGGAAACCGGTCAGTCTCGAGGAGATGGACGAAGCCATTTCCGGCGCCGCCGCTGAGGGTTCCAAGGCGTGATTGCCATCGATACCAATGTGCTGGTGCGATTCCTGACCCAGGACGATCCCGATCAGGCTCGCGCCGCCACGGAGTTCATGACCGGGCTGCGCGAAAGCGATCCGGGCTTCATCAGCCGCGAGGTCATGGTGGAACTCGCCTGGGTGCTGGAGCGCGCCTATGGCTTCGGGCGCGCCGAGGTGGCGGGTGCGCTGGAAGGTCTGCTCTCCGCCACCGAGATCGAAGTCGAAGAGGCCGACGATACCGGCCGGGCAGTGTTTCAGTACCGGGAAGGTGGGGTCGGATTTGCCGATCTGATGATCGCCGCGGCGGCGCGCCGGGCGGATGCGGTGCCGCTGGTGACTTTCGACCGGAAGGCGGCGCGCATCGCCGGTGTGGAATTGCTTGAGCCTTGACGGCATCAGGTCGTCTCCTCGCTGGTAGATCCGTCATCTTCTGAACCTCCGCCGGGCTCGTGGTCGCTTTGGCCTTTATCGCCTTTGCTTGCCGGCCCCTGCGCCGGCGAGCCGGGCCGTCGGAAGTCGAGGCCCAGCGCCAGTTCCCGATCTCGCTCGGCGGCGATTTCACGATCGACCTGATCGGCGTCATAGCCGCGCTCGGACAGCGCCTGGGTGCGGGATTTGAGACCCGCCTCGATCTGCAGGATTTCGGCAGAGGCATCCTTCATCGGATCGACCCAGTCCCATTTCGTGGGCAGCCAGGCGCAGGCCTGGTAGTGCCGGCGCTGTTTCTCGTAGTCGGCGATGCCCAGCGCCCCGGACAGAACTGCCACATCCATCCAGCGCGCCCAGACAGCGCGGCAGAGCTGATACACGATCACGCTGTGCTGAAACGCTGAGACCCGCCGCCGGAAGTCGACCAGCGCGATGCGGGTGTTGGAGAAGTTGCCCTTCGCCGTGTCCCCGGTCAGATAGCCGTAGGGCACGCCCAGCGCGGCCGAGATCTGCAGGAGCGTGCGGTATTGAAACGGCTCGTAGGTCGACCCGGAATCCGGTGTGGCGGGTGTGGAGACATCCTCACCGGGATCGAGCCGTACCACCTGGCCGGGCTCGACCTCGAGATCTTCTTCAGCCGGGTCGAGCGGCGTTTCCGGCGCGGGCGAGGTGATGAACATCGCGAACATCGCCGCGGTCTTCTTCCGCTCGAGCTCGGCATCGTCATAGAGATCCAGAGTGAACAGCTTGACGATGGACGGGGCAAACCGCGACACTCCGCGCAGCTGGCCGGCTTCGACCGGGTCCATCACATGGATGATGTCGGCCGCCGGCACCCGGACGGTCTCACCGACCAGCCCCGGATCGGTGCTGTCGCCGGGATGGCGGCGCAGCAGGTGATAGGCGACGCGCCGGCCGATCCGGTTAAACTCGATGCCCTGGCGGATCAGCCCGCCGCCAGGCAGCTCGCGGGTCAAGTCGAGCGGCAGCATTTCCGCGGGCAGCATCTGCAGCTGCAGCGGGACCGAGAGCCCGTCCTCCGGCCGGCGCGGCCGCAGACGGAAAAACACCTCGCCCGAGAGAAACACCTCGCGCGCCGCCCGGCGCTGCAACCCGTAGAAATCCGTCAGACCCTCGGCATCGGCCTCGTCGGTCCAGGCCAGCCACAGCGCCTGCAGCTCTTCCTTTAGCGCAGCATCGGTGATGGACGACGATGGCTTGATGCCATCGCCCACCACATTGCTGGCAAAAGCCTCGACCGCATTTGCGGCATAGCCGTTGTTGCGTGCAAGCCAGCGGGCCCGGGCGGTGATCGTGTCCCCGGCCCCCGCGATCAGGGTGTTCACATGGGCGCGGGAGGCGCGGAAGCCCCGCAGCCGCCGGTGCGCCTGCGCCGCGTCAAAACCGCCGAGCAGGGCGCCCAGCCGCTGGCGGAGGCCGTCCAGTGCCATGGCTCACAGCCCCTTCGTGGCGACGGTGCCCCAGCGCCGACGGCGGGGCGTGCCGGTGGCGGCGGCAATGCGGCTTTCCAGATCGGCAATGGCTGCGGCCAGTTCCGCATCCGAGCCATAGGTCAGGGTCTTGCCGTCATAGCTGACCGCGCGGACCCCGGCATAGCGCGCCTCCTGCAGGGCGCTCAGCAATGTGGTCATCCTTTCGATGTCCATCTCTACCTCATGAAACGGGGCGTATAGGCCCGGCGCCGGCGGCGCGGTGTCTTCGGTGTGCCGGCCCGGGTCGGTTCGGGCGCGTCGGGTGTCGTGTCTTGTTCCGATATGCGGGGCGGTTCCGGCAGCCGGGTCTCGACCCCGGCCTGCGCTTCAAGCTGTCGCCACATGCGGTCGTCCCAGCGATCGGCGCCGAGGATCCAGATCGCGGCACGGGCATAGACCCGGCAATCCAGTGCCTCGTTGCGCTCGCGCAGCTTCTGCCATTCCTGCCGTGCGTAGCCGCGCTTGTTGCGCACCGTGACGAGCTGCTCGGCAACCAGCTGCTTCAGCCATTCGCTGTCGATCCAGTCCGGCAGATGGACACTGCCGGGCGGGTCCAGCACGCCCAGCGCGCGATCCTCGTCGCCCGGCCGCTCCAGTCGCAGAAACCGGTAGGTCTCTATCTTGAACGTCGCGGTGGCGATCGACCACAGCCGGGCACCGCGGCGCAGGCGGCGGCCGCCGATCGTGGCATCGACAAAGGTTGGTCCCGAGACCGGCGTCGCGCGGTTGAAGCCCTCGAGCCCCTTGATCGGGGCGACCTGTTCGAACCCCTGCGTCCGGGCCCAGCCATAGACCGCCGCTGCCTCGTAGCCGGTGTCGATGGCCAGATTGGCGATCGGCATCACCGCGCCGTTGGCGTGCTGCCAGGTCCGCCCCAGCAGCGCGGTCAGCTGATCCCAGCATCGTGGATCATCGGGACCACCGGGAAGGACGATGTGATCGACGAGCCAGCTTTCCAGCCCGCGGCCCCAGGCCCAGACGTCCACCTCGATGCGGTCCTTCTGGACATCGACCCCGGCGGTGAGGATCAGACCGCGTTCGGGGATCTGCGCGGCAAATCCCTCGCGGCGATCCGCCAGCCGCTGCCAGTCGGGTGCTTCGCCACTCTCGACCCAGGTCTCGCCCAGCAGCGTGTTGCGCGCGGCCCGCAGCATGTCCTCGGAGCCCTGCGCCGCCAGCCAGTCCCGCGCGATCTGTTCCCAGCTTTTCCACCCCACCGGCGAATAGAGCGCCGACAGGTGGAACCCGATCGCCGTCGGGTCGGCCGAGACCGCGGTGGCCCGCCATTCGCCTTGTTCCAGCATTGCCGTCTTGTGATGCTCGGCAATCGGCGTCTCGCAGCCGGCGCAATGATAGGCAGCTGTCTCCGGGCGATCCTTCTCCCAGTGCAGGCGTTCGAACTGCAGCCACTGCCTGTGACCGCAATGCGGGCAGGGCACGAAGTAGCGCCGCTGGTCGCTGGCCTCGAACTCGCGCTCGATGCGGCTCAGCCCCCGGATCGTGGGGGTGGAGACCAGGAACAGCTTGCGTCGATGCGCGAAGGTGGTGGTGCGGGCCTCAGCCAGCGTGACCGGATCGCCTTCCTCATCGGCCGAGGCGGGATAGGCATCGACCTCATCGAGAAAGATGTAGCGCGCCGGCATCGAGCGCAGCCCTGTGGCGGAGTTCGCGCCCGTCAGCACCAGAATGCCGCCGGGAAATTCCTTCGACAGCATCGAATTGCCGGCATCACGCGAGCGCGCCGGGTTGACCCGTTCCTTCAGCGCCGGGCTTTCGGCGATCAGCGGATCGAGCCGCCCGCGGGAGGCGCGCTTGGCCATTTCCACCGTCGGCAGCACCGCCAGCATCGGCCCCGGCGCGTGATGGATAACAAAGCCGATCCAGTTGTTACCGGCCTCGGTCGCCCCGACCTGCGCCGCCTTCATGAAGCTGATGCGCTGCGCCGGGTGGCGGGGCGAGAGCGCATCCATGATCTCGCGCAGATAGGGCGTGCGGGCAGTGCGGTAGCGCCCGGGCTCAGCCGCCGCCCGCGAGGACAGCCAGCGGTGCTGATCGGCCCAGTCCGAGACCGACAGGTCCGGATCAGGGCGCAGGCCCCGGCGCCAGGCCCGCAGGATATCGTCGGCCCCGTCAAAACCGGTGTCGGGATCGTTCGCTAGATCGGACTTCGCCTCATTCAACCGTGACCCGGAGATCGGCGAGGGCGTCGAGTTGTTCCCGGACATGGGTTTCCAGCACCCTCTGCAGGATCGCGGCCTCGAGCGTCACCGGAGACCCGGTAGTCTTTTCCTCCTCCGCCGAGATATCCGCCGCGATCAGCGCCGCCACCCGGGCGGGCCAGGTCACCCAGGCGTCCCGTTCCTGCCGCGCCAGGCGGAACACCAGCGTTTCGGCCCGGGCCCGGTCCACCAGCGCGCCCTTCTTCTTCTGGATCGCCAGCTGGCGGTCCTGCGCCTGGTAGACCGTGAGCGCGGTGCGGGCCTTCAGATACGAGGTGCTGTCGCCTGCACCGGACACCGCGCTGTCGCCGCCGAGGCTGCGCCGCTGCTGATCCGGATCGGTGGTCTCGGCCCGGCGGGCGTCGGAGGCTTCGGCATTGATCGAGCCATCGGCGAAGAGCACCAGTCGCCCGGACTTGCGCGCCTTCTGGATTGCTCCGCGCGACAAACCAGTGTGGGCGGCGTATTCGCGCTCGCTCAGGCCGTCCATGGATGATCGCCGGTCTGATTATAAAGCACTCTTATTGCTCGCTATTTCGTTGATTGAGCCTGCCACCAGAGCGATTCTGATTGCACCAGAACGATGCACCTCACCCCGGAGAGCCGATCATGACCCGCCTCAATCCCCAGACCACGCCCCGCCATCAGCTGCGGGCCGAAAAGGCCCGGCGCAACCGGGAGGCGGCGCTTGCCGCCTTCATCGGCAGGAAGGCGGAGATCGACGCGATGCTGGCCAGACTGCAGAGCCTCAGCGACGACCACTTCAACTGCCAACCTGACGAAGTGGGCTGGGCGACGGTCGGCACTCTTGAGCATTATGCCAGCCTGCTGAAGCGCATCACCGACAGCGCCTTTGGCGAAGGCGAGCACGCCGGGTAGTTTCGCCGACTCCGGCAGAAGGCCCCGCTTGGCGGGGCCTGTCCCGGTAGAAGCCGGCGCATCCCGCGCCTGCCGAGACCGGAGACAATCATGGCCCACCTCACCGAAACCCAGACGAAGATCCTCGCCGCCGCCTCCACGCGCCCGGGCAACCTGGCGATGCCGCTGCCCAAGGGCCTGCACGGTGCCGCCGCGAAGAAAGCCGTGGGCAAGATGATCGAACGCGGGCTGCTCGAGGAGGTCGATGCCGACCTGCGCCGCAACGAGCCGCTCTGGCGCGAAACCGGGGATGGCCATGGCACCACGCTGATCGCCACCGAGGCCGGGCTTGACGCGATCGGCATCGAGCCGGTGGTGGCGCAGGCCATGGCCGGGCTGCGCAAGCCGAAGCCCGAGGTGGTGGAAACCGCCTGTCCGGTTTCCGTGCGCAAGGGCACGAAACAGGCGGAGCTGATCGCGCTGCTGCAGGCTCCGGAGGGTGCCAGCATAGCCGAGATCACCGCCACCACCGGCTGGCAACCTCATAGCGTGCGCGGGGCCATCTCGGGTCAGCTGAAGAAGAAGCTGGGGTTCGTGGTGACCTCGGAGAAGATCGAGGGCCGGGGAAGAGTTTACCGGATCGATCCCCTCGAGGCCTGACCTACCGCCAGCGCCGACAGGCGCCTTCGGAGATCATGATGGCGGCGATGTCGCGCCCATCCACCAGCCGGCAGGAGCCGACCTAGCGGTCGTAGCTGCGCCGCCCGGTGAGACTGCAGTCCAGCCGTTCACCGGACACCAGCTGCCGCATTCGCCTTGTGGCGGCATTGCCCTGCGCGGTGCCTTTCTCTGCACAATCCAGCGCGGCAATGCGGATCGGTGTGCCAGCCACCTCGATCGTATCCCCGTCCCGCACATGGCTGACCCGGCCTGAGAGGCTTCGGCCAGGCGCGGATGGTGACGTGCCGCCGCTCCGGCTGTTGAGCGCGTCTCCTCCCCGGATCACCCGTGGCAGGGAGGCGGTCGCGCCGGTGCCACTGTCCCGCAGGAGGCCCGGGAACAGATCCGGATACCGGTCTGATCCGAAAGCCACCATCCAGAGCAACAGGGCCGCCGCTGGAATCACCAGAATGACCAGCGGAGAACGCTGGCGGATACGCGCAAACCAGCCTTGCGACGGCGGGCTGTTCCGGCGGCGCATCTTCCGGTGCTCCTTCGCCATGCGCTGCCAGTCACGCTTTGATCTGATCGGTCGGTTGTCCAGGCGGCGGCGCATGGGTCCTCGGTGTCTCTGGGTTCCGGGGGGCGACTATTGCACTGCGTCTGTTGCCTGTCCACCAAGGCGAGGACGTTCCCGTCACCGGGAAACCGCGTCAGCTCTGTGTTCCGATCCTTTCTGCCTGCAGCGCTGCCCAGCTGCGGACGGTCGCCTCGTGAATGGCGGATTCCCCGGTAAACCGCTGCCAGCGTTCGATCGCGACATCCACATAGGCCGGGTTTAGCTCGATCCCGTAGCAGACCCGGCCCGTGGTCTCGGCCGCGATCAGCGTGGTGCCGGAGCCCATGAAGGGTTCATAAATCGCCTGTCCCGGGCTCGAGTTGTTCAGGATCGGCCGGCGCATGCATTCGACCGGTTTCTGGGTCCCGTGTACGGTCTCGGCATCCTGATCGCGGTTGGCGATCTGCCACAGCGTGGTCTGCTTGCGATCCCCGGCCCAGTGGCCCTTGCCGGACTTCTTCACGGCATACCAGCAGGGCTCATGCTGCCAGTGATAATCGCCGCGGCTTAGCACCAGCCGGTCCTTGGCCCAGATGATCTGCGAGCGGACGGAGAAGCTGGCGGCGATCAGGCTTTCGGCGACCGTGGTAGCATGCAGGGCCCCATGCCAGACATAGGCGACATCGCCTGGGAACAGCGCCCAGGCCTCGCGCCAGTCGGCCCGGTCGTCGTTCAGCACCTTGCCGGTACGTCTGGTGGCCGCGGCGCCGGCCTGGTTGCGCCAGCCGGGATCGTATTCCACGCCATAGGGCGGGTCGGTGACCATTAGCAGGGGCTTCACATCGCCGAGCAAGCGACCAACGACATCGGCCGATGTGCTGTCACCGCAGATCAACCGGTGCGGTCCCAGTCGCCAGAGGTCACCCGGGCGGCTGACCGGGTCCTCCGGCGGGTCCGGCACCTCGTCCTCGCCGTCGACGGCACCTTCGCCGCTGTCGCCCGGGTCCTGCAGCAGCGCATCCAGATCCACATCGTCAAAGCCCAGCAGCGACAGGTCGAAATCCTCGGCCAGCAGCCCGGCGATCTCGTCGCGCAGGATTGCCTCGTCCCAGTCACCGAGCTCGGTCAGCTTGTTGTCGGCAATGCGATAGGCGCGCCGTTCCGCCTCATCAAGATGGCCCAGCCGGATCACCGGCACCTCATTCAACCCGAGCCTTGTGGCCGCCAGCACACGTCCATGCCCGGCAATCAGCTCACCGTCATCGGCCACCATGCAGGGCACGGTCCAGCCGAACTTCGCCATGCTGGCGGCGATCTTCGCCACCTGATCGGCGCAATGCATCTTCGCATTCTGCGCATAGGGACGCAGCCGGTCGATCGGCCAGCTCTCGATCTGGCGCGGCGCGAAGACAAGGTCCATGGGTGAGGCTCAATGCTCTGAATGCGCGAACGCCCCATGTCGTCAGCAGGGGATAGCCAGCGACAAACTCGGGTTCGCGATGATGGGAAAACGATAGCGCCCGCGAGGGGTTTCCTCCGGGCGCTCTCCTTCGATGATCAAGGTATGAGTCAAGGGGGGCAGGTTTGTCAACAGGAAATCACGCCCGGATTCAGTGGCTTCAGAACGGGTGGATTCCTCAGCCTGGAGTCCGGCAGGTGGCTTCCCCGGGTGGATTTTAGTGTTTTTGTCAAGAATCCACCCTTGGCGGAAGTTTGCGAGTCGTAACCAACTGTTTTTGCTAATCTAATTGCTTCGGGCTCGGCAAGGTGGATTCCGGGTGGATTCCCCGGTGAGATCCGGTTTCGCTAGCGAAATGTTGCGCTCAGCCCCCCCGTATACAATTGGGGCCGGGGAGGAACCATTGGGAGAGGCCGCGAAAGATGCGTTCGTTAAAGCGGGGCTCGCCCCGCTTCCCAATGTAGCGGCATTTATCTATCTAGATCCAATTCTAAGCGTTCACTGATTGTCGAATTTCAGTCAGTGCTCGAAGACTGTCATAGATTACTTCTCGCGCAACGGTTATCCCAAACGCATTGAAAACAACTTCGTCAAAGGCGATGCGATCTTCTTGGTCGAGTTCGTCTGCAACTTCCAAAATCGTCCGTGTTGTAAGAGGCATGAAGGCCGCGACGATACTGTTTCTTGCGTCGGCGTTAATCGCAGCCGGATCAAGCACATGCAGAGAACTTTCGATCCGATCCTTGTTTAGGTCCAGCACACCAAGACCACGCCCAAACCCAATCGCCTCAATCATCAAGATGCCAAGCGTACTGTTGAGTAGCGCGTGCAATAGGTCTGCATCAGTTCCCGCTTTCGCGTTCAGGGCTATAAGGCGCTGGTCCACGAAAGCTGGAGGGTCGAGCCGTCCAACGTAAAGCCGTGATCCGAACCCCATCGGCACAACGAATTCTGTCAGCCGATCGGCGCGCATTTCGTACCAGTGACCTCCCAACGGAGCAGTCTTCGCCAGCACGTCTGTAAGTGGCTCATTCTTGCCGTTTCGCACGTTCTCAAATCGCTTGATCCATGCAAGAGCACCAGTGTCACCCCTTTCTGTCAAATCATCAATCGTGCGGGAGCAGCTAAAGGCGTCCTTACCAGCATTCCCAACCAATCTGTCCAAGCCTTTTGACGAACGAAGAACCGGTGCGATATATTCTGCTTCAATCCCGTGATTTGGTGCCGGGTAAAATAGATCATTCCAGCCGCGACGTTCACCCCGCCGAATGTCGAGGAGATTGCGCGCCGGAACGAGGGGCAGATCGAGCACCCAATCAACGCCAACAAATTGCGCGCTACCCGCAAGACCCATCGGGCGAAGTCGTTCAATATTCTCTCGATTCGTGCGCTGAACTGTCAGAACATCTTCCTGCGGCATACCTTGATCTATCAAAGCCGCAACATTTTGGGCGTGGTCATCATCGGTGAGGACCTCGATCGGCTGCTTGAGAACAACAAAGTCTGTCCCATGATCCGGTTCTGCCCCGATTGCTGGTTTTTGCAGCACAAGGAGGTTCGTCACCACATCAGCGTTTGAGAACCATCGCCCTGCGCCGGACGTTACTACAGTTCGCAACTCAAAAAAGTCCTTTAGGCGTTCGTAAAAGGCTGCACCCCAAGCCGTGCCAAGCCACGCGTTCGTGATGATGATGCCCATACGGCCGCCCGGCTCCAAAAGGTCGTAAAGCGCGAAAGGGAGATAGGCGGCGACATCAGCCCTGCCTGGTAGTGTTTCGCCAGTCTCATTTTCCAGCCAATTGTTTACAGTTTGGATTGCATTGCCGTACGTTGCCCTTCCTTCTTGGGCGACGAACGGCAGATTGCTTGCGATCGCGCGGAACGTTCCCAGTGCCTCCGTGTGCTCCGTGCCATCGCTCGGATCACGAAAGCTCACAGCCAAATCGGGTACGAGGATGAAAGCATCGAGTGAAAACAATCGCAGCGGTTGCCGCATCAACAAAGGCGATGTCAACGAAAAGGTTGCCAGCTGGACCGCTGGTTTGTCGAGATCGTTTCCGCAAATCTGGGATGCAGCATCTGCTGGGGCGATAGCTCCTGCAAGTTTCATATCAAGCGCCGCCCGCACTATTGTTCCACTACCACAACACGGATCGAGTAGACGGTCATTTAAGTCATCGAGGCAGAGCTTTACGAGTAAATTAGCGAGTGGAGCGGGGGTAGTATATTGCCCACGGGCCTTCCGGTCCGAAACGGCTGCCGAGGTTTCTAAAACCGTTGAAAGCTGTGCTTGATCGACAGCGCCGAGGCGTAGGTCACCTAGGAGGCGGTTGAACTCGCATAGCTGTCGCCATGCTTCTGGCGGCATCACACGGAGTGCCATCGCATCGCAAAAAACAGTCCAGAAATTGCAAGCCCGAGTTATCTCGTCGAACGTTTCGAGCGCGCGGTCAGGACCGGTATTTTCATTAATCCCAGTGACAATAGCAGCACGGTCGTCGCGTTCACGCAAGACATGCGCAAATAGGAATTTACCCATCCAATTGATGAGGTTCGCCCGAGCCAGTGCGAGATGAGGGTCACTTCCGTCATAATCTTGCTGATTCCGACTCCACCACAGGGCAATCTGTGAGCGTAAGTCCCGGCTTTTCTGGGTTTCAACTTTGATTGCATCGGCGACAAGTTGCGTGTTTTGCAGAACAAGCGTGGTTAGTCCGCCACTCCGGTAAGCTTCGATAAATTGACGGCCTTCCAAATCGCCCGATGCAAGAAGAGCGTTCACCGTCTGAAGGATTTCAGCACCGACAGTCTCCCAACGTACGCGATGCCGCTGCACATCTGCCCGTGTTTTGATATCTCTCAACTCGTCCCATTCCGTATGCAAAATAAAGGTGTCTTCTTGGTCAAGAACATAAAGGCGGGCGTAACGCACGTTCCAAAGCACGAAGCTGTCTAAGCCAAGTGATCGGGCCTTTTCTTCTGCATTGTCAAAAAATACGGCGTCATCAATGGAAGTGTCAGGAAGTTTAAGCTCCCAACCTTGCAGGATGCGCGCTGCATCTCGATCGCCAAACAGCAGGACATCTGGGAACATACTTCCGCCATTCACTGCAATCGTCTGTTCTCCACTGACATGGCGAACAGATTGGTGCCCTGAGTTTGCTATACGCTGAAGATGTCCGATGAGGTCGATCGCCCAAGAGCGCTCGTTGTAATTCGCTTTTGCCACTATTGGGTCGCCTCTAACTTCATGCCTCCGATAACCTCATCAACGTCTATCAAGCCGCGGCCCTTCTGTTTTCCAGACTTGCCCGCGACTTCGATGCTCGCAGACAAATGCGGGAGATTCACAAGCTCTAATTTTTCGACTTCCAATAGTCGTTGTCGTGCGACATCCATGTAGTCTATCGGTTCGTTCTTGAATTGACGCGACTCTTCATTTTTTTCGATGCCAATATAGCGACGACCTTCGATGGCGGCTGCCACTAAGAAGCTCCCGCTTCCAAAAGCATTGTCTAGTACGACATCGCCGGGACCAGTAAACATCTGGATAAGGTATCGACCTAGCGCAACGGGCTTTTGAGTTGGGTGCCAGACCCGGCGACCAGCCTCGCTCTCGGCTGTTTTGCAATATAGCGCATCTGTAGGAAATCTTCCGCCTTCGCTCTTAACCTGAACAGGACGAAAGTCACCATAACTGCCAGTATACTGGGCTTTGCGCCGCCCTTTATCATAGGGCTCTCCGGAAGACATTACTGGCCTATAGACCGGTTGTTGTTTGTAGAAAATACAGATGTCTTCGTGCTGGCGGAGTGGCTGACGGCGTGCATTGAGGAAGTTCGTTGGTTTACTCTTCACCCAAATAAATTTGTATTTAAACCATTTCTCTTTGCTCAACATGAGTTTAGCAGTAAACAACCCTTGAGAAGTTAATGCAATGACGCCGCGGGGCTTAATGATCCGTTCGTAATGCGCCCAGAGTTGCTTTAGCGGAATCACACTATCCCATTTGTTCTGTGTTGTTCCATAGGGAAGATCGCATAAAATCATATCGACCGACGCATCCTCGACGTCAGCCATGAGCTCTAAGCAGTCCCCTTCGTGGATACTATTTGCCTGAATCGTCACTGTACACGTTGCCCATCGTACCCTTGCCTGTCGTGACGATCTTCGAAATAGGAAGCCACCGCCTTACGAACGACCCAAGCAATCGAGGTGTCGTTTTCATTAGCTGTTCGTTCCAACTCGTCATGAAGATGGCGGGGAAGACTCACAGATAGCCTAACGCGTGACGAACCTTCATCTCTAACTCTCTCATCGTTCTTCATGTCAGTTCGCTCGTCGATTTAAAAGTCACCAAGATGGTGCATAACGGTGCAGAACAAAAATGCAACTCTTATCTGTCAACATGGTTTTTTTAGTGTCCTGTCTACAAAGATAAGATCTCGGTGTCATAAATCAGCGAAGCTTTCCAAACTGGGGACTGTGAGCAAAAGGTTCGTACAGCAGCTTGGCCAAAGTATTCCGTAACTTCGCGCCATCACGTGGTTTTCCAAGGCCGCACCTTCGGCATCGCCGCCGTCACCTCGACCTCCCGCAGTATCCCGCCCACCATCAGCCCATCGCGCACCCAGGCCAGCGCCTGCCGCCAATCCTCATAGCCGCGCCGGGCGGAGGTGATTTGTTCCGGATGCGGCCGCCAGGTCACCGGGCAGGCCAGAACCTCCACTGTCCGCCATTTGCCCCGGGTCAGCAGCCGTTCGGTGCCCACAACTTCCGTCACGGCCCGAATACCATGCTGATTTTGCCGCGTTTCCACTGGCACACAGCGTGGTACCACGCCAGGCATCCAGTCGGGGGTCAACCCAGCGCGGGCCAGTTCCGCTACCCGGATCGCCATGCGGATGCCACCCAGACTGTCGGGCATTCCGGCGACGGCGGCGGCGATCACCTCGGCGTCCGCGTGGGTGTAGCTGCCCATCTTGTGCTGGCCGCCGTCGACCTTGCAGCCCAGCGCAGCGCGTTGCATCAGGACATATTCTAGGCCGAAGCCAAAACCCTCCTCGGTCACATCATTCGGCACAGGCAGTTCCAGCTGAGCCTTCTCGACCCGGAACGCCCATTCCAGCGCCGCCTGCACGCCCAGCGCGCGTTTTACTTTCGTGCCGCCCCTGCGGCCGAGCTTGCCTTGGAAACTCATGGCTGCAATCCTTCAAGGAAATCCAGTTGCGCTGGGCTTTCCGTCCCAGCGGTCGGTCGCCAGATCCACGGGCCCCAGGCCATGGGCAGCTGTGAGAGCGCGCCACGCATGTGCCGCTGCCAATGGATGAACTCCGTTGCCGAGCAGTTGCAGAGCGCGTGCCCGATGGGCCAGCCCATCAGCCATCCGACGAAGAGCGGGTTGAGCCGCCGCCGTGCCCGGGCTTTCAGTATCCGCCGCGAGACGACGCGCCCATGCGAGGCAATCATTGAAGCCCAGAGCGGGCGCGAGGTCGGGGCGTGCGGTGAGGATCGCTGCCCACGCGGCACGGTCGTCAGGTCCGGGCGGATGAAGCCCTGTTCCGCGCGGTAGTGCAGGATGTCCATCCGGCTCTTGCCATCCGCCCGTTTCACGCTGTCCGGGCTGCTGCCTTTCCAGTTCTGGGCCGCCGGTGTGGGCCAGGATGAAGATCCGCAGCCGCTGGTGCGGCGCGCCGACTTCTGCCGCGCTGAACAGGCCTGCCGCAGGTGTGTAGCCCATGTCCCAAAGCTCTCGCAGGACGGTCTCAAGCCCGAGGCTGACGTGACCGGGCACGTTTTCGAGGAAGACCCAGGCGGGACGGCATTCCCCGATGACGCGAGCGACGTCTGGCCAGAGGTGCCGGGGATCATCGGCCCCACTGCGTTTTCCGGCAGCGCTGAAGGGCTGACAGGGATATCCGGCGAGGACGATGTCGAAGGCACCGTGAAAGGGGCGGGCATCGAAGCTGCGCAGATCGTCCCAGATCGGGGCCGGGGCGAAATATCCCGCGCGCTGGGCGGCGATGAGCACAGCCCGTGGCCAGTCCTCCCATTCGACAAAGGCGCGCGTGTGATAGCCGGGTTCGGCGAGCATGAGGCCCAGATCAAGGCCTCCACCGCCTGCGCAGAGGGACAATCCGTGCCGGGGACGTGACACCATGGCATTCACCGCACTCCCCGCTGATGTAGTCTGTCCGCTGTCACCAACCTGCGGGCCAGCATTGCCTCGCAGATGGCGTTACTGATCATGCTGGGGGGCAGGTATTCGTCGGAGTTCACCTTGGCCGCATAGAACGCCGCCAGTTCGTCCGCGCTGGGCGGTGACTTTCCTTGGGCCTTTCTGCTGCGCTTGGCGGTCAGGGCGATGCCATTTGTAGCAGCACCTTGGGCGTCGCGCTGGGCGGCGCGTTCCATGAACCGGTCGAGCGCTTTTGGCCCATCGGGCGGATTGGGGTGATCGCGCCGGGTCTCGGTGGCGACCTCAATGATCCGATCCCCGGAGAGCCCGAGGTCATCGATCCAGCGGCGAACATGGCTTCTGGCTGGCGCGCCCTGCCACCAGGCGGGCAGGCTGGCATTTGCGGCGAAGCCCAGCGCCGAGAGCAGCTCTGCAAAGAACCGATCAAGATCGGAATCTCGCGCCTGCGCGTCCTCCTCCTCCTTTACTGGTTCCCTTAAAGGTTCTCTTACAAGGTTAGTGTCCGGATTCCGGACACGGCTTTGGCCATTTTCCGGACACGGGTCGGGGCAAAAACCGGACACGGCTCCGTGTCCGATATCCGGACATGGTATTGCCGCATCCACCGCGTTTGGCCGCCATTCACCTGCAGATGCGAATGGCGTTTCAGAGTCGGCAAGCCCGTGTCCGGATTCTGGACATGGACCTGAGTTATTCGGTGCGGGCGGTGCCTCGAAGCCGAGGAAGTACCGGGTCGTTTTCTGGCGTTTGGTGACCGGATCGATGCAGGTGACCCGGCGGATCAGACCGGCCGCTTCAAGCCGGTCAAGATGCACATTCAGAGTCGATCGGCTGATCTCGCAATCATGCGCCAGCCGGGTCTGCGAGGGGAAGCAGCCGTAATCCGGGTTGTGCCGGTCGCAAAGATGCCAGAGCACGATCCTGGTGGTGGGCTTCAGCCCGCGCTGCTGGATCGCCCAGACGGTTGCCTTGTGGCTCATGGTGCAACCCTCCGTACCTGGGGCACCACGCGCGTGGTGAACCCGTGATCGGCCAGCGCGCCCAGCGCGTCATCAAGTGAGCGGACCAGCGCCCAACCGAAGCCCTGTGCCAGAACGGCATCTCGGAACGCTTCTTGGTTGGGGCGCAGGCGCCCCTTGGGGGCCTTCAGTTCAAGAAACAGGATGCGCCCGTCGCAGAGCACCATCAGATCGGCAAAACCCGCATGCACGCCCATTCCGACCAGAATGGCCTGGCGCTTTGCGCCGCGAGGCCCGGCCTCGGTCACTTCGTTGGCGCAGTGATGGATGATGGCGGTGCGGGGCAGGGCGACGCGCAGCGCCTGCACCACTGCACGCTGCAGATCGGCCTCGGGGGTGCCGCGTCGCTTCATCGCGCGCCCCTCCCATCAAGGTCGCGCCGTCGGGCGGCTCGGGTTGGCTGGCGCGCATTGATCACAACCAGCAGAATGCGAGCGTCCTCGCGTTCCTGTTCCGTCTCGCCATGTTGAACGAGGATATTGCAGGCGAGCCGGATCAGGGGATCACTGTGATGGGCGACATCGCCGATCACGGCGCGGGCTTCCGCCAGGCGGTCAGAGGGCCAGGTGGAATTGTGCATCACCGGCGCCCTCCGGCACGGCGGCGGCGCGGGGCGTTCTGCTCCTGCTCCTCCAGCCAGTCCTCGACGGCGGCACGGCGGTAATAGACCTTGCGCCCGGCGCGCACGCAGGGCGGGCCGGTGCGTTGGGCCTCCCAGCGGCGCAGCGTGTCGACCGACAGGCCGAGTTCCAGCGCCAGGTCGAGGCGGCTGATCCAACCAACCAGCAGCGTGCGGGGTTTTTCTTTAGGGGCGGGCATCGATCCGAGATGCGGCATTGGGGGTCTCCCTGTTCTGGCCCCGTGACGGGTCGTGTCGGGGGGCGTTTGCAGAGATCAGTGAGCGCAGAGGCGAAGGGGTGGCGGCGAGGCGCAGAGTGGCGCAAAGGCGGACCCCTTTGTGCCACCCCTTGTTTTATTGGGTATTCGTGAGTTTTGCGGATTGGGTAGGGTCAAGCTGCGCCGAGCGGCCCGTGGTCGTGGGGGATGAGGAACTCAGGCCAAAGCCGCAAACACCTGCGAACACCCGGATTTACAGGTGATTTACCGGCATTGGCGGGCAAAGAGGGGGTGGCACCCGGCACGGCACCCGTGCCACCCATTGAATTTGTTGGAAATTTACAAAACTGGCGGGCTCTGGTGCATTGATTCCGGGTCTTTCGGCATCGTTTTGTGCCTGCCAGGGGCCACCTGTCGCGATGACCTTGACCGCCGACCACCCCGCCCAGCGCGGGATTGCCAGTAAAACAAGGGGTGGCACGAAGGGAGCGACCTTTACGCCACTCTGCGCCTCGCCGCCACCCTGTCCTCCATGCTTGTCTTGATAGAGCGGCGAAACCACGCCTCATGTCGGATGCAAGAAGGATCAGACACATGCCAGAACGCACTAAACTGACCGAGAAAGTGCTCCGCGAGGCCGTGCCCATCGTTGGGCGCGATTATCAGATTTTCGACACCGACGTGCGCGGGTTCGCTGCCTGCATCTATCGCGGCGGCGGGCGGGCGTTCACGATCGATTACCGCCATGCCGGGCGGCAGCGCCGGATGACTTTCGGACGCTGGCCGGACTGGCCGGTGTCAGCGGCACGCGAGCGGGCTAGGGAAATCCGTCGCGAGATCGACGCCGGGGCTGATCCGTTGGCCCAGCGCGTCGCGTTGCGCGAAGCGCCGCGTGTCAGTGACCTGATCGAACGCTACTGCGCCCAGCATCTGCCAAAACTGGCGGACCGCAACGCCGCAGACCAGCGCGCCTCGCTGGCCAAGCTGGTGGCCCCGGTCTGGGGTCGGAAACTGGTGACGGACATCACCCCGACCGACGTCGACAAGCTGCTGACCAAGATCGCCGAGGGCAGGGCGCGACCGCACAAGGAAAAGCCCAACAACAGGGCGAGAAAGCTGCAGCCTGTCAAGCCGACGCCGGTGCGTGCCAACCGAATGGGCGAGGTGCTGCGCAAGATGTTCACGCTGGCGGTGGAATGGGGCTGGTGCGCCGACAATCCCGCCCAGCGCTTTCACCGTCGTATCGAGACGCCCCGCGAGCGTTTCCTGTCCAAGGAGGAAATCACCAGCCTCGGCGCCGCACTGGATGCGGCAAAAGACCGGCGTGCCGCCGACATCATCCGGTTGTGCATGCTGACCGGCGCGCGGCTGGGTGAAGTGCGGCAGGCACGCTTCGAACAGTTCAACCTTGAACATCTGAGCTGGTCGAAACCACCGATGATGACGAAACAGCGCCGTGCGCATCGCGTGCCGATCTCGGACGAGACCGCCGCCATCGTGCGCCAGCGCCAGCTGTCGGTGCCAAGCGGCACACCGTGGCTGTTCCCCGGCGATACGCCCGGCCAGCCGGTGCAGGAGCTGCGGCGGTTCTGGGCGCAGATCCAGAAGCAATGCGCGCTGCAGGACGTGCGCATCCACGACCTGCGCCACACCTTTGCCTCCTTGCTCGTCAGCGGCGGGGCCTCACTGGAAATGATTGGCAAGCTACTGGGCCACAGCCAGACGCAAACCACGCTGCGCTATGCGCATCTGATGGACTCGCCTCTGCGCGCCGGTGTCGATGCCGTCGCCAGCGCGTTCCGGCCAAAGCCCCGGCTGGTTCACGATGCGGACGATCACGGCGACATAAAGTCTGCCTGACGCTGCCCGGCGTGGATCCGGATCATCATGCATCCTCTCGTCGCAGAGCGCGCCAGATCGGCGTAATCCGGCGTCGAATGCTGCGGCTGTCGGGCATCTTCCTGCCGTCCGTCTGATCCGCGAACCAGTCTTGCATCTCGGCGACCAGCTCGGCCTGGGTGGCGGGCAGCCCGTGATCAAAGATGCGCAGGATCAGGGCGATGGTCATCCCTTCCCAATCATAGGGCGAGGTCACGCCCGGTCCGCTGGGCGTGCGACGCACCATGTCGTTCTCGTCTTCGAAGGCATGCACCTCCTCAGCCTGGATCAGCATGTCGGCGACCGCAACAGGAATACCGCCTGCGGGCTCCGTGATCAGCATCCAGTCGTGGCCGGCCAGAGGCTGGATACGCCGCATGATAGCTTCAGAAGGGCCCGTACCACACCGACGAAACAGCGGCAGCAATTCCATCGGCGACAGCGCGACCTTGCCTGCAACAATTTCCTCACCACTTTGAACAGCCGGAATCCCAGTCAGGATTCGAAATCTGCCCGCATCGGCCCAGCCTGCGATGTCGGAGATGTTGCAGCCCCAGCGTGCGGAGGCCTCGTGAAGGGTGAAAAATACGCGTGGCGGCAAGGCCATGGCTGAAACCTCCTCAAAATGACCCGAGGATGATCTGAGCTCAAACCGCCTGCAGCCCGCACCTTGACGGCGCAGGATAATTGTCTGGGTGGAACGACCTGGCGGGCACTATCGCGCCTCTATCGATCGAATATTTTTTACCGATAGACCTGTTTTGCTCTTGGTTGAGGACTGCTCTCCCCACGCGTGCAACCTGCACGGGAGCATGTTTCCGAGCAAGAGGGTCACACGCACGAATCTGTGGATAACGAAGGTGACGCGGTGGCACTTTCAGCATCGGCGTTATGGCCGTGCAAGCGGCTGTCGTTCCGGCGGACTCCAGCCATTCGCCGCGGACGCACACTCACCAGTCAGATTCGCGAAAGCGGCCATTTCCCATGCGGGCCGCAGGTGCGTTCTTTCGCCCTGGTGCTTGGTCAGCCCGTTTTGGACATCCCCAATTGATCCGGACATTGGCGTATGGTCTTGGGATCAGGCACTAAGGATAACGACGGCCAGCGGGACGGGTGATACCGCGATCGCGAACGCAAGGAATGTTAGCAGCGGGGCGAAGAGGCCGCTCATCCCGGCCAGAAGAGCGATTCCGCCGCCACCGCCGATCAAGGCGTTGCCGGGAATGTTCAAGACCAGCGCGAGGGCCACGTAACGGCGGCGGAGCTCCAGCGCCATGATGCCGGGCGGGGCATCTTCGAGGAGCATCGTCAGCCGTTCGTCGCGCGACAGAGAGGCAGCGCGCCTGACCAGATAGGCCGCGCGGCGCACTTTCAGGATCGCCAGAACGCGCGCGAGCGCCGTCATGGGCAGCATCCGGCCCCGCGTATATGAAAGCGACAGCGCGAGGACCGTCGCCACATAGACGAGCGGGGCAATTGCCGCGCCGAATGCAGTCAGCATCGCCAACCCGATCTCCACGCCCGGCACGAAGGGCACGGCGAGCAGCGCAACGTAGGCGATCGCGCCGATCATGATCATGTTGTGAACCTGCTGCTCGTTGGCGGGCATGACTTGCAGGTTCAATGCATCGCGAACGATATGAGCACACCAGGTCGCAGCGACAATGAAGCTCAGCAGCGCGGCAATCCGCAGGAGGACACGTGCCGGGCTCCCAGGCGACGGCGGCGTCGAATACTCGCTCATGTGTCGGCAACCGGGTGTGCGAAGGGCGTGGTCGAGCCCTCGCCGACGACACCGATCTGGCGCGTCCAGTACCACCGCCGCGTGGTCCACGTCCGCTCGAAGCGCACCTCGTCCCCTTGCACGGTGCCATACCAGACGACGGTATGCGGGGCATCGGGGCATCGGCTCGTCGCCGTGAAGTGGATGGTGTCGCCCGTCTACTTCGTTTCGTAGTCCGCCCAGCCGAAATCGCAATATAGCTGGCACTTCGCGGATTGGAAGCGTTCACCCATGAAATGCAGTTCGTCACGCAGGACTTCGCCGGATCCCAGGATTGTATCGACGGTATGGAACACCCGCCCATCCAGCGCGCTGCCCGCCTGCCATGGCCCTTCGGGCACAGCGAGATCAGGGATGTCCCCGTTCATTACACTGACCGCGCCGGTCGCAGCACCTACGACGACTGCGCAGAGGGCGAGGGCCTGCAAAATGGGTGTCAAGATTGTCTCCCTCTGCTGATACCGAGGACAGCGTCATCGATCGGCCGCTCCCGGATGCGTGCGGGTCAGACCGTGGCGACGAGATAGCGGGCGCGCGCGCTGAAGCCTATGCTGCCATCTGGCTTTCGGAACGGCGTGAGGAATTCGGTCATGGCCGCGACAAGCGCGTCCTCGCCGGAATGGTCCGCGGCCTTCGCGGCCACGCCCGACGAGGCCAAGCCCCGCAGCGCCGTTTCGAGATCGGGGTAGTGCCACGGCGTATCGACGTCGATCACTTCGACCGGCGTGAGGCCGCCCGCTTCGGCAAAGCCACGCAAGGCGGCCTCCTCCGACAGCGCGAAAGGGCCGCAGGCGCCGGGTGGCGGCGGCAGAAGCGGCTTCAGGGCCGCGACATGCCCGGCTGCCTCCATGCCCGCGGGCTCGCCCCAGGTCATGATGACGATCGTCCCGCCGGGACGGGTCACGCGTCCGGCCTCGCGAACTGCCTGGCCTGCGTCGCCGGCATACTGGAACGAGTTGAACCCGGTGACGAGATCGAAGCTGTCGGTGTCCCAAGGCAGCGCCTCCAGATCACCCTGACGGAAATCCCTGCCGGGCGTGCGTTCGCGTGCGATCTCCAGCAGGGCCTCGGACGCGTCGAGCCCGGCGACGGTTGCGCCGAGCGATGCCGAGAGCGTCGCGGCCATGCCCGCACCGCAGCCGGCATCGAGATGGCGCGTGCCTGGCCCGACCTTCGCATGGGCCAGAACCGCGTGGAAGGCGGCGGCGAACTGCCCCTCCTGCACCTCCGCCCAATCGCGGGCGCGCGCGCCCCAGAGCGGGCCGTTCACTTCCGATGTACCCTTTGGCCTCGTTGTCGAAATTTTTTTCTCCACATAGGTCCCGCTGTCCGTCGTGGGCCGGCTCAGTCGATCTGTCGCGGCGTGTGCCCGCGGGCCGCCGCGAGACAAGGCGACACTCGGCAGCAGCCCGATCTGGTCACTTCAGGCCGATGCGTGCAGGCCTTGCAGCGAGGTCGCGCGGCGCCGCGGCCGCCGCTATCGTCTCGCCCGTCTTGCACTGCCAGCGGGAGACGATCAGCTCGGCATGGGTTTCCTTCCACTGGGCGATTTCCGCCTGGGCGCCCATCATGCAGGCCATGGGTGACACATCGGCATAGACGGGAATGTACCGTTCCCCGCACTCTTCGGGGCTGGACACGAGGCAAGCTGTCAGGACGATATACAGCATGAGATGTTTCCTTTCTTGCTGGCCTGTCGAGTCAAGCCCAAGGCGGTCGTTCCCGGCGGCAAGTGCCTGCGAATTTCTCCGCGACACGGTCGCGCAAGTCAGCTGTCGCCTGTCTCGATGGTTCGCGGCTATACGAAGGCCTAAAAAGTTCTAAAGCTTGGGGGGCGTTCAGCGCAGCGCGTCGGCGGCTTGCGGCGGCGCGAGCCCGGCCGCGATGCGGAAAAACGTGTGTGCGCGCGTGAGATAGTCCGGGTTCGCGCTCAGCCAGCGGCCGGACAGGCGCGCTTCGACCAGTTTGGGTGCGATGCGCTGGACCCTTCGGAAGGTCTCCGCAGCCTTTTCGATCTGGCCCAGGCCGACATAGGCGATTGTGCCGAGGATCAGCGGCGTGGTCCCGTTCGCGGACTCTGCGAGCGCCGCTTCGGCGCACTCGGCCGTTGCCGCGTAGTTGCGCGCGGCGAACTGCGCGAAGCCCAACGCGCAGAGCATAGAGCCGCGGGCCGGATCGCGCGGGCTGCGCCGAATGCCGGCCTCGGCGAGAGGCACGCCGATATCCGCGTTCCCGTTGATGGCCTCGTAGATGCCCAGCCAGCACAGCGTCACGGCGCAGTTGGGATTCATCTCGTGCGCCTGCCGCAATTCGGGCAGGCCTGCCGCGACATCCTGGTTCATCAGATGCAATTGCGCGCGAAGCCGCCGCGCCTGATGATCCGTGGGCTCGATGGCAATGGCGCGGGTTGCCGCGTCGATGCCCGTTGCCAAAGTATCCGGGACGCTGTCGGTCGTGCCGTGATAGACGTGCCACCAGGCCACCCAGGCGAGAACCCGCCACGCGAGGGCCGACGCGTCGTCGCGCGCCAGGGCCCGCCGCGCCAGGTCCTCGGCCTGATCACGGAGCCCCCGGTCATACGCCATCTCGCCGGACGAGATCACCGACCAGCCCTGTTGCGCGAGACCGTGGGCGGTCAGGTCATCCGGGGCAATCACACGGATTCGCTCGGCCTCTGCCCGGTCGATTTGCGGCGAGAGGCAGGTGACAATTGCGCGGGCGACACGCGCCTGCGTCTCGAAATGATCCGCCATGTCCCGGTCGAAGCTTTCCGCCCAGACATGCCCGCCATTGGTCGCATCGATCAGCTGCGCCGTGACCCGGACGCGGTCCGCACGCGCCCTCACGCTGCCTTTCACGACATAACGCACGCCCAGCTCGAGTGCTATCGCGCGCAGGTCGCGCGGTGTATGCCGGTAGGCGAAGGCGGAGTTGCGGGCGACCACGAACAGGTCGCGGAAGCGCGAGAGCTCTGTAGTGATGTCCTCCACGAACCCGTCTGCGAGCCAGTCGAGGTCGGGGTCGCCGCCCAGCATGTCGAAGGGCAGCACGACGACAGATGGCCTGCCTGGCAAGGCAAGTGCCGTTGCATCGGGCAAGACATCGAGTGCGAAGTGCAAGCCGCGCCCGGGCACGGTGACGATCGCGTCCGCGCCCAGCAGACGGCGCAGATTGGCGACCTGCACGTTCAGATTGTTGTCGCCCACGATCGTTCCGGGCCAGACGGCCTGCATGATCTCGTCCCGCGACACGATTCTGTCGCGGTGCATCACCAGCATCTCCAGAAGATCGAAGGCGCGTGCCCCGACCCGGACGACGTCAGGCCCGCACAGAAGCTGCCGTTTCCGGCGGTCGAGAATGAAGTCATCGAAACGGTATTGATCCATGGGCCCGGAAATGGAAACGGAAGTCGAGAAATAGTATGCACCTTATCCGCATTTTCTTGGAACGTCCCGCGGCAACTGAGATGCGACGCAATTCCCGATCGCTGCATGCCGACGCGGGCGACACATCCGACGCGCCACGGCACCCTTCAAGAAGGTCGAGCACATGGCGCCGACCTTGGTCAATACAGGGCCTTCCGGACGTTGGCTAAGTTCGAACCCCAATTAACTTGCGCGTGCCGACATGTTCTTTCGCTTCGCCGCGGGTCTTGCGCCACCCGATGACGCGAACGCTCTACGATAGAAGCGCGCTTGCGCAGGTTTGGCCGCAGGTCTGACCCGCCGGATTTAGATATTTTTAGCCGGTCTTGTAGCGAGTGCCGCGCAAAACTGCCCCATTGGAAAAAGCTGCCACAGTTCGCGGCCACCTGACAGGAAGCGACACGATGAACAAGACCATGACTATGACCGACACCGCCGCCGCGTTCTTCGACACCATCGAGACGGGCAAGGGCTGGGCCGCCTGCGCGCCTTTCTGCACGCCGGGCGCCACCTTCTCCTGCCAGTCGGACGCTCTGGCTGAGATCGGCACGATCGAGGCCTATGCCGGCTGGATGGAGGGTCTGCTGAAGCTGGCGCCGGACGGACGCTATGACATGAAGGCCTTCGCGGCCGACGAGGCGCGTGCCACGGTGCTGGGTTTCGCGGTGTTCCACGGGACCCACACGGACGAAGGCGGGCCGGTGCCGCCGACCGGGCGCAGCGTGGCGGCCGACTACGTCTATGCGATGAGGTTCGACGGCCCGAAGATCCAGCACATGACCAAGATCTGGAACGACGCCCAGTCGATGCGCGCTCTCGGCTGGACCTGACGCCACCGGCGCGGGCGGCCAAGCCGGCGCCCGCACGTCGCAGATGCCGCCGCAGCGGCCCATGTTGCGCGCGCTCGTCTGCCTGCGACACACCGCGGAAAGCCTTTCATCTTTTCATTGTCTTTGAGGACATTTCTCTTGCCGATGCGATGGATCATTCTTTGTGTACTTTTCTTCGCCCGAACCGTGATGGCCATACAGTTCCAGTCCGTGGCGGCGTTATCTCCATTCATCATGGATAGCCTGGCGATTACGCTGACGGAAATCGGTCTTCTGATCGGTCTCTATCTGGGACCGGGTATCATTGTCGCGGTTGCCGGCGGTGCCGTCGCGACCTGGTTTGGTGACAAGCGGACCGTCATTGCAAGCCTGATGTTCATGGTCATTGGTGCCGTGATGATGATGTCTGCGTCAACCCTCGGATGGGCAGTCGCCGGCCGGGTGGTTTCGGGCATTGGCGGCGTTGTCATCAACGTTCTGATGACGAAAATGGTGATTGACTGGTTTGCTGGGAAGAATGTCTCAACGGCGTTGGCGATCTACATCGGCTCCTGGCCCGTCGGGATCGCTCTCGGTTTGCTGATACTCCCGGCGCTCGCCGCCAGCGCGGAGGTGCAGTCTGCATGGACCGCGCTGACGATCTTCACAGTCATGGCACTTCTGCTTTTCGCGTTTGTCTACCAGACTCCAGTTGGTGCCACGACAGCCGACACACGTATCAACATCACTACCCTCCCATGGACGCCCCTGGCATTCGCCGCACTATTGTGGGGCCTCTACAATGCAGCATTCGCGATGATCTTCGGGTTCGGCACACTCGTTCTCGGAGAACGTGGCATGTCCATCCCCAATGCAAGTTCCGCCATCAGCTTCTACATACTGGCGGCAACGTTAACGATTCCAATTGGTGGATGGCTGGCAGATCGAACGGGACGGGCAAACCTGCTCATATTCGTGAGTCTCGTCGGGGCCATGCTGGTATTTCCAGCGGTTCTCTATCTGCCCGACAGCTTTTTGATTGTGGCGCTCGTATTGGGCGGCCTGTTGGCCGGATTGGCTCCGGGTCCCATTGTAGCCATGCCCGGCTTCATCCTGCGACCCGAAACGCGTGCCTTTGGAACAGGCGTCTTCTATTCGATCTACTACCTGCTAATGATGATTGCCCCGGCGCTGGCAGGTGGAATTGCCGATCATGTGGGCGATGTAAACGTGGCATTCGTGCTGGGTTCTGTCATGATGCTGCTTGCAATCCTCGCGCACCTTGCATTCCGGCAAACGGCTTCGGCACCGCCGGTCGCAGCATAGCGAGGAATGGCCATGCGCTCATGGTTCAGGATTGTGCGCAGTGCGGCGAAGGCTGGCTATCGATGGTGAGCCTGCACCGAACTGGAAGGGGGCTGCCGTGCGCCGAGAAGAACTGACAGAGCCATTCCGTGCGCTGCATGTCCCGGGCAAGCCGGTCGTGATGCCCAACCCTTGGGACATTGGCTCGGCGAAAGTGATGGCGCGGCTTGGCGCGCGGGCGCTGGCGACAACATCGTCCGGACACGGATTCACGCTGGGGCTTGTCGATGGCGGTCAGATCTCGCGACAGGTGGCACTGCAACACGCAGCCGATATCTGCGACGCTGTCGATGTGCCGGTGAACGGCGATTTCGAGAATGGATTTGGTGACAGTCCTGAGACGGTGGCGGATACCGTGCGACTCGCAGCGGAAGCCGGTCTGGCCGGCGTGTCGATCGAGGACACAGCCCTCCCGACGAAAGATTCCTATGCCTTCGATCTCGCTCTGGAAAGGATCGAGGCGGCAGTTGCCGCAGCCCGTGCCGCAGGAATTGTGTTGACGGCGCGCGCTGATGGCTGGCTGCTGCGCAACTATGACCAGGCCGAGGCACTGCGCCGCTGCCAGGCTTTCGCCCAGGCAGGGGCCGACGTGCTCTACGCGCCGCTCGTCGATGTGGATACGACCCGCGCGCTGGCGGCAACCGGGGTGCCGGTCAACGTTCTCGCCGCAGGCGACATGCGCGACCTGACGGGGGAAGAGATCGGCGCGCTCGGCGCGGCCCGGATTTCCATCGGTGGAGGACTCGCGCGCGTCATGCAAAAGGTGATCATCGACGGGGCCCGTACAATTCTAGAACGGGGCGATTTCACGATCCTGAAGGAGGCCGCGAGCGCCGCTGATGTGGATGCGATGTTGACCGATGAGCCGCCGGGTTCGCAGTACCGAGGAGAACAGAAGCTCTCGGAAACATGACGCCGCATCACATCTTACAGGCCGAAAACCACTCCGACTGACTTTTGCACCCGAAATGATTGGAGAAAACAGCCCATGACCAAGTCCGTATTTGTGGCCGAGCCCTCCGACATGGGCGCGATTGCCGCTGTCATGGACAAAGGGTTTCATTCGGACCCAACCGTGATCTGGGCATCATCGACCGAAGAGGACTTCCTGGCACTTCATCACAAGTTCGTCGAAGTGTGCGCGCGCCCAGCCTTCGAGCTGGGCTGCGTCCATGCGCTCAGCGATTTCGCCGGCGCGGCAATCTGGTATCCGCCTGGAGTAGGCATCGATGAAAGCGAGTTGGCGACTGTCTTCAAGACAGCCTCGCGGCCCGACAGGATCGAGGAATTCTTCCAGCTTCTCGAAGCCTGCGAGCAATACAGGCCGGCTGAACCCTATTGGGAGCTCGAGTTGATTTCCACCGACCCGATGTTCCAGGGGCAGGGGCTTGGCGCGACGCTGCTGGAGCACGGATTGGCGATCTGCGATGGTGAAGGCGCGCCCGTTTATCTCGAGTCGAGCAATCCAGCCAATCTTTCATTCTACCGCCGGCACGGCTTTGAGCTGTTGGCGGAAATCCAGTTGCCCGGATCTCCGAAACGCTTTCCGATGTTGCGAAAGTAAAGGAAGTCCGCTCGGTCCCGCAACTTTCAAATTCACGAACCGCGCACCGGAAGCGGGATATCTCCGTTCGGCGCGAGGACCAATGTTTACGCTTTGGTCTGCTTGCCGTCTTTTTTCGATTTGACGCGAACGGCAACTGCGTCCCGAGACTGCCCCGTTCACAGGTGGCTCGATCTCGCGCTTGCAGCGAATGTCGGTTCTGATGAGCCGCGCAGCGACGGAGCGACCCGGGGTGAAGGTTCGGACTGGGCCGAAAGCGATTATTATCAGTGCATCATCGATCAGCTTACATCAACGCCACATCAACCTGCGACTGCGCGTTTCACGATGGTTTTGCCGGTAAATCCGTGCGAGTGCTGATGCTTGCAAGGGTGAAAATAACGCCCAATCAAAGGCTTGGCAGCCAAGCGCTTGATTTTCATAAGCTATTGGAATCGCGAGAATTTCGGCTCATAACCTGAAGGTCGTAGGTTCAAATCCTACTCCCGCAACCAACGATTTCTGCGAAAGCAGGTTGTCCAAAGCCTCGGCCTCCGAAAGGAAGTCGGGGTTTTGCTTTCCGGCTGCAAAGCGCAGGATCGCCCCCAGGTCGCCGCGAAGGACGATGGAGAGTTCGCCGTTCTCGGGCACGAGGGTGATTTCATCAACGAGTGACCGAAGGACGTCGACGGCGGCGCCTCGATCTTCCTCGGATTGCAGGTTCTCGCAGAGCTTGGCGATCCGATCCTGAAACATCTGCGCCATGTTCGGGTGCAGCAATGGCGGCGGCTCATCGGCATTGTCCAGAAGCTCGATCAACTGCGACTTCCTCGCCTCCAGCTTCTCGGCCTTGTCTTTAAGCTTTGCTGGCGGGAAGCGCTGAAGAATGGCATCGACCATCTTGTCGAGCTCTTGGTCAACCTTCTCGAGTTCGCTCCTGCAGCCGGCCAGGTCGGCTCCGCGCTCGATCCGGAGCCGATTTACCTCGCGCGTGAACTCGGAACAGAATTCATTGAACAGTTCCGGCGACATGAGATGCTTCCGAAGGCCATTCAAGATCGACGCCTGCAAGGCATCCCGACGGATGTTCAGACGGTTATCGCATGTGCCCTTGTTCCGCGACGCTGCGCAGCCAAGCAGGTCTTTCGAGATCAGGGAGTACCCACCACCACAGCAACCGCACTTGATGAGACCGGCGAAAAGGTGCTTCGGCCGCCGTCTATCGTTCATCGGATTGCTGCCTGTCGGCGACGTATCAAACGAAAGGCTCTTTTGCCTTTTCTTCACTGCGTCCTAGAGATCTTGGTCCACAATCCGAAGGTCCGGGACCTCCTGGACAACCCACTCACTTTCCGGGTTCGGGCGGGAGACGCGCTTACCGGTGTCAGGATCCTTCATGTAGCCTGCGCGCCCGGTCGCTGTCCAGACCAAGGGCGCGTTTCTGCCTTTTTCTCTCCGTTAAATAGGCATTTACAATGCGTATTGAGGCGCCTAGGCTGAAACGGCCCTGCGGAAGTAACTCTCGTGATCCGAAGACGCCCCGAAACACCAGGACGTGTCACGCATCGGCCGCAGCCGGCGCCACGGCAGACCGCGAATGCGCTAGAGACTGCGTATGCGCTAGGCCCCGGCGCGTTCCGCATCTGCGCCGCCACCAACTCGGTGCGGCGCCCGATCTGGCCGTGACCTGAACCGGGCGTCCCGCCGCGCCGGTGGAACGCCTCCTCTCGAAAGCGATTTGCCACAGGAAAGGAAACACCCATGAAAAATCGTATACTCACACCTGCATTGCTCGCGCTCGCCCTGACCGCCACGCCCGCCCTCGCGCAGGACAGCGGCGACAGCTGGCTGCCCAGCCTTCTGACCGAGACACCGCAGGAGGGCTTCGACCTCGCGGTGACCATGGCGCGCAAGGGGGTCACGACCACGCAAGGCGACAAGGATGTGCTCTTTGCGGTCCGCCCGAATTACGCCAGCGATCCCCAGAGCCTGATCGATGTCTCCGGCGTCATCGCGATGTATTTCGCCACTGTCGCCCAGGCGAACGACCATTGGGAGGAGTGACCGCCCTTGAGATCTGACGACACCTTCCGCCCTCTCTGACAGGCGCCGCCTCGCCCGCACTCCTTGCCGGGCGAATGGGACCTGCGCCTGGACCGCGGGCTTCGACCTTGTGGAGACCGGGCGCTACGATCTCAACCGCCCCGCGAGCCTCGAATACGACCGGACCTTCTGAAGGCTCTGGATCGCCAACGAGGGCCCCGAGGCGGTGCTCGTCACCCTGCAGGGCAATCACCTGATCGTCGGCGGCGGCGCCGGGAACATGCAACGGCTCGCCACGGACGGGGAGGCGCTGGGTCCGCCCTTCGCCCTCGACGGGGGCTGGGCCGATACCGAGGGTCTGTCGGTCAACGCCCAGGGGGAGTTGGTCACGGTGGAGGATGACCCAGAGCGGCTGTCCTGGTTCGCGCCCGACGGCGCGCTCCTGCGCCGGATCGACACCATGGACCTCTCCGCGCCGCTCACCGAGGCGCAGGGCATCGCCATCGACCCTCGCACATGCTGATAGTGGACGACTGGGAGGGTTCCAACAGCCTCACAAGTTTTCACCGGACGGCACGCTCCTCGCCTGGCAAAGCCTGCGCCCCTACGGCATCGCCATCCGCCCCGGATCCAACCAACTCTTCATCGCCTTCGACAGCGGAGCGGAAATCGTCACCTTCGACTACACCCCGAGCCTGCCCGAAGGCGCCGACCCGATCCCCCCGGGGGCCGACTGCGTGATGCTCCGAGCGGGGCAGGGGGCACGGGCCGACAAGGGACAGGATGCGCCCGTCCGACTGGGTCCGCGCGGTGCCGCGAAAAGCCTCTCCCACGACCCTCCAAAAACACGCCTGGCCCACACGAGTTTTGTCTTGGGGGTCTGTCTGGCCGAATCGGCTGACATGTCGGCGGTGCGAGTGAAGGGTGAGAAGCGACCGTTTTTGGCGTGTAGGTTTAGGCAGGCAGTGTATGTCAGCTGTGCGGGACTTTGCTGCCATTCGCTACAGATGCGCCAAGATCCGCTTCGACGTCGCTGTGACTGGAACAAACGGTCATTTACTTCACTGACAGAAACGTATGAGTTCTCTAGCCCGTAACCGTCCATGAAACCGGGGGAACTCCAACCCAACGACTGCCGAATCTCAAAATTAAAGGTAAGTGTCGAAGTCGAACGCGCTGCGTCTCAGAGGTAAGGACAACGCGACAGCAAGTCTGCACTGATAGCTTCACGAACGAGTGCGTGTGGTCTAACCTTGATACAACTAATGGGAATGCTCTGCATATGGTTCTGTCCGATCAACCTGACTTGGCAAACGCCGCATTCAGCGATGAAGCGTGGGGTGATGTCATCAATGCGATGGACCGGACATATTCTGAATTGGTGACATATCGGTGATCAGCCCCACTTGAGTGGTCCAATTTGATTGTTAGTGCATGATTGGTCTTTGATCCATCTGGACGATGGTTTCTGGCGCTGGCGGGCGATAGCCCAGAGCACTGTGGGGTCGTTTGGTATTGTAGTGTTTTCTCCATTCTTCGATCAAGATTTGTGCTTCGTGTAGGCTGTAGAAGATCTCGCCGTTAAAGAACTCATCTCTGAACCGGGCATTGAAGCTTTCGCAATATCCGTTCTCCCATGCACTGCCCGACAGGGCATCGCATTGCGATGTCCCGAAAGGGGTGACCCTGGTTCGATGTATGCCGTCTTCGCGCCGACAGCCTTGATCCAATCGCGTACGGCCTGGGCAACGAACTCTGGGCCATTGTCAGAACGAATGAACGACGGCACACCGCGCAGGATAAAAGGTCGCTCAAGGCATCGATGACATTGCCTGAGTTCAGCTTGCGATCCACCCGAATGGACAGGCATTCTCGGCTGTGCTCGTCGATGATGTTCAATGTCCGGAACGCCCTTCCGTCATCGGTCCGGCAATGCACGAAGTCATAAGACCAGACATGGTTGCGATACTCAGGCCGTAGACGGACACATGATCCATCGTTCAGCCAAAGCCGCCCTTTCTTCGGTTGCTTCATTGGCATTTTCAGCCCCTCTCGTCGCCACAGTCTTTCGACCCGCTTGTCGTTGACATGCCAGCCAGCATCTCTCAGCAGCGCTGCGATCCGACGATAGCCGTATCGACCATATTGCCGGGTCAGCTCGATCATATCGGCCACCAACAGGTCTTCATCAGGACGACCGACAGGCACCTTACGTTGCGTGGATCGCTGTTGTCTCGGAACGCGGCAAGCGCGGCGTAGTGCCGCTTCTTTCCGTCCAACTCGAACTGTACCGTCATCGGCTGGAACTTGACGTCATACGTGTTCGGCAACATCAGGGCTTCGAGGGCCACCGCAAACTCTGCGGCACTTTCACAGATCCCGAGTCGATGTTTCCAGTCGTTTGCCGGGGTTCTGTAGCCAAACCAGACTTTGTGGGAGGTCGAACTCCGGGATCCCGGATTCCTAACACCATCAAAGGGCAAAACACCTGTAACATGCCCCAATTCAATGATTGGCAATTTTGCCAGTTTTGGCGGCGAGTAATTCCACGTATCGTGGGCGATCATTTCGTCAGACATAGAAGTTCCAGTATCCTCACATTGTCCGGGCGCAGGGCAGCGAAAACGCAACCGAAGAGCACGGGAAAGACAAGCGCTCGCCTACAGACGGAAGTTCTCCGTGTTGATCGGGCGCCTAAGCTGCTGAGTTCAGACAGCTATTTTTGTGAGGGGGCGATCTGGGTTGTCGGCGACATGATCCGGCCATGCGGAAACCCATCCCACCAAAGGGTGGCACGAGTAGTCTTTCTTGGATCGATTTGATTGCATTGACAAAAGCGCTCCACCGAGGGGATGTGAGCGGTCTGAAGATCGGACTTGCAAAGCTGAGATGTAGAAGCAGACACCGAAACAGACCGCACGGGGCGGTGTGTTAAACGGTGCCTATCAGGCGGATATGAGCCATTGTCTTCAACATGGCGCTTTTTATCGCTCAATTAAATTGCAGAAAGCAAGACCAAATTTGATGAGATGCGGAATTTTTTTGAAACACACCATCGACACATGGGGGTGAGGGTATAAAACCTCTTGTTTTTAGGTTCCTCTCAAGAAATGGGGAGGTGGCGTGGGTTGTGTCGTTTCTGCATCACGTGCTTCTTCGCCGCTTCATAAGTGGGAAACTGAATCGACGGCCAACAAGGCGCGCGTGAAATAATTTCGCCATGTATTTTTCACTCCACCTTTCTTCGTTTTCTCATGGGGCCTTTCGTCACGCTCAATGATTCGCGCCCTGGTCGAGCGAATCAGGCGAGTCGGATGAGCAAGATTCAGTGCTCCAAGGCCAATTGAAGATCGTAAAGCAAGAACTAGAAAATCGACAAGTGGGTCGATCACTATTCTTGTGAAGAAGGCAAAACTATTCTTCAGTGGGGCGGGCAATAGAATTAGGCTTAGCCTAATTCTATTGATTTGAATTTTGAGAATTATCAAAATCCAAGAATAGTGTGTAATAACAGTGAGTTATTTGATTTATGGCGGCGAAACTGCTACACTCATTCCGTTGGTGGGCAACTGCTCAACGCGATGGAGGGTGAAATGAGAAGGGTGTAGAGGTTATTATCTCCACTGAATTATGTGGCCAGTTTTTCGGAGGATTCTTAATTCTCCAGCGCCGCATAATCTTTTTCTCACAAGGAGGTCAATGATGGCGATTGTAAGAAACGGGTTTAACTTTTCTCTGAATTGCGGGCGAACAATCTTTGGATTTCCTTCTCGTTTGGTCACTTGGACCATGAAGTTTATCTGCCTTCTACGTAGCCTACAGTCGATAACGATGAGCTTGGATCAGTGTCGTGCACGGCTTTGCTGCC
Source organism: Sedimentitalea arenosa (assembly GCF_016428585.1). Lineage (GTDB taxonomy): Bacteria > Pseudomonadota > Alphaproteobacteria > Rhodobacterales > Rhodobacteraceae > Sedimentitalea > Sedimentitalea arenosa. The sequence continues at coordinate 14,550 of NZ_JAELVR010000010.1, read as the reverse complement.
CAAGCGATCCTTACCCGGATTTCTCTCAGCCCCCCCCAATTGAGCACCACAAGAAGTTGAAAATATTGGAATGATCGTATGCGTCCGGCCTGGCTGCTCTGACGCGCCGAAGAGTGTGTTGATAGTGTCCACGTTTGATAGTGGACGTGTTGAGGACGGATAGGGGGACAAAAGCAATCACTGGTAGTGATCGGCGAAAAACCGTGCAGTTTGCTGTGGCGCCGGAGATTGGGCCGCATCGCGCGGGCACGGAATTGCCCGGTTCTCAGGACAAAATGCCCTGAACCACGCGCGGCCGCGACAGGTATCCGACGATGCCATGGCGGTCGTTTGTCGGGTTCTTGATGTCGGATACGTTCGGGATTTCAGGCACGACATCGAAATTGGCCGCATCCAGCGGGTACAGCGCGATGGGGTCGCGGTCGTCAAAATAGTTTTCCCAGCGCGCGACGCCTTCGGGGAAGGACAGCGGGGTCAGCCGGATGCGGATGGTGCGGATGCCCAGTGGGCTGCCCATGGTCAGGAACAGCGGCACGTTACGGGGCGTGGCGCGCAGCACGTCATAGGCCACGATGGTGCCCAGTGAATGCGCCACCACGATGGTGGGCCGGTCGTCGAGATAGCTGTCGACGATGCGGTTGATGTCGCGCCGGACCACGTCCTTGTTGAGATAGAGGAACACGTCGCGGGTGAAGACATCGAGGGCCGACTGTGCCAGCCGGTCGTTGCGCTGTTCCAGCGTGCGCAGGATCGCCTGTACCCATTCCCAGTTGGCGAAACCCTTGTCGGTGGAAGTTCCGTCATAGTTTTCCTCGACCGCCGAGAGGGGGATGTCGTTGGCGTCCAGCATCTCTTCGGCCAGCGCCAGCTGGAACTTGAGGTATTCGTCCTGGCTGGCGTTGCCCTTGGAGGTGATGGCCGAGGTCGCGTTCACGTCGAACCGGTCGACCCAGTCGCCCAGCGCACGGCCGTAGTAGGGAAATACGAATTCGATATCGTCGGGCAGGGTTAGCCCCGCCGCCGCCGCGCCGTCGCGCAGGGCGGGCATCCATTCCGCGCGATTCTGGTCTTCGCTGCGGTCGGGGTGGCAGCAGCCGTGGATGATGACGATGCGTTCGGCCTGAGCGGCGGCGGCCCGATGCGTGGGCAGGGCGGCACCGACGGCAAGGCCCCCGAAAGCGGCGAGCAGGCGGCGTCGGTCGATCATGGTGGCTCCCTTCTTGTGTTCGTGCGTCAGCGCAATGCGCCGGATTTGACCGTATCCAGCAGGATCGCCACACCGGGTTCGGTGAACGAGGTCCAGACGGCGGGCGTGAGATAGCGCAGGGCGGCCTGCACCGGTTCGGGTATGGCCACCCCCTTGACCGGCAGATAGGACCAGCCGTTTCGCAGCATTGGGCAGAAAGGCACGACGTATTCCAGCAGTTCTTCCCCTTCGGCGACGTTGTCGCGGGCCAGAAGCACGTTGTCGAAAATCGGAGCCAGCTGGTTGCGGCCCGACTGTATTTCCGCGATCTCGCGCACCTCGCCCTGGATTCCGTCCTGGGCATAGCCATAGGCGGCGTAAATCCCCAGCGTGGGGTCGGAGAATTTCAGGAACCGCACCCGGTCGGCGAAGGTCTGGCCGTTTCCCGCCGCCCTTGCGAATGAATCGTCTACGCCGAACAGCCCGTCTTTCAGAGCCAGCGTGACCAGCGCCCGCAGGTCGCTGCGCCTTTGGCCGTAATCTTCGAATTCGTACCACGCATCCGATCCCGGTGTGGGCTCATAGGCGATCATGCCCGCGCCCTGATCGGTGACGAAGACATGGGCGACATAGCCCCGTAACAAGGCCAGCACGCATCCGGTACCATTGTCGAAGGACAGAACCGCAGAGGCGCCTTCTTCGGGGGGATCGGCGACGAAGATCTCGGCCGTGACGGGGGTTCCTTCGGTGGTTTCTCCGTCGGTGATGCCGACATATCCGATTTCCGCCGTGGTTCCGATATCGGTGGTCTTCGCGCCATAGATGGCGATGCCGCCGGGCTCGTTGCTGAGTGGCGGGTCGCGCATCGGTGTGATCCGGCTTTGCTGCGCGCGCAGGTCGAACAGGCGTTCCTCCAGGTTGGCGTCGAACTCGGCAGTCCTTTCGGGACCCTTGGGCGCGGCAAAGGGCAGGTCTTGCCGGGCGAAAGCTTCGGCGAAGACCTGGGTTTGCGAGGGTTCGCGCGCGCTGAAGTCGGGATCGGCAGAGGGAAGCTGAATCTGCATTCCTGCGGTGGTGTCGGCAAGTGTGTCGAGGGCATGCGGGCCGGCGATATAGACCGTATCGCGCGAGGGCACGCGGATGAAGGGGGTGACGTTTTCGTAAAGCTGGCGCTTCTCGGCCAGGCGCGGCATCTGGTCTTCAAGATATTCCCACAGTTTGCGGTTGGTGATGACCTGCCGTCCGTCCACTGGGGACAGCAACGTATCGGGCGGTTCAGTGAAGGCCCCCAGGATGGCCTGTGTGAACAGGCTTTCGTATTTTTCCGAGGCCTTGGTGATCAACGGCGAGGCGGCGGGGTCGGCTGGCACCTCGACCTCGTAGGCGGGTTTGGTGCTTTTGGCGGCGAAGAATCGGTCGATGATCACATCGGCAGAAGGCGCGTTGGGGGACGGGAACAGCCCCGAGCCGCGCACGCGGGCCTGCGCGTCGTCCGACGGGTCGGGCAGGGACCGGCAGGCATCGCCGATGAACACGATGTTGCGGATGCGCGAGCTGAGGGCGAGCTGTTCCAGCGACTTGACGTGGATCGCCTGGTCGGGGTCGCGCAGGGCATTGGGCAACAGCCAGACGTCTTCTTTTTCGGGCGACCAGAAGCCGTGGCCGGAGAAGAAGATGACCAGCTGGGTCAGGCTGTCTTTGGCGGCGATGTCCCAGGCGCTTTGCTTGATGGGCCAGACCATGTTGGCGCGTTCCGCGTCGGACAGTACCTCGTCGACATGCAGGTGCACGTCATAGCCTTCGCGCTCCAGCAGAGCGGCCAGCATGTGGGCCTGCGGTACGGGCGAGCGCAGGGTGGGAAGTTTTTCGGTCTTGCCGATACCGATCACGAGCGCGGCGTGGGTTTGCGGACGGGGCGGGGCTGCGCTGGCGAGATACGGCAGCGTGGACAGAAAGGCACTCCCCGTGCACAGGAAAGCTCGTCTTCTCATCATGTAAACACTCGGGTTCAAAAAGGAATTTGGAACCGGACGGCGATCAATACGGGAACAACCCTAGCACGAGATTAGCCAGTTGCCTAGGCGTCCGCCGGGAGCGGGCTGAGCGTCAGGCGGTGCGCCAATCGCCGGAGGCGAAGCCGTCAAGGGTCCAGTCGCCCACCGACCAGCGGATCAGGCGCAGGGTGGGGTGGCCTATATTCGCCGCCTTGCCGCAAGACCGGCGCGACGGCTTCAGAGCGGCGTTCGAGGACTTCCACCGATCATTTGCCACCGGGTCCGGCCTGGCGATACCTCGACTGGCGCTCGTCATCCGCGGTTTCAGGATTTAAGCCACCATGCCGCTGAAGGCGTGGAAACGGGGTGCTGGCTCACGCGCAGAGCATTGGCAATACTTCCTGAAGCAGTCATTCATGCACCCTGCCGAGAACAACGCTCAACGTAAGGGGTGGAGAGCGGTCGTTCACCACAGCTTGCACAGAGGTCTGTTGAGCGGACGAAGCTGCGGCTCACTGCGGCTGCGCCAATGGCGGCTTCTGGAAAACGGACACGGTCAAAAACGGTGGGTTCTGGTACGGCACAAAACCCATGCCAGTACCTTCCTTCTCACAGGGCCAGTAAGGCTGGAGTGCTGCATCAAACCCCTGCGCAAGAAGCTGATCGACATCGAACGTTCCAAAGACATGGTAAAGACACTAGTCCCTAGGGCGCTGACGCCAGACATTTTCTGGCGTATACTCGAGTGGTCCATCTATGGGAGGAAATAGCATGCCAAACAATTTCGTTTGTGTCTGTACGTGGGCTGCATTTCTAGTTTCAGCTAACATGGGGCATGCCCAGTTTGGCCAAGATGGCCTTCTTGGACAAGTTCCTCCCAACCAACGCTTAGATCGTGGAATGAAAGAGATGCAAGAGGAACTGGAAAGGATTGAGAAGTCGGTAGCTTCACTTGTGAAGCGCGGGGTGAAGTCATACTCTATCTCGGCCACCTGCGTGATGAGCCACAACGATCTCTTTTATGTCGCAAGCCCCTCCGATTTTGTCCTGACATCGGCTGATGGGGGGGCCTGGACCTATCCGCAAGTTGATCTGAAGGTAGGCGACGTGATTACGGTCAGCGCGGCGGAGGAGTGCAGCTATATGAATGACGCGTCCAATAATATGATCGCGACGACCTCGGCCGCCGGTGGCTACGTCGATTACACGCCCGCTCCGTCGGACGATCCTGAAAAAATGAAACACTGGTTCACGCTTCAAGCTCAATAAATCTCGCGTACGGGACTTACGCACTACTTTCCATGTTAATCTGCCAAGTGCCCTGTAACTTCGGCCTCTCATAGCATCCGAACTAGGAGTGCCTCGCCCGGTTGGCAGGAGGCAAGTTGTGCCAAAAACCTATTGGCAGAACGGATTGGACAAAAACGGTCGTTTTTACCGGTGTCACAAATGGTTGAGTTTTGACCAGGATTTCGTTTCGGGTCTGGCGTCATCGCCGTGCAATTCAGAAAATTCAAGCCGCGCTGAAACTATCCAGCATTGCCTTTCGTGGTTGAAGGCAGAGCGCACTCAATACGTGCGAACTGAGACCAACCTGAAAGGAAAAACAATGAAAACCCAAGCTCTTCTGACATCTCTGCTCGCTCTTGCTGCCGGCCCGGCATTTGCAGCAGATCACGCGGTGATTTCCGGCTATGCCCTGAGCGATGACGGCGCAACGCTCGTTGTGATGGCTGATGTGAATGCCCCCGGCGAAGTGATGACCTACAGCCTGGCATCTCCATTGAAGGCGATTGCCTGGCGCCCTGTGACCGGAGAGTTGCTCGGATTCTCGAACGGCATGATCGCGACCATTGATCCGATGTCGGGCGAGATGACCGATCTGGGCGCAGCGTTCATGGATGATGCGATGATTGGCGACGGGAAGATGGTTGCGTTTGACTTCAACAACAAAATTGATGCTGTGCGCGCCGTCACATCGGCAGGAGACAACCTCGTCTATTTTCCCAAAGGCTTTGGCGACAATGATGAGCGTGCCGGTTCTGTACGCCGCTTCACCGACTTGGCATATGCCGCCGATGACGCGATGTCCGGTACGACGCCCATGATCTTTGCCAACGCTTACACGAACGCCATCCATGGTGAGACAGCAGGCGCGACCTTCCAATACGCACTTGATGCTGCAACCGACACGCTGGTCAGTCTGGCCAACAACGCAGGGACTTTGGAAACCATCGCCAAGATCACCGTTGAGGGCGCAGCTGTCGACTTGGCCCCGATGGGAGGGTTCGACATCGTCTCAGCCAAGGAAGGCGAGAACTTGGCACTGGCAATCCTGCAAATGGAAGGTGCTGAAACCGCCGGTCTTTATGAAATCGACCTTGAAACAGGTGCGGCCACAATGAAAGCCGATCTTGGCATGGGCGGGATTACAGGTTTCGCGGCATCGCTCGGTATGTAGCCCGTGATGACGGGGTCGCGAGTTGATTGGTAGCAGTGCAGGATGGTCCTGGCGGCAAGAGATTGCCGTTTGGGGCCATTTCTGTCAGTCAGGCAGGGAAAAGTAGCTATTTGAACGGCTTAAGACACACATGACGGATCGCAAGGACATTGAAGAGCTGATCGGCAAGATCGCCCTTGGCGACCGGGCTGCGCTGGCCGCGCTCTATGATGCCACGAGTGGGAAACTATTCAGCGTGTGCCTGCGTGTCTTGAAGAGCCGGTCCGAAGCCGAGGATGCGCTGCAAGATGTCTACCTTCGGATTTGGGCCAAGGCTGACCGATATGCGGTGACAGGTCATAGCCCGATGACATGGCTCATCACGGTTGCGCGAAACCTTTCGATTGATCGGTTGCGCGCCAGGAAGAGCAATAATGTGGACCTCGACAGCGTCGGTGAGCTTGTTGAAAAGAGACCAGGGCCTGAGGCTGCAACTATTGCGGCGTCAGAGCAACGCCGGATCAGCGCCTGTTTCAAGGAACTGCCGCCAGACCGCGCCGATGCCGTTCGTGCCGCCTATCTTGACGGTGCGACCTACCAAGCGCTTGCGGACCGCTTTGATGTGCCGCTGAACACGATGCGAACCTGGCTGCGCCGCAGCTTGATAGCTTTGAAGGAGTGCCTTTCGCGATGAGCGATCAACAGGACATACCGGAAGACGAGGCGCTGGCCGCCGAGTACGTCTTGCGCCTGCTGGACGCGGACGCGGAACGGGCTTTTGAGGCGCGGCTTCAGACTGAGCCCGATCTTCATGAGCATGTGCGTTTCTGGGAGGAAGAGTTCGCGGCCCTCGCTACTGATCTGCACGAAGATGTTCCTTCGCCCTCGGTAAGAGCAGCGCTTATCGCAGAGTTGAGTGGTGAGAAAACAAACGCAAGGCGCGGTTGGGCCTGGAATTGGCTGCCCTTCCCTGCACTGGCCATCGTGGCCGCCGCTGCGTTTCTCATCTTCAGCCCAATGCTACGCGGCCCGGCATTTGATCCGACGCTCCATGCCACGCTGATCTCGGAAGATGGCGCTGTCCATATCGAGGCTGGCTACGCCCCGAATGGTAACTTTTTCAAAGTGATCCCTGAGCAGGGTGCGCCAGCGTCGGGCCGAGATTTCGAGCTTTGGGTGATCGGTGCAAATGCAGACGCACCCGTATCTTTGGGTGTGATCCCAACGGATCGTGAAAGCCTGTTCGAGATCACGCCTGAGATTGCAGCTTTGATCGATGGCGGCGTATTGGCTGTATCGGATGAACCCGAAGGCGGCTCGCCGACTGGCGCGCCAACGGGAGCAATTCTCGCGACCGACGAATTCTTCGACGCGGATTTATTTCAGTCGGGCTGAAACTCTCTTTCGGACCTGCCCGTGACTCCCCTGCAACCGCAAAAGATCGCGGGCAAACCTAGAGGAGTTACTTATGACAATCGCATCCAAGCTATCCGCCACGGCAGTCGTCCTGAGCGTTGCAACCGCAGCCTATGCTGAAAACCCGATGGTGGGTGGTGCTGCAATGTTCGAAACCAAGAACATTGTCGAGAATGCCGTGAATTCGGCAGATCACACCACGCTCGTCGCAGCTGTTCAAGCCGCGGATCTCGTCGACACGTTGCAAAGCCGTGGGCCCTTCACGGTTTTTGCACCGGTGAATGATGCCTTTGCCGCATTGCCTGCGGGAACGGTCGATACGCTCTTGAAGCCAGAAAACAAGGACATGCTGGTCAAAGTGCTGACCGCGCATGTTGTCGCTGGCGACTGGTCCGCCGCAGAGATCGCGCGTCAGGCGCGCGCCTCGTCCGACGGCTTCTATCATTTCAATGCCGTGTCAGGCGATGCGCTGTCAGCACAGGTCAAGGGCAAGAACGTCTACATCTATGACGAAAACGGCAACGCCAGTCGCGTGACCATTGCGGATGTCGATCAGTCGAATGGCGTGATCCACGTTGTCGATGCCGTCCTCGTCCCGAAGTAAGTCGAGCAGACCCACATGCTTGCATGGGCCAGCCATCTTCTAGGCTGGCCCATGTTGGGTTTTTACGAAGGAGGTAACACATGAAACGCAGAGCATTTCTGATGACGGCCGGTGCGGCCTTTATCGCCAAACCCCTTTCCGCCGCGACATGAGGTTATGAGATTTGCCGCAGTGAAGCTGAATGGCGCGAACGCTTGACTGAAAGTGAGTACCTCGTGCTGCGGGAGGAAGAGACCGAGCGTCCCTACACCAGCTCATTGAATGGGGAAACGCGCGCTGGCACATATCGCTGCCGGGGCTGCGACCTCTCCGTCTACAGCTCAGACGCGAAGTACGACAGCGAGACTGGTTGGCCGAGCTTCTTTGAAAGCTTGCCGAATGCGATTGGAACGAAAGAGGATAGAAGGTTCATCTTTCAAGTCAGGACCGAAGTACATTGCCGCCGCTGCGGCAGCCATTTGGGCCACATCTTCGACGACGGGCCGGAGCCGACTGGCAAACGTCATTGCCTGAACGGGCTAAGCCTGACTTTTGCCGCTACTGCATGAATAAAGAGATTGAATGGATTTGCCCGTCTGACAGCGGAGGTATCGCGGGTGGCCATCGAGCGCGAGCTGCGTGAGGGCACATCCGGACGATCTATGTCGGAAAGGGCAATGGATCGGCCTAGGTGGTCTCCTGGGATCCGGAGAGAGCAGGATACCAGGCGCGATAGCGATCAGGGCCGGGCGTCTCTGAGACGTCGATACCTGGCCAGCGATGGCCCATGCCTCTCCAAATGCTGTGCTTCGTCATGGAGACCTACACGTGCCTCCTTGGCCCACTCGGCGCGACGTGCCGCCTCTTCTTCGAGGGCGGCTTTGCGCGTATCTCCAAGGCCTTGGGATTTGTCGGCAGGTGGCATACGGGTCTCCCATGCTTTGCTATCCGCTAACACATCTTGCTGGAAATGTCGCTCCAGTGATCTCTCAGCGCCCGAAGATTCGATTGACCAGCTCCTCCAGCCAGATCCTCATCTCGAGGAGCTTCTCCCGCAACTTCTTCTGATCTTCCTCGGCCTCTTTGTGGGTCTTTGACAGCTCATCGAAATGGATTGGACTGCCCCCATCGAATGGTCTTCTGTTCGCCGTGCAGGGCGCCTGTCAGATCGGCTCGAACCCATGGTGAGCCTCACCAAGATCTTGTTTTCAAATTATTTTGCGAGTTCTGTCGACGCTAAAGCTTGGTCAACAATGCCAGCCTTGATCGTCGAGAGTGCAATTTTTGGGTTGCTCGGAAATATTGCTGTATAATTTTTGTTGACAGATTTTGGTGATGCGGCAATATACCGATATTGCCAAAGGAGATTCTCATGCGACTGACCCGCCATGCCACCGAACGACGCACGTTGCGCAACCTGCCAGTGGACATCCTCCAGCTCATCCGGGACTACGGCGAGCCCGTTCATTCTCGGGGAGCCCTCTCATTGATGCTGGATGATGCGACGCTCGACCTGATCGCTGAAGGTGATCTGCGACGCCGCCAGTCACTCAGCCGCTACCGGGGAGCTTACCTGATTGAATCCCGCGACGGCACCGTCATTACCGCCGCGCGGCGCACCCGCCGCCACCGCCGCTAATCCAACCCACACGGAGTTTCCGAACCTTGGAACAGGATCTTTCCCTCGCCACGACCTATCTGGCCCGCATCTCTCCCACCACGTCCGCCGAACTGGACGGCCAAGCCATGACCATCGCTCAAGATGGTGCCCTCAGGGTTGCTTATGCACCCTTCGACCACATTGCCCGTGACGCCAGGGTTGTGATCGTGGGCATCACGCCGGGCCGGGTTCAGGCGACGAAAGCTTTGTCGGCCGCACTGGAAGCGCTGGAAATGGGTATATCCATTCCCGAAGCCCTCGCTGAGGCCAAGCTGACCGGCAGCTTCAGCGGACCGCTCAGGACCAATCTCGTGGCGATGCTGGACGCGATTGGCTTAGCGGAACATCTGGGTGTCGAGACCACGGCCGAACTCTTCCGGCCAGGCTCACAGGACGTACACTTCACGTCTGCTCTACGCTACCCGGTCTTCATGGGCCGCCAGAATTACAACGGCACACCGGACATGCTCAGGACTCCGCTTCTGCGCAGGATGATCGAGACTTATCTGGAGGAAGAAGCCCGGATGCTGCCGAACGCGCTCTGGCTTCCCCTCGGCCCACGCCCCGAGGCGGCTCTGCGTCACCTTGCCAGACAGGGACTGATCGACGGAAAGAGAATCGTGGGCGGCCTTCCGCACCCGAGCGGCGCGAATGCCGAGCGTGTCGCGGTGTTCCTCGGACGGAAATCGCCTGAAATGGCCTCGCGCCAGACAAACGCGGCCAAGCTGCTAAGCGCATTCAAGGCGCTCTCGGCACAGATTGCCGCGCTGAAAGCAGTCTCAGCATGAGCAAGACATCGAACATTCCGCACGACTGGCCAGAGATCGAAGCTCAGGTTCGTGACGCGATTATTGCGATGGCGTCGATCCTTCAAGTCTTTGGGCCGCAGGACGAGGATGAGATGACCGTCACCGCGTTTCTCGGTCTGCCTATCGAGATCGCTGGCCGAGGGGATATGAGCTCACAAGAAATCGCAAGCGTCGACATCACCCGGCACGCCCTTTACGGACATGCGCGTGCCGCTTGGTGCTATGCCTACCAGCTCGACGGGTGGGAGGATTTCACGCCTGAGCATTTGCACGAGATAAGCTGCGGCTTGCTCAGCGGTGGATATGCGCTGACTGACAGGGAGGCAGAACCGACGGGTCTCAACTTCAGGAACGATCCGCCGCTTCGGCGGGTTTTCGAAACAGCCCTAGCCCGCTGGAACTGGACCCACGACAATAGCGACCTGACGGTCAGGGAGCTGGCCCTTCTATCCAACATGGCAGAAACGACCGTGCGTTCCTCTCTCAGCAAGGAAGGGTTCCGGCTGGAACCTCCGAACACCAAGGACGAGGACAGGTCATCCTACACTCTGTCGGCCAACGACGCACTACAATGGCTAAGTCGCCGCCGGGGGTTCATTCCAAATGCCACCACCCAATCACCTGATCGACAGCGCATTGCGATCCGCGAGACTCTTGCCGATCTGTCTATCCCGTTCCCCACGGTCCTGAAACGAACGGCGGACCTTGCCGGCTTTTCGGGCACGCAAGGATCAGGGGTAGACCCGGAATGGTATGCCGGGCTGGTGGAAGGGCGAGCGGTTGCTCCTGATGTCGAAGCCCTGGTCAAGCTGGCGGATATGCTCGATGTTCCACGAGCCGACTTCGCAGTGCGCGGGGTGCGGCATCTTCTGGATCAATAAACAGCCAAGGCCAGGTCCCAGTGATTTCAGCTCAAGTGGTTGAATGGCACTGGTTGGGGAGAGGCCGCGCACATACCGGTAACAGAGTACGCCGTATTTTCCGGTGTCATACTGCATGATCTATTCCTCCCGAAATGAGCCTTTGCCCCGGCTGCGGCTCATTTCGGGAGGAATAGATGCTGAAGGTGGCGGATCATGGATCACCCAGAGGGTGCACGCGAAACGGGCGATAGGCGGCTTGGTTTTGACCGCCGGGTGCGGTTGAAATTTCGTGGCACGCAGCTCAGTTCCGACGGCGGTCTTCTGGTGACGCTCTTTCGCGGTCCGATCCACCCAAATTCAAGCGCTCTGACGACCGCACTTAAGGCTGAAAGCGCGAACCACTTGATCTGGCGAGAAGTTCAGACAACAGTGACATCAAGCGGCAGGCCACCTTGGGAATGTCGTTGGGGTATTTCGATGTAAGATTGAGCATTAGGTCGAGGGTTTTAAGTGGATATCAGAATTGAAATTGCCGGTGAGATAGCCGCAGGCTTCGTTAATATCGATCTGTTTGAAGAGGTTGCGCCCAACCATGTGACACAGATCGTTACGTTAGTTGAGCAGGGGGCTTATGATGGCGTCGTCTTTCACCGGGTAATCGACGGCTTTATGGCTCAAACCGGTGACGTTCAGTACGGCAATATCTACGGTGATCTGAGCCTTGTCGGCACTGGCGGGTCCGATCTGCCCGACTTGGCACCCGAATTCTCGGAGATCATGTTTGATCGCGGCGTTGTCGGAATGGCGCGGGCGCAGGATCCTAGCAGTGCCAATAGTCAGTTCTTCATTATGCTTGAAGACGGACACTTCCTGAATGGACAATACACCGTCGTCGGACGTGTCACGTCAGGCATGGATATCATCGACGACATTAAGTTGGGGGAAGGTGGAAATGGCGCCGTTCTCGGCCAGCCTGACTTCATGCGGAGTGTCACCGTTGTGGAACCGCCAGACGTTCCCGAAACGGCCGTCGTGGATGCACATTGGGTCCTGGAGGGCATTGATCTTGATGGCAACACTTTCACAGGAGATCTGGTATTTGACAGCCAATCCTTCGACCTAGCGACGGGCAAGACAGCCCTGACGGGGCACATTGACTGGCTGGCCAACGAGAGCTTTTCCTTTACTGTCGATTTCAGAGCGCAGCGACACTCCGACGGTAGGCTTGAGTTCAATTATACCGAGAACAACCCTCCCGTCAGTGGCGTGGTCCCGGCGCTCTACAAAGCCCAGTTTTCCGAGCAAAACAAAGCGATCAGCGCCTACTACGACGATCCTGGGGTCGTAGAAGGAACATGGTGGGCAATGCCCAAGAGCGTGGGCATCCTGCCGCGCTGGTCCAAGTTGCAGGAGAAGATCAAATTTGAAGGTGGGTTCGGTTTGGCTGAGTTTGATGCTCAAGGAGAACTCAGTATTCTGAGTGAAATGATGCGTCTCTATCACGAATCTCCGACAGCGCGTCGCGATCTCAACGACGCTTTGCTGAACCGAAAGTCGGATGTGTATATGAAAACGCTCGAAATCGGCGCAGTGGCAGACGGAACCGGTTCGAAGCACTTTCCGCTAAGAGACAGCAACCAGATTTTCATCGATCCTCTTGATCCCGTCGCCCGAACGTTTCTGAGCACTGAAGCCCAGCCAATCAAACTGAGCCTTGGTAGCATTGTCTTCCACGAATTCCGCCATGCCTACGAGGATTACGCGACCTGGATCACCGAGCGCCCCGAGGTTGAAGTTGGGGCATCCCGCTTCGACGATCCGGATTTTGACCATCTGGGAAGCGTCGTTCGAAGTACCAACGAAGTGCGCGCCGAACTTGGAGAGGAACTGCGCGGCTCCTACGGCTCGCTCACCAATCGCCCAAACGTGATCGCGGCTTTAGAAGAGATGGCAGGGCCGATTTCCGCTCTGCCCGTTCCTTTTGACCAAGTCGTGCATTTTCGTGATCCCTCGAACGACATGCCGGTCTGGTCCAGCGTTGGCACAATCGCTTCCGGACACCCGAGTAAAGACTTCGTCATCGCGAACAACAAGTCGAACATCGTCAAGACCGGTGGTGGCATTGATGTCGTGCTGGGTCTCAAAGGGGCACTGAATGCGAAACTTGGTAGTGGGAATGACTGGGCATTTGGATCGAGCAAGCGCGATACAATAGAAGGTGGGTCCGGTCGAGACACGATTGATCCTGGTGCCGGTCGCGACACGCTTTCAGGTGGGCGAGGTCCGGACGATTTCATCTTTGGTGACAGCTATGGGGTAAACAGAATTCTTGACTTTAATGCCTCGTCACGCAAGGAAGACATTGACCTTTCGAATGTCAGTGAGATTACCGGGTATCGCGATCTGGTGAACAACCACTTGTCACAAGTTCGTGGGAATGCTGTAATCGACGATTTCAACGGGACGCGGATCATATTGGTGAATACCGATTTGGCCGACCTCGACCGGAGCGATTTTATCTTTTGACGAAGTTAATTCGGCTTTAAGCGAAGGTGCGGTGGGGTGCTGGCAGACTAATTCAAACCATAAACGGAGGGAAAGTGAGACTTTCCTATATGCTGCGGCGAGAACGCGCTACTCGGCGACGGCGTGGTTGCGTTTGAAATTAGTTCGCCAGTGCAGCTTCTAATGAGCGCTAGTCTAGCGCGTGAATCTCCTCCACATTGACAACAGTGTCAAACAGGCCAATCTCCTTAAGATCGTGCTTGCTGAAGCCGGCGTAGTTCAAGCTCGAGTCTTCGTAGCGCTTGAATTTGTAGACGGCGTGATTCATCAGACTGCTGTTAAACACATCGAGACTGACCAGAAGCTCAAAGTCAGCAACATTTAAGCCAGTGACTTTCTTGAACAGGCCCGGTTCCAGTTGTGTAATAACGTCTCGCAGGCTTCGCTCCCTGTAGTCCGTCAGATACATGAAAGCTGGAATGCGTGTCGCAAACTTGATGAGCTTCTCCTGGATCTGTTTTCGAAGGCTCTTGTATTTGACCTGAGACCCGTTTCCTCCTCCATATTGAGGTAGAGTCCGTCCCAACGAAGCAGACGGACAGAATGAAGAGATCACGGTTCAGCGAAGAGCAGGTCATCGCGATCCTGAAGCAGCAGGAGAGCGGTGTTTCGACGGCTGATGTATGCCGCGAGCATGGGATCAGCTCGGCGACGTTCCATAAATGGAAGGCGAACTTCGGCGGCCTTGAAGTGTCAGATGCCCGACGACTGAGGGCTCTTGAGGACGAGAACGCGAAGCTGAAGAAGTTGCTGGCCGAGCAGATGCTGGACAACGCCATGTTGAAGGATGTCGCCTCGCGAAAGTGGTAACGCCCGGCGCGAAGCGGGAAGCTGTGGCGCATCTGTGCAAAGAGCACGAGGTGAGCCAGCAGCGGGCGTGTTCTGTGCTTGGCGTAGACCGGTCGAGCGTGGAGCTATGAGTGAATCTGGTGTCCGGCTGGTTTGAAAGCTGGCGGTGCATCTGGTTGGTTTGTTGTTGCGACACAAGCCACCGACCAAAGAGGACGCACCACCATGGACGACGCTACCATCAT
>NZ_JAELVR010000001.1 GCF_016428585.1 Sedimentitalea arenosa | reverse complement strand
TTGCGACGTGTCACACCCGACATGCGTCCCCGTCAACCCCAACCGATCCCGCAAAAAACCAGACAACAACGTCCGACCCTCAACATCACCAACACAATCAATACCATTCACATTCATCTTGACGCTCGGCATGCCGCTCTCCTCTGTTCCTGTTGATCCGGTCTCAGCTCGAAACCATCCGCTTCAGCCAGCCCTTTTTCTTCGGCGCCTCCTCGCCGGCCTCGGCGTCCGGCGCGACGTCGTCTTCTTCTGCCGCGGGGCCTTCGACGACCTCCTTGAACCGGCTAAAGAACTGTTCGGCCATCTTCTTGGCGAACCCGTCGATGATGCGGCTGCCCAGCTGCGCCAGCTTGCCGCCCACCTTGGCGTCGACGTCATACGACAGGAGCGTCCCGGTTTCGCTGTCCGCCAGAGTCACCTTGGCGCCCCCCTTGGCGAAGCCCGCGGCCCCGCCCTTGCCTTCGCCCGTCAGGGTCAGGCTTTCAAGCTCCACGATGTCCGAAATCGTGACCGCGCCCTTGAAGGTCGCCTTCACGGGGCCGACCTTTTGCACCACCGTCGCCTCGAACCCCTCTTCGGCCGAGCCCGACATCTCCTGACATCCGGGCACGCATTCCTTCAGGACCTCCGGGTCCAGAAGGGCCCGCCAGACCACGTCGCGCGGGGCGGCGATTTCCTTGGTATCATTCATGTGCATGGGTTGGTCCTCCGGCTAGATGTCGTGACGTTACGTCCAATCCCCTGTATCGGCAATTGGACCAAGGTGGCGTCAGCGCAGCTCCGGCGGGCGGAAAGTGACGCCGTAATCGGCAAAAATCTTCTCCATGCGACCATCCTCGATCGCTGCATAGATCGCATCATCCACCGCGTAGGCCAGCGGGCGATAGGCAAAGTGAACAGCCACCCCAACCGTCCAGTTGCCAACGGCGAAGCCGGGCAAGGGCGGCAGATGCAAGTCGAGATCGGGCGTCAGCCCGTGTTCGAGTTGCGCGCGCGGTCCCATGGCTGCCTTGGTTTCTCCTGCCGCCAGCGCCGCCATCGCCTCGGCCATCGTGGGATAGCGGGTCAGATTGCCGCTCAACTGGCCACCAGGGAAGGCGGTCAGGTAGAAATCCGCAATCGAATCGTTCTCGACCCCGACGGTGTCGAACCAGAAATAGGCCGGGACCGGCGGATCTTCGGGATAGGCATCACGGCGATAGGCGATGCCGATCTCCTCGACATGATAGCGACCGGTGAACACGACCTGTTCGATGCGGCAGGCGAAATCGCTATCATAGGGAACGTGCATCATCACATTGGCGACCGATCCGCCCACGACCGGGCCCTTCCAGACCCAGTTGCGCAGGTCAGCATCCAGGTTTTCGCCCGCGGCGACCAGGTTGAAGCGCGCCTCCACGCCAAGGTCCGCGGCGATCAGGCGGGCGATGTCGATATCGATTCCGACGGGTTTGCCGTTCACCTCATAGGACCAGGGCGGAAACTCCTCGTAGGCCGCGAAGGTCATGAAGCCGCGCTCGCGGATCGTGTCCAGATCGGTGCCGACGATATCGCGCGATGCATTCTGCGGCTTGGGCTGCGGCACATGGTCTTCGCAGCGCGCGAGCGCCACGGACGCCCCACCCGCCAATAGACCGACGGCCAGAACGACGCTTTGGGTGATCACTCTCACCTTGTCCTCCCCGTTGCCAAGATCGCACGCGTCGCGCGACCCCGAACGTCTCCCCCGGTCAGTGTGCGGCCGAGAGACCGATTGTCAATGCTTCGGCGGCGGCCTTGAAATCCGGCTCGTCGCCCGAAATCAGATTGGCCGCGCGGAAGGCCGGGCTGTCCGCGATGGGCGCGCCCGAAGCGGTCTCGATCTGTTCGGAGATCATCGTCAGCTCATCCAGCAAAGGCCCCGCCTCGCCGCCCGACGCGGCCATCTCGTCCAGGGTATCGCGGATTTCCTTGAGGCGCGGCGTATAGTCGTCGAGCGCACCGTCGTCGGGCCGGGTCTCGATATAGGTCCGGATCGCCCAGGCGGCCTTCTGGCCAAGCAGGTCGCCAAAGGCCGGCATCTTCGTGATTCCGTTCTGGGTATAACCGGTCTGGAAGCGCTCGACATACCACTCATCGCCGTATTCCTCGGCCTCGAGAAAGCGCAGGTCGGGCGCAAGCCCGCCCGAAACACCGCCAAGCCCGTGGCAGCGAGCGCAGTTTTGATTGTATCCGCTGTCACCGATCTCGATCGCGGTCTGCCAAACCTCTGGCCCGGCGTCGCGGTAAGGGTTCTCGGTCAGCCACTCCTCGCCGACGTCGGGCAGCGCGTCGGTGTCCACCGCTTGAGGCGCGACATCGCCATGCGCCTGGGCCAGACCTGCGGCGAGTGTCAGGCCAAGCGCGGCCAGGGGCAATCTCTTCATCATTTCCATCTCCCTCACGTGACGTGTCGCCATACATCTAACGCGCCGATGCTGCAGCGCGGTATTCGACCTTGGTTCTAGACAGGCTTGATCCCGCCCCGTCTTAGACCAAGGTCCAATGGCGGGGGTCGGGGCGCGCGCCCAAAGTGCTGCCGATCGATACGGGAGGAGAGATGATCAAAGCGCTGTTCGCCGGGCTGGGTGCCATGTGTCTGACCGCTACGGCCACATGGGCCGACGTGTCCGTAAACGTCACCTATCTCAAGCATATGCAACCACGTCCGCCGGTTCTGTCGAACCTCGACCCGGTTCCGGAGGACGAGGGCGTGGGGGGCGCCGAACTCGGCCGCGCAGACAACGCGACCACGGGGCAGTTTCTCAACCACGTCTACGACCTTGAAGTCGTGGAAGTGCCCGAGGACGGCGACGTGATCGCAGCGGCGCGCGCAGCACTGGCGGAGTCGCCCTACCTGATCCTCGATGCGGCGACGATCGACATGCAACGTATCGCCGACCTGCCCGAGGCTGCCGGCGCCATTCTGTTCAACGCCGCGTCCAGAGATGTGGCGCTGCGCGACGAGGGGTGCCGGGCGAACCTGCTGCATACGATTCCATCCGACGCGATGCGCGCCGATGCATTGATGCAGTTTGCCGTCTTCAAGCGGTGGGACAAGCTGGCGATGATATCCGGGCCCCACGAGGAAGACCTGGCCTTTGCGGCGGCGCTCAAGAATAGCGCCGTCAAGTTCGGGATCGGAACGGTCGCGGAAAAAACCTGGGCATTCGATGCCGACATGCGCCGCAACGCGGCACAGGAGGTTCCTCTCTTCACGCAGGAGTTCGGCGACTACGCGCTGCTGCTGGTGGCGGACGAGTTGCACGATTTCGGCCGCTATGTCGCCTACAACACATGGGTGCCACGTCCAATCGCTGGCTCGGAAGGGTTGCGGCCCGTGGCCTGGGACCGGGTGGTCGAACAATGGGGCGCGGCCCAGTTGCAGTCACGGTTCATGGACCTGGCCGGGCGCGACATGACCTCTCGCGACTATGCAGCATGGGCCGCGATGCGCACGCTTGGCGAGGCGGTAACGCGCACCAATGCCGGCGACGCCGCGACCCTGCGGGCGTTCATCCTGTCGGATCAGTTCGAGCTGGCCGGCTTCAAGGGGCGCCCGATGTCATACCGCACATGGAACGGGCAGTTGCGCCAGCCGATCCCGCTGGTCAGCGAACGGGCCCTGGTGGCGCAAGCCCCACTCGAGGGCTTCCTGCATGAGCGCAACGAAATGGACACGCTCGGGCTCGACGCGCCCGAAAGCAACTGCGAGGTATTTCAATGAAACTGGCCGCTCTTCCCCTTGCCCTCACCATCGCTTTGCCGGCCTGGGCCGGCGAGATCTGGGTGACGAACGAAAAGGACGACACGATCAGCGTGATCGATGTCGACACGCTGGAAGTCACCCGCACGCTTCCGACAGGTGAGCGCCCGCGCGGCATCATCTTTTCCAAGGACTATTCACGGGTATACATCTGCGCTTCCGACAGCGACACGGTCCAGGTGATGGATCCCGTCAGCGGCGAGATCCTGCACGACCTGCCCTCGGGCGAGGACCCCGAGCAGTTTGCGCTGCACCCCAATGACCGCCATCTTTACATTGCCAACGAGGATGACGCCGTGACCACGGTGGTCGACGTCGAGACGCGCACCGTGCTGGCCCAGATCAATGTCGGAATCGAACCCGAGGGCATGGCAGTCAGTCCGGACGGCAAGGTCGCGATCACCACCTCGGAAACCACCAACATGGCGCATTGGATCGATACCGAGACACGCCAGATCTTTGCCAACACCCTGGTGGACTCGAGGCCCCGGCACGCGGAATTCGCAGCCGAAGGTCGCGAACTCTGGGTCAGTTCGGAGATTGGCGGCACCCTCGCCGTCTTCGACACCGAGACCCAGGCGCAGAAAGCCCGGATCGAATTCGCGGTAAAGGGCGTGCATCCCGACCGGGTGCAGCCGGTGGGGTTCGAGTTCACGGCCGACGAAAAGACGGTCTTCGTGGCGCTCGGCCCGTCCAACCACGTCGCCGTGGTCAACGCCGAAACCTTCGAGGTCGAGGACTACATCCTCGTCGGTCGCCGGGTCTGGCACATGGCGTTCTCACCCGACAAGTCGATGCTGTTCACCACCAACGGCGTGTCGGGCGACGTGACGGTGATCGACGTCGCCAGCCGCGAGGCGATCAAGACGATCAAGGTCGGCCGATTTCCCTGGGGCGCCGCGACGCGCCCCTGACCCCGCCCGCCGCGACAGGTGCAATGAGGCGCCGATCGTGGTAGGAGCCGCGTAGAGGAGTAGTATCACGATGCTGAGAACTGCCTGCCTGACCTGCCTTCTGTTGCCCGCCCTGCCCGTTCTCGCCGAGGACGCGGACGGCACTCTGAACCCGCCCGAACTGGGTATCGCGCGGGTGCTCGACAATGCCGCGAACGGGAAGGTCGACATGATGACCTGCGCCTCCGGCTACTACATGACCAAGAAGGGCGATCATTCCGATGCACGCGCGGTATTCGAAGCGTGTGCCGACGCAGGATACACCGCCGCGATGACTTGGATGGGTCAACTCGACAACAACGGGCTCGGGGCCGAGTACAACCCCGATGCCGCCGCCGATTGGGACCGGCGCGCCGCCGATGCGGGCGATCCTGTCGGACAGTTCAACTTCGGGCTCGACCTGATCCGGGGACATGGCGTTGCGCAGGATACCGCGCGTGGGCGCGCCCTTGTCGATGCGGCGGCGCAAGGCGGGTTGCAGGTGGCGCGCAGACTTCAGGCGGCGGACTATGATCCCGAAGAGGTCACGCCCGACGCCGACTCGTGGAAATACGGCCCCAACTTCTGACAACCGGCATGCAAAGCGGCATTCTACGACTAAAGCACAGGAGAGACAGGCGGATTTCTTGATCCCTGTCAAACGGCGCCATCGTGGCGTCGGTAATCTGCCCCCTATCGAAATACCCGGAGGACATCATGAAACACATCATCCCGGCCCTGTGCCTTGCCATCGGTTGCGCCACCCAGCCTGCGATCGCAGAAACCGCGTTCGAAAAGATCAAGGTGGATGCGGGCGCCCAGCTTTTCGCGGCCGAGTGCCGTCGGTGCCACGCCACCGATGCCGACCACGAAAGCTATGGCCCGCCGCTCGAAAACGTTATCGGACGCGCCGCCGGCAGCTATCCGGACTACGAATATTCGATCGCGCTGGAAGCCTCGGGTATCGTCTGGACTCCTGCGGCACTGCGCGCCTGGATGGAGGACAATGACGGCTTCATGCCCGGCACCAAGATGCGCCATGTCGGCATCGAGGATCGCACCGTGCAGGATTTCATCCTGGCCTATCTCGACAGCATCACCACACGCGACGGAGCCGCCATTTCGGAGTGACGAGACGCGGACCGCGCGCATCGGCGGCATCGGCCGTGCGGCCCCTACGACCTTTGTGCAATTTCGCATGAGGCCGATGCCTTTGATAATACCGGCAGCCGCGCACCCTGTCCTTTGCGGGTGGTCGGGCTGGAGGATTTGGACACCCAAGGGAGGAAACCGATGAACCGGTTTATCATGGCCGTGACAGCAGGCATCATGGCGACAAGCGTCGCCCATGCCGAAGTCACCGAAGACGATCTGAACAACGACCAGAACATCACCACGCAGGTGGTGACCAATGGCATGGGGCGTCATCTGCAGCGTTACAGCCCGCTGGAAATCCTGAACAAGGACAACGTGCAGAACCTCGTGCCGGCCTGGGCCTTCAGCCTGGGCGGCGAAAAGCAGCGCGGTCAGGAAACCCAGCCGCTGGTGTATGACGGAATGATGTACATCACCGGCTCCTACAGCCGCTTGTACGCGATCGACCTGAAAACCGGCATGGAGGTCTGGCAATACGACGCCCGCCTGCCCGAAGGCATCCTGCCCTGCTGCGACGTGGTGAACCGGGGCGCGGCGATCTACGGCGACAAGATCTATTTCGGCACGCTGGACGCGCGCATCGTCGCGCTGGACCTCAAGACCGGGGACGTGGTCTGGCGCGACAAGATCGCCGACTACAAGGCGGGGTACTCCTACACAGCCGCTCCGCTGATCGTGGACGGGCTGATCATCACCGGCAACTCGGGCGGTGAATTCGGCATCGTCGGCGAGGTGCAGGCGCGCGATGCGGAAACCGGCGACCTGGTCTGGACCCGCCCGGTGATCGAGGGCCACATGGGCACGCTGAACGGCGAAGAAAGCACCATGACCGGCACGCTGAACGCGACCTGGCCGGGCGACATGTGGAAGACCGGCGGCGGCGCGACCTGGCTCGGCGGCTCCTATGACGCGGACACCGACACGCTGGTCTTCGGCACCGGCAACCCGGCGCCCTGGAACAGCCACCTGCGCAACGCCGGCACCCCGACCGAAGGCAATGCGGGCGACAACCTCTATGCCGCCAGCCGCCTCGGCATCGACCCCAAGACCGGCGAGATCAAATGGCACTTCCAGACCACCCCGCGCGAGGGCTGGGACTATGACGGCGTCAACGAAGTCGTTGCCTATGAGAATCGCGCCGGTGAGAAACGCTGGGCCACGGCGGACCGCAACGGCTTCTTCTATGTCCTGAACCGCGAGGACGGCGCCTTCGTGCGCGCCGCGCCCTTCGTCAAGGACATCACCTGGGCCAGCGGCATCGACGAGACCGGACGCCCGATCTTCGTCGAGGAGAACCGCCCGGGCGATCCGGCAGAGGCAGCCGACGGCAAGAAGGGCGAAGTCGTGTTCTCGGCCCCCGGCTTCCTCGGCGGCAAGAACTGGATGCCGATGGCCTTCAGCCAGAAGACCGGCAACTTCTACGTGCCCTCCAACGAATGGGGCATGGATATCTGGAATGAGCCGATCACCTACAAGAAAGGGGCGGCCTATCTCGGCTCCGGCTTCACCATCAAGCCGATGTACGAAGACCATATCGGCAGCCTGAAGGCGATGGACCCCGACACCGGCGAGGTGAAGTGGGAATACAAGAACGAAGCCCCACTCTGGGCCGGCGTCATGACGACCGCGGGTGGACTGGTATTCACCGGCACGCCGGAAGGCCGCTTCATCGCGTTTGACGACGAGACCGGCGAAGAGCTGTGGTCGTTCCAGACCGGCTCGGGCATCGTTGGCCAGCCGATCACCTGGGAACAGGACGGCGAGCAGTATGTCTCGGTCATCTCCGGCTGGGGCGGCGCGGTTCCGCTCTGGGGTGGCGAAGTGGCCAAGAAGGTCAACTACCTGAACCAGGGTGGCATGCTCTGGACCTTCAAACTGCCCAAGCAACTCGCGGCGAACTGATCCAGCGATTGCGAGCCCTACGACGACGCGCATCCCCCGGGGTGCGCGTTATTCGTTTCTACGACCTTTCGCCAAGTGCCACGCGCACAAGGGCTTGCTAGTCTTTGACGACATCCAACGGTATTCCGCACATGCTCACGTCACATCGCTCCACCGCTCCCGTCACGTTTCAAACGGCGCTGATCGTCGACGATCACCCGCTGTTCTGTGACGCGCTGTCGATGACGCTGCAGGCGGTGGCAGGCATCCGGGACGTCAGCACCGCGGCCACGCTGCAAGAGGGGCTCGACTGGGTGCGGGACAACGACCCGCCCGATGTCATCGTCCTCGACCTGAACCTGCCCGACGTGAACGGGCTGGACGGGCTGATCCGGCTGCACAACGCTGTGGACGCGCCCATCGTCATCGTCTCGTCCATGGCCGACAACCGGGTCATCAGCTCGGTCATTCACGCCGGCGCCGCGGGCTTCGTGCCCAAGCACAGCCAGCGCGAAGTGTTCCGCACGGCCTTTGACACGCTGCGAGCCGGTCAGACCTTCGTGCCGGCGGGCTACGTCTTGCTGGACGATGGCGACAGCGCCAAGGGTGATGACGCGGTCAGCCGCCTTGCCTCGCTCACCAACCAGCAGGCGCGCATCCTGCAACTGATCTGCGAAGGCAAGCTGAACAAGCAGATCGCCTACGACCTGTCGATCGCGGAAACCACGGTCAAGGCGCATGTCACCGCCATCATGCGCAAGCTCGGCGTGCAGAGCCGTACCCAGGCGGTTCTGATCGCCAAGGAAACCAGCTTCGGAACCGTCTTGTCAGACCGCGCCTGAGCCGCCTAGACTGGCCAGGGGGTAATTCGGGAGGAGACTTGTGATGGACCAGGCCAATGGTCTGTCCGGACCTTTGTCGCGGTTGAGCGGCATCGTTCGCTCAGCCTTCGCGGTTCATGACGCTCCCGATCCCGTCGGCGACCTCGTCGCGGCGCTTGGGCCCGACGATCTCGACGCGGTGCTTCTTTTCGTAACACCTCTGGCCGATGCCGCCGCGATCGCGCAGCGCGCGACCGAACTCTTCGCGCCCGCAACGGTGATCGGTTGCACCACCGCCGGCGAAATCTCGAGCCAGGGCTATGTCGAGGGCGAAATCCTCGCGATCGGACTGCCCCGCAGCCATTTCGTCACTCGCACCGTCGTGGTCGAGAACCTCGACGACTACGCGGCGCAGGATCTGATCGACGAGATGATCCGCAACCGCAACGCGATGGCGTCCGAAAAACCCGATTGGGCCCATGAATTCACCTTCCTGATGATCGACGGCATGTCCGTGAAGGAGGACAGCTTCATCTCGGATCTGTCCGTGGGTCTGGGGCCCGTGCCTCTCTTCGGTGGATCCGCCGGCGACGGCACAGAATTCGGCGCGACCTACGTGCTCTACGAGGGCAAGGCGCACACCCACGCGGCGGTTCTGACCCAGGTGCGCACCCGCTGCCCGATCAAGGTGTTCAAGACCGATCATCTGGTCCCCACCGACCAGCGCATGGTGGTCACCGATGCCGATCCCGTTCGCCGTGTGGTCTATGAGATCAACGCCGAGCCGGCGGCGCGCGAATACGCACGGCTTCTTGGCAAGGACCCAGAACAGCTCACCACCTTCACCTTTGCCGCGCACCCCGTGGTGGTGAAGATCGACGGGCAGCACCATGTGCGCGCCATCCAGCAGTTGAACGAGGACGGCAACCTCAACTTCTTTTCAGCCATCGATATCGGCCTGGTTCTGACGCTGGCCGAACCGGAAGACATGGAAACCCATCTGGAACGCGAAATCGGCAAGCTGTCCCAGACCCGAGAACCCGACGCGATCATCGCCTGCGACTGCGTGCTGCGGCGGCTCGAAGCGCAGGAGAAGCAGAAGATCGGCGCGTTGTCCGGCATCCTGGCGCGCAACCGGGTCATCGGGTTCTCGACCTATGGCGAACAGCTGAACTCGATGCACGTGAACCAGACCTTGACCGGCGTCGCCATCTATCCGCCCGAGGACGACTGACCCGATGCCCAATTCGCTCGTCAATCCGGACGATTCGCTGGAACGTCAGAACGAGAAGCTCAGGATCATCGCATCGGCACTGATGGGGCGAGTCGAGCAGAGCACGGACGCGGCGGGCGCCGCCTACATGCAGTTTCAGCGCGCCGCCGTTCTGGAAGAGGAAGTCCGCGCCCGCACCCGCGATCTCGAACGCGCGCTCGACCTTCTGAACGAGAGCAACGCGCAACTCGCCGCCGCCAACCGCGAAACCGAGGCCGCCCGCTCCAACCTCGCCAACGCGATCGAGACGGTTCAGGAGGGCTTCGCGCTCTTCAGCCCGGACGAACACCTCATCATGTGCAACAGCCGCTTCGGCATGCACATGCCCGACATCCGTGACCGTCTGGTGCCGGGGCTGGCCTTCCAGGACTACGTGAGCCTCGTCAGCCAGAGCCGCCACCTCTCCCTGCCCGACCGCGAAACGCCACGGCAATGGGCCGACCGACGGTTGGCACGGCACAAGGATGCCAGCGTCATCTTCAATGTCCGGATGATCCAGGACCGCTGGGTGCAGGTCGGCGAGCATCGGACGCCCGACGGCGGAACCGTGATCCTGCAGACTGACGTGACCGACATCATGCGGCTGGAACGGCAGGAGCGCGAGCGCATCCTCGACGACCAGGCACTGCTTATCCGCGCGACGCTCGAACACCTGAAACAAGGGGTCTGCATCTTCGACCGCATGGGCCGGCTGGTCGGTTGGAACCAGCGTGTCGGCGAATTGCTGTCGATCCCGGTCGGACGGTTCAACATCGGCAGCAGCTTTCACACGATCTTCGATCGCTTTCGCAACGAGTTCGAGTTCGTCGGCGACACGACCGCCGAGACCATCGAGGATTGGGCCAGCGGCATGGACCGCAGCGGTGCGCTCTCCTTCGAGATCGAGCATCTATCCAAGCGCACCCTCGCCGTTTTCATGCAGGAGATGCCCGACAACGGCTTCGTCATCAGCTTCACCGACATCTCGGCCGAACGGGCCGCGATCCGGGCGATCTCCGAGGCGAACGAAACGCTGGAACGCCGGGTCATGGAACGCACGCTCGATCTCGAGGATGCATTGGCCGAGGCGGAGCGCGCCAACGCCTCAAAGTCGCGTTTCGTCGCCGCCGCGAGCCACGACCTTTTGCAGCCGCTCTCGGCCGCCAAGCTCTATGTCGCCTCTCTCGAAGGCGATGGGCTGGCCAAGCAGCCGCGCGAGATCATCTCGAAAGCGGCCAACGCGCTGCAAAGCGTCGAGAATATCCTGACGGCGTTGCTCGACATCTCAAAGCTGGATTCAGGCCGCGCCAACGTGCATGTCTCGACCGTCTCGGTCGACCTGCTGCTGTCGCAGCTTCGGGACGAGCTCGGCCCCACCGCCCGCGCCAAGGGGCTCGACCTGCGCGTGCTGCGCACCGGCGTCGATGTGCTCAGCGACGCGACCTATCTCCGGCGGATCCTCCAGAACCTGTTGAGCAATGCGATCCGCTATACCGACAATGGCCGGGTGCTGGTCGGGGCGCGCCGGCTGAAATCCGCGGTGCGGATCGAGGTCTGGGATACCGGCCCTGGGATCCCCGAGCCCGAACAGGAGCAGATCTTCGGCGAATTCCAGCGCCTGAACGCGACCGCCAGCGCCGCCGACGGCATGGGGCTCGGCCTCGCCATCGTCGAACGCGCCTGTGCCCTTCTCAAACACCCGCTTCACCTGCGGTCCGAGGTCGGTCGCGGCACGGTGTTCTCCGTCACAGTCCCATTGGCCACGCGCGACTCCGGCAACGCGCCGAGCCGCGACACCGTCCGGCGCGGTCCGCAGAACCGGCTGCTCCACAAGATCGTCATGCTGATCGAGAACGATGACGAGTTGCGCAACGCCCTGACCCTGACGATGGAGCAATGGGGCGTCGACGTGCTGCCCTGCACCGACCAGGAAGAGGCCGAACGTCTGATCGACGATATCGACGTGGTGCCCGACGCGATCATCGCCGACCACCAGCTTGCCGACGGCAAGCTGGGTGTGAACGCCATCGCGGCCCTCGCCGCCATCCATGGCGACATCCCCGCCTGCGTGATCTCGGCCGACCGCAGCGCCCAGCTCGTCCAGCTCTGCGCCGGGCTCGGCCTGCCGCTGATCCACAAGCCGATCGAGCCGGACGCCCTGCGCGGGTTCCTGTCGACCGCCACAGGCTGAGCCGGCGCTAGCCCGCGAGGCTGGGCAGGAACAGCACGATCCCGGGGAAGGCAACCAGCATCGCGATGGTCAGACCATCGGCCACGAAGAAGGGCATCACCCCCTTGAACACGTCCTGCACGCTCAGGTCATCGCGCACACCGGCCACCACGAAACAGTTCAACCCGATGGGCGGGGTGATCAGGCAGAATTCGGCCATCTTCACGACAAGGATACCGAACCAGATCGCGCACATCGTGCCCGACATGCCGAACGCACTGTCCGCCGCCGCGACGGTCTCGCCCCCGTTCAGCGCCATGACCGCCGGATAGACCACCGGCAGGGTCAACAGCAGCATCCCGATCGCGTCCATGAACATGCCCAGCACCGCATAGGCCAGGAGGATGCAGACCAGGATCAGCATCGGCGACATTTCAAGCGAGGTGATCCAGTCGGCGAAGGCCGCGGGCAACTCTGCGAAGCCGAGGAAGCGGACGTAGATCAGAACGCCCCAGATGATCGTGAAGATCATCACCGTCAGCTTGGCGGTTTCCAGCAGCGCCGATTTCAGTTCGGACCAGCGCATGCCGCGATAGAGCGCCATCAGGAAGACGATGAACGCGCCCACGGCGCCGCCTTCCGTCGGTGTGCCCCAAGCCTCGCCGAAGGGGTTGTAGACGAAGAAGATGATGATGACGACCACCGCCACGATGGGCAGTGCCGGCGGCAGCGAAGCGAAGCGTTCGCGCCATGTGAACCCGCCGACCGGCGGACCGACGGACTTGAAGATGACCGCGATGCCGATGATGAGCAGCGCATAGACGATGGCCGAGAACAGGCCCGGAATGAACCCGGCGAGCAGCAGTTTGCCCACGTCCTGCTCGACGATGATCGCGTAGATCACGAGGATCGCCGAGGGCGGGATCAGCGAGGCCAGCGTGCCCCCCGCCGCCACGACTCCGGCCGCGAACTGCTTGTTGTAGCCGATCTTCAGCATCTCGGGGATCGCGATGCGGGCAAAGACCGCGGCCGTCGCGACCGAGGCACCCGACACCGCGGCAAACCCGGCGGTCGCGAAGACCGTCGACACCGCCAGCCCGCCCGGCACCCAGGCGATCCAGCGTTTGGCGGCCTCGAACAGCGCGGTCGTCAGGCGCGCGTAATAGGCCATGTAGCCGATCATGATGAAGACGGGGATCAGGCTCAGCACCTGGGCCGACACCTTGGAATGGGGCACCTGACCCGCCGTCTTGATCCCGACCGTCAACGCCCACCCCAGGTGCTCGGCGTCGAAATCGCGCTTCGCCCAGAAGATCAGCACCAGCCCGACCAGACCGGCCAGACCGGCGGCAAAGGCCACCCGCATCCCCGCAAGCACCATGACCAGCAGCCCGGCGCTGACCCACAATCCGATTTCAATGGGTTCCATCAGTCATGCCCCGCGAGACTGTCTGCTTCAAGCCGCGCCTGTTCCGCCACCGTGAGGTTCAGCGGCACCGCGACGGGATTTTCGAGCCCCAGGATCAGCGCCCGTCCATAGCCCACGGCCTGCAGGATCAGGCGCAGCACCAGCACCGCGAAGGCGAAGGGCACGACGAGCTTCGAGGGCCAGGTCGGAAGCCCGATGTCGATCGAGCTGTCCCGGCTGCACAACGGACGCGCGCAGTCAAAGGAGCGGTCGAAATGCTCCCAGGCGCCCCAGGTCAACGCGACGATCAGCACGAGGATCAGAAGGACCGAGACCAGCTCGAAGAACCACAGGACCCTGCCCTTGAGCTGGCCGACCAGCATGTCCATCCGGATATGGGTGCCGTCGCGCTGGACATAGGAAATCCCCATGATGGCGATGATCGGCATCGCCGCCTCGATATAGTCCACATAGCCCAGCAGCGGCGCGCCGAAGAACTTGCGCCCGGTGACAGAATAGGCCGCGAGAAACATCAGCGAGAAGATCGCCAACCCGCTCAGCAGCGCGCAAAACCGTTCGATGGGCAAGAGCGCCCTGTCCAATCGACTGAGCAGGCTGGAGTCTTCCAGCACCGCGGCAGATCCCGCCATGTTCACGTCCCCCCGTCATGCGAGGGCCGCGCGTGTGCGCGGCCTCTCCGGTTTCTACTGTCGTGGCTCTGACGGCCTGATCAGTTGGTCGCCTTGGCTTCGGCCAGCGTCTTCTCGAGCAGATCGTAGAGCTCCTGCCCCGGCAGGCCCTGCGCCTCGATATCGGCGATCCAGGCGGCGCGGATCGGGTCCGCCGCCTTGGCGCGGAAGGCTGCCAGTTCCTCGTCGCTGATCTCGACCTTGGTCACGCCCTTCTCGGCCAGCACGTCATCCCAGCGTTTCAGCAGCTCGGCGTAGTTGGTCAGGTAATGCTCGATCGCTTCGTCCACCGAGCTGTCCAGCGCCTCGCGATGGGCGTCGGGCAGCGCCTCGTAGGCGTCGATGTTGACGACGACCGGGCAGTTGACCGTGCCGGGATTGAGGTTGGCCGTCCACCAGTCCGCTTGGTTGATCGTGCCGAAGGACAGGTGCGCATGCTGGGCGAAGGCGACCGTGTCGACCACGCCGGATTCCATCGCCTGGTAGGCTTCGGTCGCCGTCACCGAGGTCGGCACAGCGCCCACGGCGGTGAAGGCCTCGCCCAGGCCGCCGGTGGCGCGCACCCGCATGCCTTCGAACTCGGCCAGCTCGTCGCGCGGCTCGCCGGTGCCGACGATGTTGTATTGCGGCATCGGGCTGGTCATCAGCAGCTTGGCGTTCCACTGCGCCATCTCGTCCTGCACCGCCGGATGGTCATAGATCGCGTGGCTGACGGCGACTTCCTCGCGCAGGTTCGACACGCCCAGGAAGGGCAGTTCCAGCACGGTGATCAGGCGGTTCTTGTCCGGATGGTAGCCGGCGCAGAACTGCGCCATCTCGAAGGCACCGATGGAAATACCGTCGAGGTTCTCCCGGTTCTTGGACAGCCCGCCATAGCTGACGTTCATGGTGAATTCGCCGTCGGTCTTCTCGCTCACAAGTTCGGCCAGCTTCTCGACATGTTCGGTGAAGGCACGACGCTTGCCCCAGACCGACACGTTCCATTCGGTTGCTGAGGCTTCGGCGACAAATGCCAAGGAAACGGTGGCCGCGACGGCCCCGGTCAACATCTTGTTCATGAGGTACTCTCCCTTGTTGCGGTTCATCTGGCGAACCGCTTGGCGGAAAAGCTAACGCGCAGCCGCCGGGATGCCAAGCCCCGATGGGACGGCGACTCAGGCGCGCCCACCAGACCGCTTTCGAGCACGGTTTTCGGCCGTCCCACCCAAGGCGAAACAAAATGTCACACCAGCTTGAGCCATCATGTGACGCCACGGCACAAATGGCATGCGCCACATGACACGCTCCGCAGCCATCATGTTAACAGGCAATGCCTTACAGTCGAACAAAAAATCGTGAGCATCGGCGCCAAATTTACAGTTTTCGTTAACGCTTCGAAAAACATTTACAAGCAAATCGTTTCTTTACGGTAAGTTATTCCATTATTTTCAAGTCCGTCTATTATCCACCGCGAGGAGCGCCGGGGGGCAGTTTCCCCGTTGCGGGCTTGACCAGAGCCCAGACCACACAGTCAGAGGGAGGAGCTTTCGATGAGCACCACTGCACCAGCGGATCAGACAACAGCCAAAGTCTATCCCCCGTCGCCCGAGATGGCGGCCAGCGCCCATATCGATGCCGCCAAGTATGAAGAGATGTATGCCGCGTCGATCGCGGACCCCGAAGCGTTCTGGGGCGAGCACGGCAAGCGGATCGACTGGATCAAGCCCTACACGATCGTCAAGAACACCAACTTCGAGCCGGGCAACGTGTCCATCAAATGGTTCGAAGACGGCACCATGAACGTGTCGGCCAACTGCATCGACCGCCACCTCGCCACCCGTGGCGACCAGACCGCGATCATCTTCGAGCCCGACAACCCCGAGGAAGACGCCCAGCACATCACCTACAAGCAGTTGCATGTCGCCGTCTGCAAGATGGCCAACATCCTCGAGGACCTGGGGGTGCGCCGGGGCGACCGGGTCGTGCTCTACCTGCCGATGGTTCCCGAAGCCGCCTATGCGATGCTGGCCTGCGCCCGCATCGGCGCGATCCACTCGATCGTCTTCGCCGGGTTCTCGCCCGACGCCCTCTCGGCGCGGATCAACGGTTCGGATGCGAAAGTCGTCATCACCGCCGATTACGCCCCGCGCGGCGGACGGCAGACTCCGCTCAAGTCCAACGCCGATGCCGCCCTGCTGCACTGCAAGGACACCGTGAAATGCCTCGTGGTCAAGCGCACCGGCGGTCAGACCACCTGGGTCGAGGGCCGCGACTTCGACTACAACGAACTGGCGCTGGAGGCCGACGAGTATTCCAAGCCCGTCGAGATGAACGCCGAGGATCCTCTTTTCATCCTCTATACATCGGGCTCCACCGGCCAGCCCAAGGGCGTGGTGCACTGCTCGGGCGGCTACCTCGTCTTCGCCTCGATGACTCATGAATACGTCTTCGACTACAAGGACGGCGACATCTTCTGGTGCACGGCCGATGTGGGTTGGGTCACCGGCCACAGCTACATCGTCTATGGCCCGCTCGCCAACGGCGCCACCACGGTGATGTTCGAAGGCGTGCCGACCTATCCCGACGCCAGCCGCTTCTGGCAGGTCTGCGAAAAGCACAAGGTGAACCAATTCTACACCGCCCCGACCGCGCTGCGCGCGCTCATGGGCCAGGGCAACGAGTTCGTCGAGAAATGCGACCTGTCCTCCCTGCGCATTCTCGGCACGGTCGGCGAGCCGATCAACCCCGAGGCATGGAACTGGTACAACGACGTGATCGGCAAGGGCAAATGCCCCATCGTCGACACCTGGTGGCAGACCGAGACCGGCGGTCACCTGCTGACCCCCCTGCCCGGCGCCCATGCGCTCAAGCCCGGCTCGGCGATGAAACCGTTCTTCGGCGTGCAGACCGTGGTGCTGGACCCGCACACGGGCGAGGAAATCCACGACTATCCCTGCGAGGGCGTGCTCTGCCTCAAGGACAGCTGGCCCAGCCAGATGCGCACCGTCTGGGGCGATCACGAGCGGTTCGAGAAGACCTATTTCAGCGACTACAAGGGCTACTATTTCGCCGGCGACGGCTGCAAGCGGGACGCGGACGGCGATTACTGGATCACCGGCCGCGTGGATGACGTGATCAACGTCTCGGGCCACCGCATGGGCACCGCCGAGGTGGAAAGCGCACTGGTCGCACATGCCAGCGTGGCCGAGGCCGCCGTGGTCGGATACCCGCATGACATCAAGGGCCAGGGCATCTATTGCTACGTCACGCTGATGAACGGGGTCGAACCCTCCGATGACCTGCGCAAGGAACTGCGCACCTGGGTGCGCACCGAGATCGGCCCGATCGCATCTCCCGACGTGATCCAGTGGGCTCCCGGCCTGCCCAAGACCCGGTCCGGCAAGATCATGCGCCGCATCCTGCGCAAGATCGCCGAGAACGACTATGGCAGCCTCGGCGACACCTCGACCCTGGCCGATCCCTCGGTCGTGGACGACCTGATCGCCAACCGGGCGGGGTGACGGAACGATGACGACGGAGACCCTGACCCATCCCGCCGTACTGATCCTGCTGGGCCCTCCGGGGGCCGGCAAGGGCACCCAGGCACGCATGCTGGAAGAGACATTCGGCCTCGTGCAGCTGTCGACCGGTGATCTGCTGCGCGCCGCCGTCGCGGCGGGCACCGACGCCGGCAAGGCCGCCAAGGCGGTGATGGAGGCCGGAGAACTGGTCAGCGACGACATCGTCATCGCCATCCTGCGCGACCGTCTGGCAGAACCCGATTGTGCAAAAGGTGTGATTCTGGACGGTTTTCCGCGCACCACCGTGCAGGCCGAAGCGCTGGATGCGCTGCTGGCGGAAAACGGTCAGTCGATCAACGCGGCGATCAGCCTCGAGGTCGACGACGCAGCAATGGTCACGCGCATCTCGGGCCGCTTCACCTGCGGCACCTGCGGCGAGGGCTATCACGACACGTTCAAGGCGCCCGCGGTCGCAGGGACCTGCGACAAGTGTGGCGGCACCGACATGAAGCGGCGGGCCGACGACAATGCGGAAACCGTGAGCAGCCGCCTCGTGGCCTATCACGCGCAGACCGCGCCGCTGATTGCCTACTACAAGAAAAAGGGTGTTCTGAAGTCCATCGACGCGATGGGCGAAATCGACGCGATTGCAGGGGAACTGGCTGCCGTCGTGAAGCGGGCCACGGCCTGACGCCCTCACAAGACCCGGGTTCCGCCCTGCCCCGCGGCACCCATCATTTTCGGAGGAAGAAGGAGGACCCGCCATGGCGGACCAATCTACTCGTGCAGGTGGCATCAGCCAGTCCGACAAGGACTACTGGGCGGCCAACGTGCGCATGATCATCATCAGCCTCGTCATCTGGGCGCTGGTATCTTTCGGGTTCGGCATCCTGCTGCGCCCGCTGCTGTCCGGCATCAGCGTCGGCGGAACGGATCTCGGCTTCTGGTTCGCCCAGCAAGGCTCGATTCTCGCGTTCCTGCTGCTGATCTTCAACTACGCCTGGCGCATGAACAAACTCGACGCGCAATTCGGCGTCGAAGAATAAGGGCTGAGAGACACAATGGATCAGTTTACCATCAACCTGCTGTTTGTCGGAGCAAGCTTCGCGCTCTACATCGGCATCGCGGTCTGGGCCCGTGCGGGCTCCACATCGGAATTCTATGCCGCCGGCCGCGGCGTTCATCCTGTCACCAACGGCATGGCCACGGCGGCAGACTGGATGTCCGCGGCCTCGTTCATCTCGATGGCGGGCCTGATCGCCTTCGTCGGCTATGACAACTCGACCTACCTGATGGGGTGGACCGGCGGTTACGTGCTGCTGGCGCTGCTGCTTGCGCCCTACCTGCGCAAGTTCGGCAAGTTCACCGTGTCCGAATTCATCGGCGACCGTTTCTATTCGCCGACCGCCCGCCTGGTGGCGGTGATCTGCCTCATCGTGGCCTCGACCACGTATGTGATCGGGCAGATGACCGGTGTCGGCGTGGCCTTCGGCCGCTTCCTCGAAGTGTCCAACACCGCCGGCCTGCTGATCGGCGCCTGCGTCGTCTTCGCCTACGCCGTGTTCGGCGGCATGAAGGGCGTCACCTACACGCAGGTCGCGCAGTACTGCGTTCTGATCATGGCCTACACGATCCCGGCCGTGTTCATCTCGCTGCAGCTGACGGGCAACCCGATCCCGGCCCTGGGTCTGTTCGGCGAGCACGTCGCCTCGGGCGAGCCGCTCCTGGCCAAGCTCGACGCGATCGTCTCCGAACTGGGCTTCGCCGAGTACACCGCCCACCACAGCGACACGCTCAACATGACGCTGTTCACCCTGTCGCTGATGATCGGCACCGCCGGTCTGCCGCACGTCATCATGCGCTTCTTCACCGTGCCGCGCGTGGCCGACGCCCGCTGGTCCGCCGGCTGGACGCTGGTCTTCATCGCCCTGCTCTATCTGACGGCTCCCGCCGTGGGTGCGATGGCACGCCTGAACATCACCGACATGTTCTGGCCAAACGGCACCGATGCCGAAGCGGTTTCCGTCGAGCAGATCGAAACCGATCCGCGCTATGACTGGATGGCCACGTGGCAGAAGACCGGCCTGCTGGGCTGGGAAGACAAGAACGGCGACGGCAAGATCCAGTACTACAACGACGCCAACGCGGACATGCAGGCGAAGGCTGCGGAAAAGGGCTGGGCCGGCAACGAGCTGACCAACTTCAACCGCGACATCCTGGTTCTGGCCAACCCCGAAATCGCCAACCTGCCCGGCTGGGTCATCGGTCTGGTGGCTGCGGGCGGCCTGGCGGCGGCGCTCTCCACCGCGGCGGGTCTGCTGCTGGCGATCTCGTCGGCCGTGTCGCATGACCTGATCAAGGGCCGGTTCGCTCCGAACATCTCGGAAAAGGGCGAACTGATGTCGGCGCGGGTCGCAATGGCAATCGCCATCGTCGTGGCGACCTACCTGGGTCTCAACCCCCCGGGCTTCGCGGCACAGACCGTGGCCCTGGCCTTCGGCCTGGCGGCGGCCTCGATCTTCCCGGCTCTGATGATGGGCATCTTCTCCAAGAAGGTGAACAACAGCGGTGCCGTGGCGGGCATGCTCGCCGGCCTGATCGTGACGCTGCTCTACATCTTCCTGCACAAGGGATGGTTCTTCATCCCCGACACCAACAGCTTCACGGATGCCGATCCGCTGCTTGGCACGATCCAGTCGACCTCCTTCGGGGCCGTCGGTGCGGCGATCAACTTCGCTGTCGCCTACATCGTGTCCGGCATGACCAAGCCGGTTCCGGAAGAGATCGTCGAGCTGGTCGAAAGCGTCCGCGTGCCGCGCGGCGCAGGTGCCGCGCTCGATCACTAAACTCCCCGGTGCGGGCGGCCTCTCTCCGAGGTCGCCCGTTCCCCCTGGCCTCGCCCGGACAGATCCCGGCCGGGGCCCTCTTTTCCCTGACAGAGCGGTGTTCCATGTCCCTGCCCGAACGTGACCTTCGCCGGTTCCTGACCTCGGTCCACCCCTATGACAGTCTCGCATCCGAGGTCCTCGACGACCTCGCACCCAAGTTCCACGCCCTGAGCCTTGCCGCGGGCGACCCCGTCTACAGCTTCGGCGAACCGCTCGATGGCCTCTACCTCGTTCATGATGGCGAGATCGAGGTGCGCGACGAGAACGACATCCCCGTTTCGATCCTCGGCAGCCGCAACTCCTTCGGCGAACGCGGCCTGACCCGCGACGGACGCGCCGTGACCTCGGCCCGTGCCAGCGCCGACTCGCTGCTCCTGATGCTGCCCAAGGCGGAGTTCGACGCGCTGATGGCCTCCGAACCCGGCGTCGCCCGGTTCTTCGACCGCCGCCACGGCAGCGCACGGCGCGGCAGCGACCTCGCCACCAGCCGGGTCGAAAGCTTCATGGCCGCCCAGCCCGTCACCTGCACCGCCGACGCCACCGCCCAGGAGGCGGCGCGACTGATGCGCGACAACCGCATCTCCTCGCTCTGCGTGACCGAGGGCGAGACCCTTGCCGGCATCCTCACCACCCGCGACCTGTCGGGCAAGGTGCTGGCCGAAGCACTGCCGCCCGCGACCCCGGTCGCGCGGATCATGACCCCCGCCCCGTTCACCCTGTCGCCCGACTCCATCGGCTCGGACGTGCTGCACGCGATGATGGAAAACCGCATCGGCCATATCCCGATCGTGCAGGGCGGCCGGCTCGTCGGTATCGTGACCCAGACCGACCTGACCCGCTTTCAGGCGGTCAGCTCGGCCGAGATGGTCAGCGCGATCGCCCGCGCCGACAGCGCCGCTGAGATGGCAAAGGTCACCGCCGAGATCCCCCGCCTGCTGGTGCAGCTGGTCGCCGGCGGCAACCGGCACGAGATCGTCACCCGCCTGATCACCGACATCGCCGACACCGTGACCCGCCGCCTGCTGAAACTGGCCGAGGCCCAGCTTGGCCCGCCGCCCGTGCCCTATCTCTGGCTCGCCTGCGGCAGCCAGGGCCGGCAGGAACAGACCGGTGTCTCGGACCAGGACAACTGCCTGTTTCTGGACGATGCCGTGACCGAGGCGCAGATGCCCTATTTCCACGACCTCGCGAAATTCGTCAGCGACGGGCTCGACACTTGCGGCTATTTCTACTGCCCCGGCGACATGATGGCCACGAACCCGCGCTGGTGCCAGCCGGTGTCGGTCTGGAAGAGCTATTTCGACGGCTGGATCGCCAAGCCCAATCCCGAAGCGCAGATGCTGGCCAGCGTGATGTTCGACCTGCGCCCGATCGGCGGCGAGATATCCCTCTTCGGCGACCTGCACAAGAGCACGCTGAAGGCCGCCAGCCGAAATTCCATCTTCGTTGCGCACATGGTCAGCAACTCGCTGAAACACACGCCGCCGCTGGGGCTGCTGCGGGGCTTCGCCACGATCCGCTCGGGCGAGCATCGCAACACGCTCGACCTCAAGCTGAACGGCGTGGTGCCGGTGGTTGATCTGGGCCGCATCTACGCGCTGCAGGGGCAACTGGCCGAAACCAACACCCGCGCCCGGCTGACCGCGGCGCAGGACAGCGGCGTGGTGTCGAAATCCGGTGCCCGCGACCTGCTGGACGCCTACGACCTGATCGCCGAGACCCGGCTGAATCACCAGGTCGCACTGGTCAATTCCGGTCAGGCACCGAACAATTTCCTGGCCCCCAGCGATCTGTCGGACTTTGAGCGAAGTCATCTGCGCGACGCCTTCGTCGTGGTAAAGACGATGCAATCGGCGATCGGCCATGGCCGCAACATGCTGAGCTGAGGAAAGGCCGCTACCGGGTGTGGAGGACACCCGGCCTGCGGTCCGGCAAACGGAAGACGCGGGCCGCGGGTCCGCGAGGGAGGACAGGCGATGTTTCTGGAACTGATCGGAACGGTGTTCGCCGGTATCGCGATGGCGGGCGTGGTGATGCTGCTCAACCGCATGACCGGCGGCCGCCTGCCGCGCTGGGTCGGCCCGGTCGCCGCCGGTCTCGCGATGATCGGCGTGACGATCTCGATGGAATACAGCTGGTATGACCGCACCACCGCCAGCCTGCCCGATGGCGTCGTGGTCGCGCAGTCGGTCGAAAAGACCAGTTTCTACCAGCCCTGGACCAAGATCGCGCCCTATGTCCATCGCTTCGTGGCGGTCGACCAGCTGTCGATCCAGCGCAACCCGGATCTGCCCGACCAGCGGATCCTCGATCTCTATTTCTTCGGCCGCTGGGCGCCGATGAACCGGGTGCCGGTGCTGATGGATTGCGCGACGCCACGCATGGCGACACTGGCCGACGGGGTCGAGTTCGACGATTCCGGTGCCGTGATCGACCCGCGCTGGATCGCGCTCGAGAGCGACGACGAGGTGCTGCGCGCCGTCTGCGAGGTGGCGTGATGTTCACGCAGCTCAGCCTCCGCCTTCGTATTTTCCTCTTCTTCAGCCTGCTGGCGGTCGGCGGGCTCGCCGTGACGGCCGCCGCGCTGACGATCGGATATCACCGCGCCGACGCGCCCGAGATGCTGGACGCCTTCGTCTTCTCGGGCCTTCTGACCGGGTTCGCGCTGCTCGCGATGGTCGCCGGTGTCTGGCTGCTCTTTGACGAGAACGTCGCCAAGCCGATCGAACGGCTGGCCTCGGAGATGCGCGCGCGCGCCCATGCCGGCGTGCAGGGCGATCTCGACCTCTCCGCGGCGCGCTATCTCGGCGACCTGGCCCCCGCGGCGCAGGCGGTGGCGGGTCAGCTCAGCCAGTCCGCACTCGGCACCGCCGAACGGGTCGCCGCCGAAACCGCGCGGCTGGCGGCGGAAAAGGACCGTCTGACCGCGCTGCTGACCGAGATCCCGATGGCGATGGCGATCCTGAACCCGGATCATCGCATCGTGCTCTACGATGGACAGGCGGCGGCGGTGCTGGCCCAGATCGCCCACCCGCGCCTGCACGCTTCGCTGTTCGACTATCTGGACCCCGAACCGATCAAGGCCGCCTATGGCGAGCTGCAGCGCACCGGCAAGGAGGTCCGCTGCACCGCGCGCGGCACCGGGGGCCAGCAGAGCTATGACTTGCGTCTGAAACCCCTCGGCGCGGCGCCCGGCTACATGCTGATCTTCGACGCTAGCGAGGCGCAGATCGCGCCCGACGCGGCGCGCCCGCTGGTCTATGATTTCGACCTGCTCGACACGCCCGGCGACGCCGTGTTCGAGGAGCGCGCCCTGTCCGATCTCTGCTTCGTAGTCTTCGACACCGAAACCACGGGCCTCCTGCCCCACAAGGACGAGATCGTGCAGATCGGCGCGGTGCGGGTGCTGCGCGGCCGGATCATCGAGGGCGAGACGCTGGACATGCTGGTCGATCCGGGCATCCCGATCCCGCCGGCGTCGAGCCGGGTGCACAAGGTCACCGATGCGATGGTCGCCGGTGCCCCCGGCATCGCCGAGGCCGGGCGCAGCTTCCACCACTTCGCCCGCGACTCGGTCATCGTGGCCCACAACGCGCCCTTCGACATGGCCTTCCTGCGCCGCCACGCCACGGCGATGGGGGTGACCTGGGATCACCCGATCCTCGATACGGTGCTGGTCTCGGCCGTGGTGTTCGGCGCTTCCGAAACGCATACGCTGGATGCGCTCTGCGACCGGCTCGGCGTGACCATCCCCGAGGCGCTGCGCCATACCGCGCTGGGGGATGCGCGGGCCACCGCCGAGGTGCTCTGCAAGCTGCTGCCGATGCTGCAGGCGCGCGGCATGCGCACCTTCGGCGACGTGATCGCCGAGACGCGAAAGCACGGCCGGCTGCTCGAAGACCTGAACTGATCGCTTGCCCTCGCGCCGCGCGGCCATACCTGTTGGCGGCACGGGGCAACAGGCAACAGGACGGACGATGCTGTACAGGTCATCGCATCATGGACAATCCGCGGCGGACATGGCACGCAGCGCGCAACCGGAACCAACGCGCAGGCCCATGACCGAAACCGTTTTCATTCCCGGCCCGGACACCGCCCGGGCCTATCGGGACGCGCTCGGACGCTTCGGCACCGGGATCACCGTGATCACGACCCAAACCGCCGACGGGCCACTGGCGATGACGGCGAATTCCTTCGCCTCCGTGTCGCTCGACCCGCCGCTGGTCCTGTGGTGCGCCGCCAAGAAATCCCAGCGCTACCGCGCCTTCACCGAGGCCGCGACCTACGCGATCCACATCCTCGCCGAGGACCAGCGCCCGCTGGCCGAACATTTCGCCCGCTCCGGGCTGGAGTTCGACGCGATCGACTGGCACCGGAGCGACACCGGCCTGCCGGTGCTGGGGGGCTGTATCGCCCGCTTCGAATGCCGCCGCAGCGCGCTGCATGACGCGGGCGACCACACGATCATCGTGGGAGAGGTCGAACGCGCCGCCCTGCGGTCCGGGCGCGGCCTGCTGCACAAGGGCGGACAATACGGCACCTTCGCGCCGCGCGGCTGAGTCCCTACTCGTCCAGCGAGCCGTGGATCGCGAATTGCTCGATCCCCGCCGCCTGCGCCTCGATGGTGCGGTAGGCTTCCCTCACACCCGCCTCGGTCAGCTCACGCGACACGGTGAGCAGCGTGTTGGGATCATGGTCCTCGCACAACTCCGCCATCTGCGCGATCTCCTCGCGGGCGACTCCCAACGCGGCCTCGACCGAGGGCGCGCCATAGACATCCACGAAATGCGCCGCCAGCGCCTGCGCCAGCGCCTCGATCTCGGCCGGCTCGACCTGGGTGACGGCGACGAAGGTCACCCGCCCGAAGGTCTCGACGCCCAGCCAGCCATTTGCGAAGGCCTGCCGCGCTTTGCCGGTCAGGTCGGCCTCGGACCAGTTCGAAAATTCGAAGCCGCCGGAAATGCACCACTCGCCGGTTCGCGCCGGAGAATGGAACACGTTCATGTCGCTCTCGTCGAAATGGATCGCCCGCGCCAGTTTCATCGTGTCTCTCCCACAAGGCTGCTCATCGGCACGAGATGCGTGGTCTCGGAGTCGCGGATCAGCATCCCGAAGCGGTCGTCCACACCCAGGAACGTGCCGGAGTGGCCGCCGCGCTCCACCGGCGCGCCGACCCCGGTCAGAAGCCCCATCCACTCGGCATGGACCGGCGCGTTGCCGTCCTCCTCCCAGCGGTTGATCCAGACCAGCATGTGCCGCGCCCAGCTCTCCAGCAGCTCGACCGCGTCCAGCTCGGCGCAACCCTCGTCGCGCAGCGCGGTGATGTCGAGCGTCAGGCCGGGATCGGCCTCGGTCTGGATCAGTGGCACCTCGATCCCCACCACCAGCCAGTCGGGCACCGCGTCGGGCGCGTCCTGCGCCGCCGTAACCCGCATCCGCCCGCAGCGCGCACCGTTCACCCGGATGCCGCCCTCCCAGGTCAGATGCACCGCGACCTCGGGCGGGGCCAGCGCGCCCAGAGCGTTCTGAAAGCCGATACCGCAGACCGGCAGCATCGCCATCGCCTGCTCCAGCACCACCTCGGGCGCAAACACCGCTGCCATGCGCATCCGGTCGACGCGCAGATCGTGCACCACCGTGCCACCGTCACACCCCAGCGCGGCCATGGCGCAGGCCTTCTCGAACGGGTCCTCGCCCGGCACCACCGCGACGCCGGTCAGAAGCGGCGGAAAGGTCGGTGCGGCGCTCACGCCAGCCCCTTGGCGATCAGGTTGCGCGCCACGTGGCGAAAGGCGGTCGCCTGGGCGCTGTCGGGCTTGCTGACGACGATCGGCGCGCCCCCGTCGGCCGCCAGCCTTATGTCCAGGTGCAGCGGGATCTCGGCCAGGAGCGGCACGCCCAGTTTCTCGGCCTCGGCGACCACGCCGCCATGGCCGAAGACATGCTCCTCATGGCCGCAGTTCGAGCAGATATGGGTCGACATGTTCTCGATCATGCCGACGATCGGGGTCTTCATCTGGTTGAACATGTCGATGCCCTTGCGGGCATCCAGCAGCG
Organism: Sedimentitalea arenosa; assembly: GCF_016428585.1. Classification (GTDB taxonomy): domain Bacteria; phylum Pseudomonadota; class Alphaproteobacteria; order Rhodobacterales; family Rhodobacteraceae; genus Sedimentitalea; species Sedimentitalea arenosa. Next base: position 566,132 of record NZ_JAELVR010000001.1, on the reverse strand, counting down.
CCACGTCCTGCGGCGTGCTGACGATGATCGCGCCATCGACCGCGAATTTCTGCGTCAGGGTCAGCTGCACGTCACCGGTGCCCGGCGGCAGGTCGATCAGCAGCACGTCGAGCGCGCCCCACTGCACCTGCATCATCATCTGCTGCAGCGCGCCCATCAGCATCGGGCCGCGCCAGACCACCGCCTGGTCGTCATTGGTCATCAGCCCCAGCGACATCATGGTGACGCCGTGGTTGCGCATCGGCAGGATGGTCTTGCCGTCCGGGCTGGCCGGACGCCCCGACACGCCCAGCATCCGCGGCTGGCTGGGGCCGTAGACATCCGCATCCAGCAATCCCACGCGACGCCCCTCGGCGGCCAGCGCACAGGCCAGGTTGGCGGAAACCGTCGACTTGCCCACCCCGCCCTTGCCGCTGGCGATGGCGATGATCCGGTCGACACCGGGCACGCTCTGCGGGCCCTGCGGTTCCGCCTTGCGCGCAGGCTTCAACTCCGGCGGCGCCTTCTGGGAGTGCGCCGTCATCAGCGCCGAGACGTTCTGAATGCCCGCCAGCGCCTTTACGCGGGCCTCCGCGTCGGCACGCACCGGCTCCATCGCCTTGGCCCGCGCCGGATCGACCTCCAGCACGAAGCGCACCGCGCCGTCCTCGACGGACAGGGCGCGCACCATGCCGGCGGCCACGATGTCCTGCCCGCTGGCCGGGTCAACGACCTGCTTCAGTTCCGCCAGAACCGCATCCCGTGTCGCCATGGCTCAGTCGGATCCTTTGATGGTCCCGGTCACCACATGTTCCAGATCGAGCCCCGGAATGGTCAGCACCGCCTTGACCTCGAAGGGTTTGCCGCCGGTATCGCCGGCCTCGCGCAGCGCATCCTCGATGGCCTGCTGGCTGGTCACGCCGACCTGCTTCAGGAACTTGCGCATCGACATGTTGTAATCATCGCTCATCTGTCTCTCCCTGGTCCTTGACCGTTCAATCCAATTGACGCCGCGCGGATGCGCCTTCTACTCTGGCCACATGCGCGCGTTGCTTGTTTGCATCTTTCTCGTGCTGAACGCCAGCCCCGCGACCGCTCGCGACGCGGTCGGACTGGCCGCGCCCGAAAAGGTGCGCGACAGCGGCCTGCTCGACCATATCCTGCCGCGCTTCTCTCTCAAGACCGCGATCCGCGTCTTGTCCGATCCGGACGGTCCGATGCGGCTCGGCGCGGACGGCGACGGCATTCCGGTGTTCCGCCGCGACGGTGTCACCTACCGGCTCGAAACCGACGACAGCCCCGAACAGGTCCGGTTCCGCGACTGGATGCTGTCGGAGATCGGCAAGACCACGATCGAAAGCTTCCAGCCCGACGGGGCCGCGCCCTTCATCGCGCGGTTCGATCCCACGCCCGAGGCCGACACGGCGGCCATCGAGGGCAACGCACGGCGCGGCGCGGACCTGTCGCTGACGCTCTGCGGGCGCTGCCACGTGATCGGGCCGCAGAACCGGATGAAGGGGCTGGGCTCCACCCCGTCCTTCGCTGTGCTGCGCAGCCTCGGCGACTGGCTCGCGCGGTTCCGGGAATTCTACGTGCGCAAGCCGCACGGGGCCTTCACCCAGGTCGCCGAGGTGACGCCGCCCTTCGATCCCGAACGGCCCTCGCCGATCGTCCCGATCGAGATGACGCTGGCCGATCTCGATGCGATCATCGCCTTCGTGTCGACCACCGCCGCCGCCGATCTCGGAGCGCCGCTGCAAACTCAGTGATCCCGGCGCTTGGAGAAATAGTCCTCGCTCGTGCGCACCCGCGGACGGTCGCCGCCCTGGAACGGGTTGTCGGTCCGGGCGAACTGCGCGTTGACGCGGCAATTGTCGCACATCTGGATCATCCGCGCCTGGTCGGAACTTGCAAACATCGGGTGACTTCCCGCCAGCTTCTCCATGATCCGCTCGACGGTCGATTTCACCCCGAAGAGCGCACCGCATTCGATGCAGGCGAAAGGCTCCTCCTCGTTCAGCACCCGCTGGCCGAGCGCCGCGTCGCTCAGGTCGAACTGCGGCTTCAGCGTGATCGCGGTCTCCGGGCAGATCGTCGCGCAGATGCCGCATTGCAAGCAGGCATCCTCCTGGAACCGCAGCTGCGGCATGTCCGGGTTGTCGATCAAAGCCCCGGACGGGCAGAGCGACACGCAGGACAGGCACAGGGTGCAGGCGTCGGTATCCACCAGCACCGCGCCATAGGGCGCGCCCTCGGGCAAGGGCAGCGGCACCTCCGCCTGCGGGTTCAGCGCCTGGGCCGACAGCCGCGCGATCTGACGCCGGTTGCCCATCGGCAGGACCGGGTCGGACAAGGGAGCGTCGGCGTGCGCATCATAGAGCCTGTCGCTCATCAGGTCCGGGTCGGTTTCCTCCAGCAGCGCCAGCTTGCCCGGACCGGCGATCGCCGTCGCCAGCGCCAGTTCCCGCTCCAGCGCCTCGCGCTCGGTCGTCGGCGCCAGCAGCACCGTGACAGCGGCGAACCCATGCGCCAGCCCCGCCAGCATCTCCGCATGGCCGAAGCCCGAGATCACGTCGAGTTCGAGCGGGATCACGTCCCCCGGCAGGCCGCGCCCGAACCGCGCCGCCAGCCGGATCATCTCGGCCCCGTGCGCGTCATGCACCAGCAGGCGCGGTGCCGCGCCGCCCGCCGCGCGGAAGCTGCGCGCCAGAACCTCCATCCGCCGCAGCAGCTGCGCCACCGGCGGATCGTCATAGGTGATCGCGGTCGACGGGCACAGCGCCGCGCAGGCGCCGCAGCCGGCGCAGACCATCGGGTCGATCGCCACGTGATCGCCGGCCGGCGTGATCGCCCCGGTCGGGCAGATGTCCAGGCAATTACTGCAGCCGACCTGGTCGGCGCGGGAATGGGCGCAAAGGCTCTCTTCCAGCCGCACATAGAGCGGTTTCTCGAACGTCCCGACCAGCCGGACCGCCTCGAAGGCCAGCCGCGCCACCGCCAGGGGATCGCGCGGATCGGCCCGCAGGTAGCCCTCGCGCTTCTGCGGCGCGGGCACCAGCGCCGGCTGCCCCGACAGGTCGATCACGATATCGCAGGCCGACTGACCGCCATCGCGCGGCGGCTGGGTGGTGAACGCGCCCCGCCCACCCGGCTGCACCTGCTCCAGCGCGTCGATCGTCACCTCGAACCCGCCAAGCGCCCCCGAGACCCGCTTCAGGCGCCCGCGCAGGGCGTCAAAGCCACGGTCCGTCGGCAGGTCGGCCCCGTCGGTGATCAGCGCCGTCACCGCCAGATCCCCGGACAGCTGTGCGGCCAGCGGCAGCACCGCCGCGCCCGGCCCGAAGATCAGGCACACGCCCTCGGACACCACGTCCACCGCCTGCGCCGGGCGCACCTGCACCAGCGCCTCGGCGGCCAGCGCCGCCATCTTGGGCGTGGCATCGACGCCCGCCTCGGTCCAGCCCGCCCGGTCGCGCAGATCGACGAAGCCCGGCGCCTCGACCCCCAGCTCCTCTGCCAGATCGGTGAAGATCGCGCGCTCCTGCTGGCAGGCGATGATCGCCTCGCCCGCGCCGAGCGCCTTGACGGCGGATTCGATCTGGCTGGTGCAGAGCGCCGAATGCACGCGCGAACACGCCAGGCCCGACGCCTCCGATATCCGCGCCGGATCGAGCGTCTGGCTGCCCATGCAATCACACAGAATCAAGGCTTTGGACATGACCGCTCCTCCCGATTGGTGGCGCACCCTAGGCGGCCCCCGGGGCGAGGTAAAGCCGGCCAGCGTGGCGAATCAAGCCCGGCGGCACGGATCGACACCGGAACAAAGATACATCTGGGTCACATAATTACTCCGCGCGCGCCTGTCAAAATCCGGTTTTCTACGACTTTGGTAGACGAAAGCATACAATTCACCCCGGTACACCCTTGGCGGCTCGCGGAAACTGTCTCATACTCCTGACAATCCGGGCACGCTCGACTGGGGAGGACACGTGGCCCAATCCAAGGGTACTGAAATCTACATGCCCCTCGGGGTGGTGGTGAGAAAGACGCCCGGCGTGACCCGCTGGGCGCGCTGGAACTGGACGGCCGTCGCGGTTCTGCCCGGTGCCGGCCCCGTCGACTGGTCCGAACTGCGCTGCGAGGCCGATGCGGTCGAATACCACGCCGCGACCCTGCCCCTCACGCTCTACGCCGCCGATGCCGAGGCCTACCGCGCCAACCTGTCCGACCGGGTGCCGTCGATCTACGTCATCCTGCGGGACGAGCCCGACGATCCGAACCCGCTCTCCGTCCATCTCGTGACCGCCTCGCCCTACGAAGGCCAGGACTACGCCGACAACGGCGAGGACATCGTCGAGAAGGTGCCGATGCCCGAGGGGCTGATCGCCTGGGTGCGCGACTTCACCCTCGCCCATCACGAGATCGAGGATTTCATCAAGCGCCGCCGCGACAAGAAACGCGTCGACCTGCAGGAGGACGGCAAGGGCGACGCGCGCATCCGCCAGCCATCCGACGTCTACCGCGCGCCCGGACGGGTGCTGCAATGAGCGGGGGCCGCGATTTCTGGTCCAGCCGCCGCGCTGCGGTGCGCGCCGAGGAGGAGGCCGCGCGGGCCGCTGCCGCCGCCAGCGCCGCCGAGGCCGAACGGGCCGAGATCGAGGCCCGCGACGATGCCGAAATCCTGGCCGAGCTCGACCTGCCTGACCCCGATCAGCTGCAACCGGGCGACGACATCCGTGCCTTCATGTCCAAGGCCGTGCCCGACCGCCTGCGCCGCCGCGCGCTGCGCCGCCTGTGGCGGCTCAACCCGGTGCTGGCCAATGTCGACGGGCTGGTCGACTATGGCGAGGATTTCACCGACAGCGCCACCGTGATCGAGAACCTGCAGACCGCCTACCAGGTCGGCAAGGGCATGCTGGCCCATGTCGAGGAGATGGCGCGCCAGGCCGAGGCCCGCGACGCCCCCGAGCCCGTCGAGGACGCCCCCGAAGACGCCGAGGACCCGCCCGAGATCGCCGAGCTGGCGCCGCAAGACACCGCCACGCCCGATCCCGACCCCGCCTTCAGCCCAGATACCGCCGATCCGCAAGACGATGCCCCGGCCCTGCCGATGCCGCGCCGGATGCGCTTCGCCTTCGACACCGACACCCCCCGGAGCGCCTGAATGACCCAGACCGCCGAAATCGACCAGGACGTGACGCCCGAAGACCGGATGCGCGCCGATTTCTACAACTTCCTCGGCCTGACGCTGGCCGGGCCGCCGACCCAGATGGCGCTCGACCAGATCGCCGGCCTCTCCGGTGACGACAGCCCGCTGGGCGAAGCGGTCAAGGGCATGGCGCGGGTCGCGAAGGTGACCAAGCCCGCCGCCGCCGAACGCGAGTTCAACGCGCTCTTCATCGGGCTCGGGCGCGGCGAATTGCTGCCCTATGCCAGCTACTACCTGACCGGCTTCCTGAACGAAAAGCCGCTGGCGCAGCTGCGCAGCGACATGGCCGCGCGCGGCATCACCCGCGCCGCCAATGTCTATGAACCCGAAGACAACATCGCCTCGCTGATGGAAATGATGGGCGGCATGATCGCCGGCCGCTTCGGCAAACCGGCGACGCTGACAGACCAGAAGCTGTTCTGGTCGCGCCATATCGGCCCCTGGGCCGGTCACTTCTTCTCGGATTTGGAAGCCGCCGAAAACTCGGTGCTCTATGCCTCGGTCGGCACCGCCGGCCGGATCTTCATGGACATCGAACGCGACGGCTTTCGGATGACGGCGGATTAACTCCGCCCCTCACCGCCCTGTTATATCAGGGCAAACTGCGAAACGGACAAAGGAGACATCCGATGAGCACACCCCAGGAAGACGGCCCTTCGCGCCGCAATTTCCTGAAGCTTGCGACGACCGCGGCCCCCGCCGCGATAGCCGCAGCCGCCCTGGGCGGGACCAAGGCCGAGGCGGCAGCGCTTCCGGTCGACGAGACCCGCATCCAGGACACCGCGCACACCCGCGCCTATCTCGACTCCGCCCGGTTCTGACCCCGGACGCAGTCACCCCCCGGATGACGGTTGCGTGACGCCCTGACCCCGGTTGCCATAACCCACCTCGCCAGCCGGTGCATGCCGGCCAGCACGGAAGGAAACGAAACATGCTTAGGAAAAAGACCAACGGGGTTGCGCGACGCCCCCAGCGGACCAGTATCCTGTCTGACATCGCCGGGAAATCCGTCGATCGCCGCGCGTTCCTGCGCGGCTCTGGCCTGGCCATCGGTGGCCTCGCCGCAATCAGCGCCACGGGCGGCACCGTCGCCCCCGCCAACGCCCAGACCGCGGCCGACAGCGCCGTTCAGACCGTCAAGTCGGTCTGCACCCACTGCTCGGTCGGCTGTACCGTCATCGCCGAAGTGCAGAACGGCGTCTGGACCGGGCAGGAACCCGGCTGGGACAGCCCGTTCAACCTCGGCGCCCATTGCGCCAAGGGCGCCGCGGTGCGCGAACACGCCCATGGCGAACGCCGCCTCAAGTACCCGATGAAGAAAGAGGGCGGCGAGTGGAAGCGCATCAGCTGGGAACAGGCGATCAACGAGATCGGCGAAGGCATGATGCAGATCCGCGAGGAAAGCGGACCTGACAGCGTCTACTGGCTCGGCTCGGCCAAGCACAACAACGAACAGGCCTACCTGTTCCGCAAGTTCGCCGCCTACTGGGGCACCAACAACGTCGACCACCAGGCGCGGATCTGTCACTCGACCACCGTTGCGGGCGTTGCGAACACATGGGGCTACGGCGCCATGACCAACAGCTACAACGACATCCACAACTCCAAGGCCGTGTTCATCATCGGCGGCAACCCCGCCGAGGCGCACCCGGTCTCGCTGCTGCACCTGTTGAAGGCCAAGGAGCAGAACAACGCCCCGGTGATCGTGTGCGACCCGCGCTTCACCCGCACCGCGGCCCATGCCGACGAATACGTCCGCTTCCGGCCCGGCACCGACGTGGCGCTGGTCTGGGGCATCCTCTGGCACATCTTCGACAACGGCTGGGAGGACCAGGAGTTCATCCGCACCCGCGTCTGGGGCATGGACCAGATCCGGGACGAGGTCGCCAAGTGGACCCCCGAGGAAGTCGAGCGCGTCACCGGCGCGCCGGGCAGCCAGCTCAAGCGCGTGGCGCGCACGCTGGCCAACAACCGTCCCGGCACCGTGATCTGGTGCATGGGCGGCACCCAGCACACCAACGGCAACAACAACACCCGCGCCTACTGCATCCTGCAGCTCGCGCTGGGCAACATGGGCACGTCCGGCGGCGGCACCAACATCTTCCGCGGCCATGACAACGTGCAGGGCGCCACCGACCTCGGCGTGCTGTCCCACACCCTGCCCGGCTACTACGGCCTGTCCAAGGGCGCCTGGGGCCACTGGTCGCGCGTCTGGGGCGAAGACCCGGAATGGCTCGCCGGCCAGTTCGACACCATCAAGGACAAGGATGGCAAGGACAAGCCGCTGCAGAACCTGACCGGCATCCCGGTCAGCCGCTGGATCGACGGCGTCCTGGAAGACCCGGAGAACATGGACCAGCCCAACAAGGTCCGGGCGATGGTGCTCTGGGGGCACGCTCCGAATTCGCAGACGCGGATGAAGGAGATGAAGACCGCGATGGAGAAGCTCGACATGCTCGTCGTGATCGATCCCTTCCCGACGGTCTCGGCGGTGCTGCACGACCGCACCGACGGCGTCTACCTGCTGCCGGCGGCCACCCAGTTCGAAACCCGCGGCTCGGTCACGGCGTCGAACCGGTCGCTCCAGTGGCGTGACAAGATCATGGACCCGCTGTTTGAGTCCAAGACCGACCACGAGATCATCGGCCTCTTCGCCAACAAGTTCGGATTCGCCGACAGGTTCTTCCGCAACATCGAGATGGAGGACGAGAACACCCCCAACATCGAAAGCGTGACCCGCGAATTCAACAGCGGCATGTGGACGGTGGGCTATACCGGCCAGAGCCCCGAGCGGCTCAAGCTGCACATGGCCAACCAGCACACGTTCGACAGGACGACGCTGCAGGCGGTGGGCGGTCCCGCGGATGGCGACTATTACGGCCTGCCGTGGCCCTGCTGGGGCACGCCCGAGATGAACCACCCGGGCACGCCGAACCTCTATGACATGTCCAAGCCGGTGGCCGAAGGCGGTCTGACCTTCCGCGCCCGTTTCGGCGTGGAACGCGATGGCGACAACCTGCTGGCCGAGGGCGTCTATTCGGTAGGCTCCGAGATCCAGGACGGATACCCGGAATTCACCTACCAGATGCTCAAGGACCTGGGCTGGCACACCGACCTGACGGACGAGGAGAAACGCGGCATCGCCCGCGGTGCGTCGCTCGAAGGGTTCAAGGAAGTCGGCGAGGCGGGCATGTCGCCCTTCCCCTCGGACTATGACGACCGGGTGGCCGCGGTGAACTGGAAGACCGACCTCTCGGGCGGCATCCAGCGCGTCGCGATCAAGCATGGCTGCGCGCCCTTCGGCAACGCCAAGGCCCGCGCCGTGGTCTGGACCTTCCCCGACCCGGTGCCTATCCATCGCGAACCGCTCTACACCAACCGTCGCGATCTGGTCGCGGACTATCCCACATACGAGGACCGGCACGCCTATCGCCTGCCGACCATGTATGCCTCGATCCAGAAGAACGACTTCTCCAAGGACTACCCGATCATCCTGACCTCGGGGCGCCTTGTGGAATACGAGGGCGGCGGCGACGAGACCCGCTCCAACCCCTGGCTGGCCGAACTTCAGCAGGACATGTTCGTCGAGATCAACACCCGCGATGCCAACAACCTCGGCATCCGGGACGGCGCGCAGGTCTGGGTCGAAGGACCCGAAGGCGGCAAGGTCAAGGTGATGGCCATGGTCACCGAACGGGTCGGCGCGGGGGTGGCCTTCATGCCCTTCCACTTCGGCGGCCATTTCGAGGGCCAGGACCAGCGGAGCAAGTATCCCGCCGGGGCCGACCCCTACGTGCTGGGCGAAAGCACCAACACCGCCCAGACCTATGGCTATGACTCAGTAACCCAGATGCAGGAGACCAAAGCCACTCTCTGCAAGATCTGGGCCGCATAAGGGAGCACGATCAATGGCAAGAGCAAAGTTTCTTTGCGACGCAGAGCGCTGCATCGAATGCAATGCCTGCGTGACGGCCTGCAAGAACGAACATGAGGTGCCATGGGGCATCAACCGCCGCCGCGTGGTGACCATCAACGATGGCAGCCCCGGCGAACGGTCGATTTCCGTTGCCTGCATGCATTGTTCCGATGCGCCGTGCATGGCGGTCTGTCCGACGGACTGTTTCTACCAGAACGAGGAAGGCGTGGTGCTGCACAGCAAGGACCTGTGCATCGGCTGCGGCTACTGCTTCTACGCGTGCCCCTTCGGTGCGCCGCAGTTTCCGCAGGCGGGCAACTTCGGCAGCCGCGGCAAGATGGACAAGTGCACCTTCTGCGCCGGCGGCCCCGAGGAAAACCACTCCACGGCCGAGTTCGCCAAGTACGGGCGCAACCGCATCGCCGAAGGCAAGCTGCCGATCTGCGCCGAGATGTGCTCGACCAAGGCGCTTCTGGCCGGTGACGGCGACGTGGTGTCCGCGATCTACCGCGAACGCGTCGTCGCCCGGGGCTTCGGCTCGGGCGCCTGGGGCTGGGGCAGCGCCTACGGCAAACAGGACGGCTGACGCCGCCTGACCACCCTGACCGGGGCGGCCCGACCCATCGGGCCGCCCCCCTTCTCTATTCCAGACGGGGCTTCACGACATGCTGCGTGCCTTGCTTGCACTTCTCCTCACGTTGACCTTCACGACCGCCGCGCTGGCGCAGGAGGCCGCCGCTCCGGCAGCGCCCGGCGACCCCCGCGCGGCCACCGGCGGCGCGACCACGCTCGAAGACATCATGGCCCGCCAGCGCGGCGAAAAGGTCGACATGTCGCACCGCGCGCAAGGCAATACCGGGGACGGGGCCGCCGCCATCGCAGCGCAGCTGGGCACCCTGGGCGGGGCGTCCGACAGCGAAGTCTTCCGCGCCCTGCGCTACGGCACCGCCGATGTCACCACCTCCAGCCGCAGCCCCGCCTCCGAGGTGCTGATCCAGGATCGCGGCATGTGGTGGCTCGAATTCCGCAAGGGCCCGCTGGCCACCTACGGCGCCTGGCTGCTGGGCGGCACTCTGATCGCGTTGGCGCTGTTCTACCTGCTGCGCGGCAGGATCCGCATCGACGGCCCCAAGACCGGCCGAACCATCCTGCGCTTCACCTCCTTTGAACGTTTCGGCCACTGGCTCTTCGCCGGCAGCTTCCTCGTGCTCGGGGTGACCGGCCTGATCGTGCTCTTCGGGCGCATGGTCCTGATCCCGCTGCTGGGGCCGCAGGCCTTCTCGACGATGGCCGTCGCCTCCAAGTGGGTGCACAACAACGTCGCCTGGGCCTTCATGGTCGGCCTCGTGATCATCATCGTCAACTGGACCGTTCACAACATTCCCAACCGGCACGACCTGAAATGGCTCGCCGTCGGCGGCGGGCTGTTCTCCAAGAACGTCCACCCCCCGGCCAAGAAGTTCAACGCGGGGCAGAAGATGATCTTCTGGGGCTGCGTCGTGCTGGGGCTGTCGATCAGCGCCTCGGGCCTGTCGCTGCTGTTCCCCTTCGAGCTGCCGATGTTCGCCAAGACCTTCACCCTGCTCAACGACATCGGCGCGCCGGGCTGGGTCGGGCTCGCCCCCCTGCCCGAACAGCTCGCCCCGCACGAGGAAATGCAGTTCTCCCAGCTCTGGCACACCATCGTCGCCTTCATCTTCATGGCGATGATCTTCGCCCATATCTATCTCGGCAGTGTTGGCATGGAGGGCGCCTTCGACGCCATGGGCAGCGGCGAGGTCGAGGAACAATGGGCGCGCGAGCACCACGGCCTCTGGGTCGAGGAGATCAAGCAGAAGGAAGCCGCCCGCGCCGGCACCGCGACGAGTCCCGCCGAATAAAGCCATGCGCCACGCCCTGCTTCTCTGCCTCCTGCTCGCCCCGGCGGTTCCGGACGCGCAGGAGTTCTTCACCCTCAAGGGCCACGGCGGCCCGATCATGGGCATCGGCGTCGCACCGGACGGGCAGATCGCCACCGCCAGCTTCGACAACTCGGTCGGGCTGTGGAGCGACGGAACCCCCGCATGGCAGGAGGGCCACGAGGCCGCCGTCAACGCGGTGCTCTTCACCGGGTCCGGGCTGGTCTCGGCAGGCGACGACTACACCATCCGCCGCTGGCCCGGCGGCGCGGTGATCGGCGCCCACAAGGGCAAGGTCATGGGCCTTGCCGTCGCACCCGGCCTCATCGCCTCGGCCAGCTGGGACGGCACGATCGGGCTCTGGCCGCTCGACGGCGGGCCGCCGCGCCTGCTCGAGGGGCACGAATCGGGCGTCAATGCCGTCGCCTTCTCCGCCGATCACGCGACGCTCTACTCCGCCAGCAGCGACGGCACCCTGCGCGTCTGGGACGTGGCCAGCGGAGCCGAGTCCCGGATGCTCCTGCGCCACGGCTTCGGCATCAACCGCATCGCCCTGCATCCCGACGCCGGCTGGCTCGCCTATGGCGCGGTCGACGGGGTCACCCGGGTCATCGATGTCGAAACCGGCGCCCCGCTCACCGATTTCACCCTCGAACGCCGCCCCATCCTGGCGCTTGCCCTCTCGCCCGATGGCGACCTGCTCGCGGTCGGCGACGGCGAGGGCTACATCATGGTGATCGACACCGCCACCTGGTCCATCGCCCGCGATTTCCGCGCCACCCTGCGCGGCCCGGTCTGGGCGCTGGCCTTCTCGCCGAACGGGCAGAACATCCACGCCGGCGGTCTCGATGACGCGATGTACAGCTGGCCGGTGGCGACGCTGGACGAACACGGCCAGATGACCACCGGCGAACGCAGCTTCCTGCGCGCCCCCGAAGAGATGGAGAACGGCGAACGCCAGTTCCAGCGCAAGTGCTCGATCTGCCACAGCCTGACCCCCGGCAGCGCACGGCGCGCCGGGCCCAGCCTGCATGGCATCTTCGGCCGCCCCGCCGGGGCCGAAACCGACTACCTCTACTCCGACACGCTTACCAACGCCGACATCGTCTGGACCGAAACCAGCATAAACGCGCTTTTCGATCTCGGCCCGGACCACTACATTCCCGGCAGCAAGATGCCGATGCAGCGCATCACCGACCCGCAAGACCGCGCCGACCTGATCGCATTCCTGCGCCAGGCCACCGCCGCCAAGGAGCCGACCGAATGAAAGCCATGTGGACCGCCTTCGCCGCCATGATCGTCATCTCCGTCATGGCCTGGTACGGGCTCGGCGCGCTCGGCTTCACCGCCGCGGACCGCGCCAGCAGCCCCGCCTCGGTCCGGCTGGACTGATCGCGCCCGCCGCGCCTCCGCACCTGCCCGCTCCACCGGGCCATCCCTGACCTCCAGACGGAAAAACGGCGCGACCCCCCGAAGGGACCGCGCCGCCATGTCACATCGCGATCAGGCTCAGTTCAGCGCCGCATCCGTGATCACATGGGTCCAGGCGCCTTCCGGCTCCTTGGTGATCACCGGGTCGGAACCACCGGCCAGCAGCGTGTCCACCGTGCGCTGGTAATCCGCCGGGTCCAGCGCCCCGTTGCTGCCCGAGGTCAGCTTGGCGATCTCGCCCATCATGCGGACCTGGTGCGCCTCGGTCTGCGCCCCGCTGGCGTCGTTGTCCAGCACGATCCCGGCCGCTTCCTCCGGATTCTCCTCGGCGTATTTCCAGCCCTTCATGCTGGCGCGCACGAAGCGGGTCATCTTGTCCACGAAGGCCGGGTCCTCGAGCTTCTCCTCCAGCACGTAGAGCCCGTCCTCCAGCGTCGCCACCCCCTGGTCCTCGTATTTGAAGGTGATCAGCTCCTCGGGTGCCACGCCGGCATCCAGAACCTGGCCATACTCGTTGTAGGTCATGGTCGAGATGCAATCCGACTGGCGCTGCAACAGAGGATCGACGTTGAAGCCCTGCTTCAGCACCTCGACACCGGTCTCGCTCTTGCCGTCGGTCGAAATCCCCAACTGGCTCATCCAGCTCATGAAAGGAAACTCGTTGCCGAAGAACCAGACCCCCAGCGTCCGGTTGGCCAGGTCGGCGGGCGCCTCGATCCCGACATCCGCCCAGCAGGTCAGCATCATGCCCGAACTCTTGAACGGCTGCGCGATGTTGACCAGCGGCAACCCCTTCTCGCGCGCCGCCAGCGCCGCGGGCATCCATTCGACCGTGACATCGGCGCCCCCGCCCGCGATCACCTGCGTCGGCGCAATATCGGGCCCGCCGGGCAGGATCGTCACGTCCAGCCCCTCTTCCTCGTAGAACCCCTTGTCCAGCGCCACGTAATAGCCACCGAACTGCGCCTGGGTCACCCATTTCAGCTGCAGCTTCACCTCGTCCGCCGCCAGCGCCGGCAGCGCCCCCAGCGTAAGGGCCAGCGCGGCTCCCGTCATCACCTTCTTCATTGCATCACTCCTTGTTGGTTGCTGTGTGTCGTTTGTTGTTGCCCGGCCACGCCGGGATCCATCCCTCAACTCCGCTGCGACGGGTGCCAGAAGGTCACCGCCTTCTCGACAAGCGCCACGCCGCCATAGAACACCGACCCGGCCACCGCCGCCACGACAATCTCGGCCCAGACCATGTCCAGCGCAAGCTGCCCGACGCTGGTCGAGATGCGAAACCCCATGCCCACGGTCGGAGAGCCGAAGAATTCGGCAACGATCGCCCCGACCAGCGCCAGCGTGGTGGCGATCTTCAGCCCGTTGAACACGAAGGGCATCGCCGCCGGCAGCCGCAGCTTCCAGAAGGCCTGCCAGTAGCTCGCCGCGTAGGTGTCCATCAGGTCGCGCTGCATCGCCGTGGTCTCGCGCAGGCCCGCCACCGTGTTGACCAGCACCGGGAAGAACACCATCACCACCACGACCGCCGCCTTGCTCTGCCAGTCGAACCCGAACCACATCACCAGGATCGGCGCGGTCCCCACGATCGGCAGCGCGGCGACGAAATTGCCCACCGGCAGCAGCCCCCGACGCAGGAAATCGCTGCGGTCCACCAGCACCGCCGTCACGAACGCGGCCGAGCAGCCGATCACGTAGCCGCTCAACGCGCCCTTCACGATGGTCTGCACGAAATCCGCCCAGAGCACCGGCAGGCTGGTCGCGAACCGCGCCGCGATCACGCTCGGCGCGGGCAGGATGACCATCGGCACCTCCAGCCCCCGCACCAGCAGTTCCCACACCACCAGGATCGTCGCGCCGAAGATCAGCGGCACCGCCAGGCCCACCGCCCGGGTCTGCGCCCATGGCCCCTCCGCCAGGCGCACGTTGATCCACCAGCCCAGCCCCCAGGCCAGGACGGCCAACGCCACGAGGCTCATCCTGCCCGCCCCCCCGGCTTCATCTTCGGCGAAATACTCCGGGGGAGTCGCGCAGCGACGGGGGCTGGCCCCCGCATGTCCCAGGCCCGCCTCATGCCATGCCCATCCGCTTCAGCACCAGCCGCTCCAGCAGGCCCAGCAGCCCGACCAGAACCGCCGCCAGGATCGCCGCGGCGAACAGCGCCGCCCAGATCTGCACCGTCTGCCCGTAATAACTGCCCGCCAGCAGCCGCGCCCCCAGCCCCGCAACGGCCCCGGTCGGCAACTCGCCGACGATGGCACCGACCAGCGAGGCGGCGATACCGATCTTCAGCGAGGCAAAGAGATAGGGCATCGAGGCCGGCAACCTCAGCTTCCACAGGATCTGCCCGGTGCTGGCATTGTAGGTGCGCAACAGGTCCAGCTGCATCGCGTCCGGACTGCGCAGCCCCTTCACCATCCCGACCACCACCGGGAAGAAGCTCAGATAGGCCGAGATCACCGCCTTGGGCAGGATCCCCTGCACCCCGATCGAATACAGCACCACGATGATCATCGGCGCCAGCGCGATGATCGGAATGGTCTGGCTGACGATCGCCCAGGGCATCACGCTCATGTCCATCACCCGCGACTGCACGATCCCCACCGCCAGCAGGATACCCAGCCCGGTGCCGATGGCAAACCCCAGCAGGGTGGCGCTCAGGGTGATCCAGGCGTGATGCACCAGGCTGCGCTTGCTGGTGATCTTCTTCATCACCGTGGTGTCCCACAATTCCACGGCGACCTGGTGCGGCGCCGGCAGCCGCGGCCGCTCCTGCGCCCAGGTGGCCGGAATCGCGAACCCGTTCTGCGCGACCAGCCCGATCTCGGACATGTCCCGCCGCTCCGCCGCCCCGGGCGGCACCACCTCCGCCCCGGCGCGCTCGGCTTCGGTCAGCACGCCCTTGATGTTCATCGGAACGCAAGCCGCGTACCACGAAACGAGGATCACCGCGACCACCGCCAGGATCGGCAGCACCGACCTCACGGCGTGGCTCCCATCGCCCGGTCACCGGCTGCATCCGCGTCTGCACGCGGTATGCACGCGGTATGCACGCCTGGCACACCCTCCCGGAGGGTCCGATCAAGCCTCCGCGCCATGCCCCGCCCTCAGACCCTCGCGCACCCGGTGCGCGACCTCGATGAACTCCGGCGTGTCGCGAATATCCAGTGGGCGCTCGGCCGGCAGCGGGCTCTGGATCACGTCTGTGATCCGCCCCGGCCGCGGGCTCATCACCACGATCGTGGTGCTCAGATAAACCGCCTCGGGAATGGAATGGGTGACGAACCCGATGGTCTTGCCGGTCCGCGCCCAGAGCGCCAGCAGCTGCTCGTTCAGGTGATCGCGCACGATCTCGTCCAGCGCGCCGAACGGCTCGTCCATCAGCAGGATGTCGGCGTCGAACCCCAGCGCCCGCGCAATGCTCGCCCGCTGCTGCATCCCGCCCGACAGTTGCCAGGAATACTTGCCGCCAAACCCTTCCAGATCAACAAGTTGCAGAACGTCCTTCACGCGCCGTTCCTGCTCCTCGCGAGAGAACCCCATGATCTCCAGAGGCAGCCTGATATTGCCCGCGATGGTGCGCCAGGGATAAAGCCCCGCGGCCTGGAACACGTAGCCATAGGCGCGGGCCTTGCGGGCCTCTTCAGGGCTCGTCCCGTTCACCGTGATGCTGCCCCCGGTCGGCTGCTCGAGCGCCGCCATCACCCTCAGGAAAGTCGTCTTGCCACAGCCCGAGGGCCCGATGAAGCTGACGAATTCCCCCTTGCGAATGGTCAGGCTGACATCCTTCAACGCCTGCACCGGACCGTCCCCGGTCTGAAACGTCAGGTCAAGATTCCGCGCCTCCACGGCGACCGCGCCGCTCATCCCGCCAGAACCGTTCCAAAGAAGAGCTTCACGCCAGAGTTGATTGTTTTACAACATAAAATTCTTCCACTCCCCACCGATCAGACCCCCGTCGCGGGGATGCCGCTGCGCGCCACCGGGCGCGGCGCGGTCAAATCCTTCCAGGTCGACAGGGCCCGGTTCACCGGCGTGTTCGCCTCGCGGGCCACGAACTTGCCATGCCCCTCCTCGGTGCGGATCTCGCCGTCATGCACCACGACCTTGCCCCGCGTCAGGGTGAACCGCGGCAGCCCTTTCACATGCTTGCCTTCGAACACGTTGTAGTCGATCGCCGATTGCTGCGAGGCCGCCGTGATGGTCTTTTCCTTTTCCGGGTCCCACACCACCAGATCGGCATCGGCCCCGACCAGAACCGCGCCCTTTTTCGGATAGCAATTCAATATCTTGGCGATGTTCGTCGAGGTAACGGCGACGAACTCGTTCGGTGTCAGCCGGCCCGTGGCGACCCCGTGGGTCCAGAGCATCGGCATCCGATCCTCCAGCCCGCCGGTGCCGTTGGGGATCTTGGTGAAATCGCCCACCCCATAGCGTTTCTGCTCGGTGGTGAAGGCACAGTGATCGGTCGCCACCACGCTCAGGCTGCCCGCCTGCAACCCGTTCCACAGGCTGTCCTGGTGCTGCTTGTTGCGAAACGGAGGGCTCATCACCCGCCGCGCCGCATGATCCCAATCCTGGTTGAAATACTCGCTCTCATCCAGCGTCAGGTGCTGGATCAGCGGCTCGCCCCAGACCCGCTTGCCCAGCATCCGCGCCCGCCGGATCGCCTCGTGGCTGTCCTCGCAACTGGTATGCACGACGTAGAGCGGCACGCCCGCCATGTCGGCGATCATGATCGCCCGGTTGGTGGCCTCGCCCTCGACCTGCGGCGGGCGCGAATAGGCATGCGCCTCGGGTCCCGTATTGCCCTCGGCCAGCAACCTGGCCGACAGTTCCGCCACCACGTCGCCGTTCTCGGCATGCACCATCGCAATGCCACCCAGCTCCGCAAGCCGCTGGAAAGACGCGTAAAGTTCGTCATCATTCACCATCAGCGCGCCCTTGTAGGCCATGAAATGCTTGAAGGTGTTGATGCCCCGCTCCTGCACGACGGTCTTCATCTCGTCAAAGACCTGCTCGCCCCACCAGGTCACCGCCATGTGAAAGGAATAGTCGCAATTGGCCCGCGTCGACTTGTTGTCCCACCGCTTCAGCGCATCCAGCAGGCTCTCGCCAGGGTTGGGCAGCGCGAAATCCACCACCATCGTGGTTCCACCCGCCAGCGCCGCCCGCGTGCCGCTCTCGAAATCGTCGCTGGAATAGGTGCCCATGAACGGCATCTCAAGATGCGTATGCGGATCGATCCCGCCCGGCATCACGTAGCAGCCCGTGGCGTCCAGTTCCTCGTCACCCGTCAGCCTCTTGCCGATCTCCACGATCACCCCGTTCTCGACCAGCACATCCGCATCATAGCTTAGATCCGCCGTCACCACGGTGCCGTTCCTGATCACTGTCGACATGTCGTTCTCCCTCTCTGCAACGGGGCCAGCCGCCCTCTTCATTTTCGCGGAAATACTCTGGGGGTCCGGGGGCAAGGCCCCCGGCGCTACGCCACGATTTCCGCCGTTTCCACCACCGCGTGAAACAGCACGTTCGCCCCGGCCTCGGCCCATTCCGGTGAAATCTCCTCGGCTTCGTTGTGGCTCAAACCGTCCACGCAGGGACACATCACCATCGCGGTCGGCGCCACGCGATTGATCCAGCAGGCATCATGCCCGGCGCCGGAAATCAGGTTCATGTGGCTGTAGCCCAGCCGTTCGGCCGCATTTCGGACCGCCGCGACACACCCCTCGTCAAAGGCCACCGGGTCGAATCCACCGACCTTCTCGAAGGCGACTTCGAGGCCCATCCCATCACAGATCGCCTGTGCCTCGACGCGCAACTGCGCCTCCATGTCCTCGATCACGGAAAGGTCCGGGCTGCGGAAATCGACCGTGAAGACCGCCTTGCCCGGAATCACGTTGCGCGAGTTCGGATAGACATCGATATGGCCTGCCGCCCCGACCGCGTGCGGGGCGTGCGACAGCGCGATCTCCTCGACTTTCTCCAGCACCCGCGCCATGCCCAGCCCGGCATTCCTGCGCATCGGCATCGGGGTCGAGCCGGTATGGCTGTCCTTGCCGGTGATCGTCACCTGCGTCCAACTCAGGCCCTGCCCATGCGTGACAACGCCGATATCCTTTTTCTCGGCCTCGAGGATCGGCCCCTGTTCGATATGCAGTTCGAAGAACGCATGCATCTTGCGCGCGCCGACCTCCTCATCGCCACGCCAACCGATGCGCTGCAACTCGTCGCCGAACGTCTTGCCCTCCGCATCCTCGCGCCCATAGGCCCAGTCTTGGTCGTGGATGCCCGCGAAAACCCCCGAGGAGAGCATCGCCGGTGCGAACCTCGTGCCTTCCTCGTTGGTCCAGTTGGTGACCACGATCGGATGTTTCGTCTTGATCCCCGTGTCGTTCAACGTCCGCAGAATCTCGAGTCCGCCCAGAACGCCCAGCACACCGTCATACTTCCCGCCGGTCGGCTGGGTGTCGAGATGACTGCCCACATAGACCGGCAGCGCGTCAGGGTCGGTTCCTTCACGGCGTGCGAACATGTTGCCCATCTGGTCGAGCCCCATCGTGCAGCCCGCCGCCTCGCACCAGGACTGAAACAGCGCGCGCCCCTCCGCATCCGCGTCGGTCAACGTTTGCCGGTTGTTCCCGCCGGCGACACCGGGGCCGATCTTGGCCATCTCCATCAGGCTGTCCCACAGCCGTTCGCCGTTGATCCTGAGGTTCTGCGCCGGTGCCGTCATCCCTGTTCTCCCCCGCGGTTCGGTCCGCTGTTTCGCTTTGATTTGACCATCTGGTCAAACCGACGCTATCACGGCAGGGTGTGCAGTCAAGAAGCCGCCGGACCTTGCGCGGTCGGAACCGGTCAAGACGGTCACAAAGCGGGCAACCACCGTCGGGGAGAGCCGATGACCAGCACTTCGCGGACGACCCGCATTCAGGCGCGCAACCGTGCCGCGATCATGGACGCAGCACTCGACGTCTTTTCGGCGCAGGGCTTTCGCGGCGCCACGGTCGACCAGATCGCCGAGGCGGCGGGTCTGAGCAAACCCAACCTGCTGTATTACTTTCCGTCCAAGGAGGCGATTCACGACACGCTTCTCGAACAGCTTCTGGATACCTGGCTCGACCCGTTGCGCGCGATGAAGGACGATGGCGACCCGCTTCCCGAACTGCTCGGCTATGTGCGCCGCAAGCTCGAGATGAGCCGAGACTACCCGCGCGAAAGCCGCCTGTTCGCCAACGAAATCGTACAAGGCGCACCGCGGATCCACCAGGCCCTCTCGACCGATCTCAAGACGCTGGTCGACGGGAAAGCAGCGGTGATCCAGCGCTGGATGGACGAGGGGCGGATCGCCCGCGTGCATCCGTATCACCTGATCTTCTCGATCTGGTCGCTGACCCAGCACTACGCCGATTTCGACGTCCAGGTGCGCGCCGTTCTGGACCACGAAGATCCGTTCAAGGGCGCTTCCGACTTCATCGAAACACTTTATACCCGCCTTCTCACGCCCGGTTGAAGCGCGACGCTCCGCCGGGAATCGGCGGTTTGGTGCCGTGTTGAGCGCACCGGCCACATTTCCGCCACCTCCGCCTGATCCCCTGCTATGGCGGTTCAGCCCGACAGCAGAAGATGCAACGCCATGACATTTGACAACACCCGCCCCACCGCCTCCGACGCGCTCAGCCTGACCGAGCTCGATCTCTATCACCGGCTGATGGACTATCGCGCCGCCAACGGACTCGATCCGATCCCCTTGTCACTTAACCTGACGACCACGGCCGGACGCCACGCGGCGGACACGCTCTACAACATCTGGCAACCGAATCTCGACTTGCCCGAGGGCGCCAACCTGCACAGCTGGTCCGACGCCCCCTATTTCACGGATCACAGTCAGCCCGCGGTGATGTGGACCGCGCCGCAGCGGATCGGCACCGACTACCCCGGCTACGGCTTCGAGATCTCCGCCGCCGGCTACGGCGATATCGGGGACGCGCTGGCCGGCTGGCAGGGTTCGCCCGGGCATGATGCCGTCATCCTTAATCTTGGCGGTTGGGCCAGCCAGACCTGGAACGCCATCGGCATAGGTGTCGAGATAGACCCGACGGTCGGCACCTATGGCGGTCGCATCTACCACGTTTGGTTCGGGCGCGAGGCCGATCCGGACGGGGCCGGTGACATCGAGGGGACGAACGCCGCCGAGACGATCGAAGGGACCGCCTTTGACGACCGGATTCATGGCCGATCCGGCAACGACAAGCTGATGGGCGACGCGGGCCGCGACAGGCTCATGGGCAATGGCGGTGCCGACCGGATCGAAGGGGGCTCAGGCCCCGACAGGCTGTTCGGCGGCAACGGGCGCGACACGCTGCTGGGGCAGAACGGGCGCGACCGGATCGACGGCGGCCGGGGCGACGACACCCTGACCGGCGGCAAGGGGATCGACACCTTCGTGTTCCGCGCTGCAGATTTCGGGACCGACACGATCACGGATTTCGATGGCGACCGGATCCGGATCGCTGCGCCCGGTGAAGCCAGCGATCTCGCACAGGTGACCGCGGCCCTCGAACAATCCGGCAACGCCGTGATCTACGACCACCTCGGGGACGGGCAGAACGTCATCGTCCTGCAAGACACGTCTCTGGCCACGCTCGACCTGTCCCTGTTCCTGCTCGGCTGACCGCGCGCCAAACCACGCAATCCAAGTTGACGCAGGCTCACTCGGCCGCACGCGCGGCCGGGTTGTTCGGATGCATGGTCCAGTTGGCGTACTCGGCCTGCACCACCTTGCCGGTGCGCGGATCCACCTCGCCGGGCTGCATCGGCACCATGCTGATGCAATCCTCGACCGGGCAGACATCCACGCAGAGATTGCAGGCGACGCATTCCGCGTCGATCACCTCGAAAATACGCTCCGGGCTCATCGAGATCGCCTGGTGGCTGGTATCCTCGCAGGCCGCATAGCAGCGGCCGCACTTGATGCAGGCGTCCTGGTCGATCTTCGCCTTGGCGACATAGTTCAGGTTCAGGTACTGCCAGTCGGTCACGTTGGGGACCGCACTACCGATGAAATCGGCGGTTCCGGAATGGCCCTTCTCATCCATCCATTGCGACAGGCCCGCCTTCATCTCCTCGACCACGCGGAAGCCATAGGTCATCGCCGCGGTGCAGACCTGCACGTTGCCGCAGCCGAGCGCCATGAACTCCGCCGCATCGCGCCAGGTGGTAACGCCGCCGATGCCGCTGATCTTCAGGCCGCGCATCTCGGGATCACGCGCGATCTCGGCGACCATGTTCAGCGCGATCGGCTTGACCGCCGGTCCGCAATATCCGCCATGGCTGCCCTTGCCGTCGATCGAGGGTTCAGGGCTCATCGTGTCGAGATTGACCGAGGTGATCGAACTCACCGTGTTGATCAGGCTGACGGCGTCCGCCCCGCCATTATGGGCCGCGCGCGCCGGATACCGAATATTGGTGATGTTCGGCGTCAGCTTCACGATCACCGGGCGTTTGTAATGCTGCTTGCACCAGCGCGTGACCATTTCGATATATTCCGGCACCTGCCCCACGGCGCTGCCCATGCCGCGTTCGCTCATCCCGTGCGGACAGCCGAAGTTCAACTCGATCCCGTCGGCATTGGTCTCCTCGACCCTGGGCAGGATGGCTTTCCAGGCCTCTTCCTCGCACGGCACCATGATCGACACGATCAAGGCCCGGTCCGGGTAGTCGGCCTTGACCCGTGCGATCTCCTCGAGGTTGGTTTCAAGCGGCCGGTCGGTGATCAATTCGATGTTGTTCAGACCCAGCAACCGCCTGTCCGCACCGTAGACCGCACCGTAGCGCGGGCCGTTCACGTTGACCACCGGCGGTCCCGCCTCGCCCAGCGTCTTCCAGACCACGCCGCCCCAGCCGGCCTCGAACGCCCGGCGGACGTTGTATTCCTTGTCCGTCGGTGGCGCAGAGGCCAGCCAGAACGGGTTCGGGGAGGATATCCCCAGGAAATCGCTCTTCAGATCCGCCATGTCGCTGCCTCTCCCATCCGTGTGAAGGTCGCTTTTCTCAGTTCGAAAATCCCCATGCCCCAACCTCAGCCGCTGCTGCTCAGGCGGGCATGAATGTCCATCGCCGCATCCCGGCCCTCGGCCACCGCGGTCACGGTCAGGTCGTCGCCACCGTTGGCGCAATCGCCCCCGGCCCACACCCGGTCAAGCGAGGTGCGTCCCGCGCCGGTCACCACGATCTTGCCGCCGGTCAGTTCGACCCCATCGGGCGCGCCGTCCAGCACTTGCCCGATTGCCTTGAACACCTGGTCCGCCTTCAGCCGGATCGTTTCGCCGGTCGGCGTCAGCCCGCCGCCCGAGCTCTCGGTGTATTCGATTTCGATCTCGCGCACGGCGCCGTTGCCATGCACGGCCACCGGCTGCACGTTGGTCAGAATGCGCACTCCCTTGGAGGCCGCGAGATCCTGCTCATAGCGGCTCGCGCCCATCGCGTCGCGGTCACGGCGATAGGCGATGGTCACGTTCTGCGCGCCAAGCAGCTTGCTCTGCACGGCCGCATCGATTGCGGTCATGCCGCCGCCGATCACCACGACGTCGCGGCCGACCGGCAAGGCGGTCAGGTCCTCGACCTGGCGCAGATCGGCGATGAAGTCCACCGCGTCGCGCACACCGTCCTTGTCCTCGCCCGGGGCGCGCAGGGCGTTGACCCCCGCCAGGCCCATCGAAAGGAAAACCGCGTCATGCGATGCGCGCAGATCCTCAAGCGTGACCGACCGCCCGAGGGCGGAGCCCGTCTCGATCCGGATTCCACCGATCTGCAACAGCCAGTCGACCTCGGCCTCGGCGAAGTCGTTGGTCGATTTGTAGGCGGCAATACCGAACTCGTTCAGCCCGCCGGATTTCTCGCGCGCCTCATGGATCACCACATCATGTCCCAGCATGGCAAGGCGATGTGCACAAGCCAACCCCGCCGGCCCCGCCCCGACCACGGCAACGGTCTTGCCCGTCGGCGCCGCCCGCTCGAACGGGTGCACCCCCGCTTGCATCAGTGTGTCCGTCGCATAGCGTTGCAGGCGCCCGATCTCGACCGGCTTGCCCTCTGCGGCCTCGCGCACGCAGGCTTCCTCGCACAGCGTCTCGGTCGGGCAGACCCGCGCGCACATCCCGCCCAGAATGTTCTGCTCGAAGATCGTACGCGCGGCGCCCTCTGGATGACCGGTCTGGATCTGCCTGATGAACAGCGGGATATCGATCGCTGTCGGGCAGGCCGTCACGCAGGGCGCGTCATAGCAGAAATAGCAGCGGTCCGCCGCCACAGCGGCCTCATGCGGCGCGAACGGAGGATGCAGGTCGCTGAAATTCTCGGCGAGCCTGTCCGCGGGCAATCGCCCCGCGACGATCCCCGATGCCATCTGGCCTTTCGCCATCTCGATCTCCCTGGTTGTTGCCGTCCTTTGAAATCAGACTGCCACAATCGGGCACATTATCAATGATTTTTTTACCGGATGGTCAAATTCGGTTCGCGCGCTCCCCGCAGCGCCCGAAGAGCCAGCAGCAAGGACGGATCAGACCTGGTCTGCCAGATGTCCCGTCTTGGTCCACAGCCGGGCGCCCTGCACCCCGGCGCGCGCCGTCAGTTCGGCACCCGGCGGCAAGCGCAGCCAGTCCCAACGCCCGAAAGTTTCGCCCGATTCCTCGAAGCTGCCCTCGATGACGAAGACTTCGCAGCCACCCGAGGTGTCGAGTTCGAGCGATGCGCCCGGCGCAAGCACCATCATCTGCACCTTTTCGCGCACATCCTCGAAGACCTGCGCGGCCGGTCCTGTCAGGCCTGTCGTATCCACATGAACCTGCGTGCGATCCGCCGGATCGAACTGGTGCAGCTTCACGAGGATGGTAGCACCCTCCGCGGCAGCGGGCGTATGCCGCGAAGTCGGCGGGTTGCGCACATAGCTGCCCACCGGAAAATCGCCGCTTTCGTCCTGGAACACGCCGTCCAGGACAAGATATTCCTCGCCCCCGCCATGCGTGTGGGCTGCAAACGCGCTGCCCGGCGCGAAGCGCACGATGGAGGTGGCGCGAGCGACTTCCTCGCCGATCCGGTCGAGCATCTTGCGTTCGACTCCCGCCGATGGCGACTGGACCCAGGGCGTATCCTCGAAATGCACCGCCGCGCGCTTGCTGAAATCGGCATTGAGTCTCATCGCGTCTCTCCTCTCCCTTGTCCGTTCGCAATATGCGGCACAGAAGCCGATTTCCGCGAACAAGGGAACGGACCTCACAGGAATGTTCCGCAACCAGACGCATCGACCCCTCGGGAATAAATGGCAAACCCGACTGCTATCGCCAAAAATGATACCTGATTTCGGACTATCACCTTGTCCTGACACCGACCTTGGCCCGACCCTTCACCGCACCATTTCAGGAGGAAAAGCGATGTCACGATTGTCCGCGTTCAATTTTCAGAAATGGATCGACGAACACCGTCATCTTCTGAAACCGCCGGTCGGCAACCAGCAGGTCTGGGAAGACGCGGACCTGATGGTGACGGTGGTGGGCGGGCCCAACAAGCGCACGGACTACCATGACGATCCGGTCGAGGAGTTCTTCTACCAGCTCGAGGGCGACATGCTGCTCAAGCTCTATGATGGTTCCGACTTCTATGACGTGCCGATCCGGCAGGGCGACATCTTCCTGCTGCCGCCCCATGTGCGCCACTCGCCGCAACGTCCGCAGGCCGGGTCGATCGGGCTGGTGATCGAACCCAAGCGCCCCGAGGGGGCCAAGGACGCCATCGAATGGTATTGCTTTGACTGCGGCGCGCTGGTGCATCGGGCGGAACTGCTGCTGCAGAGCATCGTGCGCGACCTGCCGCCGGTCTATGAAAGCTTCTACGCGTCGACAGAGGCGCGCACCTGCCCCGACTGCGGCAGCGTGCATCCGGGAAAGGAACCGCCGGAGGGCTGGGTCAAGTTGTGATCATGGCGTAATCTCGCAAAAAAACGATTCTATCAGGGAGAACGGAATGAAACTGACGATCAGGGACTTCGCCGCCGGTGTTGCCGCGGCGGTGGTGCTGGCGGCCGCACCGGCGATGGCCAAGGACTTTCGGCTGGGGCTCATCACGCCGCCGCCGCATGTCTGGACCAAGGCCGCCGAAGCCTTCGGCGCCGAGTTGGCCGAGGAATCCGGAGGCGCGCATTCCGTCACCGTCTTCCCGGCGCGGCAGCTGGGCAACGAGGCGCAGATGTTGCAGCAGTTGCAGACAGGTGCGCTCGACATGGCCTTCATGACCGTCGCCGAAGTCAGCAACCGCGTGCCCAACATGGGCGCCTTCTACGCCCCCTACCTGGCGGACGACATCGGCCATGCCGCCGCGATCCTGCGCTCGGACACCGCGCGCGACATGCTGGCCGTGCTGCCGCAGGAGGCCGGCGTCGTCGGTGTCGGTTATGGCAGCGCCGGGCTGCGCCAGATCGTCAGCCGTGGCGAGATCAACTCGGCCGAAGACCTCGCTGGGCTAAAGCTGCGGATCACGCCGTTCGACCCGATCCTCGATTTCTACAACGCGCTCGGCGCGGCGCCGACACCAATGCCATTGCCCGCCGTTTATGACGCGCTGGCCAACGGCCAGGTCGACGCGATCGACATGGATGTGGAACTGATCGACGTGCTGAAGTACTACGAGCACGCCGACACGATCCTGTTCTCCAACCACATGATGTTTCCGATGGTCGGGCTCATCTCGGCGCGCGTCTATGCCGGTCTGTCGGACGAGGACAAGGCGATGATCACCGAACTCATGGCCAAGCATGTCGATACCACGCTGGACACCTACACCGCCAAGGAGCCGGTCTGGACCGAGAACCTGATGGGCGTCGGTAAGACGACCAAGACCGTCGGAGCCGAGTTCTTCGGCGACGCCATCGCCACCTGGGAAGGCATCTGGTCTGACAAGGCACCCTCGCTCCCCGCGCTGCGCGAAACCGCGGCCTCTTTGAAGTAACCGCTGCAAGGCGAATGGCAACGGGCCGGTCCCGCCGGCCCGTTGCCGCGTATCGGACCCTTTCTTCATGCTGCAACGGGCATCCCATTTCTGGGCGCGGGTCGAAATCGCCTGCGCCGCCGCGCTGGCCGCCGCCGTCACCGGCCTGATCCTGCTGAACGTGGTCACGCGCGCGGCGGGCAACGCAATCTACTGGGTCGATGAAGCCGCGATCTACGCGATGGTGTGGATGACCTTCCTCGCCGGCTCCGCCGCCATCCATTACCGCAGCGCGGTTTCGGTGACGGTGGTGCCTGAACTGGCAGGCGAGCGCACACGCCGCCTGCTGGAGCGTGTGGTCGATGCAGTCACCTTCGTCTTCGCCTGCCTGCTGGTCTGGGTCTGTCTGCGATGGTTCATGCCGCTGGACCTCGCGCGCGCCGGATGGGACGTGAAGACATTTCAGGGCGCGACCTTCAACTTCATCTATGCGGAGCCGACCAATACGCTGGGCATCCGCAAGGTCTGGGTCTGGCTGGTCATGGTGCTGTTCGCCGCCGGAACCCTGCTGCATGCCACCGCGAACCTGTTCACGCCGAGGCGGGGTGCTTCCGAATGACGCCGGTTCTGTTCCTGATCCTGATGTTCGCCTCGGTTCCAATCGCGCTGGTCCTCGCGCTGACGGCGCTCTGGTACATTTACGAAAGCGGCAACACGGTTCTGTACGACAGTTTCGCCCAGCAGATGTTCTCGGGAGTCGAAAACTATGGCCTGCTTGCCATCCCGCTCTTCATCCTGACCGGAGAGTTGATGAACGAGGGCGGAATGACGAAGCGCCTCGTTCAGGCGGCGCGGGTCTTCGTCGGCGGATTTCGCGGCGGGCTGGCCTATATCAACCTGCTCGCCAACATGTTCATGGCCGCGATCATCGGCTCGGCCGCCAGCCAGATCGCGGTGATGTCGCGCGCGATGGTGCCCGCGATGACCAAGGAGGGCTACGACCCCGGATTTGCCGCCGCCACCACGGCGGCGGGCGGGTTGCTGGCCCCGGTCATCCCGCCGTCGATGCTCTTCGTGATCTATGGCGTTCTGGCGCAACTGCCGATCGGCGACCTGTTCATCGCCGGGATCATTCCCGGCCTGATCCTGGCGTTTTCCTTCTTCGTGGTGATATCGCTGATCGGCCTGGCGCGGCAATATCCCAAGGGAGAGTGGATGACCTTTCCCGAGGCCGCGCGCGCCCTTCGCAATGCCCTGCCCGCCTTCCTGATCCCGCTCGCCATCGTCGGCGGCATCCTTTTCGGCATCGCCACCCCGACCGAAAGCGCGGCGGTCGCCTCGCTCATCGCCTTCGCCATCGGCTGGCTGGTCTATCGCGAGATCAGGCCGCGCGATCTCGGCGCGATGTTCGTGCGTACGGCGACCAATTCGTCGCTGGTCATCTTCATGATCGCCGCTGCCAACGTGTTCGGCTGGGTCGTGATCTACGAGGAACTGCCGCAGAAGCTCGCGGCCTTCATCTCGACAGTCACCTCCGATCCCTTCACCTTCCTGTTGATCGTCAACCTGTGCCTGCTTGTGGTCGGCATGCTTATCGACGGCATCGCTGCGTTGATCCTCGTCACGCCGATCCTGCTGCCTATCGCGATGAACACCTATGACATCGACCCCTACCAGTTCGGCGTGGTGATCAGCCTGAACCTCGTGCTCGGCCTGCTGACACCGCCGGTCGGGGTCGGACTCTACATCGCTTCGGCCATGTCCGGCGTGCGTCCGTTCACGATCTTCGCAGCCCTCTGGCCGTTCCTGCTGGCGGTTTCGGTGGTTCTGATCCTGCTGAGCTACTTCCCGATCCTCAGCACGGCGCTGATCTAGAGCGTCGCGCCGATCTCGCCCAGAGTGCGAATGAAGGCGTCGGCGGCCGGCGACAGCGCGCCGCGTCGTCGATAGGAAACTCCGACCGGCCCGGTCCCGACCGGAACCGTCCAGTCGAGCCGAGCGAATGCCCCGCTGTCGAGATCCGCTGCCGCCACGTGACTGGGCATCACCGACACCAGTTCGCTGCGCAGCAGCAGCGCGCGGTTGGTCAGGTAGGACACGGAATCCACCACTCGCCGCGGACTGCTTTCGGGCCGCGTCGCGAACAGCTGATCCAGTTGCCGGCGCAAGGTGGTTTCCGCCGGTGGCAGGATCCAACTCAGCTCGGCCAGATCGTCCAAGGTCAGGTCCGTGCGCCCGTCAAGGGGATGCCCGGCACGCACGACGGCGACGATCCGCTCCTGGTAGAGCGTTCGCTGCTCCACGTCGTCGCGGTGGCGGTGCGTCGGCAACCGCCCGACGACAAGGTCGAGTTCGCCCGAGCGCAACGCCGGCATCAGCACTTCGTTCGTGCCCTCCACGACCTTCACCACAAGGTCGGGGCGCTCGCGCAGCATCGCGTCGATCGCCATTGGCAGCACGCGCGCCGAAGCCGCCAGCAAGGTGCCCACGACGACGCGCCCAGCCGTGCCTTGTGCCAGGTCGTCCAGTTCCTGCGCCGCGTGTGCGATCTGGGCGAAGACGAGCTTGCCATGCCGGATCAGAGAGTCGCCGAACACCGTGGGCAGGACGCCGCGATTGGTGCGAGTGAACAGCTGCACCTCGAAATCGGTTTCCAGATCCTTGATCATCTTGGTGGCGGCGGGCTGGCTCAGGTTCATCTCCCGCGCGGCGTGCAGGATGCTTCCGTGGCGCGCCACCGCCACCAGCAGGCGCAACTGCTTGAGCTTGAGCCGCGTCAGAACCCGCTCGACCCTGCGCGAGGCGCCGCGGCTCATCCGATCACCAACGCCTCGGTGCGGTTGCGGATCGCGCGCACCACGCTCATCGCGGTGAGCGCCGAGGATTTCGGATTATCCGGCATCCCCATGCCTTCGATCGTGAAGCGGAACCTGCCGAAATCGCCCGACGCCGTGATCTCGTGGATGTTGCGCGCGATGGTGGGGTCGGCGATCAGCCGTGCCTTCGTCGCATCGAGCCCGAGCCCCGCCAGCGCCACGCTGGCAGCGACGTTGGCGTTCTTGGGATAAGCCAGCGCGCAGTCCCGCGCAGACCCCTCGAAATGAACCGCCGGCGCGTCGAGCCGGTCGAGATCCAGCACTTCCTCGGCGGCCGAGCCACGCCAGCCTGCGGGCGGCTTGCGCCCGGTATAGCTGACCTCTTGCAGATCGCCGGCCGCGGCTGCAGACAGCGCGTCCAGCGCCCCGATCGCCCCCGTCGCAAGGTGCAGCCGAGTGCCGCCGCGCTTGGCCGCTGCCGTAAGGCCCGCATACAACTCGTTGTCCGCAAGCGCGCCGACCGACACGGTGACCAGCGGCAGGCCCCGCGCTAGAGTATCCGCCCCATGAGCGCGCACACCGTCATGACCCGCGCAATCCACGACCACGTCGAGCGCCTCGGGCAGGTCGGCCGCAGCGTTGACCACAGTCACTCCTCCCAAGGCCGCGCGCGCCGCCGCCTCACGTCCCGGCCGCGCGATCACCGCCGCGACCTCGAAACCGTTTCTTTCGGCCTCGCGCGCCACGTAGCCCGCAACGGCACCATAGCCGATCATTCCGATACGTTGCATGTCGCCCCTGCTATTCCCCAAGACTATATCCAGATCACAGGCTTGTATTTGCGATTATATCCCTGCCATGGTCAAGCTGCCTGGTGCTGAACGGGGGCTTCATGTCAGACAGGACACCCAACATAGGGCAATCGGTGCCCAGCCGCGAAGGCACTGCACTGCTGCGCGGTGCCGGTCAGTTCACCGGCGACATCGCCCTGCCGGACGCACTGGTGCTGCACATCCTGCGCAGCCCGGTCGCGGCCTCTCGCCTTTCCATCGGCGATCTTTCGGGCGCGCGCGCGATGCCGGGCATCGCCGCGATCCACACCGGCGCGGACGTTGCCGAACTGGGCCGCCTGCCGATCAACCCGGTTCTGCCGCTGGATCGAATGCCCGATTTCCCCGTTCTGGCCCACGATCGGATCGATGCCGTGGGTCAGCCCGTCGCGGCGATCCTCGCGGATACAGCAGATCAGGCATTGGACGCCGCCGATCTGATCCCGCTTGATCATGAAGACTCGCCCGCCGCAGAGGCCGGCCCGCTCGCAGAACGCCGCTGGCGCGCCGGCGACCCCGACGCCGCCTTTGCAGCAGCCTGCCATGTGGTGTCCGTGACGATCACGCATCCGGTGCTTGCACCCTCGCCGCTCGAACCCCGCAGCATCGCCGTACGCTATGCGCCCGAGACGGAATCGGTCACGATCTGGCAATCCACCCAGACCCCACACCGTACCCGCAGCGCGTTGGCCAAAATTCTCGACCTGTCCCCCGACCGGCTGCGCGTGATCGCACCGGATGTCGGTGGCGCCTTCGGCATGAAGGGCTCGATCTATCCCGAAGAGGTGCTGGCGGTCTGGGCCGCCTTCCGGCACCAGCGCAACGTGACGTGGTGCGCCACCCGGTCGGAAGAGTTTCTGTCGGCCACCCACGGGCGCGGCCTGACCAGCCGGGGCGAGTTGGCGGTGAGCGACACCGGGCGATTTCTCGGGCTGAAGGCCGAGATCGAAGCCCCTCTCGGACACTGGGTGCCCAACAGTGGCCTGATTCCGGCCTGGAACGCCGCCCGGGTGCTGCCCTGCGCCTATGACATCGCGGATCTCGACGTCGCGACCACGGCCCGGCTGACCGCCCAACCGCCACGCGGCATCTATCGCGGAGCCGGTCGGCCCGAGGCCAATGCCCTGATGGAACGGCTGGTGGACGAAGCCGCGCGCGTCACCGGGATCGACCCTTTGGAGTTGCGCCGCCGGAACCTGCTTGCGCCCGATCGACTGCCGCATCGCACAGGCACCGGCAACCTGCTGGACAGCGGTGACTATCCCGCCGCCGTGCAGGATCTTCTGGACAGCGGCACGGCAAACGAGATGCGCGCATGGCGCGATGCCCGGCGCGCGGACGGTGATCTGGCCGGCGTCGGTGTCGCCTTCTATGTCGAACCCTCGGGTGAAGGGTGGGAAAGCGCGCGCGTGACGCTGCATGAAGATCGCGCCGCCATTGACAGCGGGTCCAGCGCGCAGGGCCAGTGGCGCCGCACCGCGTTCGCCCAGATCGCGGCTGATGCGCTCGACCTGCCGGTGTCGGCGATCACCGTGCGATACGGCGACACCGGCACCTGCCCCGAAGGGATCGGGGCGCTGGCCAGCCGCAGCACCGCCATCGGCGGCAGCGCGGTGCAGGAGGCCTGCGCCAAGGCACTGGCCTTGCGCGCAAAGGGCGCGCCTTATCCAATCACGGTCGACACCCGCTACGAGGCCGAAGGCCAGGCTTGGGGCTTTGGTCTGTGTCTCGCCGCGCTCACCGTGGACCGCGACACCGGGCGGATCACGCCCCACCGGATCTCCGTCCTCGATGATACCGGCACCGTGATCAATCCTGCCCTGGTGCGCGGTCAGATCTTCGGCGGGCTCGCGCAGGGTCTGGGCGAGGCGCTGCTGGAGGAGGTGCATTTCGACGCCGACGGACAACTTTTGACCGGTTCGTTCATGGACTACGCCATGCCGCGCGCCACTGACCTGCCACCCATCGACCTGCAGAGCCGCCAGTCAGCTTCGCCAATGAACCTGCTGGGGGCCAAGGGTGTCGGCGAGGCCGGCACGATTGTGGCCCCCGCAGCGCTGCTGAACGCGGCAATCGACGCCCTGCGCCCCGTGGGCGTGACCGATTTGACCATGCCACTCACCCCCTGCAAGGTCTGGCAGGCCATGCAGACCGCCGGAACAGGACAGACATCATGAAGTACAGCCGACTCGACGCCAAGGACCACGCCCGCGATCACATGCGCGGCATCTGGGCCGCCGCCCTCAACCCGTTCAACGCCGATTTCTCGCTGAACGAGGCCGGCCTGCGGGCCAACATTCGCCACTGGATCGATGACCTGGCCATCCAGGGCCTGTTCATTGCCGGCAAGCAGGGCGAGTTCTTCTCGATGTCGGTGACCGAGCGGAAACGCAATTTCGAGATCGCGGTCGAGGAATGCGACGGCAAGGCCGGTACGATCATGTCCTGCTCGGACCAGAATTTCGACACCGTGATCGAACTGGCGAAGCATGCGCAAGCGTGCGGCGCGGACTATATCGTGGTCCATGCTCCGATGCTGCACTTCGTCACCGACCCGGACGACACCGTCTACAATTACTACAAGACGATCTGCGACCAGGTCGACATCGGCATCGCGATGTGGAGCCATCCGGACAGCGGCTACCTGATGTCGCCCGAGCTTTGCGCGCGGGTGGCGGAATTGCCCAACATCGTTGCGATCAAGTATTCGGTCCCGCGCGACATGTATGTGCGCCTGACCCATCTTGTCGGCGACAAGATCCATGTCTCGACCGCGGCCGAGGCCGAATGGCTCGACAACATCGTCGAACTGGGCTGGAAACTCTATCTGTGTTCCTCGCCGCCCTACCAGATCCAGAGCAAGGTCGACCAGCGGATGAACGAATACACCCGCCTGGCCTTCGAGGGCCGTTTCGACGAGGCACGCGCCGTGTCGGCCAGCCTGCAGCCGGTGCGCGACGCCTTCAAGGCCTCGCGTCCCGGCGGCAAGCCGCAGGCACATGGCAAGTACTGGCAGGAGCTATTGGGGCAAGTCGGCGGCCCGGTTCGCCCGCCGCTTCTGCAATTGACCGATGCGGAAAAGGAGCGTACCCGCGAGGCGTTCGAGAACTGCGGCCTGAAGATCTAGGAAAGCAGGGAGCCTGCCTTTGGGTCCATTTTCGAAAGTGGGCCCGCCTGACCTGCACCGATCATCGAGCGCCCCCTGCATTTCACGGGTTTTGGGGATCGCAAGCGCAGCCTATAGTAGAGCTGCAGGCAAGCCCGATCTGGGGAGACCATGGCAGACAACCCGGCCGCGCGCCAACCGTTCAACGTCCTGATCGTCGCGCAGACTGGACGGCTGCAATACGAAGCACTTCTGTTCGCGGCGTCGCTGCGCCACATGTCACCAGACTTCAAGGGACGGCTGATCGTGGCGATGCCGGCGCACGGCCCGCTCTGGACCAAGGACCCCACCATACACAATCAAGAGGTGCTGGCCGCGCTCGCCAGACTTCAGGCCGAGGTTCTTCCCTTCGACTCTCGTGTCTTTGGCGAGTCCTATCCGCAAGGCAACAAGATCGAGGCGTTGACCCTGCTGCCCGAGGGTGAACCCTTCGTGTTCTTCGACACGGACACGCTGGTGACCGGCGATCTGATGCGCGTGCCCTTCGATTTCGACAGGCCCTGCGCTTCGGCCCGCTGCGAGGGCACCTGGCCGCAACCGACGCTCTACGGCCCTGGGTATGGGCAGATCTGGAAGGCGCTCTACGATCGGTTCGGCCTGGACTTCAACGCCAGCCTCGACCTCACCCAGCCCGAGGGGCATTGGCGGCGCTATCTCTATTTCAACGCCGGTTACTTCCACGGGCCCTGCCCGCGCAAGTTCGGGCGGCTGTTCCACGACTATGCCACGTCGATCCGTGACGATCCACCGCCGGAACTTGTGGGGCAGACGCTCTACCCCTGGCTCGACCAGATCGCCCTGCCGCTGGTCGTTCAGGCGATGGGCGGCGGACGCGACGCGATGCCGCCGGGATGGATCGACGGCGAGACAACCTGTCATTACCGACTCTTCCCTTTGCTCTATGCGCGCGAGAGCGATCATGTCGTGCAGACGCTCGAAACCGTCGCGGCGCCGAACTGGATCAAGAAGGTGCTGAAGCAGCACGAGCCGATCCGGCGGTTGGTCTATCAGGGACGCGGCGCGAAACTGCGGGCGATGTTCGACCGCTCGGCCCTGCCGAGACGCGAGCAGGCGATCCGCAACCGGATCAAGGCGGCGGGCTACTGGATCCGCTGAAACCGCCCCGAAGAAAGAATGGGTCGCCGAGTGACGGCGACCCCTTTCCGAGTTCGATGACTACAGGTCGGCCTCAGGCGGCCTTGTCGAGCAGCGTATAGGTGCTGAGGATTTCGCCCTGCACCTGCGCCCGCATGATCTTGCCGCTTTCGTCGCGCTTGCTCCTCGCGCCGGCGGCACGCTTGATCAGGCGTCCCAGCTGCTGATTCAACGGTGCCCGTGCACGGGCGGCACGCTTGGGATTCTCGTCATTTGTGCTGGTGGCCTGCGCGTAAAGCCGTGTGAAGGTCTCGTCCTGCGCCGCCTTTTTCAAGACATTGCCGATGAAATGCTCATCGAACGCACCCTCTTCATCGGTCTTGCGCGCCAGGTCGACAGCATAGTCCAGCACCGCCCGTTTTGCGCGCAGCCGCTCGGCCAGCGGGTCGCCCGCCGGGGCATTGGCCATGACGTGGTTTTCGACCACCTTCTGCAGATAGGGCGCCAGGTCCATGCCGGCGGCCTTGGCTTCCGCGGCCATGAACTTGCGCACTTCGGTTTCCAAGATGAACGTCATCTTGTTGGCTTCGGCGATCCGCTGACGCTTCTCCTGCCGACGGCTCGGTGCCGCCGCGCCGCCCTGTTCGTCCGCGACTTCAGGTGCTGCGGAACCTGTTTTCTTTGGCTTTCTGGCCATGTTGGCCTCCTTTTATAACATAGGTTTCTTGTATGTTGATCACGACTATCTGTCAACATAGTTGCAAACAATGCATGCGAGCAAAACGTTTAGATTTCGTGTCAACGCGCCGCCGATGATGCACGCAGTTGTCAGCCACGGGCCAATCGCATAGGTCTTGGCGAAACCGATAACCTTTGGGAGAGACAAACCATGACCGATGGCCCCACCTACGGCTTTGACACGCTTCAGATCCATGCCGGGGCCCGCCCCGATCCGGCGACCGGCGCGCGGCAAACGCCGATCTACCAGACGACGGCCTACGTGTTCCGGGATGCCGATCACGCCGCCGCACTCTTCAACCTGCAGGAAGTCGGCTATATCTATTCGCGTCTGACCAACCCGACGGTCGCCGTGCTGCAGGAAAGACTTGCGACGCTCGAAGGTGGCGTCGGCGCGGTTTGCTGTTCGTCGGGCCATGCCGCTCAGATCATGGCGCTGTTCGCGCTGATGCAGCCCGGCATGAACATCGTCGCCTCGACACGGCTCTATGGCGGCACCGTCACGCAGTTCAGCCAGACCATCAAGCGGTTCGGTTGGTCAGCCAAGTTCGTCGATTTCGACGATCTCGATGCGGTCAAGGCGGCGATCGACGACAACACGCGCGCCGTGTTCTGTGAATCCATCGCCAATCCCGGCGGTTACATCACCGATCTGGACGCGATTGCGGGCATCGCGGATGCCGCCGGCATTCCGCTGATCGTCGACAACACGAGCGCCACCCCTTACCTCTGCCGCCCGATTGAACACGGCGCGACCCTGGTCGTGCATTCGACCACCAAGTACCTGACCGGAAACGGAACCGTCACCGGCGGCTGCATCGTGGATTCGGGCAAGTTCGACTGGTCCGCGAACGACAAGTTTCCCTCTCTGAGCGCGCCGGAACCCGCCTATCACGGTCTGAAATTCCACGAGACTTTCGGCCCCCTCGCCTTCACATTCCACGGGATCGCCATCGGCCTGCGTGACCTCGGGATGACCATGAATCCGCAGGCGGCGCACTACACGCTGATGGGTATCGAAACGCTGAGCCTGCGGATGCAGCGCCATGTCGAGAACGCCGAAAAGGTGGCGACCTGGCTCGAAAGCGATCCGCGAGTCGAGTCCGTGACGTATGCCGGGCTGGAGTCCTCTCCCTATTTCGACCGCGTCAAGACGATCTGCCCCAAGGGCGCGGGCGGTCTGTTCACCTTCGCGGTCAAGGGCGGCTATGATGCCTGCGTCAAACTGGTGAATGCGCTGGAAATCTTCAGCCACGTCGCCAACCTGGGCGACACGCGGTCGCTGGTGATCCATTCCGCCAGCACCACGCACCGTCAGTTGACGCCCGAGCAGCAGGAAGCCGCTGGCGCGGGACCGAACATGGTGCGAATCTCGATCGGGATCGAGGACGCGTATGATCTTATCGCCGATCTCGACCAGGCGCTGGCCAAGGCCAGCAGCTGACCCAATGGATGGGGCCGCTTCCTCGCGGCCCCCGACCGTCAGTCTTCGATGGCGAAAACCATCGAGACCGAGGCCGACAGAGTGACCTCGCCGGCGGCGACCGGTGCACCTGAGTCGCGCGCGGCAGCCATCTCCATCATCATCGGGCGCGGTGCGCCGCTGCCCTGCTCGGTGATCGAGACCACCGGACCAAGCGTCACACCAGCGGCGTCCGTCAGCAGTCGCGCTTTCTTCGTCGCGTCGGCGACCGCAGCGGCCAGCGCCTCGTCTTGGAGTGCATCCGACTCCTGAACTCCAAAGGACAGGCCATTGAAATCGTTGGCCCCATCGGAAACGACCGCATCCAGCAGCGCGCCCAGTCGGTCGAGATCCCGAACCCGAACCATGACCATGTTGCTGGCAGTAAAGCCGGTGATGCGCGGTCGATCGCTGTCTGACTCCGTCCGTCTCGACCAGACCGGGGAGAGCGCGAAGCGGCTGGTCTGAACGTCGCGCGATTCCAGTCCCATTTCTGTCAGGCGATCGAGGATTCGCCACACCGCGTCGGACGTGGCCTGCATCGCATCCCCGGCCTCCTCCGCCTCGTTGGTCACACCCAACGTCACGCTCGCCATGTCGGGCACCGCTTCGACGCGGCCCTCGCCCGTAACGGCAATACGCCGCTCATCGGAATCGGCCCATGCCGGGGCCGCAAGGGCCAGACTTATCAGTGCACTGGCCAGCAAATCACGTGGTTTCAGACCCATATTCCTGCTCCTCTCGATCATGTCTCTGCACTGTGCTCGTCGGCGACCCAGATCGGCAAGGCATGAATTTGTCTTTCGCTTTCCCTTGGTGAACGGCTGCATTAGACTTCGCGCATGTTTGCGCTCTGTTTCGAACCCGGCTGAATGAAACCAAATTTCGCGCTGTCCCTGTCCTTTCAAGGCATCACCCTGCTGCATCGCGCAGTGGACGGCTGGCGCATTATCGGCGAGGTCACCCTGGACGTCGCGGATCTGACCGCCGAAATCGAGGCCCTGCGCGCGCATGCCGTCGATCTGGCGGGCGAGCCGGTGCGCTGCAAGATCGTGATCCCGAACGATCAGATTCGCTATCTCACCATCCAGACGGGGTCGTTCCTCGGCGAGACTCGGCGCGAAATGGCCCGCGCGGCCCTGGAGGGCGCGACCCCCTATGATGTGGCCGACCTAGCCTTCGACCTGTCGCACGCGGACGGCGACACCCATATCGCCGCAGTCGCACGCGAGACGCTGCAAGAAGCCGAGTCCTTCGCGCGCACCCACGGATTCGAACCGGTCAGCTTCGTCGCCATGCCCGAAGAAGCGATGTTCAAGGGCGAGCCGGTCTTCGACGTCATTGGCGATGCCGCTTTGATCGACCGCGGCGACGACCCGATCGAGATCATCGGCCCAGCGACGGAGACCGCGCCTGCGCCGGATGGGCCCGCCTCGGAACCGCCGGTCGAAACACAGGAGACCCTCACAGACGACAAGTCCGACCCGGACTCGGCGATCGCCGATAACACGCCCGATCAACCCGAGGAAGCTCCGCTTTCCGACGCGCCCGATCCGGAACAGGAGGTGACACCCGAACCTTCGGCCGGATTTGCAAGCCGCCGACGCAAGCCAGACGACTCCGGCATCGCGCCGCCCCTAGCCGGAGCACGGCGCGACGATCCGCCCCCGGTGCTGAAGACCCTGACGCCGCAGGAGCCGGACGACGCCGAAACCGCAAAGACCACGCCAGGCTCTCCCCTGGCGAGCCCGGTCGCGGACAGTCCCAAGGTCGACAAGCAGACAGACCCGGAACCGTCCTTTGCTGCGAGGTTCCTCAGCCGCCGCAAGCCGCGCGAAACCAGTGCCCCAAAAAGCGCGCGCGCGACGAAGAACGTTGTGCCCGCACCGCCGCCGCAGACATTCGAAACGGAGACCGAAAGCGACCGGATGACGATTTTCGGGGCGCGGGAAAAGCCCGAGGTCGGCGGCAAACCACGTCATCTCGGGCTCTACCTGACCATCGGGCTGCTGATCTTCCTCGCCGCGGTCGCCGCCTGGTCGGCCCTGTTCATGGATGACCGCATCTCGGCCTTGTTCGGTGGCGCGCCCGAAGAGACAGCCACCGTCGCGCCCCCGACGATCCAGGCCCCCGAAGTTCTGACCACTGCACCCGACATGACCGATGCCGGATCGGAAGCGGACGTTGCGCCCGGTGTGGCGGCCCCCGACGACGCGGACGACCGTACGGCGCTGCTGCCCGGAGCCGAAACCGAGATCGCGCCAGAGCCCGACGCGGAGATCGACGCGCCCGAGTCCCAGGCCGCGATGGACGAGGAGTCGCTCTATGCCGCGACGGGAATCTGGTCGCGTGCTCCCGAGGCGCCTCAGCCCCATGAGGGTGCCGAGTTGAACGAGCTCTACGACGTGTCGATCGACCGCCGCGATCTTTCGACCGACGCGGTCGCCCTGCCCCCGGTCGCACAGCTCGACACAGACCAGTCGCCCGCATCGGTCGCGTCTCCCGCCGAAGCGGGCACCGCCTTCGACCTCGACGAGCGCGGGCTGGTCCGCCCCAGCACCGAAGGCGCGCTGAACCCGGACGGGGTGCTGGTGTTTCTCGGGCGCCCGCCGGTCGTGCCCCCCGAAACGCCGACGCGTTTCGAAACCAACCCCGAGGCCGAGATCGATGCGCAGCGTGACCGCCTCGCGGCGTTCCGCCCGCAAACGCGCCCGGAGAACCTGGCCGAATTGACCGAACGCAGCCAGCTCGGCGGATTGACCCGCTCCGAACTGGCCGGGCTTCGCCCCAAGCTGCGTCCGGAAACCGTCAAACGTGAGGCCGAGCAGGACGAAACCCCGACGGCGCAAGCCATCGTCGTCTCACGTACTCCGAAAGGACGGCCCTCCAATTTCGGGGCCAAGGTGGCACAGGCCCGTCAGCGTAGCTCGGGCCCGTCCGAACAGGTCGCCAGCGCCGCAACGGCGACGGTGGCACCGCGCACCGTCGCACCGCGCATCCCGTCATCGGCCTCGGTCGCGCGCCAGGCCACGGTGAACAACGCGATCAACCTGCGCCAGATCAACCTGATCGGCGTCTATGGCACGCCGTCGAACCGCCGCGCGCTGATACGCTTGCCCAGCGGCCGCTACAAGAAAGTGCAGGTCGGCGACAACGTGGATGGCGGCCGTATCGTCGCGATCGGCGACAGCGAACTGCGCTACCAGAAGGGCGGGCGCAACATGACGCTGAAGATACCCAGCAGCTAGATCCACAACGGAAAAACGCCGCGGCAGCCCGATGGCTCCGCGGCGCTCTCCCTTGCAGGGCCTGTTCGGCCCTGCCCTCCCTACCTCGGAATCAGCTGGCCTTCAGCTCACCGGAGTCGATCTGCTCCTGCTCGATGCTCTCAAACAGCGCCTTGAAG
This sequence comes from Sedimentitalea arenosa, assembly GCF_016428585.1. Taxonomy (GTDB): domain Bacteria; phylum Pseudomonadota; class Alphaproteobacteria; order Rhodobacterales; family Rhodobacteraceae; genus Sedimentitalea; species Sedimentitalea arenosa. Next base: position 526,203 of record NZ_JAELVR010000001.1, on the reverse strand, counting down.
TTGCCCTCGCCGAACCCGTCATCGCCCTTTCGCTGGATGAATTCGAAGAAGATCGGACCGATCACCGTCTTGCTGAAGATCTGCAACAAGATCTTGGTCTCGCCCCCATCGACTACGCCCTCTCCATCGATCAGGATGCCGTGCTTCTTCATCCGGTCCAACGGTTCGTCATGGCCGGCGACCCGCTCCTTGCTGAGCGCGTAATAGGCGTCGGGCGGTCCAGGCATGAACTTGATGCCCTTTTCGGAAATCGCATCGGTGCTGTCGTAGATGTCATCGGTTCCGACGGCGATGTGCTGGATACCCTCGCCATTGTACTTCTTGAGATAGGCGACGATCTGACCGGTCTCGCCACGGTCCTCGTTGATCGGGATGCGGATCCGACCGCAGGGAGAGGTCAGCGCGCGGCTGAACAGACCGGTGAACTTGCCCTCGATATCGAAGAAGCGGATTTCCCTGAAGTTGAACAGGTCGCCGTAGAACCGGAACCACTTGTCCATGTTGCCCTTGAACACGTTGTGGGTCAGGTGATCGAGGTAATAGAATCCCACGCCGCGCGGCTTGGACTGTTCCAGCCAGTCGAATTCCTCGTTATAGGGGCTGGTCTCGTAATACTGGTCGATGAAATAGATAAGCGACCCGCCGATGCCCTTGATCGCAGGCACATCCATCGTCTTGTCGTCGCCCTCGTAGGGCTCCGCCCCCTTGGACACCGCATGTTCGAAAGCGTGCTGTGCGTCGACCACGCGCCAACCCATCGCGGGCGCGCACGGGCCATGCTCCTCCACGAAGCGCGCGGCAAAGCTGTCCGGCTCGGCGTTCAGGATATATGTGATGTCGCCCTGCTGCCACAATTCGATGGCCTTGGTCTTGTGCCGCCCGACCAGCGCATAGCCCATGCGGGCAAACAGCGTGCGCAGTTCCTCGGGCTCAGGATGGGCAAATTCCACGAATTCAAACCCGTCGGTCCCCGCCGGATTCTCGTCGCTGATGACGGATTTCGGTGCGTTATGCGGAAATGGGCCCATGGTCACGTCTCCTGTTGCCGATACTGTTCGCTCTGTTACATATAGACGTGGTTCGGCGCGATTTCTGCGCATTCTTTCTGGAAATCTGTCGGGTTGACGCGCGTTTCGCGCGCACGGAAGAGAATATGAGGAAGTTTCCCGCGGATGCTGGATTCGATCGACACCCGGTTGCTGGCCGCCCTGCAGAAGGACGCGCACCTGACCGCGCAACAGCTCGGCGAGATGCTGAACCTGTCGGCCAGCCAGGCCGGGCGGCGGCGGCAGCGCCTGGAAGCCGATGGCTATATCCAGGGCTATTCTGCTCGGCTCGACCCGCTGCGCCTGGGCCTGACGGTGCAGGGATTCATCCAGGTGCAACTCGGAACACACGGGCCGGAACAATCCAGCAGCTTTGCACGGCTGATGCGCACGCGGGACGAAATCACCAGCGTCTGGACGATGACGGGAGAGGCAGACTACCTTCTCCGCGTCTATTGCGAGGACCTTCCGGCACTCAATGCCTTGATCCATGACGTGCTCTTGCCCCACCCTGCGGTTGCGCGGGTTCAAAGCCAGATCGTCATGGATCAACTGAAACGCGACGCGCCGCTGCCGACCTGAGCCCTTCTCTCCGCTCCACAAGGATTGTCCAGAATGGAAACATTCCTCTACCAGGCCTCGATCTATCTTGCCGCCGCGGTGATCGCCGTGCCGCTCGCGGCACGGCTGGGGCTGGGCTCGGTGCTCGGCTACCTGGCGGCAGGGATCATAATCGGTCCGGTGCTGGGACTGGTCGGAAGCGAGACCCAGGACCTGCAACACTTCGCCGAGTTCGGCGTCGTGATGATGCTGTTCCTGATCGGTCTGGAACTGGACCCGCGGGCACTCTGGGACATGCGGCACCGGTTGATCGGGCTTGGCGGGCTTCAGATCGCGGTCAGCACGATCGCGCTGATGGGGGCGGCCATGGCAACCGGGCAGAGCTGGTCTGTGTCGCTGGCCATCGGTCTGTCGCTGTCGCTCTCCTCGACCGCGATCGTCCTGCAAACCCTGTCCGAGAAGGGCCTGATGCAAACCAGCGGCGGGCGCTCCGCGTTTTCGGTCCTGCTCACACAGGACATCGCGGTGATCCCGATCCTTGCATTCCTGCCGCTGTTGGCGACGGCCCCGGTCGCCAAGATCAACACCGACGGCTCGATAAACCGTGTCGGCGAGCATGGAGACGGGCACGGCCTCTCGATGTCGCTGGTCGAAGGCTTGCCGGGCTGGGGCGTTACGCTCGTGACCATCGCGGCGGTCGCGGCCGTGGTGCTGGCCGGCATCTATCTGACCCGGCCCGTGTTCCGCTATATCCACGCCGCGCATCTGCGCGAGATGTACACGGCGCTCGCACTGATGATCGTGGTCGGCATCTCGTTCCTGATGACGCTGGTCGGCCTCTCGCCGGCACTCGGTGCCTTCCTCGCCGGGGTCGTTCTGGCCAACAGCGAATTCCGGCACGAGCTGGAAAGTGACCTCGAACCGTTCAAGGGGCTGCTGCTCGGGTTGTTCTTCATCACGGTCGGCGCGGGTATCAATTTCTCGCTGTTCTTCGACGAGCCGGGCGACCTGATCGGCTTGGCGCTCCTGGTGATCCTGGCCAAGGGCGTGATCCTCTACGTTCTGGGCCGGGCTTTCGGGTTGAAGGGCCGCAATCGCTGGCTGTTCACCCTGAGCTTGGCGCAGGCCGGGGAATTCGGCTTTGTGCTGATCGCGTTTTCCGTGCAGCAGAGCGTGATTCCCACCGCTGTGTCCGAGAAACTGCTGTTGGTCATCGCGTTGTCGATGCTGATCACGCCGCTTCTCTTCATCATCTACGATTTCATCTCGAGCCGGATGAAGGACAGCGCGGCGCATCACGAGGCCGATGACATAGACGAACAGGGGCCGGTCATCATCGCGGGCATCGGCCGTTTCGGCCAGATCGTCAATCGCCTGGTACAGGCCAGCGGGTTCAAGACGGTGGTTCTGGACAGCAACATGGAAACGATCCAGTTGATGCGCAGGTTCGGTTTCAAGAGCTTTCTCGGTGACCCGACGCGGCCCGAACTGCTGAACGCCGCCGGGCTGGCCAAGGCGCGGGTGCTGGTCGCGGCGATGAACGACCCGGACGCGGTGACACGGTTGGTCACTTATGCACGGCGGGAACGGCCTGACCTGCACATCATCGCGCGTGCCTATGACCGAAGCCATGTCTACCGCCTCTACCGCGCCGGGGCCGACGACATCGTACGCGAGACATTCGACGCCAGCCTGCGCGCCGGGCGCTACGTGCTGGAGAATGTCGGGCTGAGCGAATTCGAGGCCGACAGCGCCGAGCGCACCTTCTATGCCCATGACCGCTATGCCGTTCAGCAACTGGCACAGGTCTGGGATCCCAACACTCCGGCGCGCGAGAACGCAGCCTACATCGCGCGCGCGCGCGAGTTGGAAAAGGAGCTGGAAGTTGCGCTCCTGAACCGCGAAAGCGAGGACGACAAACGGCCAGCCTGAAGCCCGGCCTCAGCCGCCGGCGACACCGGCCTCGGCAAAAGTGGCCATGCCGCTGTGGCAGGCGACCGCACTCTTCAGGATGTTGATCGCAAGCGCCCCGCCCGACCCTTCGCCGAGCCGCATCCCCAAAGCCAACAGGGGCTCCTTGCCGAGCTGCTGCAACAGCGCTGCATGGGCGGCTTCGTCGCTCAGGTGGCCCGCCAGTGCGTGATCCAGCGCTGATGGCGACACCGCGTTGAGACAGGCGGCAGCGGCGCTGCAGATGAACCCGTCCAGCAGGACCGGAATGCGCAACACCCGAGCCGCCGCGATGGCGCCCGCCATGGCGGCCAGTTCCCGTCCGCCGAGCCGCGCCAGGATGTCGAGCCCATCGGCGTGATTGCGCGCATGCAGGGCGACACCCCGCGCGACCACGTCGGTCTTGAGCGTCAAACCCGCGTCATCGACCCCTGTGCCGCGTCCGGTCCAGTCCGATGCCGATCCACCAAACAGCGCATGGCAGATCGCGGCGGCGGAGGTGGTGTTGCCGATCCCCATCTCTCCGACGACCAGCAGGTCGCAATCGGGGTCGACCGCCTCCCATCCCTTGCGCAAGGCCGAAAGGCATTCGGACTCGCTCATCGCAGGGGCCTGGGTGAAATCGGCGGTGGGGTTGTCGAGATCGAGCGCGTGCACGTCCATCCGCGCGCCGGCCGCGCGGGCCAACTGGTTGATCGCCGCGCCGCCCTGTTCGAAATTTGCGACCATCTGCACCGTCACTTCGGCTGGAAAGGCCGACACGCCCTGCGCCGTGACCCCGTGATTGCCCGCGAAGACGATGACCTGCGGCGACTCGATCTGGGGACGGGCATCGCCGCGCCAGCCGGCATACCAGATTGCCAGATCCTCCAGCCGTCCGAGCGCGCCCGGCGGCTTGGTCAATTGACCGTTGCGCTCGGAAGCGCCTTGCCGCGCAGCATCGTCAGGTGCGGGGGCTTCGGACAGCAGGCGGCGCAGGGTCGTCAGATCGGTCAGGTCGGGGAGCATGGAAAGCCTCGTTGCATCGCGTCAGGCCCCGGTGTTTAACCGACGCACCGCCCGCCACAAGCCCCGGAGAAGCCAAGTCATGGGAAAAAGCGACCCTGTCCGCCGGGTGCCAATGGATGTCGCCGTGGCGCTGGCGCTGCTGACACGACTGCCCCTGCCGTCCCTGCCGCAGAGCGCCTTTGCCAGTCAGGCCCGCGCGGTCTGGGCCTTCCCGGCGGTGGGGGCCGTGACGGGTGTCTTGGCGGCAAGCGTCGGCCTTGGGACACTGTCGTTGGGCCTGCCCGCGACGGTGGCAGCCGGGTTGTGCCTGGCGGTGCAGATCCTGCTGACCGGAGCGATGCACGAGGACGGGCTTGCCGATACGGCAGATGGGCTTTGGGGCGGCTGGAGCCGGGAACGGCGGCTTGAAATCATGAAAGACAGCGCAATCGGCACCTATGGCGTGCTGGCGCTGATCCTGTCTCTTGGTTTGCGGTGGAGCGCCTTGACGCTGCTTCTACCGCTCGGCGCGGCCCCTGTGATCGCGGCGGCGATGCTGTCGCGCGCCGCAATGCCCGTGATAATGGCGGCCCTGCCCCACGCCCGCGCCGATGGGCTGTCGCGCAGCGTCGGAGCGCCACCGCGCCCTGCTGTTCTGGCAGGGCTCGTGCTGGCGCTTGGCAGCGCCGCGCTGCTGCTGGGTATGGCGATCATCGCGCCTGTGCTGAGCGCCGCGGCACTGGTCGCCGGTTTGGCGCTTCTGGCGCGGGCGCGCATCGGCGGACAGACTGGCGACATCCTCGGCGCATCACAGCAGCTCGCCGAGATCGCCGTTCTGCTTGGGCTGCTGGCGGCTCTGCCCGAGTGAGCAAAGTCAATCGGTCGTACGCAGCCGCGAGCGCTGCACGATACCAATGGTGGCGAGTGGCAGCAGCACACCGAGCGCCGCGACAGTGATCAACAACCAGCCCAACTGGGAGTAATCGGCCGGGACCGTGATGGCGTCGCTCGCGCGATCGCGCACCTCGCGGGTGATCGTGTAGGTTTCGTTGACATACTTGGTGCCGAGCGCACTCGCCGACAGCGCGAGATTGGTGAACGAGGCCATGACCGCGAAGAAGGTCGCCTTGAGCTGGGGCGGCGCGTTGCGCGCGATCCAGGCCAACATCGGGATCATCGCCACCTGCCCCAGGGGCGACTCAACCATCGTGTCCATGATGGCGATGAACCGGGCATCCACGACCCCGCCGGTCATAGCCGAAGTCCAGTGGTGCAACCCGTAGTAGAGCCCGATATTGGGAAGCGACAGGATCCCGCCGACAACGGTCAACAGGATGACGATGCTGGTGATCGGGCGAGTCGCCATCATCGGGCGCAAAAGGATGATCCCCACGAGCGTGAGCACCGCGGTGATCAACGACAGCACCGACAGGAACTGCTCGTCGAACTTCAAGACGTCGATTTCGAACCACGTCGCCCCCGGCCCCGGCAAGGGCACAGCGCGAAAGACGAAGATGATGATCGCGGTTCCCACGAGCATCCGCGCCTTGTCGCGGTCGAGCACCGCGATCAGTTGCCGCATGAGGAACAGCACCACCGCCATCGAGCCGAGAAACACGATCTCCTGCCCATAAGCGATGTCGGACAGACCGATGGTGAGGCTCAGCGCCACGAAGATCAGACCGCCGGTGAAATACCAATGGTTCGGCTTGACCTCCTCCTCCGGGCGGCCGAGCGCGGCTTCGACCTCGTCAGATGTTTTTCCCAGATCCTGCAAGCGGCGGCGCAGACCGTGGCGTTGCCACGACGCCAGAACGACGCCTGAGATCGAGATCAGCGGGATCGCCAGCGCGATCATGTAGATCCGGGCATAGACCTCGGCCTTTTCCGCCTCGGCCAACTGGTCGGCACCGGAGAACATCACGATGTTCAGAACCGCCACCGCGACCGTTCCGCTGATCAGCGCAAACCGGCCCAGCGTCTGCATCGTGGTGTGCATCGCCTTGGACCGCTCTTCCGGGATCGCTTCACCATGCGAATCCAGCGTCGGCACCGCTTCGACCGACATGGCGTCGGCGACTGCGTCCTGCAGAACATAACCGCAGGGGGCGAGCATCACGCTGATCACGTACCAGGCCGGGATCGGCAGGATCGCCTCCATCCCGACCGGGTCGGTGATCAGAAGGTACATGATGAAGAGACTCGCCCCGATCAGTCCGGCGCCGATGTAGATCAGCAGCGATTTGTAGCGCCAGATCAGGTCGACCAAGTGGCCGAGCGGCATCTTGAGCGCCCAGGGCAGTCCGGCCCAGAAGGCGAGACCGGCAAGAAACGAGGCCGAAAGCCCGAGGTAGTCCTTGACGAAGAAAGTGCCCACGATCGCGGTGAGGCCCGAGATCCCGTAGGAGAAATAGACCATCAGGGGCGGCAGGAACGTCCAACGCATCTGGCGCCCGAGATCGAGCACCACCCTGTCGAACCATCCCCGTGCGACGCCGTCTTCCATGTCCGCGATCCTCTGTCCTTGCGACGCAATCTAGAGGCGGAGTTCGTGAACGGCAAAGGGCTTTACAGAAAACGGAAAAGGCCGCGCCCTGTACAGACACGGCCCAAATCCTGAATCGAGGGGCGGAAAGATCAGGCGGCGCGCGAGGTCAGCACGTCGTCAACCTGCCGGGCAGCAAGGGTCTCGTCGCCACCGCCCACAGCAGCGACTTCACGAGTCAGACGCTCGAGCGCAGCTTCGTAGAGCTGGCGCTCGGAGTAGCTCTGCTCGCGTTGATCGTCGGTGCGGTGCAGGTCGCGGACAACTTCGGCGATGGCAATCAGGTCGCCGGAATTGATCTTCTGCTCGTATTCCTGCGCCCGGCGCGACCACATGGCCCGCTTGACCTTGGCCTTGCCCTTCAACGTGGTCATCGCCTTCGTGATGACATCCGGAGAGCTGAGCGACCGCATGCCGATCTCGCTTGCCTTGTGGGTCGGGACTCGCAGGGTCATCTTGTCCTTTTCAAAGGAGATGACGAACAGTTCGAGCTTGATGCCGGCGACTTCCTGCTCTTCCACCGAGACGATCTGTCCGACGCCATGCGCCGGGTACACGACATATTCGTTGGGCCGAAAATCGAGCTTCTTGGTCTTGGTCATTCCGTTTTCCTTGTTTGCGACCGGATCAGTCGGCAATCGTCCCGACGGGGTTGGTCTGGGCCCTGTCAGGCTAACGTCCGGCACCAAAGAGCCGCCCCATACAAGTCAGCATGGGCGACATCCGTGGAGGTTTTCGGTCTAAGAACTCATTTGCGAAAAAGATCATACCACAAAAAACGGCCTTCCGAAAGCTGACCTAGGGTCAACCTTCGCAAAACCGTTAATTTCCTGTCATTTAGCCCGTTGCAAATAGGGCTGCATCCGCGCACGGGAGCGAATCGCTCAACCGCCCTCGCCGGGAGCTTCGGAAAAATACTTCTCGAGCTTGCCGGTTTCGCCGTCGCGCTCCTCCGCCTCGGGCAGCGGATCCTTCTTGGTGATGATCACCGGCCAAAGCTCGGCATACTTGCGGTTGAATTCGACCCACTTGTCCATGTCGGGCTCTGTGTCCGGGCGGATAGCATCGGCGGGGCATTCCGGTTCGCAGACTCCGCAATCGATGCATTCGTCCGGATGGATCACCAGCATGTTCTCGCCTTCATAAAAACAATCCACCGGGCAGACTTCCACGCAGTCGGTGTATTTGCAGGCGATGCAGCTGTCATTGACGATATAGGTCATGGTCCGCTTTCGATGTCAGAAGTTGAGGATTAGCTAGTTCAGCCAACCCCGTTCTTCAAGGCGTCAATCGACCTCAGGGGCAGAACAGACGCGCGGTCCTTGCCGCGCGCGTCGCGTGGAACGCGGTTTCGACATCGCGGGCGAAACGCGAACGCCTCGGCTGCTCACCCCTCCTCGCCCGGACCGGTGGCACGCAGGGCATCGACCGCGCGGCGATCCTTCTTCGTCGGGCGTGCGCCGACCCGGTCAGGCGTCTCGGCCCGGTCCTCGGGCGGCGAAAGATCGAGATAAAGTTCCTGCGCCTCGCTCGCCGGGCCACGCCGCGTGCCGATCGCAGCGACCTGGATCACACGAATCCGGCGGGCCTGCGCAAAGGTCAGAACGTCGCCGACGGCCACCGCCTGCGCGGTCTTGGTCACGCGCGCGCCATTCAATCGCACATGGCCATCCGAAATTAGGCGGGCGGCAAGGCTGCGGGTCTTGAAAAACCGCGCCTGCCAGAGCCACTTGTCCAGCCGCAGCTTGACCGGTGGCGTCTCGGCCACGCCTATTTGCCGTCCTTCAAACCCATGAGCGCGGCGGCAAAGGGATTGTCGGGGTCGATCTTCTTCTCGGGCTTCGGCGGTCGTGCGGAGAACGATTTGGAGGTCTGGCCCCGCTCGCCCTGCCGGTTGCCACCTTTCGGGCTGCCCGCCTTGCCACGCGGCTTGCCCTTGCCTTGAGGCTTGCCACGACCCTGTGCGGGTTTGCCACGCTGGCCGCCCTGCACCGTGCGACCCCAGGTGAACGTATAGAACACCTCGGTTTCGGCTTGCGTCGCCCCATCGGCATCGGCAGGTGCGCCGATCGGCTGCTCGGTCGCGTCACTGGTTTCGGGTAGCGAATCTTCCTGGGCGACGGTCTCGGCAGGGTCTTCGGCCACCGGTGCCGCGCCCTGATCGGCAATCGCTTCCACCTCGGCCGGTGTATCGACTGCAGGCGGGGTCTCGACGTTGGGAACCGGGACCACAGGAGGGGTCGTCTCGGCATCGGCCACATCCATCACCGGCGTGTCATCGGACACCACCGGGGTCTCTGTGGCGGGCTGATCGACCGGCTTTGCCTTTATCCGCTCGCCTCGCTCCGCCTTGTAGCCCAGCCCCTGCATCAGGTCGGCGAACTGTTCCATCGTCGTCCCTGTGATCGACAGCATGTCGGGCTTCGCCTCGAACCCCGCCCTGCTGTCCTGCGCGCGCAAAAGGTCGGCGAGCCGTTCCAGCATGTCGATCCGCACCGCCCGCTGCCCGGCCGCGCGATAGCCGCACATCGTGTGATAGCCGCTGGGCGCGTCTTGGATCGCCGGCACGGTCACAAGACCCGGCGGCGGCGCCTCCGGAAACTCCTGCAGACCCTTTATCAAGGACCAGAGCACAAGGCGCAGGCGCGTCGGCGCGGGTTTCAGCAGCAGCGGCATGAAGATCGTGAACTGGCCGAAGCGGATGCCGTGTTTGCGCAACGCGCCGCGCGCATCCTGGTCGAGATCCTTGACCTCCTGCGCCACCTCGGACCGGGGAAGAATACCCATTGCCTCGATCATCCGGAAACCGAAGCCGCGCGCAATGCCTGAAAGCTCTTCGTCGCGCTGCAGCGTCAGCAGCGGCTCGAACAGGGCCGCGACCTTGCGGTCGATGAAATGCTGCAACCGGCGCTGCACCTTCTGGGCAACTTCCGGTCCCGCCACGTCATCGACGAAGACCTCGACCTGCGGTTTCAGAGCATCGGAACCCGCGACCAGCTTTCCGACCGCCTGGTCGCCCCACATCAGACCACCCTGTTCGGTGAAGTCGATCTCGGTGTCCGGCGCGTTGTAGAAACGGTCGGCGCGCAGATGAAAGTGCGGCGCCAACGCCTGCAGCGCGGCGGATTTCACGGCCTTTTCCTCGGCACCGGCGGCGGCGGACTTGTCCGCGAGAAAGCGGAACCCTTCAAGCCGTCCGACGAATTCGCCTTCGACGGTCACTTCACCCTTGTCATTCACTTCGGCCAAGAGGGCCTCCTTCTGCTTGAGCCGGCGCAGGAGCACGGATGTGCGCCGGTCCACAAATCTCTGCGTCAGACGGTCGTGCAGCGCGTCCGACACCCTGTCTTCTACAGCGCGGGTCAGTCCGCGCCAATGGCTTTCGTCACGCGTCCAGCCCTTGCGTTGCGCCACATAGGTCCACGTACGGATATAGGCGAGCCGTTTGCTGAGCGCGTCGATGTCGCCGTCCACCCGGTCGATCCGCTTGATCTGGCGCGCAAGCCAGTCGTCGGGCACATGCCCGGTCTCGTGCAGATGTCCGAAGATAACTTCCAGAAGCCCTGCATGTTCCGCGTGACTTATGCCGCGAAAGTCGGGGATGCGGCAGACATCCCACAGCAGGCGTACGGCAGCGGGCGACGAGGCCCGGGCCGCGACCTCGGCGACCTGGGCCAGCGACTTCAGCGCTGACAGGTCGTCGGCCTCGCGCGCCTTGACCAGTATTTCGTCCTGCGGCGAAATTTCGAGCGCGTGGATCAGCGCCGCGACCGAGCCGAATTGAAGCGCCGCGTTGCGCCAGTTCAGTTTTTTCAGCGGTGTGAAGCGATGTTCCATGATCGCCTGCGCCACCGGCTCCTCGAGCGGGCGGGCTTCGCCCGTGACGCCGAAGGTGCCATTGGACATGCCGCGACCCGCCCTTCCGGCGATCTGGGCCAACTCGTTGGGCGCCAGCGGTCGCATCCGCCGTCCGTCGAACTTGGTCAGGGCGGAAAACGCCACGTGGTCGATATCGAGGTTCAGCCCCATGCCGATGGCATCCGTGGCGACGAGATAATCCACTTCGCCATTCTGGTAGAGATCGACCTGAGCGTTTCGGGTGCGCGGGCTGAGCGCCCCCATCACCACCGCGGCGCCGCCCTTCTGGCGGCGGATCAATTCGGCGATCGCATAGACGTTTTCGACCGAGAACCCGACGATGGCGCTGCGCGGCGGCATCCGGCTGACCTTCTTCGCTCCGACATAGGTCAGCTGCGACATCCGCTCGCGACGCTGGAACTGCGCCTCGGGCACGAGCGCCGCGATCGGACCGCGCATCGTGTCGCTGCCAAGGAACAGGGTCTCGTGCCGGCCGCGGGCGCGCAGCAATCGGTCGGTGAAGACATGGCCGCGCTCGGGATCGGCGCAGAGCTGAATCTCGTCCACCGCCAGAAAATCGCAGCCCATGCCCTCTGGCATCGCCTCGACGGTGCACACCCAGTACTGCGTGCGCGGCGGCACGATCCGTTCCTCTCCGGTGACCAGCGCCACCACCGAGGGGCCGCGAATGGCCACGATCCGATCATAGACCTCGCGCGCGAGCAGTCTCAGGGGCAGGCCGATCACCCCGCTCCTGTAGCCCAGCATCCTTTCGATGGCGTAATGCGTCTTGCCCGTGTTGGTCGGCCCGAGAACGGCCGCCACCCTGTGTGACCCGGTCACGATGTGCCCCCCGCCCCTGTCGGGACCTAAAGTGACTCGCCTTCGACATCCGACCGCAGCCGGTCCATCGCCTTGGTTACGTCCTCGAAGTGGGGATGTATAGACTTGGCCCGTTCATAGGCACGAAAGGCCAGGTCGTCCTGCCCCAGTTCCTCGAGAATGGTGCCGAGTCCAAAGATCGCGGTGTAGTTGTTGGGGTTCAGCGACAGCGCGGTTTCCAGATCGGACAGCGCGAGGCCATATCTTTCTGAATGGAAAAAGGCCGATGCCCGCGCGTTCCAGCCCTCCGCGAAATCGGGCGCGTGATCCGTGAGGGCCGTCAGATGTTCGATCGCGGCGGTATAGTCCTCGGTTTCCAGCGCATCCTGTCCGCGCTTCAGAAGAAGATCCATGGATGCCGATCCGCTGCGCGACCACAGCCGCTGCAACTGTCGCTCGAGCCGCTTGGCCTCGGCCGAATCCGCCTGCAACAGGGCGGCGAGCAATTCGGCCTCGTCTTGGGAATCGGCGTTTTGGGCGGCCAAAGGTATGGAATTCATTACTATGGCGACAATTGCCGCCACGATACCTTTGCGGATGGGATGGATAACGCTCATATCGATTTGTAGTGTAACGCGATGCGCAGTGATTTCCAGACACGAGCGTGTCAAATAGCAACGAGAGTGAACATGAGCGAATTTCTTGAACAGGCCGCGGCCGAATTGAACAGCAAACTGTCCGCAGCCGATTTCGATGGTGTCGCCAAATTCGCGATCGCCGACGAAGGCTCGATCGTGATGACCAGCGAGGGCGCGCGGGTGTCCGACGACGATGCGGACGTGACCCTGAGCGCAGATGCCGACACGTTCCGCGCCATCCTCGAAGGCGACATGAACCCCACCAGCGCTTTCATGTCCGGCAAGCTGTCGGTTGACGGCGACATGGGCATGGCGATGAAACTGGCAGCCGTTCTCGCCTGATGACACGCTCGGAGGCGCCGCTGTTTGACGACATGGTCGGCGTGCCCAAAGGTGGGCGCGCCTATTGGTTGCGCGCCTCCGATGGCGTGCGGATTCGGGTCGCCATCTGGCGCCCGGACGGCACCGCCCGCGGCACGGTTCTGATGTTTCCCGGCCGTACCGAATACATCGAGAAATACGGAATGCTGGCCGAGACCTTCGCAGAGCGCGGGTTTGCGACGCTGATCATCGACTGGCGTGGACAAGGCTTGTCCGACCGGCTTCTGGACGACGTGCGACTTGGCCATGTGGACGTGTTCAGCGACTATCACCGCGACATCGCCGCGGCGATGCGGCTGGCGCGCGACGTGGACCTGCCGCGCCCGTTCCACATGATCGGGCATTCGATGGGCGGCGGAATCGGCCTGCGCGCAGTGATGGAAGGACTCCCGGTTCAATCCTGCGTCTTTACCGGACCGATGTGGGGCATCTACATGTCGCCAGCGCTGAAACCCTTTGGCTGGGCTCTCTCGCATGTGGCGCCGATGGTCGGGATGGGCTCGCGCCTGCCGCCGACGACGCGCTATGAAAGCTATGTGCTGGCGCAGGAATTCGACGGCAACAGCCTGACAACAGACCCCGAGATGTACCGGCTGATGCAGGACCAGATGAAGGCGCATCCCGAACTGGGAATCGGCGGCCCGACGTTGGTCTGGCTGCGCGAGAGCCTGATGGAATGCCGCGCCCTGTCGCGCCGGGCGTCCCCCGATATCCCCTGCATCACCTTCCTCGGCGCGGGCGAATCGATCGTCGATTGCGACGCGGTGCGCAGCCGCATGGATCGTTGGCCGCGCGGCCAGCTTGAAGTGATCGACGGCGCCCGGCACGAGGTGCTGATGGAGACGCCCGAAATCCGCGGCCACGTCTTCGACCGGATCGAACACCTGTTCAACACCGGCGACGTGCGAGAGCGCGATACGGCCGTTTCGGCCTGATCCACGACGCCATGTGGTCAGCGCCGCACGGCGCGCTACCCTGACCGGCATGACGCGCGATCCGGTTCTGACATTTACCGACAGGGGCATTTACTGCCCCGCGGGCGATTTCTTCATCGATCCCTGGCGTCCGGTCAAACGGGCGCTACTGACCCACGGCCATGCAGATCATGCGCACCCGGGGCACGCCTCCTATCTGGCAACCCGCAGCGCGGCACCGGTGCTCCGGCACCGGCTGGGCAAGATCCGGCTCCAAACCGTGGCGTATGAGCAGACGCAGCGGATCGGCGATGCGACGGTTTCGTTTCACCCAGCGGGCCATGTGCCCGGATCGGCCCAGATCAGGGTCGAGGTTGACGGCGAATGCTGGGTTGCATCGGGCGACTACAAGACGATCGAAGATGGCCTGTCGGAACCGTTCAGCCCGGTGCCCTGCCATGTTTTCATAACCGAAAGCACCTTCGGTCTGCCGGTCTTCCGCTGGCCTGCGCAGGACGCTGTGGCGCGCGAGTTGCTGGACTGGTGGCGCAATTCGGTCGATCGAGGCGTGACGCCAGTGCTCGGGGCCTACTCCCTGGGCAAGGCGCAACGGGTGCTGTCGCTCCTGACCGAGGACATCGGACCGATCCTGACCCACGGTGCGATCGAAGCGACGACGCAGGTCCTGCGCGACCAGGGCTTGCGGCTGCCGCCGACGGCGCAGGTAACGCCCGACACGAAAACCAAGGATCACCTGGGCGCCATTGTGCTGGCTCCGCCGGGCGCCCTGGGAGGAGCCTGGATGCGTCGCTTCGGCCCAGTATCGACCGGGTTCGCAAGCGGCTGGATGCAGATGCGCGGTGTCCGCAGGCGGCGCGCCGCCGACCGGGGCTTTGTCATCTCGGATCACGCGGATTGGGACGGGTTGAACCAGGCCATCGCCGCGACAGGTGCGGAAAAAATATACGTGACACATGGTTACACGGATATCTTCGCGCGATGGCTGCGCGAGGGCGGCCTGGATGCAGACGTGGTTCCCACGGAATACGAAGGCGAAACGCTGCAGGATAGCGAGGAGTCATGAAGGCCTTCGCCACCCTCTTCAACCGCATCGACCAGACCACGCGAACCACCGTCAAGGTCGCAGCACTGGCGGAGTACTTCGCCACCGCGCCCGAGCAGGACAGGCTCTGGACGATCGCGCTGTTCTCGGGTCGGCGGCCGAAACGTGCAGTGACCACGACCCGGCTGCGCGAATGGGCCGCCGAGCGAGCCGGGCTGCCACTCTGGCTGGTCGAGGAGGCCTATCCGGTGGTCGGGGATCTGGCCGAAACCATCGCACTGATCCTGCCCCCGCCGACCCGCACCAGCGACCATCCCCTGACCCACTGGATCACGGTGCTAAAGGAGATCGCCGCCCGGCCGGAGCCCGAGCGCAAGCCGCTGGTTCTCGCCGCCTGGGAGCAGCTGACACCGACCGAACGGTTTCTGTTCAACAAGCTGATGACAGGCGGGTTCCGGATTGGTGTCAGCCAGAAACTGATGACCCGCGCGCTGGCCGAGGCGACCGGCAAGGAAGCCTCGGAACTGGCACACCGACTGATGGGCAACTGGACACCCGATACGGTCAGCTTTCACGACCTGATCCTGGGCGATGACCTGGGCGGGGACCTGTCGCGCCCCTACCCGTTCTACCTCGCCCATGCGATCGAGGGTGCGCCGGATGCGCTCGGATCGCCGCAGGAGTGGTCCGCGGAGTGGAAATGGGACGGCATCCGCGGCCAGCTGATCGTGCGCAACCGGCAGCATTTCGTATGGTCGCGCGGCGAAGAACTGATGACCGACCGGTTCCCGGAACTGGCACGGGCGGTCGACCTGTTGCCCGACGGCACGGTTCTGGACGGCGAGATCATGGCCTGGGACGAAGATGGCCCGATGCCCTTCAACGCCCTGCAGAAACGCATCGGACGCAAGAACCTGCCGAAATCGCTGTTGCGGCAGGCTCCGGTCGTCTTCGCGGCCTATGACGCGTTGGAATGGGACGGGGTCGACCGGCGCGACCAGCCCTACAGCACACGACGCGCGCAGCTCGAACGGTTGCTGGCCGCCGCGACCACGCAGCACGCGCTGCGGCTGCCACCCCTGATCGCGTTCGACGATTGGCCCGACTTGGCCCGCATTCGCACTACGGCGCGGGACAACCGCGCCGAGGGATTGATGCTGAAGCGCTTGGACAGCCCCTATCTTGCCGGCCGCCGGAAAGGCGATTGGTGGAAGTGGAAGCTTGACCCGCTTACGGTGGACGCGGTGATGATCTATGCGCAATCCGGCCATGGCCGCCGGGCGAACCTGTTCACCGATTTCACCTTCGCTGTGCGTGACGGCGACGACTTGGTGCCCTTCACCAAAGCCTATTCGGGTCTGACCGACGTCGAGTTCCGCGAGATCACGGCCTGGGTGCGCCGCAACACGTTGCAACGCTTCGGACCGGTGCGGCAGGTGACGCCGGAGCACGTGTTCGAGATCGCCTTCGAGGGCATCCACGCCAGCCCGCGCCACAAGTCGGGCATCGCGCTGCGTTTTCCACGCATGTCGCGCTGGCGGCGCGACAAGCCGGTGAGCGAGGCCAACACGCTGGACGACCTGAAAGCGCTGCTCGCCCTCTACGGCTGAGAGCGGTCAGCCGCAGCTGGCGGTCAGGCCGAGGGCTTTGCCGCGGATCCCCCGCGCCCTGACGGTGCAGGTCCGATCACCCGCCTCGACGGAAAACGCCTCGCCGACGCTGACCATCCGCGTCTGCAACCCGTTGATCGCCAGCCGCGCATCGCCGTCGATAGCCCCCGAGAGGAACACCCGCAGGGCACGATCCGTCAACGTCACGGTCTCGCCGACCGACACAGTCGGCCCCGACAGCGGCGCATCGCAATCCGAGGTGATCTCGGCGCGGCTCCGGCTGACACCGGACAGGCCGACGAGGCAGGTACCGCTGGCATGGCGCACGATCCGCGCTCCTCCCGTTTGCAACATGACCGGTCTGGCTCCCATTCCCGTGACCTGACCCATCGAGACGCATTCGCGTGATAGGGGATTCGCTTGTGGAAGGGCAGAAAACGCGTCATTTGTGCGAAAAATTTGAATTTGCGCGCCCAGTTGTTATCTGCGCAAGCAAGCCAAAAAAGGAACGACACCATGACGACGCCATGTTTTGACGCCAATTCCACCTCAGGAAACGACGGTCTGGGCGACCTTCCGGAGTGGGACCTGAGCGATCTCTACAGCGGCGAAGACGCGGCCGAACTGAAGCGTGACCTGGATTGGCTCGAAAGCGCCTGCGCCGGGTTCGCCGCTGACTACGAGGGCAAGCTGGCACAGCTTGATGCCAAGGGCCTGCTGGACTGCGTGCTTCGCAACGAACGCATCAGCGCGGTAGCAGGACGCATCATGTCCTTCGCCGGCCTGCGCTACTACCAAAAGACCACCGATGCGGGTCGGGCCAAGTTCATGTCCGACATGCAGGAAAAGATCACCAATTTCACCACGCCGCTCGTCTTCTTCACGCTCGAGCTCAACCGCCTCGATGACGGCGCGCTGGACGCGCATTTCGCCGCCAATGCCGAGCTTGCCCGTTACAAGCCCGTCTTCGACCGCATCCGCGCCATGAAGCCCTATCAGCTCAGCGACGAGCTGGAGAAGTTCCTGCACGATCTCGGAGTTGTCGGTGACGCGTGGGAGCGGCTTTTCGACGAAACCATCGCCGGCCTGACATTCGAGATCGACGGCGAACCGCTCAACATCGAAGCGACGCTGAATCTCTTGACCGAGCAGGATCGCGACCGGCGCGAGATGGCGGCACGCGAACTGGCGGATGTCTTTTCCGAGAACATCAAGATCTTCGCGCGTGTGCATAATACACAGACCAAGGAGAAGGAGATCGTCGACCGCTGGCGCGGGATGCCGACGCCGCAGACGGGGCGCCACCTTTCCAATGATGTCGAACCCGAGGTCGTCGAGGCGCTGCGCAGCGCGGTCGTAGCGGCCTATCCCAAGCTCAGCCACCGGTACTATGAGCTCAAGCGCAAGTGGCTCGGACTGGACCGGATGCAAATCTGGGATCGTAACGCCCCGCTTCCGATGCAGGATCCGCGGGTGATCTCATGGGACCAGGCACAGAAGACGGTGATGGACGCCTACAACGCGTTCGATCCGCGCATGGGCGAGACTGCCGCGCCGTTTTTCAACAAGGGCTGGATCGACGCCGGCGTGAAACCCGGCAAGGCGCCCGGTGCCTTCGCCCACCCGACGGTGACCGACGTGCATCCTTACGTGATGCTGAACTACCTCGGCAAACCACGCGACGTGATGACACTCGCACATGAGCTCGGCCATGGCGTCCACCAGGTTCTCGCTGCCGGCCAAGGCGAAATGCTCTCTTCCACCCCTCTGACCCTGGCCGAAACCGCCAGCGTCTTCGGCGAGATGCTGACCTTCCGCAAGATGCTGGACGCTGCCGAGACCAAGGAACAGCGCAAGGTGCTGATGGCCGGCAAGGTCGAGGACATGATCAACACCGTGGTGCGTCAGATCGCTTTCTACGATTTCGAATGCAAGCTGCACGAGGCCCGCCGTGGCGGCGAACTGACGCCCGACGACATCAACGCGCTCTGGATGTCGGTGCAGGCAGACAGCCTTGGGCCGGCGTTCGATTTCATGGACGGCTACGAGACCTTTTGGGCCTACATCCCGCATTTCGTCCATTCGCCCTTCTACGTCTATGCCTATGCCTTTGGCGACGGGTTGGTGAACGCGCTTTACTCGGTCTATCGCGATCAACCCGAGGGGTTCGAGGACAAGTATTTCGAGATGCTCAAAGCCGGCGGCTCCAAGCACCACAAGGATCTGCTGGCACCGTTCGGACTCGACGCATCGGATCCGGCGTTCTGGAACAAGGGCCTCGAACTGATCGCTTCCCTGATCGATGAACTCGAGGCGATGCAGGACTGAGGAAAGGGATCCCGATGGAGGAGCGCGGTTGGTTGCACAGGGCGCTGCACAAACTCAAACGCCAGATCCAGTGGGGTTTGGCGTGGACCAACAAGAACGTGCCCAAGAGCTTGCGTCTGCTGCTCGGCATCCTGCTGATTGCCGGTGGTGTGTTCGGTTTCCTCCCTGTGCTCGGCTTCTGGATGTTGCCGCTTGGCGTGGTGATCATCTGGGAGGATTTGAAGGACTTCTGGTCCCGCCTCACAGGAAACGGCTCTTCGGAGGGCTGATCCGCGATATCGGCGTTTCGGCCTCTCAGCGCAACTGGCTGTCCTTGCTGCCGCGCCGGTTGATCCCGCCGCGCGGCGTTGTGCGGCCGTCGCGTTCGGACTGACACTCGATGCACAGTTTAACGCCCGGAATCGCGGTGCGACGCGCTTCGGGGATCGGCTCGTCGCATTCGGCGCAATGGGTAAGGCTTTCGCCGACCTGCGACTTGCGCGCCTTCAACCGAGCCAGTTCATCTGCGATCGAGACTTCGATCTGTTCGCTCACCGCTCCATCGCGCGTCCATCCGCCGGCCATATCTCCCTCTCCCTTCGGTTACGGACTTCAGGGTAACCCGTTTGGGTCTGTGGCGCAAAAACGAAACTGCGGGACGAAGGCAAGGGGGCTGCGGCCGAAGGACCGGTGTGCCGGACGCTGCGCTTCACTAAGGGTTTTGCGCGATCTATCGCGTCGGTCCTAATTGCCCGGAGGCGCGTCACGCTGGCTCCAACTGCCGAAATGCGTGTGGTCATGCACGATCGGCTCCGGCAACTGCCTGTCGTGGCGCGCCCTCACCTGGCTGATGCCTGAGAAGGGGCCGTCCGCCTCAGGCGATTCGGCGCAGCGCAAGGGCCCCTGCCCCAAGCGCCAAGCCGGCGGCATTAAGCCAACCCGCCCCGGCAAAGGCCTCCCACGGGCAGAGGATGGCAAGACCGACACCCGCAATCACAAGACGCTCTCCCCCCGTCAGGTCGCGTCCCAGGTATCCGACAATCGCACCGGTCACGGCATAGACTCCGAACATCGCCTTGGTCGCGGTCACCGCGATCATCCAGGCGGGGCCATCGAACAGCAGCGCCGGCGAGGCGGCAAAAAAGAACGGGATCAGGTAGGCCGGCCAGCCGATCCGCACCGCTTCGACCGCGGTGGCCATCGGTTGCGCCTTGGCCATGTTGGCCGCGACGAAGGCCGCGATCGCCACCGGTGGCGTCAACATCGACAGCATCCCGAAATAGAGAACGAAGAGATGCGCCGCCATCGGCTGCAGACCCAGCTCGACCAGCGGCGGCGCGGCCAGTGAGGCCAGCAACAGGTAGACGCCGACCGTCGGCAGTCCCATGCCCATGACGATGCACACAAAAGCCGTGATGATCAGCAGCAGGACAAGGCTCGACTGGCCCAGTTGCACAAGGAAGAAGCCGAGACCGAAGGACAGGCCCGATCGCGCCACCAGACCGATGATCATGCCCGCGATGGCGCAGATCAGGATGATCTCTACCGCCGCCCGCCCGGCCGAGACCAGAACACCAATCAGCACCTTGGCGCTGACACGGCTGCGATCGTAGGTCTGCACCAAAGACAATCCGAGCAGCACCAATACAGCCGCCAGTGCGGCGGTCTCGGGCCGCAGGTTGAAGCTGAACAACCCGACCAGCAGCACCGCGAAAGGCATGAAGACGAACCAGCCCTGCCGCACCACCCGGCCAAGCGGCGGAATGCGATCTTCGGACACGCGCGCGATGTTCAGGCGCCCGGCTTCGAGATCGGCGAACACGAACAGGCTGAAGTAGTAAAGCAGCGACGGGATCAGAGCCGCCAGCATCACGTCGAC
This sequence comes from Sedimentitalea arenosa, assembly GCF_016428585.1. Classification (GTDB taxonomy): domain Bacteria; phylum Pseudomonadota; class Alphaproteobacteria; order Rhodobacterales; family Rhodobacteraceae; genus Sedimentitalea; species Sedimentitalea arenosa. Next base: position 505,642 of record NZ_JAELVR010000001.1, on the reverse strand, counting down.
ATAGCTGGCCTGCAGGTTTTCGGCCAGCAGGAAGGCCGCGGCTCCCATGATCGGCGGCATGAGCTGCCCGCCGGTCGACGCCGCCGCCTCGATGGCACCGGCGGTCCGCGCGCGATAACCGCCATCCTTCATCATCGGGATGGTGATCGCTCCGGTCGAGGCGACGTTGGACACCGCACTGCCCGAGACCGAGCCGAAGAAGGCCGATCCCAGGATCGCGATCTTGCCCGCGCCGCCCCGTTTCCGCCCTGCCAGCGCCAAAGACAGGTCCGAGAAAAAGGCCGACCCGCCGGTCGCGAGCAGCAGTTGCGACAGGATCAGGAACGGCACGACCACCGCCACGGCGATCGACAGCGCCGCTCCGGCCAACGACGCGCTGTCCAGCATCAGGAAGGTCAGCAGCCGGTCAGGCGGGATCGAGCGGCTCTGCAGCGGACCCGAGAAACTGCCTGAGAACAGCGCGTAGAGGCAGACGCAGCCGAGAATGACGATCAGACTCCATCCCATGGTGCGCCGCACCGCATCCAGAAGCAGCACGAAGCCGATGACCGAGACGATCAGTGCCTCGGTCGGGTGGTAGAAGACGTTTTCCGACAGGGTCGGGAAGCGCACCGCCAGCCACGCGCCGAACCCGAGCGACGCCACCGCCGCGAACCGCGTCCCCCAGCGCGGACCGGTCGGACTGGTGATGAAGGCCACGGCCATGGCGAAGGCCAGCGCGGCGATCAGCACCTGTTCGGAATAGACCCGCCACCCGATCCACAGCGGCGCGCCAGACGACCACATCACCGCCGTCAGGGTGATCAGCGCGGCCAGCACGGCGGTCACGCGCAGTTCGCCGCGCGTGACGTTACGCATCACTCGATCAGCCAAGGATTCTGCCCTGTTTACTCAGGCCAGATACCCATTTCCTTGTAGAACCGGATCGCGCCCGGGTGATAGGTCAGCCCGACTTCCTTGGCCATGATTTCCTTGGTGAACCCGTTCCAGAACGGTCCCCCGGCCAGCAGGTCGGCTTCTTTGTCCCAAAGTGCCTTGACCGCCTTGTAGACCATGTCCTCGGACACTTCCTTGCCCGCGAACAGGGTATAGTCGAAGACGTTGACGAAGGTCGGCTCCTCGATTCCCGGTACGCTGCCGGCGGGCATCTGCTGCAGGTAGGTCTGCGGCAGGTATTCCCGCATCCGCTCCAGCGCCTCGGGGCTGTCGTCGAACGACAGGTAGCGAATTCCGAACGACGCATCGTATTCGCGGCTGTTGCCCGCGCCGACGACCACGATCGCCACGTCAGCGGACCCTTCGGCGAAGCTCGACCACATGCGCGGGAAATTCGGCACCGCGACGCCGTCGACCTGGTCAAGACCGACATCCGCATTGGCGAAATATCCGCGCGTCACGTAATCGCCCAGTGCCTTGTCCGCAAAGACCGGGACACGCTTGCCCGCCAGATCGGCGATCGACCGGATGTCGCTGTCCTTGCGCACGATATAGGCGTTGCGGAAGGGCATGAGAGTCGCGACCATCTGCAGGTTCTCGTTCGGGCGGCCCTCGGACATGCCGGTGCCGGTCACCGCGTAGGTCAGTTGCACCACGTTGGCGATGCCGAACTCGATCTCGCCCGCATTCACCAGCGGAATGTAATCGGCGGTATTGGCCAGCTCCTGCGGGCGCATCTGCAGCTCGCCCACTTCGGAAATCGCAGCCGCCAGCGTGCGGCCGACCTGGCTGGTGCCACCGCGTGCGGTCGAGCCCAGTGCGGCCAGTTCCGCCGCCACCGCCGACGCGCCAAGTGTAAAGGCCAACGTGGCCGCTGTCAGGTGTCTCATCTTCATCTGTGCCATCTCCCCGTTTTTCTAGTGATGTTCGAACAAGGGCCCATGCCCCGCGAACCGGTCGTTGATCCCCATCGCACGCAACGCATGCCAATAGGTCGCCGCGTTGATCGCAATGAAAGGCTTGCCGTACTCCGTCTCGAGTTCGGTGCAGAGCCTGCACATGCTGAGATTGGTTCCGACCTGGACGAAAGCGTCCACGTCGTTGCCGTCCATCTCGGCGACATGGGCGCGCAGCGTGTCTTCCTGCACCTGGGCGATAGCCACAGGGCTGGGGCATTTCAGGCCGCGAAACCGCACCACTTCAAACCCGCAATCCTCAAAGAACAGTGTCACGTTCCTGTCCGACACCGGAAAGTAGGGCGAAATGACCGCTATTCGCCGCGCACCCGTCAGGTTCAACGCCGCTTCGCAGGCAAAGGAGCCGGCCGAGACCTTCAGGCCGCAATGATCGGACAGGGCCTGCATCCGTTTTTCCGATGCCGCCCGTCCGTCCCAGAACATCAGCGCCGACATGCCCATGATCAGGTAGTCGGGCTCGGCCGTCGAACAGCGATCCACTGCATCGTAGAGCGTCGCGCCGATCGCCTCGACCAGTGCGACGAATTCCTCATCGTTGCCGACCTTCATGTTGGGGACGTAGATGCGCCCGAAATGATTGGTGACACCCGACACTCGCAGGTCGTCCATGTCTGGCTGCACGATGGTGTTGGTCGAGGGCGCGACGACTGCAAACTTGCATCGCCATCCCCGCGCATCCTTCGACATGAGCCGCCCCTCTCCGTCAGTTCTGCAAGAATAAGACAACGCAATTCTCGATCCGTCAAGAATTTGTCTGGACAAATTATTGACCCCGCCCCGGATCGCGGTCTATGCACGATCCTGTCCGGCCATGCGCCGCGTTTTCGATCCGCAGATCCGACGGGAGGAAAAGATGGCCGACCCCAAGCTGAAACAGATGATCGAGGCCGGCGAGTTCATCGCCGCTCCGGGCGTCTTCGACATGATCTCGACCCTTGTAGCGGACCGAATGGGATTTCCGGCGCTCTACGTCACGGGCTACGGCATCGCCGCGTCCCATCTTGGCCTGCCCGACGCCGGGATCATGACCTATACCGACATGGAAAGCCGGGTGCGCCGCATCGTCGAGGGCGCGCAGACGCCGGTGATCGCGGATGCAGACACGGGCTATGGCGGTCTGTTGAACGTGCGCCACACGGTGCGCGGATACGAGGCCGCCGGGGTCACGGCGATCCAGATCGAGGACCAGGAGTACCCCAAGAAATGCGGCCACACGCCGGGCCGGCGCGTCGTGCCTCTCGAAGACATGATCGCCAAGATCAAGGTCGCCTGCGACAGCCGCTCCAGTGCTGACTTCCTCATCATCGCGCGCACCGACAGCCGCACGGCCCTCGGTCTGGACGAGGCGCTGCGGCGGGGCGAGGCCTTCGAGAAGGCCGGCGCCGACGTGATCTTCATCGAGGCACCGGAAACCGTTGAGGAGATGCGCATCATCAACGACCGGATCGGCAAGCCGACACTGGCCAACATGGTGTCGGGCGGGCGCACCCCGGTGTTGCCTTCGGCCGAGCTTGCGCAACTGGGCTTTGCCATCGGCATCCATCCCGCGCTCGGCTTCCTCGCCGTGGGCGAGGCACTCAAGCACGCCTACGGCGCGTTGGCCGACAGCGGCGACGTATCTGCCGTCGCACTCGAGGATTTCGGAGACTTCAGCAAACTCATGGGGTTCGAAGACGTCTGGGCCTTCGACCGCAAATGGGCCGAAGTCTAGCCGTCCTCCCGCTCGAGCCCGATGCGCGTGCGGTGGATGTAACGGTCACCGCCATGGTGCCAGTTGAAGGATGCGATCAACAGGTCCGTCGCTGTGGAATAGCGTCTCAGGATGCGCAGAACCGGTGACTGTTCGATCACCCCAAGCGCCTCGGCGACGTGACGGGGCGCAGGCAGGGCCTGGGTCTCTTGAATCACCCGTTCGATCCGCGCCCCTGCCGCTTTCGCAAGACCCGCATAGATCGGCCCCTTCGCCCGGGCCAGCCCCGGCGCGATATCCCTGAACCGCTGCGGCACATAGCTTTCGACCACCGCCAGCGGGGTCCCTTCGGCCGACCGGCGCAAGCTGTGCAGCAAAAGCCAGGTTTCTCCCGCGTCCTGGCCCAGCCGGGCGGCCGTGTTGTCATCGAGAATCGTGTCCTCGACTTTCAGCAACTCAAGCTCGGTCTCGGCGGCATATTGCGTCAGGTCCGAGACCGAGCGGTAATTCTGAACGAACACGCCCGACGGCGTGGCCCGCAGAACACGGCTTCCCGCGCCCTGGGTGCGGGATACCACGCCCTCGGCCTCGAGTCGGCGCAGCGCCTCCCGCACCGTGAAGCGCGATACGTCGAACCGCGCACAGAGACTCGCCTCGCTGGGCAGCAGGGCGCCCACCGCATAGGTACCCGCGCCGATATCCGCACGCAGGGCGTTGAGGATTTCCAGGTATCGCGGCGTCCGCGCCCTGCGCTGCATGTCCGACATCACCGGGTCCTTCGGTTCAGGACACGTCCTCGAGATCGCGCAGCGACTGGATCATCGAGGAACGCATCACGTAAGCCAGGTGCTTCTTGGGGTCATTCACCGTCGCGCGCAACTCGTCATGATAGGCGCGGCGCTTTTCAGGGTCGGTTTCGTTCAGCACGGCGCGGTTGCGCAACGCCTGGGCCTGCACTGTCTCGATCGCCACCTTGCGCCGTTGCCGCTCGTAACGGTCCATGAGGTCGATCGGGGCGCCGCGCCAAACCTGCGCCAGCTTCTCCGCCAGGTTCACCGCATCATGGATGCCACCATTCATCCCCATCCCGCCCAACGGGTTGTTGAGGTGCGCCGCATCCCCGGCCAGAAACACGCGCCCATGTACGTACCTGTCGGCCACACGCTCGTGCACGCGATAAGCGGTCTTGTGCGCAATCTCGTAGGGCGCCCCGGGCAGCAGCGCCTGCATCCGTTCCTCGATCCGTGAGGGATCGAGAATGGCCTCGTCGCTCAGGGTCGGATCGGTCGGGAACAACACCCGCCAGAGCGTCGGCGTGCGCAGCAGCACCAGCCATTCCTCGGGGTCCGAGATATAGCAGATATCGGCCAGCCCCTCGATCGCCTGATCATAGCGGAAGGGCGTCGACAGCGAGAGGAAGATTTCCGGGATCGTCAGACCGGGAAAGTTCACGCCGGTCGACTTGCGCACGGTGGAGCGCGCGCCGTCCGCGCCGATCAGGTAGGCGGCGCGGAAGGTTTCGACCTCGCCACTGGTGCGGCGTGCCGTGACCGTCACCGCGTCCGCATCCTGCGTCACCTCCTCGACCACGATATCGGTGATCAGCTCAGCTCCGGTATCGGCGTCGAGCCGCGCGCGGGCCGCTTCGGTCAACTTCCACTGCTCGGCCTGCAAACGGTAGGGATGCGCCGTTTCGTCCTTCAATAGACCGAGATCGAACGTGGCCACCTCGCCTTCCTTGCGGTCGCGGAACTGCCAGAGCGGGCATTTGATGCCGCGCGAGATCAGCCCGTCCGCAAGACCCAGACGATCAAGAAAATCGAGCGTGGGAGGATGGAAGGTCGACGCGCGCAGATCGACCGCCAGATCCGAAGAGGCCTCCAGCACCGTGACCGGTATGCCTTCGGCCAAAAGCGACACCGCCGCGACCAGCCCGACAGGCCCGGCACCTGAGATCAAGACCCTTTTCTCGGCGTTCATCGGCATCCCCTCCTGCGGCGTCGCAGCTTACGGTATGCGAGAGGTCCTCAGGGTCAAGGTAAATTTGTCTGGACAAATCTTACGCGCCGCGCAGGATGTTGGGGAATGACACGCAGACTTGCCATACTCGGCGGCGCCGGTGCGATCGGACGGGTCCTGACTTTTCGGGCCCGGACCGAAGGCTGGCGCGTCACCGTGCTCGACCTCGCGGCGTCATTGGCCGCGCACCCGGCACCACCGGACGTGATCGTGCGCCCGGTTGACCTGTCCGATCCGGGCTCAGTCAGCACCGCTTTTGACGGGATCGGCCCGCTGGACGGCTTCGTCAATCTCGCCGGGTTCATGTCGCCGCGCCAGCGATTGGCCGACACCACGCTCGCCGAGTTCGACGATGTGATGACCTGCAATCTGCGCGGCGCCTTCCTCGCGGCCCAGTCCGCTTTGCCCGCCCTGCAGGCGCGAAAGGGCGCGATGGTGAATGTCGCTTCGGGACTTGGCGCGCATGCGCGCCCCGGATTCGGCCCTTATGCGGCCGCCAAGGCCGGAATGATCAGCCTGACCAAGACGCTGGCCCTCGAATCCGCCCCCGATGTGCGGGTCAACGCGGTCGCGCCCAGCGTGCTCGACACCGCGTTCCTGCGCGGCGGCGAAGGACGCGCGCGCCGCGACCAGGCGCCGCTCGACCTCGACGCGATGGCCGCGGCCACGCCGCTTGCCCGCATCGCGACGCCCGAGGACGTGGTCGGTCCGATCTTGTTCCTGCTGGGACCGGACTCAGGCTTCATCACCGGGCAAGTGCTCTGGATCAACGGCGGAGGATACATGCCATGACCAAGATCTCGCTGGACGACAGGGTGGTGCTGATCACCGGCGGCGCGCGCGGACTGGGGCGGGAAATGGCGCTGGCCCTGGCCGACGCCGGCGCCCGGATCGCGATCACCGGGGCCAGTGACTCCGAAGCCCTGCACAAGACTCGCGCAGCACTTGGCGGCAGCACCATCGCGATCGCCGCCGATGTCACCGACCGCGACGCGGCGCAACAGGCGGTCGCGACAACGGTGGCCAGTTTCGGGCGACTCGACGTTCTGATCAACAACGCGGGCCTCGGGATGCGCGTGATCTCCGAGAGCTATACAACGCAGCCTACCAGATTCTGGGAAGCCGATCCCGACGCCTGGATCCGGATCGCGACCACCAACGCCACGGGCCCGTTCCTGATGGCTCGCGAGGCGGTGCCCTACATGCTTGCTCAGGGCTTCGGAAAGATCATCAACATCTCGACCTCGGACCAGACCATGGTACGGCGCGGCTATGCGCCCTACGGGCCAAGCAAGGCGTTTCTCGAGGCGGCGAGCCGAATCTGGGCGGCCGATCTCGACGGCACGGGAATCGACGTGAACGTGCTACTGCCTGGTGGCGCCACCGATACCGACCTGCTGCCGCCTTCGCCCATCCGCAGGGGAGCTGACGGCAATCTGCTGCAGCCGGACATCATGCGCGCCCCGGCGGTGTGGCTCGCCTCGGCAGCCTCTGACGGGATCACCGGCGCACGCTACATCGCGCGGTTGTGGGACGACGCCGACCCCGACGCCGCACGGGACGACCACGGCGCGCCACCCCGGATCATGTAGCCGCGCAGGACTTCATGTAGGCGACCGCGTCATCTGTGCCGACCAGGTCCGCGTATTTGGCGCTCATGTCGAACAGGTTCGCCTCGTGCGGCCCGGTGGCCCGGTCACCGCAGGCCTGATGCGCGATCAGGGTGACGAAGCCTGACGAGATGCTGTCGATGCAAGTCGCGCGGACACAGCCCGAGGTGGTCAACCCGCCGATGATCAGCGTGTCGATCTGGTGAAACTGCAGGGTGGCAGCCAGCGACGTGCCGAAGAAGGCGCTGGGATACTGCTTGGTGATCATCAGGTCGCCAGGTTCGACGCGCAACCCGTCGACCAGCCGTTGCGTGTCGCGCCCGGCATCGAAACAGGACAGCGCCGGCACCTTGGCATAGAACGCGCCTCCGTCGCCGCCGCCCGGTTGGTATTTCACCTCGGTGAAGATCACCGGCACCCCAACCGCACGGGCGGCCTCGGCAAGTGTGATCGCGTGGTCGCGTGCCGCCGCGCAGCCCTCGCCGCCAAACAGCGGCGCCTCCGGATCGAAATAGGCCTGCGCGAAATCGACCAGCACCAGAGCGGGTCGCGTGCCCCAGCTTTGCTGCGCGTGATATCCGGCCTTCTCGTAATTCTGTTCGAGTGTATCGGTCATTCGCACCTCCTCGTCCCCGCTGGCCGCGAGTGTGCCGCATTCGCGCCCGTTGTCCAGTTCATCCGGCCTGTGCGTTGCTCGCCTGCAGTGCTAGGCTGCCTCTGGACGGCATTCACGGGAGCCGCAGGTGGCGCATCGCAACAAGGTCATGCAGTCGATCGACGCACCAGGCGGCGGCCTCTGTGTCGATGTTTTCTGCCGCCCCGATGGCAGCTTCGGCTTTGACGAATTCCGCCGCGACCCCGAAGACCCGCACGGCTGGTTCAGCGTCGGCCATCACGGCGACCGCGTCTTTGCCAGCGCGGAGGCGGCGCGCGCCGCGGCGGACCGAACCATCCCCTGGCTGGCCGACTTGTCCCGCGCCAGCGGGGCCTGAGCGTCCTCTGCGCATTCAGAAGGCTTCGCCCCAGATCGGGACCTGCGTTGTCCAATGAGGTGGTCTGCGCCCCGGAACCGGCGCCGCGATCACCGGCAGCCTGTCGTCGAGCAGGTTGCCGCACACGATCTGGTCCAGCGCGGGTCCCGTGTAGGCCAGGCTCGAAAGGTTGCGCAGCCGCCGGGTCGGGGATGTGTCAAGGTGCGGACGGTCCATGCGGCCTGCGTCAAACGCTGTCTCGACCTCGTCCACCCAATCCGCGATCCGTTCGCCCGTGACGACGTGCTGCCCGCCGTCCGGGTCGATACGGATCAGCTCGCTCGAAATGATGCAGGCGGCCAGCACACCGCCCTCCGCATCCACCTCCAACCCATCGACGAATGCGCCGCGCGGCATCTGCGCGAAAAGCTCGGGCGCACCATGCAGCCCGTCTTCGTCCAGCCGCACCCGGCTGATTCTCTGACCCATCGTCTCGGCCACGTAGAGCCACCCGTTTTCATAGTCGGCGCGGATCTCGTTGGTATAGGCAAGCCCCTCCAGAACGACGCGCATCGTTCCGCCTTCGATCACCGCGACGAAGCCGTTCGCGGTCTGCCGGTTATAGGCGAGGCTGCGCGGTGAATAGGTCGAGGACACCGTGATCCACGTTTTGCCCAACTCGTCGATCAGCACGAAATTGACCGGCGGCGACGCGCCGCCCCGTGCGCAGGAATGAAACAGGCGGACGCCGTCGGCATCCAGTTCCAGCAGCCCGCCGCTATCCGAGATGTTGGCGATCAGGAAACTGCCGTCCGGGCGCAGCGCGATCCCGTTGGGCTGGACGGGACGCCCGCCGATATCGGTGGGCGGCGCCAGAACGAACTGCCGCCCGTCCGGACAGATCCGCGCCACACCATGCCCCGCATGCGAGCAGAAGAGATCGCCGGAGGCGGTGGCCAGCACCGACTCCGGCCGCCGCAACCCGTGGCCGACATGGCGCAGACCGCTCATGCCGCGCCCACCGGGCAGCCTCGGACGGTTTCGCGTGTCGGCATCTGCGCAGGCACACTCACTCCCGGCTCCTGAACGCGGCCCCCACCAGGCGCTCGAACACCTTGATCATCGCGCCTTTGTCCTCGCCGCCGAAGCCTTCTGCAAGCGCCTGCTGGTAGGTCGCCGTGGCGGCCGCCAGCACCGGTGCCGGAAACCCGTTCTCGTTGGTGACGGCGGCCCCGGCGATCAGGTCCTTGTAGGCCGCCTGCATCGGATAGCCCTGGTCGAACACACCCTGAAGGATGTTGGGCAGAAAGAACTCGCTGGCATAACTGCGACCGGTGCCGGAATTGACGATCTCGGCCACCTGTCCGGGATCGAGCCCCAGCTTGGCGGAGATCGGCAGGATCTCGGCCAGCGCAGCCATGTTGATGTCGAACAGCAGCTGGTTGGTCAGCTTGGCCAGCTGCCCTGCCCCCACCGGCCCCACATGCAGGATGCGCGAGGCCATCGCCCCGAGCGGGTCGCGCAGCGGCGCAAGTTGTTCGGCCGCGCCGCCCACCATCATGGTCAGCGTGCCCTCCTCGGCCCGTGCCTGCATGCCGGACACCGGGGCATCGAGGAACGCAATGCCCCGCTCGGCCAGCCGCGCGCCGATGTCCAGCGCCGCAGCATGCGTCGTGGTCGACGTATCGATCACGACCCCGGGCCTTTCCGGGCTGTCAGCCAACCCGGGCTCGCCGAACAGGACATTCCGCACCGCGCGCCCGTCGGGCAGGCAGGTCACCAGCACCTCGCAACCCGACAGCTCCGCCGCTGTTTCGACCGTGTCCAGTCCAGCGAAGTCGCCGCTCCGGAGGTCGTACGCGCGCAGGTCGACACGCGCGGACAGCCGCCGCGCCATCGGCAGACCCATCTGGCCGAGGCCGACAAAGCCCCAGTTCATGCCTCGAACACCCGCGCCTTGTCGCGCTTGGCATCTCGCAACGCGAGCCAGACCGACAACACCAGGAAACAGACCGTCATTACGTAGAGCACGATCGAGATCCAGCTTTGCAGCAGGATGCTCCAGTCGCCGTCCGAGATCGACATGGCGCGACGCAGGTTGCGCTCCATGTCGCCGCCCAGCAACAGGCCCAGAACCAGCGGAACAAGGCTGACATCCATCTTGCGCAGGACATAGCCCAGCACCCCGAACGCGATCATGACCTCGAGATCGAAAACCGAGTTGGAGATCGAGAAAACCCCCACGAAGCTCACCGCCGCCACGATCGGCATCAGTGCCCAGGTCGGCACCGCCATCAACCGCGTGAACAGGCCGATCATCGGCAGGTTCAGGATCAGGAGAGTCACGTTCGCCATGTAGAGCGAAGCGACCAGCCCCCAGACCAGTTCGGGATCACGCGCGAAAAGCAGCGGCCCGGGCTGCACGTTGAGCGAAATCAGCATCGCCAGCATCACCGCCGTGGTGCCGGACCCCGGCACGCCGAGGCTCAGCATCGGGATCAGCGCCCCGCCCGAGGCGGCGTTGTTGCCGGCTTCCGGAGCCGCCACGCCGCGCGGGTCGCCCTTGCCGAACGTTCCATCCTTGTCGCAGGACTGCTTTTCGACCGTGTAGGCCATCACGGACCCCAGCGAGGCCCCTGCCCCCGGCAGAACCCCGGCGACGAAACCGATCAGCGAACCGCGCAGCATCGACCACTTGGTCGACAGGATCACCGACAGAGAGGGGATCCATGTGTCGACCCGGATCGCTGCCGCCCGGTCTTTCAGGTGCTTTTCCAGCAGCATCAGGATTTCCGAGATCGCGAACAGTCCGACCAAGGCCACGATCGGCTCGATCCCGTCATAGAGATGGAAACTGTCCGCCGTGTAACGCGGGATGCCCGAAATGGGGTCCAACCCGACGGTTGCGATCATCAGGCCGATCAGCCCTGAGAGCAGCGTCTTGCGCGGGTCGACCCCAGCCACGCCGCCGATGGTGGCGAAGGCGAGGATGTAGAGCGCGAAGTAGTCCGCCGGTCCGAAATGGATCGCCGCCCGCGCCAGCACCGGGGCGAACATCGACAGGCCGATCACCGCGATCGTCGCGCCCACGAACGAAGCCACCCCCGACAGCGCCAGCGCATCCGCCGCGCGGCCTTGCTGGGCCATGGGAAACCCGTCGAGCGTCGTCATAACCGCCGGTTCGTCGCCCGGAATGTTCAACAGGATCGAGCTGATCCGGCCTCCGTACATGGTGCCGAAATAGACCGCCGACAGCAGGATAAGCGAGGACGTCGCATCCAGTCCGAAGGCGAAGGTCAGCGGGATCAGGATCGCCACGCCGTTGACCGGGCCCAGCCCCGGCAGCGCGCCGATCAGCGTGCCGACGAAACAGCCGGTGAACAGCAGCAGCAGGTTGAGAGGCGTCAACGCGACCGAGAAGCCGGTCGCCAGCAGCGACAGCGTTTCCATTCATCGCCCCCCGAACACCGAGCCGAGGAAGGCCAGCGGCAGGCCCAGAACCTGGTCGAACAGCACCCACAGACCCAGCGACATCGCGGCGCCCAGCACCAGCGCCCGCATGGGGTTGCCGCCCAGAACGATGGCCAGCGCGGCAATCAGCCCGAAGGTCGCGAGCGGGAAGCCCAGCGGCTTGAGCGACCAGGCATAGCCAAGAAGGATCGCCAGCGCCGCGACCTGGCGCAGGATATGCGACCTATCCGGCCATTCGACCTGGCCGGAAGGGAAGACCACCAGGGAGGCCGACAACAGCATCGCCGGGACTCCCACGATCACCGGAAAGACCGATGGGCCAAGCACGTCGCCGAACGCAACGGAATACCCCTGCCCATAATACGTGTAGAGAGCCGCGATCAGAAAGATCGCGGCCCCCAGCAGTCTGACGCTGATCACTGGATCACGCCGATATCGCGCGAGATGTCGGCGGTCACCTGCTCCTGTTCGCGCACATAGGCTTCGAAATCGGCCCCACCGCGCCAGATCGGAACCAGGCCGAACTCGACCGCGGCGCTCTGCCAGTTCTCCGATGTGTAGAGTGTTTCGAGCTTGGCAACCCATTCCTCGTAATCCGCATCGCTCACCTCGCCGCCGGTGTAGAGCCCGCGCCAGTTGTAGCCGGTCATGTCGATGCCCTGCTCCTTCATGGTCGGCACGTCGGCATAGGCCGGCACACGCTCGTCCGACATGAAGCCGAGAACGCGGATGTCACCGGACTGCACGAACCCGCCGATTTCCGAGATATCGGTCGACACGATGTCGATCTGCCCGCCCAGCATCTGCGTCACCGCGTCGGTGCCGCCATCGAACTGTACCCAGCGAATCGCCGGCAGGTCGGTGACGCCGGCCTCACGCGCGACCATCAGAAGCCGGATGTGGTCCCACCCGCCGATCGCCGAGGAACCCGCCGTCGTCAGCGCACCGGGATCCTCCGCCATCGCCGCGGTCAGGTCGGCGAGCGACTGATACGGGCTATCGGCCTTGACGGCCACCACCCCCACGTCCGCGCCCAACATGCCGAGCCAGCGCATCGCGTCGACCGGCGCCGGATAGCGGCCCTGAGCGATCTGGGTGATACCGACGGTCGAGGTTGCAACGATCAGCTCCGGATCGTCCGGGCGCTCCGAGGCGACCATCGCATAGGTGACCGCACCGACTCCGCCGGGCATGTTGGTGACCTGAACGTTGCCATCGACGAGACCGAGTTCGGTCAGGATGCGGCCGATGGTGCGACAGGTGAAATCCCAGCCGCCACCGGGGTTTGACGGCGCGATACACTCGGTCGCTTGCGCCGGCGCGGCGAAGCTCATGAGCGTTGCCGTGGCCAAGGCCGCCGGCAGCGCGAGAATCCTGGATGCGTTCATTCTTTCCTCCCTTAGAAATACCGCAAGAGCCAACGTCCGACATGTAGCCGAAGATGTCGAGACCTGCGAAGTCTGTTTTCGCGCACTCCCCCTGATGCCAATCGGACACATGCCAATATGTTTCCCGACCTGCCCTACCTTGCGCGTCGATCAATTCAGGTTTCCGGATCACCACGGCAAGAGAAGCCGGAAGATCACAAGACGACGGCCGTTCACGCCTTTCCAGAGGCAAGCGGCGCGCAGCGATCCACGACGAAATCGACGAAACGGCGCAACTTCGGGTCAAGCAGCTTCTTGTGCGGGTACAAGCAGCCAAAGATCGAGGGGGCCGGTGGCGTATCGGGCAACACTTCGACCAGCGCGCCGGTTTCGAGATGCTCGGCGACGTCGAAGCGCGGCTTGTTGGCGATTCCGTGGCCGCGCAATGCCCATTCGGTCAGCACGTCCCCATCGTCGGCATCGAACTTGCCCGCCACGTCCAGCTTGCGCGTTCCGCTCTCGGTCTGCAGCACCCAGAAATACTCGGGCGAGCGCGGATAGCGCAGCAACAGGCACGAGCAGTCGGGCGACAGAAGGTCGTCGGGCGTCCGTGGCGTGCCGTGGCGTGCAAGATATTCCGGCGCCGCGCAGAGCACGCGGTCGCAATCCATGATCTTGCGCAGCTTCATGTTGCTGTCGCCCGGCGTGCCGATGAAAAAGGCGACGTCGAGTCCGTCCGCAAGCAGGTCCACCTTGCGGTCCGACAGGCGCATCTGGACCCGTGTCTCGGGGAAAGCCCGCACGAACTCGGGCACCAGCGGCGCGATGAGCCTCCGGCCGACGCCCAACGGCGCCGTGACACGAATCGTGCCGCGCGGCGTGTCCGAGAACGTGGCGACGCGGGTCTCGGCCGCCTCCATCGCCTCGAGCACCTTGCGCGCCTCGTCATAGAAGACCTTGCCGACCTCGGTCGGCGACAGCGACCGTGTCGTGCGGTTGAACAGGCGCACCCCCAGATGGGTTTCCAACTCCTTGATCCGTTTGCTGGCGACCGCGGGCGTGAGACGCAGATCGCGGCCCCCGGCGGTGATGCTGCCCAGTTCCACGACACGGGTGAACACCCGCAGGCTTTCGACATAGGACATGCGGCGCTCCCTCGCTGCTTTCCGCGCTATTCTGTGGCATCGCGGCGGATTTTTATCAACGCTCTGTTGAAAGTATTTGCCGATTGCAAATGTATCGGGAAGCATTCGTTGCAGGTAGTATCTCGTGTGACGGCAACGGATCAGGCCGCATCACAAAGGGAGTATCCGATGGATCATCGCAGCGACATCAGGTTCATTCTGAACGGTCGGGACGTCTCGGTCGCGGAGGTTGGCGCCCAGCAGACGCTGCTTGATTTCCTGCGGCTGGAGCGCCGCCTGACCGGCACCAAGGAAGGCTGCGCCGAAGGCGATTGCGGCGCCTGCACCGTCCTGGTCGGCCGGCTCGCCGACAGCGGGCTGGTCTATGAGCCGGTGAATGCCTGCATCCGCTTTCTGGCCACGGTCGACAGCTGCCATGTGGTCACCATCGAACATCTGGCGGGTCCGGACGGGCGGTTGCACCCGGTTCAGCAGGCAATGGTCGATCACCATGGCAGCCAGTGCGGTTTCTGCACCCCCGGCATCGTGATGTCGCTCTACGCGCTGTGGATGCAACAGCCCGATCCGACCGAGATGCAGGTCGAAACCGCGCTGCAGGGCAATCTCTGCCGCTGCACGGGTTATGCGCCGATCGTCCGCGCCGCCACCGCCGCCAGCCGACATGACAGCCCGGCCGCCGATCACATCACCCGCGAACGCGCCGAGATCGCCGCGCGGCTCGCCGCCCTCCGTGACGGCAGGCGCGTCGTGAGCGGCCCTGCCGAGGACCGCGCGATCCTGCCGACCGACGTGGACGATCTGGCCGAGGTTCTGCTCGAACATCCCGAAGCGACGATCGTCGCCGGGGCCACCGACGTGGGCCTCTGGGTCACCAAGTTCCTGCGCCCGATCGGGCCCGCGGTCTTCATCGGACACCTGACCGGCCTGCGCCGGATCGAGTGCCACGACGACGGGTTGATCCTCGGCGCCGCGGCCAGCTACAGCGACTGCCAGGACGCGCTGGCCGACATCTTCCCGCATCTTGCGCCCTATTGGGACCGCATCGCCGGCTGGCAGGTGCGCAACATGGGTACGGTCGGGGGCAACATCGCCAACGGCTCGCCCATCGGCGACACGCCGCCCGTGCTGATTGCGCTGGGGGCCGAGATCACCCTGCGCCGCGGCGACGCGCGGCGCAGCATAGCGCTCGAAGACTTCTTCATCGACTATGGCAAGCAGGACCGGGCCGCCGGCGAATTCGTCGAGACGATCCGCGTGCCGCGCCCGGCCGCCGGGCAGCGCGACGCCGCCTACAAGATCTCCAAGCGCCGCGACGAGGATATCTCCTCGGTCGCAGCCGGGATCAGCGTCACCGTCAGCGACGGGACCATCACCGGCGCCCGCATCGCGCTCGGCGGCATGGCGGCGACACCCAAACGCGCCACCGCGGCAGAGGCGGCCCTGACCGGCCAACCCTGGAGCGAAGGTGCCTTCGAGGCCGCCGCATCGGCCCTTGCGGGCGAGTTCACACCGCTCACCGATTGGCGCGCCTCGGCGGAGTACCGGATGCTGAGCGCGCAGAACCTGTTGCGCCGGTTCTTCCTCGAGCAGGACGACGCCACCTCCCGCCCGGTATCCCTGGCGACAGCGTGAAGGAGCGCAAGCGATGAAAGACAATGTATCCATACGGGGCAGCGTTCACACGGACCGCATCCATGACAGCGCCGCCAAGCACGTGACCGGGGCCGCCGACTATACCGACGACATCCCCCAGCCCGAAGGCACGCTACACGCCTATCTCGGCGTGTCGAACGTGGCCCACGCGACGCTTCATGGCATCGATCTGACCGCGGTGCGCGCCGCCCCCGGTGTGATCGGCGTGCTGACGGCAGACGACATTCCCGGTGTCAACGACATCAGCCCGACGGGCCTGAACGACGAACCGGTGTTTCCGACCGAGACGATCCAGTTCCACGGCCAGCCGCTTTTTGCCGTCATCGCCGAAACCCGCGATGCCGCCCGCCGCGCCGCCGAACTGGCAGAGGCCGATTGCACGCCCCTGCCCCACGCGCTCGACCCGGTTGCGGCGATGGAGGCAGACTATCCGCACGTCACCGCGCCGCTGAAACTGGAACGCGGCGATGTGGGCCCCGCTTTCGAGGACGCCACGAACCGCATCCAGGGCTGCATGACCATCGGCGGACAGGATCACATGTATCTTGAAGGCCATATCGCCTTTGCCATCCCCGGCGAGGATGACGAGATCGTGGTGCATTGCTCGACCCAACACCCCAGCGAAGCACAGCACATGGTCGCCCATGTGCTGGGTGTGCCGTCCAACGCGGTCGTGGTGAACGTGCGGCGCATGGGCGGCGGGTTCGGTGGCAAGGAAAGCCAGATGAACCTCTTCTGCGCCGTCGCCGCCATTGCCGCGAAGAAATGGAACCGTGCGGTCAAGATTCGCCCCGACCGTGACCAGGACATGACCGCCACCGGCAAGCGGCACGATTTCGTCGTCGACTACGACGTGGCCTTTGACGACGCAGGCCGGATCGAGGCGGTCGAGGGCTCCTTCGCCGCGCGCTGCGGGTTCTCCGCCGACCTGTCCGGCCCGGTCACCGACCGCGCGCTGTTTCACGCCGACAACGCCTATTTCTATCCCAACGTGCGACTCGTGTCCCGACCGATGAAGACCAACACCGTGTCCAACACAGCCTTTCGCGGCTTTGGCGGCCCGCAGGGTGTGATCGTCGCCGAACGCATGATCGAGGAGATCGCCTATGCCACCGGGCAAGACCCGCTGGATGTGCGCAAGGCCAACTTCTACGGCGGTGCGGGCCGGGATCTGACCCCCTATCACCAAGAGGTCGAGGACAATATCCTGGACCGTCTGGTGACCGAGTTGGAGCAATCCGCAGACTACCGCACGCGCCGCGCCGCGATCGTTGATCACAACCTCGGGTCGCGCATTCTGAAGAAAGGCATCGCGCTGACACCGGTCAAGTTCGGCATCTCCTTCACGGCCACGTGGTACAATCAGGCCGGCGCGCTGGTGCATGTCTACAATGACGGCTCGATCCATCTGAACCACGGCGGAACAGAGATGGGCCAGGGATTGAACACCAAGGTGGCCCAGGTCGTCGCCGAGGCCTTCCAGGTCGATTTCGAGCGGATCAAGATCACCAGGACCACGACCGAGAAAGTGCCCAACACCTCGGCCACGGCGGCCTCGTCAGGGTCTGACCTGAACGGCATGGCCGCGCTCGATGCGGTCGAACAGATCAAGGCGCGACTGGTCGCCTTCGCCGCCGAGAAATGGAGCGTCGCGCCCGAAGCCGTGGCGTTCAAGGCCAATCACGTCCATATCGGTGCCGAAACCCTGACCTTCGCCCAATTCATCAAGGCTGCCTACATGGCGCGGGTGCAGCTTTCGGCGGCGGGGTTCTACAAGACGCCCAAGATCCACTGGGACCGCGGCGCCGGCAAGGGCCGCCCCTTCTACTACTACGCCTATGGCGCGGCCTGTTCCGAAGTCACCATCGACACGCTGACCGGCGAATACAGAGTCGACCGCACCGACATCCTGCATGACGTGGGCCGGTCGCTGAACCCGGCGCTCGACAAGGGCCAGGTCGAGGGCGCGTTCATCCAGGGCATGGGCTGGCTGACCACCGAAGAACTGTGGTGGGACGACAAGGGCCAGTTGCGCACCCATGCGCCCAGCACCTACAAGATCCCGTTGGCGAGCGACCGCCCGCGCATCTTCAACGTCAACCTCGCCGACTGGTCCGAGAACCGCGAACTCACGATCAAGCGCTCAAAAGCGGTGGGCGAACCGCCCTTCATGCTGGGCATTTCCGTGTTCGAGGCGCTGTCGATGGCCGTCGCCTCGGTCGCCGACTACCGCATCTGCCCGCGCCTTGACGCGCCCGCCACGCCTGAACGGGTGCTGATGGCGGTCGAGCGGTTGAAGAAGGCCTGAGCGATGCACACGCTGTCCGCCTTCCTGTCCCGGCACGGCGCGGTGATCCGTGTAGCGCTGACGCGCGTGCGCGGGTCTTCCCCGCGCGAGGCCGGAACCGAGATGTTCGTGTCGCCCGATGCGCTCTGGGGCACCATCGGGGGTGGACAGCTCGAATACATGGCGATCGATCAGGCCCGGGCGATGCTGCGCGATGGGCGCGCGGGCGCCACGATGGACGTCCCGCTGGGCCCCGAGATCGGGCAATGCTGCGGCGGACGGGTCGAGATCGCCCTGACCCTGATGGACGAGGCCGACCAAGCGGCGGCGCGGGCGCGCGCAAAGACCGAAACCGACGCCCTGCCCCATGTCTACGTTCTGGGCGCGGGTCATGTCGGGCGCGCGCTGGCCGACCTGTTCCAGCACCTGCCGGTCAAGTGTGTTCTGATCGACACCCGCCTTGAGGAACTGTCCCTGGTCACCGCGGATGTCGAAACCCGGCTCAGCGCCGTTCCGGAAATGGACATCGCCGCCGCCCCGCCGGGCAGCGCCTTCATCGTGCTGACCCATGACCACGCGCTCGACTTCCTGCTGACCTCTGCCGCGCTGGCGCGCGGCGACGCCGCCTATGTCGGCATGATCGGCTCCGCCACCAAGCGGGCGAAATTCCGGAACTGGGCGCACGATCACGCGGGCGGCCAGACCATTGATCAACTGAATTGTCCCATCGGGGCAAGCGGTAGCCGCGACAAGCGGCCCGGCGTCATCGCGGCCTTCGTGGTCGCCGAGGTGATGGCCGACCTGACCTCTGAACCTGCCGCAACCATCCCGCGAGGGACACAGCAAACGCCCTGAACGGGCGAACGACCGGGCGATGCGCCCCGATCCGCCATCCCGGCGGCCAGCGGCGCACGCCCCAATGGAGGAGGAGTCCGTCATGGACGGAGGGACATACAACTACAAGCTTTTTGCGCGCAGCGATTTCAGCGCGTTCTGGGCGCTTTTCACCGACAACCTGATCAACCTGATCGTGCTGGCCGGGGTGTGCCAGTTCGTCTTCAACATGCCGGCCGAAATCGTCTTTGGCCGCATCCTGCCCGGCGCCGCCGTCGCCATCATGGCGGGCGTCGCGGTCTATACCTGGCTGGCCAAGCGCGCTGCCGCGCAGCACGGACGCGACGTGACGGCCTTGCCCTACGGCATCTCGACCCCGGTGATGTTCGTCTATCTCTTCGGCGTGATCGGCCCGATCTACTGGTCGACAAACGACGCCATGCTGGCCTGGCAGGTCGGCATCGGCGCGGGCTTCATGGGCGGCATCGTCGCTGGGCTGGGCGCCATCGTCGGACCCTGGCTCAAACGGGTGACGCCGCGCGCAGGCATGCTCGGCACGCTGTGCGGTATCGCGCTGGTCTTCATCGGCACCGTGCCGCTGGCCACTGTGTTCGAGAATCCGTTTGTTGGTTTTGCCTCTATGATCATCATCCTCTGGGGGCTGGTCGGGCGCTTCCGACTACCCTTCAACATTCCCGCCGGCCTGCTGGCGCTGATCGTCGGCACCGTCGTCGCATTCGCCATCGGCGAGGCCAAGATCAGCTTTGAGGGAGTCGGCTTCTATCCGCCCTTGCCCTATGTCGGCGACCTGATCGCGGGCATTCAGCACCTGTTCGCCAATCCCGAGTTGTTCCTCGTGCTGGTGCCGGTGCAGATCTACAATTTCATCGAAACCATGAACAACGTCGAAAGCGCCGAGGCCGCGGGCGACCATTATCCGGTCGCCACCTGCCAGATCACCGACGGGCTTGGCACCATGATCGGCGCGGTTTTCGGCTCGCCGTTTCCGACCACCGCCTATATCGGCCATCCGGCCTACAAGCGCATGGGCGCGCATGCCGGATACATCATCGGCGTTGGCCTCGTGATCCCGTTCGCCGCGTTCTTCGGCTTCCTCGCCTTCCTGAACAACCTGATCCCGGTCGCGGCCGCGGCCCCGGTACTGGTCTTTGTGGCCCTCAGCCTGATCACCAACACCGCCCATTCGGTCAAGACCGACCACATGGCCGCCGTGACCATCGCGATGATGCCGCACGTGTCGGCCTTCCTGATCATCAAATGGGGCTCTCTCATAGGTGCCCTGGCTGCGGTCGGGGCCGAGGGCATGGCACAGTTGGGAGATCCCGAGTTGACCGCCGCACTGCTCCAGCAGGGCGCGCATTACGAGGGCCACCTGGCGCTGAGCCAGGGCGCGATCCTCACCGGGCTGATCTGGGGCGCGATCGTGGCCAGCGTGATCGACGGCAATTTCCGCAACGCGGGCGGTTTTGCGCTGGCTGCCTTCGCAATGTCGCTGGTCGGGATCATCCATTCCGCCAGCCTGCAGTGGCCCGCCTTCAGCGGCGTCAGCATGGGCTACCTGATCGCCGCGGCCTTCCTTTACATCTATCCGATGTTCCACGAGGAGGGCACATTGGTGAACGAAAACCTGCCCAGCGACGATCCCCGCATCGCCCCCGGCGAATGACACCCACCACCGAGCCGGGGCGCGCGACTTGCGCCCCGGCCCCCCGACCAACGGACCGGACAGAGACATGATTTCGCCAAAAACCCTTCTGCGCGGCCGCACACTCAGCTTCTCGGCCGAGCCGACAGGCCCCGAGGACAGTGCCGCCTATGACTACCGCGAGGACGGCGCGCTGCTGATCGAAAACGGCCTCATCACGGCCGCCGGGGAGTTCGACACCCTGCGCGCCGACGCGCCCGACGCGAAGGTGGTCGACCATCGCCCGCATCTGCTGATGGCGGGATTCATCGACACCCATATCCATTTCCCCCAGACCCAGGTCATCGCGTCCTGGGGTGCGCAGCTGCTGGACTGGCTCAACACCTACACTTTCCCCGAGGAGAGCCGCTATGCCGACCCGGCCCTGGCCGAAGCGATGGCCACGCGGTTCCTCGACCAGCTGACCGCCCATGGCACCACGACCGCCGTGGCCTATTGCTCGGTTCATGCGGCCTCGGCCGAGGCCTATTTCGCCGAGGCCGCGCGGCGCAACATGCGGATGATCGGCGGCAAGGTGATGATGGACCGGAACGCACCCGAGGCGCTGCGCGACACACCGCAGAGCAGCTATGACGACACCAAGGCGCTGATCGCCCGCTGGCATGGCAAAAGCCGCGCGCACTATGCGATCACGCCGCGCTTTGCCATCACATCGACGCCCGCACAGATGGAGATGGCGCAGGCGCTGGTCGCGGAAAATCCCGACTGCTACGTGCAGACGCACCTGTCGGAAAACGACGCCGAAATCGCGCTGACGGCCGAGCTCTATCCAGATGCGCGCGATTACCTCGACGTTTATGAGACCTACGGCCTGCTGCACGACAAGGCGCTGCTTGGCCATTCGATCCACCTGTCCCCGCGCGAGATCGACCGGCTCGCCGAAACCGATGCGCGGCCGGTCTTCTGCCCGACGTCGAACCTGTTCCTGGGCAGCGGACTGTTCGACGACGCAGGACTGCGTGCGCGCGGGCTCACCAACGCGATCGCCACCGATGTCGGCGGTGGCACCAGCTACTCGATGTTGCAGACCCTGGCCGAGGGCTACAAGATCCTGCAGCTGCAGGGCCAGAAGCTGCATCCCCTGCGCGCCTTCCACTGGATCACGCGGGGCAATGCCGTCGCGCTGGGACTGCAGGACCGAATCGGCACCCTCGCGCCCGGCAGCGAGGCCGATATCGTGGTGCTGAACGCACGCGCGACCGAGGCGATGGCGCTCAGGATGGAGCGGGCGCAGACCCTGTCCGAAGAGCTCTTCGTGCTGCAGATGATGGGCGACGACCGCGCCATCGACAGCGTCTATGTCGCGGGCGTCGACACCCGCGATCAGGCCAGCGCGACCGAGATCGCCATCAGCGCATAGGCTGCGGAAAAGAAGAACAGGCCGGGGCGGCGTGCGCGCAGGTACACCGACAGCAACAGCATCGGCAGCGCCGCCAACAGCCCCGCGACGCCGACGAGCCCGACCAGTTCGTTATACGGCGTTCCCGGCCCCCACGGCGCGCCGGTCAAGACGGCGCCCTGTACCAGCACCCCGGCCAGAATGCCCGACAGCGCCCCGGTCGCCAGCGACACGAGGTTGCGCCGGGCCCCCGGACGGCGGCGGCGCTGCAGGCGCGCGGCGCGCTCGGGCGGCGGTGCGAAGCGTTTCGGCGTGAACTGGGGCTGCGCCGGGCGGCGTTGTTCTATACGGGCAATGCGGTCCTGGAATGTGGTCGCGGTCATCTCTCGGCTCCGGATCAAGGCGTCCAGCTCCGAGACTGTCCACCAATCGGGGCGGAAATCGGGCGGTTTCTTGAAACCCTCGGATCAGCTGCCCCAGATGACCCGGACATAGTTGCGGGTTTCGCGGTAGGGCGGCACGCCACCGTGCTTCTTCACCGCTTCGGGACCCGCGTTATACGCCGCCAGCGCCAACCGCCAGGAACCGAACTCGCGGAACTGGCGCGCCAGATAGCGCGCGCCTCCCTCGAGATTCTCGAACGGATCGGACGGGTTGACCCCGAGCGCCCGCGCGGTGCCGGGCATCAGCTGCGCCAGCCCGATCGCCCCCTTGTGCGACCGCGCGTTCGGGTTCCAGCCGCTTTCCTGCTGCACCAGCCGCGCGAACAGGTCCTCGGGCACGTTGTGCCGTCGCGCGGCCTCGCGCGCCATTTCAAGGTATTCGCCCTTGTATTTGCCGAAATAGCCCCGGATCATCCCGCCCGAGGGCGCGTGGATGGTCGGCGGCTTGAGCCGGGTCGAGCCCGCGTATTGCTTGGACAAGCGCCCGTCGAGCACCTTGGTCTGCGACTTGAACAGGTTTCGCTGGCTCTTGGTCGAGAACATGTCCGCCGAAACCGGCATCGCCAATCCCACGCTCGCAATCGCGATCCCAAACGCCAGTCTGCGCATCAGATGTCTGCCCTGTCCTCAGTGCCTCGCGCGACAATATACCCGGATTCCCTCAAATGGCCAGACTTCCGCGACTCCGGCGGCCTTAACCATGTTTCAACCCGCGCGCGGGACGTATAGTCTCAGCCGAACCGGGTCGGACGGATTCGGACAGGACAGGAACCACACGAGGAGCGCGAGACCGCCATGGCCGGGTCAGTCAACAAAGTCATTCTCATCGGCAACCTGGGGCGCGACCCCGAGGTGCGCACCTTCCAGAACGGCGGCAAGGTCTGCAACCTGCGCATCGCCACCAGCGAGACCTGGAAGGACCGCAACACCGGCGAGCGCAAGGAACGCACCGAGTGGCACTCCGTGGCGATCTTCTCGGAACCGCTCGCGCGGGTGGCCGAGCAATACCTGAAGAAAGGCTCGAAGGTTTACATCGAGGGCCAGTTGGAAACTCGCAAATGGCAGGATCAGTCGGGCCAGGACCGCTACAGCACCGAGGTCGTTCTGCGGCCCTACCGCTCGGAACTGACCATGCTGGACGGGCGCGGTGACGGCGGCGGCAGCGGCGGTGGCTTTGGCGGCGACCAGGGCGGCGGTTATGGCGGTGGCTATGACAGCGGCCCGCAGGACGACCGCTATGGTGGCGGCGGCTCCGGTGGCGGCGGGCGCAGCGCCCCCTCATCCCGCGACCTGGACGACGAGATCCCGTTCTGAACGCCGGAATACCGCGCCGCGCGCTTCGGCGCTGCGCCGCGGTATTAACCTTTTGAAAACAACTCGTTGGAGCGGAATGTTTCGCGCGCGAAACAAATCCCTGCAACCCGTTGAATTCGCGGGGTCGGCAACAGCCGCTTGACCCGATGTCGACGTGCCGAGGGTAAACGACCGTTAACCCGCCAAGGCATCCGTCAGCACGCCGCGCACCACATCCATCGGAACGTCACTGGCCACGAACGCAGCGCCGATGTCGCGCGCGAGGATGAAGCGCAACTGCCCGTCGACGACCTTCTTGTCCTGCCCCATCAAGGCCAGCAGGCCATCTGCATCCGGCAGATCGCCCTCGATGTCGGACAGATCGGTCTTCATGCCCATGGCGCGCAGATGCGCGCGCACGCGGCTGGGGCTCTCCTGGCTGCAGAGCCCGAGCCGGGACGAGGTCTCGAATGCCAGCGCGCAACCGATCGCGACCCCTTCGCCATGCAGCAGCCTGTCACCATAGCCGGTCGCCGCCTCGAGCGCATGGCAGAAGGTGTGGCCCAGGTTCAGCAGCGCCCGGTCGCCCTGTTCGGTCTCGTCCCGCGCAACGATGTCGGCCTTCATCTGCACCGACCGGGTCACAGCGGCGACCCGTGCCGCCATGTCGCCCGCCGCCAGCGCCGGGCCCTGCGACTCGAGCCATGCGAAGAACTCCGCATCACCCAGCAGGCCGTATTTCACCACCTCGCCATAGCCGGCGAGGAAATCGCGTGGCGTCAGCGTGCCCAGAAGCGCCGTGTCGGCCAGCACGTGGGTCGGCTGGTGGAACGCGCCGATCAGGTTTTTGCCCTGGGGCGCGTTGATCCCGGTCTTGCCGCCGACCGAGCTGTCGACCTGCGCCAGCAGCGAGGTCGGGATCTGAACGAAACGCACGCCTCGCCGCAGGACCGCCGCCGCAAAGCCGACAAGATCGCCGATCACACCGCCGCCAAACGCGATCACCACGTCACGCCGCTCGACCTTCTGGTCGAGCAACCATTCCACGGTGCGGGTGAAGTGGGGCCAGCTCTTGGTGCCCTCGCCCGGCGGCAGCACGAGAGCCTCCATCGCGACCCCGGCGGCGGCCAGCCCGTCGCGCAAGGTGTCCATGTGCAACGCCGCGACCGTCGCGTCCGACACCACCGTGACTCGCGGCCGGTGCAGGAAGGGCGCGATCCGCGCCCCCGCTTCGGCCAGCAGATCCGGGCCGATCACCACATCGTAGGCGCGCGCGCCCAGCGGCACATGCACTGTCTGCTGCATCGTCATTCCAGTTCCAGAACATCCGGACGGGTGGCCAGCGCCGCGATCACCCGGTCCACCATCTCCTCGATCGCACAGCGCGAATCCGACGGAACCCTCAGATCGGCCTCGGCATAGATCGGCACCCGCGCGGCATAGAGTTCGGCCAGCGTCGCGCGCGGATCGGCGGTGCGAAGAAGCGGGCGCGTGCTCTTGTGACGCACCCGGTTCCACAGCACCGGCAAGGGCGCATCGAGCCACACCGAAACGCCGCGCTCTGAGATCATCCGCCGGTTCGCCTCGGACAGGAACGCACCGCCCCCGGTCGACAGCACACCGCGTCTGTCCTGCAACAGGCGCCCGATGACCTGGCTCTCCTTGCGGCGAAAGAACGGCTCGCCGTCGCGTTCGAATATCTCGGGCACCGTCATGTTGGCGGCGCTTTCGATCTCGGCGTCGCTGTCGAGGAACGGCACCAGCAACCGTTGCGCCAACGCACGCCCCACCGCGGTCTTTCCCGCGCCCATCATGCCGACCATCACCACGGTCTTTTTCAGCCGTCCCACAGGGCGCGGCTGCGGCTCCGCCTGCCGCGACGTGGTGATGCCTTGCTCAATTTCGCTCATTTGCCCCTGAATGACGTGATCTTGCGTAAAAGGCCATATATAACTTACGCAAAACACTTGGGCAGGTCATGGGGACATAATGGGCAGATTGCTGAAATTCCTGATTTATCTGGCGATCCTGGCGTTCATCGCCGTGGTTGCCTATGCCTATCTCGGGCCGTGGTTCGGATCGGATTTCTCGCCACCCCAGACCGAGATCCGCGAACCGGTCACGCTGGATGCGAACTAGGTTCGCCCTGATCCTCTGCAGTCTGCCGATCGCCGTGGGCGCGACCGAGCCGCTCTCGGTGATCGAGTGGTTGGGCCAGAACCCGCCCGGCTCCGGCGGTCCGGTGCTGCTGGAACCGCCGGTCAGCC
The DNA here is from genome assembly GCF_016428585.1 of Sedimentitalea arenosa. Lineage (GTDB taxonomy): Bacteria > Pseudomonadota > Alphaproteobacteria > Rhodobacterales > Rhodobacteraceae > Sedimentitalea > Sedimentitalea arenosa. The sequence goes on along the minus strand of NZ_JAELVR010000001.1, from coordinate 479,614 downwards.
CGGGTGCGCGCGCCCCCGAAATCGACGTCACGCCACTGGACCAAGCCACGCAACCCGTAGGCCTGGTGCCTGCCACCGTGACCGGTCTGCCGGCGGACCTGTGGAAGGGCTCCGAGGTCGATACGCTGATTCGCCTGATTGCCGCGGTCCCGGTCAGCGACAGCCCGGCGATGCAGAAACTGCTCTACACGCTGCTCCTGACCGAAACGACGCCGCCCGAGGGCGACCGCGCCGAGAAGCGGTTGCTGCTGGCGCGCATCGATCGGCTGATGGAACTCGGCGCGACCGACCCGGCGCAGGCGCTGGCGGAAACCGCGGGCCCGACCGACGACGCAGCGCTGTTCGCGCGCTGGTTCGATGCGACCCTGTTGACCGGTGCAGAGGACACCAGTTGCGAAGCGTTGACGCGGCTGCCGCATCTCGCGCCGGATTACGCGGCGCGCATTTTCTGCGACGCGCGGCGGGGCGACTGGCAGACCGCGGCCCTGCTGCTTGAGACCGCCCATGTGTTGGAACTGATGCCGCAAGCGCGGCTCGACCTGCTCGACCGGTTCCTGAGTCCCGACATCTTCGAGGGCGCGCCGCCCCTGCCCGCCCCCGCCGATCCCGATCCGCTGGATTTCCGCCTGTTCGAGACCATCGGCGAACGGCTGCCCACCGCGCCGCTGCCGCGCGCCTTCGCAACCGCCGACCTGCGTGACGTGGCCGGGTGGAAGGCCCAGATCGAGGCCGCCGAACGGCTGACGCGAATCGGCGCGCTCAGCCCGAACCGGCTGCTGGGACTGTATACCGAGCGCGAGGCGTCGGCCTCGGGTGGGGTCTGGGACCGTGTCGAGGCGGTGCAGGCCTTCGACGGCGCGCTCACAGCGCGCGACGCGGCAGCGGTGACCCGCACGCTGCCCCCGGCCTGGGCGGCAATGCGCGACGTGCATCTCGAAGTGCCGTTCGCCAGCCTGTTTGCGGACCGGCTCGCCACGGTGGATCTGACCGATCCCGCAGCGCGCGACCTCGCATGGAGAGTGCGCGTGCTGTCGCCGGACCTGGCGAAGGCCCCGTCGCCACCTGGTGCCGACGCGCTGCACCGCTTCGCCGACGCGCTGGCGACGGGCGATCCGACGGCGGTGCCGGCGCCTGACGCTCTCGCGCAGGCAATTGCCGACGGATTCGCCGCCGCGCCCTCCGCCAATGCCGAGGCCCTGCCCAGAGGCGAGCGCATCCTGCGTGCGATGGCCGCTTTCGACACCGGGCGGCGCGGCAATCCCGACATGCTGAGCGCCGCACTGGCGGACCTGCGTGCGCTCGGCCTGACCGACACGGCACGCCGCGCAGCACTGCAGATCCTGCTGCTCGGAGAGCGGTGACATGACCGCACCCGATCGCCCGGAGCAGTGGATCGCCACCTTTCTCGAGGCGCAGGCCGCCGAACTGGGCGCGGCGACGAACACGTTGTTGGCCTATGGGCGCGACCTCAAGGATTTCGCCGGCTGGATGGCGCGCCGGAGCGATGCGTTCGGCACCATCGAACGCGACGGAATCGAGAGTTACCTGATCGACTGTGACGCGCAGGGCCTGTCGCGCGCTACCCGCGCGCGCAGGCTTTCCGCGATCCGCCAGATCTATCGCTTTGCCTTCGAGGAGGGCTGGCGCGCGGATGACCCGGCGATCCGGATCAAGGGGCCGGGGCGCGAGAAACGTCTGCCCAAGACGCTGGACGTGCCCGAGGTCGACCGGTTGCTGACCGCAGCGCGCGAGACCGGGCGGACAGAGGCCGACCGGCTGCGCAACACCTGCCTGATGGAACTGCTCTATGCCACCGGGATGCGGGTCAGCGAGCTGGTGGCGCTGCCGGTCACGGCGGCGCGCGGCGATCCGCGGATGCTGCTGGTCCTCGGCAAGGGCGGCAAGGAGCGGATGGTGCCGTTGTCACCCCCGGCGCGTACAGCAATGGCCGACTGGCTGATTGCGCGCGATGCAGCCGAGACCCAAGCCCGTGCGAAGGGCGCGCCGGGCTCGCGTTTCCTGTTCCCCTCGCGCGGCAAGTCCGGTCACCTGACCCGGCACCGCTTCTACCTGCTGATCAAGGAGATGGCAGTCACCGGGGGCGTTTCGCCCGCCAAGGTCACGCCACACACGTTGCGCCATGCCTTTGCGACGCACCTGCTGGCCAATGGCGCCGATCTGCGCTCGATCCAGACCCTGCTGGGCCATGCCGACGTGGCCACGACCGAGATCTACACCCATGTACTCGACGAGCGGCTGAGCGAACTGGTGCATGGCCATCACCCGCTGGCCCGCACGCCGAAACGTGACGGCGAGGAAACATGACCGCGCCCGCGACGTGGCGCCCTCTTGAATGCCCGCGCACGCAGCCCCATAACCGCTTGGTCACATGGAACAGATGATTTTCTGATGGAACCGACTTCGACGGCGCTGGATGCCGCATTCTGGATCACCAGCGGGGCGATCCTGCTGCTTCTCGTGCTTTCGGGTTTCTTCTCGGGCTCGGAAACCGCGCTGACCGCGGCCTCGCGCGGGAAACTGCGCACCCAGGCCGACAAGGGCTCGCGCGGGGCTGCGATGGCGCTGCAGATCACCGAGGACAACGAGCGGCTGATCGGGTCGGTGCTGCTGGGCAACAACCTGGTCAACATCCTTGCGACCTCGCTTGCGACCGCTCTATTCACCCGCGCCTTCGGAGAGAGCGGCGTCGCGATAGCGACACTGGTCATGACCTGCCTCGTGCTGATCTTCGCCGAAGTGCTGCCGAAGACCTATGCGATCATCAACTCCGAGAAGGCCGCTGCCTTCGTCGCACCGGTGATCCGTGTGGTGGTCATGGTTTTCGCCCCCGTGGTGAGCGCGGTGCGTCTGCTGGTACGGGGCGTGTTGCGGGTCTTCGGCGTCAAGGTCGATCCGGACAGCCATATCCTGGCGGTGCGCGAAGAGATCGTCGGCGCCTTGCAACTGGGCCACTCCGAAGGCGTGGTCGAGAAAGAGGATCGCGACCGGATTCTCGGCGCGCTCGACTTGGGCGACCGCGCGGTCGAGGAGATCATGCTGCACCGCTCGGGCATCGAAATGATCGATGCCGACGCCGCCCCCAGCGAAATCCTGCAGCAATGCCTGGACAGTCCGCACACCCGGTTGCCGGTGTTCCGCGAGGAGCCGGAGAACATCATCGGCGTGGTCCATGCCAAGGACCTGCTGCGCGCGATGTACAAGCTGGTGTCCAGCGGCGATGCCAAGGCGCTCGGCCGGTTCAAGATCACCGACGTGGCGATGCCCCCGTATTTCGTGCCCGAGACCACGACGCTGGACGACCAGATGCGGCAGTTCCTGCGGATGCGGACGCATTTCGCGCTGGTCGTCGACGAATACGGCAGCCTGCAGGGGCTCATCACGCTCGAGGACATTCTCGAGGAGATCGTCGGAGAGATCACCGACGAGTTCGATCCGGACGCCGAACATCCGATCAAGCGCGGCGAGGACGGGCAATACGTGGTGGACGGCGCAATGACGATCCGCGACCTGAACCGCGCCACGGACTGGAACCTGCCCGACGACGAGGCCAACACCATCGCAGGCCTGGTGATCCACGAGGCGCAGATGATCCCGGTCATCGGCCAGGTGTTCTCGTTCCACGGCTTCCGGTTCGAGGTGATGGCGCGCGAAGGGAACCGGATCACCGGGCTCAAGATCAGGCCCCTGTGACCGGTTCTTGTGATGCGTTCGGCCGTATTTTTGGGAGTTTGACTAACTTGGACTGAAGGTTAACCAAAAGGGCGTCGCGTTAAGATATCGTTGACCAGAACGCAGATCTGGCGTATCAACCGCTTGGGAAGCACAGTGTGTTAACGAACGTACATCGAATAGGTAGGACAAAAAATGATCAGAACGTTCATTATCGGCGGCGCCTTCGCGCTCGCCGCAAGTGGTGCTAGCGCCGCTCTCATCGATTTTGAAAACGAGTTTCCGCTAAACCCGGATCCAACTCTGATTCCGGTCGGGAACATTTACACGAATGGGTCGGCGACGTTTAGTTCGACTGAAACCATGAAGTTGGTCGGCATCGGCTCCACCCCGAACACTGCTGGCTTCGTGCCGAACGATACACCCGGGTCGACTGCCAGCGGCCCTGCCAGCTTTGGCAACGTCTTCCTGACCGGGGATTTTCGCGGCAACACAAACATGAACATCAGTTTCGCGTCGGCGCTGAGCGCTATCTCGTTCGAGATCGTCGATATCGATGGTGGAAACGACAGTATTGACGGCGACAGCCAGGAAGAGCAGTTCACCTTCCAAGCCCTTCAAGGCGGCAGCGTGGTCGCGAGCCAGTTCATCACATCACGCGATCTGACCGGCCCGCTTAACGAAGCTGGCGTCGTGACCGTATCCTTCACCGGGTTGTTTGACGAGATCAGCATTGTTGGTGTCACGCCTGGTGGTAATAGAAACATCGGCTGGGGGATCGACAACATCAACACCGTCGAGAACAACCCTGCGCCGAACCCGGTGCCGCTGCCGGCCGGTGCGATCCTCATGCTGACCGCTCTGGGCGGCTTCGGCGTCATGAGGTCGCGCAAGCGCCGGAGCTGAACCGGCTCACCATACTCTTGAACGGCCGCGCCCTTGGGAGTGCGGCCGTTTTTCGTTTTGGCGCGGGTACGGGGAGACAGACCGCGTGGGGGCCAGCCCCCACACCCCCGGAGTATTTCCGCGAAAATGAAGAGGGGCGTCAGGCCCTGAGACGGCTGCCATCGGGGTCAAACGGGGGCTGTTCCAGGATCACCGCGCCATGCGGACGACCGAGCACCATGACCTCGACCCGGTCGCCGGGCACGGCGGCCTTGACGAAGCCCAGCGCGAGGCTTTGTCCGACGCTGTAGCCATAGGCGCCGGAGGTCACGCGCCCGATGCCGTGGCCGTCCTTGAAGATCGGCTCACCGCCGGTGGCATCGGCGTTTGACGCATCCGTCGCGTCGCCGTCCAGCACCAGCAGCACGAGCCGTTCGCGCGCGGGTCTTGCCAAGGTCTCGGCGGCGGCGGCGTGGTTGAGGAACGGCTTGTCCATCTTGCAGAGCCGGTCGAGCCCGACCTCTTGCGGGTAGTATTCCGGCGAGTACTCGCGCGACCACGACCCATAGCCCTTTTCGATGCGCAGGCTCATGAGGGCACGGCTGCCCACCGGGCCGATGCCCATGTCCTGGCCCGCGTCGATGAGCGCAGTATAGAGTTGCGCCTGCTCCGCGGTCGCGCAGTGCAGTTCCCACCCCAGATCGCCGGTGAAGGACACCCGCAGGGCGAGGCAATCGACGCCGGCGACCTCGATGCGCCGGCTGCGCATGAAGGGGAAGTCTTGGGTCGCAAGCGACGCGTTGGTGAGACGTGACAGCAGCGCGCGGCTTTCGGGACCTGCGATGTTGAAACCGCAGATTGCCTCTGTTCGGCTTTCGAAAATGGTGTCGGCCGGCAGCGGCACCTGCTTGAAGAACCGCTGGTGATAGCGTTCGGCCATGCCCGAGCCGATGATCCAGAATTCGTCCGCCGCCAGCCGCGTGACAGTGAAATCGCCGGCGATGCCGCCGCGCACGCCGATGAGCGGCGTCAGGCAGGAGCGTCCCACCTGCGTTGGAATACGGTTGGCGAAGACCGCGTTGAGCCAGTCTTCGGCTCCTGGCCCCTTGCAGGTGTATTTGGCGAAATTGCTGATATCGATGATCCCGGCACGATCGCGCAGCATCCGGCATTCGGCACCGACCGGTGCCCACCAGTTCTGCCGGGTGAAGCCGTTTGTGTCTTGAGCATCGGGTGTATCCGCGAACCAGAGCGGGTGTTCCCAACCATAGTTCAACCCCATGACCGCGCCCATCCGTTTCTGCATGTCATGCACGGGACGGGTGCGCACGGGGCGGCCTGCGGCGCGTTCCTCGTTGGGGAAGTGAATCGCGAAGCGGTGCGCATATTGGTCGCCGACCCGCGCCTTGGTGAAGGCCTTGTCGGCCCAGTCGCCGAAGCGTGCGATATCCCAGGCGAACATGTCGTAGCGGGTCTCCCCGGTGACGATCCAGTCGGCGGCCAGAAGGCCCATGCCGCCGGATTGCGAGAAACCGGGAATGATGCCGTTGCAGCAGAAGTAGTTGCTGAGTTCCGGCACCGGGCCGAACAGGACGTTGGAATCCGGTGACCAGATCATCGGGCCGTTGATGACCCGCTTGATCCCGGCCGTGCCGACCACGGGGACACGCGCGATGGCGCGCATCATGTTGTCCTCGATGCGTTCCAGATCGTCGGCGAAAAGTTCGTGGCCAAAGCCCTGCGGCGTGCCGTCCTCGGCCCAGAAGCGCATGTTACGCTCATACGCCCCGACCAACAGGCCCTTGCCTTCCTGGCGCAGGTAGTATTCGCCGTCCCGGTCCGCGACGGACGGCAGGCGACGATCAAGTGTCGCGATCTCGGCAATGGTTTCGGTGACGAAATACTGGTGTTCCGTGGGTTGCAGCGGCAGTGTCAAACCGGCCATCGCGGCGACCTCGCGGCCCCACAGACCGGCGGCGTTGACCACCCAATCGGTGCGGATATCACCCTTGGGGGTGCGCACGATCCACGTGCCGTCGGGCTGCGCTTCGGTCGCGGTGACGGGGCAGAAACGTATGATCTCGGCCCCGTTCTGGCGTGCGCCCGCTGCATAGGCATTGGTGACGCCGCTGGGGTCGACATTGCCGCCATCGGGTTCCCACATGATGCAGCGTATGCCGTCGAAATCGACCAGCGGGTGCAGCCGTTCTGCCTCATCGCGGGTCACTTCGTGAAAGTTCATGCCATAGAGCTTCGCCTTGGCCGCCTGCAGGCGCAGCTGATGTTCGCGCGCTTCGGTCTGCGCCAGATAGAGGCTGCCGGGCTGGAACACGCCGCAGGATTGGCCGGTCTCTGCCTCAAGTCTGTTGTACAGGTTCATCGTGTAGTGCTGGATGCGGCTGATATTGGTGCTGTCATGCAGGCCGTGAATGTTGGCCGCCGCATGCCAGGTGGAGCCGCTGGTCAACTCGTCGCGCTCCAGCAGGACGACATCGGTCCAACCCAGTTTCGTCAGGTGGTAGAGGATCGAGCATCCAATGACGCCGCCGCCGATCACGACGGCCTGGGCCTGGGTCCGCATGTAACTGGTCCTGCTTGTGCATTGCGTTGTCCGGCACATTGGCGCGGGCCCCGGCGGCAGAGTTGCCCTTTCCCGACATGTTGCGTCGCGGTGATACAAGTCGCGAACGGAAATTCGGACTTCGGCATGTCGCGCGACGGCGATAGGGTTGCATGAAACCCTACCGGAAAGGCCATGCCATGCCCCCTCTGAAAGCCAAGCTGCAAGAGCCTGATCGGCGTCTGTCCTGCGTGCTCTGCACCATCCCGTCGGCCACGGTGACACAGGCCGTTGCGGCGGCGGGGATGGATGCGGTGATCATCGACCTGGAACATGGTGCGGTCGATCACGGCAGCGCGCATGCGATGATCGCGGCGACAGCGGGCACCGATTGCGCGCCGCTGGTTCGGGTGGCGGAAAACGACCCGGCTCAGGTCAAGCGGGCTTTGGATCTGGGCGCAGAGGGTATCGTGTTCCCGATGATCCGAACGGCGCAAGAGGCTGTAAAAGCCGTCGCCAGCTTGCGCTATCCACCCGACGGAGTGCGCGGCTTCGGCCCGTTCCTGGCTCAGTCGCGCTGGCAGACCGGGCTGATGGGCTATCGGGCCGAGATGGAGCCACGCATGATCTGCTGCCTGCTTGTGGAAACCCGCGAGTCGATCGAGAACATCGATGAGATCTGCGCCGTCCCCGGCATCGACATCCTGATCCCGGCGCAGTTCGACCTGTCCACCGATCTGGGCATTCCGGGTCAGTTCGAGCACCCGGACTTCACCGCAGCTATCGCGCGGGTCGAAACAGCGGCGGCCGCGGCGGGCCTGCCGCTGGGCAACGTGGCGCTGGCCGCGCGGCAGGCCGAGGCGTTGTTCGCCCGTGGCTACCGGATGGTTGCGGGGTTCGATGTGCTGTGGTTGCAGGCGAAGGCAGCAGAGATGAAAAGCTGGTGCGACGCACCCGCCTAGCGACATGGCCTGTCGTTTTCTGACAGGCGACACCGTCGCCCCCGCCCCACCTTGCAGGCAAAGCTGACAGGAGGCTTCGCATGCAAACCACCACGAAAGTGGCCGTCATCGGCGGCGGAGTCGTCGGCGTCTCGGTGCTCTATCATCTGACAAAGCTGGGCTGGTCCGATGTCATGCTGCTGGAACGCTCCGAACTGACCAGCGGCAGCACCTGGCACGCGGCGGGCGGGTTTCACACGCTCAATGGTGACACCAACATGGCCGCGCTGCAGGGCTATACGATCCGGCTCTACAAGGAGCTCGAGGAGATCACCGGCCTGTCTTGCGGGCTGCACCATGTGGGCGGCGTGACGCTGGCGGACAATCGTGACCGGTTCGACATGATGCTGGCGGAACGCGCCAAGCACCGGTTCATGGGTCTTGAAACCGAGATCGTCGGCCCGGAAGAAATTGCCAAGATCGCCCCGATCACCAATCTCGACGGCATCCTCGGCGGGCTTTACGACCCGCTTGACGGGCATCTGGACCCGTCCGGCACGACGCATGCCTATGCCAAGGCGGCACGGATGGGCGGCGCGACCATCGAAACCCACTGCATGGTGCGCGAAACCAACCAGCGGCCCGACGGCACCTGGGACGTGGTGACTGACAAGGGCACCGTGCATGCCGAACATGTGGTCAATGCAGGCGGGCTCTGGGCGCGCGAGGTGGGGGCGATGGCAGGGGTCTATTTCCCGCTGCACCCGATGGAGCATCAGTACATCGTCACCGACGACATTCCCGAGATTTTCGAGCGCGACACCGAGCATCCGCATGTGATGGACCCGGCCGGCGAAAGCTACCTGCGGCAGGAAGGTCGCGGGCTGTGCATCGGCTTCTACGAGCAGACCTGCCGCCCTTGGGCGGTCGATGGGACGCCATGGAGCTTCGGGCACGAGTTGTTGCCCGACGATTTCGACAAGATCGGCGAAAGCATCGATTTCGCCTACAAACGCTTCCCGGTGCTGGAACGCGCCGGGGTCAAATCGGTGATCCACGGCCCTTTCACCTTTGCCCCAGATGGCAACCCTTTGGTCGGACCGGTGCCGGGGATGCGCAACTACTGGTCGGCCTGCGGCGTCATGGCCGGCTTCAGCCAGGGCGGCGGCGTCGGGCTGACACTGGCGCAATGGATGATCGAGGGCGAACCCGAGCGCGACGTCTTTGCCATGGACGTGGCCCGCTTCGGCGACTGGATCAGCCCCGGCTATACCCTGCCCAAGGTGATCGAGAACTATCAGAAACGCTTTTCCGTCGCCTACCCGAACGAGGAACTGCCCACGGCGCGCCCCAACCGCACGACGCCGATGTATGACATCTTCAGCGGGCTCGGTGCGGTCTGGGGCCAGCAATACGGGCTGGAAGTGGTGAACTACTTCGCGCAAGGCGACGAACCGAGCTATGAAACCCCGTCTTTCCGCCGCTCGGACGCCTTTGAGGCCACCGCGCGCGAAGTGGCCGGCGTGCGCGGCGGCGTCGGCATCAACGAGTTGCACAATTTCGGCAAGTACCGCGTGACCGGGCCCGGTGCGCGGACCTGGCTCGACCGGATCATGGCCGGCCGCGTGCCGGCGCCGGGTCGGGTCTCGCTGACGCCGATGCTGTCGCCCAAGGGCAAGCTGATCGGCGATTTCACCATTTCATGCCTCGGCGAGGAGGAGTTTCGCCTCACCGCCTCCTACGGCAGTCAGGCCTTTCACATGCGCTGGTTTCTGTCACATCAGGAAGATGGCGTAAGCATCGAAAATATCAGCGATACTTTGAACGGATTCCAGATCGCCGGACCGAAGGCGCGCGACGTTTTGGCGGCCTGCACCCGTGCCGAAACGGACCTCGGGTTCCTTGATGTGCGGCGCATGACCGTCGGCATGAGCGACTGCATCGTGCAGCGGGTCAGCTATACCGGCGACCTGGGATACGAGATCTATTGCGATCCACTGGCGCAGCGGCAGCTCTGGACCACGCTCTGGGATGCCGGGCAAGCGCACGGCATGGTGCCGTTCGGAATGCGGGCCATGATGTCTCTGCGGCTCGACCGGTTCTTCGGCAGCTGGCTCAGCGAGTATTCGCCGGATTACACCGCGGCCGAAACCGGGTTGGACCGGTTCATCGCCTTCGGCAAGGATGCCGATTTCGTCGGACGCGCAGCGGCGGAAGCCGAACGCGCCAATGGAGCCGCGCGCAAGCTGGTCGCCTTTGTGGTCGAGGCGGACGATGCCGATGTGCACGGTTACGAGCCGATCTGGCTGGACGGCGCGGTGCAGGGGTTCTGCACCTCGGGCGGCTACTCGCACCATGCGGGCAAATCCGTCGCGCTGGGGTTCCTGCCCACCGCGCGCATCGCTGACGGTTTGGCGGTCGAGATCGAGATTCTTGGACAGATGCGCCCCGCGCGGGTAATCTCGACGCCGTTGTTTGACCCTGACGGCACACGACTGAGAGGCTGATGTGATCGCGATCCTGATCCTTGCAGCGGGCCGCGCGGCGCGGATGCGCGGCGGCGACAAGCTGCTGGAGGAGGTCGATGGTGCGCCCTGCCTGACCTTGCTGTGCAACAGGGCGCTGGCGAGCGGTGCCGAGGTCTTCGCCGTGATCCCCGATGGCGATCACCCCCGCGCCACCGCCCTGCCCGCCCTTGTGCACCCCGTGCCCGCGCCCGACGCCGATCTGGGCATGGCGCACTCGATCCGGGCAGGCATCGCGGCCCTGCCCCCCGGAACAGAGGCCGCGATGATCCTGCCCGGCGACATGCCCGAAATCGAGACCGCCGACATGCAGGCGATGATCGCCGCGTTCTCAACTACGCCCTCACAGATCTTGCAGGCCGCGACCCAAGACGGCGCGCCGGGTCATCCGATCCTGTTCGCCTCTACGCTGTTTCCCGAGTTCGAGACGCTCACGGGCGATACCGGAGCACGCCGCGTGATCGAGGCGCATCGCGCGGATTGGACGCTGTTTCCCCTTCCGGGGCAGCGAGCGCGCCAGGACCTGGACACGCCCGAGGACTGGGCAGCCTGGCGCGCGTCACAAAGCCGAGAACCCTGACGAAAAATCGCCGGACAGCCCAGCGCCGAACTCCGTCCTCCCGCCCCAGCGAGTCGCGATGGCACCCTGCGCTGTCGACCAGTGCCGTTTCCCGAAGACGTCACACCGAGGCGGCCGAAAACCGTGCTGACCGGCGCACGGTCCGGCCAACAGAAGCCCGAGCCGAAACCATCGCGTTGGGGGCCGTTTCCGAGCCGGACGCAACCGGGCCGATGTCAGGATATGTCGCGCAACTCCGCCCGCGCGCGCTCCACCGTGACCGCGCCCGCTGCGACGATGGCGGCGGCGACCCGGTCCACCTGATCGCCCGTCGCCCCCGCAAGAATGGCGATGTTGCGCGCGTGCAGCGTCATGTGACCCTTCTGGATGCCCTCGGTCGCCAGCGCCCGGAGCGCACCGAGGTTCTGTGCAAGCCCCACCGCGGCGATCACCTCGGCCAGCTCACGCGCCGAGGTCACCCCCATCAGCCGAACCGCCGCCTGCGCCGCTGGATGGGTCTTGGTCGCGCCCCCGACCAGCCCCACCGCCATCGGCAGTTCTAGCGTTCCGACCAGCGCCCCACCGGCCCCGATCTCCCAGCGCGACAGGCTCGTGTAGCGTCCCGAACGCGCCGCATAGGCATGCGCACCCGCCTCGATCGCGCGCCAGTCGTTGCCGGTGGCCAGAACCACGGCGTCGATGCCGTTCATGATGCCCTTGTTGTGCGTCGCCGCGCGATAGGGATCGACCACGGCCAACGCCGCTGCATCGACCACCCCCTGCACGACCTCGGCCCCATCCAACGCCTCCGTCGTCAGAGCCTCGGGTGGCAGTTCCACCCGCGCCCGCACCAGTCGGCGGTCGGCGAGGTTCGACAGGATGCGCAACCGCACCGGCGCACCCGCGATCTCGGCGACGCGGGGGGCGACCGCCTCGGCCATGGTATTGACCGCGTTCGCCCCCATCGCGTCGCGCACGTCCACCAACAGGTGCAAGATCACCATCGCACCCGCAGGCGTGTCGGAGAAAACCTGCACCTCGATGTCGATGCAGCCGCCGCCCAACCCGGTCAGAACCGAATCCTGCGCGTTGGCGATGGCGATCAGTTCGTCGCGGGCCGCCAGCAGACGCTGGCGCGCGCCCTGGGGATCGGCCGGACGCAGCACCTGAACCTGCGCCCGCATGACCGGCGCGTCCGATGAGGTGTGAAACCCGCCCGCCCCGCGCGCAAGCCGCGCCATGTAGGAGGCCGCCGCCACGACGGAGGGCTCCTCGACCGCCATCGGCACGAGGTAATCGCGCCCGTTCACGGTGAAATTCGTGGCAATGCCCAACGGCAGCTCGAAGGTGCCGATCACGTTTTCGATCATCCCGTCGGCCAGCGCCTTCGGCAGCGCGCCGCCCCCCGCCAGCGCCGCGCTTGCGTCCTCGGGCAGCCCGGCCGCTGCCAGCACGGCAGCCCGGCGCGCCTCGACCGTCATGTCGCGCAGACCCGCGATGCGCGATGTCCTGCCGTCGTTGTCCTTCACCATGGTGATCTTCTCTCCCTCTCCGTCTTGCGCGCAGTGATGCACGGAAGCCGCGGACCCGCAACGCCCTTTCCGGCGCAACATGCAGTCGTCACAGTGATAACAGGAGGCTGGTACCCAAGGCCGGACTCGAACCGGCACGCCCGCAAAGGCGGGGGATTTTGAATCCCCTGCGTCTACCATTCCGCCACTTGGGCCTCTGACCCGGATGTAACCGCCTGCCCGCGCGAGGTCCAGAGCCAAAAACGCGCGCAGCGCCATTGACGCCCCGCGCACAGCATGGTTTTGCACAGCCAGACATGTCCCCGGACCGCGCCCCCATGCTCAGAGCCACCTATGACAAGACCATGCAGCTCGCGGATCACCCGCAAGCGCTCTGGTGGCTGGCTTTCGTCGCCTTCATCGAAAGCTCTGTCTTCCCGATTCCGCCCGACCTGCTGATGATCCCGATGATCCTGGCCCGCCCGTCTCGCGCCTGGCTCATCGCGTCAGTGGCACTGGTCGCCTCGGTCGCAGGCGGCATGCTGGGCTACGCGATCGGCTTCTTCGCCTATGAGGGCATCGGACAGCCGATTCTCGCGGCGATGGGCAAGGCCGAGGCGATGGAGGCGTTCAACACCCGCTTCAACGACTTCGGCTTCTGGGCAGTGCTGACCGCCGGCGTCACGCCTTTCCCCTACAAGGTCATCACCATCATGTCGGGTTGGACCGCGATGCCACTGGGGACGTTCATCGCCACCTCGATTCTCGCGCGCGGATTGCGATTCTTTGCCGTCGCGGCCCTGCTCAGGGTCTTCGGCGCACCGGTGCGCGGTTTCATCGAGCAGAGGCTCGGCCTGATGTTCACGCTTTTCATGGCGTTGCTCATCGGCGGATTCATCGCGGTGAAATACCTGTGAGCCGGCACCTGCTGATCCTCGCCGCCGCGGGCGGTTCGCTGGCGCTGCTGCTGGCGGCCTTCGGCTTCCAGCATTTGGGCGGGCTCGCCCCTTGCCAGATGTGCCTCTGGCAGCGTTGGCCGCATGCCGCCGCTGTCGTGATCGGCGCCGTCGCGCTGATCCTGCCGGGGCGGGCCCTGCCGCTGCTCGGCGCCGCGGCCGCGATGACCACCGCCGGTATCGGCCTCTATCACACCGGGGTCGAGCGCGACTGGTGGCAGGGCCCCACCACCTGTTCGTCGGGCCCGATTGGCGACCTGACACCGCAGCAACTGATGGAGCAGATCATGGCCGCGCCGCTGGTCCGTTGCGACGACGTTCCGTGGGAGCTGTTCGGCCTCTCGATGGCCAGTTGGAATGCGCTGGTCTCCGTCGCGCTCGCGCTTCTCTGGTTGATGGCGGCGCGGCGCGTCTGAGCCGCCGGTACCGGCTTCCCACGGATCAACACGGATCAGGTCGCGACGCGCAGGGGTCAACTCGCCTTGCGCGTGCTCAGCAACAGGCTGGTCTCGCTGGTGCTGACCCCGTCGAGCCGGCGGATCCGGCTCAGCGCCGCGTCAAGGTCCTCCAGCGTCTCGGTGCCCAGTTCCACGATCACATCCCAGCGTCCGTTGGTGGAATGCACCGCGCGCACCTCGGCCAGGCCCTGCAACTGGCGGATCACCCGGTCGGTGCCCCGCCCCTCGATCCCGATCATCATCAGCCCGCGCACCGGGTCGCGCAGCACGTCCTCCTTCAACACCACCGTGAAGCCTAGGATATCGCCGCGCTGGCGCAACCGTTCGATCCGCGCCCGCACCGTGGTGCGCGACAGGTTCAGCGCCAGCGCCAGGTCCGACAGCGACGCCCGCGCGTCATGACGCAGCGCCGCGATCAGGCGTTCGTCCGTTTTGTCCATATTGACCTCCATTTCGATCAATATACCCGCGACTCGACCAAAACACACCCTTCACGGCACCCCGTTTCGCGCAGTATCGATCCTGCACCCCTGAAACACGCACCCGAGGATGACCATGAACCGCAAGACCTGTATCCTGATCGGCGCCCCCGTGGACAGCGGCAAGGACCGGCGCGGTTGCCTGATGGGACCCGACGCCTATCGCACCGCCGGTCTTGGCGAGGCGCTGACCGATCTCGGCCACAAGCTGCGCGACATGGGCAACCTGACGCCCGCCACCCATGCGCCCGACCTCGGTGACAGCAAGCTGCACCGTCCGAACGAGACCATCGGCTGGACCTTCCGCCTGATCCGCGCCGCCGAGGAAGCGATGTCGCGCGGCCTGCCGATCTTCCTGGGCGGCGATCACGCGCTGTCGCTCGGCAGCGTCGCCGGGGTGGCCAACCACGCCGCCTCCGTCGGGAGGCCGCAATTCGTGCTGTGGCTTGACGCGCACAGCGATTTCCACACTCCCGAGACCACGGCCTCGGGCAACCTGCACGGCACACCGCTGGGCTATGTCACAGGGCGGCGCGGCTTCGGCGGCTTCCCGGAAGTGCGCAACCCCATCCCGCAGGAGAACATCTGCATCCTCGGCCTGCGCTCGGTCGATGCGGCCGAGAAACTGGCCCTTCAGGGCACCGCGATCCACCGCCACGACATGCGCGAGATCGACGAGACCGGCATCGCCCGCCCGCTCGCCGCCTTCCTGCAGCGGGTCTCCGAGGCGCAGGGCATGCTGCATGTCAGCCTCGATGTCGATTTCCTCGACCCGATGATCGCGCCGGCTGTCGGCACAACCGTTCCCGGCGGCGCCACCATCCGCGAGGCGCACCTGGTGATGGAAATGATCTGCGACAGCGGCCTGATGACCTCGCTCGACCTCGTCGAACTGAACCCCTTCCTCGATGATCGCGGCCGCACCGCGCAGGTCATGGTCGACCTCGCGGCCTCGGCACTCGGCCGCCGCGTCTTCGACCGCCCGACCCCGGGCCAGCAGTGATCACGGAGAGCACGCCCATGACCCAACCTTCCGACAAGGCCCTCGTGCCCTTCGTCTCCGTCGACCACATGATGCAGCTGATCCACCGAATCGGGATCGGGCCCATGCTGCAGGGCCTCGCCGAGTACATCGAGGCCGATTTCCGCCGCTGGGAGCTGTTCGACAAGACCCCCCGCATCGCCAGCCATTCCGCGGAGGGCGTGATCGAACTCATGCCGACCTCGGATGGCGAGGTGTATGGCTTCAAATACGTGAACGGCCACCCCAAGAACACACGCGAGGGTCTGCAGACCGTTACCGCCTTCGGCCTGCTGGCGGATGTCGGCAACGGCTATCCTGTGCTGCTGAGCGAGATGACGATCCTCACCGCGCTGCGCACAGCGGCGACCTCGGCGATGGTGGCGAAACATCTCGCGCCCAAAGGGGCCGACACGATGGCGATGATCGGCAACGGCGCGCAGTCCGAGTTCCAGAGCCTCGCAATGAAGGCGATCTGCGGGCTGACGACGGTGCGGCTCTACGACACCGATCCGGCGGCCACCAGGAAATGCGCTGCCAACCTCGCCGGCCACGGGTTGACGGTCGTGTCGTGCACGACACCCGAAGAGGCGATCGAGGGCGCACAGATCCTCACCACCTGCACGGCGGACAAGCAATATGCCACGATCCTGACCGACAACATGGTCGGCAGCGGCGTGCATATCAACGCCATCGGCGGCGACTGCCCCGGCAAGACCGAACTCGCCCCGGCGATCCTGCACCGGTCCGACATCTTCGTCGAATTCCCGCCACAGACCCGCATCGAAGGCGAGATCCAGCAGCTCGACGCCGATCATCCGGTGACCGAGCTCTGGCAGGTGATGACAGGCGCCGCCCCGGGCCGCGTCTCCGATCGCCAGATCACCCTTTTCGATTCCGTCGGCTTCGCGATCGAGGACTTCTCCGCCCTGCGCTACGTCCGCGACCAACTCGCCGACACCGGCCTCTACCATGCGCTCGATCTTTTGGCCGATCCCGACGACCCGCGCGACCTCTTCGGCATGCTCCAGCGCGCAGCGCCCTGAAGGCGCTGCGGTGACCAAATTGCGGGGCCACGCACCCCATCACCCTTGGCACCCTGATGACCGCTGTCAGCCCGAAACGGACCTTCCGTTTTTGATTCAAAACTGCGTTAGCTGGCCTTCACCGGTCGGGCACCAAAGGAGCAAGTTGCGGACCTTGTTGCCGTTGGGCTTTTTGACCAGAACGTCGGCTTCCGGAGCATCAGCCACAAACGGTTAATTTCGCCTGTGCCAAAAACGTATGAGATTTGGCAGGATTGTTATTTTAAAGAGAGAACTGCTGCTTCGCTCAAATCGGTTTTTCTGTTAGGAGACCCGAAGGCTCGCGACTGATCTCTGGCTTTTGGCATTCAATTTTGGGGGACACCGTGGAAATTCAAACCGCATGCGCTGACCAGTTTGATCAAGTCGTAGCGTTGATGACTGTTGCATTCGTGGACGATCCCGTTTGCCGGTATCTTTACCCTGATATCGGGCAATACCGGAAGCACTTCCCAGAGTATGTCCGGATCTATGGAATGCCCGGTCTTCAGCAAGGCGGCACTCACATCGTGGAAAACACTGGCGCAGCGCTTTGGGTTCCCCCCAACGCGCATCCGGACGAAGAGGCGCTGGACGACCTGTTGGCGCGCAGCGTTGCCAAAGAAGCCAAGCCTGAGCTCTTTGAGGTTTACGCGGAATTTGATCGCGCGCACCCAAGAGAGGCCCATTGGTTTCTTCCCCTCATGGGCGTCGATCCATTTGCCCGAGGCCAAGGGGTTGGTGCGGCACTCATGCAGTATGGGCTCAACATCTGCGACGAGGATGGAACACTGGCATATCTTGAATCAACCAAACCTGAAAACGTCCCTTTCTATGAACGTTTTGGCTTTAGGCGCTACCATCTGATTGACGTCGGACGGCATCCGCCGGTCACCACGATGGTGAGGGCACCGCGATGAAACATAGCTGAGATAGCTGCAATGGAGTTTGGTCCGTTTTTTGGTTGTCTCAATAATAGCAGACCTTGGAGCGCCTCGCAGCATACTGCAACATGGGCTCTGAATCCGAATTCGCTGCACTCTACACGAATGGCTGCTGTCGGGAAACGAGCCAGACTTTGCAAACCCCGCTTCTCTGCGCGGAGCCGCCCCCTCGCCCATGGTCCCGGTCCGATCCCGTGTTGCCCGTACGCGCCGTTAACCCGCATCCGGGCGGCTTTGCGTATGCACGCGGTCTGCACGGGATATGTACGCCTGGCACAGCCCGGATTTGACCCGAACGCCCTTGTTAACCGGGGCGATCGGGATGAGTCGCCCGCGGCCCGGCTCCGGGCCTTCACATCTCGTTAACCCCGGCGCGGATCACGCTTCGAGTTCCGCGTCCCAATAGAGGAAATCCATCCAGCTTTCGTGCAGGTGGTTGGGCGGGAACTTGCGGCCCATGTTGCGCAGCTCTTCCGCGCCCGGCTGGCGCGGCGGGCGGCGCAGGGACAGGCCCGTGCGGTGCAGCGGCTTGGACCCTTTCCTGAGGTTGCAGGGACTGCAGGCCGCCACCACGTTCTGCCAGCTCGTCACCCCGCCACTGGCGCGCGGCACGACGTGATCGAATGTCAGATCGCCCCTGGAGCCGCAATACTGACAGCGGAATTCGTCCCGCAAAAACAAATTGAAGCGCGTGAAGGCCACGCGCTTCTGAGGTTTCACATAGTCTTTCAGCACCACCACCGAGGGTATTCGGATTTCCGTGCTGGGGCTGCGCACCACCTCGTCGTATTCGGCCACGATATCGACCCGATCGAGCCAGGCGGCCTTGATCGCCTCCTGCCAGCTCCACAGGCTCAGCGGGTAGTAGGACAAGGGGCGGTAATCTGCATTCAGGACCAATGCCGGGTTCCGGCGCAACGCACCTGGGTCTCTTACGAATTCCGTCCTGAATTCAGCGTTCATCGCGCGACTCCGTCCTCGCCCTGCCTGCCCTTGTCCGGCGCCGGAGCGGGGAACCCGCCCCATCTTGGGCTTGACTATATATCGTGGTCGCAACCTGACAAGCCTTCTTGCGCCACTACATGTCGGGTTTTGTTTTCCACCATGCTGCATGCGCAAAGTGACGGCGGCATGACGGCCTGCCGCCCCCCGGCTTGCGGCTGGCGGGACGGACAGGCTAAGGCGGGGCATGTCCCGGCTGATCCGTTTCAACAAACCCTTCGACGTGCTCCCGCAGTTCACCGATCGTGGCAGCGTGGGCAGCCCGCGCCGCACCCTGTCGGATTTCATCGACCTGCCCGGCGTCTATCCCGCCGGACGGCTGGATCGTGACAGCGAGGGGCTGATGCTGCTGACAAATGACGGGCGGTTGCAGGCCCGCATCGCCGACCCCCGCCACAAGATGGACAAGAGCTACTGGGTCCAGATCGAAGGTCTTCCCGAAGACGCGGCACTCGATGCCCTGCGCCGGGGCGTCACGCTCAAGGACGGCCCGACCCGCCCCGCGAAGGCGCTGCGCATCCCCGAGCCCGCCGGCCTCTGGCCTCGCCAGCCGCCGATCCGGGTCCGCAAGTCCGTGCCCGATTGCTGGATCGAGCTGACGATATCCGAAGGGCGCAACCGGCAGGTCCGGCGCATGACCGCCGCCGTCGGCCATCCGACGCTGCGCCTGATCCGCCACCGCATCGGCCCGTGGCGACTCGACGATCTGGCCCCGGGCGACTGGGCCGACATCGCCCCTCCTGACAGGCGCACCAAGTCCTGATAGGCTGCCGCCCATGCCCGCCGATGCCATCCCCAACCCGCCAAGCGCGATCCTCGAAGCCGCGGTCTATGTGGACGATCTCGACGCCGCCGAGGCATTCTACGGCGACCGTCTCGGGCTCGTGGCCTTCCAGCGCGTCGAGGGGCGACACGTGTTCTTCCATGTCGGAGAGTCGGTGCTGCTGGTCTTCAAGCCCGACGCCACCGAGATCCCGACGGACAACCCGCGCCTTCCCGTGCCACCGCACGGTGCGCGCGGTCCGGGCCATGTGTGTTTCGCCATGCCGCGGGCCCAGATCGACGCCATGCGGCAGCACCTGGTCGCGCGGGGCGTCGCGGTTGACTCGGAATTCGACTGGCCCAACGGCGCCCATTCGCTCTATGTGCGCGATCCTGCGGGCAACTCGGTCGAATTCGCCGAACCGTGGCTCTGGCGCGACGCCTGACGGCGAAAACTCTGCATCTCTCTTGAATCAAAGACTTGCAGGACGAGCCTCATGCTGAAAATGGCCGCTCAGAGGCTCAGCTTGTCGCGCATGAAGGCGAGCGCCACGCTCAGCCCGTCGGGCGCGATGCCGTGACCGGTACCCTTCATGACATGGGCATAGACATCCTGGAACCCGGCATCCTGCAACGCCTGCGCCGCCTCGGGCAGCGATTGCGGTGGAACCATGTCGTCGGCATCCCCGTGCACCAGCAGGATCGGTGGGCGCACGACCACCTCGTCGCTCAGCGTCTCGGGTGACAGCAACCGGCCGGAGAACGCCACCACGCCCGCCACCGCATCCTCGCGGCGCGGCGCCACATGCAGCGCCATCATCGTGCCCTGCGAGAAGCCGAACAGCACGACCTGCTCGGGCAGAACGTCCTCGTCGACCATCAGCGCGTCGAGAAAGGCATTGAGGTCCTGCACCGCCGCGGCCATGCCGCGCTCGGCCTCCTCCTCGCTCGACCCGTCAAGCCAGGGAATCGGGAACCACTGAAAGCCGTTCGGCATGCCGGGGATCGTTTCGGGCGCGTCGGGTGCAACGAAGAGCGTATCGGGCAGATGCTCGCCCAGCGGATCGGCCAGCCCCAACAGGTCGGCCCCGTTCGCGCCATAGCCATGCAGGAACACCACGACCGACCGTGTCTCGCCCGATTTCGGCTCCTTGCGGCCGGCGTTCAATACTCGTGTCATGCGCTGCCCTGCCCTTTCCTGTGTTGCGGACGCCCCTGCGGGTGCCGGCCGGTTCTGGCATGGGCGCCTGTGACTGGCAAGGCGATTGACCGGTGCCGGTCCGTGCAAGTGGATGCAAGTGACCAGAAAAACGTTGTCATGACAGTGCCAAGTCGTATCGTGAAAAGTGCATGACGAGGGAGACATCGCCCATGACCCGACACCTCACCGCCCTGTGCCTGACGGCCGTCCTTCTCGGACCGCCGGTTGCGCAGGCCCAGACCGACACAGCCGCGCCACAGGAGGAGGTGCCCGAAGAGGCCCTGCTCACCCAGGCCGAGATCGAGACGCTGGTGGCGCCGGTGGCGCTCTATCCCGACACGCTGCTGATCCAGATCCTCGTCGCCTCGACCTTCCCGCTCGACGTGATGAAGGCCGACCGGCTGCTCGCGATCAACGAGGACAGCGACCAGGACACGCTGCAGGCGGCGATCGATGCCGAGGGTTATGACCCCAGCGTCGCCGTTCTGGCCACCGCCTTTCCCACGGTCATCAACGACATGGCGACCCATGTGGAATGGACCGAAACGATGGGCAACGTCATGCTCGCGCAGAGCGACGACGTGATGGCCGGCGTGCAGACCCTGCGCCAGCAGGCGATCGACAACGGCGCGCTGATCAGCGGCGATGCCCAGACCGTCGAGGTCAGCAACGACAACGAGGTGATCATCCAGCCCACCGACCCCGAAGTGGTCTATGTGCCGCAATACGATCCGCAGGTCGTCTATGCCGACAATGACAGCGGCGTCGAAGACGCTCTGGTCGCGGGTGCCGTCGCCTTTGGAACCTTCGCGGTGATGGATGCGATCTTTGACAATGACGATCCGTGGAACGACTACTGGGGCTGTCGCAACTGCGGCGGCTGGGGCGGCGGCGGGACCGGCATCATCCGCAGCCCGAATATCGACCTCGACGTCGACGGAAACGTCAATATCGGCAACAATATCGATCTGGGCGACAAGCAATGGCGCCCCGACAACAACCGCGCCCAGGATGCGAAGAACAAGATCGCGGAAAAGCGCAACCCCGGCGGGGCCACGACGCTGCCCTTCGACAAGGGCGACAGCCGCGGCGACGAGATGCGCGCCAAGCTGTCCAACAAGGCGGGCGCCACCGATATCAGCCGTCCCGGCAACCGCGACCAGATCGCCAACATCCAGCGCCCCTCCAAACGGCCCGAAGGCATCAAGCGCGACGCCGTCGCCAAGACCAAACCCTCGCTGAACCGCCCGAACGCCGCGACCCGGCCGGCGGTCAAGAAACCCGCGGTGAAGAAACCCGCCGCGGCGAAACAGCAGATCGCCAAGAGAAAGCCCGCGGCCAGCCGGCCAACGGCATTGAAGAAACGCAGCAGCGCCCCCAAGGCCCGCGCAGCCTCGCACCGTGGCGGTGGCGCGCATCGGGCAGGCAAACGGCGGAGATAAGACCATGAGCAGACCCCTTCTTGCCGGACTGGCCCTTGCCGGTCTCACCGTCTCGCCGCTTCTGGCAGAGCCCGCGACCTATGCCTCGCCCACCGACGCGGCGATGGCCTTCATGGAGGCGCTGGACAGCAATGAACCCGGCGCGGTCCTGTCCGTCTTCGGCCCCGAAAACGGCGATCTCGTGCGATCGGGCGACCCGGTCGAGGACGGGATCAACCGCCTTGCCGTGCAGGCCATGTTCCGCGAGGGCTACCGTCTGCAACCACAGGAAGACGGCTCGGTCGTGCTGGCGCTCGGCGCCGATGGCTGGCCCTTCCCGGTCCCGCTGGCACGGATGGATGAAGGCTGGGCGTTCGACGCCGCCGCCGGCGCAGCCGAAGTGCTGGCGCGCGAAATCGGTGGCAACGAGCTGGACATCATCGACCTGATGGATGCCTATGGCGACGTGCAATTGGCCTTTCGCCTCGTCGATCAGGATGGCGACGGCGTGATGGAATTCGCCCGCCAGATCATCTCCTCCGCCGAGGATCGCGACGGGCTGTTCTGGCCCGGTCAGAACAGCCCGATGGGCGCCAACCTCGCCCGCGCCTCGGTGTTCGGCTACAATGACGGCGAAACCGATCATCCGCCCGAACCCCATCACGGATATTACTTCCGAATTCTCGACGGGCAGACTGACGCCGCGCCGGGCGGCGCGATGAGCTACCTGGTGAACGACCAGATGGTCGGCGGCCACGGCCTGCTGGCGGTTCCGGCAGACTATGGCGTGACCGGCATCCACAGCTTCATGGTATCGGAAAACGGCGTGATCCTGCAGGCCGATCTCGGCGAGGAGACGCTCGACATCGCCGCCGACATGACGCTCTACGATCCGGGCGATGCCTGGAGCCCGGTGGAAGACTGACCCTCAGTCCGAAATGCCGCGTCGCGCGGTCGCGACGCGGTAATAGGCCCAGAGCAGCCGCGCCGCGACCGACCGCCACGGCGACCAGTCTTCCGCCATGGCACGCAGGGCGCGATCGCGGGGCCGCTCGGGCAACTCGAACAGGATCCTTGCGGATTCCTGCAGGGCGAGATCTCCCGCCGCGAAGACATCGGCACGCCCGAGGCTGAACATGGCATAGATCTCGGCCGTCCAGATACCGATCCCCGGCACGTGCGTCAGCGTGGCGATCACCTCCTCCGACGGCAGACGACGCAGGGCGGCATAGTCGATATCCGCCTCGGCCAGCGCGCGGGCATAGCGCATCTTCTGCCGACTCAGCCCGATGGCGCGCAATGCCTCGTCGGAACTCGCGGCGACGCGGTCGGGCGCGGTCAGCCCCGCGTCCTCCATCCGCGACCAGATCGCATTGGCCGAGGCGACGCTGACCTGCTGGCTGACGATCGCGTTCAGCAACTGGGCGAACCCGTCCGGCCGCAGGCGCAACGGCAGCGTGCCGGTCTCGCGCAGCGCGGCCGAAAACTCCGGCACCCGGTCCGCCAGCCACGTGGCTCCCTCGGCGACACAAGCCTCGCCCAAGATGACGCGCCCGACGCCCATATCGGGTCCGGCCGCCCGGTCTTTCGATCCCTTGTCCATCGCCCCAGACTAGACCCGGACCCGGCCGGTGCAAGCCGCTTGTGCATTCCGCAAACCGGAGATAACCAATCCGCATGACAGAGCAGATCGACGATAGACGCGCCCGCCGCAACGTGTGGGTGCTGGTGGCGGCCCAGGCCTTCCTGGGCGCTCAGATGCCGATGATCTTCACGGTCGGCGGCCTGGCCGGGCAATCGCTGGCCAGCAATGTCTGTCTCGCCACGCTGCCGATCTCGCTGATCGTGCTGGGCTCGATGCTGTCGGCAACGCCGATTTCCGCGATCATGCAGAAATTCGGCCGCCGCGCCGGGTTCTTCATCGGTGCGCTCGGCGGCGCGGCGGGCGGTGTGATCGGAGCTTATGGCCTCTATCTCGGCTCCTTCCCGGTGTTTCTCGCCGGCAGCTTCCTGACCGGCATCTACATGAGCGCGCAGGGGTTTTACCGCTTCGCCGCCGCCGACACCGCGTCGGACGCGTTCCGACCCAAGGCGATTTCCTATGTCATGGCCGGCGGCCTCGTTTCGGCGGTGATCGGCCCGCAACTGGTCAAGGCGACCAGCGACGCGTTCGTCATTCCGTTCATCGGCACCTACATGGCAGTGATCGGGGTCAACGTGATCGGCGCATTCCTGTTCTTCTTCATCGACATCCCCAAGCCGCCCGCCCCGTCGCCGGACAGCCCGCGTGGGCGCACCCGGTGGGAGCTGATCACCACCCCCCGCATCGCCGTCGCGGTGATCTGCGCAATGGTGTCCTACGCGCTGATGAACCTGGTGATGACCTCGACGCCGCTGGCGGTGGTCGGCTGTGGCTACACGGCGGGCAACGCCGCTGATATCGTGTCGGCCCACGTGCTGGCGATGTTCGCACCCTCCTTCTTCACCGGTCACCTGATCGCGCGCTTCGGGGTGGAAAAAATCGTGGCGCTCGGCCTCGTGATCCTCGCCGGTGCCGGAGCCGTGGCGCTAAGCGGGGTCGAGCTGGAGCATTTCTTCGTCGCGCTGATCCTGCTGGGGCTCGGCTGGAACTTCGGCTTCATCGGCGCGACCACCATGCTGGCGGGCGCCCATTCCCCCGAGGAGCGCGGCCGGATGCAGGGGCTGAACGACCTTCTGGTCTTCGGCGGCGTCACCGTGGCCTCGCTAGCTTCGGGCGGGCTGATGAACTGTTCGGGCGGCTCGGCCGTCGAGGGCTGGACCGCCGTCAACCTGGCCATGGCGCCACTCCTGGCGCTGGCGGGCGCGGCGCTGATCTGGCTGATGCTGCAACCGGAAACCCGGCGCGCCTGAGGCTCAGAGCCGCCCCCGGGCCGCGGTCACCATCAGCCCCAACCGCTTGCGCGCCGCACTGGTGCCCAGCGTGCCCTCGCCCACCCGCCGCGGTTCGCGCACGACCTGGCGCAGGATCACCCCCGCCTGCCAAGCCGGCAAGAGCGCGGCGAATGCCGGGCCGTTCACCCCTCCGGCGCGCGCACGGGCCAGCCGCGCCAGCCCCCGCTCCGCCAGCGTCCGCAGCCCGTCCGGCGTGCCATCGAGCAGCGGAATCCGGTTGCGCGCCTCCAGCTCGGGAATCGCGCGGAACCAGTTGGCCAGCCCCAGGGCAAAGCCCGCATCGCGCACCGCCGACTCCTCGGCCTCGCCGAGCGAGCGCGCGGCAAGCCACATCAGCGTGCCCGCGCTCTGGTCGATATACCGGTCGAAATGCGCCGCATCCTCGAAAGGATCGCGGTAGATGTCCCAGCGCCGCACCGCGATCATCTCGTCGGCCACGGCGGCAAGGTCGGGGCTCAGCACCTCGGCCAGCGGTGTGATCACCTCGTGCCGGCGCACCGGCCCGCCGGCGGCGATCTCGGCCAACGCGTCGCGCCACCATTGCAGCCGCATCTCGGCGATCATGCTCTCCTGCGTGACCCAGGGCGCGCGCGCCACCTCGACATTCAGCGCATAGAGCGGGAACAGCACGCGCCGCGCCGCCACCGGCGCCGCCATGGTCGCCAGGAACCGATCCGGGTCGGCCCGCTCCACCAGTGCCGCACAGGCCGTGAGGTCAGCGCCGAACGTCACGAATCAGCTTCCAGCGGATCGCGTCCAGCAGCGCCTCGAAACTGGCATCGACGATATTGGCGCTGACGCCCACGGTCGACCAGCGCCGCCCCTTGCCGTCCTCGCTGTCGATGATGACACGGGTCACCGCCTCGGTGCCACCCTGGGTGATCCGCACCTTGAAGTCGACCAGCCGCATGTCGTCGATCACGGCGGAATACTGACCCAGGTCCTTGGCCAGCGCCTTGGCCAGCGCGTTGACCGGGCCGCGATCACTGCCGCTCTCGTCCAGCGATTCACTGACCGACAGGCGCTTTTCGCCATCGACCTTCACCACCACCACGGCTTCCGAGAGGCTGACCATCCGGTCGTACTTGTTCTTGCGCCGCTCGACCGTCACCTTGTAGCGCTTGACCTCGAAGAAGGCGGGCAGCTGGCCCAGTTCCTCGCGCGCCAGCAGTTCGAAACTGGCCTGCGCCGTGTCGTAGCTGTAGCCCTCGTCCTCGCGCGCCTTGATCCGGTCGAGAATACGCCCCAGCGCCGGATCCTTCGGCGCCACCGTCAGCCCGGCATCGGCCAGGCGCTTGCGCAGGTTCGACTGCCCGGCCTGGTTCGACATCGGGATGATGCGCGCGTTGCCGACCTGCGCGGGGTCGATATGTTCGTAGGTCGCCGGGTTCTTGACGATGGCGCTGGCATGCAGTCCCGCCTTGTGGGCGAAGGCGGACGCCCCGACATAGGGCGCCTGCCGCGTCGGCACCCGGTTCAGGATGTCGTCCAGCATCCGGCTGGTGCGGGTCAGCCCGGCCAGGGCCTCGAACGTCACGCCGGTAGCAAACCGGCTCGCGTAGGGCTCTTTCAACAGCAGCGTCGGGATCAGCGAGGTCAGGTTGGCGTTGCCGCAGCGCTCGCCCAGCCCGTTCAGCGTGCCCTGCACCTGCCGCGCGCCCGCATCCACGGCGGCCAGCGTGCAAGCGACAGCGTTCTCGGTATCGTTGTGCGTGTGGATGCCCAGCCGGTCGCCCGGAATGCCCGCCGCGATCACCTCGGCCACGATGCGGCCCACATCGGCGGGCAAAGCGCCGCCATTGGTGTCGCAAAGCACGACCCAGCGCGCCCCGGCCTCCATCGCCGCCCGGCAGGCCGCAAGGGCATAGTCCGGGTTGTCGCGATAGCCGTCAAAGAAATGTTCCGCATCGAACAGCGCCTCGCGCCCCTGCGCCACGACATGGGCGATGGAGGCCCCGATATTGGCGAGGTTCTCCTCCAGCGTGATGCCGAGCGCCTCGGTCACGTGGTAATCATGCGCCTTGCCGACAAGGCAGACCGTCTGTGTACCCGCGTTCATGACCGCGGCCAGAACCTCGTCGTTCCCGGCCGACCGCCCCGCCCGCTTGGTCATGCCGAAGGCCGTCAACCGCGCGCGCGTTTGCGGAGCTGCGTCGAAAAAAGCGCTGTCGGTCGGATTCGCCCCCGGCCAGCCGCCTTCGATATAGTCGACGCCGAGCGCATCCAGAGCCGTCGCGATCTGCACCTTCTCGGCGGTCGAGAACTGCACCCCCTGCGTCTGCTGCCCATCCCGCAAGGTGGTGTCGTAGAGATAGAGGCGCTCGCGGGTCATCGGGCGGTCGCCTCGCGCGATAAGGGCAGTCCCCGACCGCGGGTGGGGGTGAAGCCCCCGCCCGGGGGGGCGGTCGGGGGCTGCCCGTGGTTCCCACGGGCGGTGGTGCTTGGTTTGGAGAAGGTAAAAATAGAACAAGGAAACTCTGTCATCGCAACAACTCCAAAGAAGCAGGATCGAAGTTGGGACCAGCTTCGAGTTTGACGCCATCCTTGGTCATTGAAACGATCACACCGGCATCGCCCAGTTTCTGTTTGATGGAATCAACTACGCTGAAGTCTTTGCTGGCGATTGCTTTTTCGCGTTCGGACTGCAAACTCTCAGCCAGAGGCACAAGTTGCGATTGCGCCATGCGCAAATCGTCTACGATTCTTTCTAGCTCTCCAAAGCTAAAAAATCCGAGAAATACCAAGTCTGCCGCCAACTGCGTTCCGTCGGAAATATTCATCAACTCGTCCAAGACACTCAGAGCGCCGTGTGTGTTCAAATCATCACTGAGGAACGCGACTAATTTCGAAGACGGTCCAATCTCACGCGCGCGCTGCAGATCCCCATAGATTTCCACGTAGCGGCAAAAATCCATGAGTTTGAATCGTGCTGCAGATGCCCTCTCCGCTGTCCAGTCCATCGGCTTGCGGTAATGCGTGGACAGGAAAACATAACGAATCTCTGCGCCCGGAATTCCTTGGTCCAGCAAATCGCGCACGGTGAAGAAATTGCCCAGGCTCTTGGACATCTTCTTCCCTTCGACCTGCAGCATCTCGTTGTGCATCCAGGTGCGCGCGAAAGTGCCGTCACCATGGGCGCAGCAGCTCTGCGCGATCTCGTTCTCGTGGTGGGGGAACATCAGGTCGTTGCCGCCGCCGTGGATGTCGAAGCTCTCGCCCAGCAATTCCTGCGCCATGGCCGAACACTCGATATGCCAGCCGGGCCGCCCCCGGCCCCAGGGCGAGTCCCACCCGGGCAGATCCGGCGTCGACGGTTTCCACAGCACGAAATCCATCGGGTTCTTCTTGTAAGGCGCGACCTCGACGCGGGCGCCGGCGATCATGTCATCGACCGACCGGCCCGACAGTGCGCCATAGTGCTCGCGCCAGCTATCCACCGCGAATAGCACATGGCCCTCGGCCGCATAGGCATGGCCCTTCGCGATCAGATCCTCGATCATCGAAACCATCTGCGGGATGTATTGCGTCGCGCGCGGCATATGCGTCGGCTCCAGAGCGCCAAGCGCACCCATGTCATCCAGGAACCACTGCGTCGTCTCCGCCGTGATCTCGCCGATCTCGCGCCCGCTCTCGGCAGCGCGCGCGTTGATCTTGTCGTCCACGTCGGTGAAGTTGCGCACATAGGTCACGTGATCCGCGCCGTACACGTGGCGCAACAGCCGGAACAGCACGTCGAACACCACCACGGGGCGCGCGTTGCCCAGATGGGCGCGGTCATAGACCGTCGGGCCGCAGACATACATCCGCACGTTGCCGGGGTCGATCGGCGTGAACACCTCTTTCTTGCGGGTCAGGGTGTTGTGCAGCTTGATCGTCGTCATGTCGAATTCCTCACGCAGGCAGCGCGGGCTTAGCAACTTGTTCCAGGGATGAAAACGACAGAAACCGGCCCGCAGCGATGTTCAGCGGGCGATACAGCGGATAATGAGGCCGTTGCGGTTCATTCCGGCCTGATACCACGTCCCGCGCGCGCTGCAAAGCTTGCTTGCGCGCGACCGTTGGGTCAGCCTCGCTCCATGAGCCGCGACACCGTCAACCGGATCTGCGCCGCGCTGCCCGGCGCCGAGCGCAGCGCCCCTTTCGGGCCGGGCACCGATGTCTGGAAGGTCGGCGGCAAGATCTTTGCCTGCATGGGCAGCGACGACACCGGCGTTTCGACCAAGACGCGGGACATCGAAACCGCGCGGATGCTGATCGAGGCCGGGTCTGCAACCCGCGCGCCCTACTTCCATCGTTCCTGGGTGCATGTCCCGCTGGATGCCGCCCCGGACGCGCTGCGCCATCGCATCCATGCCTCCTATGACATCGTCCGCGCCAGCCTGACGAAAACGGCGCAGGCCGTCCTGCCGCCGCGGCCGGATTGACAAATCGCGCCATGTCTGACCCTGTCCCGCGACACGACCAAACCGCGGAGACCGAACATGCCCCTGTCCCATCGCATCACACACCTGAACGGAGGCGGTTCCGACGGCTGGGACCTGTTCAACAAGGCGCGCGCGATGCTGGCGCGCGGCATCGACGTGACCGAACTGACAATCGGCGAGCACGACATCCGCACCGATCCCTCGATCCTCGAGGCGATGCACCGCTCGGCGATGGGCGGTCACACCGGCTATGCCTCGGTCCCCGGCGTGCGGCAGCTGCGCGAGACCGTGGCCGCCCGCGTGCAGGCGCGCACCGGCGTGCAAACCGGGGTGGACAACGTGATCATCACCCCCGGCGGACAGGCTGGCCTCTTCGCCGCGCATGCGGCGGTCTGCGACGAGGGCGATGCGGCGCTGTTCATCGATCCCTATTACGCGACCTATCCCGGCACGCTGCGCGCCGTGGGCGCAGTGCCGCGTGCGGTGCAGGCGCGGGCCGAAAACGCCTTCCAGCCGCTGGCCGCCGACGTCGACGCCGCCGCCACCGGCGCGGCCTCCCTGCTGGTGAATTCGCCCAACAACCCCACGGGCGTGGTCTATGGCGAGGACACGCTGAACGGCATCGCGGGGGTCTGCCAGGCGCACGATCTGTGGCTGATCTCGGACGAGGTCTACGAAACGCAGGTCTGGGAGGGCACCCATGTGTCGCCGCGCGCCCTGCCCGGCATGGCCGACCGCACGCTGGTCATCGGCTCCATGTCGAAATCCCACGCCATGACCGGATCGCGCATCGGCTGGATCGTCGGCCCGCGCGAGGCCATCGCGCACCTGGTCGACCTGGCCACGAACACGACCTACGGCGTGCCGGGATACATCCAGGACGCGGCACTGTTCGCGCTGAACGAGGGCGCGCCACTCGAAGACCGCGTGGCCGAACCGTTCCGCCGCCGCCGCGCGCTGGCGCAACGCATCCTGGCCGGGCAGAACACGGTCCGCCTGGTTCCGGCGCAGGGCGCGATGTATCTGATGCTGGATGTGCGGGCCACCGGGATGAGCGGCGAAGGTTTCGCCGAGGCGCTGCTCGACACCCATCATATCGCCGTCATGCCGGGGGAAAGCTTCGGGGCGGCCGCCGCGGGCCATGTCCGGGTCGCGATGACGATCGAGGACGACGCGTTCGCGGCGGCGCTGGCAACGCTCTGCGATTTCGCCGCCGAGCGTTGCCGTAAAGCGGGATGACATCGATCGGTCCGGCCAGTGCCGGACCGGATCGGAATCAGAAGCGGAACGACGCCCGGAAATTCACGGTGGTCGCCTCGACATCGAGGCCGCTGGCGTTGAAATCGTCGAAATCGTGCTGCAGCACTTCGCCGCTGACGATCCACTGCTCCGTTACCTGGTAGGCCGCGCCGATCCCGTAGAGATATCCGGAATCATCGCCCAGACCGCTGGTATAGGCTTCCGCCGCGCCGACGATCAGATAGCTCATCCCCGGGCCGAAATCATAGCCGAGGTTCAGCTTCAGACGGGACACGTTGTCCAGCGTCACGGTGTTGTTGGCGACATCGATATCCGACCAGTCGTATTCCAGTTCGCCGCCGACGACCCAGTCGCCGAAGTCATAGCGATACCCGCCATGCAGGCCGAACATGTAATCTTCACCGCCGGGCACGTTGTTGGACACGTCGACAACCCCGTATCCAAGACCGGCACCGACATATCCGCCGGTCCAGTCGCCCGCATGCGCGGCACCTGCGGCCAAGACGAACGCGCCGGCCAAAAGTGCTTTTTTCATTGGTCCCACTCCATGTGTTCTGTTCCCCGGACCCCCCGGTCCGGTCGTAAGGATCCAGTGCCCCACCATGGCATCTTATCCTGTGCTTCCACTTGGGTCAAAACGGTTGTTCTTCAAGGGCATTTCACACGCACCGGTCTAGTCGGCGCCGAAAGTGGCTCAAAAGCGACACAGGTCGCGAACTGGACAGACGCCATCCCGGTTCGCCGACAGGCTGGATCCATCAGGAGGGCTTGGATGCAGGCTGAACGCAGCAAGATCGGTCTTGTATCGCGCACCATCGGCGCCGCGCGCGGCCGCGCGGCACGGGGCCGACCGGGTCGGCGATGATCCGCCCATTCCCTGCCCTCCAGACGGACCTTTCTCCATGAACGAACAGACAAAGCCCCTTTCTCCCGGCCGCAGCGGCGGCCGTGCCGCCCGCCGTGCCGCCCGCGCAGCCCCCCTGGCCGATCACCTGCGCCCGGTGCGCCCGGGCCTGTCGGGCGGCAGCTACGGCCCGCTCACCACCGCCGGCATGGACCGCATCCACCAGGCCGCGCTCGACGCGCTGGAACAGATCGGACTCGCCGACGCCCCCGAGAGCGGCGTGCGCCACCTGACCGGCGCCGGCGCGATCCAGGGGCCCGACGGGCGTATCCGCTTTCCCCGCGCGCTGGTCGAGGACACCATCGCCCGTGCCAACCGCGCGATCACCCTGATGGGACGCGACCCGGCGCATGATCTCGACCTCAGCGGCACCCGCGTGCATTTCGGCACTGCCGGCGCGGCGGTGCACCTCGTGGATGTGGACGGCCGCAGCTACCGCGAATGCACGGTGCAGGACCTGCACGACGCCGCGCGCATCGCCGACCGGCTCGACAACATCCATTTCGTGCAGCGCCCGATGGTGTGCCGGGACATTCCGGACAACCTCGAGATGGACCTGAACACGATCTACGCCTGCTGCGCCGGCACCCGCAAACACGTGGGCACCTCGATCACCGAACCCGCCTTCGTGCCCAAGGCGCTGGAGCTGCTGCACCTGATCGCGGGCGGCGAGGACAAGTGGCGCGCGCGGCCCTTCGTGTCAAACTCGAACTGCTTCGTCGTGCCGCCGATGAAATTCGCCACCGAAAGCTGCCAGGTGATGGAGGCGCTGATCGAGGGCGGAATGCCGATCCTGCTGCTCTCCGCAGGCCAGGCCGGCGCCACCGCCCCGGCCCCAATCGCCGGCGCCATCGTGCAGGCGGTGGCCGAATGCCTCGCCGGGCTGGTCTATGTGAACGCGGTCAGGCCGGGTCACCCGGCGGTCTTCGGCACCTGGCCCTTCGTCAGCGACCTGCGCACCGGCGCGATGTCGGGTGGCTCGGGCGAACAGGCGCTGCTGACCGCGGGCTGCGCGCAGATGCACCGCTACTACGACCTGCCCGGAGGCGCCGCCGCCGGCATCGCCGATGCCAAGCTGCCCGACATGCAGGCCGGCTGGGAACAGGCCATGTCCAACGTCATGGCCGGGCTCTCGGGGCTGAACATGGTCTACGAGGCCGCGGGGATGCACGCTTCGCTGCTGGGGTTCTGCCTTGAATCCCTGATCCTCGGAGACGACCTGATCGGTCAGGCCATGCGCTGCGTGCGCGGGATCGAGGTCGACGAGGACTCCGTCTCGCTCGAAACGATCCGCGCCACCTGCATCGGCGGCCCGGGTCACTATCTCGGCTCCGCGCAGACGCTGACGCGGATGCAGACCGACTACATCTACCCGGCGCTCGCCGACCGGACCTCGCCCAAGGAATGGGATGAACGCGGCAAACCCGACCTGCTGCAGCGCGCCACCGCCCGCAAGGAGCAGATCCTCGCCGACCGGGCCAGCGCCCGGTTCGACCCGGTGACAGACGCGGCGATCCGCGCCCGGTTCAACATTCACTTGCCCGTCTAAGCCATTGACGAAAAAGCACCCGGCCGGTCCGGCCGGGTGCCACTGTGCGGTGCGCGATCAGCCCTTGGGCATCATCCCCGCATCCTGTGCCGCCGCGATCTCGGTCTCGTCCAGCGCCCCGTCGGCATTGGCATCCATCGCCGAGAAGGTCTCGGCCGTGATCTCCGGATAGACCGTCTGCACCTCGTCCAGCGTCAGCATCCCGTCGCCGTTGGTGTCCAGTTCGGTCGCCGCGACCGCCCAGGTTGCCAGACCGCCTGCCATCACTGCGCTCAGAAAAATCGGTTTCATGTGACTACTCCTGTTTTCTTGGTTTGATCGAGACCGCATCGCTGCGCCCTCGACATGTCAGACGCGCCCGAGCGCCATCGCGTTCCCTGCCTCTCCGGGGCGTGCCGAAACCCGCCGGTCGGCCGCCGCGGCCTGCGCGAGCCGCCGCCGAAAAAGGCCCCGCGCGGCGGATCGGCGGAAAATCCCCGTCTGTTCAAGCGGTCCCCAAGCGCGTCTGCTGTGGGTCCCCGACACCGCACGAGGCCCCCCGGATGACACGACAGACCCGAGACCCCGCGACCCTGATCGCCCGGCTGCACGCGCGCGCCCGGCGCCTGCGGTCCTGCCCCGAGGAGGCCGCCGACCTCGCCCAGGATGCCGCCCTGCGCCTGTGGCAGCGCCAGGTCACGGGTCAGCGGATCGACAATCCCGAGGCCTACGCGATGACGGCACTCGCCAACCTCGCCCGCAGCCGGTGGCGCGCCAACAGACCGAGCGAGGAGTTCCGGGAGGACATGGCGATGACCGCGCCCGAAGCGCCGGCCCGTCTCGCGGTCGCCGAGCTCAGGCGGGCGATGGCGCGGCTGCCACCCGAACAGGCGGCGCTGATGGCGCTGGTGGCGGCGGGAGAGACCAGCCCGGCGGAACTGGCCCGCCTGACCGGCGTGCCTCCTGGCACCGTGATGTCGCGCCTCGCCCGCGCCCGCGCCGCGCTGCGCCGGCGTCTGGGGCTGGCGAAATCCGCCCCCGGCGCGTCGCTGCTGGACTGAGACCGCCGGTCAGAACAGGAAATCACCCTTGCCGAGATCGGCGATCTGGAAGCCCTCG
The DNA here is from genome assembly GCF_016428585.1 of Sedimentitalea arenosa. Classification (GTDB taxonomy): domain Bacteria; phylum Pseudomonadota; class Alphaproteobacteria; order Rhodobacterales; family Rhodobacteraceae; genus Sedimentitalea; species Sedimentitalea arenosa. Next base: position 445,466 of record NZ_JAELVR010000001.1, on the reverse strand, counting down.
ATGATGATCCGCGTGCCCGCCCCGTCATCGATGACCACGTCGCCGCCCACCTCCTGCATGTGGTTGTTCACAAGGTCCCTGTATGTCCTGATCTCGGTGACCGCGGACAGGTCGATATCCTCACGGTTGTCGCGGTTGAAATCCCTGATCCGGTCCACGCCGGAACCATCCCGGAACACGAACCTGTCAAAGCCCCCGCCGCCGATCAGGATGTCGTTCTGCTCGCCCCCGTCCAGCGTGTCGCGACCTGTCCCGCCAAAGATCTTGTCGGCGCCCTTGCCGCCCTTCAGGATGTCGGCGCCCTTGCCACCGTTCAGGACGTCGCGGCCCCTGTTGCCGAACAGCCTGTCGTCGCCATCGCCGGAAAACAGGGTGTCGCGTCCGCCCATGCCGCGGATGACGTCGTCGCCCTCGGTGTTCAGCGCCACGCCATCCCCGACCAGCGTGCCGCGCGGGGCAAAGTCATTCTGGTTGCCCAGCGTGATCGTCCAGTCGCGCTCCATCAGGAACAGTTCGATCGCGAAGGGCGCGATGCCGAACAGGTCCTGCAGGATCACCGGCGAGAATACCGCCATGTCGATATCGATGGTCTCGAAGGTGATATCGCCGAGCGCGGTGGAAAACACGATCTCGTCCACCGTGCCGCCCGAGACATAGTCCGCGCCCGACAGGGTCGAGGTGGTGAAGCCGCTGCCGGTCGCGACATAGCTGGCAAGCTGCCCGCCATAGACGCCGGTGCCGGTGAATTGCGTCGGCGAATCCAGGTTCACGGTCGCCTCGGTCGAGATGAAATCGATGATGCTCGCGACATCCACGATGGAATAGGGGCTGCTCGGGGGAAGGGAAATGGTGATGGCCATCGGTCGGTGAATTCCATTTTGCAAATCAATGCCGGAAAGTCTCGGCGATCCCCCGAGTCGCCGCAACTTAAAACGGCGTGACCGCGCCACCAGCCGCGGCGCAATGAAAAACGGAGAGCCGAAGCCCTCCGTTGAGTTTCGCCGTCCAGGCTCATCTAGTTTACCGCCCGGTGTTTTTTGCCTGCGGCCTGAACGTCGTCCAGAGCGAGCGCACCCGCCCCTTGTTCCCGGTGAAACGCTTGGGTTTCACCGAATGAGACAGAGCGGAAACGAAAGGTTTCTGCGGTGTCTCACCCGTCTTGTCTTCTGGAAGGGCCACCCCGGCCCCTCCCTTGTGTTTCGTCGGGGTCCGGTCGCCGCTTCGCGGCTCCGTGACCCCTACGCGCCCGGTTCCGGACGCGATCTCAGGTATAAGACAGCTTGAGCGCCACCTTGTCCGTATGTCCCAGCGGGTTCTCGACCACTTCGACCTTCAGCTTCTCCTGCCCGTCCGTGGGGCAGAACCTCGGCTTGGTGGCGCCCTTGCGGGGGCGCGGCGCGATCAACCAGGCACGCCGCAATTCCCTGGGTTCATTCAGCTTGGTGTTCAGTTCGACCTCCAGCTCCATCTCGGTGCCGTTCGGCCAGACCAGCTTTCCGCTTCTCCATTCCTCGTTGTTCCCAAGCAAGATCGCTCCTCCTCAGCTGCAGCCGCTGGTGCCGCCGCAGGTGTTGCACTTCATGCAGGTGCCGTTGCGCACCAGGGTGTAGTTGCCGCATTCGCCGCAGGCCTCGCCCTCGTAGCCCTGCATCTTGGCCTTGGTGCGCGCATCCAGCGACACGGTGCCCGACGCCATCGCCGTGGTGGTCGTCGTGCTGACCGCCGCCGCTTCCGGCACCAGGGTCTGCAAGGCCGCCGAGGGGTTGTCAAAGCCCGCAAGCGCGGTCGCCCCCATCGTCTGCCCGCCCTGCAGCACCACCAGCTCCTGCGGCAGGCGCTTGCGCAGATAGCCGGTCGAGCTGATCTGCTTGAGCACCTCCAGCGACCGGCTTGCGGCGGTCTCGGACATCTCGCTGATGTTGCTCACGCCTTCCTCTTCGCCGCGGCCCAGGTCGTCGAAACTCGCGCCTTCCGGCTTCACATGCGCCAGGTCGGTGCGATCCAGGTAGCTGACCGCCAGTTCGCGGAACACATAGTCGAGGATCGACGTCGCGTTCTTGATGCTGTCGTTGCCCTGCACCATGCCGGCGGGTTCGAACTTGGTGAAAGTGAAGGCATCGACGAATTCCTCCAGCGGCACACCGTATTGCAGCCCGACGCTGACGGCGATGGCGAAGTTGTTCATCATCGCCCGGAAGCCCGCGCCTTCCTTGTGCATGTCGATGAAGATTTCGCCCAGGTTTCCGTCCTCGTATTCGCCGGTGCGCAGATAGACCTTGTGACCGCCGACGATGGCCTTTTGCGTATAGCCCTTGCGCCGCTGGGGCATCTTCTCGCGGTGGCTCTTGACGATCTCCTTGACCACGATCTTCTCGACGATCTTCTCGGCCAGGACGGTCGCCTTCTCCTGCGCGCTGCCGCTTTCCAGGATCTCGGCCGCCTCGTCGTCATCCTCGACCAGCGCCGCCGCCAGGGGCTGGCTCAGCTTGGAACCGTCGCGATAGAGCGCGTTGGCCTTCACCCCCAGCGACCAGGACAGCTCATACGCCTTCTGGCAATCCTCGATCGTGGCGTCGTTGGGCATGTTGATCGTCTTGCTGATCGCACCCGAGATGAAGCTCTGCGCCGCCGCCATCATGTGGATGTGGCTCTTGACGGACAGGTAGCGCTTGCCCTTCTTGCCGCAGGGATTGGCACAATCGAAGATCGGGTAGTGTTCGGTCTTCAGGAACGGCGCGCCTTCCAGCGTCATGGTCCCGCAGACGTGATCGTTGGCCGCTTCGATATCCTTGCGCGAGAAGCCCAGCGATTTCAGCAGGTCGAAGGTCGGATCGTTCAGCTTTTCCGCCGGAATGCCCAGCACGTTGGTGCAGAACTCCTCGCCCAGCGTCCACTGGTTGAAGACGAACCGGATGTCAAAGGCGCTCTGCAGCGCGGCGTCGATCTTGGCCAGCTCGTTCGGCCCGAAGCCGTGGCCCGCCAGCGTCGTGTGGTTGATCGCCGGCGCGTTGCCGATGCTGCCATGACCCACCGCATACGAGACGATCTCCTCGATCTGCGCGCTGCCATAGCCCAGCTTCTCAAGCGCCGCCGGAACCGACTGGTTGATGATCTTGAAGTATCCGCCGCCGGCGAGCTTCTTGAACTTGACCAGCGCGAAATCCGGCTCGATCCCGGTGGTGTCGCAGTCCATCACCAGCCCGATCGTGCCGGTCGGCGCGATCACGGTGGATTGCGCATTGCGATAGCCGTGCTTCTCGCCCAGCGTCAGCGCCTCGTCCCAGGCCGACATGGCCAGATCGACCAGTTGCGCATCGGGGCAGTTGGCGTGGTCCAGCGGCACCGGCTTCACCGCCAGCTGTTCATAGCCGTCTGTGGCGCCATAGGCGGCGTTGCGGTGGTTGCGGATCACCCGCAGCATGTGATCGCTGTTGCGCTCATAGCCCGAGAACGCGCCCAGCTCGCCCGCCATCTCGGCGCTGGTCGCATAAGCGACGCCGGTCATGATCGCGGTCAGCGCCCCGCAAAGCGCGCGGCCCTCGTCGCTGTCATAGCCATAGCCCATGTTCATCAGCAGGCCGCCGATATTGGCATAGCCCAGGCCCAGCGTGCGGAAGTCATAGGACAGCTGCGCGATCTCCTTGGAGGGGAACTGCGCCATCATCACGCTGATCTCCAGCGTCACGGTCCAGAGCCGCGCCGCGTGCATGTAATCCTCGGCCTGGAACTTGCCGTCCTCGTAGAACGTCAGCAGGTTCATCGACGCCAGGTTGCAGGCGGTGTCGTCCAGGAACATGTACTCGCTGCACGGGTTGCTGCCGCGGATCTCGCCGTCTTCCGGGCAGGTGTGCCACTCGTTGACCGTGTCGTGATACTGGATGCCCGGATCGGCGCAGGCCCAGGCCGCGTGGCCCACCTGCTCCCACAGGTCGCGCGCCTTCACCACCTTGGAGACCGAGCCGTCGGTGCGGTTGATCAGCTCCCAGTCGGCGTCCTTCTCGACCGCGGTCAGGAACGCGTTGGTCACCCGGATCGAGTTGTTCGAGTTCTGCCCCGAAACACTGTTATAGGCCTCGCTGTCCCAATCCGTGTCGTAGGTCGGGAACTCGATGCTGGTATGACCTTGCCGCGCATAGTCGAGCACGCGCTTGATATAGGTCTCGGGGATCATGTTGCGCTTGGCATCCCGAACCGCCGCCTTCAGCGCCTCGTTCACCGCCGGATCATAGGCGTCCTCTTCCGCACCGTCCCAGGTGCGGATCGCCTCAAAGAGACCGTTCAACTTCTTCTCGTGCATCTTGGAGCCGGCGACGATGCTCGCGACCTTCTGCTCCTCCAGCACCTTCCAGTTGATGAAGTCCTCGATATCCGGGTGATCGGCGTCCACGATCACCATCTTCGCTGCTCGACGGGTCGTGCCGCCCGACTTGATGGCGCCCGCCGCGCGGTCGCCGATTTTCAGAAAGCCCATGAGGCCGCTGGACTTGCCGCCGCCCGACAGCTTTTCGCCCTCGCCCCGAAGATGGCTGAAGTTGGTGCCGGTGCCGCTGCCATACTTGAACAGCCGCGCCTCGCGGACCCACAGGTCCATGATGCCGCCTTCGTTCACCAGATCGTCCTGCACGCCCTGGATGAAGCAGGCATGCGGCTGCGGATGCTCATAGCTGCTGGTCGACTTGGTCAGCTTACCGGTCTTGTGATCGACATAGTGATGCCCCTGCGCCGGGCCATCGATGCCATAGGCCCAATGCAGGCCGGTGTTGAACCACTGCGGGCTGTTCGGTGCGGCGCGCTGGGTCGCCAGCATGTACCGCATCTCGTCGTAATAGGCGCGTGCATCCTCTTCGGTGGTGAAATAGCCACCCTTCCAGCCCCAATAGGCCCAGGCGCCGGCCAGCCGGTCGAACACCTGCTTGGAGGAGGTTTCGCCGCCCATCTCGGCGCCGGTGTCGGGCACCGAGCGCCACAGGAATTCGGGCACGTCCTTTTCCTTGACGCGCTTCAGCTTGCTGGGCACGCCGGCCTTGCGGAAATATTTCTGCGCGATCACGTCGCTCGCCACCTGGCTCCAGGTCGCGGGGATTTCGATGTCGTCCAGCCGGAACACGATGGTCCCATCCGGGTTGCGGATCTCGGAGGTGGCCGAACGGAAGTCCAGCTCTGCGTAAGCGTCCTGCCCTGCCTTGGTGAATTTGCGATCAATTTTCATTTTTGCGCTGCCTCTGTGTTCCAGCTATTCCCATCGGCCTTTTTGGCCCTGCACCGGTCTCCCGGCGCTCCGTTCCCACCGTGATCGGGCGGGCCAAAACCGTCCTCGCCCCTGCCTCGGCAGGGTCCGTTCCGGCGTGCGCTCCGAAACATTCCGAACTCTTCTGACCTTGTCCCAACCTGTCGCCGCCCCTGGCTCTATCTACCAGATTTAGTGGCTGTCCGACCGGCTCACACAATCTGGCGTATCCACACCAAGATCGTCAACGCAAAATTTCTCGAATTGGGGAGTCTTTTCTGTTGACGATTGACCCCGCGACAACGGCTTGCAGCGCCCTGCTGATTCATCCACAGAATGTTAACAACACGGGGCTGCGGATTAACGATTTGGTAACCTGCCGAATTGTGCCTGTAACAAGCGGGTTTGGCATGCGATGCTCAGAAAAAGGGCCAAGTTGACGCTGCGGCGCAGCATCGCCCGCCCCCCGCGCGGGGCACACAGCGACGAAGTTGTCCACAGGAGCCACCAGGTGTCACTTTTTTGCCCCGAGAGGCCACAATGATGCGGCGAGCCGCCCGAAAAGTGATTCTACCAATGGTTGTTGTCGCCGCCTGCACCCCCCTGGATATGGCGGACTACACCGGCAAGGCGCGCTTCGCCGACTACCCCGAGTCGCTGATCGGCGCGCTCGAAGCCGCCTGTGCCCGACCGGCGCAGACCTTCTCGCGGCCCGAACGCAACACGGTCGAATGCCGGGAATACCTGCCGCCCGAGGCGACCGCGGCGATCATCCTGACCTATGACGGAACGCCCGAAGATCTGCCCCAGCTGGTGATCCGCTTCGAAACCCGCGCCGACACCCCCGGATATCTCGTCGAAAACGAGGTGTTCCTGCGCGTGCCGCAGAAGCACGGCGCCACGCTCAAGGTGGCGCAGACGGATGCCGGGCTGAACCGGATGCTCGCCGCGCTCTACACCCGCGCCGGCGGCGTGCCCGAGTGAACGGACCCGCCGACAGATCGATGCTGTGTGGAAAATGGTCGGGGCGGCGAGATTCGAACTCACGACCCCCTGTACCCAAAACAGGTGCGCTACCAGACTGCGCCACGCCCCGGACCGTGGGTTTCTCTATCCGCCCCCGCCGGGTTTGAAAAGCCAAATCGCGGCGGTGCGTGAAAAACGCGCGCCCGTGCCGCGCGACACCCCCACGCCCGTGCCGCGCGACACGGCCCCGCTCAGCAGGGCCAGGCCGGCGGGCCACCGGAAAAGGCCGGGTGGCGCAGCACGGTGCCGGGCTCGATGCCATAGGTCTCGGCCAGCCCGCCATTGATCTCCAGCACCGCCAGCACCCCGTCGCCGCCGTCGATCCCGGTCAGGTCACCCGGCACGGCGCGGTGGTGCACCGCCGTGACGACCCCGGCCGGGTCGGCAAAGATCATGTCGAGGGGAATCAGCGTGTTCTTCATCCAGAACCGCGCCCGCTGCGGACGCTCGTAGACGAAGAGCATTCCCGCCCCGCGCGGCAGGCTTTCGCGGAACATCAGCCCCTGCGCCCGCTCCTCGGGCGTGTCGGCCAACTCGATCGTGAAACGCGTCTCGCCCCAGTCGCCGCGCAGATGCACCTGGCCGGGCGCGCAGTCCGCCCAGGCCTGCGCCGCCAGAAACAGCAGCCCGGCGGCGATACAGGCAAGCCTGCGGATCATGTCTCGCGATTGGCCCCCAAGGCCAGTTCCCACGCCATCACCTCGGCCGCCATGCGCCCGCGCTTGCCGTCGATCACCCGCATCGCGAGCGCCTCGCCCGGCTGCAGGTCGGCCAGACCCGACTGGCGCAGAACCTCGATGTGCAGGAACACGTCTTCGGACCGTCCGAACACGTTGGCAAAGCCGAACCCCTTGCCCTTGTCAAACCACTTGACCCGCGCGGGTTCCAGCGGCCGGCTCTGGATGTCTTCGGGGTCCAGATGCGCGAAATCGGTGAGAACCGGGGAATCGTCCCGCGCCGGCGGCGTGATGCTGACGATCTCGACCGCCTGCACACCGCGTTCCGTGCGATGGGTGACCACCTCGATCCCGGCGCCGTCGGCGACCGAGCTCTGCCCGAAATTGCGGAGGACATTGACGTGCAGGAGTATATCGGGACCGCCCTCGTCGGACACGACAAATCCGAAACCCTTGACGGGATCGAACCACTTAACCTGCCCGCGCACATGATACATACTGTTCAAATCTTCTGCCACGGAGAACCCATCACGCCAAACGTTACGCTCATGTTACACGATGTCGTCGTTAACTTTAAGCATCAAATTCATGGGATTAAAACCCTTCTGATTCAGTCGATTGCAATTCGCGCGACGCGAAAATCACGGGCTGAGTCGCTGGATTCGCCATTCCGCCAGCGGATTGTCGCGCATCCAGACGAACCGGTCGTGCAAGCGGAAGGCCCCGTCGGCCCAGAATTCGATCTGCGACGGCACGATCCGGTAGCCGCCCCAGAAGGGCGGACGCTTGGGGTTCGGGCCGTGCTGCGCGGTCACCTTGGCGACCTCGGCCATCAGCGCCGCGCGGCTCGACAGCGGCTGCGACTGGTGCGACGCCCAGGCCCCCAGACGGCTCTTCAGCGAGCGCGAGGCGTAGTAGGCATCCGCCGCCGGCCCCTCTTCCCGCGTGACCGTGCCGCGCACCCGCAGCTGCCGGCGCAACGACTTCCAGTGCATGACGAACGCCGCCTTGCCCGCCCCGTCAAGCTCCTGCGCTTTGGCGCTGCCGTAGTTCGTGTAAAACACGAAGGCCTCCGCCTCGATCTCCTTCAGCAGCACCATGCGCACGTTGGGCAACCCGTCCGCATCGACCGTGCTCAGCGCGATGGCGTTGGGATCGTTGACCTCGGCCGCCTCGGCCTCGCCCAGCCAGCGCCGCGCGATCTCGAAGGGGTCGTCGCCCGCAAACACACCGTCCCGATCGCCCATGATGCCTCCTGAAGTTGTAAAATGAAGAGTAGCTCGCGTCGTGCAGCCATCAAGTCGCCACGCGGGCCGCTCTTGATGCGACCAGACCTATCGCCTAAAGGTCACTCCAAAAGCAAGATGAAGAGTGACAGCAACCATGTCTAATCAGCTGATGGCCGGCAAGCGCGGTCTTATCATGGGACTCGCCAACGACAAGTCCATCGCCTGGGGCATCGCCACTGCGCTCGCGGATGCGGGGGCCGAACTCGCCTTCTCCTACCAGGGCGAGGCGCTCAAGAAACGCGTCGAACCGCTGGCGGATCAGCTGGGCAGCCCGATCGTGCTGCCCTGCGACGTGGCCGACGAAGCCTCGATCGACGCGCTCTTCGAAGGTCTGCGCGAGCACTGGGACAGCCTCGATTTCGTGGTCCACGCCATCGGCTTCTCCGACAAGTCCGAGCTGCGCGGCCGCTACGTCGACACCAGCCGGGCGAATTTCGCGCTCTCGATGGACATCTCGGTCTATTCCTTCACCGCCGTGGTGCAGCGGGCCGAAAAGATGATGCGCCCGGGCGGCTCCTGCCTGACGCTCACCTATTACGGCGCCGAACGGGTCATGCCGCACTACAACGTCATGGGCGTCGCCAAGGCCGCGCTCGAAGCCTCGGTGCGCTATCTCGCCGAGGACCTCGGCAAGGACGGCATCCGGGTCAACGCCATCTCCGCCGGCCCGATCAAGACGCTGGCCGCCAGCGGCATCGGCGATTTCCGCTACATCATGAAGTGGAACCAATACAACTCGCCCCTGCGCCGCAACGTGACCATCCAGGATGTCGGCGGCGCCGCGCTGTACCTGCTCTCCGATCTCGGCTCCGGCACCACCGGAGAGGTGCTGCATGTCGATGCCGGCTATCACGTGGTCGGCATGAAGGCGGTCGACGCGCCGGACATGAGCAAGGGCTGACCCGGCGATGGAGCTGGGCCATCTCATCGCCTTCAACCTCGCGCTGCTGGCCGCGATCGCCAGCCCCGGCCCCTCGCTGCTCTTCCTGACCCGGACCTCGATGGCCCAGGGCCGGCGCGCCGGTGTCGCCGCCGCCGCCGGGCTCGCGGTCGTGGCCGCGCTCTGGACGCTGGCGGCGCTGCTCGGGCTCGATGCGATCTTCGCGCTCTTCCCGTGGGCCTACCTGCTGCTCAAGTCGGTGGGCGCGGCCTACCTGCTCTGGATCGCCTACACGATGTGGCGCGACGCCCGCCAGCCGATCACCGCCAGCGCCGCGCCGACCGGGCGCCGCCTCTTCCTGCAGGGCATGCTGATCAACCTGGGCAACCCTAAATCGGTGCTCTTCGCCGCCGCCGTGCTGGTGGTGATCTTCCCCGCCGATCTCGCGGCCGGCGACAAGGCGCTGATCTTCCTCAACCACCTGGCGGTGGAGCTGACCGTGCAACCTCTGCTCGCGGTGCTGCTCTCGACCGCCCCGGTCCGCGCGCGCTACCTCGCCGCCAAACCCGTGCTCGACCGCGTGGCCGCCGCCGTTCTCGGCGCGCTCGGCCTGCGCCTGCTGCTGCAACGATGATCCGAAAAGGACAGCCCATGACCGACCGCCTGCCCCACGAAAAAGGCTTCCACATCAGCTGGGACCAGATCCACCGCGACAGCCGCGCACTCGCCTGGCGGCTCGACGGGCACGGCCCCGACAACGGTGCCTGGCGCGCCGTCGTGGCGATCACCCGCGGCGGCATGGCGCCCGCGATGATCGTCAGCCGCGAACTCGACATCCGCACCGTCGACACGATCAGCATCAAGTCCTACGATCACCAGGCCCAGTCCGAAGCCAAGGTGCTGAAATCCCCCGATGCCCAGCTGATGGGCGACGGCACCGGCATCCTGATCGTCGACGACCTCGTGGACAGCGGCAAGACGCTCGAAGTGGTGCGCGCCATGTTCCCCAAGGCGCATTTCGCCACCGTCTATGCCAAGCCCAAGGGCCGCCCCCAGGTCGACACCTTCATCACCGAGGTCAGCCAGGACACCTGGATCTTCTTCCCCTGGGACATGGCCCTGCAATACGTGGAACCCTATCGCGGCACCGATTGACCGCCCGCGCGGTCCGCGGCACCGGTCCGGTCCGAACGCCCCCTCCTCCTGCCCGAAGGCCCGCAATGACGCGCACCCGCTCCACCTTCCAATCACCGATCACCGAAACATTCGGCTGGCTCGACGGGGTCGAGCACCCGGCCGACCGGCCGATGATCCTGGTCTCGCAGGCCGCGCCGGTGGCCCCGCCCCCGCCCGCCCTGCGCGAGGCGCTGGCCGAGCTCGTCCTCACCAATGACACGGCGCATTTCTACGGCCCGGTGCTGGGCCTGCCCGCCCTGCGCGCCGAACTCGCCCGCAACGCGACGCTGCACTACGGCGGCACTGTCGAGGCGGAAAACGTCTGCATCACCTCGGGCTGCAACCAGGCCTTCGCCGCCGCGCTCGCCGCCCTGACCGACCAGGGTGACGAGGTGATCCTGCCGACGCCCTGGTATTTCAACCACAAGATGTGGCTCGACATGACCGGCGTCACCGCCGTGCCGCTGCCCGTGGGCGGCGACATGCTGCCCGATCCCGACGCCGCCGCCGGCCTGATCACCCCGCGCACCCGCGCCATCGTGCTGGTCACGCCCAACAACCCGACCGGCGCGGAATACCCGCCCGCGCTCATGGGCGCCTTCCGCGATCTCGCCCGCGCCCGCGGACTCAAGCTGATCGTGGATGAGACCTATCGCGACTTCCACAGCCGCCCCGGCGCACCGCACGACCTGTTCGCCGACGCAGGCTGGGACGACACGCTGGTGCATCTCTATTCCTTCTCCAAGGCCTTCCGCCTGACCGGCCACCGCGTCGGCGCCCTGATCGCCGCCCCCGCGCTGCTGCAGGAGGTCGAGAAGTTCCTCGACACCGTCACCATCTGCGCCTCGCAGGTCGGCCAGCACGCCGCGCTCTGGGGCTTGCAGAATCTCGGCGACTGGCTCGCCGGCGAACGCGACGAGATCCTCGCCCGCCGCGCCGCCATCGCCGACGGCTTCCCGGTCCTGGCCGACAGGGGCTGGGCGCTCAAGGGGCTGGGCGCCTATTTCGCCTATGTGCAGCACCCGCTGGACGAGCCCTCCGACAGGCTCGCCCGCCGCCTCGTGCGCGAGGCAAGCCTGCTCGCCCTGCCCGCCACCATGTTCACCCCGGCGGGCGACGCCGAGGGCGCGCGCCACCTGCGCATCGCCTTCGCCAATCTCGACCGCCCCGGCATCGCCACGCTTTTCGACCGATTGGCCGCCGTGACCCCCTGAACCCGTCTTGCCCCCCCTGACCATGCAGCATAGACAAGGCGGACTGTCGCGCATCGCTCGAAAGGGGGCATCATGGCCTTAGGCTTCAAGAGTTTGTCCAAGTCCTTCGTCTGGATCATCCTGGCGCTTCTCATCGTCGGGCTGGCGGGCTTCGGGGCCACCAATCTCAGCGGCACGGTCCGCACCGTCGGCCATGCCGGCGACGAGGTCATCACCGTCGACGATTACGCCCGCGAGCTGCAGCGCGAGATCCGCGCCATCGAGGCGCAGACCGGACAGGCGATGCCGATGTCGCAGGTGCAGACCCTCGGGCTCGACCAGGCGGTGCTGTCGCGCCTCGTGGCGATGGCCTCGATCGACAACGAGGTGGCGCAGATGGGCATCTCGATCGGTGACGAGAACCTGCAGCGCGAGATCCTCGAGATCCCCGCCTTTCGCGGGCTCGACGGCAGTTTCGACCGCGAATCCTACCGCTTCGCCCTCAGCCAGGCCGGCCTGAACGAAACCGACTTCGAAGTCCGGCTGCGGGCCGAAACCGCGCGCACCCTGGTGCAGGGCGCGATCTATGCCGGCGTCCGGATGCCCGACGTGCTGGCCGACACGCTGACCGACTACATCGCCGCGCGGCGCAGCTTCACCTGGGCCAGCCTCACCGCCGACGCCCTGCCCGAACCGGTCCCCGCCCCGACCGAGGAGCAGCTGCGCGCCTATTACGACGCCAATCCCGACGCCTTCATGCTGCCCGAGACCAAGCGCCTGACCACCGTCCTGCTGACGCCCGAAATGGTGCTCGACCAGGTCGAGGTCGAGGAAAGCGCCCTGCGCGACCGCTATGCCGAGCGCAGCGCCGAGTTCAACCTGCCCGAACGCCGGCTGGTCGAACGGCTGGTCTTCAACGACCTCGCCGCCGCCTCCAGCGCCAAGGCGCAGCTCGACGTCGGCGGCACCACCTTCGAGGCGCTGGTCGACCAGCGCGGCCTGTCGCTCGTCGATATCGACCTCGGCGACGTCACCCGCGACGACCTGCGCGACGCGGCCGAGGACGTCTTCGCCGCCGAGATCGGCAGCGTTGTCGGCCCGCTGCCCTCCACGCTCGGCCCCGCGCTCTTCCGCGTCAACGGTCGACTCGAAGCCCGCACCACGCCGTTCGAAGAGGCGGTCGACGACCTGCGCGTCGAACTCGCCGCCGACCGCGCCCGCCGCCTGATCGAAACCCGCGCCGAGAATCTCGACGACCTGCTCGCCGGCGGCGCCACGCTCGAGGAACTGGCCGCCGAAACCGACATGGAACTGGGCCAGATCGACTGGACCGCCGACGCGACCGACGGCATCGCCGCCTACGAGGAGGTCCGCGCCGAAGCCGCCGCCCTCACCACCGAGGATTTCCCCGAGATCCACTTCACCGAGGACGGCGCGATCTACGCCCTCCGGCTCGACGAGACCCTGCCGCCGCGTCCCGAACCGTTCGAGCAGGCCCGCGACGCGGTCGCCGAGGCCTGGACCACCGAACAGACCGAAGCCGCCCTGCGCGCAGAGGCCGAAACCATCGTCGCCGCGCTCGCCGAAACCGGCGATTTCACCGAAACCGGCCTGTCCTTCCGGGTCGAGAACGGCCTGACCCGCACCGCCTTCGTCGACGGCACCCCGCCCAACTTCATGGCCGAAGTGTTCGAGATGGAGCCGGGCGAGCTGCGCATCGTTTCGGGCGGCGGCACGGTGCTGATCGTGCAGCTGAACGAAACCCTGCCCCCCGCCGAAACCGCCGATCTCGCCGCCATGAAGGACTCGCTGGGCGCCCAGCTCGACCAGTCGCTCTCCGAAGCGCTGTTCCAGGCCTTCGGCCGCGATGCGCGCATCCGCGCCAATCCGCAGGTCGACCAGCGCGCGGTCAACGCCGTCCTGACCAGCTTCCAGTAAAGGCGCGCCATGGCCCTGACCCCGGATTTCGACAGTTTCGCCCGCGCCTACGAGGCGGGGCAGAACCAGGTGGTCTATACACGGCTCGCCGCCGATCTGGACACGCCCGTGTCGCTGATGCTCAAGCTGACCGGCGCGCAGAAAGACGCCTTCATGCTGGAATCCGTGACCGGCGGCGAGGTGCGCGGGCGCTACTCGATCATCGGCATGAAACCCGACCTGGTCTGGCGCTGCCACGGCGACCGATCCGAACTGAACCGCTCGGCGCGCTTTGACCCCGACGCCTTCCGGCCGCTCGACGGCAACCCGATGGACGCGCTGCGCGCGCTGATCGCCGAAAGCCGTGTCGATCTGCCCGCCGACCTGCCGCAGGCGGCGGCGGGGCTGTTCGGCTATCTCGGCTATGACATGGTGCGGCTGGTCGAACACCTGCCCGACGTGAACCCCGACCCGCTCGGCCTGCCCGACGCGGTGATGCTGCGCCCCTCGGTCGTCGCCGTGCTCGACGGCGTCAAGGGCGACGTGACCGTGGTCTCGCCCGCCTGGGTCAGCGACGGGCAGACCGCCCGCGCCGCCTATGCGCAGGCCGCCGAGCGGGTGATGGACGCGGTGCGCGATCTGGACCGCGCGATGCCCGCCGACACGCGCGAGATGGGCGATGCCGCCGACATCGCCCCGCCGGTCAGCAACTTCACGCAGGACGGCTACAAGGCCGCCGTCGAGACAGCCAAGGACTACATCCGCGCCGGCGACATCTTCCAGGTGGTGCCCAGCCAACGCTGGGCGCAGGATTTCCCGCTGCCGCCCTTCGCGCTCTACCGCAGCCTGCGGCGCACCAACCCCTCGCCCTTCATGTTCTATTTCAACTTCGGCGGCTTCCAGGTCATCGGCGCCAGCCCCGAGATCCTGGTGCGGGTCTTCGGCCGCGAGGTCACGATCCGCCCGATCGCTGGCACCCGCCCCCGCGGCGCGACGCCCGAGGAGGATCGCGCGCTCGAGGCCGACCTGCTGGCCGACAAGAAGGAACTGGCCGAACACCTGATGCTGCTCGATCTGGGGCGCAACGACACCGGGCGCGTCAGCAAGATCGGCACCGTTCGCCCGACCGAACAATTCATCATCGAACGCTACAGCCACGTCATGCACATCGTCTCCAACGTCGTGGGCGAACTGGCCGAGGACAAGGACGCGCTCGACGCCTTTTTCGCGGGGATGCCCGCGGGCACCGTGTCCGGCGCCCCCAAGGTGCGCGCGATGGAGATCATCGACGAACTCGAACCCGAGAAACGCGGCGTCTATGGCGGCGGCGTCGGTTATTTCAGTGCCGGCGGCGACATGGACATGTGCATCGCCCTGCGCACCGCCGTGGTGAAGGACCAGACGCTCTACATCCAGGCCGGGGGCGGCGTCGTCTATGACAGCGACCCCGAGGCCGAATACCAGGAGACGGTGCACAAATCCAACGCCATCCGCCGCGCCGCCGCCGACGCCGCGCGCTTCACCGGCAACGGCAACCGCTGATCACGCCGGTACGGCCTCGGCCCGTTTCGACCCGGTCGAAAGGTCGAGCCGCAGCTTGCCCCCGCGGAAATGGCCGTGCACCACGTGGCCCGGCGTCGCGACCTCGGGAAACTCCACCGCCCAGTCGCGGAACCGGTCGTTGCTGACGATCCGCGCGCCCAGATCGCGCGCCGCTTGCAGGATGTAGGCGTCGGCCTGCACCCCGCTCGGCACCACCAGCACATCCTGCGCCGGCAGGCCCAGCAGCTTGGCCAGGTCGTGATCGTCGGAATATTCGTCAAACAGCTTGTAGCCCGCATTGGCGTCGAACATCACCCCGACCGACAGCCCGCGCCCGGTCAGGCTCCTGACGACCTCCTGCACGGTTTCGATCCGCGGCTGCTCGTCGCGCCAATACATCACGTTCGAGCCATCCAGGATCACCGTCTTGCCGGCCTTTGGCGCCCTCGACTCCGGCTTCGCCTTCCGGTGTCTGGAAACGGGACGGGACGGTGCCGATTTCAGGTGTGCGCTCTCATCCGGCACAGCCCGCCGCGCGGGCGGGCGGCGCAGCTCGGCCCGGTCCAGCAGCGCCCGCCCCAGCAGCACCAGCGCCGCCAGCCCGATCGCCGCCGCCAGCAGACCCAGGTCCGCCCAGCCCGGCACGACGACCGCCGCCAGAATTCCGAGCCCGGAGAGCAGGATCAGGAAGACAGCAAAGACCATGGCACCCCCGACGCGCCGCAAACCGTGAAACCGCGCGCGATCAGATCAGACCGGTGTTAACACTTCCTGAACCGCCACCCCGACCCGCCCGGACCGGGCAGACGGCGTATGCACGCGGTATGCACACAATCTGCACGCAAGCCATACGCCCGGATTCGGGCCGGACGGGGCACATCGCCCTACTCCGCCCCGGCCGCGCGCCGCAGCACCGCCGAGACCGGCGCCACCGCCACCCGGCCCGTCCGGTCCTGCAATCCCCACAGAACCAGCGCCGAGATCGTCTCGGGCCGCAGCCGCCCCAGCACGACGACTCCGCCTTCTTGACCGGCTCGGAACGCCGCGCGGTCCAGCACCTGCCGGATCTGCTCGGCCGTCTGCCCCGCACCGTCCAGATCGCGGAACACCACCGCCGACGGCACCCCGTCGCGCAGTGCCAGCTTCTGCACCGTGTTCAGCCCCGAGGGCTGGGTGATGAGCCCCCGCCCCGACGCGCGTGCCACCTCGGTGACCTGCCGCGACATGTCCCGGTTGCCCTGGATACCGCTGCGCGTCCCCTCGATCAGCGCCACGGTCTCGGGCAGACGCGCGAGACCTGCGGTCAGCAGCACCTCGGTATCCTGTGCTGTCGCGGCCTGCGGCAAGTCGATCAGCGCGACGACCTCGTGCCCCGCCGCACGGTGCCGCGCGGCACGATCCGCCGCTCCCGGCGCGGTGGGATCGACCGCAAGGGTGACCGGATACGGGAACGCGCCCAGCGCAGCGCCGACGCTCGTCGCGGCATCGTCGATCAGCACGATGGCCATCAGGGGCTGCTCCCCATCACTTTGGAAATCCGCCGCAAACGCCTGCAAGGGAACGGTTTTCTCGACCTCTTCTTCCATCTGGTCGCTGCGCTCGGTCAAGGGCGCAACCGGTGTTCCGATCGAAGGGCTGGCCGTGCTGTCGATGCCGGCCTGCGGCAGGGCGGCGATCCGGGCGCGCTCCGCCGGCGGCTCGGTGACTGCTTCCGGCGCCGCGCCGCCGGCGCGGGCGGCAGGGGCCGAGGACGGCCCGCGGCCCGCGTCCGGCGGATCGATCCGCACCGGGCCGCGCGGCAACGCCGGTGCAGGATCCGCCACGATCTCCGGCGCAGGCTCATCGGACACCGGCGCCAATTCATCGACCCGGCTGCCGACACGCGGCCGTTCGTTCACCGAAAGATCGGCCTCCGCACCCGGTTCTCCGGACGGCGGCGGAAACGGACGGATCGCGGTCCGCGGCGCATCCCGCAGGCTCTCGCGGTCCGGCGCGGCGAGATCGGCGCGCGGGACCGGACCCGCCGGCGGCGCGGGCCGGTCCGGCTCCGTCCCTTCGACCACAGGCGCCCGCGCCCGGACGGCCTCCTCGGACGGGTCCGCCGGAGTGTCGGGCTCCGGAACAGCCGGTTCGGGGGGGGCCGCCAGCGTCACCTCCGGGTCCGTCGCTGGCAATCCTGTGGACAGCGCCGGCACGGTCGCACCTGCCGTTCCCGTCAGGTCCGGCGGGCTCTGAACCACCTCGGGCGGTGGCGGTGGCCGCATCAGCAGCGACAGGCTGACCAGCCCCGCCGCCGACAGCAGGCCACCCCAGACCAAGCCGCTGAGAAATCCGCGCATCTCGCCTCTGCCTCTCCTGTTTCCCGAACCGTCGCGCACCGTTTTCAAAAGGTTTTTCGCGCCGCGGGACCGGTTTTGCGCCCTTGACGCTGACCGGCAAGCCTGAACATGTATGGTGCGATCCTTATACCGCCCCTGAGGCTCCGGCCTCTACCCCATATCGAACGAATGCCCGATGCTGCTGCTGATCGACAACTATGACTCCTTCACCTACAACCTCGTGCACTATCTGGGCGAGCTTGGCGCGGACGTTGTGATCCGGCGCAACGACGCGCTGGACGTTCAACAGGCCATGGCAATGAACCCCGCGGGCATCCTGCTGTCCCCCGGTCCTTGCGATCCCGATCAGGCGGGCATCTGCCTCGCATTGACCGAGGCGGCAGCCGAAACGGGCACGCCGCTGATGGGCGTGTGCCTCGGGCATCAGACCATCGGACAGGCGTTCGGCGGCAAGGTGGTGCGCTGCCACGAGATCGTGCATGGCAAGATGGGCCGCGTGCATCACACCGGTACCGGCGTGTTCGATGGGCTGCCATCGCCCTTCGACGCCACGCGTTATCATTCGCTGGTGGTGGACCGCCCCAGCCTGCCCGATTGCCTGACCGTCACGGCGGAACTGGAAGATGGCACCATCATGGGGCTGCAGCACCGCGATCTGCCGATCCACGGCGTCCAGTTCCACCCGGAATCCATCGCTTCCGAGCATGGCCACGCCTTGTTGCGCAACTTCCTTACAGATCTGAAGGTTCCGGCATGAGTGATGCGCTGAAACCGCTGATCGGCGCCGCCGCCGAACGCCCCCTGACCCGTGACGAGGCCGAAACCGCCTTCACGATCCTGTTCGAGGGCGAAGCGACCCCCAGCCAGATCGGCGGCTTGCTGATGGCGCTGCGCACCCGCGGCGAGACCGTCGACGAGTTCGCCGCGGCCGCCGCGGTGATGCGCGGCAAGTGCCACCGTGTGCAGGCACCCGATGGCGCGATCGACATCGTCGGAACCGGCGGCGACGGCAAGGGCACGCTGAACATCTCGACCGCCACCGCTTTCGTGGTGGCGGGCGCAGGCGTACCGGTCGCCAAGCACGGCAACCGCAACCTCTCGTCGAAATCCGGCGCGGCGGATGCGCTGACACAGCTGGGCCTCAATGTCATGGTCGGCCCCAAGGTCGTCGAGCGCGCGCTCAGCGAGGTCGGCATCGCCTTCATGATGGCCCCCATGCATCACCCCGCGATGGCCCATGTCGGTCCCAGCAGGGCCGAGCTGGGCACCCGCACGATCTTCAACATCCTCGGCCCGCTGACCAACCCGGCCGGCGTCAAGCGCCAGTTGACCGGTGCCTTCTCGCGCGACCTGATCCGACCGATGGCGGAAACGCTGGCTGCCCTGGGATCGGACCGCGCCTGGCTGGTCCACGGCAGCGACGGCACCGACGAGTTGACCATTGCCGGCGTCAGCTGGATCGCTGCGTTGGAGGACGGCGTCGTCAAGGAGGTCGAACTACATCCAGAGGATGCCGGCCTGCCGGTTCATCCCTTCGAAGACATCCTCGGCGGCACGCCCGAGGCCAACGCCGCCGCCCTGCGCGCCCTGCTCGACGGCGAGCGCTCGGCCTATCGCGACGCGGTGCTGTTGAACGCCGCCGCGGCCCTGGTCGTCGCGGGTACCGTGGACGACCTGCGCGAGGGCGTGGGCCGCGCCGCCGAGAGCATCGACAGCGGGTCCGCCCGCGACAAGATCACCACATTGGCCCGCATCACCCAGGAGCCCGCATGACAGAGACCGTTCTCGACCGGATCAAGGCCTACAAGCTCGAAGAAATTGCCGCCGACAAGGCCGCGCATCCGCTGGAGGAGATCGAAGCCTCCGCCAGCGCCGCTGGGCCGGTCCGTCCCTTCTTCGAAGCCCTGAACATGGCCAGCCGCGAGGGTTACGGGCTGATCGCCGAAATCAAGAAGGCAAGCCCGTCCAAGGGCTTGATCCGTGCCGATTTCGACCCGTCCGCACTGGCCGAGGCCTATGAGACGGGCGGCGCGACCTGCCTGTCCGTGCTGACCGACACGCCCAGCTTCCAGGGCGCCAAGGACTATCTGGGTGCCGCACGGGACGCCTGCAGCCTGCCGGTCCTGCGCAAGGACTTCATGTACGACCCCTACCAGGTCGTCGAGGCGCGGGCGCTGGGGGCGGATTGCATCCTCATCATCATGGCCACAGTCGAGGACACCCAGGCCGCCGAGCTGGAAGCGACGGCGATCGAATGGGGCATGGACGTGCTCATCGAAGTCCATGACGAGAACGAACTGAGCCGCGCCGCCAACCTCAAGAGCCCGCTGATCGGCATCAACAACCGCGACCTGCGCACCTTCGAAACCTCGCTCGACGTGACCCGCCGGCTCAGCAAACTGGTGCCCGTTGATCGTGTGATCGTTTGCGAAAGCGGGCTGAACACGGCCGAGGACCTGGCCGAAATGGCGCGCTACGGCGTGCGCGATTTCCTGATCGGCGAAAGCCTGATGCGCCAGGACGACGTCGCCGCGGCCACGCGCACCCTGCTCGAGAACCCGCTGACCGCCGGTGGCATGTGATGGCGCTCACGCATTTCGACGCCAAGGGCGATGCGCATATGGTCGATGTCTCGGACAAGGCGACGACCACCCGCATCGCCACGGCGCGCGGTCATGTCCGCATGGCCCGCGCCACCTTTGATCTGATCGCGGACGGTCGCGCGAAGAAGGGTGATGTTCTGGGGGTCGCAAGGCTGGCCGGGATCATGGGGGCCAAGAAGACACCCGACCTGATCCCGCTCTGTCACCCGCTGCCGGTGACCAAGGTCGCGGTCGACCTGACGCTCGATACCGACCTGCCCGGCGTGCAGATCGAGGCAACGGTCAAGACAACCGGTCAGACCGGGGTCGAGATGGAGGCACTGACCGCCGTCAGCACAGCCGCGCTCACGGTCTATGACATGACCAAGGCGGTGGACAAGGCGATGGAGATCGGCGGGATCCGCGTGGTCCTGAAGGATGGCGGCAAATCCGGCCGTTACGAGGCCGAATGATCCCGGTCGCCGAAGCCCGCGCCGCGCTGTTCGACCTCGTGGCGCCGCTGCCGGCCGAAGAGGTGCCGCTGATTGAGGCCGCCGGGCGGGTGTTGGCGCGACCCGTCAGCGCCCGGCGCGACCAGCCGCCTTTCGCGGCCTCTTCGATGGACGGCTACGCGATGAAGGCGGCTGAGGTCGAGCGCGACGCCATGTTCAAGGTGATCGGCGAGGCCGCCGCCGGCCACGCCTTTGTTGGGAGGGTCGGCCCGGGTCAGGCGGTGCGCATCTTTACAGGCGCACCGATCCCCGAAGGTACCGATTTCGTGGTCATCCAGGAGGACGTGGGCCGCGCCGGCGATCTCATCACCATCGTCGCGGACCCTGGCAACAAGACCAATATCCGTCCGGCGGGCGGCGATTTCACCGTCGGCACGACCATGTCCGCGCCCCGCATCCTCGCTCCGCAGGACATCGCGCTGCTGGCGTCGATGAACATCCCCGTGGTGCCGGTGACACGCAAACCCGTTGTGGCGATCCTCGCCACCGGAGACGAACTGGTGATGCCGGGGGAAACGCCGGGACCGGACCAGATCATCGCCTCCAACAGCTTCGGTCTGAAGGCGATGCTCGAGGGGCTGGGCGCCACAGCACGGCTTCTGCCGATCGCACGGGATACGCTGTCCTCGCTGCGCACGGCCTTCGAGCTTGCCGAGGGTGCCGACCTGATCGTCAGCATCGGCGGCGCCTCGGTGGGCGATCACGACCTTGTCGGACAGGCGGCGGCGGACATGGGTATGGCCCGGTCGTTTTACAAGGTCGCGATGCGGCCCGGCAAACCGCTGATGGCGGGCAAGCTCAACGGCGCGGCGATGGTCGGTCTGCCCGGCAACCCGGTATCCGCCATGGTCTGCGGCCATATCTTCCTTGCGCCGATGATCCGCGCCATGCTGGGGCTGGGTACAGACCTGCCCCCGCTGCGCCAGATCGCGCTGAGCGCCGACCTCGACCGGAACGGCCCTCGGGAACACTACATGCGCGCAGTGATCGAAGGCGGCAGTCTGCGCGCGTTCGACAACCAGGACAGCTCCCTGCTCACGGTGCTTTCACAGGCCAACGCGCTGCTGGTGCGCCCGCCCAACGACCCGCCACTCAAGGCCGGCGCGATGGTCAACTACCTTCCGCTCTAGCCACGGGCTGCGCAAACCCGTTGACACAAAACGGGAACATGCCTAGAACAAAGCCAAACGGGCCAACCGGAGGTACAGGCAATGTTGACCAAGAAGCAGCTGGACTTGCTGGAATTTATTCACAAGCGGGTGCAGCGCGACGGTGTTCCGCCCAGTTTCGACGAAATGAAGATCGCGCTGGACCTGCGCAGCAAGTCCGGCATTCACCGCCTGATCACGGCGCTCGAGGAACGCGGGTTCATCCGTCGCCTTGCCCACCGCGCCCGCGCAATCGAGATCGTCCGCCTGCCCGAAAGCCTCGGCGGTGCATCGACGGCAGGCTTCAGCCCGCGCGTGATCGATGGTGACAGGCCCGACACACCGCGGCCCGCCAACGCCGACCCCGTCAGCGTCGCGGCGATCGAACTTCCGCTGGTCGGTCGCATCGCGGCCGGTGTCCCGATCGAGGCGATCAGCGACAGCGCGCACCAGGTCGCGGTCCCTCAGCAGATGATCTCGACCACGGGCGAGCATTACGCGCTCGAGGTCAAGGGCGACTCGATGATCGAGGCAGGCATCAACAACGGCGACGTGGTGGTGATCCGCGAAACCTCGACCGCCAACAACGGCGACATCGTCGTGGCGCTGGTCGAAGATCACGAGGCGACGCTCAAACGCTTCATGCGCCGCGGCAACGCCATCGCGCTCGAGGCCGCCAACCCGGCCTATGAAACCCGCGTGTTTCCCGATGACAAGGTCAAGGTGCAGGGCGTCCTCGTCGGGCTGATCCGCACCTACTGACGCAACGCCAAGCGCCTTGCCTTGGGGGCCGGCGGCGTGTTCCAGATCCGGGCGCCGGCCTTCTCCTGTGCCGTGACGATGCCCTTGTCGGAAATGGCGAGGCTGCCGGTGCGCAACAGGCGTTTCGGGTCGAATACCTCGCACGGCCCGTCGAGGCGCAACGGCACCGACGAAATCACCACTTCCCCTGCGACGCAGCTTTCGATCTCAGCCGCGCCGGTCTTGCCGATCACGTGAACCACCTCGGTCGCGGCGAGCGCCACGCGCCGCAGCTTGCCCTCCGGCCCCGGCCAGCGCGCGGCGGCACCGGTCTGATCGATCCCGTCGCCATCATTCTCGAGCCAGTTGCGCGCGACGAACCCCGCCCCACGTGGCTTGCTGAGGGCGCGGCCCTGCTCGGTCATGACGCCAACAAGCCCTCCGGTATCGGCGACCAGCACCATCGGTCGATCAGCCTGCGTCCAGAGTGCGAAAGCGACCGCTGCGGGCGCGAGGCCGATCAGTCGGGACCGCCCCTGCCACAGCATCAGCCAGAGCATCCCCAGCGCCATCATAGGCAGAACCCAAGGCCCCGGCCCGGGCACATGGCTTTGCGCGCCATCGAGCCCCGTCACGACATGCGCCACGCCGAGGATCCAGCGCAGACCCAGCCCCATCGGGTATAGCCCCACGATCTCGAGCCCCAGCGGGGCGAGAAACAGTGCCAGAACGGCCGCGGGGATCACCAAAACTCCCATCAACGGCACCGACAGCAAGTTGGCGAACAGCCCGTAATGCGACATCGTGTTGAAATGTGCTGCTCCGATCGGCGCGGTCGCCAGGCCCGCGATGGCCGAGGACAGGACAACGCCCAGCACCGGTTTAGCCCAGCCGGGCGCGCGCGGCAGGTCGGCATCCCGCAACCAGCCAAAGAACGCGACTAACGCCGTCGTGGCGGCAAAGGACATCTGGAACCCAGGCCCCAGCAACGCCTCGGGCCGCAGAACCAGAACGATCAGCGCGGCCATCGCCACCGCGCGAAGCGAAAAGGCGCGCCGATCGACCAGCACCGCCAGCAACACGACCGCCACCATGATGAACGCCCGCTCGGTCGCCACATTGCCACCGGACAGCGCTAGGTAGACCGCCGCTGCGCCAAGCGCCCCGACGGCTGCGATCTTCTTGACCGGAAAGCGCAGGGCCAAGGCTGGAACAAGGGACAATCCCATGCGCAACGCCGCGAAGACGAACCCCGACAGCAACCCCATGTGCAACCCCGAGATCGCGAGAAGGTGGGCGAGGTTGCTGGCACGCAGGGCGTCGAGCGCGACCTGACTGACACCGCTGCGATCCCCCGCGGTGACGGCGGCGGCAAACCCACCCACATCCCCCGGCAGAACCCGTCGGATATGATCGGACACCGCCATGCGCAGCGCGAAGATGAAGAGACCCGTGCGCCCTTCACCGGGCGGCGCGACCGTCAGCACCGGGTTGCGCGTGTAACCGACCGCGCCCAACCCCTGGAACCAGGCGTGCCGGCGGAAATCGAACCCGCCGGGTTCCACCGGCCCTTGTGGTGGAGACAGATGCCCGGTTGTCATGATCCGCTGCCCCGGCACCAGTTCGGCCGGAGGGCCATGCAGAGAAATGCGCACCTTGTCCGGGCGCTTGTCGGGGCCCACCCTTTCGAGCCGAACCCGGTCGAGCGTCACGCGCACCGCGTCCGAGGCGGAGCGATCCAACCCCACGACGCGGCCCTCGACCGGACCGTAGTAGCGCCAGTCGAGCACCGGCCCGACCACCTGGTGGGCTCGCAGGCCGGCGAGGCAGAAGCCCGCCGCCGACAGCGCCAATACCCAGCCGAGGCTCGTCAGCCCGCCGGGCCAGCGCAGGGCCACGGCAGCGCCAAGCGCCCCCGTGGCAAGCAATGCAGCGTGCACCCAGGGCGCGGGCTCGACGGGACAGAGGAAGTACAGCCCGATCCCGATCGCAAGGAAGACCGGTATCCAGGGAAAGAGATGTCCGCGCTGGTTCAACAGAACCAGGTCGCACCGGGCAAGGGTCCGCCTCAGACCGCGCATGCTTGCTCCCCGCCGTGAGGCTCGCTAGACAGGCGCAAACCCTAGCCTTGTCTTGGTTATCAAAAGGTAAATCCCCGCCCATGAGTCAGCCCGTCGTCACCCGTTTCGCCCCGTCGCCCACCGGGTTCCTGCACATCGGCGGCGCGCGCACGGCGCTGTTCAACTGGCTCTATGCCCGCGGGCGGGGCGGCAAGTTCCTGCTCCGCATCGAGGACACGGACCGCGCCCGCTCGACACCCGAGGCGACGGCGGCGATCCTGCAAGGGCTCGACTGGCTGGGCCTCGATCACGATGGCGACGTCATCAGCCAGTACGACGGCGCGGCGCGCCATGCCGCCGTGGCGCAGGAGTTGCTCGCGCGCGGGAAGGCCTACAAGTGTTTCTCGACGCAGGAGGAAATCGCGGCCTTCCGCGAGGCCGCGCGCGCCGAGGGAAAGAGCACGCTGTTTCGCAGTCCATGGCGCGACGCCGATCCAGAAACGCACCCGGATGCGCCCTTCGTCATCCGCATCAAGGCGCCACTGGACGGGGTCACCGTGATCCGTGACGAGGTGCAGGGCGACGTGACCATCCGCAACGACCAGCTCGACGACATGGTGTTGCTGCGCGGCGACGGGACCCCCGTCTATATGCTGGCCGTCGTGGTCGACGATCACGACATGGGCGTGACCCACGTCATCCGCGGCGACGATCACCTCAACAACGCCGCGCGACAGATGATGATCTATGACGCGATGGGCTGGCAGGTTCCGGTCTGGGCGCATATTCCGCTGATCCACGGTCCCGACGGCAAGAAGCTCTCAAAGCGGCACGGCGCGCTTGGGGCGCAGGAGTATCAGGCGATGGGCTATCCGGCCGCGGGCATGCGCAATTACCTTGCCCGGCTCGGCTGGAGCCATGGCGATGACGAGTTCTTCAGCGACGCGCAGGCACTCGAATGGTTCGATCTGGACGGAATCGGCAAGAGCCCGGCACGGTTCGACCTCAAGAAACTCGAGAATCTGTCGGGCCAGCACATCGCGGTGATGGAGGATGCTGCTTTGCGGCATGAAATTGTAGCATACCTCGCCGCGGCCGGCCTTCCGCCCCTGAGCGAGCGGCAGGAGGACGATCTGGAGCGTGCGATGTATTGCCTCAAGGACCGGGCGCGGACATTCCCGGAACTGCTTGAAAAGGCGCACTTTGTGCTAACCTCTCGACCCGTCGTGCCGGACGAGAAGGCCGCTAAGGCTCTTGCGACGGTATCCAATGGTATACTGTCAGAATTGACGCCGCATCTGCAAAATGCTAGCTGGTCGCGAGACAACCTGGAGGAGGTTTTGAACGGGTTTGCCGAATCTCGGGAAACCAAGTTCGGCAAGTTGGCGGGTCCGCTTCGCGCAGCGCTCGCGGGCCGGACCGTGACACCTTCGGTGTTTGACATGATGCTGGTTCTGGGGCGCCAAGAGACCCTGGACAGGCTCAAGGATGCGTCTGACTGACCTCCGGCCTGGACCGGGACGGACGGATGCCGATACCACCGGGTCTGCGCACCGGCGCGCCGACCCCGCCCGCACGAGGCGCGCTTGGCGCCGCCCGTGGATGTAAGAGGAAGAGACATCATGACTGACACGACCAAATCCGCGACCCTGACGATCGGGGACAAGACATACGAGCTGCCGATCTACTCGCCAACCGCCGGTCCCGATGTCGTCGACATCCGCAAGCTCTATGGCACCGCCGGCGTCTTCACCTACGATCCGGGCTTCACCTCGACGGCAAGCTGCGACAGCACGATCACATTCATCGACGGCGACAAGGGTATTCTGCTGCACCGCGGGTATCCGATCGATCAACTGGCCGAGAAATCGCACTATCTCGAAGTCTGCTATCTGCTGATGAACGGCGAATTGCCGGATGCCGCGGCTCTGGAAGATTTCGAAACCCGCATCACGCGCCACACCATGGTGCATGAGCAGATGCACAACTTCTTCCGCGGGTTCCGCCGGGACGCGCACCCCATGGCGACCATGGTCGGCGTGGTCGGCGCGATGTCTGCATTCTATCACGACAGCACCGACATCAACGACGAATGGCAGCGAGAAGTCGCGGCCATGCGCCTGATCGCCAAGGTGCCGACGATCGCCGCGATGGCTTACAAGTATTCCATCGGACAGCCCTTCGTCTATCCGCGCAACGATCTGGATTATGCATCCAACTTCCTGCACATGTGCTTCTCGGTGCCCGCCGAGGAATACCATGTCGACCCGATCCTCTCCCGCGCGATGGACCGTATCTTCACGCTTCACGCCGACCACGAGCAGAACGCCTCGACCTCGACGGTGCGGCTGGCATCGTCGTCCGGCGCCAACCCGTTCGCCTGCATCGCCGCCGGCATCGCCTGTCTCTGGGGGCCGGCACATGGCGGCGCCAACCAGGCCTGCCTCGAGATGCTGAAGGAAATCGGCACGCCCGACCGGATCCCCGAGTTCATCGGCCGCGCCAAGGACAAGAACGACCCGTTCCGCCTGATGGGCTTCGGCCACAGGGTCTACAAGAACTTCGACCCGCGCGCGACGGTCATGAAGCAATCCGCCGACGAGGTGCTCGACCTGCTGGGAATCGAGGACAACCCGATCCTCCAGGTCGCAAAGGAGCTCGAGCGCCAGGCGTTGGAGGACCCCTATTTCGCGGACAAGAAACTGTTCCCCAACGTCGATTTCTACTCGGGCATCATCCTCGAGGCGATGGGCTTCCCGACTTCGATGTTCACGCCGATCTTTGCCGTCTCCCGCACCGTGGGCTGGGTCAGCCAGTGGAAAGAGATGATCGCGGACCCGCAGAACAAGATCGGTCGCCCGCGCCAGCTGTATCTGGGCGAGACCCAGCGCGACTACGTGGACATCGAAAAGCGCTGATCTCCAGGATCCAAGCAGAACGGCCCGCCTTCGCAAAGAGGGCGGGCCGTTTTTCATTCTGACCGGTGTTGTGTTCCCTCTGGCTCAGCGGCCTTCGAAGCTCGCCGGGCGTTTCTGCAGGAAGGCCAACACACCTTCGCGGAAATCCCGCGACTTGCCGCATTCGCCCTGCAGGTGCGCCTCGGTTTCCAGCTGATCCTCCAGTTCCTTGCCGAAGGAGCCGCGAATGGCTTTCTTGACCGCCGCATAGGCTGCGGTCGGTCCGGCGGCAAGGTGCGCGGCACGCGCGCGCCAGTGTGCGTCGAACTCGCCATCCTCGACCGCTTCCCAGATCAGTCCCCATTCATCGGCCTGTCGGGCGCTGATCTTGTCCGCGAACAAAGCCGCGCCCATCGCCTTGGCCAGCCCCATCTGGCGCGGCATGAACCAGGTGCCGCCAGCATCGGGGATCAGCCCGATGCGGGTGAAGGCCTGCAGGAAATAGGCGCTCTCGGTCGCGATCACCACGTCGGCGCTCAGCGCGAGGTTCGCCCCTGCCCCGGCCGCCGGTCCGTTGACCGCCGCGATGGTTGGCACCGGGCAGTCATAGATCGACGCAAGCATCGGTGCATATTCATCGCGCAGGGTGCGTTCGAGGTCGATCTGGGTCGCATCGCTCCGATCGCCCAGGTCCTGCCCGGTGCAAAAGGCGCGCCCGGCCCCGGTCAGGACGATGGCACGGGCCTCTTTGGCGGTCTCGCGCATTGCATAGGCGATCTCAGCCCGCATCTGCGTGGTGAGAGCGTTCATCTTGTCCGGCCGGTTAAGGGTCACGATGCCCAGCCCGTCGGTAATGTCCACGGTGATTGTCTGATATTCCATGACGCCCTCGTGCTGTTGGTTGCGCGGAACCTGCCCGAAACCGGCCTGCAGGAAAAGCGGAACCGGGCGTCAATCCTCGAGAATCTGGCGCAACCGCTCCTGTTCGGCCTCCGAGAGCGCGGCTTCCTGTGTCTTGGGCGCGGCCTCGCGGCCGCGCAGATAGCCATAACCGACGCCGCCGGCCAACAACAGCATCAGCGGACCCGCCGCCCAGAGGATCCAGTTCGATCCCCCGGTCGTGGGGCGCAGCAGAACGTATTCGCCATAGCGATCCACGATGAATTCGAGCGCCTGCTCGTTGCTGTCTCCCTCGACCAGGCGTTCGCGGACCAGAAGGCGCAGATCGCGCGCAAGGTCGGCGTTGCTCTCGTCGATGCTCTCGTTGCGGCAGACAAGGCAGCGCAACTCCCGGCTCAGCTCACGCGCTCGCTCTTCGAGAACCGGATCGTCCAGCACCTCGTCAGGCAGAACCGCTTGCGCGGGTGTCGCAAGGTATGCAATCCCGAGCGCACAGACCAGCGCCAGATTGAGAAGTGTGCGTTTCATTCGGCGGGCAGTCCCTGCGTTCCGGCACGGCGGCGCGCGCCGGCCGCGACCCGGAAACGGCGGTCGGACAGGCTCAGCGCTCCGCCCAACGACATCAGGATGCAGCCGGCCCATATCCAGTTGGTCAGCGGCTTAATATATGTCCGCACTGTCCAGCCACCATTGGTCTGTTGATCACCGATCACGACGTAGACATCGCGCAGGAACCGGTAGTCGATCGCCGCCTCGGTCGTGGGCATCCGCGCCACCGGATACTGCCGCTTTTCCGGGCGCAACTGCGCCAAGGTCCGACCGTCCTTTGCGAGGGTCACGAGTCCCGTCGTGGACAGGTAGTTGGGTCCTTCCAGGTCGATCACGTCGTCAAGCGTCAGAGTAAACGCGCCGACCTCAAATGGTTCCCCCAGTTGTGCGACCCGGATATCCTCCTGCTCCCATGCGGTCAGGCCGGCGATGGCGAACATGGTGATCCCCAGA
Source organism: Sedimentitalea arenosa (assembly GCF_016428585.1). Lineage (GTDB taxonomy): Bacteria > Pseudomonadota > Alphaproteobacteria > Rhodobacterales > Rhodobacteraceae > Sedimentitalea > Sedimentitalea arenosa. The sequence goes on along the minus strand of NZ_JAELVR010000001.1, from coordinate 416,358 downwards.
CCGGCATGTGCCGTCGCCTTGCCCCAATCGGCGCGCGGCAAGCGGGTCAGACGTGCAAGACGGTTCGAGCCTCGCCCCGTGCGTGACCAAAGGTCGACCAGCGCGCCGAACACAACCCACGAGCCAAGGAACAGCCCGACAGGCCCCAAGGCACTGCGCCCGGTCTGCATGGCCCACGCCAACAGCCCCAAGGCCACAGCCAGCATGAAAGCATAGCGCAGGGGCCACATGGCGCGCCCCAGCTTGCCGCGCTTCCACGGCAGCATCGCGCCAACCGGCAGGATTATCCCCAGCAGCACCATGAAGGGCGTGAAAGCCATGTTGAAGAACGGCGGTCCGACGCTCAGCTTGCGGTCAAAGAACATCTCGGCGATCACCGGCCACATCGTGCCGACGAAGACCACAAAGCACGACACTGCGAGGATGATGTTGTTTGTCAGCAGAGCGCTTTCCCGGCTCACGACACCGAACACACCTTTGGCTTCCATCGCTCCGGCACGCATGGCGTAAAGCGTCAGCGCGCCGCCGGTGAACACTGCCAGGATGATCAGGATGAATACGCCCCGCTCCGGGTCGTTGGCGAAAGCATGGACACTTGTCAGCAAACCCGAGCGCACGATGAACGTGCCGATCAGCGAAAAGCCAAAGGCGAGGATTGCAAGCAGGATGGTCCAACTCTTCAGCGCCTCGCGTTTTTCAACCACGATCGCCGAATGAAGCAGCGCCGCCGCCAGAAGCCAAGGCATGAAAGAGGCGTTTTCGACCGGGTCCCAGAACCAGAAGCCGCCCCAACCCAGCTCATAATAGGCCCACCACGATCCAAGCGCGATACCGATGGTCAGGAAGACCCAAGCGGCCAACGTCCAGGGCCGCACCCAGCGCCCCCAAGCGGCATCGACCCGCCCCTCGATCAGCGCCGCGACAGCGAATGAAAACGCCATGCTCAAGCCGACATAGCCGAGATAGAGAAACGGCGGGTGAAACGCGAGACCCGGGTCCTGCAACAGCGGGTTCAGATCCTGCCCGTCAAACGGCGGCACAGCCAGTCGAATGAACGGGTTGCTGGTAAACAGGATGAAGGCGAAGAAGGCGACCGCGATAGCAGATTGAACCGCCAGAACACGCGCCTTCAGGCTGGGTGGCAATCCGCCCCCGAACCAGGCCGCCATCGCGCCGAACAGGGTCACGATCAAAACCCAGAGTAGCATGGAACCTTCGTGGTTGCCCCAGGTTCCACTGATCTTGTAGATCATCGGCTTGGCCGAATGACTGTTCAAGACCACCAGTTGCAACGAGAAATCCGAGGTGACGAAAGCCCAGGTCAGAGCGCCGAAGGCAAAGGCCGTCAGCAGGAACTGCACTGTCGCAGCAGGTTCCGCGACCGCCATCCAGCCGGTCCATCGTTTATGCGCCCCGACAAGTGGCACGACCATCTGCACGATGGCCACCATGAATGCGAGGATGAGGCAGAAATGTCCGAGCTCTGTAATCATGCTCAAAGGTATAGACCCCCGCCGCCCTGCGGCCAACGGTATTCGGCACGGACGGCGGTTCACATTGTCGCAAGCCTCAGGCGCTGCGGGCGGTCTTCCAGTCCTGCAAGGCCGGATTCTCCTCGCTTCGCAGCACCGCCACGTTCAATTGGGCATCCGGCCCCGGATCGGCAGCGCCCGGACTGTCCGCGCGCATCCGCTCCAGCGTGTTAATGTTCTCGACCACCTGCGGCACGCGCGCCATGGTCGCGGCGACCTCGCGCTGAAAGCTCTGCGCTTTCAGCTGGTGTCGCGCGCCGAAATAGAACGAGACGATCACCCCAAGAAGCCACCACAGCGGTTCCGGCACGAGGGCGATGCCTTGCATCCTTGCAGCAAACCACAAGGGATCGATCATCGCCGCCACGAACAGGCCCAGCGTTCCCAGTGCCAGCGCGGGTCGCGGCAAGCGATTCACACCGTCCATGACCTGATCGAACCGCCCCTGCCGAGGCACCACGAATTCGGCGCCGAACTGCTGCATCGCCTGGCTTTGCACCTGGCGGGCGCGCTGCGCCCCGGCCTCCGCGTTCTCGGTAAAGACCTCGGCAGTCTCGCGAATGATGTTGCGTCCGTTGCCGAACATCATGCTCAGAAATCCCTGGATCAGCCCCATGCTGCCACCCTCTGTTGAAATTGCGCCTGCGTCATATGGTACTTCGGCGACAGGAATTCCTCGGCGCGCCTGATCCAGCCGCCTTTTCCGCCGGCGCGCGTTCGGGCGTATTTCCGGCTCGCCACGCGTCCATCGCCGATACGGAAATAGTAGTTGCGCCGTGCCACCCCATAGGCGTCCCGCAGCACCAACGGATCGGGATGCGCCGCATCCTCGGCCGCCTTCAGCGTCTGCGGTCCGATCGCACCATCGACCGCCACCGCATATCCCATGTCTCGCAGCATTCGCTGCAGGATCTTCACCGCATTCGCCCCAGCATTGACGTACATGTCGAACAGGCTCGCCTGCAGAGCCGCCGGCATATCCGCGATCCGTGGCCGCACGAAGTAGTGGGTTATGAAGATATCGACCGCCTGCGCCCGGCTCAGGGCTCGAACATCGGCCACGCCGACCTCACCATCGCCGGTCAGGTCCAGTCCAAGCCGGCGCATTGTGTGAATCGTGACGCCGAAATTCGTGGCGCCGCCAGGGTCGTCGGGATCGTTCACATAGCCGCCCTCGCGGGCCACAATCTCTTCTGCAATTTCACGCACAGTCTGCATGACAGTCTCCCAAGAATACGTCGGGAAGACTGCTGCAAATGGGTTAACGACCGGGAACCCGACCGTGCGCTACGAATTCAATCTGCTTCGAAAGACAATGCGACAGCGCGTCAGCTGCCGCTAGGCTCCTTGTAGACGCCCTGTTCCTTGAGCGCATCAACGACTTCCGCGGGCATGTAGGTCTCGTCATGTTTCGCAAGTATTTCAGTGGCCTCAAAGGTGCCGTTCACGTAGCTCCCGGTACCCACCATTCCCTGGTTCTCCGCAAAGAGATCGGGCAGTACGCCCGAGAACGTCACGGGAACCGAAGCGCCGCCGTCGGTCACGACAAAGCGGATCGTCTCGCCCTCGCCGCGCACAATACTGCCTTCTTCGACCAGGCCACCGATGCGGAAGACCTCGCCCGGCGCCGGGGGTTCAGCCATGATCTGACTCGGCGCGCGGAAGAAATTGATTCCATCGCGCATCGCATACCCGATCATTCCGGTCGCCACCGTCAACGCGACAGCGGCGACCACGATGACCTGAACACGGCGTTTCTTCTTAAGGCTCTTCATCGGCTACCTCATGGAAACAGCGGGGCCATCATCAGACCCTCGGTCTCTTTTTCACGTAACATCAGGTTGGCATTTTGCAACGCTTGGCCACTGCTACCTTTTGTCAGGTTATCCAGCGCCGCGATCACGATCGCGCGGCCGTTGATCCGGTCCGACGTGACGCCCAGATGCACGAAGTTCGACCCACGCACGTGATGCGTGCTCGGCGCTTCGCCAAAGGGCAAAACCTCGATGAAGGGTTCCCCTTCATAGGCGCGCTGGAACGTCGCGTGGATCTCCTCCGCCTCGCCCCGGACATAAACAGTCGCGAGTATGCCCCGGTTGGCCGGGATCAGATGTGGCGTGAACTGCACCCGCACCGGTCGCCCTGCCAACGCGCTGAACTCCTGGTCGAACTCGCCGAGGTGGCGATGCGTACCACCGATGGCATAGGCGTTGTAGCCTTCGCTCAACTCGGCATGCAGCAGGTTTTCCTTGAGGCTGCGCCCGGCACCCGAAACCGCACATTTCAAGTCGAGGATGATCTCGTCCAAGTCGATCACACCGGCTGAAATCAGCGGCCGCAGCGCAAATTGTCCCGTCGCCGCGTTGCACCCGGTTCCTGCCACCAGCCGCGCAGCGCTGATCTCGTCGCGATAGAACTCGGTCAGCCCATAGACCGCCTCTTCCTGCTGTGCGAGCGCCGCATGGGCGTTGCCATACCATTTCTCGTAGGCCGCCGGGTCGCGCAGCCGGAAATCGGCGCTCAGGTCGACGATCTTGAGGTCAGCCGGCAGGTCGCGGATGACCTCCTGGCTGGTTTTGTGCGGCAAGGCGCAGAAACACAGGTCGACATTGGAAAAGTCGATCTCGTCGATCCGACACAAGGCCGGCAGGTCCAGGTGGCGCAGATGCGGAAACACCTCGGCCAGGGTCATCCCCGCCTTGCGCTCCCCCGACAGGGCGACGATTTCCATGTTCGGATGGCCGGCGATCAGCCGGATCAGTTCGGCGCCGGTGTATCCGCTGGCGCCAAGGATTGCGATCTTGTGGGTCATGTCGGACCTTCAGTCATTGATGTCTCGATGATGATGCCGCACGGGTCGACACCGGAATAGCGCGAAACGACTCGCGCGGGCCTTGATAAAAATCAGGCCGGGGAAAAGGAGATCTGTCGTCGGAGGAACTGCGTCGCCCGGTCGCTGACACGCCTGGCATCGCCCGTCGTCAGGTATCCGGCCGCCCCGTTTCCCAACATGTCGGGATGGCGTTGAAGGTAATCCGCGAGGCTTTCCGCCACCAGGTTTGCCTGGCTGAACACGGTCACGTCCGGCCCCAGCGCCTCTTGGAAAGCATCCGCCATCAGCGGGTAATGCGTGCAGCCAAGAATTGCCGCCTGCGGGTGCGGCATCTTGCGTTTCAGCGCATCGACATGGCTGCGCACCAGCGCCTCGGCCAGGATCATGTCGCCTTCCTCGATCGCGTCGACCACGCCGCCGCAGGCTTGTGCTTCGACATCAACGCCGATGGCCCGGAAGGCAAGTTCCCGCTGGAAAGCCCGACTGGCAACCGTCGCCGGGGTCGCGAACAGCGCAACATGCTTGACAGCAACTTCTCTTGGCGGGCTGTTATCACCCCATTGCCGCTCGGTCAGCGCTTCGATCAGCGGGACGAATACACCCAGCACGCGCTTGCCCTTGGGCAAGCCAGCCTCCTGGATCCGACGCAGCGCCGCGGCACTTGCCGTGTTGCAAGCCAGGATCACCAAGTCGCAACCACCGTCCCAGAGCCGATGCACGGATTTCACCGTCAGATCATAGACGTCATCGGCATCGCGCACACCATAGGGCGCATGGGCACTGTCGCCGAGATACAGGAACTCCACGTCGGGCAACCGTGCCTGCGCCGCGGCCAGAACGGTCAGCCCGCCAAGGCCGGAATCGAAAATGCCAACTGCCATGTCAGTATCTCAGGCGCGGTGCCGGTCCTCGAACTCCAAGCCGCAGTCCAGAACGACGAGCGGCGTCGAGAACAAGTCATAGGTGGCTTTCCAGAGGAAATCCATCGTCTGTTTATAGCCTGCCGCCACAGGAGCCAGAATGTCGCGTCCAATGCCAAGTCCACGTCGGGTTGCTTCGTGGGCCCAGATCTTGCACGGCCTCAGTGAACGCCCGGTGGCAGCCAGACAACAATCACTCGGCAGCTTGCGCCATGTCCGGCCCACCCTGACGGAACGCAGCCAGAAGCTCCTCGCGCCGCTTCGCCGCCTTGGCCTCGTTCGACGCCTTGACGGGACCGAAGCCACGAATGTCCAGCGGCAATACCGCTAGCGCCACGGCGATATCCAGCGTCGCGGCCGTGACCTTGGGAAGCACTTCTTTCATGTCCGCTTCATATTGCCGGATCAAGGCGCGCTCCATCCTGCGCTCGGCGCTGTAGCCGAACAGGTCCAGCGGTGTCCCGCGCAGCATCTTGAACGCCTTGAGCACCCTCAACGGGGTCCTGAGCCACGGCCCGAAGGCGCGCTTCTTCGGGCGCCCGTCCGGGCCCGTGCCACCAAGGATCGGCGGCGCCAGGTGAAAGGTCATCCTGAAATCGCCGTCGAACTCGGCAGCGGCCTTCTCCTGACTTGTCAGAAGCAACCGAGCGACCTCGTATTCGTCCTTGTAGGACAACAGCTTGTGATACCCCTTGGCTACCGCTTCTTTCAGGCGAGCGTCGTCGATCCCATCGACCAGCTGGCGATAACGTTTCGCCAGCCGCTTGCCCTGATAGGCAACAAGGTGATCGGCGCGATAGGCGATCTTCTCTTCGAGCGACTTGGGCATGTCGACCACGTTGGGCTTCAGGATCGCTGCCGCCTCGGCCGGGTGCAGAACCGCCCAACGGCCGATGTCGAAGGCGCGCTTGTTGCGTTCGACCGCCGCACCGTTCAGGTCGATGGCCTGATGGATACTTTCCAGGCTGAGGGGGATCAACCCGCGCTGCCAGGCTCCACCGAACACCATCATGTTGGAATAGATCGAATCCCCCAGCGTCGCCTTGGCGAGATCGGAGGCATCAAACAAGTCCAGCCGCTCCTTGATGCGGGCCTGCAACGCCAGTTCCAGCCGGTCCGCCGGCAGGGCGAACTCGGTGTTGCGGGTGAAATCACCGGTGATGATCTCGTGACTGTTGACCACGGCGCCGGTCTGCCCGGTGCGGGTCAGTCCCAGTGTCTTGGCCGCCGCTGACACGACGAGGTCACCGCCGATCAGCGCATGCGCTTCGCCGGTCGCGACCCGGATCGCGCTGATATCCGCGGGCGCGTTGGCCAGCCGGCAATGGATATGCACGGCGCCGCCCTTCTGAGCCAGGCCAGCCATCTCCATCATGCCCGCGCCCTTGCCGTCAAGCTGCGCGGCTTGCGCGAGCAATGCACCGATGGTCACGACCCCGGTGCCGCCGACGCCGGTAATCACGATGTTGTAGGTGCCGTCGATGGCCGGCAGGTCGGGAGTCGGCAGGTCCGGCAGATCAAGATCGGTCGTTGCCTCCTTCTTCACTTTCGCACCCTCGAGCGTCACGAACGACGGACAGAACCCCTTGAGACAGGAGAAATCCTTGTTGCAGGAGGACTGGTCAATGGCCCGCTTGCGTCCCAGTTCTGTTTCTTCGGGCACGATCGACACGCAGTTGGATTGCACGCCGCAATCGCCGCAGCCTTCACAGATGTCGGTATTGATGAACACCCGCTTGTCCGGGTCGGGAAAGGTGCCGCGCTTGCGCCGGCGGCGTTTTTCAGCGGCGCAAGTCTGGATGTAGATGATCGCCGAGACGCCCTCGATCTCGCGAAACTTCTTCTGTACCGCTTCCATCTCGGCGCGTTCGTGCCATTCCAGACCCGTCGGGAAAGGATCGCGCGCGGGTTCTTCCTTCTCGTCATAGACGACGGCGATTTGCTTGATGCCCATCGCCTTCAACTCGGCCGCGATGCGCGGTGCATCAAGGTCGCCCTCGTTGTGCTGCCCGCCCGTCATGGCGACCGCGTCGTTGTAGAGGATCTTGTAGGTGATGTTTGTCTTTGCAGCGACCGCCGCGCGGATCGCCTGGATGCCCGAATGGTTATAGGTGCCATCGCCAAGATTCTGGAACACGTGCGGCGTATTGGAAAACGGCGCCTCGCCGATCCAGTTGGCGCCCTCGCCCCCCATGTGGGTATATCCCTGCGTGGCGCGATCCATCCATTGCGCCATGTAGTGACAACCGATCCCGGCATAGGCACGGCTTCCGTCCGGCACGCGGGTCGAGGTGTTGTGCGGACAGCCCGAGCAGAAATAGGGCAGACGCGCGGCGATATCCTCGGCATTGTCGTTGCGTCGCGCGTCGTCCAGCGCGGCCATGCCGGCGCGGATGCCGTCGGTCTCGCGCCCTTCCTCGATCAGGATCTTGCCCAGTCGTTCGGCGATCATGATCGGGTCGAGCGCGCCTTGCGTCGGAAACAGCTCCGGCCCGTGCATCGAACCGGCCCCGCCGCCCTTGTGCCACCCCCAGACGCGGCGGCCCCGACGGTCATCGAAGATCGCTTCCTTGATCTGCACCTCGATCAGCTTGCGCTTCTCTTCGACCACAACGATCAGATCCAGCCCTTCGGCCCAGTCGTGGAAGCCCTTCATGTCGAGAGGAAACACCTGCCCGATCTTGTAGGTGGTGATGCCCAGCCGCTCGGCTTCGGCCTCGTCAATGTTCAAAAGGCTCATCGCGTGAACGAGGTCGAGCCAGTTCTTGCCCGCCGCTACGAACCCGATCTTGGCGCCGGGTTTGCCCCACATCCGCTTGTCCATGCGGTTGGCGTGGCTGAAGGCTTCGGCGGCAAAGCGTTTGTAGTCGATGACGCGCGGCTCCTGCGCGTGCGGCGTGTCCCCCAGACGGATGTTCAGACCACCTTCAGGCATCTCGAACTCGGGCCTGACCAGTTGCATCCGTTGCGGATCGCCGTCCACGACCGATGTCACCTCGATCGTGTCCTTCATCACCTTCAGCCCCGCCCACAGACCGGAAAATCGCGACAACGCAAAGGCATAGACACCGTAGTCGAGGATTTCCTGCACTCCCGCCGGGCTGACGATCGGCATATAGGCATCCATCAGCGCCCATTCGCTCTGGTGCAGAGTCGTACTGCTTTCGCCGGTGTGATCGTCCCCCATCGCCATGATGACGCCGCCCAAGGCACTGGTCCCCGCCATGTTGGCGTGCCGGATCACGTCACCCGACCGATCGACGCCCGGCCCCTTGCCGTACCAGAGTCCGAAAACCCCGTCGAACTTGCCGTCCCCGTGCAGACCGGCCTGCTGAGATCCCCAGAGCGCGGTCGCCGCCAAATCCTCGTTGAGACCCAGTTGAAAGGTGATGTCGTGTTCGGCCAGCGGTTTGGCGGCACGCTGCATCTGGATGTCGACCGCGCCCAGCGGCGACCCCCGATACCCGGTGACAAGGCCGGCGGTATTGTGGCCCTCGGCGCGGTCGCGCGCCTTCTGCATCAGCATCAGCCGCACCAGCGCCTGGGTTCCGTTCAGCAGAACCGGGCTCTTGCTCAGATCGAAGCGGTCGGTCAGGGAAATCTTCTGTGTGGACATGCTACGCCTCCCAACGTCAGACTGTTCAATGGTGATAATAGGTCATAACTAGTGACCTGTATAGCGGAAATAATCGCTTTTCCCGGCGTCACGGCTGTTGCAAGCCGAAGCCCTTGCCCTTTCATATAGTGCACCGAAGACATACCGAAAGTGACCCTGATGGATTGGGACAAGCTCAGAATCTTTCACGCGGTGGCCGATGTGGGCAGCCTGACCCACGCCGGGGACCGCCTCAACCTGTCGCAATCCGCAGTCAGCCGCCAGATCCGCGCGCTCGAGGAAAGCCTCGGCGCGACCCTGTTCCACCGGCATGCGCGCGGCCTGATTCTCACCGAACAGGGCGAATTGCTGCATGACGCGACCAGCGCCATGTCCAAGCGGCTCGAAACCGCCTCGGCCCGGATCAAGGACAGCGAAGAAGAGGTGTTCGGCGAGTTGCGCGTCACCACCACCTTCGGATTCGGCCTGCTGTGGCTCGCCCCGCGGCTGCCAAAACTCTACGACAAGTATCCCGATCTCAAGGTCGATTTGATGCTTGAGGAACGCGTGCTCGATCTGCCGATGCGAGAGGCCGACGTGGCCATCCGGATGAAGGAGCCAAGCCAGGCAGACCTGATCCGCAAACGCCTGATGTCAGTTCAGATGCTGCTCTATGCATCGCGTGACTATCTCGAAAAGAACGGCGCCCCGCAAACACTGGACGACATCGCCGATCATCGCCTGATCTGCCAGAATACAGACTCGGCTCAAGTCAGCGCAGGCGCAACACTGGTCCAGCTCCTCATGACCTGCAATCCGCACTCGACCCTGACGGTCAATAACTATTTCGGCGTCTTGCAGGGCGTCCTGAACAATCTCGGCATCGGAGTGCTGCCCGACTACGTGACCCAGGACTTCCCGGACCTCGTGCGCATCCTGCCCGAGATCGGCTCGGCCGAGGTGCCGGTCTTCCTCGCCTATCCCGAGGAACTGCGCCAATCCCAGCGTATCGCCGCATTCCGCGATTTCGTCCAGGAAGAGATCATCGCGTATCGCAAGTCGCTCAGGACACAGGAAAAAACCTGAGCCATGCAAAAATCGCATAACGGGCTTGCCACACGCGCAGCGTGATTTTCCTTGATCGTTCACAGACTGCTGCCTAATTGGACGCATGAAGGCGATGATGCTCAAACGCTCATCATCTTCATACCTCCCTGTTGGACTTTGGCCGAGCTTAGTGCTCGGCCTTTTTTTTCGCCCGGCCCATGCCCCGACTGGAGCGGCGCAGCAACGCGGCGGGAAAAATCCTCGCGTCGCATGGATTTCTCGCGAAATTGGGCTTACGCAAGTCTGAACTGCCTCTTTTCAGGCCGAACAGCCTCATACCAAGCCCGGAGCGTTCCAATGATCCACCTCATCCGCGCTGCGCTCACCGCGACGCTCCTCTTGCTCATCGTCCTCGGACCGGTTTCCGCGCAGGGACAAGCCAGCACGTCGCCGGACGCTGCGGCACAGGAAACCACACTGCCCGACCCGCTGACCCCCGAAGCGGTGCGCGAGATGGTTGCGCGCATGTCCGATGATCAGGTGCGCGGAATGCTGCTCGACCGGCTCGACGCGGTGGCCCAAGAGGAATCGCAAGACACCCCCGCCGCAACTGGTCAGACCCTCTTCGCGACGCTCCACAGCTGGTGGACGGCGTTCTACACAAACGTGCTGGATGCAGTCGTGAAACTGCCCCACCTTGTCAGCGAAGAAGGCAAGGTGATCGCCGGCTTCGTCGCGTCCTTCGGTGGAGCCGCGGGCGTGATGACCCTGCTCGGTCTCATCGCGCTTACGGTCGGTATCGCCTACGTGGTCGAACAGGTCGCCGAACGCCTGACCAAGGCCTGGCGCAAGAACGCTGACCCGACCGAAACCGCGACCCTGCGCGAGTCCGTCACCTTCCTGTTCCGCCGCTTCATGCGCGAAATCTTCGGCCTCATCATCTTCTACTTCGCCGCGCGCATCGTCGGTCGCCTGATCATGACGCCCGAGCAGCTGGTTTTCGCAGCACCCCTGATGACCTACCTGATCTGGTGGCCGCGCCTCGCGGCGGCCGTGTCGCGCTTCATCCTCGCGCCGAAACAGTCGAGCATGCGCCTCGTCAATGTGAATGACCAAACCGCGCGCTTCCTGATGCGCCACCAGGTCGGGCTGGTCATCCTCGCCGGGCTGACGATCTTCATGGTCGATTTCAACCTCACGCAACGCGGCTCGCTGTCCGAGATCCGGCTCGGCTTCTGGCTCGACTCGGCGGTCTATCTCTACGTCATCTTTATCGCCTGGAAAGCGCGTGATGGGCTTTCGGACATGATGCGCGGCACCGATCCCGATCGCACCGAGTTCGACGAATGGGTCGCCCGCGGCTATCCCTATTTCGCCGTCGGTGTCGCCGCCGCGATGTGGGTGATCGTCACCACCATGACCGGACTGGGCAAGACCGCCCAGATCCTGCTGGGCGCGCACTACGTCACCATGTTCTGGCTGCTGGCCGCGCCGGCGCTGGACACCGTGATCCGCGGGCTGGTGCGTCACCTGGTGCCGCCGATGATCGGCGAAGGCCCCGTCGCCGAGCGCGCCTATGTCAGCACCAAGCGCAGCTATATCCGCATCGGCCGCGTGATCATGTCGGGTATCGTGCTGATCCTGATCGCACGCAGCTGGGACATCTCCATCGCCGATTTCAGCGCGGCGCGGCAAGGCTTCGGCACCGACCTGATCGAATTCCTGATGACGCTCGCTGTCGGCTACATCGTCTACGAGGTGGTCTCGCTCTGGATCAACCGTCAACTCGCCAAGGAGCAGACCAGCGCCGCGCCGCTGGACGAGGAAAGCGCCAGCGATGGCGGCGGCGCGGGTGGCTCGCGTCTTGCCACGGTGCTGCCGCTCCTGCGGGTCACGGCGCAGATCGCAATCGTGGTGATCTTTTCCCTGCTGGCCATCGGCACCCTCGGCATCGACATCACCCCCCTGCTCGCCGGGGCCGGCATCCTCGGCCTGGCGATCGGCTTCGGTGCCCAAAAGCTCGTGGCCGACGTCGTGTCAGGCATCTTCTTCCTGATCGACGATGCCTTTCGCGTCGGTGAATACGTCGAGGTCGATGGCACGATGGGCACGGTCGAAAAGATTTCGATCCGCTCGATGCAGTTGCGTCACCATCTCGGGCTCGTGCACACCCTGCCCTATGGCGAGATTCCCAAGATCACCAACTTCAGTCGCGACTGGGTGATCATGAAGCTCAAGTTCACCGTTCCCTTCGATGTCGATCCCGAGAAGGTGCGCAAGATCTTCAAGAAGATCGGTCAGCAGATGTTGGAAGACGAGCGGTTCAAGGACGACTTCCTCGAACCGTTCAAAAGCCAGGGCGTGTCGGCCATCGACGATGTGGGTATCACCATTCGCGGCAAGTTCATGGCCAAGCCCGGCACCCAGTTCATGATCCGCAAGGAAATCTACAATCGCGTGCAGGAGGCTTTCGAAGCGAACGGCATCGAATTCGCGCGCCGCGAGGTCCGCGTGGCCATCCCAGGGCTCGAACATGCCGAAGACCTGAGCGAGGCCGACAAGGAAGCTATCGGTGCCGCCGCCAGCGGTGTTGTCCAGGCCCAGATCGAGAACGACCAGAAAGGCGGCGGGCAGAAGCAGGACGACCGCTGAGCCCGCGATAGCGCGAACCGTATCGGCAAATTTCCGCCGCGATCTACCCCGGTGGCGGCGGAACCGTTTCGCGCACCATGACGTTCTTTCCGCACAACACGGCACACGGCCGCAGGAAAGGAGAACGTCATGTTCCGCAAAGCCGCACTCACCTTTGCAGCGCTTGCCTTTGCAGGCTCTGCCAGCGCACTGGTCCTGACCGAAAGCGCCACCCCGAATGACAGCGACGAAACCTTCGTCGAAGAGAACCAGGAATTCATCGGCAACCCTGTTCTGGACGTGAACGGCGTCAAGGTCGGAACGGTGATCGATGCAAGAACCGAACCAGGCTTCAAGCGACAGCTCGTTGTCGCCTTTGACGACGGCGCCATGAACACCTTCAGCGGCTGGATATTCGATCTTGACGAAAAGTGGGAATCCGGTAGCTCGATCGAGTTGTTCGAAACCCGCGAAGAACTGCAGATGAAGCTCGACAGCTACGCAGCCAAGAACCCCGACGCCCTGCTGGACCCAGAGGGAATCCTCGACAAGTAACTTCCATCCCAGGTGTTCGGCTGGATTGTCTTGCCGAATCAGGCCGTCCCGACACGGGTGTCTCTGTCCGTGCCTCACTTCCCCGGATGGCCAACACTGGCCGGGCCACGCGCCCGGCCTTTTTTCAGTCCATCCACCGCATCCAGGCATGGCCGAACTGGAAATAGATCACCGGCTCTTCCGGCCCGAAGGCCAGGTCGATCCCGGCATCCACCCCAAGCTTGCGCGCGATGCGGTAACGCGCCCCGACACCGCCGCTGTAGATCGCGCCGGAATCCGCGAACAGGCGCGAGTCGCGCGCATCCGCATAGCCGACCCCGGCAAAGCCGAGCACGCTCCATCGGTCATTCAATTGCCGGGTCAGTTCCGCCTCGGCATTCAGCACCAGCTTGCCTTGGTAGCGGTTGGCCGGGACGCCCCGATTCTCGATGCTCGGCACGAAATTGAACGGCACATCTCCCGTTACGAGGCTGGCCGACGTCATCATGCCGTATCGCCAGTCCGATCCCAGCCTGCCAAAGCCGAAGCTCGCAAGGTCATACACGTCGAACGCCCGGTCGCTGCCGAAAGCGTCAGTGTTGAACTTGGTGTCGAGATAGACGTTCACGCCTTCGGTCGGCGTCAAAGGATTGTCGCGGCTGTCGAAATGAAACCCGAGGCCCAATGCGCCGGTCCTGATGGTGCGGTCGATATCAGGCCGGATCGCGGGGGGCAGGCCGGGCAGCGCAAGCGTCGTCCGGATCTCGCGGAAATCCCAGTTCACCCCGACCGAGAACCGCGGATCGTTCAACGCCCATCGGGCCGAGCCGAGAACGCCGTAGGTGAACTCGGTCGTGTACTCCAGTGGAAACGTCCCGCCGCCCGGATAGGCTGCGATCGTCAATTCGCCCTTACCCACCCCGAAACGATAGCTCAGACGTCCATCGAGCACCGTGCCGGATTGAAAATACCCGTAGCCATAGGAGCCGTTGCCGGTCCGGGCGGCCCCCAGCATCCGGCGGGTCAGCGACTCGCGCCGGCCATCGGGCCAGGAGATGAATTGAAGGACGAGACCCAATCCGCCTTCGACCGCGGGTTCCGTTATGATGATCGGAACCGGGATGAACCCGCCGCGCGACAGGTAGTCGGAAATGTCGAACTTGCCGTCGCTCTCATCGAAGAACAGATCAAGAAACGCGCGCTGATCCGCGCCCTCGGGCGAAACTGGCGGGGCCTGAACCGGATCCGGGACCCTGTCCTGTGCTCGCGTTGCAAGTGGCAAGGACAACGTCGCAGCGAGGATCAGTCCGAAGATCCGCATGTTGCACGCCCCTTTTTTTGTACTGCCACACCCCTGCACGTCTTAAAGCCAGGACAGCAAATATCAACACGGGTCTTCCCCCTTTCCCCGGCCCGGACCATGCCCTAAAAGGGCCGAAATCACCGCCATCGCCGGAGAGTCAGCACCATCATGCAAGAGCCCGCAATCACGCCCGACCTGATCGCAAGCCACGGTCTGAAACCCGACGAATACGACCGCCTTCTCGAGATCCTCGGGCGCGAGCCGACCTTCACCGAACTGGGCATCTTCTCGGCGATGTGGAACGAGCACTGCTCCTACAAATCCTCGAAGAAATGGCTGCGCACCCTGCCCACGGATGGCCCTCAGGTGATCTGCGGTCCCGGTGAAAACGCCGGGATCGTCGATATCGGCGACGGGCAATGCGTGGTTTTCAAGATGGAGAGCCACAACCACCCCTCCTATATCGAACCCTACCAGGGGGCCGCGACCGGCGTCGGCGGCATCCTGCGCGATGTCTTCACAATGGGCGCGCGCCCCATCGCGGCGATGAACGCACTCTCCTTCGGCGAACCGGACCATCCCAAGACGCGGCAATTGGTCAACGGCGTGGTCGAAGGCATCGGCGGCTATGGCAACTGCTTCGGCGTGCCGACCGTGGGCGGCGAGGTGCGCTTTCATTCGGCCTATAACGGAAACTGCCTGGTCAACGCCTTTGCCGCCGGGCTGGCCGACACCGACGGCATCTTCTATTCCGCCGCCTCGGGCGTCGGGATGCCGGTGGTCTATCTCGGCGCCAAGACCGGGCGCGACGGTGTCGGCGGGGCCACGATGGCCTCGGCTGAATTCGACGACACCATCGAGGAGAAACGCCCCACCGTTCAGGTCGGCGACCCCTTCACCGAAAAGCGCCTGATGGAAGCGACGCTCGAACTGATGGCCACCGGCGCGGTGATCTCGATCCAGGACATGGGGGCGGCAGGTCTCACCTGCTCCGCCGTCGAAATGGGCGACAAGGGGGGCTTGGGCGTACGGCTCAACCTCGACGCGGTGCCGCAGCGCGAAACCGACATGACTGCCTACGAGATGATGCTCTCGGAATCCCAGGAACGGATGCTGATGGTGCTCAAGCCCGAACTCGAAGCCGAGGCCCGCGCGGTATTCGAGAAATGGGATCTGGACTTTGCCATCGTCGGCGAGACCATCCCCGAGGATCGCTTCATCGTCGAACACGGCGGCAGGGTCATGGCCGACGTTCCCCTGTCCAAGCTGTCCTCCGAAGCGCCCGAATACGACCGCCCCTGGGAGGCGACGGCCCCGGCGGAACCGCTCGCCGACGTTCCCCAGATCGATCCGATCGACGGTTTGCGCAGCCTCGTGGCGTCTCCGAACTACGCCGCAAAGCAATGGGTCTACCAGCAATACGACTCGATGGTCATGGCCGACACGGCGCGCATTCCGGGCTTCGGCGCAGGCATCGTGCGCGTGCACGGAACCGACAAGGCTCTGGCCTTCACCAGCGACGTGACCCCGCGCTACGTCCGCGCCAACCCGGAAGAAGGCGGCAAGCAAGCGGTGGCCGAGGCCTATAGAAACCTGACCGCCGTCGGCGCTCTTCCGCTGGCCAGCACCGACAACCTGAATTTCGGCAACCCTGAAAAGCCCGAAATCATGGGTCAGTTCGTGGGGGCGATCAAGGGCATCGGCGCGGCCTGCAAGGCGCTGAACATGCCGATCGTGTCTGGCAACGTCTCGCTCTACAACGAGACCGACGGCACCGGTATCCTCCCCACTCCGACCATCGGCGCGGTCGGCCTTCTGGCCCACACCGATGACATCATCGGGTGTGACGTGCGCGATGGCCACGTCGCGCTGGTGATCGGCGAAACCACCGGTCACCTCGGCCAATCCGCACTGCTGGCCGAGGTGTTCAACCGCGAAGACGGCGACGCACCGGCCGTCGACCTGGACGCTGAAAAGCGCAACGGCGATTTCATCCGCGCCAACCGCACATTGATCAAGGCCTGTACCGATCTCTCTGACGGCGGTCTTGCGCTGGCCGCGTTCGAGATGGCCGAACGCGCGGGCGTCGGCGTCCTTCTGGATGACGCCACGACCGCGATGCTGTTCGGCGAGGACCAGGGCCGCTACCTGGTCGCGTGCAATTTCGACCAGGCCGAGGCGCTGATGATCGCCGCAGGCCAGGCAGGCGTTCCCATTGCGTCGGTGGGCCGTTTTGCCGGCGACACAGTGCAGATCGGCGCAAGCGCCGCACCGCTCGCCGACCTCGCAACCCTCTATCGCAGCGCATTTCAGGACGCCGTCGCCTGACCCGAAGCTTTAGGCTGGAATGCGACGGCGCGACCGGCGCCAGACCAGCCCGGGGAATGCGGGCGCAGCCCGCGCCTTTGAGTCACGCCGGTCAAGTGGCGCACGCTCCCTTGCGCCGCTCGCCGCATCGCCCTACATCTGCTGCAAGGACAACAGGAGAACCGCCCGACATGGCCATGCAAGCCCATGAAATCGAAGACTTGATCCGCGCCGGATTTCCGGACGCCAAAATCACGATCACCGATCTCGCCGGGGACGGAAACCACTATGCCGCCGAAGTGATCGACGAGAGCTTTCGCGGTCAGAACCGGGTGCAACAGCAACGGGCGGTCTATGCCGCACTCAAGGGCAAGATGGACGGCTCCGCGGGTGAATTGCACGCGCTGGCGCTGACGACCAAGGCGCCGGACTGACGCCACCGCTCTCCGCTTGGTGCGGCCATTGAACCGCGCCGCCAGAAACGAACCGAAGGAAACGCGACATGACTGACACTGCCACCCAGATCCAGGACACGATCAGCAAGAACGACGTGGTGCTCTACATGAAAGGCACCAAGGAAATGCCCCAATGCGGCTTTTCCAGCCGAGTGGCCGGGGTGCTGAACTACATGGGTGTCGATTTCGCCGATGTGAACGTGCTTGCAGACGAGGCGATCCGCCAGGGGATCAAGGATTTCTCCGATTGGCCCACCGTGCCGCAGCTCTACGTCAAGGGCGAGTTCGTCGGCGGTTGCGACATCATCACCGAGATGACGCTCTCGGGCGAACTGGACACGCTGTTCGACAGCAAGGGCGTGGCCTATGACAAGGATGCCGCCGAGAAGATCCGCGAAGCCAATGGCTGAACAAGGCCTGCCCGGCGCGCCGGCCACCAAATGCCCACCGCACTATCGTGGCGGCTTGATCCGGTAGTCGTTCAACGCCGCCCATGACTTGATGGCAGGCTCGCCGTTCAGATCAACCACTTCGCCGGCACGGTCCAGCAGTCCGGCGACGCGCTCGCGCGTGGCGGCGGTCGAGGCCTTGCCGGCGAGGAAGTCGGGGTCCTGGTTGATCAGCGCGACGGCCAAGTTCAACTCGTAGTAGCCTTGCCCTGAATCGTCGTCGCCGCGCAGCCGGATCGCCTTTTCCAACGCCGCCTGCGCCTCGGACCAGTTGGGCTGCGAGGCTTTCACAAGGGCATACCCCAACTGCCCGTAGTTCCGGTGCTGCCGGTCGGGGGCTGCGGCGATCAGGCCTCGGAAGATCGGGATCGTCCGGTCGATCAGCTTCTTGTTGCCGCCATCGCGCCAGTTCTTTTGCCGCACAGTGCGGGCGCGGTCGAAGATCATCGTGCGGGCGATCAACGAGGACTCTTTCACCTTCTCCTCGAGATTGTCGAACATCTTTGCATTCGGATCGGCCGCAGGGTCGAGATAGGCGTCGGTCAGTTCGAACGCCTTGGCGTTGGCGATGTTTTCCTGCTCCTGCCGGCGCTCGAGCAGGCGCTCGATCGCGATGTCGCCCTCGGCACTTTGCTGACGCAGCACGTTTTCCATGTGGATGCGGGTCCACAGGAAGGCGAACAGGAACCCCGCGATGACGAAGTAGAGGATCACCGCCACGGCAATCGCGCCAGCCGTGTCAGCCGTTGTTGTGGCCGGTGTCGCCACGAAAACCTTGCCGAAGACGGCGCCGACCCCGACCACGAAGGCCTTGATCTGCTCGAACTGGACTAGCGTGAGCCCGACGATGATCTTGGTCAGCCAGTCCGAGATCTGTTCGAGATTGGTGTTTTCCAGGTATTCCCGCGCGCTGCGCCCCTCCTCGAGCGCCAGTTGCGCCTGCGCCTGCTTGGAACGGGGGATGCCGAAAAGGAAGCCCAGGAACGCACCCACCAAGCCCGAGGCCCCGGCCAGCATCAACCCGGACATGACCGCCTCGATCCGACCGAAGGCGGCATTGGTGACACCGAGGATTGCAACGACCGCGACGCCCGCGCCGATGGCGATGGCGATGGCGTACATCCAGTCCGTCTTGTCGGCAGTATAGCTGTGGGCAGCCGGGGGATCACCTGAATGCGCCATGGAAATCGCTCCGTGCTTGAAATTCGTGTGCGGAATGCACTCATGCTATGCGAGCAGGCGCGAGAACTCAATCTCGCCGAACCGTAGCCCGGGCGCGTTAACGCTTGGCGCGGGAAACCTGTCAAAAAAGCAGGAAACAGCCCGTTTTTCGCACCCTTGCGCCACGGCCGGTCATGCAAAATCAACGGCTTCCAGAGATTTGTTTCGCGCGCGAAACAAATTCATTTCTGTTTACAGGAGGTTAACGCGAAACCCGAAGGTGCGTCGGATCACCCCGCAGCCTTTTCCTCGACCTCCGCGGCAAGGGCTTCAGCGCGCGCGGCCAGTTCCGCGAGCGTGTCGGTCACAGTGGTCGGCACCACCGGTACCTCGACGCGCTCGGGTTCGGGCCGGGGCGCGGCGCGCAACCGCGCAAGTTCGGCCTCGCGTTCCGCGAGAGTGGCCTCGACCTCGCGAATGCGATCCTCGACCGCAGCGGTCTTGTCCGCCAGCATCAGGCCGGCCATCAGCAGCATCCGCGCCTCGGGCATCCGGCCGATCTGATCGGCCAGCACCTGGGCCTCTTCGTCCAGCATCCGCGCGGCGGAACGCAGATAGCTTTCCTCGCCTTCCTGGCAGGACACCTCGAACCCGCGTCCCCCGATCATGATCGTCACTTCCGGCATCAGGCGTCCTCCCCTTCCGGCAGGTTGCCGGCGTTGGCCAGCAACGGTTCGAGCCGGGCCAGCACGGCCCCGACCTCGGCCGCATCCGTGGCGCGCGCGGCGCGCAGGCCTTCCAGTTCCGCAAGCATCGCCTTGTTGATCAGGTGCGGCTCGCCGACACCGCTTTCATTGGCCGCCCGCAGCGCGGCATTGATTTCGCGCAGCTGATCGTTGGCGAAGCGCAGGCGTTGCACATCCATATCAAGCCGGCCGAACGCGTCGGTCTGGGCGGCCAGTTCGGCCCGCAAGGTCTGCAACTCGGTCGAATTGTCCAGTTCGGCCCTGAGCTCTGCGAGATCCTGTTCATGCTTGGCGTGCAGCGCGCGCAGCCGCTCCTGCAATTGGGCATTGGCGAGTTTCTCGTCTTCCAGCGCCTGCAGCAGCTCGGGATCGGGCGCTGTGGCGACTTCCCGCTCGGCCAGCGCTGTTACCCCGGCGCCGATCCTGTCCATCGCTGCCGCGATGCGGCTCTGCAAGTCGTCGATCTGACTCATCCCCTATCCCTTTCCGCGTCGGTCACGGCCGACCGCGTGCACCCTAATACCTTGATCCGTCAGGTCAATCCTGTGCCGGCTCGAATCATTTCTCTTCGCAGGTGTTAACAGTCTAGCCACGACCTGCGCAATTTTCCTAGCCTTTGGTTTCAACGGCTTGGAGCGCGGTGCTGACATGGCGTGCGCCATGCGCGCCCGTTGCGCTTGATCTTTGGGGCGCGGCTGGTATTGAGCAGGCCAATCGCCGTCACCTGCCAAGAGGAACCGTCCCGTGGATCTCAATGCCCTGCGCACCGCCAATCCCGATCACTGGGCCAAGGCCACAGCCATCCGCGCGCTGACGCTGGATGCCGTCGCCGCCGCCAAGTCCGGCCATTCCGGGATGCCGATGGGCATGGCGGACGTGGCGACCGTGCTGTTCGAAAAGCACCTGAAATTCGACGCTTCGGCACCCAACTGGCCCGACCGTGACCGGTTCATCCTGTCTGCGGGGCACGGCTCGATGCTGCTCTACTCGCTGCTCTACCTCACCGGATACGAGGACATGACGCTGGAGCAGATCAAGAATTTCCGCCAATGGGGTGCGCGCACTGCCGGGCATCCGGAATACGGCCATGCCGGCGGGATCGAGACCACGACCGGCCCGCTGGGCCAGGGCATTTCCAACGCGGTCGGCTTTGCCATGGCCGAGGAAATCCAGCGCGCCCGCTATGGCAAGAAGGTCGTCGATCATTACACATATGTCATCGCCGGCGACGGCTGCCTGATGGAAGGCGTGAGCCAGGAGGCCATCGGTCTTGCCGGGCACCACAAGCTCGGCAAACTGATCGTGCTCTGGGACAACAACAATATCACAATCGATGGCGCGGTCGACCTGTCCGACAGCACCAACCAGGTGGCGCGGTTCCGCGCCTCTGGCTGGCAGGTAATCGAGATCGACGGGCATGATCCTCAGGCCATCGACGAGGCGCTGACCGAAGCCAAGAAGAGCCGCAAGCCCAGCATGATCGCTTGCAAGACGCATATCGCGCTGGGTCACGCGGCGCAGGACACCAGCAAGGGCCACGGGGCGCTGACCGATCCGGACCAGCTGCGCGCGGCCAAGCATGCCTATGGATGGGACACCGGGCCTTTCGTCGTGCCAGATGAGATCAAGTCGCAGTGGGAGGCGATCGGGACCCGCGGCGCGAGCCAGCGCGCCGACTGGGAGGCGCGGCTGTCCGAACTGTCCGAACGCCGCCGCGACACGTTCAACCGCGCCTACGCGCGGGACGTGCCCAAGCGTCTTGGCGCGACCATCCGGGCGTTGAAGAAGCAGGCGTCCGAAGCCGGACACAGCGTCGCGACCCGCAAGTCGAGCGAGATGGTGCTGGAAGTGGTCAATCCGGTGATGCCCGAGACCGTGGGCGGCTCGGCCGACCTGACGGGGTCGAACAATACCAAGACCGGGGATCTGGGCGTCTTCAGCCCCGAGAACCGCAAGGGTCGCTATGTCTACTGGGGCATCCGCGAGCACGGCATGGCCGCCGCGATGAACGGCATGGTCCTGCATGGCGGCATCCGCCCCTATGGCGGCACTTTCATGTGCTTCACCGACTACGCCCGCCCTGCCATGCGGTTGGCGGCTCTGATGAAGATCCCGACCGTCTTCGTGATGACGCATGACAGCATTGGCCTTGGCGAGGATGGACCGACGCACCAGCCGGTCGAGCACCTGGCCATTTCGCGCGCGACGCCCAATACGAACGTGTTTCGGCCCGCCGACACGGTCGAGACCGCCGAAGCCTGGGAGCTGGCGCTGACCAGCAAGGAGACGCCTTCGGTGCTGTCCCTGACGCGGCAGAACGTGCCGACCGTGCGCACCGAACACAAACAGCGCAACCTGACCGCGCAGGGTGCCTATGTGCTGGCAGACTCCGAAGCGAAACGGCAGGCGATCCTGCTGGCCACCGGCTCGGAGGTGTCCGTGGCACTCGAAGCGCGGCGGATTCTGGAAGACGAGGGAATCGGCACTCGGGTTGTTTCGATGCCCTGCTGGGAATTGTTCGAAGAGCAGGACGAGGCCTATCGCAAGCGCGTGCTGCCCGCAGGCCCGGTGCGCGTGGCGATCGAGGCCGGAATTCGCTTCGGCTGGGATCGATGGTTGTTCGGCGAACGCGGTCGACGCGAGAAAGCCGGCTTCATCGGCATGCATGATTTCGGTGCTTCTGCCCCGGCAGAAGAACTGTTCGAGCAATTCGGCATCACAGCCGAGGCGACTGTAGCAAAGGTGAAATCGCTGCTGGCCTGACACGGCCCTATCCCGCGCCCCCGGCAAGACCGGATGGGCGCTGGGTTGCACGCAGTGACAACATGGACGTTTTCCACCGGATTGACCGACCGGGCCAGCCCGCTTGCTAATGCGGCGGGGTCGCGGGTTTCCCGGTGACGGCGCTCCAAAGCGGAACCAGTACCTTCTTTGCGATCGGGATCAGGACCATACCGAACGCGAGGCCGAAAATGCCGTCCATCGTCGCCTTGGCGATCCACTCCGTCGCCGCCTGGTAGTCCGCCGGTACCTGATGGGCGACGGCATAGGCCGCATCGTGGATGTGATGCCCGAGCCAGCCGTAACCCAGTTCCTCGAGTCCGTGAATGACGATAGAGCCGCCGACCCAGAGCATGGCCGCCGTGCCGATGATCGTCAGGGCCTTCATCAGCCATGGCATGGCGCGCACGACGCCGCGCCCGAGCGCCCGGGTCGTACCGAGTCGGCCGTTTTCGGCGAGGAAGAGCCCGACATCGTCGGCCTTCACGATCAGCGCGACGCTGCCATAGACCACCACGGTAATGCCGATACCGACCAGCGCGAGCGTCGCGGCCTCCATCCAGATGTTCGACTCCGGGATCGCGGCCAGTGCGATGGTCATGATTTCCGCCGACAGGATGAAATCGGTCTTGATCGCCCCCGCGGCCTTCTCCTCTTCGAGATGGGCCGGGTCGCCCTTGATATCCTCGCGAAAAACGGGGGTGGGATCATGTGGCACCAACGCGTGATAGATCTTTTCCGCTCCCTCGAAACAGAGATAGGACCCGCCCAGCATCAGCAGTGGCGCGATCAGCCAGGGCGCGAAATTGGCCAGCAGCAGCCCAATCGGCAGCAGGTAGAGCAGCTTGTTCTTGAACGACCCCTTGGCGATGCGCCAGATGATGGGCAACTCGCGGCTGGCATGAAAGCCGTGCACGTATTTCGGCGTGACAGCTGCATCGTCGATCACGGCCCCGGCAGCTTTGGCGCCCGCCTTCGCCGCCTGCCCCGCGATGTCGTCAACCGAGGCCGCGGCCACCTTGGCGATTCCCGCTACGTCGTCCAGCAGCGCCAGTAGCCCGCTCATTCTTCTGCCCCTCGTCCTGTGCGTGTCCTATCGGGTGTCCGGTCAGCTTAGCGTGCCCGTCCGGCAGGACAAGAGTTAGCGTTACCGGAATGGGTTTGCGCTAACACCAAGTGATTGCGACGCTTTTTCCCTTTTTTAGCGGGGGGCGCGGGTCTATATGCCGCCCAAGCGCAACTTTCAGGAGCGATGAAGCATGACCGTCACCGTCGGAATCAACGGATTTGGCCGTATCGGCCGCTGCACCCTGTCCCATATCGCGGCCAGCGGGCGCAATGACATCAAGGTGGTCAAGGCCAACGCGACCGGCCCGCTGGAAACGGCGGCGCACCTGTTGCGCTACGACAGCGTGCATGGACGATTCGGAAACGATATCCGCGTTGGCGAACGCACGCTGGATCTGGGCCGGGGCGAAATCGAGATGTTCTCGACTTATGATCCGCAGGAACTGGACTGGTCGGGCTGCGACGTGGTGCTGGAATGCACGGGCAAGTTCAACGACGGCAAGAAGGCCGGCGTGCACTTGGAGCGTGGCGCAAAGTCCGTGCTGATCTCGGCGCCCGCCAAGAACGTGCAGAAAACCATCGTTTTCGGCGTCAATGACGAGATGCTGACCAGGGGCGACACGATGGTGAGCAACGGCTCGTGCACCACGAACTGCCTGGCCCCGCTGGCCAAGGTGCTGGACGAGGCGGTCGGCATCGAGCATGGCATCATGACCACGATCCATTCCTATACCGGCGATCAGCCGACGCTGGACCGGCGGCACAAGGATCTGTATCGCGCGCGCGCCGCGGCGATGGCGATGATCCCCACCTCGACCGGCGCCGCAAAAGCCCTGGGCGAGGTGCTGCCCAATCTCAAGGGCAAGCTCGACGGATCTGCCATGCGGGTGCCGACGCCGAACGTATCGGCGGTCGACCTGACCTTCCGCGCCGGGCGCGATGTCACGGCCGAGGAGATCAACGAGGCGGTTGCGGCGGCCGTGAAGGGCCCGATGGGGCACGTGATGGCCTATGACCCCGAGCAGAAGGTCTCGATCGACTTCAACCACACCGAAGAGAGCAGCATCTTCGCCCCCGACCAGACCCGGGTCGTGGACGGGCGCATGGTGCGGGTGCTGGCCTGGTACGACAACGAATGGGGCTTCTCGGTGCGGATGGCGGACGTGGCCGTCGCGATGGGCCGGCTGAACGGCTGATCGCAGGCTCCCCTTGCGGGCAATGGTCCGGTCAGGCATATCTGACCGGGCTTTTTCACGCCTGCAGGGTGGCATGACGAATTCGATCGCACTTGTCCTGGGCCTCCTGATCCTCGCGGCTCTGGGCATGGATCTGCTCCTTCACGGAACGGAACACCTGGTTTTTCTGGGGAAAAAGCTGTTCGACTTGATCGACTGGGTCGCATTCTGGCGATAACCCCGCCACGAGGGCGCGATCGGGGTCACAGGCGCCAAACCAAAAATGTCTTGCGCGCGGCAGGCGCGCTCCGCTGGATTACGGGCTATGTACCGATTTTCCGAGCCGCTGCAGCAGCGCGTTGCGCACCTGGGGCGTGACGAATTTCGAGATGTCGCCATCGAGGCGTGCGATCTCCTTCACCAGCTTGCTTGCGATTGCCTGGTGTTTCGCATCCGCCATCAGGAACACGGTCTCGACGCTGTCGTCGAGCGCGCGGTTCATGCCGACCATCTGGTACTCGTATTCGAAATCCGCCACCGCGCGCAGGCCGCGCACGATGATCTGGGCGCCGACATCGTTGGCGCAGTCGATCAGCAGGTTCTCGAACGGATGCACGATGATCTCGGTGCCTGTCTCGCGCGACAGCGCCGCGCAATCCGCCTCGATCATCGACACGCGCTCCTCCAGCGAAAAGAGCGGGCCCTTGTCGCGGTTGATCGCGACCCCGATGACCAGCTTGTCGACGAGAGCCGAGGCGCGGCGGATGATATCGGCATGACCCAGGGTGATCGGATCAAACGTGCCGGGATACAAGGCGACGCGCATGGCGGACTCCTGCCAGTATTCAGTTGCGGCGCAAGCAAACACGACCATCCCGCATTTGCAAGCACCGTCCGTTCCCGAAAGGAGCCGATCAGTGCCCCATGATCATGCCCTGCAGCGCTTCCTTCTCCATCGCCAGCACAGCGAGCTGTGCCTTGACCACGTCACCGAGAGTGATCAGGCCGATCATCTTCCCGTCCTCGACCACGGGCATGTGGCGGAACCGGCCCTCGGTCATCTTGCCAAGGATGTCCTGCGCATCGTCCTGGCTGGTGCAGGTCACGAGCTTGGAGGTCATGTAGGCGCCGACCGACTCATCCAGGCAGGCGCGGCCGACGCGGGCCAGTTCGCGCACGATGTCACGCTCCGAGAGGATGCCGATCGCCGTCTGCCCATCATCGTCGGACACCACGACCGAGCCAATCCTGTTGTCGGCCAGCACCTTGGCCGCATCGGACACCTTGGCCGTCGACGCGACCGTCAGAACGCCCGAGGTTGCCTTGGACTTGAGAATCTGGTGAACGCGCATTCTGGGAGCCTCCGCAATAATCTTTCAATATCAATAGCGTTGCCGCAATATGCCATCAAGTCAAGTCAGCGCTTCCAGCCGGGCCACCTCGTCGCGGATTCCGTGCGACAACGCGGCCGAAAAGCGGTTCAATCGATCACTGCGCTGATCACCCTGGTGCCGCACCAGATAAAAGCTGCGCGTCAGGCTGACCTGCTCGGTCAGGACCTTGCGGAGGTTGCGGTGACTGGGGAGCGCGAAATCATGCGCTACGCCGATCCCGGCATGTTGGGCCAGAAGTTTCAGCTGCACCGGGACCGAGTTCGACGCCAGCGGCACCCGCGTGATCCCGAGATTGTCGAGATAGTCGAGCTCGGCATCGAAGATCATGTCGGGGATATAGCCGATCACCCGTCTGCCCGTCAGGTCGGTCAGGTTGCGCAAGGGCGGGATGTCGCGCAGGTAGCGGCGGCTCGCGACCAGGTGCAGCCGGTAGTCGGTGATCTTCTGCACCAGCAATTGCCCGGCCGAGGGCGGGCTGACCGCGATGGCCATGTCCGCCTCGCGACGGGACAGGTTCACGACCCGGGGCAACGCGACGATCTGGATGTCGAGATCGGGGTTGTCCTGCGCGATTGCGGCGCAGACCTGCGGCAGCAGGTAGTTGGCGCAGCCGTCTGGCGCACCGATCCTGATTTGTCCGGCCAATCCTTCGCTGGGCCCGGCAAGCGCTTCGGTCGCTGCGCGCATGGCCTGTTCGGCCGCGTCGCCATGCGCCATCAACCGTTCGCCCGCCGCCGACAGCGCGTAGCCCTGCGGCGACTTGACGAAGAGTGGCGTTTCCAGCGCCGCCTCGAGCCGCGCGATGCGCCGGCCAACTGTGGCCGGGTCGATCTTGAGCACCCGCCCCGCGGCCGACAGGCTTTCGTTGCGGGCCACGGCGAGGAACACTCTCAAATCGTCCCAATGCGGTTCCATGGTCAGACCTTTGCAAAACTGCAAAACGTTTTTGAAACCTTGCCTCTTTTCAGGCTATTTTTGCAAGCCTATCCTGCGCGCAAGTTCAAAGACAGGAGGATTCCATGCAAGAGTTGACCCACTACATCAATGGCAGTCACGTCAAAGGCCAGTCCGGCCGTTTCGCCGACGTGATGAACCCAGCCACCGGCGAGGTTCAAGCCCGCGTTCCGCTCGCGAATGGCGAGGAACTGGCCCACGCAGTCGAGGTTGCCGCAAAAGCGCAACCGGCCTGGGCCGCCACCAACCCGCAGCGCCGTGCCCGCGTGTTGATGAAATTCGTCGACCTGCTCAACCGCGACATGGACAAGCTGGCCGAAGCGCTGAGCCGGGAACACGGCAAGACCCTGCCTGACGCGGCAGGCGACGTGCAGCGCGGGCTGGAAGTTGTGGAATACTGCATCGGCGCGCCCCAGATGCTGAAGGGCGAGTTCACCGACGCCGCGGGACCGGGCATCGACATGTACTCCATGCGCCAACCCCTTGGCGTCACAGCGGGAATCACACCTTTCAACTTCCCCGCCATGATCCCGATGTGGATGTTCGCCCCCGCCATCGCCTGCGGCAACGCCTTCATCCTGAAACCCAGCGAACGTGACCCCTCGGTGCCGCTGATGCTGGCCGAACTGATGGAGGAAGCCGGCCTTCCCAAGGGCATCCTGCAGGTCGTGAATGGCGACAAGGAGGCGGTCGACGCGATCCTGTATCATCCGGTGATCCAGTCGATCGGGTTCGTCGGCTCGACCCCGATCGCCGAATACATCTATGGCACCGGGTGTTCGCAGGGCAAGCGCGTCCAGTGTTTCGGCGGCGCGAAGAACCACATGATCATCATGCCCGACGCCGATATGGATCAGGCCGCCGATGCGCTGGTCGGTGCCGGCTACGGCGCCGCCGGCGAACGGTGCATGGCGATTTCGGTCGCGGTTCCGGTGGGCGACGAGACCGCAGACCGGCTGATGGAAAAGCTGGTGCCGCGTGTCGAGGCGCTGAAGGTCGGCCCCTATACAGGCGGCGACGAGGTGGACTACGGCCCCGTGGTGACCGCAGCGGCCAAGGCGAATATCGAACGGCTGGTGCAGAGCGGGCTCGACCAGGGCGCCAAGCTCCTGGTCGACGGGCGCGGCTTCAAGCTGCAAGGCTATGAGGAAGGCTTTTTCGTCGGCCCGCACCTTTTCGACCACGCGACACCGGACATGGACATCTACAAGACCGAGATCTTCGGCCCGGTCCTGACCACGGTGCGCGCTCAGTCTTATGAAGAGGCGCTGAAACTGGCGATGGACCACGAATATGGCAACGGCACCGCGATCTTCACCCGCGACGGCGATGCCGCGCGCGATTTCGCCAGTCGAGTCAACGTGGGCATGGTCGGCATCAACGTACCGATCCCGGTGCCGTTGGCCTATCATACCTTTGGTGGTTGGAAGAAATCGGTTTTTGGTGACCTTAACCAGCACGGACCGGACGCGTTCAAGTTCTACACACGCACCAAGACCGTGACCTCGCGCTGGCCCTCCGGCCTGAAGGAAGGCGGCGAGTTCCACTTCAAGCCGATGGACTGAAGGACCTGCCGGATTGATCCGACGAATTGTGTCCCCGTTGCCACCGAGGCAATGGGGACACACACGAGTGAAAACCCATTCGGAAAACAACCCCAGATTGTCATTCGGCAAAAGTTCGCCTATCCTAAAAGCGAAATCCCTTTAAGAGGTGCGACCGATTTTTCATCATGGGAATTCCCTACACTTACTTTCCGGATCGCCAACTGTTGTTCCTTCGACTGGAAGGGCACATTACCCAAAGGGATATTTTCCGCTATTTCTCCAAGCTCGAGAATGACAGAACGTGGGATCACGGCTGTCGGGAGCTGATCGATTTTTCCAACCTGACCAATCTCGATCTCAGCTATCAGGAAATGCGGACGATCCGGCTGCGTGAGAAAAGCTACTACGAGTCTCTCGATAACCCCGTTCTCTGCGTCATCCATGCCCCCGAGGACACCGGGTTCGGCATGGCGCGGATGTATCAGCAACTGGCCGAAATCAACGATGATCTTGTGGTCGAGATCGTCAGCACGGAAGCCGAGGCGCTCGCCAGGCTCGACATTCCCGAAACCAGCTTCGACGCCTTGCTTACCGCAGCGCATACTGTGGACTGAAGTAGGATCGCCGCGCGAGAGAACGCCCAAACGGCCCTCACCCGGCGTCACTTCGGCGTGAAATGGCTGATCGCGCGGGTTTTCCTCTGGCCTGCCGCGCCAGCGGACAATATCTGATGGTCAGAAGCGAATATGACGAGGCAAGAACATGAACCGCATCCGCATCACCCGTCGCGGCGCGTTGCTCGGCGCCGCCGCCACTCTGGCCACACCGTCCCTGCTGCGCGCGCAATCCCAGGATGCGTTTCCGCAGGAAGAAGCGCCGATCCGAGATCAGGAGCCGGTGCGCCGCAACGTGTCCTCCTTCCAGCGTCAGAACTGGCAGGATCACTTCGACACTTTGGGCAAGGGCTGCCTTCTGGCCGACATCACCAGCCGCGCCGTACATTATTGGGGACCGGACGGCGTGACCTACCGGCTGTATCCCTCCTCGGTGCCGATGTCCGAGGAACTGACACGCCGTGGCTATACCGAAGTCGTGCGCAAGGCCGAAAATCCGCGCTGGACGCCCACCGCCAACATGCGCGAGCGCGACCCGAGCTTGCCCGAGTTCATGCCGGGTGGCCCCGGAAACCCGCTTGGCACGCGCGCGATGTATCTGAGTTGGCCCGCCTATCTGGTGCACGGCACCCATGACACGCGCAAGATCGGTCGGCAGAGTTCGTCCGGCTGCATCGGACTCTACAACCAGCATGTCGAGCAACTTTACCCGCTGGTGCAGATCGGCACCCAGGTCCGTCTGCTGTAATCCCTCGGGCGAATCGAACGTTCAGCCCCCGACGCATCGCGCGTCGGGGGCTTTTTCGTTACCACGACAGGGTTTGCATCCCGTCGCGGAACAACCAGCTTTCCACCAACGGCCATTCGCCCATGACGACGCCATCGATATAGTCGGCCTTGGTCAGACCGGCCGCCTTCGAGCAGGCTCCGCACATGATGACGGTCCCGCCATCGGCCATGAAGGCGCGCAGCATGTCCTGGATCGATGTGCCCTGCTCGGCCATCAGGCCATGCACGTGGCTCGGCCGTTTGGCATCGGCCAGATACACCGCCCGCACGTTCAGCCAGATCGCCGTGTCATGTCCGTTCTTCAAGGATTTCTCATGGGCGAACATGATCGCCTTGGCGGCAGCCCACGTGTCGTCTGTCGTCAGGTTG
Source organism: Sedimentitalea arenosa (assembly GCF_016428585.1). GTDB lineage: Bacteria > Pseudomonadota > Alphaproteobacteria > Rhodobacterales > Rhodobacteraceae > Sedimentitalea > Sedimentitalea arenosa. The sequence goes on along the minus strand of NZ_JAELVR010000001.1, from coordinate 386,154 downwards.
ACGAATAGGCCCCGCTTGTCGTCGTCGGCCATGGCCATGCCGCCGGTTCCGACCATCGGCAACGCGGTCAACAGGGCAAGTAAAAGGGCGATCAGTCTGGTTTTCATGAGAAGGCTCCACGTGTGTTGAGCCTCCTTCATATTCTGCAAATGGAATTTTATCTTGATCCATGTCAAACCTTCCCGCATGGGAAGGTTGCGGCAGCGGGCCGTCAGCGCTTGCGAATCCAGAAGCTCTGCGCCCGCCCGTGTGACAGGAAAGGCAATGCAGCAACCGCGTCGGGCCGTTCCTTCTGAAGGTAGTAGCCCGGCCAGAGAATGTCGTATCCCCCGCCCTGCAACAGCGCGTGCAGCACGTATTGCTCGGCCCAGGACGGGCAGTCGCTGAAGAACCGGTTGGGGTATTCGTACGGCAAGAAGACGTCGTGGACGTGGATCACCACGCCCGGTGCGAGCGCCGGGATGATGCGGCAGAACAGATGCGCCACGTCGTTGCTCATCCTGACCTGGTGACTGGAGTCGATGAAGAGGATGTCGCCGGCCGCGAGATCGGCGAAAAGCGCCGGGTCGACGGTTTCGAGCCGTGCCTGTTCGAAGCGGTCCACCACGTCGGCGATATCGGCGCGCGGATAGGGATCGATTGCCGTCAGCGTGCATTCCGTCCCACTGTCGCGAAGTGCCTGCCGTGTCACGCGGGTCGAGTTGCCGCAGCCGACCTCGATCACCCGGCGCGGCGCGGCTTGGCGCACCATCAGATAGAGCGCTTCGGCGTCGGGACCGTCATAGTACCCGTTGCCCGGACGATAGCCTGTTGAATTCTCCGCAGGGTCCATCAGTCGGGCAAGATCGGCGGCATGACGCGCCGCCAGATCGACGAGCGGCGCGATGTCAAAGCCCTCCATCCCAGGAGACAGGGCATAGGCCGGCCGGTCGAGACCGCCGCCGGCTTCGAAGTCGCGCAACCGCTGCTGTTCGGCCTCGTGTTCACTGCCATCCACGAGACGGACATTCACATCCTTAAGCAAGACATTGATATCACGAATTTTCCGACCGTTCCCCATGATCCATCCCGCCCTGATCCGCACGCCGAAACAGGCGTTTCCAGCCGAATTGCCCGGTTCGGCGCGCCGCTGCAAGCCCCCAGCCGTGTCACGACGACCGCTTTTTTGCTTGGCAAGCCCGGCCCGAGCCATTTGACTGGCCCAAAGCCCAAAGCGGAGACTGGCCATGCAACAGGATTTCACCCTCGGCATCGAAGAGGAATACCTGTTGGTGGACCGCGACAGCCTCCAATTGTCCGAAGCCCCCGAAGCACTGATGACCGCCTGCCAGTCCGACCTCGAAGGCCAGGTCAGCCCGGAGTTCCTGCAATGCCAGATCGAGGTCGGCACCCGGGTCTGCGCGAGCATCGGTGAGGCACGCGAAGACCTGAAGCGCCTGCGCGCCTGCGTCGTGCGTCACGCGGCCGACCACAACCTCGCCCCGATCGCGGTCAGTTGCCATCCGTTCGCGGACTGGAAGGACCAGCAGCATACCCACAAGGAGCGCTATACGGCGCTGCAACAGGCGCTTGGTGGCGTGGCGCGGCGGATGCTGATCTGTGGGATGCATGTCCATGTGGGAATCGAGGACCAGACCCTGCGCGCCGACCTGATGCCGCAGCTCAGCTATTTCCTGCCGCACCTGCTCGCGCTCTCGGCGTCCTCACCCTACTGGCAGGGCGATGACACGGGGCTCGCCTCTTATCGGCTGACGGTGTTCGACAACCTGCCCCGCACCGGTCTGCCGCCGCATTTCGACAGTTGGGCCGACTATGAACGCGCGACCGGAACGCTGATCGAACTGGGCGTGATCGAGGACACCAGCAAGATCTGGTGGGATCTGCGCCCGTCGGCCAGTTTCCCGACGCTGGAAACCCGGATCATGGATGTGTCCCCCCGGCTCGAAGACACGCTGGCGCTCGCCGCGCTGACACAGGCCATCGTGCGGATGCTCTGCCGGTTGCGCGAACGCAACCAGCGCTGGCGCACCTATGACCGCTTCCTGATCGCCGAGAACCGCTGGCGCGCGCAGCGCTATGGCACCACCGAAGGGCTGATCGATTTCGGCGACCGGTCGATCAAGCCCTTCGCCACCCTGCTGGACGAGTTGATCGGGCTGCTGTCCGAAGACGCCGAAGCGCTCGGCACCACACAGGAACTGGCCGCGCTGCGCAACATCGTGCGCGACGGGACCAGCGCCGCCCGCCAACGGCAGGTCCATGCCGAAGCCGTGGCGGCGGACAAGCCCGCCGGGCCCGCGGTCGTTCAGCATCTGATCGAGGAATTCCAGTCCGAACTTTAGGTCTTGGCCGGATTGCCCCGACCTGCAAAATTCCTGTAAGGATTGCGAATTAAACAGCCGTTCAATTCGACGCGCCAGAGGGGGAATGCCGCATGGATTTTGCACTGAGTGACGAACAGACCGCCATCTTCGACATGGCACACGCGTTCGGACAGGAGCATATCGCCCCCTTCGCGCGCCAATGGGAATCCGAGGGTTCGATCCCCAAGACACTCTGGCCGCAGATCGGCGAGCTGGGCTTTGGCGGTCTCTATGTCAGCGAAGAAGGCGGCGGCGCGGGGCTGAGCCGTCTCGATGCGACACTCGTCTTCGAGGCGCTCAGCATGGCCTGCCCCTCCGTCGCGGCCTTCCTGTCGATCCACAACATGTGCGCCAAGATGATCGACACCTTCGCCGATGACGCGATGAAGGCGCGGATCATGCCCGACGTGCTGAGCCTCGAAACGGTTCTGTCCTACTGCCTGACCGAACCCGGATCGGGCAGCGACGCGGCCGCGCTCAAAACCCGCGCCACCCGAACCAACGAGGGCTATACGTTGAACGGCACCAAGGCGTTCATCTCCGGCGGCGGCTATTCCGATGCCTATGTCTGCATGGTCCGCACCGGCGAAGACGGCCCCAAGGGTGTTTCGACGGTCTATGTCGAGGATGGCACACCGGGCCTGTCCTTCGGCGGGCTTGAGGACAAGATGGGATGGCGCTCCCAACCCACCGCACAGGTGCAGTTCGACGATTGCCACATCCCCGCCGAAAACCTTGTCGGCGAAGAGGGCAAGGGCTTCAAATACGCGATGATGGGGCTGGACGGCGGGCGGCTGAACATCTCGGCCTGTTCGCTGGGTGCCGCGCAGACGGCGCTGAACCTGACGCTGGCCTACATGCGAGAACGCAAGGCGTTCGGCACCTCCATAGACCAATTCCAGGGGCTGCAATTCCGCCTGGCCGACATGGAAATCGAATTGCAGGCGGCGCGCACCTTTCTGCGCCAGGCGGCCTGGAAGCTGGACACCGGGGCGCCGGATGCGACCAAGTTCTGCGCCATGGCCAAGAAATTCGTGACCGAAGCCGGTAGCAATGTGGTTGATCAGTGCCTGCAACTGCATGGCGGCTACGGATATCTTGCGGACTACGGCATCGAGAAACTGGTGCGCGATCTGCGGGTGCACCAGATCCTCGAAGGCACCAACGAGATCATGCGGGTGATCGTCGCGCGGCACATGCTGGCGGACCGCTAGATGCTGTCGAACGATCTGAACGTTCGCGTCGAAGGCCGCGCCGGTCGGATCACCCTGACCCGGCCCAAGGCCCTGAACGCGATGACCTATGACATGTGCATGGCCATCGACACGATCCTGCGCCTGTGGCGCGAGGAAGAACATGTGGCGTTGGTCGTGATCGACGCCGAGGGCGACAAGGCATTCTGCGCGGGCGGCGATATTGCCGAACTGTACGCGACCGGCACCAAAGGCGACTTCTCCTACGGCCGCACGTTCTGGCGCGACGAGTACCGCATGAACGCGATGCTGGCGGACTATCCGAAGCCGGTGGTCAGCCTGATGCAGGGTTTCACCATGGGCGGGGGCGTCGGCATCGGCTGTCATGGCAGTCACAGGGTGGTCGACGACAGCAGCCGGATCGCCATGCCGGAATGCGGCATCGGTCTGGTGCCCGATGTCGGGGGCAGCCTTCTGCTCGCCCGGGCGCCGGGAAACCTGGGGGCCTATCTGGGCACCACCGCGGCGCGGATGGATGCGGGCGATGCGATCCATGCCGGATTTGCAGATCACTACGTTCCGCGCGAAAGATGGAGCGAATTTGTCGAACTGTTGGAGGCCAGTGGCGATATTTCGCATCTGCTGCGGCTGGCAGAAACACCGCCACGCGGTGCTTTGTCACCGCATCGGGACGCCATAGACCGCCTGTTTGCCACACCCTCGCTGCACGGGGTTCTCGAACGTCTGCGCGCGGATGACTCGGACTTCGCCGAAGACACCCTCAGAGTGATGGCACGCAATTCACCGCTGTCCATGGCCTGCGCCATCGAGACAATCCACCGGTTGCAAGCGGGCGAAACGACGATACGGGACGCGCTGGACCTTGAATACCGCTTTACCTCGCGCGCCATGGAACATGGCGATTTCCTGGAAGGAATCCGTGCTGCGATCATCGACAAGGACCGCAACCCGCGCTGGCAATACGCCGACATGGACGTGCCTGCGGACGCGGTAGCGCGCATGTTGGCCCCGCTAGGCACAGATACGCTGAATTTCGACGACTGAGGAGAGCGACATGAAGATCGGATTTATCGGACTGGGCAACATGGGCGCGCCGATGGCCGCCAACCTTGTGAAGGCGGGGCACGACGTCGTCGGGTTCGACATGGCCGAGGTCAAGATCGACGGCGTGCGCATGGCCGACAGCGCCGCCGCGGCGGCCACAGGGGCGGAGGTCGTCATCACCATGCTTCCCAATGGCGAGATTTTGCGCGCGGTCGCAGGCGAAGTGATCCCGGCCATGACCAAGGGCGCAGCGCTGGTCGATTGCTCCACCGTCGACGTGGACAGCGCCCGTGCGGTGGCGGCCGAGGCCGAGGCCGCCGGCTTGCTGGCGGTGGATGCCCCGGTTTCGGGCGGCGTCGGCGGAGCAGCGGGCGGCACGCTCACTTTCATGGCGGGCGGCTCGGAGGCAGCCTTTGCCAAGGCCGCGCCGCTGTTTGAAATCATGGGCCAGAAGGCTGTGCATTGCGGCGACGCAGGCGCGGGCCAGGCGGCCAAGATCTGCAACAACATGATCCTTGGCGTCACCATGATCGCGACCTGCGAGGCCTTTGCCCTGGCTGACAAGCTGGGGCTTGACCGGCAGAAGATGTTCGACGTGGTTTCGACCTCGTCCGGCTACAGCTGGACCATGAACGCCTATTGCCCGGCCCCGGGCGTCGGCCCGACAAGCCCGGCCGACAACGACTACAAGCCCGGGTTCGCCGCCGATCTGATGCTGAAGGATCTGCGCCTGTCGCAGCAAGCCGCCGAAAGCGCCGACGCGGATACGCCCATGGGACAGCTGGCACAGGCGCTCTACGCGCAGTTCGTCGAGACAGAGGATGGCAAGGGCCGCGATTTCAGCGCGATGCTGCCCCGCTTTGAAAAGCGCAAACGCGGCGCGGCGTGAACCCGCCAATGACAGGGGTTTGACGTCACGACAGGGAACAAGTCGGTCATCTCCGCGTTAAAGTGTGCAGCTGACAAGGAGAGTGCGATGACGTCGTCCCTGAAATTCATGCTCGTCGCCCTGAGCGTGGGCGTAGCGGCAACAGCGACCGTCAGCCACGCGAAAAACGCCAAACATGCCGCCGCGGCAAGTTGCCCACCGGGCTTGGCCAAGAAGAACCCGCCGTGTGTTCCACCCGGCCAAGCCAAGAAATACATCGGCACACCCGAGCACCGAAAGTACCGTATCGGCGATCGTATCGATGACGACTATTTCTGGATCGAGTCGCCAGGCCGATACGGACTGCGCAAAGGCTCCTATGTTCGGGCTGGCGACTACGTCTATCGCGTCAATCGCGAGACCCGCGAGGTGCTGAACCTCATCGGCGCCGTGATCGACGTTCTCGACTGACCCGACCGACGGGCACCCTGCCCGACCGCATGCAACGGACCCAGACACCCGCAACACAGGATGGCCGCGATGAACCAGAACGAACGCGTGGCGATCCCGGTCACCGGCATTTTCGTGATCCTGCTGATCCACCTGATGTTGTGGGCGGCGAATTTCCTGATCCCCGTTACCGCCGCCGTACTGTCCTACCTGGTCTTCAACAGACCGCGCCGGTTGCTGTCCAAACTCGGCTTCCCGGATTCGCTGATCGCGGGCCTTTTCACCGGCTTCCTGCTGGTGCTCGTTGCCGTGGCGGTGCTGTGGTTCCAGGAACCGGTTTCGGCCCTGATCCGCGACCTGCCCAACCTGCTGCGCGAGATGGAGCAGAAGTTGATGGCCGAAAGCGGTACGCTCAAGGCGGTCAACGAGGCCGCCGCAGCCCTGGACGAAGCGGTGAAATCGGGAACAGAGAAAACCGCGATGGAGGTCGAAGTCGTCTCGGACAGTGCGTCGAGCCTGACCATAATGACAATGGCGCCGCAGGTACTGGGCCAAGTCGTCTTCGCGATCGTTCTGACCTTCTTCCTGATTTCCTCGGGCGATTTCTTCGTCAATCGCATGGTGGAAAGCTTCAGCAGGAACCGCGACAAGCGCCGCGTTGTCGAAATCATCGAACGGATCGAGACCCGTCTGGGAAGCTATCTTGGGGGCATCACGCTGATCAACGCGATGCTTGGGATCTGCATCGGCATCGCCATGTCGATCTGGGGACTGACGGGCGCGATCTCGATCGGTCTGTTGGGCTTCGCGCTGAACTACATCCCCTTCCTCGGGGCGGTGCTCGGTGCGGCAATCGCGGGGCTGCTCGCCTTCATCCAGTTCGACGACCTCTGGCCGGCGCTCGGCGTCTTCGCCACCTATATGGCCCTGACCTCGATCGAGGGACAGTTCGTGACCCCGATCATGATTTCACGCCGGATGCGCCTGAACACGCCGATCCTGTTTCTGGTGGTGGCCTTCTTCGCCTATATCTGGTCCGCCGTCGGCATGGTCGTCGCAGTTCCGATCCTGATCGTGGCCAAGATCGTCTGCGACGAGATCGAAGGTCTCAGGTGGCTCGGCCATTTCCTGGGCGATGACCAGGATCGCCATCCCCGGCCGACGCCGGAAGAGAGAGATGTTGCGCCCTGACGCCTCTATTCGGCGGCGACCTTGCGCCCGGCCAGCATCTGCTTGAGGTAGCGTCCGGTATGGCTGCGCGGTTCTCCAGCCACCTGTTCGGGGGTGCCGGTCGCGACGATCTCGCCGCCGCCATCGCCACCTTCGGGACCGATGTCGATGATGTGGTCGGCCGTCTTGATGACGTCGAGGTTATGCTCGATCACGACCACCGAATTGCCCTGTTCGACCAATTCGTGCAGCACTTCGAGCAGCTTGCGCACATCCTCGAAATGCAGCCCGGTCGTGGGTTCGTCGAGAATATAGAGCGTGCGCCCGGTCGACCGTTTGGACAGCTCCTTTGACAGCTTGACCCGCTGCGCCTCGCCGCCCGAAAGTGTCGTCGCCTGCTGGCCGACCTTGATGTAGCCCAACCCGACTCTCACAAGCGCATCCATCTTTTCGCGAATGCTGGGAACCGCCTTGAAGAACTCCTGCGCATCTTCGACCGTCATATCAAGAACGTCTGCTATGCTCTTGCCTTTGAATTGAATTTCCAGGGTTTCCCGATTGTAGCGCGCGCCTTTGCAGGTTTCGCAGGTGACGTAGACATCGGGCAGGAAATGCATCTCGATCTTGATCAAGCCGTCGCCCTGGCAGGCTTCGCAGCGCCCGCCCTTGACGTTGAAGCTGAAACGTCCCGGCTTGTAGCCGCGCGCCTTGGATTCCGGCAGACCGGCAAACCAGTCCCGGATCGGGGTGAACGCGCCGGTATAGGTGGCCGGGTTGGAGCGTGGCGTGCGCCCGATCGGGCGCTGGTCGATGTCGATCACCTTGTCCAGATGTTCGAGCCCCTTGATGGTTTCGCAGGGAGCAGGCGTCTGGCGCGCACCATTGAGCCGCATGCTCGCCGTCTTGAACAGGGTTTCGATGGTCAGAGTCGACTTGCCGCCCCCGGATACGCCGGTGACGCAGACGAATTTTCCCAGCGGGAAGTCGGCGGTCACGTCCTTGAGGTTGTTTCCCGTCGCCTTGACCACCTTGACCGACTTGCCCTTGCCCTTGCGCCTCTGGGACGGAATGGCGATTTCACGCGTGCCGGTCAGGTATTGGCCGGTGATGCTGGCCGGATCAGCGGCCACCTGCGCCGGCGTCCCATGCGCAACGACACGCCCACCATGGACACCCGCGCCGGGACCGATGTCAAAAACGTAATCCGCCTCGCGGATCGCCTCTTCGTCATGTTCGACCACGATGACCGTGTTGCCCTGGTCGCGCAGGTTCTTGAGCGTGCCGAGCAGCCGGTCGTTGTCGCGCTGGTGTAAACCGATGCTGGGTTCGTCCAACACGTAGAGCACGCCCGTCAGGCCCGAGCCGATCTGGCTCGCAAGCCGGATGCGCTGGCTTTCGCCGCCCGACAACGTGCCTGAACTGCGCGACAGGGTCAGGTATTCCAGTCCGACATTGTTCAGAAAGCCGAGCCGCTCGCGGATTTCCTTGAGGATCGCGCGCGCGATTTCATTCTTCTGGGCCGTCAGATGTTGGGGCACGCTCTCGCACCAGTGGAAGGCTTCCTTGATCGACATCTGAACGACCTGGCCCACGTGCAGCCCGGCGATCTTCACCGCCAGCGCCTCTTCCCGCAGACGATAGCCATCACAGGTGCCGCAAGGCCGATTGTTCTGGTAGCGCTCGAATTCCTCGCGGATCCAGTTGCTATCGGTTTCGCGATAGCGCCGTTCCATGTTGGGAATGACGCCTTCAAAGACGCGCGTCACCTGGTAGACACGCCCCCCCTCATCATAGCGGAAGGGAATTTCCTCCTCGCCCGAGCCATGTAGAAACACCTGCTTCACATGGGCGGGCAGATCCTTCCACTTGGTGTTCTTGTCGAACTCGTAGTGCTTGGCGATTGCCTCGATGGTCTGCAGGAAATAAGGGCTCTTGCCCTTGCGCCACGGGGCCAGCGCGCCGTCATAGATCTTGAGGTTCTGATCCGGCACCACGAGCCGTTCGTCAAAGAACAGCTCCATCCCCAGCCCGTCGCAGTCCGGGCAGGCGCCGAAGGGCGCGTTGAAGGAAAACAGGCGGGGTTCGATTTCCGGGATGGTGAAGCCACTGACGGGACAGGCGAATTTTTCGCTGAACACGGTGCGCTCGGGCTCATCCGTCGCAGTTTCGAGGATCGCGATCCCGTCGGCCAGGTCGAGCGCGGTGCGCAGGGAATCCGCCAGCCGGGTTTCCAGCCCCTCGCGCACGACGATGCGGTCCACCACCACGTCGATGTCATGACGGAACTTCTTGTCCAGCACCGGCGGATCGTCCAACTCGTGAAACTGCCCGTCCACCTTGACCCGTTGAAAGCCCTGCTTGCGCAGCTCCAGCATCTCCTTGCGGTATTCGCCTTTCCGGTCGCGGACGATCGGCGCCAACAAGTAGGCGCGCGTGCCCTCTTCCATCGCCATCACCCGGTCGACCATGTCCTGCACCTGCTGCGCCTCGATCGGCTTGCCAGTCGCGGGGCTGAAGGGCGTGCCGGCGCGGGCGAACAACAGCCGCAGATAGTCATAGATCTCGGTCACCGTGCCGACGGTCGAACGCGGGTTCTTGCTGGTGGTCTTCTGCTCGATGGATATCGCCGGGCTCAGCCCGCTGATATGGTCCACGTCGGGCTTTTCCATCATGTCGAGGAACTGCCGTGCATAGGCAGACAGACTCTCGACATAGCGGCGCTGACCTTCCGCATAGATCGTGTCGAAGGCGAGACTAGACTTCCCAGACCCGGACAGGCCGGTGATCACCACCAGCTGGTCGCGCGGGATGTCCACGTCGATGCTCTTCAGATTGTGTTCGCGCGCCCCGCGCACTTCGATGGTTTTGAGCTCTGCCATGGTGCCCCCGCTATCGCGCTAGACATAGTGGAGCCCGTGCGAGTCTCCAACAGGAAATTGTGAACATTACATGAACACAATCCCGTGCGCACGCCGGCGTCTTGTTTATGCTCTCAAATCCCCAATCCGGCACCTGCCGTCATGCTGTTCTGCGCAATCGGGGTGATGCCCTCGGACGTCGCGTCCCGCAGCTGTGCCGCGATGCCGCTCAGCTGCTCCGCCAGGGGCGTCGACTTGCGCCAGACCATACCGATGGTGCGCGACGGGCGCGGCGCCGGCAGTGGCACGACCGAAACCGGTGCCGAGCGCGTTTCGATGGCGACCGCCATATCGGGGATCAGGGTCACGCCGATGCCCGCACCGACCATTTGCACGAGCGTGGACAGCGAACTGCCCTCCATCAGTTCGCGCGGCTGCATCGTCGCCGCCTTGCAGAAGGACAATGCCTGGTCGCGGAAGCAATGACCTTCTTCCAGCAACAGCAGGCGCATCTCGCGCAGCGCCTCCGGATTCGGCGCGGGCTTTCCCGCGTCTTCCAGCGACCGCACCAGTACGAAATCCTCCTGAAACAGCGGCTCTTCGTGCAGGGTCGGTTCGGACAGGGGCAGCGCGACGATGGCGACGTCGAGCCGACCATCCAGCATGTCGCGCAACAAGGTCTGAGTGATCGCTTCACGCGGGCGAAGGTCCAGGTCGGGATAGCACCGGGTGAGGTGCTTGATGACGCCGGGCAGCATGTAGGGTGCGACGGTCGGAATCACGCCGATCCGCAGCCGTCCGGCCAGCGGACCATGGCTGGTGCGGGCCAGGTCCTCGATCTCGTCCACAGCGCGCAGGATGTCGCGGGCGCGCTCGGCCAGCTCTTCTCCCAACGCACTGAGCCGGATCTGACGTGCGTTGCGCTCGATCAGCGGCGCCCCCAGCAGCGCCTCGAGTTCCTTCATCTGCACCGACAGCGCCGGTTGGGAGATCGAACAGGCCGCCGCCGCTCGCCCGAAGTGACCGTGCCGGGCAAGCGCTTCGAAGTAGCGCAGATGTTTCATGGTGAGGTTTATCATAATCTGAGCTTATCGCTATCATCGCAAAATCTAAATTTCAATAATTTTGGAATGTGTTACAACCGGCCCGTATCCGAATGATGGATTCGTCTGGCCGACAGCGCGTTCCTGTCCTATTCAGACTGACGCAGCGGCAGGTCCGGCCCGCAGACGAACCGAGACACAAAGGGAGACTTCTCATGGATGGAAACGATATCGACCGCAGCGGCAAATGCCCGGTGATGCATGGCGCGAATACCGAGCAGGGATCGACCGTCACGCGTTGGTGGCCCAACGGGCTGAACTTCGACATCCTGCACCAGCACGACACCAAGACCAACCCGATGGGCGCTGACTTCGACTATCGCGAAGCGGTCAAGTCGCTGGACGTCGAGGCGCTCAAGAAAGACCTGCACGCGCTGATGACCGAGAGCCAGGAATGGTGGCCGGCCGACTACGGGCATTATGGTGGCCTGATGATCCGCCTGGCCTGGCACGCTGCGGGCACCTATCGTCTGGCCGATGGCCGTGGTGGTGCCGGGACCGGCAACATCCGTTTTGCACCGCTGAACTCCTGGCCGGACAACGCCAGCCTGGACAAGGCGCGCCGCCTGCTGTGGCCGCTGAAGAAGAAATACGGCAACAAGATCAGCTGGGCCGACCTGATCATCCTGGCCGGAAACGTCGCCTATGAGTCCTTCGGCCTCAAGACCTTTGGCTTTGGCTTCGGGCGCGAGGATATCTGGCACCCGGAGATCGACACCTACTGGGGTGCCGAAAAGGAATGGCTGGCCCCCAGCGACAACCGCTATGACGATGTCGACAACCCTGCCACCATGGAAAACCCCCTCGCCGCCGTGCAGATGGGCCTGATCTACGTCAACCCCGAGGGCGTGAACGGCAACCCCGACCCGCTGAAGACCGCCGAGCAGGTGCGCGAGACCTTCAAGCGCATGGCGATGAACGATGAAGAGACCGCGGCTCTCACCGCAGGTGGCCACACGGTCGGCAAATGCCACGGCAACGGCAACGCTGAGCTTCTGGGCCGTGAACCCGAAGCCGCCGAGATCGAGCAGCAGGGTCTGGGCTGGTTCAACCCGGAACTGAAAGGTCAGGCCGCAAACGCGATCACCGGCGGGCCGGAAGGCGCATGGACGACCAATCCGACGACTTTCGACATGGGCTATTTCGAGATGCTGTTCGGCCACGAATGGGAACTCACCCAGAGCCCGGCAGGCGCCAAGCAGTGGAAGCCGGTCGACATCAAGGAAGAGGACATGCCGGTCGACGCCTCCGACCCGAGCAAGCGCCGCATGCCGATGATGACCGATGCCGACATGGCGATGAAGATGGATCCAGCCTATCGCGCGATCTGCGAGAAGTTCATGGCCGATCCCGAGTACTTCAAGGACACCTTTGCCCGCGCCTGGTTCAAGCTGACCCACCGCGACATGGGCCCCAAGGTGCGCTACCTCGGCCCGGACGTACCGCAGGAAGAGCCGGTCTGGATGGATCCGATTCCCGCCGGGCCGACCGGCTATGACGTCGAGGCCGTCAAGGCACGCATCGCGGCAACCGACCTGTCGGTCTCGGACATGGTCTCGACCGCATGGGACAGCGCCCGCACCTATCGCGGTTCGGACATGCGCGGCGGCGCCAATGGCGCGCGAATCCGCCTGGCCCCGCAAAAGGACTGGCAAGGCAACGAGCCGGAGCGTCTGGCGCGCGTGCTGTCCGTCCTGGAACCGATCGCCGCCGAAACCGGGGCCTCGATCGCGGATGTGATCGTTCTCGCTGGCAATGTCGGCGTCGAGAAGGCCGCCAAGGCGGCGGGCGTCGAGGTGAGCGTGCCGTTCTCCCCCGGCCGGGGCGACGCCACGGACGAGATGACCGATGCCGAAAGCTTCGACGTGCTCGAACCGCTCGCCGATGCGTTCCGCAACTGGCAGAAGGAAGACTATATCGTCAGCCCGGAAGAGATGATGCTCGACCGTGCGCAACTGATGGGTCTGACCGCCAACGAGATGACCGCTCTGGTCGGCGGGATGCGGGCCATCGGCACCAACCATGGCGGCACGGCGCATGGCGTCTTCACCGACCGCACCGGTGCGCTCACCACTGACTTCTTCGTCAACCTGACCGACATGGGCTATCAATGGGCGCCGGTCGATGACGGTCTCTACGAGATCCGCGACCGCAAGTCCGGCGCGACCAAGTGGACCGCGACCCGGGTCGACCTGGTGTTCGGGTCGAATTCGATCCTGCGCTCCTATGCCGAGGTCTATGCCCAGGACGACAATGCCGAGAAATTCGTGCATGACTTCGTCGCTGCGTGGACCAAGGTGATGAACGCCGACCGGTTCGACCTGGCGGCCTGAACAGCGCGCTGCGGGCCTTGAGGCCCATTGCCACGGGGCGCGGCGGCAATAGCCACCGCGCCCTTTTTCATGGTCATGCGACGCTCGACACGCTCGCGCTGCGCTCATAGGCTGGGTGCATGGAAACAGGCACTGCGATACCCGTCACGCCCGACTTGGCGCAAGAGATCCTGCGGGACAATTTCGCCAGCTGGGTTCAGGCGCTCGACCTAGAAGTGTCTCATATCGATCGCGACCATGCTCTGATCCGGATGCCCTTGGGTTCGCATCTGGCACGGGTCGGCGGAATCGTCTCGGGCCAGGCGCTGGCCGCGCTGGCCGACACGTCGATGGTCCTTGCCGCCATCGCCCACAAGGGCGCGTTCGTCCCCTTCGCCACCACGGACCTGCACACGCAATTCCTGCGCCCTGGTGTCGGAACGGCGATCCTGTGCCGGGCCCACGTCGTGCGCGCCGGGCGCGCGCTTGTCTTTGCCCGTGCCGAAATGACCGAGGAGGACAGTGGCAAGATCGTCGCGACAGCCACCGCCACCTTCTTCGCGCCCTGATCTGTCAAGCTCACGCGCCAGCTTTCTGAAAAACCTCTCAGAAGCGGATTTCAACCTATCCGCACGTGTCCCGTCGGGCTAGTTTCCCGCCCATGATGTTGCGGCTGTTCCTCATCCTCGTCCTGCTGTCCGGTTGCGGCCGGCCTTTGACCGAGTCGGAGGCGACGTTCGCCCGCACGCTGAAGGGTGAGCAGCTGAACACTTCAAGAGTGCGGCTGGTCGAAGGCGCACCCGTTTCCGCAGTGACGTTTCAGCGCAAGGCCCGGCCGCGCCTGGCCTGCCGCGAACGCATCCTGCCGCCGGTCAAGGAAGAGATCGTCACCAGCACCCCCGCCGCCGTGACCCTGTTCAACCGGGTCTATTTCGCGCGCAAATGGTATCTGGACGACTATCTGCAGGACTATCCCGAACGACTGAACCTCGTGCAATCGATGCTGCTGGCGCATGAGCTGACCCATGTCTGGCAGTGGCAGAACCGTGCACGGACCGGATACAGCCCATGGCGCGCGGCGGCGGAGCACGGGCGGATCGACGATCCCTACCTGTTTGACCTCGACAGTTCGCCCGATTTCCTGAACTACGGCTTCGAGCAACAGGGCGCGATCGTCGAGGAATATGTCTGCTGCCGCGCACTCGCGCCCGATGCTGCCCGCACGAAGCGCCTGCACAGGATGCTCAAGGATGCCTTCCCGGTCACCGACCTGCCCGGAGCCAGGCGGGAAAGCGATGTTTACCTGCCGTGGCGCGGCGCGGAACTCGACGGGATCTGCAACTAGGTTTTCCGGTCAGGGCGCCTGGATGCTTTCCAGATAGGCCAGGAGCGCCGCCAGCGGGCGTGGCGTGGGCGTCATGGTGCCATCGATTTCGACAGGGACCGTTTCGCCCTTCAGCAGATCACCGAATTCCGGCATGACGTCCGCAGGCAGGCTGCCGCGCGCGTAGCCATCGATCTGCGACAGGACCTCGGCGCGCGGGAAGGTCCCTCCATTGCGCGCGGCGATCATCGTCAGGTCGGGCGCAACCTGCCCCCCGACGAGGCTGTCGCCGCCCTCGCCCCGCAGCCCGTGACAGGCGGCGCAATTCTCCACGAACAAGGTCTCACCCTCGCCGGGGCCGGGCATTTCGGACTGGGTGCAGCCCGCAAGGCCGATCAGGAGTGTCAGTGCGGAGAGCTGCAATCGGGTCATGTCGTGGTCCTTTGTCATTCGTTCTGAATAGACTGCAAATATCCCAGGAGGTCCACAATCGGTTTGCTGGTCAGGATCGGCTGCCCGTTCGGCGCCTTGACCGCCGTGTCCTCGCCTTCGAAGAAGTCCCCGTAAACCGGCATCGGGCTGCCATGACTGACCAGCGGGTCGCGCCCGTCGATCCGCATCACCACGCGCTCGGTCGGAAACACGCCGCCATTGTCACGCGCAAGGGCGGTCAGGTCGCTGGGCTTGATCAGCAGCACACCCGCCATCGGCCCCTGCCCGCGCGCCTCGATCCCGTGGCATGTGGCGCAATGGGTGCGGTAGTGATCCTGGCCCGCCTCGGCGTCCTGCGCCGCCACCGGCAGCGCCGACAGGGTCAGGATGGCGACAAATGACATGCAAGGGATACGCATCTCTCGGTCTCCTCGATTGTTCTGCGCGGGTCGTGCACGCTACGATCCGCGTCGGTCTCACGGTGGGTCATCGCGGCCAGCGCGGCCATGATTCAGATCAACAGGACAAGTGACGCCTGCGGGCGGGCCTTCGGCTCAGGCCAAGTGCACAGGCCCGGCAACGTCGACCAGCCGTCCGTTGTCCAAGCGCAGAACCCGATCCATGCGCGCGGCCAGTTCGATGTTGTGGGTCGCGATCAGGGCCGCAAGACCGGTCTGCGCGACAAGCTCCATCAGCACATCGAAAACCTGGCCCGATGTCGCCGGGTCGAGATTGCCTGTCGGTTCGTCCGCCAGTAGCAAACGGGGTTCATTCGCCAACGCCCGGCAGAACGCCACGCGCTGCTGTTCACCGCCGGACAGGGCCGCCGGGCGATGATCCGCGCGCGCGGCGATGCCGACACGGTCGAGCAGGAGATCAGCCCGGGCCCGGGCCGCATCGGCAGAGGTGCCGTTGGCCCGTTGCGGCAGCATGATGTTCTCGCGCGCAGAGAATTCCGGCAGAAGGTGGTGGAACTGGTAGACGAAGCCCACGTCGCGCCGGCGCACGGCGGTGCGACCCCGGTCGCTGCGCGTGCCGGCATCCTCACCGCAGATCCTGACCTGTCCCGTGTCCGGCGTATCGAGTAGCCCGGCGATATGCAGAAGGGTCGACTTGCCGGCGCCCGAGGGCGCGACCAGCGCCACGATTTCGCCGGCGTGCAGGTCCAGATCGAGCCCGCGCAGCACCTCGACCTCGCCGGGCGTTCCGCGATTGTAGGATTTCGAGATTCCGGACAGCGACAAGACCGGTTCATTCATAGCGCAACGCCTCCACCGGGTTCATCCGCGCCGCGCGCCGGGCCGGGAACAGAGTGACCAGAAACGAGAGGCCGAGCGACAAGGAGACCGCCGACAGCACATCGGTCAGACGCAACTCCGCCGGCAGGGCATAGATCCCCCGGATCGACGGATCCCAGACTCCACCGCCCATCACGTAATTCACCAACGAGAAGATCGGATCGATGTAGAGCGCGAAGAGACATCCAAGGATAACCCCGAACATGGTCCCAAGCACTCCCGTAAACGCGCCGCAGATGAAGAAGATGCGCATGACCGAGCCTTCGCTCAATCCGATGGTGCGCAGGATGCCGATATCACGCCCCTTGTTCTTGACCAGCATGATCAGGCCCGAGACGATGTTCATCGTGGCAATCAGCACGAGGATAGACAGGATGATGAACATGACGTTGTCCTCGACTTCAAGCGCCCGCAGGAACCCACCCGACGCGTCGCGCCAGGTCCAGACCTGCGCCCGCTCGCCCGCCGCGCGCAGGATGTTCAAGGCGATCGGATTGACGTCTTCCGGGTCGCTCACCATCACCTCGAGCTCGTCCGCCACCCCCTCGCGGTTGAAATAGCTCTGTGCCTCGGCGAACGGCATATAGAGCCGGGTGCGGTCGATGTCGTAGCGCCCGGCCGAAAAGACATAGACGATCTCATAGGCATTCACGCGCGGGCTGGTGCCGAAGGCAGTGCGCACCCCGTCGGGAGAAATCAGCTTGATTCGGTCGCCGACGCCCGCGCCCAAAGCCCGCGCGACGCCCGCGCCGATGGCGACGCCTTCAGGAAAGCGCGACAGATCCCCGAACGCCTGCTCGGCCTCGGCGATACCAGGCAGACCCTGCAGATCGACCGGCGCGATCCCAAAGACCTCGACCCCGGCATTGCTGCCTTGCAGGCTGGCCATCACCTGTCCCTTGACCAGCGGTGCCACCCGAATGACGCCGGGCACTTGCGCGACTCGCTCGGCCATGGCCTCGTAGTCCGCAATGGTGCGACTCAGGCGGCCTTGTGCATCGACCTCCGCCGCGTTGTACACGGTCACATGGGCGTTCGCCCCGAGGATGGTGCCGACGAATTCGGTCCGGAACCCCGAGCGCACCGCGAGGGTCGCGATCAAGGCGAAGACAGCCAGCGTAATCCCGATCAGGCTGATCCAGGTCATCACGCTGACACCGCCTTCGGCCCGGCGGGCCCGCAAGTAACGCCATGCGATGGTCCATTCGAAGGCGGCGAAGGGGGCTGGGCTCCTGACCATGCGGTCTCCTGGGTTCTGTGATTGCGCGCGGGTGTGTGTCAGTCGTCCTGCGCGGGCGAAGCATCCGGCACCACTGTGGAAATGTCGATTCCCCGCTCCGCGAAGAGCGTGACGATACGGCGGCGGCCCACCGCGTCAAGCTGCGAAACCGTGTTGCGATGCAAACCGAAGGTGAGCGGAGTGTCGGTTTCAGCCGCGGTCAGAGCCTTGTCCCGCGCCTGCGCATCGAAGCTGTCCCACAGGCCGACCTGCTCCTTCTCCACATTCTCGAAGACCGCGTGCGGTCCGCCGAAATGCTTGAGGCAAAACGCAAATATCAGCATGAACTCGGACGGTCGGCGTTTTCCTGCGAATACCGACTGAACCGAACCGTGGCGCGACTCAAGAGCGTCCAAAACGTCCAGAACAAGCCTACGGCTGACCGGATAGGGCGTGGTATATCCAGAGGTTTCTTGCACCTTCTCGGGCGGAACGCGCACGTCCAACATATCAAGGCTCTCGCGCAGCCAGTTTCGATGAAAGGCGGGGCCGACCGTTTCATAGGCGAGACGCGCCCGACCGTCCGCGGCGAACCATTCATTCGGACGGGGCGCACGCAGGAAGATGTTCTTGCCATCGAGTATCACCATGCGCCGAAAACGTGCGGCCCGGGCCGACGCAAGCTTCAGCGCCTGCTGCATCCGGTATCCGTTGCCCCCCCGCCACCCGCCGCGTCGCAGGAAAGGAAGGCGGAACCGGTTTTCGACATAAACCCGCTCGAACAAAGTGGGTTGGCGCGTGCGCTCCCGACCCATCAGAACCTCGTCGCCGGTCAAGATGCGCAGCTTTTCGCGATGCGGACCGTAGTCGGCCGCAAGCGACGTGAGAGCACGGCGCAATGCGGTTTCGTCCGCCTCGTTCATGACCAGAAGAATCTCCCCGACCTCCTCAGGCCTGAGAAACCGCGCCATGGACCGCGCTTGCAACCGGATCAGCGCCAGGTCACCTGAAAATGCGATCGTGACAAAGGTGACCGGCTCGTCCTTGGTATCAGGATAGCGATCAGGCGCGTTCATTCAGGCGCGCCCTCGCCGACGCGGTAAGGCGGCAGATCGGGCGCAAGATGAGGGCAATCGATCAGTCCTCCGCGATCCAGCAAGCGGCGGTCAGCCCCCGCCGCGCGGCCCATGCGACGGGCAAGTCGAGACAGTTCCTTGCCGGCGCGATAGGCAGTTGGCCCCTTCCCCGCACGACGCGCGCTGTGCGCATCGGCACGCTCGCTCTGCCCGATCCAGTCGGGCAGGCCAGCGCCCTCAAGCGAGGCACAGCACATACCCTGCACCGCAACGGCGGGAAACAGCTGCACCGGAGGCAGCCCTGCGCGCGGCGCAAAAAGATAGTCGTCGAGAGTCGCGCAATAGGCGCGGGACTCCTCGATCAGCCTGTCGGCGGAGCTGCGGTTGACGAAATAACAGGCAGCGCTTGGCACCGGTTCGAGGATTTGACGGACGCAGAGCGATCCAATTTTCTCCAGAGGACCATAGCGGCGCACCGAGTTGAATCCATCGAGCTTGACAAGGCCAAGGTCTGCATCCGGCAACGCCTCCAGCACCTTGGCGAACTCGCCCGACACGAGGATATCATCCTCGCAGATCACGGCACCGTGCGGGGCTTGGTCACGCACGAGGTGCCAGGCGGCCCTGTGGCTTTCGAAGATCGCCTGTTCACCCAGTTCCAGCTCCCACCGGTCGCCCCAGCTGTGCGGGGCATAACCAGGTGCGACGAAGTCCGGCGCGCGCGCGTCGACCGCCGAGAACCGATGCACCGCCTGGCCGAGCCCTGCCGCCACGAACTGGTCGTGCACGAATGTCCAGCGCCTTGGCACGCGGTCGAGGTTTATGACATGGATCGGGACCATGTGTTGATCCTCAATACCTGCGCCAGGGTTGCAGTTTGCGTCGGAACGATTTCGCAGCCCCATGTCGCGCGGCCCTTCGGATCGGCGCAGGCACGTCGCGGCGGCGCAAGGTTTCGAGCAGCAGCCCAAGCGGCATATGTCCCTGGTGATAGAATTGCTTGAAATCCTCCAGCACAAGCGTTTGCGCCGCAGCATGATCGCGAAAGAAGTGTTGCCAGACGCGGGCATAATCCGTCGCGACCTTGTCGTCATCCGCCGATACGCCACGTGTCCAGAACAACGAGATCGGCTGCTCTATGCGCAGACCACGATATCCTGCCGCCACCATGCGCAGCACAAGATCGTAGTCGGCCGCAACACGATAAGAAGTGTCGTGCCCGCCGAGTGCGCGAAACACATCGCGCCGGATCAGGACCGAGTTGTGACAGAACGGCATCCGTTGCAGCACCGCCTTGAGCGACATGCGCCGCGAGACCTGTGCACGCCCATCGGCATCCTGCGAGGCCGTGGCGCCATAAGCGAAATCGGGCCTGTGCTTTTCAAGCTGCGCCTGAACGTGGGACAGGATGTCGTCTGACGCCAGGGAATCATCGGAATTGAGAAACAGGACGTAATCGCCGGTGGCCCGCTCGACCGCCCTGTTCATCCCATCATAGAGGCCTGAATCGGGCTCGCTTTCAAACCGGATCGCTGGATCGCCCGTGACGACCTCTTCGATGAAAGCCTGTGTTCCGTCCGTCGATCCGCCGTCCTGGATCACATGTTCGAGGTTGGGACAGGTCTGTTTTCGAACACAATCCACCACACGCTCGAAACTATCGCGCCGGCCCGCATCAATCAGGTTGTACGTGACGGTGATGACAGAGATCGCCGGCGGGGACTGCATTTGTTCACCCGGTCTTGCCGTAGATCTCGGCCACCTTGCGAACCGCGAGTTCGGACGTCAGTTCCTCACTCTCGCCGGTGCGGCGGCTGGTAAGTTCGACGACACCGTTCTTCAGTCCGCGCGGCCCGACGGTGATGCGCCAAGGCAGGCCGATCAGGTCCATCGTCGCGAACTTGCCGCCGGCGCGTTCATTCCGGTCGTCATAGAGCGGTTCGAGCCCGATGGCGGTCAGCGCCGCATAGAGCGTTTCGCAGGCGGTGTCGGCCTCGGCGTCGCCCTGTTTCAGGTTGACGATGCCGCAATGGAACGGTGTCACGCCTTCGGGCCAGATGATCCCCTTGTCGTCATGGCTGGCCTCGATGATCGCACCAAGTAGACGCGAGACACCGATACCGTGGCTGCCCATGTGGACCGGCACGGCCTTGCCCTCGGCATTCTGCACGGTCGCGCCAAGGGGCTCGGAATACTTGGTGCCGAAGTAGAAGATCTGCCCCACCTCGATGCCGCGGCTGGTCTTGCGCCGCTCCTCGGGGATCGCGTCAAACAGCGCCGGGTCGTGGGTCTCGTCGGTGCGGGCATAGGGTGTGGTCCATTCCCGCACGATTTCGGCGCATTCCTCTCGGCTGTCGTAGGCGACGACCCGGTCGCCGAATTTCAGATCGAGAATGGCGCTGTCATAGAACACTTCGCTTTCGCCGGTCTCGGCGAGCACGAGGAACTCGTGCGTGTTGTCGCCGCCGATCGGGCCTGAATCCGCGCGCATCGGGATCGCCTGCAGACCCATCCGCTCGTAGGTGCGCAAGTAACTGACCATGTGACGGTTGTAGGCGTGCAGCGCCGAGTCCTTGTCGACGTCGAAGTTGTAGCCGTCCTTCATCAGGAACTCGCGACCGCGCATCACGCCGAACCGGGGGCGGATCTCGTCGCGGAATTTCCACTGGATATGATAGAGAGTCAGCGGCAGGTCCCGGTAGCTGCTGACATGGCTGCGGAAAATGTCGGTGATCAGTTCCTCGTTCGTGGGACCATAGAGCATGTCGCGGCCGTGCCGGTCGGTGATCCGCAGCATTTCTTCGCCGTAATCGTCATAGCGCCCGCTTTCGCGCCACAGGTCCGCCGATTGCAGCGTCGGCATCAGCATCGGGATATGCCCTGCCCTGACCTGCTCCTCGTGAACGATGGTCTCGATATTCCTGAGCACCTTGTAGCCCAGCGGCAGCCAGGAATAGATACCGGCCTGCGCCTGCTTGATCATCCCGGCGCGCAGCATCAGCCGATGGCTGACGATCTGTGCCTCTGCGGGATTTTCTTTCAGAACAGGCAGGAAATAGCGGGACAGGCGCATGGCGGGACTCTTTGGTGAAAGGTGGTCCGTCGCGGTCTATGCGAAACCGAAGCCGCAGGCAATCGGGCAATGGTCCCCGCGGGTGCGAAGAGCATGGCTTGTCGATCGCCCTTGAAACTCGGGGCCCTATGGGCGATGTCGGACAGGCAAACCGGACCGGACCCGACATGTCACTTCCCGTCAAGGATCAGCTCAGATACTGGGGCGTCGCCGCGATCGCCTTTGCCGTGGTTCTATGGTTCCTCGGCGACGTGCTGCTGCCGTTCGTGCTGGGAAGCGCGATCGCCTATTTCATCGATCCGGTCGCGGATCGGCTGGAGCAGGCCGGCCTGTCGCGCGTCGCGGCCACAGCCGTGATCACGATCATCGCGATTCTGGCCTCGGTCATCATGCTGCTGCTGGTCATTCCGACCCTGATTTCGCAGTTGATCGACCTCGTGAACATCGCGCCGCAACTGATGCGCGACCTGCAGGCCTTCATCACCAAGCAGTTCCCCTCGATCCTGGTCGAAGGATCGACCGCCCGAGAAACGCTGAGCACCATCGGCGCCGCGATCAAGGAGCGCGGCCCGCAGGTCATCGAAGGCGTGCTGGGGTCTCTGGGATCATTCGTGAACATCGTGGTCCTGCTGGTGATCGTGCCGGTCGTCTCGGTCTACATGCTGCTTGATTGGGACCGCATGGTCGCCCGCATCGACGAGCTTCTGCCGCGCGAACATGCGCCGGTGATCCGTCGCCTCGCCGGTGACATCGACAAGACGCTGGCCAGCTTCATTCGTGGAATGGGCACCGTCAGCCTGATCCTGGGGACATATTACGCCGTCGCGCTGATGCTGGTGGGTCTGCAGTTCGGCCTGGTCGTCGGCTTCATCGCCGGGCTTGTGACCTTCATTCCCTATCTGGGCGCGATGATCGGGGGATCGCTCGCCATCGGGCTGGCCCTGTTCCAATTCTGGGGAGAATGGGCATCGATCGGTCTGGTGGCCCTGATATTCGTGATCGGCCAGATCGTCGAAGGCAACTTTCTGACCCCGAAGCTCGTCGGCGACTCGGTCGGACTGCACCCGGTCTGGCTGCTTCTGGCGCTGTCCGTTTTTGGGGCGTTGTTCGGTTTCGTCGGGATGCTGGTGGCCGTGCCGGTGGCCGCCGCACTCGGAGTGATCGCGCGCTTTGCAGTCAACCAGTACCTGGACAGTCGGCTCTATCGTGGCACGGAAAACCGGGATCAGGACGCCTCCTGACATGGCGCGTCAGTTGAGTTTCGACCTGCCCGCCCGGCCGGTCCTGGGCCGCGAGGATTTCTTCGTCTCGCCCGGCAATGCACTGGCCGTGGCGATGATCGACCATCCCGACACCTGGCCCGGTGGCAAGCTGGTGCTTACAGGGCCGCGCGGATCGGGCAAGACCCACCTGACCCATGTCTGGGCCGATCGGACCGGCGCGCGCATCGTGTCCGCACGCGACCTGACCGAAATCGCCATCCCCGACCATGCCGGCGGCTGCGTGGCTGTGGAAGACGTGCCTGACATCGCCGAGAATGCCGACGCCCAGAAAGCTCTGTTTCACCTGCACAACCTTGCGCTGGCACAAGGCCACCGTCTGCTCCTGACCGGCGAGGCATCTCCCAATCTCTGGAACCTGTCGCTTCCCGATCTGCAGAGCCGCGTGCAGGGGGCCACCCACGTCGCCTTGCAACCACCGGACGATGCGCTGTTGTCGGCGGTTCTGGCCAAGCTGTTCGCGGATCGACAGATTACGCCGAAGCCCGACGTGATCCCGTTTCTCGTGACGCATATCGACCGTTCCTTCCAGGCCGCGGCCCGCGTGGTCGATCAACTGGACCGCGCCGCGCTGGACCAGGGGCGCAAACTGTCGCGACGGCTTGCGGTCGATCTGCTTGGCGGGCGGGACAAGACCCCCTAGACTCGACACTAACGCGTTACATATCCACATTATGGGCAGCAAGATGACACACGCAGATTTCCTCGCCTCGCCCTTCGCCGCCCCGGTCGACATGCCCGAGCTCGACATCACCGGGCCGGGACGGTTCTACAACCGAGAACTGAGCTGGCTGGGGTTCAACTGGCGGGTGCTGGAAGAGGCCGAGAATCCCCGCGTTCCACTGTTGGAGCGGCTGCGGTTCCTGTCCATCTCGGCGGCCAATCTGGACGAGTTCTACACTGTGCGCGTTGCAGGGCTGCGCGAACTGGCCCATGCGGGCAACGTGACACCCGCAGACGACGGGCTGACACCGGCGGAGCAACTCGTGCTGATCAACGAGAATGCCCGCAGGCTGATGCAGTCCCAACAGGAAGTTCTGACCTCCTTGCAGGACGAGATGGAAGAGGCCGGGATATCGGTCCTGACGCGGGACGAATTGACGGCCGACGACAAGAAGCACCTGGACGACGTGTTCCTGAACAAGGTGTTTCCGGTCCTCTCGCCCCTGGCGATCGACCCGGCGCATCCCTTTCCGTTCATCCCCAATACCGGCTTCTCTCTCGCACTTCAGCTCGAGCGTAGCCGCGACAAGAGCACCCTGCAGGCGCTGCTGCCGATCCCGCACCAGATCGACCGCTTCGCCGCGCTGCCATCCGAACCGGGAACGCATCGGTTCCTGCCGCTCGAGGAACTGCTGCTCGAGCAGATCGGCAGCCTGTTCCCCGGCTACAAGCTCAAGGCGCATTTCGAGTTCCGCGTGCTGCGCGACAGCGATCTGGAAGTCGAAGAAGAAGCCGAAGACCTGGTGCGCGAATTCGAAGTCGCGCTGAAACGCCGCCGCCGAGGCGAGGTCGTCCGCCTGACCCATTCGGCCGGAGCGCCCGCCAAGCTGATGGCGACGATCATGCAGGAATTGAACGTCGAAACCGCCGAGGTGGTGGAAATCGATGGCATGATCGGTGTGGCCGATGTCAGCGAACTGGTGCTCGACACCCGACCCGACCTGCTCTGGCCGTCCTTCACGCCGCGGATACCGGAACGGGTCACCGACCACGAAGGCGACATGTTCGCCGCGATCCGGCAAAAGGACATGCTGCTGCACCACCCCTACGAGACCTTCGACATGGTGGTGCGCTTCCTGACTCAGGCGGCGCGTGATCCGGACGTGGTTGCGATCAAGCAGACGCTGTATCGCACGTCCAAGAACTCGCCCATTGTCGAAGCACTCTGCGAAGCGGCGGAGGACGGCAAGTCGGTCACGGCATTGGTCGAACTGAAGGCGCGGTTCGACGAGGCTGCCAATATCCGCCAGTCGCGGCGGCTGGAACGGGCGGGCGCGCATGTGGTCTATGGCTTTCTCGACCTCAAGACGCACGCCAAGATCAGCACCGTGGTGCGCCGCGAAGGCGACAACCTCGTGACCTATACGCACTACGGGACCGGCAACTATCACCCGATCACGGCGCGCATCTACACCGACCTGTCGCTGTTCACCTGTGACACCGCACTGGGGCGCGACGCGACCAAGGTGTTCAATTTCCTGTCGGGCTACGCGCAGCCCGATGCGCTCGAAAACCTCGCGATCTCGCCGATCAGCCTGAAACAACGCCTGCTCGAGATGATCGAGGCCGAGATCGACCATGCCAAGGCCGGGCGACCTGCCGAGATCTGGGCCAAGATGAACTCGCTGATCGACAGCGAGGTGATCGACGCGCTCTATGCGGCAAGCCAGGGCGGCGTGAAGATCAGCCTGGTGATCCGTGGCATCTGCGGCCTACGCCCCGGTATCAAGGGGCTGAGCGAGAACATCCGCGTCAAGTCGATCGTCGGACGGTTCCTTGAGCACTCCCGCATCGTCTGTTTCGGCAATGGCGTCGGACTGCCGGGCAAGAAGGCGCGGGTCTTCATCTCCTCGGCCGACTGGATGGGGCGCAACCTGAACCGGCGCGTGGAAACCCTGGTCGAGATCAACAACGCCACCGTGAAAGCCCAGATCGTCAGCCAGGTCATGGCCGCCAACCTCGCCGATGTCGCGCAAAGCTGGGTGATGGGCCCGGACGGAGCCTTCATCCGCGCGCCCCTGCCCGAGGGCGAGTTCGCCTTCAACTGCCACCGGTTCTTCATGGAGAACCCGTCGCTGTCCGGGCGCGGCTCTGCCGGGGCGTCGGATGTGCCGAAACTGACCCATACGGATGACTTGGGCAGCAATTGACCCGTGCCGCCGCTTGGCGCATTTTGGGCCGGAACGATCCGGGGGCGACATGAACCTGCAAACTGACTCTGCCAATCCGGACTGGGGCCCGTTCGGCCGCGCCCTGTTTGACAGCCCGAGTGCCCGCGCCCTGTCGCGCGTCGGCGTCGTGGACGTTGGATCGAACTCCGTCCGTCTGGTGGTGTTTGACGGTGCGGCGCGCAGCCCGGCCTATTTCTACAACGAAAAGATCATGTGCGGCTTGGGCGCTGGTCTGTCCGAAACGGGACAGCTGAACCCCGAGGGCCGCGTGCGCGCGCTGGCGGCGTTGCGCCGCTTCCAGCACCTCGCCGAGGGGATGGAGCTTCCACCGCTGTCGGTGGTCGCCACCGCCGCCGTGCGCGACGCCAAGGACGGACCGGCCTTCCGCGAGGAGGTGCTGCGCGAAACCGGTCTCAGGCTCTGGGTGATCGACGGCGAGGAAGAGGCCCGCCTGTCGGCTCAAGGGGTTCTGCTGGGCTGGCCGGGCTCGTACGGCCTGGTCTGCGACATCGGCGGCTCCAGCATGGAACTGGCGGAAATCAAGGACGGACGGGTCGGCAAGCGCGTGACATCGGCTCTCGGTCCGCTCAAGCTGGCGGGGATCACGGGCGGGCGCAAGGCGCGCAAGGCGCATATCCAAGACACGATGGCACGCCTGAGCGAAACGATGGGCGCGCAACGTGACCGCCTGTTCCTTGTCGGCGGCAGTTGGCGGGCGATCGCCCGGATCGACATGCTGCGACGCGCCTATCCGCTGCACGTGCTGCATGAATATCGCATGACGCCGAGCGACGTGCGTGCGACCATCAAGTTCATCGAGAAGAGTGATTTCGAGCAGATCCGAAACGATGCCGGCGTATCCGCCGCGCGGATGGCGCTGGTGCCGATGGCCTGCGACGTGCTCGCCCGCCTCGTGCGCACCTTCAAACCCAAGGATATCGCGGTGTCGAGCTATGGCATCCGCGAGGGCCTGCTGTATGAACAGATGCCCCAACGCTTGCGCGATCGCGATCCTCTGATCGAGGCTTGCCGCTTTGCCGAGTCCAAGGACGCGCGGTTTCCGGGCTTCGGCAAAACCCTGTTCGATTTCGTGATGCCGTTGTTCAAATCGGCCCCCGCCGCCCAGAAGCGGCTGGTCAAGGCGGCCTGCCTTTTGCACGACGTCAGTTGGCGTGCCCATCCGGACTATCGTGCTGAAATCTGTTTCGACAACGCGACCCGCGCCAATCTCGGCGGGCTGAAGCATTCCGAGCGGGTATTTCTGGGCCTCGCCCTGATGCACCGATACCGCAACAAACGCGAAGGCACGCGGTTCGATGACATGTTCACCCTCCTCGACGAAAAACGGCAGCAGGAGGCGGAGGTTCTGGGCAAGGCAATGCGCTTCGGCGCGATGCTCCTGATGCGCAAGGACACGAACCGCAGCACGTTGGTCTGGCAGCCCAAGAAACGCCATTTGCAGTTCCGCCTGTCACCAGAGGCCGAACCACTTTTCGGCGAAGTCGCAGAGGCACGATTGCAGTCTCTCGCATCCGCGCTTCAGGCTGAACTCACCGTCACACAAGCGCGCTGAGCGCCTCGGACCTTGACAGGCTCTTGTCAGATATCGGTCTGCCCGGCAGGCGGAGGGTCTTCAGGCTCGACAGGCGTCTCGGGTTGCGGTTTCTTGCGAATGATGATGTCGCCGTTGGGCAGGATTTCCGGCGGTTCGTAGGCCGACCAATCCTGCACCTGGTCGAGCATCCGACCGAAGGCCGGTCCCATTTCTTCCAAGAAGCTCGACAGTGCCGGACCGTATTCCTCGGCCAGCTCGCGCATGCTCTCGAGCGCCGGGGACATCTGGTCGCGCAGCCCTTCGAAGAACAGCTCGAGGCCACGTTCCATCAGGGTTTCACCCTCACTCTTCTCCTGCGCCGCGACCGGCGTGAGGTGGACGGACAGGATGACGGCGAGGATGAGAGAGCGTTTCATGAACTCATCATATGTCCCGCGACACGAATTTTCAAAGCTCAGATTGCGAGGTCCAGCGATACCGGAAAATGATCGGACGCGGTCAACAACGCCTCGCGCAGGTCCACGTTGGCCCAGCATTTCGCATCCTCCAGCGGATGCCAGATGCGCCAAACCGGCGTGCGGCTCATCAGGTCGCTCGAGATCATCACATAGTCCAGCAGCGCGCTCAGATAGCGGCCCTGATCCGGCAGGTGGAAGCGCGCGCTGGTCGGGGCGAGGCCGTGCCTCGGCGACAATGCCTCGCGGGCGTTCGGATCGTGCAGGTCCTCTCCCAACAGGATCTCGACCGAGGACCGCCCGAACAGGTGCTCGAATTCGTCGAGCCCGGGGCCGTCGTTCAGATCGCCCATCAGGATCACCGGGGTGCCCTCTTTGAGATGTCGGTCGATCCGCCGCCTCAGCCAGACCGCCTGCGCCAGCTGTTTGCGCCGGTTGGCGATCGACAGGCGCATCACGGCATCGCGGGTGGTCGCACTGTGCGGCGCCTTGGACTTCAGATGCGCCCCGATCAGGCGCAGAACCGTGCCTCGGCGGGTCGTCACCTCCAGTTCCAGCGGCGGCTTGGAGAACTCGACCTTGTCTTCGGTGGCATCGATGTCGAGATCGATGCGGAAAACGGTATCGAACCGCGGGGCGTGCTGCGCCTCCTTCTGCCCGCGCGGATCGTGACGCGCATCGAGAGCGGCCGGATCATAGAGCAACGCGATTTCCTGATGGGTGGCGTTGGCGAAGCCGATCACAGCGCGGTTGGATCTGAGGTCGAACGCCTCGGCGAAATGTTCGAGCGCGCGCACGGTGTTCTGCCGTCGCCCCGTGTTGGGCGCTTCGATGATCATCACCGCGTCGGCGTCCAATGCCGTGAAGACCATCGCCAACGCCTCGATCTGCTGGGCACGGGTCACGTCACGACGGCCGGACCATCCGTCATCGAGTATCAGCTTGTCCTGATCGTCAAAGAGGTTGGCGAACCATTCGACGTTATAGGTGGCAAGGCGCATCAGGCGGCCGCGTCGTTGATGTCTTCCCAGGCGCGATTGATGTCCACCATCCGTTTTTCCGCCAGCTTGATCGCCTCGGGTGGCACACCCCGCGCCATCATGCTGTCCGGATGGGTTTCCTGAACCAACCTGCGCCAGGCTCTCCGGATCTCCGGCATCGGGGTCTGCGGCGTCACTCCGAGGACCGTGTAGGGATCAGGCTTTGCATCGGGCACGAACCGGGCACGCAGGGCGCGGAAATCGGGTTCGGGTACACCGAAAATCTCGGCCACATCCTCGAGAAACCTGTTTTCTCCCGGATGATAGAACCCATCCGCCATGGCGATGTGAAACAGGCCTTCCATGAGATCGCAGAGCGTCTTGGGGTCTTCGCTGAACATCGCGCGGATGCGCTGCGCATATTCCTGGTATCCGGCGATGTCGGTGCGCGCCAGGTTGAAGACCTTCGCCGCGCCTGCCTCGTCGGCACGGGCGATCTGGAACACCTCGCGAAAGGCCGCGACCTCGTCGCGAGTGACGTGGCCATCGGCCTTGGCCATCTTCGCCCCCAACGCAATGACTGCGATGGCAAAGGCGACGCGGCGTTCGGGCGGCGTGCGCAGGCGCTCGAACACTTCGGCAAGGCTTTCACCTTGCGCCAGCGCGGCGAGCGCGTCCGATATGCGGGTCCAGAGCGACATGAGGGCAGTCTATAGCGCCGCCGCGCCGGAGTCAGGCGCGCCATCTTGTCCCTGGTCCAGACCCTTCTGCATCAGGACGAGATCCAGCCACCGCCCCTGCTTGAAGCCGACTTCGGGCATACGCCCGACATGGGCAAAGCCGAGCCGCTCATGGAACGCGATCGCGCCGGGATTGGCGGCGCTGATCGCGGCGACCAGAACATGAACCGACTGCGCGTGCGCAACCGTTTCAAGGTGGTGCAGGAGTTTCCGTCCGATCCCCTGCCCGCGCGCATCCGGCGCAAGATAGGTGGTGTGCTCGCATGTCCGCGCATAGCCCACCCCAGAGCGGAACGGGCCATAGGTCGAAAAGCCCACAATGCGGTCAGCGCGTTCTGCGACGATATAGGCCGGCGCGCGACGCGCGATATCCTCCGCGACCGATGCGGCGCTGCGCGATTCCTGTGCAAAGGTCACGAGCGTATCGCGGATGATCGGATTGAGGATGGCACAGATCGCGGTGGCGTCCTCCGGCCGCGCGGGGCGCAGGATCATGCCAGCGTCCTCATCCCGTGCGGTGTTTGGATTTCGGCGATCAACCCCGCCGGGCCCGGATCGAAGACGACGCGTTCATCCTGCAAAACAGACGCGACGAGATCCTGCAACGCCCTGGCCTCCGGGTGAGACACGACCAGACGGCGCAGAGAGCAGCCCGAGGCGGGCAGCAGGGCGCTCGGGTGGACGGGACTCTGCCAGCAGATCAGCGCCGGGTGCAGGTTGTCAAAGCTCAGCCGTCCGTCATCGGGCACCGCCATCTGCCAGCGCAGGTCTCCGCGGCGCAGGGCCACCGCGCGTCCCGCCTCGGGAAGGTGTTCCAACGCGTCACTCAAGCAGTCGGTGGCGCAGATCCAGTTGGACAGACGCGCTGGCCCCGAGAACCGATCAAGATCGAACCAGCGCGGGATCGCCGGCGCCGCCGCATCAGGGTCTTGGGCGATGGCTTCGACATAGAGCCCATCGGCGAGCCCGAGCAAGCGGTTGTGAGTTCCGAAGAGATCGTGCGTGCCACCCGGATGCAACCGCACGCCAAGCGCGACCTCCACGGCCGCGGCCGCGTCCTCCAGAGTGGTGCCGGCCACCGCGATATGGTCAAGACGGATCATGACCGGACAGTGACGTGCGAGCGCCGCCGACGAAAGGCAAAAAACACGCAAATCGACCCGAAACCCACGCAAGACTATTGTTTTCACGGCGGACCGACCCATCTTTGCCCGAATACCTGACAAAATCAGAGGGATAGGATGCTACTTCGCGCGATTGACAAGTTTTTCAGCCACGAAGCCTCCGGGGGCATCCTGTTGATGGCCGCCGCCGTGGCCGCGATGATCGTCGCGAATTCCTCTCTTGCCGTCTACTACCAGGACGTTCTCGGCAGCATCGTTTCGGTGCAGGTGAACGGCGAGGGGCTCGAAAAACCGCTGATCCTCTGGATCAACGACGGGTTGATGGCGATCTTCTTCTTTCTGATCGGACTCGAACTGAAACGCGAGCTGATGGAAGGCAAGCTGAAGAACCCGCGTGACGTCGTGCTGCCCGGCGTCGCCGCCATCGGCGGTATGGCCCTGCCGGCGCTGGTCTTCGCCTATTTCAACTGGGGCCTGCCCAGCATCGATGGCTGGGCGATTCCGGCAGCGACGGATATCGCCTTTGCGCTCGGCATACTGGCGCTGGTCGGGAACCGGGCACCGGTCTCGCTCAAGGTCTTTCTTCTGACCCTCGCGATTCTCGACGACCTCGGCGCGATCATCATCATCGCGCTGTTCTACACCGCAAATCTGAAAGTCGATTACCTGCTGCTGGCGCTGCTGCCGC
Organism: Sedimentitalea arenosa; assembly: GCF_016428585.1. Classification (GTDB taxonomy): domain Bacteria; phylum Pseudomonadota; class Alphaproteobacteria; order Rhodobacterales; family Rhodobacteraceae; genus Sedimentitalea; species Sedimentitalea arenosa. Next base: position 354,634 of record NZ_JAELVR010000001.1, on the reverse strand, counting down.
TTGCCGGCCTGATCTGGCTCAATCTCAAAGGCGCACACCGCATCGCCCCGGCCATCCTTCTGGGCACGATCATGTGGTATTTCGTGCTGAAATCCGGCGTGCACGCGACGCTTGCCGGTGTGGTCACCGCGTTCTGCATCCCGCTGAAGGACAAGTGGGGCAAGTCACCGCTGCATTCGCTGGAACATGCCCTCGCGCCTTATGTGCTCTACCTGATCATTCCGATTTTCGCCTTCGCCAACGCGGGTGTCGTACTGCAGGGAATGACGCTCGACTCGCTGATGCAGCCGCTGCCTCTGGGCATCGCGCTCGGTCTGCTGATCGGCAAGCAGGTGGGTGTGTTCGGCCTGACCGTGTTGATGGTCAAGACCGGTCTCGCGCGGCTTCCCGCTGGGGCCAACTACCTTCACATCTACGGGATCGCCTGTCTCGCCGGCGTGGGTTTCACCATGTCGCTTTTCATTGGCGGGCTGAGCTTCTCCGACGCGGCCATGATGAACCAGGTCCGCGCCGGGGTTCTGTCGGGATCCATCGTGTCGGGGCTTCTGGGCTATTCCGCGCTCATGCTGGCCGCGCGCCTCGAGCCCCGGAACGCCATGGCACCGGCGCAGTAAATCAACCCGGGTAACCGATCACGGTTGCCCGGGTTTGGTCGCCATCAGATCGCCCAGGCAAATACCGCCCAGAATGCCGCCAACACCGTTGTGTAGAAGGTCGCGGCGAAGCCGAAGGCGCGCAGTGGCGGAGCCGCGTGATACCCGATCCAGAAGGCAAGCCGTGAGAGGGCGAACGCCACGCCCATCACGAGGACGACGCCGCCACCAAGGGTCAGTGCCACGAAGGGCCAGGTGACGAGCGCCAGGACCACCTGTTCGATCGTGTTGTGCAGCACGCGCTGATCGACCCAGCCGGGGCTGCCGGATGGAAAGTCCTGCCCGTCGATGAGCGCATCATCCCAAAAGCGTCGCTGCGCCAGGCGACCGATCATCGCCGCCATAACGATCCCCGGCGGAACGAGGGCTCCGGGCACGGACAGGGGCGCCGGCAAGTAGGGCAGACCCGCCAGTTGCGGCCCGCCGACAACGGCGAGCGCCCACAGGGCACCCGCCGCCATGCCCGCAAGGATGCGGGCGCGCTTTCGCATCAGGCCCGCGCGTCGCGGATCAGCCTGAGGATATCCTGTGCCGCCTCGGGAATGTTGGTGCCCGGCCCGAAGATCGCCTTGACCCCGTTGTCCCGCAGGAACTTGTAGTCCTGCTGCGGGATGACACCGCCGCAGATCACGATGATGTCCTCGGCCCCGGCCTCCTTGAGCGCGGCCACCAGCTGCGGGGCCAGCGTCTTGTGACCGGCCGCCTGCGAGGAGATCCCGATCACGTGCACGTCGTTGTCGACCGCATCCTGCGCCGCCTCCTGCGGGGTCTGGAACAGCGGGCCCACGTCGACATCGAACCCGATATCCGCGAAGGCCGTCGCGATCACCTTGGCGCCCCGGTCATGTCCGTCCTGGCCCATCTTGACCACGAGCATCCGCGGCCGGCGGCCCTCCGCCTCGGCGAACTCTTCGACCGATTTCTGGATCGCGGCGAAGCCTTCGTCGCCCTCGTAGGCCGCGCCATAGACGCCCGCGAGCGTCTTTACTTCCGCGCGGTGACGTCCGAATGCCTTTTCCATTGCCATGCTGATTTCTCCGACAGAGGCCCGAGCGCGCGCGGCCTCGACGGCCGCTTCGAGAAGATTGCCGCCCTCGGTTGCGCGGCGAGTGATTTCGGTGAGCGCCGCGTCGCAGGCGGCCTGGTCCCGTTCGGACCGGATCCGCTCGAGCCGCGCGACCTGGGATTCGCGGACCTTGGCGTTGTCGATGTCGAGGATGTCGAGTTCGTCCTCTTTCTGCAGGCGATACTTGTTCACGCCGACGATCACTTCCTCGCCCCGGTCGATCATCGCCTGGCGCCGCGCGGCACTTTCCTCGATCCGCAGCTTCGGCAGGCCGCTGGCGACCGCCTTGGTCATCCCGCCCATCTCCTCCACTTCCTCGATCAGCTTCCACGCTTCGGTGGCCAGGTCATGGGTCAGCTTCTCGACGTAGTAGGAGCCGGCCAGCGGATCGACCACGTTGGTGATGCCGGTTTCCTCCTGCAGGATCAGCTGTGTGTTGCGCGCGATGCGGGCGCTGAAGTCCGTCGGCAGGGCAATCGCCTCGTCCAGCGCGTTGGTGTGCAGCGATTGGGTGCCGCCCAAGGCTGCCGCCATCGCCTCGTAGGCGGTGCGCACCACGTTGTTGTAGGGATCCTGTTCCTGCAGGCTGACACCGCTGGTCTGGCAATGGGTGCGCAGCATCATCGACTTGGGGTTCTTGGGTTCGAACTCGCTCATGATGCGGTGCCAGAGCAACCGCGCGGCGCGCAGCTTGGCCGCCTCCATGAAGAAATTCATGCCGATGGCGAAGAAGAACGACAAGCGCCCGGCGAAGCGGTCGACATCCATGCCGCGCGCGATCGCCGTGCGCACGTATTCTCGCCCATCCGCCAGCGTATAGGCCAGTTCCTGCACGAGGTTCGCGCCCGCTTCCTGCATATGGTAGCCCGAGATCGAGATGCTGTTGAACCTGGGCATCTCGTTCGCGGTGTATTCGATGATGTCGGCCACGATCCGCATGCTCGGTTCCGGCGGATAGACATAGGTGTTGCGGACCATGAACTCCTTGAGGATATCGTTCTGGATGGTGCCCGACAGGACTGACCTGTCATGGCCCTGCTCCTCGCCCGTCACGATGAAGTTCGCGAGGATCGGGATCACCGCGCCGTTCATCGTCATGCTGACGCTGACCTTGTCGAGCGGAATGCCATCGAACAGGATTTTCATGTCCTCGACGGAATCGATCGCAACGCCCGCCTTGCCCACATCGCCGACAACGCGCGGATGGTCGCTGTCATAGCCCCGATGCGTGGCCAAATCGAAAGCGACGCTGACCCCCTGCTGCCCGGCGGCGAGGCCACGGCGATAGAAGGCGTTGGATTCCTCGGCGGTCGAGAAGCCCGCATATTGCCGGATCGTCCAGGGACGCCCGGCATACATCGTCGCCTTGACCCCGCGGGTGAAGGGCGCGGCACCGGGGATCGACCCCAGATGGTTGACCCCGGCGAGATCGTCAGCCGTGTAGAGCGGCTGCACCTCGATCCCCTCCAGCGTCGTCCAGGTGAGATCATCCAGGGACCGGCCGCGCAGCTCCGCCTCAGCCAGTGCCTTCCATTCGTCCTTGTCGCTCGTCATGTGATCTTCCTCTTGTCATGTCGGTCGAAGACGGGTTGAGCCCCGTCCATCTCTTTTCAGGATCGTCCATCATCCAGGCCAGCCCGTCCGCGCCGGACATCAGCCACATCACGTCGTCGGCATAGCGTTCGCGCAACCGCACGATCTGACTTCGTGTGAACGGCTGAAAGCGGCCCTCGCCCTCAGGCAATCGCGCCGCCTCGCGCGGCGCTATGTCGGCACGCAGCTCTTGCAGCCGCGCAGTCGCGTTGACCCGGATGCGGGCATGCTGCCTTGGCGCCTTGCCCGGCACCAGTGTCGCCAGTTGCGCATCCGGGCGCCCGGCGAACGTCTCGAAAGGCAGGACCCAAAGCCGCACACCGGGCAAGGCGCAGGCCAGGTCGGTGATCACGTCGCGCCAGCTTCGCTGGTCGTGCGACAGCCGCTCCAGCATCTCGGGCTCGGGCATGGGGCGCCCGCGCATCAAACCGTATCCGAAGACAGAGGCCCAATAGGTTTCCTGCGAGCGGATGTTCAGGATTACGTCGCTCACATGGCCCTCGAAGGCCGGAAAGAAGCGCGCCATGCGATCCCCCGCCGCGCCATAGAGCGATGCGCTGCGTTGGTTCTGCCCCATCGTACCGAGCATGTTCTCGTCTGAAACGATCAGGTTGCGGAACCGCTCGGCCGCCAGAGCGAGATTGACACGCACCCGCCCGACACCTCGGCGATAAAGGCTGCCGCGAACGTCTGCCTGCGGACCCGGAAGAATGCCGTGAAACAACCCGTTGCGGGTTCGGCGTGGTTCCCAGACGCCGATGCCGTCCGTGTTCAGCCGCTCGGAGTTGCGGCGCAGGTAGTGCTGAAATGTGGTCGTGGCGCAGCGATGCGCGCCGACATGCAGAATGACATCCATCGCTTTGGCGATCCTTCGGGACAGGGCCGTCCCACCCGGCCAGGTTGCAGGAATTGCCGCCATCATTCTCCGGAACCCCTCACCATGCGATTAACGTCGATGTTTTTGGCCCCCTCGGTCAAATCAGCAGTCGCATTCGCACGCATCGCCATTATATTCAAAACCACAGGAGTCAGAATGAACCGAATACTAAGTCTTGTTTTCGCTGCACTATTCGCCGTTCCGGCAGGTGCACAGGACAGTTCACCCCCCGATCCGCAAGAGCTGATCCGGCCGGCGGGCGAAAGCGACCTGAGCGAATTTCTCTGGGTCAATCGCCCGGTTGTCGTCTTCGCGGACTCTCCTGCCGATCCGCGCTTTTCCGAACAGGTCGAGCGTTTGACCGACGGCATGGACATGCTGCTCGAGCGCGACGTGGTGGTGCTCACCGACACCGATCCCAGCGCCAACTCGCCCTTGCGCACCAAGCTTCGCCCGCGGGGCTTCATGCTTGTCATCATCGGCAAGGATGGCGGGGTCAAGCTGCGCAAGCCCCTGCCCTGGACCGTGCGCGAGATCACCCGCTCGATCGACAAGATGCCCGAACGCGAGCGCGAGGTGAACCAGCGCCGAGGCTTCTGACCCCGGTCTGGCTGCACTCTCGCGTTATTTGCCGGGCGTTGGCTCACGGGGTCACTCGAACTCCATGATGACGTCGTCGACGGCCAGGCTGTCTCCGGCGGCGGCATTGATCCTGGAAACCATGCCCTTGCGTTCGGCGCGCAGGATGTTCTCCATCTTCATCGCCTCGACAGTGCACAGCGCCTGCCCTTCCTGAACCTCGTCGCCGACCGCCACATCAACCTTCACGATCAGCCCCGGCATCGGGCAGAGCAGCATCTTGGACGTGTCAGGGGCGACCTTCTCGGGCATCAGATCGGCCAGTTCGGCCTGCCGCGGCGTTCGAACATGCACCTTGATGTCGGCACCGCGCGACCGGATTCGGAAGCCGCCGCTGATCTTGCCGACCTTCAGAACCAGGGGGCTGCCCTCGACGGTCAGCGTGGCCAACTGGTCACCGGGCGTCCAATCGCTGGAAACGCGCATCTCGTGCCCATCGCCAAAGGTGACGGTCGAGCCGTCATGATCTGCGGCGATCGCCGTCTCGTAGCGTTGACCCTGCAAGCTGACGATCCAGTCAATTCCGACCTTGCGTTCGTGGTTGTCCATCCGGCCGGACACGCGGGTCCGCCGGATTTCGGCCACCCGGTGCATCGCGGCACAGGCCGCGGCGATCCGGCGGAGTTCGGGCTCGGGCAGCTCAACCCCGTCGAAGCCCTCGGGATACTGCTCCTCGATGAAGGCGGTGGTCATGTCACCGGCGACGAAGATCGGATGATCCATGACCGCCGACAGGAACGGCAGATTGTGACCAATTCCCTCGACCTCGAAACTGTCGAGCGCCACACGCATCCGTTCGATGGCCTCGGCGCGGGTGGGCGCCCAAGTGCAGAGCTTGGCGATCATCGGGTCGTAGTACATGCTGATCTCGCCGCCCTCGTAGACGCCGGTGTCGTTGCGGACCACATGGCTGTCCTCGGCCACTTCGGCCGGCGGGCGATAACGGGTCAGGCGCCCGATCGAGGGCAGGAACCCGCGGTAAGGATCTTCGGCATAGAGCCGGTTCTCGATGGCCCAGCCGTTCAGCTTGATATCGTCCTGCTTGAAAGGGAGCTTTTCGCCGTTGGCGACCCGGATCATCTGTTCGACAAGGTCGATTCCGGTGATCAGTTCCGTAACGGGATGCTCCACCTGCAGGCGGGTGTTCATTTCGAGGAAATAGAAATTCTTGTCGCCATCGACGATGAATTCGACTGTGCCCGCGCTGGTATATCCGACAGCCTGCGCCAGCGCGACGGCCTGCTCCCCCATCGCGCGGCGGGTGGTTTCGTCGAGGAACGGGCTTGGTGCCTCTTCCACGACTTTCTGGTTGCGGCGCTGGATCGAGCATTCCCGCTCCCCCAGGTACACACCGTTGCCATGGCTGTCGCAGAGCACCTGAATCTCGATATGGCGCGGCTGGGTTACGAACTTCTCGATGAAGATGCGGTCATCCCCAAAGCTGCTGGCCGCCTCGTTCTTGGAACTCTGGAAACCTTCGCGCGCTTCCTCGTCGGTCCAGGCGATGCGCATGCCTTTGCCGCCGCCCCCGGCGCTGGCCTTGATCATCACCGGATAGCCGATTTCTCCGGAAATCTTCACCGCCTCGTCCGCATCGGCGATCAGGCCCATGTAGCCCGGCACCGTCGACACGCCGGCTTCCTGCGCGATCTTCTTGGAGGTGATCTTGTCGCCCATCGCCTCGATCGCGCCCTTGGGCGGGCCGACAAAGGCGATGCCTTCGGCTTCCAACGCCTCGGCGAACTTGCTGTTCTCCGACAGGAAGCCATACCCCGGATGCACCGCCTGCGCACCGGATTGGCGAATCGCATCCATCACCTTGTCGATCACGATATAGGACTGGTTCGCGGGCGAAGGCCCGATATGGATCGCCTCGTCTGCCATCTGCACATGCAGCGCCTGACGATCGGCATCCGAATAGATCGCGACGGTCGAAATTCCCATCTTGCGGGCAGACTTGATGACTCGGCAGGCAATTTCGCCCCGATTGGCAATCAGGATCTTGTTGAACATGTGGGGTCCTTCACGTGTGTTGTTGCGGAACGCAGAACACCGCCGCTGGCGCGGGCGGCCAGGGCGGTGAAATGCGGAATGGTGGTTAGGAACGTGTCGCCATCACGCCGCGGCGGGACGGCGCGGATCAGTACAGTGCGCGACGATTGACCGGAGAGACCGGAGCGGTCAGTTGCACTTGCCCGGGTTCTGGTCGCAGTACAGCACGTTGGCCGCAGCGCCGGCAGCCGCGCCCGCGACCACGTTGGTGTCAAGCGCCGCTGCGCCGAGGAAACCGGCACCGCCGCCGTAGAGCGCCTGCTCTGTCGTGGTTTCACCGCAAGCCGCGAGGCCGCCGAGAAGACCGACAAGGGTCGCTGTCTTGAGAAGAGTTTGCATGGGACACATCCTTTTGGATTCTTAACGCTCGATGAGAAAACCCATGCCTCATCCATAAAGTTCCTCAAGAAGATTGTGTCACACCCCTTGGGTTCGGCGCTTTCCCGCCCAAAACGTGAAACGGGCAGGCACTCGTCAACGACGGATGCCTGCCCGCTCAGGGAAGGGGTACGGAATAGATAGTCTGCAAACGGTGCGGGAATAGAAACACCGCCTACAACCATAACGATTGTAGATTTCGCGCAAGAATCCAACCCCATTTTTTCGATTGTCATCGAATGAGCCGTTTTCTGCCGAAATGACGAGGGGTTATGCCGAAACCTGCCGATCACGCTGTGAACACCTCGGGAAAGGCCGCGCGCGCCGCCGCGCCGTCGATCACCAGAAGCGCGTCGTAGCTGGTGGGGTCAAACGGATCTTCGGCGGGCACCACTTCGCGCTCGAACAACCAACTGAGACGCCCGGCATCCAGGTTGCCACGCTCGAATGGTTGATCGCCGAATTGCGTCCAGAGCGCCGCCATGAACGCGGCGTCTGCGCGCCGGTCGGCGGGCCTGCGATCGGCATAGCGCTCGCGCCGCACAAGCGGCGTCGCCCCCTTTGGATTGGGCCGCCTGATCGTGAACTGGAAATCCGTACCCGGCAAACGCCCGGGAAAGCCGCGATGCTTCAGCATGGTGGCCTCCCGCCAGCCAATGTCAGCCGCCGCGGTGTCTTCGGATGCTGTCTGCGGCTAGTACTTTCCGGTGGCCGTCCGGGCGACGGAAATCGGCTCCGGCTCGCGGATGACGAACTCTTCCTGAGGCTGCAATTCGCACGCAGCAGTTGTGGCAACCAAGAAGGCTGCCGCGCACAGTCTGATGCAGTGACCCATCGATGTCTCCTGACTGCTCTGCCGAATGAAACCGGAGCGCCCGCTCCGGCCGGCCCGTTCTGTCGGACCCCGGCCGCGTTTGCACGGCTCGGTAAATTCATACGATATTCAACGCCAGATTGATACGAATTTTGCGGATCGCCGGGGCAGCGTGGCAGCGAAACCTCAGGTGAAAGATGATGGGAAGCGTCGACCGCAACATGTTGTGGAAACATCAAAATTCCTCCCAAATGCAGTCGGCCGCATTCGGCCGGTACGCCTCGAAGAACTGTGTCGCATCGGGATCTGCTGCCCCGAACGGCACATCGCGATCGGATAGCGAGATCACGATGCGGCGCGGGTCAAGATCATACTCTTCCAGATAAGGCAGAATCAGGCCTCGACACAGCGCATCCATGTCCGCGATAGCGGTCTCATACGAGATGTCGCCACCGTCGCGCGCGATCTGCGGCGCCACGAATCGGAACCGCGCCCACGTCTCTCCGGGCGTGTCATCCAGAAGCACTTCGGTCAGTTCAACGTGCTGGCCGGACGGCACCGGCACCACCTGCTGAGCCGCAGTCCATGACGGCCAGCCGAGGAGAAGCAATACCGGAAACGCCCGCGCCGCCTTGGTGCCACGTCCGATTTTCACGGCGCATCCTCATCACGCGTGGCGAACTCGGCAGGCGAAACGATCTCGATCAGCTCCATATCGTCGGAATGACGGCATTCGCGGTGCTTGATGCCGGGGGGCTGCAGCACGCACGACCCCTCGCGGAGAATATGCTCGCCCTGCCCTTCGTATTCGAACACCACCCAGCCCTTGGTGACGTAGACCATCTGGAAATCCAGATCGTGGCTGTGCCACGCGCCGGGGCTTTCCATTCCCGGGACGGCTCTTATGACATGCGCACCGAATTTACCGCCTGATGCATCACGGATTCCGAGATCGCGGTACTCGAAAAAGGCTCTGAGACCCTGGCCTACGAACTTGCCATCGTCGGCATGGGTGATCGCGAATGCCTGATTGTTCCACAAACCAGACATCACGACGACCCCGCTTCGGTCAGCCGCGCAACGCTTCGATCAACTCGTCCTTGGTCATGTCCGAACGGCCGTCGATGCCGACCTCTTGAGCTCGATCGTAGAGTTCGTCCTTCGTCCAGTCCTCGTAGGGCGGCGCCTTGCCCCCCTTTTCCGAAGGGGATTGGTCGGATGACGCCTGCGCATTCGCAATTCGAGCGGATTTTTCCTTGGAATACCCCTTGTCGCGCAGGGCTTCGTAGGTGTCTTCGTCCTTGATGCTGGACATGTCCTTGTTTGGCATAACAATCTCCTTTCGGAGTGAACGCAGGGCGGGCCATGACGGTTCCTTTCGCCTCAGAGCGGAATGTTGTCGTGCTTCTTCCAGGGCATCTTGACCGATTTGTTGCGCAGCGACGCAAAGGCGCGGCTGACGCGCATCCTTGTGCTGCGCGGCTGGATCACCTCGTCGATGAAGCCACGCTCGGCGGCCACGAACGGGTTGGCGAAGCGCGCCTCGTAATCCGCCGTGTGCTTGGCGATCTTTTCCGGGTCACCGAGGTCTGCGCGGTGGATGATCTCGGTCGCGCCCTTGGCGCCCATCACCGCGATCTCGGACGTCGGCCAGGCGTAGTTGAAATCGCTGCGCAGATGCTTGGACGCCATCACCACGTACGCTCCGCCATAGGCCTTGCGCGTGATCACCGTGACCTTCGGCACTGTCGCTTCGCCATAGGCATAGAGCAGCTTGGCCCCGTGCTTGATGACGCCGCCATACTCCTGGCCCGTCCCCGGCAGGAAGCCCGGCACGTCGACCAGCGTCAGGATCGGAATCTCGAACGCATCGCAGAACCGGACGAACCGCGCAGCCTTGCGCGAACTGTCGATGTCCAGACACCCGGCCAGCACCATCGGCTGGTTCGCGACAACCCCCACGGTGCGGCCCTCGAGGCGAATGAAGCCGGTGATGATGTTCTTGGCAAAATCTTCCTGGATCTCGTAGAAATCCGCCTCGTCCGCGATCTTGAGGATCAGTTCCTTCATATCATAGGGGCTGTTGGCGTTTTCCGGCACCAAGGTGTCGAGCGACGTCTCGACCCGGCCCGGCTCGTCGAAGAACGGGCGCACGGGCGGTTTCGCCTGGTTGTTCAGGGGCAGGAAGTCGACGAGGCGACGCACTTCTGCCAAGGCCTCGACGTCGTTCTCGAAGGCCGCATCCGCGACGGAGGACTTGCGCGTGTGGGTGCTGGCCCCGCCCAGTTCCTCGGCGGTCACAACCTCGTTGGTCACGGTCTTGACCACGTCGGGGCCGGTCACGAACATGTAGGAAGTGTCCTTGACCATGAAGATGAAGTCGGTCATCGCCGGCGAGTAGACCGCGCCGCCCGCGCAGGGCCCCATGATGACGCTGATCTGCGGCACCACGCCCGAGGCCATGATGTTGCGCTGGAAGACTTCCCCATAGCCCGCGAGACTGTCCACACCTTCCTGGATCCGCGCACCGCCCGAGTCGTTGATGCCGATGATTGGCGCGCCATTCTCGACCGCCATGTCCATGATCTTGCAGATCTTGCGCGCATGCGTTTCGCTGACCGAGCCGCCCAGAACGGTGAAATCCTGACTGAAGACATAGACCATGCGACCATTTATCGTGCCCCAACCGGTCACCACACCATCGCCATAGGGGCGCTGTTGCTCCATCCCGAAATCGGTGCAGCGGTGGCCGACGAACATGTCAAATTCCTCGAAGCTGTCCTCGTCCAGCAGCAGATCGATCCGCTCGCGCGCTGTCAGTTTGCCGCGCGCATGCTGGGCGTCGATCCGTTTCTGACCTCCGCCGAGGCGGGCAGCGGCGCGGCGATCGTTCAGCACGGTCAGGATATCTTTCATGGTTCGGGTTCCCTTGCAGATTTTGCCGGACCCTACAGAACCTGCGGAGCGGACCAAAGTGGATTTCGGAATATTTGCATATTTTAGAGAACCAGTGTTTTGCTAATTGCAAAAATGCTAATTAACAGATCAACCCATAGACCGCTCCCGCTTCCGGCGGTAGGGAACATTTACCATGGCCGACTTCAAGCAAATGCGGTTCCTGGACCGCCGCACGCCACCCCATATCGCGACGCTGATCCTGATGACGGGATTATCGGCGCTGACGATGAACATCTTCCTGCCCAGCCTTCCCAACATGGCGGTGCATTTCCAGACCGACTACCAGGTGATGCAACTGTCGGTCGCGCTCTATCTGGGCACCAGCGCGGTGCTGCAGACGCTGATCGGCCCCATCGCGGACAAGTTCGGACGACGCCCCGTCACGCTTTGGGGAACGGTTCTGTTCATGCTGGCAACGCTCGGCTGCATCTTCGCTCCGAATGCCACGATGTTCCTGTTCTTCCGGATGTGCCAGGCCATCATCGCGGTCTGCATGGTTCTGGGCCGCGCCGTCGTGCGCGACATGTATCCGCAGGACAAGGCGGCCAGCATGATCGGCTATGTCACCATGGGCATGGCGGTGGTGCCGATGGTCGGCCCCGCGGTCGGCGGAGCGCTGGACCAGGTCTTCGGCTGGCAGGCGAATTTCTGGCTGCTGTTCCTCCTGGGCGGCGCCATGCTGGCGCTGATCTGGGCCGATCTGGGCGAGACCGGCAGCAAAAGCGGGCTGACCCTGACCGCCCAGTTCGCCGAGTACCCCGAGCTTCTGCGAAGTCCGCGCTTCTGGGGCTACTCGATGGCCTCGGCGCTGTCGTCGGGAGCATTCTTTTCCTATCTGGGCGGCGCGCCCTTCGTGGGTACGGTGATCTTCGGCATGGATCCGGCGGTGCTGGGCCTGTTCTTTGGCGCACCGGCCATCGGCTATTTTCTCGGCAATTTCGTCACCGGGCGCTTCGCCACGCGCTTCGGCATCAACTCGATGATCCTCTGGGGCTGCCTGATGAACTGCCTCGGCATCCTGCTGTCATTGACGTTCATACTCGCCGGCACCGCGACACCGCTCACATTCTTCGGCTTCATGACCTTCGTCGGCCTCGGCAACGGGATGTCCATTCCCAACGCGACCGCCGGGATGCTCTCGGTGCGCCCACATCTCGCCGGCACGGCGTCGGGCTTCGGCGGCGCGATCATGCTTGCGGGCGGAGCCGCGCTCAGCGCGCTCGCGGGCTTCCTGCTGACCGAAGAAACCGGCGCGCTCACCCTGATGGCGATGATGTTCATCACGTCGAGTCTCGGCCTGGCTGCGATCCTGCTGGTGATTCGGCGTCAGAAGCAGCTGGGCCTCTAGCCGCTTGTGCGCGCGGCTTTGCAAAGTTAGCGTGCCCTTGACGTCGCTTTGCAAAGGCACTCCATGCCCACCCAGAAACTCTATGCCGGGGCCAAACTGCGCGAAATGCGCACCCGCCTTGGCCTGACGCAAAAGGAATTCGCTGCAAAACTGGGCGTATCCCTTCCCTATCTGAACCAGATGGAGAACAACAATCGCCCGGTCAGCACCACCGTCGTGCTGGCGCTGGCACAGGAATTCGGTCTCGACGTTACCGAACTCAGCACCGGCGACAGCGAGCGGCTGGTCAGCGATATGCGAGAGGCGTTGGCCGATCCGGTCTTTGCCGACACGATGCCACCGCTGGCCGATCTGCGCCTTACGGCGTCCAACGCGCCGGCGTTGGCGCGGGCCTTCATCGAACTGCACCGCAGCTATCGCCAGACCCATGAACGCCTCGCCTCGCTCGATGAGGCGCTGGGGCGCGAGGATGCGCGCACCCAGGCCAGCCCATGGGACGAGGTGCGCGATTTCTTCCACTATTGCGACAACTACATCGACGCGGTGGACAGGGCAGCGGAGAATTTCGCCAGCCAGGTCGGCCCGTCGCAGGATATCCGCTCGGTCGCCATGGCGCAGATGTCGGCGCGCGGGATCGTCGTGGCGCTGGTCGACATGGACTCGCTGCGCCAATTCGATGCCGAACGCAAGATCCTGCGTCTGTCCTCGCGCGCGACGCCCCAGACGCAGGTGTTTCAGCTTCTGCTGCAATTGGCGCTGATCGTGCAGGGACAGTTGATCGAAGCGACACTCGACCTGGCGAGGTTCCATTCCGACGCGGCCCGCAGTATCGCCAAGATCGGGCTGGCGAACTATTTCGCGGGCGCGGCCCTGATGCCCTACCGCGCGTTTCTCGCGGCGGCGCAGGAGTGCCGCCACGATCTGGAACAGCTGAGCCTGCGCTTCGGGGCTTCGATCGAACAGGTGGCGCACCGCCTGTCGACGCTCCAGCGTCCCGGCGCCAAAGGCATTCCCTTCTTCTTTGTGCGCGTCGATCAGGCCGGCACGATCACGAAACGGCACAGTGCCACACGGCTCCAGTTCGCCCGCTTCGGTGGCGCCTGCCCGCTCTGGAACGTGCACCGGGCGTTCGAAACGCCGGGCCGCTTCCTGCGGCAACTGGCGGAAACCCCGGACGGGGTACGCTACATCTCGCTGGCGCGGGATGTCTCGAAACCAGGTGGCTCGTTCGGCGCACCGGTTCGGCGCTATGCCATCGCGCTGGGGTGTGAGGTCGCCCATGCGGGGTCACTCGTCTACGCGGACGATCTGGACGTGTCCAAGACGGGTGGCTTTGAGCCGATCGGGATTTCCTGCCGGATCTGCGAGCGCACCAACTGCCATCAACGATCCGTGCCACCGCTCGAACGGCGCTTGACGATCGACGAAAACGAAAGGGGAGTTCTGCCCTACCAGGTGGGCTGAAGCCCGGCCCGAGGAACGCTCGCGCCGGGCCAGGAGATCAGGCGGTCGACAGGATGTTCCAGATCTGGTCCTTCAGAAGCGCGCGTTTCTTGCGCAGCTCGCCTTCGGCCAGTTCCGCCATCGGTTCGACATTGGTTTCCGCACGATGCACGGCGCGGTTCACCTCGTGATACTCATCCGCGAGATTCGCGAAATGCGCATCAGACTGTTTCAGCCGGCGCATCAACTCGACCTTGTCGGGGAATTCTTCGACCAGTTCGTGGGGGGTGTGGGACATCCGTTCGCTCCTTCTTCTGCGATTGCCCAAAGACTAGGCGCGCCGGCGCTGCGCCTGCCTTGATGCGGATCAAAAAGGACCGAAACACATACCTTACGCGACGAAAATCTAGCGTCGGGCGCGCCGCCACCCGGCGGCCCGCGCCTCCCCCTCCGAGCAGAACCACCGTTCGCCCTTGGAGGTGCTGATCCGCGTCCTGTCGTAGTGCTCCTGACCCGGCATGTGATAGATACGGGTGCCTTTGGATGAGATGTTACCCTTGATCGGGCAATCCGCGCGCGAGGGCTGCGGGACGACTGCGCGTGCGGCGCGATAGTCCGAAGGGGTCATGACCCGGCTCGCGTGCAGGCCCCGGTCATTCACCGCGGCACCCTTCTCTTCGAGATCATAGTCCATCGAGTAGCGGCGATATGCGAACGCCAGCCCATCCGACACGAGCGACCGACCGATGTCGACTCCTCCGACTTCGCAACGCGCCACCACCCTGCCATAGCGGTCGGTGTCGATCGTATCGCAATCGGCGATGCGTCCTTCGTAGCGTGCGCGCGCTTCACGCGTGACCCAGTCCCCGCACGCCCAGGTCTCACCCGTCGCATGTCTCTGGCAGGTCTGGTCGCGCTCGGGCGCATCAATGCCATGTAGGCGCACTCGCGTATCCCCCACGTCGAGCGTATCGCCATCGATCACCCGGACCGGCCCCTCGGGACCGGCGACGCCTGCGACAGGCAGGCAGAGAGCAAGAACGAATGCTGTACAAAACCTTAACATTCGCTTGGTATGCGCGGACACCGCGCAGCGTTCAAGCGGTGACGTTAAGAAAGGTTAACACGCCTCAGCGCTGTGACTCGCGCCAATCGGGATGAATCCACGGGGTCTCGTTGGAGGGCGGCAGCGGATCGCGCCCCAGGATGTGATCGGAGATTTTCTCGCCCACCATGATCGAGGGGGCGTTGAGATTTCCGTTGGTGATACGGGGGAAAATGCTGCTGTCCGCAACGCGCAGACCGTCCACCCCGATGACCCGTCCCTCGGGATCGACCACGGCGTCGGGATCGTCGGCCCGACCCAACCGGCAGGTGCCGCAGGGGTGATAGGCGCTCTCCACGTGATCCGCGATGAAATCGTTCAGCGCATCATCGCTCTGCACCGCGTCGCCGGGCTGGATCTCGTGCTTGACGAAGGGCGCGAAAGCGGGCTGTGCGAACAGCTCGCGGGTCAGCCGGATACAGGTGCGGAAATCGCGCCAATCCTGCGGGTGCGACATGTAGTTGAACCGGATTTCGGGAGCATCGCGCGGATCGGGCGAGGCAAGGCTCACGTGACCCCGGCTGAGCGACCGCATCGGACCGACATGGGCCTGGAACCCGTGCCCCTCGGCCGCGGCCCGCCCGTCATAACGCACGGCGATCGGCAGGAAATGATACTGGATGTCGGGATAGGGGACACCCGCGCCACTGCGGATGAAGGCTGCGCTCTCGAACTGGTTGGACGCACCCAGACCGCGCTTGGCAAACAGCCACTGCGCCCCGATCCGCGCCTTGCCGAAGAGGTTCCAGTGTTTGAACAGCGTGATCGGCTGGCTTGCCGCCATCTGGATGTAAAGCTCGAGGTGATCTTGCAAATTGGCCCCAACACCGGGCCGGTCCGCGATCACCTCGATGCCGCGTTCGGCGAGATGCTGGCCCGGTCCGATCCCCGACAACATCAGCAGTTTCGGCGAATTGATCGAGGATGCCGCAAGCACCACCTCGCGCCGGGCGCGGATGATCTGGCGCGTGCGGCCCCTGTCGACCTCAACTCCGACGGCGCGCCCGTTCTGCATCACGACACGCCGCGCGAAGGCGCGGATCAGCGAACAGCTTGGACGTTTCAGCGCGGGACGCAAGTAGGCGTTGGCCGCCGACCAACGCCGCCCCCGCCAGACGGTCTGATCCATCGGACCAAAGCCTTCCTGCTTCTCGCCGTTGTAGTCGTCGGTCGTCTCGTAGCCCGCCTGCTGGCCTGCTGCGACGAAGGCCTGAAACAGCGGATTGCTTCGGGGGCCTCGCGTCACATGCAGGGGACCGTCGTTGCCCCTCCACGTCGGATCGCCGCCATGACCACTGTCATGCCAATGCTCCATCCGCTTGAAATAAGGCAGCACATCGGCAAAGCCCCAGCCTGTCGCCCCGGACTCGGCCCAATGGTCGAAATCCATCGCGTGCCCACGGACATAGACCATGCCGTTGATGCTGGAGGAGCCGCCGATCACCTTGCCGCGCGGACAGGCGAGGCGTCGGTTGTTCAGATGCGGTTCGGGCTGCGAAACATAGCCCCAGTCGTAGCGAGCCATGTTCATCGGATAGCTGAGGGCCGCCGGCATCTGTATGAACGGTCCGGCATCTGTGCCGCCATGTTCGATCACCAGGACCGACGCCCCGGCTTCGGACAGGCGATAGGCGATGGCGCAACCGGCACTGCCGGCCCCGACGACGACAAAATCCGCCTCCATGTCAGACATGGTCGGTTCCGCGCCCGCCACGGGCCTTTCGGATAGGACCAGGACCCATCATTCGCCCCTGGGAAAGCGCTGGTTCTCTTCTAGCACGTTCAGGTCCATGTGGTTGCGCATGTAGCGTTCCGACGCTTTCTGAAGTGGTTGATAGTCCCACGGATAGTAGCCGCCCTGCCGGAGCGCCTCGTAAACGATCCAACGCCGGGCCTGGCTGGCGCGCACATCCGCATCGAAACGGGCGAGATCCCAGCGCGCGTCCGATTGCGCGCGAAACTTTTCCAAAACCTCCGCATGTGCCGGATCTTCGGCGAGGTTCGTGTTTTCATGCGGGTCGGCCTTCAGATCGAAAAGCTGTTCCGGGTCGAGCACGCACCGCGTGTATTTCCACCGTCCTTCGCGCATGCAGACCAACGGCGCGTCCGATCCCTCGGCGGCATATTCCATGAGGACAGGAGCTGTGCGCGCCCCGCCCTGCGCCAGCGACACAAGGCTTTCGCCATCGGTCCAGGGCGCGATCTCGGCCATGTCGACCCCGGCCAGTTCTCCCAGCGTTGGCGTGACATCCAGCGTCGAGACCGGCGTATCGATCCGTCCGGGATCCAGCTGCGCAGACGCGATCATCAGCGGAACACGGCTCGAGCCTTCATAAAAGGACATCTTGAACCACAACCCGCGCTCGCCCAGCATGTCGCCGTGATCGGAAGCGAACACAATGATTGCCTCCTGCCGCGTATCCTCCAGCACCTGAAGGATCGCGCCGATCTTGTCGTCGAGATAGGAGATGTTGGCGAAATAGGCGCGCCGCGCACGGGCCACGTCGGTGTCCGTGATGTCGAAACTGCGCCAGTCGTTGGCATCGAACAGGCGCTTTGAATGCTTGTCCTGTGCCTCGTAGGGGATCGCCGGCACGTCGGGGGCCAGATGGGTGCAATCGGCGTAGAGATCCCAGTATTTCCGGCGCGCCACATAGGGATCATGCGGATGGGTGAAGCTGGCGGTCAGGCACCACGGCCGCGTGTCGTGCCCGCGCGCGAGGTCATACAGCTTGGCGATCGCGTGATGGGCCACCTCGTCGTCGTATTCCATCTGGTTGGATATCTCGGCAACGCCAGCTCCGGTGACCGAACCCATGTTGTGATACCACCAGTCGATCCGTTCTCCAGGCTTGCGGTAGTCCGGAGTCCAACCGAAATCGGCCGGATAGATGTCGGTGGTGAGACGGCTTTCAAACCCGTGCAACTGGTCCGGACCGACGAAATGCATCTTGCCCGACAGGCAGGTCTGATAGCCGGCGCGGCGAAGGTGGTGGGCGAAGGTCGGGATATCGCTGCGGAACTCGGCCGCATTGTCATACACGCCCGTTCGCGAGGGCAACTGGCCAGACATGAAGCTGGCCCGCCCCGGCGCACAAAGCGGGCTGGCGGTATAGGCATTGGCGAAGCGCGCGGACCGGGCCGCCAGCCGCTTGAGGTTGGGCGCATGCAGCCATTCGGCCGGTCCGTCGGGAAACAGCGTGCCGTTGAGCTGGTCCACCATCAGGATGAGGATGTTCGGCCGGGCCATGATCAACGTCCCCTCAGCATGTCGAGCAGCGCAAGCGCACGGTGGGTCGCGATGGCGGGCGTGTCCGCCTCGCTCAGCGCGGCGCGGATGTAGAGCCCGTCGATCAACGCGGCCAACGCATCCGCCGCGCCGCGAGGATCGTTGCACTGACCGCGCAGCGCATGAGACAGGTTCGTGCGCAAACGCCGCTGGTAGATTTGCCAGAGCCGCAACGCGTCGTCATTGGTCTGCGCCATGACATAGAAAGTCAGCCAGGCACTGATCGCCTGCGGCGTGAAACAGGAAGGCGCGAAGGAAGCGCGGATGATGGCGCCGGCCCGCTCTTCCGGCGGCGCTGCACGCAGTTCACGGCGCGCCTCGGCTCCGAAATCCGCGAGGATCCGGCGCATCGCCGCAAGAAAGATCTGCTCCTTGCCGCCGAAATAGTGATGCGCCAAAGCACTCGACATGCCGGCGCGGCGCGCGATCTGACTGACCGTCACGTCGAGCGATCCGGCGGTTCCGATCTCGGCGATCGTCGCCTTGACCAGCGCCTCGCGCCTGATCGGTTCCATTCCGATTTTCGGCATGTTTTCCGCCCCGTCCCAGTTGGTCCGCAGGACGGTAGGAAGTGTTTATTGACTCGTCAATCAATAAAAACGCAGCGTGATCTATTCTGCCCGTTCATAGATCAGGAGGTTGCCGCGCGGCAGATGCATCAGAACCAACTCCGAGGGCCCAAGGGTCTCGATCGCATAGCAGGTCACGTCGCCGGAAGTTTCTTCGCGGCTGCTCAGGTAGGGGCCAGCGCCATCATTTCCGCCGCACTCGGTCGCGACCTCTATCTGTTCCGACTCCATTTCCGCACCGTCATAAGTCAGCGTGCGCGTGGTGCCGTCGATGCGCATCCGCGCAGACGTGTCTTCGGACGACACCCAATCGCCCTGCAATTGCGCCAGGATGCCGGCTTCATCGTCGGAGGGCGGCTTCGGACGGGAAACATCCGACATCGCAATGACGTCCTGCCCCCCGCCGGAGGCGAGTTCGACGATGACGGTACGCCGGGAATCCGGCCAAGCCCGTGGCACCCCGTCACCGCTGGCTTTCGGCGTGTCGATGACGACCGCAGGTGCGGCCCCTGCCCCGATCGTCGAGATCAGGAACACGATCGGCAGGACGAAACGCATTGGGCCGCGCATCACGGTCTCCTTATTGCAGGGGCCCTCAGCCTAGGCCCGAGGCATACGTGCTGGCAAGGGCCGGGTCAGACCTTGGTCGCCGGGGTCGGCGGCGTGATCGGCTGGCGGTTCAACATCGCTTCCCGCCACGTGATGAAAGTGACCGATCCCAGGATCAACCCGCCGCCGAGCACGACCCAGATATCCACCGGCTCGGCAAAGACCACGGCACCCAGCGCCGTGGCCCAGACCAGCTGCAGGAACGTCACCGGCTGCGTGACCGCCACCGGCGCAGCGGCGAAGGCCAGCGTCATCGTGTAATGCCCGGCAGTCGCGAAACAGGCGACGCCGAACAGGATTGCCAGTTCGGTCAGGGTCGGCGTGACCCAGACCGCATAAGCGAAAGGAGCAAGCGCCGCGGTCACCCAGATCGACAGCATGCCGACCACGACCGGTGCGCTGACCCGGTCGGCCATCACCTTGGCCAACAGGTAGGATCCGCCGAACACCACTGCCGCCAGAAGCATCGCCATATGTCCCGGTTCGACGACGCGAAACCCCGGACGCAGGATCACCGCGGCGCCCAGCAACGCGACCAAAACCGCCACGATGCGGCGCAGGGCCAGCTTTTCACCAAGGAACAGTGCTGCGCCGAGCGTGACATAAACCGGCGCGAGGTAATTGATCGCTGTGACTTCTGCCAGCGGGATCCGGGTCATCGCGTAGAACCACAGCATCACGCCCATTGCATGAAACACGCCCCGCGCCGCGAACATGCCCCACATCCGGCCACTCAGCCGCGTTCGCAGCATCGGACGCAACATCGGCAACAGGAAGGCAAGCCCGAGGAAGTAGCGCAGAAAGGCCTGCTCGGCCGGAGGAATGCGCGGGCCGAGAAACTTGACGATGGCCGTTACCGCAACGAAGCACAGCCCCGTCACCAGCATCCAGAATATTCCGACCATTGGCCGGGCTGTGCGTGCTGTCTCCATGCTGTCGTTGAACACGCAATGACCGGCGGGTTCAACCCTTCACATGATAACCAGTTTGGCCGCGATGGCCCACATGACCAGCCCGATCCCGAGATCGAGCGCGCGCCAGGCGCCTGGGCGCGCAAAGACGGGCGCAAGCAGCCGCGCCCCGTAGCCGAGGGTGAAGAAGAAAAAGAAACTTGCCGCAACCGCGCCGAGACCGAACTGCAGCCGGTCGTCATACTGCGCCGAGATCGAGCCGATCAGAACGACCGTGTCGAGATAGACATGCGGGTTGAGCCAGGTGAAGGCCAGCACCGTCGCCAGCGTCCGGCACAGGCTTGCCCCCGGCCCGCCCTCCGCGACCAGCACCGCGCCGCCGTTCCACGCGCTGCGCAGGCTCAGCGCGCCATAGGCCAGCAGGAAGGCCGCGCCGCCATAGCGCATCACCGGTTCAAACCATGGCACCACGGTGGCGAGCGAGCCGAAGCCCGCGACGCCCGCAGTGATCAGCAACGCATCGGACACTGCGCAGGTCAGGCACGTCGCGAAGACATGCTCGCGCCGCAACCCCTGGCGCAGAACGAAGGCGTTTTGCGCGCCGATCGCAAGGATCAGACTGAAGCCCAGGGCGAATCCGGGCAGAACGGCCGATGTCATCAGGCGGACCTCTGTTTGCTCACGGGTTTGACTAGCCCGTCGATCTGCCGTAGTCGAATTAAATCCTGTTGCCTTGATTAAGACACGCTAATGCAATTCGACCCCCAGCAACTTGCCGCGTTGGCGGCCGTCCTGCGGCGCGGCAGCTTCGATGCGGCCGCCGCCGACCTCTCGGTCACTGCCTCGGCTGTATCACAGCGGATCAAGGCATTGGAGGACCGGGTCGGCAGCGCTCTCATCCGGCGTGGCGCACCTTGCACAGCCACCCCGGCCGGGCAACGGCTGGCCAAACACGCCGAGGACGTGGCGCTGCTGGAGGCGCAGGTCAGCCGCGACCTCGCCCTGAAGCGGGGAAGCGGTGCGATGACCCTGCGCGTCGCGGTGAACGCCGACAGCCTGGCCACGTGGTTCGTCGCGGCGATGGCCGCCGTGCCGGACGTCCTGTTCGACCTGGTGATCGACGACCAGGACCACAGTTCCGACTGGCTGAAGCGTGGCGCCGTGAGCGCTGCAATCTCGGCACAGGAAAAACCCGCACCGGGCTGTGACGCGATACCGCTCGGGTCACTTCGCTACGTGGCGACAGCCAGTCCCGCGTTCATGCGGCGCTGGTTCGCCGACGGCCTGACCGCCGAAACCCTGTCACGCGCGCCCTGCCTGACCTTCAACGCCAAGGACATGCTGCAACGCCGCTGGATCGCCGAGACACTGGGGCTGAAGCTGTCGCCACCGACCCATTTCCTGCCCTCCACCCACGCCTTCGTGGAGGCGGCGCGGCGCGGCGTCGGTTGGGGCATGAACCCAGAGGCGCTGGTGCGCGAACCGATCCGCGACAGTCTGCTTGTGCCGTTGCAGCGCGGAACCCATCTGGATGTTGCGCTGACATGGCAGGTCAGCCGGGTGATGGCCCAGGCACTCAAGCCCGTCACCGACTCGGTGCGCATGGCTGCGCGCAAGGAACTCGTCGCACCGGGCGCTTGATGCGACCGTCCCGGGCGGCCATAACGGCGCAACACTGAGATTGGAGCGCCCCATGTTCGCGAAGGACAAGCTGACCTACACAACCATTCCCCTGCCCGACCGCGCCGACATGAGCGACGTCCAGATGCAAGCGGAGTCGACCTCGTTCCTGGACCGCATGCGCACCCGGCACTCGGTGCGCGACTATGTCGACCGCCCGGTGCCGCGCGAGATCATCGAAACCTGCCTGCGCACCGCCGGATCGGCGCCATCGGGCGCCAACCACCAGCCCTGGCACTTCGTCGCCATCAGTAACCCCGCGATCAAGCAGCGAATCCGCGAGGAAGCCGAAGAGGAAGAGCGCAAGTTCTATGCCGGCGGCGGCGGCGACGAATGGATCAGGGCGCTGGAACCGATCGGAACGACAGCCGACAAGCCGCACCTGACCATCGCCCCTTGGCTGATCGTGGTCTTCGCCCAACGGTGGGGCGAGTTCGACGATGGCACCCGCTACAAGAACTACTACGTGCCCGAAAGCGTCAACATCGCCACCGGCTTCCTGTTGACCGCCCTGCACCTGTCGGGCCTCTGCACCCTGACCCACACGCCGAACCCGATGAAATTCCTGAACGCGGCGCTTGGGCGGCCTGCGTCCGAGAAACCAACGATGATCATCGCTGCGGGACATCCGGCCCCGGACGCGGTGGTACCAAGTGTCGCGAAGATCAAGAAACCGCTGGAAGAAATTTCGACCTTCCTGTAGCTCGAAGAGACACGAACGATCCGAAATGCGACTGCGCACGTAACATTGTTACCCAGTCAATAGCAGGAATCCGGGAAATGCCGAAATTCAACACCAGGTTCGAATTGGATGTCCGCGACATCGAGCTGATCGAAACCGCGCTGCAACAACGCAAGAAAAAGCTCTCGCTTGAAAGGCTTGCCCTGCTCGCAGAAACGCCGGCGCGACCGGAGGCGACGACCGAACTCGCCGCGCTTGACGAAACGCTGGCCGACATTCACAAGCTGCTTGGCCGGTTGCACAACCAGAAGGTCTTCTTCCGCCCGGGGCGCGCTTCGCCCGCGCCCTACGTCAGCGGCTGATCAGAGCTGCTCCATCACCTCGTCGGGCGCTTCGAAGTTGGTGGTGACGCGCTGAACGTCGTCGTCATCTTCGAGCGCGTCGATCAACTTCATCAGCTTCTGCATGCCCTCGAGGTCCATCTCGGTGGTCGTGGTGGGCCGCCAGACCAGCTTGGTGCTCTCGCTCTCGCCCAACGCGGACTCGAGCGCGGTGGCGACCTCGTTAAGGTCGGTGTCCGCGCACCAGATCACGTGGCCGTCCTCGGTGCTTTCCACGTCCTCGGCGCCAGCTTCGATGGCGGCCATCATTACCGTATCTGCATCGCCGACCTCGGCCGGATAGGTCACCTCGCCCTTGCGATCGAACATGAAGCCGACACTGCCCGTTTCACCCAGATTGCCGCCGTTCTTGGTAAAGGTCGACCGCACGGTCGAGGCGGTGCGGTTGCGGTTGTCGGTCATCGCTTCGACGATCACCGCAACGCCATTGGGACCATAGCCCTCATAGCGGATTTCCTCGTAATCCTCTCCGTCGCCCGCCTGCGATTTCTTGATCGCACGGTCGATCACGTCCTTGGGAACGGAGTTTGACTTGGCTTCCTTCACCGCGAGACGCAGGCGCGGGTTCTTGTCGGGATCCGGGTCGCCCATCTTGGCGGCAACCGTTATCTCTTTGGACAGCTTGGAAAACAGCTTGGAGCGCGCGGCGTCCTGGCGTCCCTTGCGGTGCTGGATGTTTGCCCATTTGGAATGGCCGGCCATGGAATTCTCCGTCAGTATGCATGCGCTGGTCTGCGCGGTTCTATAGGGCAGAGCGCGGGGCGAGGGCAAGCCGTCAGTGGTGGTGTGATGCCATCTGGTCAAGGCACGGACTTGGCCCTAGTGTCCGGCCATGACAACCGACCAGATCATCCTGTTCACGCTTTTCGCCGCCGTTTTCGCCATGCTTCTCTGGGGACGGTTCCGCTATGACCTCGTGGCCTTCTCGGCGCTCATGATCGGGGTGGTTCTGGGCGTCGTTCCGACCGAGGACGCCTTCACCGGCTTTGGCCATCCCGCGACTCTGGTGGTGGCGCTGGTGCTGATCGTGTCGGCCGGATTGGTACGGTCGGGCGCGGTGTTCCTGATCACCCGGACACTGGTCGACAGCACCCGCCCTCTCGCCAGCCACATCGCCCTGATGGGCGGAATCGGCGCGATCCTGTCGGCCTTCATGAACAATGTCGCCGCTCTGGCGTTGCTCATGCCCGTCGACATCCAGACTGCGCGCAAGGCAGGACGCAATCCGGGCCTGTCGCTGATGCCGTTGGGATTTGCCACCATCCTCGGCGGCATGGTCACGCTGATCGGGACCCCGCCCAACATCATCATCGCAGGCATCCGCGAGGACGCCTTGGGCGAGGCCTACCAGATGTTCGATTTCGCCCCGGTCGGCGGCATCGCGGCCTTGGCGGGTCTGGCCTTCGTGGCGCTGATCGGCTGGCGGCTGATTCCGCAGCGCGACGGCGAGACCGCCGGCGCCACCGATCTCGCCGAATATGTCGCCGAACTGACGGTGCCAGAGGAGTCCGACCATATCGGCAAGCGACTCGCCGAGTTGGACGGCGATGCGGAGAAGACCGACGTGGCGATCATCGGATTGATCCGCGATGGCAAGCGACGCTACGGGCGCGCCGCCAACTCGGTGCTCAAGGCCGGAGATACTCTGGTGCTGGAGGCCCGCCCCGACGCGCTCGACGAATTCCGCTCGGCACTGAAACTCGACTTTTCCGACAGCAAGCGGCAGGAATTGTTGACCGCAGCGGGTGACGGGCTGGAGGTGATCGAGGTCGTGGTACCCGAAGCCGCCCGGATCGCGGGCAAGACGGCGCAGGGCGTGGGGCTCGCCTGGCGGCAAAACACGATCCTGATGGGCATTTCGCGCCAGGGCCAGCGCATCACCAAGCACATGCGCCAGACCGAGATCCAGCCCGGCGACATCCTGCTGCTGCTCTGCCCGCGCGACCGCGGGTCCGATGTGACCGAGTGGCTGGGCTGTCTGCCACTGGCGCAGCGCGGGCTGAACGTCACCGCGAACGAGAAAGTCTGGCTGGCAATCGGAATCTTTGCGGCCGCCGTGGCCGCGGCAAGTATCGGACTGCTCTACCTGCCGATCGCGCTGGGATTGGTGGTCGTCGCATACGTTCTGGCCCGCGTCCTGCCGATCACAGAAATCTACACCCATATCGAATGGCCGGTGGTGGTGCTGCTCGGCTCGATGATCCCGCTCGGCGCCGCGCTCGAAACCTCGGGCGGAACCGAATTGATCGCCGGCGCGCTGGTGACGCTGACCGACGGCATGCCGGCCTGGGCCATCCTGACCATGCTGATGGTCGTCACCATGACCCTTTCGGACCTGCTGAACAACACGGCCACCACCATCGTCGCCGCGCCGGTCGGCATCGAGATGGCCCAGACGCTCCAGGTCTCGCCCGACCCGTTCCTGATGGCGGTCGCAGTGGCGGCCTCGTCGGCCTTTCTGACCCCGATCGGCCACAAGAACAATACGCTGATCCTCGGCCCCGGCGGGTACAAGTTCGGCGACTACTGGCGCATGGGCCTGCCGCTCGAAATCATCGTCGTCGCCGTCTCGATCCCCGCCATTCTCGTATTCTGGCCGCTCTGACGCGAGGAGACCCGGATGAAACGTTTCCTGATCTTGCAACTGCGGCCCGAAACCGACGCGTCGGATGACGAGTTCGCGGCGATCCTCGGCAAATGCGGGATCGGTCCCGAGCGCGCCCACCGCATCCGGCTCGACCGCGAGTCCCTGCCCGAGGGCCTCGATGTTCGCGATTATGCCGGACTGATCGTCGGCGGCGGCCCGGGGTGCGTCAGCGATGCGCCGGACCGGAAGACACCGACCGAAGCCCGGATCGAAGCGCAGATCATGAGCCTGATGCCTCAGATCACCGCGAATGATCATCCCTTCATGGGGTGTTGCTACGGGCTGGGCGTCCTGGCCCATCACCTGGGAGCCGAGGTCAGCAAGGACCGGTTCGCGGAACCAGTCGGACCTTCCGATTGCAGGCTCACGTCCGAAGGCGAAACTGATCCGCTGACCGCCGGTCTGAAACCCGCATTCCAGGCTTTCGTCGGCCACAAGGAAGCGGTCCAGTCGCTGCCGGCTGGCTGCGTCAAGCTGGTGCATTCCGAGGCCTGCCCGATCCAGATGCTGCGGTTCGGCCAGAACGTCTATGCGACCCAGTTCCATCCCGAGGCCGACTCGCGGGACTTCGAACGCCGCATCCGCATCTATCGCAATCACGGCTATTTCCCTCCCGACCAGGCCGACACGCTGATCGGTATCTGCCACGCGGCGACAGTGACCGAGCCGGCCGAGATCCTGCGCCGCTTCGCGCAGCGCTATGGATGACGCGGCGACAGGTCCGGCCTTTGTCATTGCCTGATCCACACCATCGGTCCTAGGCTTGAGCGCAAGACCGGGAGGGGCGCATGGACGATGCGGACGTGATCATCGTGGGCGGCGGGCTGGCCGGGCTCGTGGCGGCAGCGGAACTGGGCGACCGGGGCAAGCGCGTGCTGCTGCTTGACCAGGAGCCCGAAAGGTTTCTTGGTGGCCAGGCTTTCTGGTCGCTCGGCGGGCTCTTCATGGTCGACACGCCCGAACAGCGCCGCATGGGCATCCGCGACTGCCGCGACCTTGCGTTGCGCGACTGGATGGGCAGCGCGCAGTTCGACCGCCCCGAGGACGACTGGCCGCGCAAGTGGGCCGAAGCCTATGTCGACTTCGCCGCAGGCGAGATGCGCCCCTGGCTGCACGCGATGGGAATGCGCTGGTTCCCCATCGTCGGCTGGGCCGAGCGCGGCGGAGGCTTCGCCACCGGCCACGGCAACTCGGTACCGCGGTTCCACCTGACCTGGGGCACAGGTCCGGGCGCGATGGCGCCGTTCGAACGCCGTGTCCGCGCCCATGTCGAGGCCGGGCGCGTCACGATGAAGTTCCGCCACCAGGTCGATTCCATCCTGGTCGAGAACGGCGCCGCCAAAGGGGTCGCCGGAACGCATCTGGCTCCGGATAGCGCACCGCGCGGGCAACGGACCAACCGAGATCCCGCCGGCAGCTTCGAATATCGCGCGGCGTCGGTGCTGGTCGCCTCGGGCGGCATCGGCGGGAATTTCGACCTCGTTCGTCGCGCCTGGCCGCAGGACCGGCTGGGCGAGCCACCCGCCCGGATGGTGGCCGGTGTGCCCGCGCATGTCGATGGCCGGATGATCGCGATCAGCGAAAGCGCCGGCGGCCATGTGATCAACGGCGACCGGATGTGGCACTACACCGAGGGCGTGCGCAACTGGGATCCGATCTGGCCGGACCACGGCATTCGCATTCTGCCCGGTCCATCCTCGCTATGGTTCGACGCGAAGGGCAGTCGCCTCCTCCCACCCTGCCTGCCGGGGTTCGACACGCTCTCGACCCTGCGCGAGATCCTGAAAACGGGATACGACTACAGCTGGTTCGTCCTGAGCCAGAAGATCATCGAAAAGGAATTCGCGCTCTCGGGATCGGAACAGAACCCCGACCTCACCTCGGGTCGATGGGGCGAGGTGCTGAAAGCACGCCTCCTGTCCGGCAAGGGCGCCCCAGGACCGGTTGAAGCCTTCAAGCGCCACGGCGAGGATTTCGTCGTCGCCAAGACACTCACCGACCTGGTCGCCGGCATGAACCGGGTCGCGGGCAACGACCTGATCCTGGAACCCGCCCTGCGCGCCCAGATCGAGGCGCGCGATGCACAAGTCGACAACGCCTTTACCAAGGATGCGCAGTTGATGGCGATTCATGCGGCGCGCAACTATCGCGGCGATCGCCTGATCCGGGTCGCCAAGCCGCACAGGATCCTCGATCGGGCCAACGGGCCGTTGATCGCCGTGCGGCTGAACGTGCTCACGCGCAAGACTCTGGGTGGATTGCAGACCAATCTCGACAGCCAGATGATCGCGGCGGACGGAACGGAGATCCCCGGTCTCTTCGCCGCGGGCGAAGTGGCGGGCTTCGGCGGCGGCGGCTACCACGGATACAATGCGCTCGAAGGCACGTTCCTCGGGGGCTGCATCTTCTCGGGCCGCAACGCCGGGCGCTCTGCCGCCATCGCCTGATCCAACTCCCCGACGTCG
This sequence comes from Sedimentitalea arenosa, assembly GCF_016428585.1. Classification (GTDB taxonomy): domain Bacteria; phylum Pseudomonadota; class Alphaproteobacteria; order Rhodobacterales; family Rhodobacteraceae; genus Sedimentitalea; species Sedimentitalea arenosa. The sequence continues at coordinate 326,455 of NZ_JAELVR010000001.1, read as the reverse complement.
GCAAGGACACAAACGCCAGCCAGGCCCGCGTGGCCTGAACGCGAAAACATCGAATGCGCCGCAGGCGCGCTTTTTGGAAACGTCAGAGTGGCCAAATGATCGGGATCAGGGCCGAGGCCAGAAGGCCGATCAACAGGTTCAGAGGGATGCCGACCTTCATGAAGTCGGTGAAGCGATATCCTCCTGGCCCATAGACCAGCATGTTCGTCTGATAGCCGATCGGCGTCGCGAAAGAGGCCGAGGCCGCGATCATGACCGCCACGACCAAGGGGCGCGGATCGAACCCCATCGCCGTCGCGAGGCCAATGGCGATCGGAGTGACCACCACCGCCACCGCGTTGTTGGAGACCAGTTCTGTCAGGATCGAGGTCAGCAAATAGATCGCCCAGACCACAAAGAACGGCGGCAGCGCGCTCAGGCTCGGGGCGATCGCAGTCACGATCAACTGCACCGCGCCCGAGCTTTCAAGCGCCGCACCGATCGCCAGCATCGAAAAGATCAGCGCCAGCAATCGTCCGTCGATGAAGGAAAACGCTTCGTCCGCGTCGATGCACTTGGTCACCAGCACGAGCGCCACCGCGACGATCGACAGGAAGAGGATCGGGGCGACGCCAAGGGCCGCCAGCACCACGATGCCCAAGAGCGACAAAATGGCGATCGGCGCGTGGCTGCGCCGAAAGGCGCGGGCCGAGGGGTGGCTGACATCGACCATGTCCATGTCCGCGGCGAGTCTCTGGATATCCGCCGGGGCACCTTCCAGCAGCAGCGTGTCACCCACCCGCACCACGAGGTCGTCCAGTTGCCGGCCGATATTCTGGTTGCGCCGATGAACCGCCAGAACATAGACGCCATAGCGCCGCCGCAGGCGCAGCGTGCCGAGAGACCGTCCGACCATCTTGCAACCCGGCGTGATCAGCACCTCCACGGTCGAGGTCTCGACCGCCGAAACCTGGTCGACGCGTTTCAGCTCCTTGTTGGCCTGCAGACTCAGCAGTTCGGTCATCTGGGTGCGCAGTACGACCCGGTCGCCGACCTGCAACTGCACACCCTTGAGGTTGCGTCGGAGCGACACGTCGCCCCGGATCACGTCGACCAGCCGCACCCCTTCGCGCTTGAACAGCTGCACGCCGGTCACCTCGCGCCCGATCAGGTTGCTTTCCGGAGGGATGATCGCCTCGGTGAAGAATTTCATCCGCGAGCGGTCGCTCAGCATGGTCGCCATACTGGCCCGGTCCGGCAGCAGGCGTGGGCCAAAGATGCGCAAGTAGATCATCCCCCAGGCCACGACGGCAAGCCCGAGCGGCGTGATCTCGAAGATCGTGAAGGCCGGCAGGCCATTGCTGCGCGCCACGCCGTCCACCAGCAGGTTGGTCGAGGTGCCGATCAGGGTCAGCGTGCCCCCCATGACCGCCGCATAGCTGAGCGGAATCAGAAGCTTGCTGGCGGACACATCAAGCGTGCGGGCCAGCTGGATGAAAACCGGGATCATCACCACCACGACCGGCGTGTTGGACACGAAGGCCGACGCCAGCACCACGAACCCCATCAGCATTGCAATTGCGAACCTCGGGTTGGTGCTGGCCTGTTTCTGCGCCAGCGATGTGAACGCATCGAGCGCTCCGGTCCGCACGAGCGCCCCCATGATGATGAACATCGCCGCAATGGTCCAGGGTGCGGGGTTTGCCAGCACCGGCAGCGCATCCTGGTAGGGCAGCACCCCGGTCACCAGCATCGCCGCGACGCCAGCGATGGCGACGACCTCGGTGGGGAAGATCTCGCGCAGGAACAGCACGAACATCGCGCCGACGATCAGCAGCGACAGCACGGCGCTGCCGGTCTCGGAAAGCTGGAACAGGTTCATGATGATTCTTCGGTCCCGGGCGCAGCGAAACTGGCTAGCGCGCAGTTTCACTGATTGGCGCGTCCGGGGCAAGCGACTCCTGCCGACGCGGCTGAACGAGGAAGACGCCGGCCAACACCAGCCCCAGCGCTGCCCAAATGTAGGGCGAATAGGCTTCCCGCAGCACAATGAGCGACGTCAATATCCCGAAACCCGTGACCAGATAGCTGACCTGCGCCGCGAAAACCGATCCAGCGCGGCCGACCAGCCAGACATAGCCGGCGTAGGTTATCGCGTGAATGATCGCACTGGCGATCAAGGCCCACTCGGGCGGTCCGTAGACGCGAAACGGCGAGATGAACTGGCCGGTGCCGATCGCGAGAGGAAGACTGGCGGCGGCGGCCATCAATGACGCGCCAAGAAGCACTTGCACCGCGTCCAGTCCGGCCGTCCCCCATCGCGCGACGAAGTTGCCCTCGAACGCGTAGCAGAGCGGAGCGATCAGCGCGAGCGGCACCCAGACCAGCATAGCCGGATCAGGCAGGCTTGCGTCGGGCAGCACCAGGAGCAGAACACCCGACAAGCCGGCGCTCAGGCCCAACAGGCGGCGCGGGCTGAACCGGTCCAGCCCGAGGCCGAGCGCGATCGGGAAGGCCAGCATCGGCACCAGCGACACGACGATGGCCACCACCCCCGCGGGCAGATGGGTGATCGCCTGGTAGGACGCAGAGTTGGGTACCAATGTCCCGAGCAGCGCGATGATCGCGTAGAGCCGGAGATGTCTCGGAGACATCGGCAACCGCCCACCCCGCAAGAACAGCACAAGCCCAAGAAAGACCGCCCCGATCATGACGTCCCAGAAGATCAGGCCGAAATGCCTGTGGCCGGTGCTGACGGCGATCTTGCTCAGCGGGAACGTCAGCCCCCAGCCCGCACCGAGCAACAGCAGAAGAAGGGTGTAGAACGCGGTCTCGCGCCGGGTCACGGCGCCGCCTGTTCCAACCGTCCGCCGACCCGCACCATGCGAACCGCGCGCGCCTTTCCGTTGCGGTCGTCGGTCTCGACGAAAATGCCGCTCAAGGTCGCCTCGCCGGTGGCCGGACTGAAACGCGCCTTCGGCATCCCGGTGATGAAGCGGCGCATGGGTTCGGCCTTGTCCATTCCGATGATCGAGTTGTAGTCACCGCACATGCCGGCATCGGACAGGTATCCCGTACCGCCGGGCAGAACCTGCGCGTCGGCTGTCGGAACATGGGTGTGGGTGCCGACGACAAGGCTGGCGCGCCCGTCGCAGTAGTGCCCCATCGCCATTTTCTCCGAAGTTGCCTCGCAATGCATGTCGACGATCACCGCTTGCGCCAGACCACCCATGGGATGCGATTTCAGCACCGGTTCGATGGCCGAGAACGGATCGTCGAAGGGACGCTTCATGAAGACCTGCCCCAGCGCCTGCGCGACCAACACCTTGCGGCCGGTTCGCGTGGTGAACAGCCGGTGGCCCTTGCCTGGTGCGTCCTTTGCGAAATTCAACGGCCTCAGGATGCGCGGTTCGCCCTCGATGAACTGCAGCATGTCCTTTTGGTCGAAGGCATGATCGCCAAGCGTCAGGCAATCGGCCCCGGCGTCGAGCAGTGACTTGGCATGCGCCCCGGACAGACCCATCCCGTTGGTCGCGTTCTCGCCATTGACCACGACGAAATCGAGCCGCCACTCCTCCCGCAAGCGCGGAAGATTTTCGCTGACCGCGGCGCGCCCGGCACGCCCCATCACATCGCCCAGAAACAGTATCTTCATTCCAGCGGTGTTAGAGATTGCACGGGTCAAGGGCAAGCGCCGCATTGACGTCGGATATCGTAGTCCGGCGCGTCGAGACGGGCGAGATTTCAGGCCGTTTCGCGCTCTTTCCCGTGATCCTGAAGGGATCGTTGCAACGACCACGGGCGCGACTATCGGAACGGGCAAGTTCCGCAGGAACATTCATGGTCAAAATGCCAGCACCCGCCTCTCGGTCACGATCATGTCCAGCGGCTGGTCGGTCGCCTCGAGCGGGATCGCCTCTGCCTCTTGCGCATCGTAAGCAAAGCCGATGGCAAGGGTCGCGCGCCGGGCGCGCAGTTTTTGCAAGGTCCGGTCATAGAAGCCACCGCCATAGCCCAGCCGTCCGCCACGGCGGTCGAAGGCAACGAGCGGCACGATCAGGATCTCCGGTTCGATGAAATCGTCGAACTCGGGGACGGAGGTGCCGAAGGGGCCGTCCCGCAGGGCGATGTCGGGGGTCCAGCGGCTGAAGAGCAGCGGTTCCTTCGCGCGGACGATGACCGGGATCGTCACAGGCCCATGCGCCGCAGCTTCGGCCATCGCCGGCAAGGGGTCGATCTCGGTGCGGATCGGCAGGTAGCCCGACATCGGAGCGCCCCGATATCCCGCCAGCACCTCCGACAACAGCCCGGCATCTGCGCCCGGGGCGGCCGCATGGGCGGTTGCGCGGCGCGCCAGGGCGGCCTTGCGCGTCTCGGCCTTCAGCACCGCGAGATCGGTCATAGTAGAACGATACCGGCGAGACCGAGAAAGGCGAAGAAGCCGACCACGTCGGTCACCGTGGTGACGAATGTGCCGGAGGCCAGCGCCGGGTCGACGCCGAACTTGTCCATCGCGATGGGAATGATGGTGCCGGCGAGCCCCGCTACGGTGAGGTTGATCACCATCGCCGCGGCGATCACGTATCCGATCGCAGGCGAGCCGAACCAGTAGAGCCCGACAACACCCATGACCACGGCGAAGACGATACCGTTCAATGCTCCGACGAAAAGCTCGCGGCGGATGACCCGCCATACGTTGGAGCCGGTGAGGTCCCTCGTCGCCAGCGCCCGTACCGCCACGGTCAAGGATTGCGTGCCGGCATTGCCGCCCATCGAGGCGACGATCGGCATCAGCACCGCCAGCGCCACGAACTGCGCGATCGTGTCCTCGAACAGCGCGATCACCAGCGATGCGAGGATCGCCGTCGCGAGATTCACGCCGAGCCAGGGAAGTCGGCGCTTTGCAGTGTCCGAGACGCTGTCGGAAAGGGAGCTTTCTCCGACCCCGGCGAGGCGCAGGATATCTTCTTCGTGTTCCTCGTCCAGGACCGCCATGGCGTCGTCGATGGTGATGACCCCCGCAAGTCTCCCCTCCTCGTCGACCACGGGTGCCGAGATCAGGTGATACTGGTTGAAGGCATAGGCGACATCTTCCTCGTCCTGGGTCGCCGGGATGACGCGGAACATGTCTTCGGTCAGCTCGCTCAGCAGAACCTCGCGCCGTGCGCCCATGAGCTTGCCCAGCGTCACATTGCCGATCGGGTGCAGGCGCGGATCGACCAGGACGATGTGATAGAACTGGTCAGGCAGGTGTTCGCTGCCGCGCAGATGATCGATGGCCTGGCCGACGGTCCAGTGTTCCGGCGCCATGACGACCTCGCGCTGCATCAGGCGGCCGGCCGAGCCCTCGGGATAGGACATCGCCTGCTGCACGGCGATCCGGTCGGCATCCTCGAGCGCGCCGAGAATGGCCTCCTGCTGGGGCTCTTCGAGATATTCGATCAGGTCGACCACGTCGTCGCTGTCGAGATCGCGCACCGCGTCCGCGAGGATCTGCGGTTCGAGCTGGGCGATCACCTCCTCGCGGATGCTGTCATCGAGTTCTGACAGGATCTCGCCGTCGAATTCCCGGTCATAGAGCCGGATCAGCCGTTCACGCTCGGACCGGCTGATCTGTTCGAGCAGGTCGGCGATATCAGCGGCATGAAGGGGTTCCATCAGCTCGGTCAAGAGCACCGAGTCGGTGTTTTCTACGGCCTCGAGGATCGCCGCCACGGACTTGCGGTCGAGCGTATAGGCATCGTCCTCACGCGTCGGGTCCGTCACGTCCTGATCTGTGCCTGTGTTCATGCTCTGCCCCCTGCTTGCGCACAAAATAGAAGAAGCGCCGGGCAATGAACACCGGCAAGCGACCCTGGCCAAGAGATTTGTGCCACGGGCCGTTTCGGGTCAGTTTTCACTGCATCAGAGCGCGGCGGCGAGATCGGCAGCCAGGCGATTCTGTTTCTCGATCAGCCTGTCGAGATCGACCGTGACGAGGCTGCCATTGCAGACAACCAGGCGCCCCTCCACCAGCAGGTGGCGCACGCGGGTCGGACCTGCCAGCAGCAATGCGGCCTTGTCCCAACTGCCGGCGCCGTCGATACCCGTCACGTCCCACAACGCCACATCGGCGCGGGCACCGACCTGAATGCGCCCACAGTCCGGGCGGCCAAGAACGTCCGCACCGCCGCGGGTCGCGATTTCGAGCGCCTCGCGCGCGCTCATCGCGTCCGCGCCACGGGCGACACGCTGCAAAAGCATGGACATGCGCGCTTCGGCCATCAGGTTGCCCGTGTCGTTGCTGGCCGACCCATCGACCCCCAGGCCAACCGGCACGCCGGCATCGCGTATCTGGCGAACCGGGGCAATCCCACTGCCAAGGCGGCAATTTGAACAGGGGCAATGCGCAACCCCGGTGCGGGTGCGCGCGAAAAGGCCGATCTCGCTGGCATCGAGCTTGACGCAATGGGCATGCCAGACATCCGGGCCGGTCCAGCCCAGGTCCTCGGCGTACTGTCCCGGACGGCATCCGAACCTGTCCTGGCTGTAAGCGATATCCTCGTCGTTCTCTGCCAGATGGGTGTGCAACATCACGCCCTTGTCGCGCGCCAGCACGGCGGCATCGCGCATCAGGTCGCGGCTGACGGAAAACGGCGAACAGGGCGCGATCCCGACCCGGCACATCGACCCCTCGCGGGGATCGTGAAACGCATCGATCACGCGGATGCAATCTTCCAGAATGGCGGACTCGCGTTCGACCAGCGAATCCGGCGGCAGCCCTCCGTCGCTTTCCCCGATGCTCATCGCGCCGCGAGTGGGATGGAAGCGCAAGCCGATCTCGGCGGCAGCGGCGATCGTGTCTTCGAGTCGCGTACCGTTGGGATATAGGTAGAGATGGTCCGAACTGAGCGAACAGCCGGAGAGCGCAAGCTCGGCCAGTCCGACCTGCGCCGAGACATGCATGTGATCCGGCGTGAAGCGCGCCCAGATCGGATAGAGCGTCTGCAACCACCCGAAGAGCAACGAGTCCTGCGCGCCCGGTACCGCCCGTGTCAGCGTCTGGTAGAGATGGTGATGCGTGTTGACCAGTCCGGGTGTCACGACGCAGCCGCGGCCCGACAGCGTCTCGCCCTCGGTCTCAAGGTCTGGGCCGATCGCGGCAATGACGCCGTCGCGCACGAGGATATCGGTGTCGGCAAGTTCACGCCGGTCGTCATCCATCGTCAGGACGAATTCAGCGGATTTGATCAGGAGTTCGGTCATGTCAGGCCCCACACTCTGTGTCGGCCCGAGTCGGTGCGAAGCGAGAACACGCACCGACAGACTGCGGGCAAAGGACTCGGCGCGGATCATGGATAACGAGCCCGTCCGCCGGGTTCAAGTGTCGGGCGTGTTTCCAAGCAAGGTCAGCGCGGCCTGGTGAAGGTCCGCATTGGATGCGGCCAGCACACGCCCCCCCATATGCGCAGGCCGACCACGCCAGTCGGTCACGATGCCACCGGCGGCCTCGATCACGGCGATCGGGGCCTGAATGTCATAGGCGTTCAGACCGGCTTCGATCACCAAGTCCACATGCCCTGCGGCAAGCAGGGCGTAAGCGTAGCAATCCATGCCGAAACGTGTCAGGCGGACGGCCTTGGACACGGCCTCAAATCCCGCGAGTTCCTCGGTGCTGCCGACTTCGGGAAAGGTCGAGAAGAGGACTGCCTCCGACAGGTCTGTCACGCGGCGCGTGGCCAGGGTGATCCGCCCTGCCGGCCCTGTCATTTCCGCGACCCCGGGTCCACCGATGAACCGTTCGCGGGTATAGGGCTGGTCGATCACACCGAGGATCGGGCCGCTTGCATCCGAGAGTGCGATCAAAACCCCCCAGGTCGGCGCTCCGCAGATGAAGGCGCGTGTGCCATCGATCGGGTCGATCACCCATTCCCGCCCCGACTCGCCCGGCGTTCTGCCGAACTCCTCGCCCCAGATGCCGTCCTCGGGCCGATGTTGCGACAGCAGATTGCGCATGGCCAGTTCGGCCGCGCGATCCGCTGCTGTCACCGGGTCGAACCCGCTGTTGTCCTTGTTCTGGGAGGGGAGGCCTGCTTGTCGAAAATACGGCAGGATGGCATCACGCGCAGCGTCTGCCAGCCTGTTGCTCAGGTCGAGGTCGCTCAGGCGAGCGGAAAGGTCTTCTGTCATGACCGCTCACATGACATTCGCGACGACCGGCCGCAAGCGGCACGGATCGGCGCGTCTGACTCAGGCCACGTCGCTCAGAACACGGGCCAGTTCGAAAAGGCGGCGGCGCTGGTTCTCGGGGATCGCGTAGTAGGAGCGCACCAGATCGAGCGCTTCCTTGTCGCCCATCAGATCGGTCGGAACCATCGACTTCTCGTCGCCCTGGCGTTCGGCATCTTCAAGACCCTCGAAGAAAAAGCTCACCGGAACGTCGAGCGCGTCGGCGATGTCCCAGAGCCGCGATGCACTGACCCGGTTCGCGCCGGTCTCGTATTTCTGGATCTGCTGGAACTTGATCCCCACCTGTTCAGCCAATTGCTGCTGGGTCATTCCAATCAACCATCGGCGGTGCCGCACCCTTTTGCCGACATGCACATCTACAGGGTGAGTCATACGTTTTCTCCTTTACCAAACCAATTACCGTTCAGACCTTGTTAGCGGGCAAGGTGCGACAGACTTCCGATCTCCGCTCCTACCAAGCCATTCTAAACAACCCGGTCCACACCGTGCCACAGATACTACGGGCTTTTCAGTTGAATTCAAGTCAAGGGATTCCCGGTAAACGGGAGGCATGCTGCCGGGGGCGGGAGGTTCGGGGCTGATTCAAAACGAAATTCTGCAGCTCCATACGTCGAACTCCCCTTTACAAGCTCCGGCTGGCTTGGAAGGATTCGCTGCGCGACTTGACAGTCAGACTGTCCGCAAATCGTTAAAAATACAAGGATTTTGATGTGCTCGCCTACCGAATAACAACCGAGGGTGCAGCGCCGCACCTGTGCCGGATCGACATTTCCGAGCCGGGTCCGACGCAAATCGGGGTCGAGATCAAAGCCTGCGGGTTGAACTTCGCAGACCTGCTGACACAAAAAGGCACCTACCAGGACATCCCCCAAACACCGTTCACGATGGGCATGGAATTGTCGGGAATCGTCACCACTACCGGCGATTCGGTCAACAATCTGAAGCCGGGGGACCGCGTCGCCGTCTTCTCGGGCCAGGGCGGGCTGGCCGAATTCGGCGTGTTCGAGGCTGATCGCGCGATCCGCATTCCCGACGCGATGAGCTTCGAAGACGCTGCGGCCCTGCAGATCGCCTATGTCACGAGTCACATGGCGCTGGACTACCGCGCCCGCATGCAGCCCGGAGAAACGCTGCTGGTGACCGGAGCCGCGGGAGGCGTCGGGCTGACGGCGGTCGAGATCGGCAAGTTGATGGGCGCCACCGTGATCGCCCATGCGCGCGGGCGCGACAAGCTCGAGGTCGCCCGCGCTGCGGGGGCGGACCACCTGATTGATGACTCCGAGGACCTGCGGACGCGTGTGAAGGAGTTGGGCGGTGCGGATGTCGTCTATGACGCGGTCGGCGGGCCGGCCTTCAAGGCCGCCTTCCGCGCCTGCAACCCAGAAGCCCGGCTGTTGCCGATCGGGTTCGCCAGCGGCGAGGTGCCGCAGATCCCGGCGAACCACTTGTTGGTCAAGAACCTGACGGTAATCGGCTACTATATAGGCGGCTACATGAAGTTCCGGCCGGATCTGGTCCGACGCAGTCTCGCCCAACTCATCGACTGGTATTCCAACGGTCTTCTATCTCCGCATGTCAGCCACATCCTGCCCCTCACCGATGTGGCCGAGGGCATGGAGTTGCTGCGCAGCCGCAAATCGACCGGCAAGGTCGTGATCCGGACAGGCGACTAGCCCGCTGCCTGAAGGCTCGGCACCGCAATGCTGCTGAAGGATTTCCGGACCAGCCCGGCGAGATTTTCGACGATCTGACTGCGGGCCTTGTCCGCGCCGTACAGGTTGATCATCTGCGCGCCCAGATTGGGTAGCGTGCCACCATGGTCGATCTGGCGCAGATGGACGGGTTCGGTCCCTTCGATCATCGCGTTGACGGCCAGATCAGCGCTCACCGTTGCTTCTATGGTGCGGTCAGACTCGGTTTCGACGACCATGTCCCAGGGGATGCCCACTGAATCGAGCGCCGCGATGACCCGCGGCCGGAAGGTGCAGAAGCGACCAAAGGCCAGGCGCAGGGGCCGCTGCCGCCAGGCCGAGCCGTCCGGCGCCCCGATCCAGCAGAGCGGGCGTTCAGCCAAGGTTTCGCTGTCCGTGGTGCGCTCGACCTCGGTTGTCAGGATGAGATCGCATTCGCCGCGGGCATACTGCGCCTTGAGCGTGCGCGTGTAGGACGTCACCAATTGCACCCTGACCCGCGGGAAAGAGGCGTTGAACCGTTGCAGTACCCGCGGAATCGCCGGGTAAACGATGTCATGGGGCACGCCCAGCACGATCTCGCCCTCGAAGGCCTGATCCGTAAGACGCCCGATCACCTCGTCGTTCAGCGCGACCATGCGCCGGGCATAGGCCAAGAGCTGCTCACCAGAGGCGGTGAGCGCGATGGTCCTGCCCGACCTGTCGAGCAGCTGCAGACCAAGCACCTCCTCGAGTCGCTTGAGCTGCATCGAGACCGCGGATTGCGTCAAATGCAGGAAGCCCGCAGCTCGGGTCACGCCACCGGAGTCGGCCACGGCTACGAAGGAACGCAATGTCGTAATGTCCAAATTCCGCATCATCACGATCCTTGATATCAGTTCTCACAAACATTCACTTTTCATATGAAGCACGACACCCCAAGTAGATCAAGGAAAATGATTGAAGCGAGATCAAGCATCACGATTCGCCGTAAGGACACCTGACATGACCTATATCTCACAAACCATCGCCACCCCACGGTCCAATCCGTCGCTTCTGCAGCGGCTCAGCCAGGCCTATGGTCTGTGGCATCAACGCCAGGCGCTGCGCAGGCTGGACGATGCGGCGCTGCGGGACATTGGCGTCAGCCGTGCCCAAGCGGAAGCCGAGGCAAGGCGCCCGGTCTGGGACAAACCACTCTACTGAATCAGCTGAAACGGGGCTCGGGATCGGGACGGCCGCTGCATCTTGTAGTGGCCGCGCGGATTCTGACCGAATTGTCACCAAGAATCCTGACGGAAATACTTGAAATTACGGCTTCGGCCTCCGATATTTGGCACAATCGCTGCCGGAGTTTGTCCGGCAGTTCAACAGTCTTGAACGGAGACCTTGAATGGCTGAATTCGACACGACTCACATGACGGGCCGGACCGCGGCCGGAACGCGCACAGCCGCGTTCGACGAGGGCCTTCGCGCCCACATGAACAAGGTCTACGGCACCATGTCCGTGGGCACGCTGCTGACCTTCCTCGTCGCCTGGGCCGTCGGCACCAGCCCTGCCCTTCTGGGCATCTTCCGCGACCCGGTCACGCTGTCGCCGAACATTCTGGGCTGGATTCTGATGTTCGCGCCGCTGATCATGGTGTTTGCCTTTGGTGCTGCGATCAACAGGCTGTCCGCAGCAGGGGCTCAACTGTTCTTCTACGCCTTCTCGGCCGTCATGGGCTTGTCGATGGCGTGGATCTTCGTCGCCTTCACCGGCTATTCGATCGCTCAGGTCTTCCTGATCACGTCGATCGCCTTTGCGGGGCTGTCCCTCTGGGGTTATACCACCAAAAAAGACATCTCGGCCTGGGGATCGTTCCTGATCATGGGCGTGATCGGCCTTCTGGTGGCGATGATCGTCAACATCTTCCTGCAGTCGCCGGCAATCATGTTCGCGATTTCGATCCTTGGCGTTCTGATCTTCGCGGGTCTGACCGCCTATGACACGCAGAAGATCAAGACCGAGTACATCCAGCATGCCGCACATGGCGACAGCGAGTGGCTGGCGAAGTCCGCGATCATGGGCGCATTGACGCTCTATCTCGACTTCATCAACATGTTCATGTTCCTGCTGCAGCTGTTCGGCAATCGCGAATAAGCTCGGCAACGATCAAGAGGAATGGGCCGGTCGAAACGACCGGCCCTTTTTCGTTGCGCCGCACTAGACGATTGCGACACCAAGAACGCGCCCAACGCCAGCCGTCACGGCCATGGCGAACGTGCCCCAGAACAGGACACGCAAAACGGCGGCGCGGATAGGGGCCCCGCCCAGCCAGGCGCCGACAGCTCCCAGCAGCATCAGCGCCGCTAGCGACATCGCCGCCACGGAGGCAATTCCCGCACCGTCAGGCGCGCCCAGCACGGCCAGCACCGGCAGTCCCCCGCCGATGGCAAAGCTCACGGCCGAGGTCCAGGCGGCCTGCAACGGATCGCTGGCGCTGGTCTCGGTAAAGCCGAGTTCCTCGCGCGCATGGGCGTCCAAGGCGTCATGCTCGGTCATCTCATGCGCCACCTGCCGCGCCAGACCGGGTGATACCCCGCGCGATTGCAGCCCCTCCGCCAGTTCTTCCAGTTCATAGTCGGGGTCGTCCCGCAACGCCTGCCGTTCACGGGCAAGGTCTGCCGCCTCGCTGTCAGCCTGCGCCGAAACAGAAACGTATTCGCCTGCAGCCATTGAGAACGCTCCGGCGGTCAGACCCGCAAGTCCGGCGAGCAACACGCCGCCATGTCCCGCGCCGGCCGAAATCATCCCGACCAACAGGCTGGCGGTGGAAACCAACCCGTCATTCGCGCCCAGGATCGCCGCCCGCAGCCAACCGGTACGCGTGTTGAAATGTCCGTCCTTGGGCATCCGTCCGTTCCCTTGCAGGGCGTGCGCATGGCGCGACGAAAAAGGCCACGCGCGCGGCGTGGCCTTGGCAGTTTCACGCAACCGTCATGCGGTTACTTGATCTTGCCTTCCTTGTACTCGACATGCTTGCGGACCACCGGATCGTATTTGCGGACGACCATCTTCTCGGTCATGGTGCGCGCATTTTTCTTGGTCACATAGAAATGACCGGTGCCTGCGGTCGAGTTCAGGCGGATTTTGATTGTGGTCGGCTTCGCCATGGTCTCTCTCCTGCAACGAAAGGATCACCCGATGGCGGGGCCCTTCGACGAATTCACATGAAGCTGCGCTTGTACTCAGGCGCGGGCCGGAGTCAACAGGCAAACGAGACTGCAGCGTTTTTGCTGCAGCATCATGGTGATCCATACACGCGACATTTTCAGGAAACGGCTGGCGAGCTACCCTTGCTGCATTATTTGACTGTCCCGAACTGTTTCGGTGTTTCACGATTGGATTTAGACATGCGTATTCCCTCCTTCGCCCTTGGCGTCATCCTTTGCGGAGTCCTCGTCGCCGCGGCCCAGGTTCTGACCTGACGCAAGACGCCACGGAGTATTGACAGGCCGGTTCGACATGCCCGTTCGATGAATGATGGTATGCGCGGAGAGCCTGTAAGCCGGATTCTGTTCGGGGGCGTGGCCCCGTCGATGACCATTCCTCTAGCGCGCGTGTCGCCACGCGCGTCCAGCTGCCAACCCGACCTCTCTTGGCCATGACCGGCCTAGCGGCGGTATCCCCGAGGGGACCAGCCCGCGCGGAGGTCCTATTTGGCATTGCTCCCGGTGGGGCTTGCCGTGCCACCCCTGTTGCCAGCGGCGCGGTGGGCTCTTACCCCACCGTTTCATCCTGACCCGTGCGCAATCTCCCTCGGCGAACCTCGGGTGCGGCGGGCGGTTTGTTTTCTGTGGCGCTGTCCGTCAGGTTGCCCTGCCCGGGCGTTACCCGGCACCGTTGTCATGGGGAGTCCGGACTTTCCTCTCGCACCTTTCGGCGCCAGCGGCCATCCGGCTCTCCGCGCGCTCGCGACTTAGGCGCTATTGCCGATCCGGTCAACGCCAAAGCGGTGGGCGAGGTCCTGCATCGCCGCCGTGTCCGCCGCACAAAGCGGGCCGGTCGCAAAGGGACGAAAGCGGGCGCGAAAGGCGGCGAGCACCGCGTCGGCCCCGTATTCCGGGTCATAGCCGAAGCGGGCAGCGTCGGCGATGAAATCGCCCTCCCCGCACGCGTCCTGACCGGGCCAGACCGCCAATCCCTGCCGCGCCAGCCGCACCCAGTCGAACCGTGGACCAGGGTCGAACTTGCGATCCGGCGCCATGTCGGAATGGCCGATCAAGCCCGCCGGTCCAATCCGCCACCGATCCATGATCCCGGCGAGCAAACCTTCGAGCGCGCGCATCTGCGGATCTGAAAACGGATACGTGCCGTCATTGTCGAGTTCAATCCCGACCGAGCGCGAGTTCACATCCCCCTGCCCGCCCCAGCGTCCCGCCCCGGCATGCCAGGCGCGCTGCATTTCCTCGACCATCTGCCAGACCCGGCCATCACCGGCGATGAGGTAATGGGCCGAGACTTCGGCCGCCGGGTCGCACAGGCGTGCCAGCGCCGCCTCGGCGCTGCTCATGGCGGTATAGTGTATGACGATCAGTTCAGGCGTCAGCCCGTCGCGCCGTGGCCCGAAATTCGGCGAAGGCTGCCAGCGGATCGCGTCCCCCATCGCGGGGTCAGTTCTGCACCGCTTTGCGGAAGCGCGACGGATCCCAGTTGCAGGCATAACCGTCGCCATCCGGGTCCAGCCCCGCACGGTCCCGCTCTGGCCCCCCGCGCGACAGGAACTCGATCTGCGCAAGGTCGGCGGACGAGAAATTGCGGCACGCCCGCTCGGCACGCCCCTCCAGGTTGATGCCGCTTCGGCTGTAGACGCGCGTACCGACCGGATGCGAGGTCGACAACGCATAGCTGACGATATTGGGCTGTGTCGCACCGTCGCGATCGGGCACGGCGGTCGGCTGCACGACCTCGTATTGCGCGCGATTGGTCGCGATCAGGGCCGCGTCGGATTCGATGGTGCGGGTTTCCGCCACCGCTGAAAAATCGTTCTCGGCTGACAGGCCGCTTTCGGTCGTGACCACCTCGGGCGAGCCGAGGGTGCCGCCACCGGTCGCCGGCGCGGTCGAGGCGAGGACGGCGGCGGTTTGCGCGGCAATGTCGTCCGCCGATCCGCTCTGTGCCGCAGAGACCGAGCCTGGCGAGCGTGGCGCGGGCTGCATCATTGGATCCGCGGGCGGCAGGGTTTCGCTCGACAAGGCCTGCGGTGGCGCCAGTCTGTCGGCAGTCGCCGGTACCCCGGCAAGTTCGCGCTCGCGCGCCTGCATCGCCTCGGCCTCGCTGCCGAAACCGATACCTGCGCCGCTGTCAGGCACCTGTGGCGCACAAGCGGCGAGAGAGGCCGCGAAAGCCCCTGCCATCAGGACGGGTCGGACGAAATTGCGCATGTCTCCTGCCTTGCGGATGCTGATTACGGATGGCGAGATGATTACCACCATTTCCCGGGCTTGGCCACAAAGCCCGCGGCGGACTCCAGCGCATAGGCCGTGTTCAGCAGATCGCCCTCTTCCCATGGACGGCCGATCAGTTGCAGGCCAAGTGGAAGGCCCTGGCTGTCCAGTCCCGTGGGCACCGAGATCCCCGGCAGGCCGGCCAGGTTGACCGTCACGGTGAAGACATCGTTGAGATACATCTGTACCGGATCCGCATCCGTCATCTCGCCCAGACCAAAGGCCGCAGACGGGGTAGCCGGGGTCAGGATCGCGTCGACCCCCTCGGCGAAGACGTTCTCGAAGTCCCTCTTGATCAGCGTACGGACCTTGCGCGCACGGTTGTAGTAGGCGTCGTAGAACCCTGCGGACAGAACGTAGGTGCCCACCATGATCCGACGCTGCACCTCGTGGCCGAAGCCTTCGGCGCGGGTCTTTTCATACATCTCGGTGATGCCGTCGCCCTGCGCGAGCTTGGCGCGGTGGCCATAGCGCACCCCGTCATAGCGGGCGAGGTTGCTCGACGCTTCGGCAGGCGCGATGACGTAGTAGGCCGGCAGCGCATATTTCGTGTGTGGCAGGCTGATATCGACGATCTTGGCACCGGCATCGCGCAGCATGTCCGTACCCTGAGACCATAGCGTTTCAATCTCACCCGGCATGCCGTCCATGCGGTACTCGCGCGGAATGCCGATGGTCTTGCCCTTGATGTCACCGCTCAGCATCGCTTCGAAATCCGGCACCGGCAGATCGGCGCTGGTGCTGTCCTTGGGATCATGCCCACACATCGCTTCCAGCATGATCGCCGCGTCGCGCACAGACTTGGTCATCGGCCCGGCCTGATCGAGAGAACTGGCAAAGGCCACGATGCCCCAGCGCGAGCAGCGCCCATAGGTGGGCTTGATCCCGACTGTGCCCGTAAAGGCGGCGGGCTGACGGATCGAGCCGCCAGTGTCGGTGCCGGTCGCCGCAAGGCAGAGATCGGCCGCCACGGCTGCGGCGGAGCCACCGGAGGAGCCGCCCGGCGTCAGCGCCGCATCATCATTTCCACGCCGCCACGGGCTGATCGCGTTGCCATAGGTGCTGGTCTCGTTGCTGCTGCCCATGGCGAATTCGTCCATGTTGAGCTTACCCAGCATGACGGCCCCCGCGTCGGCAAGGTTCTGGCTGACGGTGGATTCGTATTCCGGCAGGAAGCCCTGCAGGATTCTGCTGCCCGCCTGCGACGGCACACCGCGCGTACAGAACAGATCCTTGATGCCGATCGGCAGGCCACACATGGCCGGCGCATCCCCCGCCCTGAGCCGCACATCGGCGGCCGCGGCACGCTCCATCGCGATTTCCGGCGTCTTGTGCACGAAGGCGTTCAGCGCATCCGCCGCGTCGATCGCCTTGAGACAGCTTTCGGTCAGCTCGACCGCCGTGGTCTCGCCTGCACGCAGCGCGTCACGCGCCTCCGCCAGGCCCAGAGTGTTCAGATCGGTCATGATTACTCCACCACTTTCGGAACCGCGAAAAAGCCCTCGCGCGCATCGGGCGCGTTCGACAGAACCTTGGCCTGCTGGTTGCCATCCGTCACCACATCGGCACGCCGTTTCAGGCGTTGCGGCGTGACCGAGGTCATCGGCTCGACCCCGTCCACATCGACCTCGTTCAACTGTTCGATGAACCCCAGAATGGTGTTGAATTCAGCCGCCAGCGCAGGCAGCGCATCCTCTTCGACCTTGATCCGGGCCAGCTTGGCCACCCGGGCGGCGGTAGTCTGATCAATCGACATGGGGGTCCTCGTGCTGTGTCAGAGCGCGTTTACCCCTGCGGCGCCCGGCTCGCAAGCCTGAGCGCCGCAAAATGCCCCCGGACCGGGCTTGATCGGGCGTCGCCCCGCCGACAGAGTGGGCGGCGAGTTCTCCGCGAAAGGCGCCGACATGAAGCTGACCCTCCATCACATCAACCTGTCCACCGATAACGTCGCCCGCATGGACGCCTTCTATCGCGACGTGCTGGGCCTTGCGCGCGAGACCGGCGGCTTGCCGACGCTCGAAAAGGAAAAAGGGTATGCGGGAGATGTCGCCTTCGTCACGGACGGCGCGGTCCAGACCCACATTGCCCAGAAGGACGTGCAAGCCGGCTTTGCGACCAGGCAGATCGTCAACCCGGTCAGCCAAGGGCATATCGCCTATCGCACCGACGATCTCACCGCCTTCAAGGCGCATCTGGACGCGCAGGGCATCCCCTATTCGGACTGGGGCAACACCGCGGTCACGGGGTGGCACCAGATCTTCTTCTATGATCCGGACGGTAACGTGATCGAGGTGCACCAGGTCGACAACTGACCCGGCCCGAGGTCAGAAGAGCGAACCCTGGTCGGACTCATCCGGAGCGTGCTGCGCCGGTTTTGCGGGTTTCGCGGGTTTGCGCCCGGACACGGGCAGCACGTCCAGTCGCCCATCGGCGAACTGAATTTCCAGAGCGCCGGCCTTGGTCGCAGCAGCCTGCGTGGTCACGAGTTCACCCTCGGCCCGGACCACCGCATAGCCGCGTGCAAGGGTGGCCTCGTAGCCGAGCGAGGCCAGCAGACGATCATTGGCCGCGACCTGCTTCTTCAAATGTTCGATCTGCTGCGCGCCCGCGCGCGAGAGGCGACGCCCCAGCGCGGCCAGATCCACCCTGCCCTGCGACAGCCGGGTATCCAGCCGGTCGGTCTTGAGCCGCGCGGACGTGCGATCGAGCCTCCCGCGGTGCTCGTTCAACGCGCGATGCAGGGCCGGCCCGAGATTCCGCGATCCGCGATCCAGCCGGTCGCGTTCGCCCTTCACCATCCGCTGCAACATGCCCGGATGCAGACGCCCGCCCAGCCGGGCCGTCTGGATGTGGCGCTGCCGCACGCCCGCAATCAGCGCGCCCGGCAGCTTGTGCGCGAGTTGGTCGAGGCGCTGGCGCGGCGAGTCGAGCAGCCCCTCGGGCCGGGGCAAGGCGCGGGAGAGGTCGGTCAGCCGTTGCCGCCGCTGGGCGATACCATTGCTGATCGCCCGGCTGATCCGCGCTCCCTGCGCGTCGACATTCGCCAGCAGGTCCAGTCGCACCGGCACCGCCAGTTCCGCCGCCGCGGTCGGTGTTGGCGCGCGCTGATCGGACACGAAGTCGATCAGGGTCGTGTCGGTTTCATGCCCCACAGCCGAGATCAGCGGAATCCGCGACGCCGCCGCTGCGCGTGCGACGACCTCCTCGTTGAAGCCCCAAAGATCTTCGACCGACCCGCCGCCGCGCGCGACGATCAACAGATCGGGCCGCGGCAAGGCACCGCCCTCGCTCAGCGCGTTGAAACCGGCGATGGCGCGAGCGACCTCTGGCGCGCAGGCCGCCCCCTGAACCGCCACCGGCCAGATCAGCACCTTGCGCGGAAACCGGTCACGCAACCGGTGCAGGATGTCGCGGATCACCGCGCCCGAGGGAGAGGTGACGACACCGATGATCTCGGGCAGGTAGGGCAGCGGTTGTTTGCGGGCGGGATCGAACAAGCCCTCGGCGGCCAGTTGCGCCTTACGCTTTTCCAGCAGCGCCATGAGCGCGCCCTGCCCCGCCACTGCTACTTCGTCGACGTTGAGGTTGTACTTCGATTGCGCGCCGAACGCCGTGAGGCGGCCGGTCACGACCACCTCGAGCCCCTCCTCGGGCACAACCGACAATCCGGCGATCTGGCCCTTCCAGGTGGTGCAGGCCAGCACCGAGCGGTCATCCTTGACGTCGTAGTAGAGATGGCCCGACCGTGCCTTGAATACGCGGCCGACCTCGCCGCGGACGCGGATGCGTCCGAATTCGTCTTCCAGAGTGCGTTTCACCGCGCCGGAAATCTCGGACACGGAGTATTCCGGCAGGTTCTGACCCGGAACCGGGTCGTCGATGAGATCGGACATGGGGATGCCTTGTTTCGCCTTGGGAGCCAGCTTAGAACGCGGGCCAGGCGAGGCCAAGCAGATCGGAGCGCATTTCATGAACATCCTCATCCTCGGCAGCGGCGGGCGCGAACACAGCCTGGCCTGGGCGGTGTTGCAGAACCCGAAATGCGACAAGCTGATCGTCGCCCCCGGAAACGCGGGAATCGCCCAGATCGCCGATTGCGCGGCGCTCGACATCGAGAATGGCGGTGCCGTCGCGACCTTCGCCGAGGAGAACGCGATCGACTTCGTCATAATCGGCCCGGAGGCGCCCTTGGCGGCCGGGGTCGCGGACCGGCTGCGTGATGCGGGCTTCCTGGTGTTCGGCCCATCGGCGGCTGCGGCGCGGCTCGAGGCTTCGAAAAGCTTCACCAAGGAGATCTGCGACGCCGCCGGCGCCCCGACCGCCGCCTATGGCCACTTCACCGATCCCGAGACGGCAAAGGCGCACATTCGAGCACAAGGCGCGCCGATCGTGGTCAAGGCGGACGGGCTGGCTGCCGGCAAGGGCGTGATCGTAGCCATGACCGAGGACGAAGCGCTGGCCGCAGTCGACGACATGTTCGAGGGCGCTTTCGGCGGGGCCGGCACGGAGGTGGTGATCGAGGAATTCATGGAGGGCGAAGAGGCCTCGTTCTTCGTGCTCTGCGATGGCGATAACGTGTTGCCGATCGGAACCGCCCAGGACCACAAGCGCGTGGGAGACGGCGACACCGGCCCGAACACCGGCGGCATGGGTGCGTATTCTCCCGCACCGGTGCTGGATGACATTGTGGCGCAACGGGCGCTCGACCGTATCGTGCGCCCCACCATCGCCGAGATGGCACAGCGCGGCACACCCTACCAAGGTGTGCTCTATGTCGGCTTGATGATCCGCGATGGCGAACCGCGCCTTGTCGAATACAACGTGCGTTTCGGCGATCCGGAATGTCAGGTCCTGATGATGCGGCTCGGAGCGCAAGCGCTCGACCTGATGCACGCAGCGGCAGAGGGGCGCCTGAAGGACATGCGCGTGAACTGGTCCGGCGATCATGCAATGACGGTGGTCATGGCGACAGACGGGTATCCCGGCGCGTATGCGAAGGGCAGCGTCATCAAGGGGCTGGACAAGCTGCCCGAAACGAGTCGGCAGATGTGTTTCCACGCAGGGACCGAGCGCCGGGATGGGGCCTATCGGGCAAGTGGCGGCCGGGTTCTCAACCTGACCGCCCGAGGCGAAACCCTGGCCGAGGCGCGGGAGCGCGCCTACGAGATGGTGGAGCACATCGACTGGCCCGAGGGGTTCTGCCGCAAGGATATCGGCTGGCGCGCGCTCGAGTGAAATGGCTCGGCCCGTACGGTTTGGTGCCTTGCGGACAGTCTAGTCGCACCGAAGGGCTGTCGCCACGCTTTCAGGGCCTTGATACGGCCCGATGTCGCGCGAGACCGCAGCTCCATCCTGCAACGTGACTTCGATCACGCGCCTCCAGTCACCTGAAATCGCAACCACAGCAGGCGGCGTCGTGCAGGACTTGAGCCCCCCGACCACGAAATCCCAGCCGATCCGGTGATTGGTCATATCGGGCACCGTGAGCAGGGGCGAGAGGGTTTCATCCCGATACCGCCAGATCCGCAGAGTCTTGGCCAAATGTGGGCGGTCGATATAGGCGATCTCGACATGACCGTCCCCGTCCAGATCGGCGGCGGCGACCGGGGCCAGCCAGCGGAACCTGTGACCGATCGGCGGCGTCGCCGCACGTTCGACCGGAACGACACCATTCAATCCGTAGATCACGAGTTGCCCGCCGAAACGCTGATGGCTGCGGACCACGACGACCTCGGGTTCTCCGTCCCCGCTGACGTCCCACAGACGCGGCGCCAGATCCTCGAACACCGTGTTGGATGGCGCCTTCAGACGATAGGTCACGAAAGACGCGGATGCGGTCGCGTTGCATTTCCGCCCGACGATGACGTCTAGAGCTGCCCATTCCAACTCATCTCCGAGAACCCCATGTGGGTAGTCCGATGTCGGCTCCGCATAGGTGGCCGCACAGATCGACGCCGTGTCCGCCGACACCTGCACGGGTTGCCACAGACACAACGCCAGAAGCGCGCGGCGAGCGATCGCGGGCCACGAGCGGGCGGGCAGACGCCGCGCCCGGCCTGTCATCAGATCTGTTTCTCGGGCATCCGCACCACGAGTCCGTCCAGCGCATCGGTCACCTTGATCTGGCAGGTCAGGCGCGAGCGTTCAGGATCGGGTTCATAGGCGAAATCGAGCATGTCCTCTTCCATGTCATCCTTCGCCGGAAGTTTCTCGACCCAGGCGGAATCGACATAGACGTGACAGGTCGAACAGGCGCAAGCACCGCCGCAATCGGCCTCGATGCCCGGAATGTTGTTGTCGCGCGCGCCTTCCATGACGGTCAGCCCGTTGGCGACCTCGACCACATGTTCGGTGCCGCCGTATTCGATATAGGTGATTTTTGCCATCTTCTCCGGCTCTCCTCATATGTCGGCTGTTGTCTATCCAAGCGACTCGTGGCGTGCCAGAGCAATCTGCCCTCGCCGCTGGAAGACTGGACATTTTTGCAGCTTGTTCTATCTTTGTTCCATGTCCGTCATTGCTCCGTTTTCCCGCCCGAACCGGGCCGGTCCGCCCTCCTGCCTGACCGCGTCGCGGTTGCAGGATTCGCCTGAAGGCGCCGCCGTGACCGTCGCCGGACTGGTCATCCTGCGCCAACGCCCCGGAACCGCCAAGGGCGTGATCTTTCTGACGCTCGAGGACGAGACCGGGGTGGTCAACGTGATCGTCTGGCGCAAGATCTACGAGCGGTTTCGCCGCGCGGTGATCGCCGGACGGATGTTGCGCGTCAGCGGACGCCTGCAGCGGGCCCATTCCGTCACCCACGTGATTGCAGAGCGGATCGAGGATATCTCGCCCCTGCTGGACCGGCTGCTCGACCCGGAACACACCGCCAAGCCCTGCCAGCCGCATTCCCCTGTTCCCGACGCGTGAAAACTTGGTAACATGACTCGGGGAACATGAGAGGGATACTCA
This sequence comes from Sedimentitalea arenosa, assembly GCF_016428585.1. Lineage (GTDB taxonomy): Bacteria > Pseudomonadota > Alphaproteobacteria > Rhodobacterales > Rhodobacteraceae > Sedimentitalea > Sedimentitalea arenosa. Next base: position 304,133 of record NZ_JAELVR010000001.1, on the reverse strand, counting down.
ATGGGCGCGCGCAGTTTGCCGAAAATCGGATTCCTGTCCGACGTGTCCGCCGATCTCAGAACGATGCTTTCGGAACAGGCAACCGACGTGACGCTGCAACCGGGCGATATCCTGTTCGAACAAGGTGATGTGGGCGACGCCCTCTTCGCGATCATGAGCGGCGCGGTCGAATTCAGCGTGCTGGCGATGGATGGCCGAAAGCTGACGCTCGACATGATGCGTCCCGGAGCACTGTTCGGGGAAATCTCGCTCTTCGACCCCGGCGCACGCACGGCGACCGCCACGGCGGTCGAGGAAACGCTGCTCTGCCGCGTGCGCCATGCGGACGTGCTGCAACAGATCCGCCAGCGCCCGGATCTTGCCGTCGACATGATTCACCTGGCCGGTCAGCGCATGCGCTGGATGGGGCGGCAGTTGAACGAACAGGTATTCCTGCCCCTGCCCACCCGTCTGGCCCGCAAGGTTCTGCATCTCTCGCCCGAAGGCTCGTCTCCGCCCTTCAAGATATCGCTATCGCAGGCAGAACTCGCCGAGTTCGTGGGCGCCACCCGCGAAGCCGTCTCGAAGATCCTGTCGAGCTGGAAGCGCGAGGGCGTGATCGACAGCGCCCGCGGCGGGCTGGTGGTCAAGGATCTCGACGCGCTGCAGGTTCTGGCCGAACCCGACCAGATCTGAGATTTTTTCTCGAAGCCTGAGATTTTCCAGATCTTGTGTGTGCTGGTTCACATACAGCGGCACGATTCTGACGCATGTTGGACCTACGAGAACAGCGAAGTCCAAAGGCAAGATTTAACGAACCACCCATAGAGAGTAATCCCGAGTAAAGAGTTCCCGTTTCACGAGTTCCCCTGTTGACGATGAAAGGAGCCATCATGACACGACGTCCGACCAAGCTCCGCAAGCGCGCCTGCACGTTTCTTCCGAAGCAGCCGCAGGGAGCATTTGGAACCGTCCTGAGTTGGCTGGTGGATACCGATAACCAGTTCCGCCGAGCACAGGCAAAGCTGCATCCTCCCGGCAGGTGGCCCTAGGGCCCCTGCCACTATCCCCCGGGCCGGTCCTTCCTTGTGTGCTCCCCCTGACCGGTCCAAGAGGAAAGAGCCATGTGCGAATGCACATGGCTCTTTTTTTTCCGGTTTCTGTCAGTCAGCCAAGCTCAGCGCAACGAACCGTGGGTCGCCACCCCGCCGCACCAGCAGCAAGAGAGACTTCCGCCCGGCTTCCTTAGCTTCCTCGATCCGATCATCCAGTTCATCCAGCGACGCCACCTTCTGCTGACCCGCCTCGGTGATGATGTCACCGGAGCGCAGACCCTTCTCGAAAGCCTCGGAAAGCTCATCGACGGACAGGACCGCCAGTCCGTTCTGATTATCCGGCACACCGAGTTCTTCGCGCATCTCGTCCGTCAGGATGCTGAGGGTCATCCCCAGCACGGTCTTTTCTTTCACGTCGGGTGTGTCGTCGTCCTGCATCGCGGCAGGAACGGCGGCTTCGGCTTCTTCGCGGCGGCCAAGCGTCACCATGACGGTTTGCGTGCCGCCGTCCCGGAACACCACGACCCGGACCGACTTGCCGACAGCGGTGTTTCCGACCTGGCGCACCAGCGCCCGCGTGTCGGCCACGTCCACGCCGTCGAAGGTCAGAATCACGTCGCCAGACAACAGTCCAGCCTCTTTCGCGGGCCCCTCCGGTACATCAGTGATGAGCGCGCCAGCGGCCTGCTCGAGGCCCATCGCTTCGGCGATTTCATCGGTCACATCCTGAATCCGAACGCCCAGCCAGCCGCGCCGCGTCTCACCGAATTCCTTCAGCTGGTCGACAACGCGCGTGACCACGTTCGACGCCATCGAGAAGCCGATCCCGATCGAGCCGCCATTGGGCGAAAGGATTGCCGTGTTCACGCCGACAACCTCGCCGTCCATGTTGAAGAGCGGACCGCCCGAGTTGCCGCGGTTGATCGCCGCGTCGGTCTGGATGTAGTCGTCATAGGTGCCCGACAGCGCCCGATTGCGCGCCGACACGATGCCGGCCGAGACGGAAAACCCCTGTCCCAGCGGGTTGCCCATGGCGATGACCCAGTCTCCGACCCGTGCGCTGTCACTGTCTCCGAAGCTCACGAAAGGGAGCGGTTCGTCGGATTCGACCTTGAGCAGGGCGATATCCGTGTTCGGGTCGGTGCCCACAACTGTCGCGGCCAGTTCCTCGCCCGAGAAGAACTCGACGAGAATTTCGTCGGCACCGTCGATCACGTGGTTGTTGGTGACGACATAACCGTCTTCGGAGATCACGAAGCCCGAGCCAAGCGCCGAGGACCGGCGTGCACGCGGACCTTCGCCGTCCCGGTTACGATCCTGGAACTCGCGGAAGAAATCCTCGAAGGGCGAGCCGTCGGGAACGATGCCCTGCGGCCCCGTGCGGCCCTCGACCGTGGTCGAGGTCGTGATGTTCACCACCGAAGGGCTTATCTTTTCGGCCAACGGTGCGAGGCTTTCGGGCCGCGCCTGTGCTGCAAGCGCCTGCATCAGCACGAACACCACCGCGAGCGCGGACAGCCAGACCAGCCGCACGAGGGCCCCGGCGTCATTCGAATGTCGACCTGTAATTGCGATTGCCTGGGGCTTCACTGTGCCGTCTCCTTTTGAATTGCAGCGGCGCTGCGCCTTTGCCGGGCCAGCGCCTTGCTTGGGGAACAATGTAGGCGCATTGTCGCGGCCCGCAAACAGTGTTGCACCGTTTCAAGCGGATGTGAAAGTCCAACCGGTGCGGGCATGAGGTGGCGGGCGGTCAGAATGCGCCGAGCGCCTGCGCGATCCACAACAGAAACAATCCGCTGACGATGGCGAGCGCGCCGATCTGGCGGCGCACCTGGTCGGGAACGCCACGCAGCATTTCAAGCAGACGCTCCAAAGCGGAAGGGGCCAGCACCCAGGCCAGCCCCTCCACGATCAGAACCAGCCCGAGGGCCAGGAAAACGAAGCCCACGGGTACTACTCCTGTGGCGCCGACGACTCGCCAGTGGGTGAGCGAAGATAGTTGAAGAACTCGGAATCCGGGTTCATCACCATCGAGGAGTTGCTGCCCTGAAGCGCCCGCTGATACGCCGTGAGCGAGCGGTAGAACTCGAAGAACTCCTCATCCCGGCCAAAGGCTTGCGCGAAGATGTTGTTACGCAGCGCGTCCGCCTCGCCTCGGATGATCTCGGCTTCCCGCTGAGCTTCGGAAACGAGTTCGACCACGGTCCGATCGGCCTGGGCCCGCACCCGCTGGGCGGCTTCGTTACCGCGCGCGCGTTCGTCCGTCGCTTCCCGTTCCCGTTCAGCGCGCATCCGTTCGAACGTCGCCTCGAGGTTCTGCGTCGGCAGGTCTGTCGCCTTCAGGCGCACGTCGATGATGTCGATCCCAAGTCCGCGCGCTTCGGCGATCGCCGCGTTGCGGATGCGCAGCATGAGAGCCGCACGGTCGGAACTCAGGATATCCTTGGAACTGACCGAACCCAGAACTTCCCGCGTTTCGGCGCGGAGGATCGAGTCCAGCCGGTTTTCGGCGATGGCAATGCCGCCGACACCGACCGCTTGGCGAAACTGGTTGACGTCGCTGATCCGGTAGCGCGCGAAGGCGTCGACGACAAGACGACGGTCATCCAGAGGAGTGACTTCCAGCGGCTCGACGTCCCGCGACAGGATCCGGTCGTCATAACGTACGACTTCCTGGATCAGCGGAATCTTGAAGGCGAGGCCCGGATCTTCCTTGACCGCAACGACGCGACCGAACTGCAGGACCAAGGCCTTCTCGCGCTCGTCGACGATGAAGATCGACGACAGCAGGGCTGCGACTGCGATGACCAGAATGGGAAGAAGAAATGTGGTTTTCCGCATCAGTTCGTTCCTCCAGTTGAGCTTGGTTGGCGCAGTTCATTGAGTGGAAGATAGGGCACGACGCCCGAGCCACCGGAGTTTTCGTCGATGATGATCTTGTTCAGACCACCCAGGACCTGCTCCATGGTTTCCAGATAGAGACGCTTGCGCGTCACTTCCGGAGCTTTCTCGTATTCTTCGAGAACCGCCGAGAAACGGCTGGCCTCACCGGTCGCTTCGTTGACGACGCGAGCGCGATAGCCCTCGGCCTCTTCCAGGAGCTGCGCGGCTTCACCGCGCGCCTCGGCCAGAACCCGGTTGGCATAGGCATCGGCCACGTTCTGCAGGCGGTCCCGCTCCTGGGCGGCGGCTTGAACGTCGCGAAACGCATCGATGACCTTTTCGGGCGGGTCGGCCTTGTCGAAGTTGACGCGGATGATGTTCACGCCGCTGTCATAGCTGTCGAGCGTGATCTGGATGAGATCCTGAAGACGATCGCCGATGATTCCCCGGTCACGGTTCAGGATCGGGGCCAGTTCCGACTGCGCGATGATCTCGCGCATGGCCGATTCCGAAACCGCCTGAATGGTCTGGCGCGGGTCGGCGAGGTTGAACAGGTACTTCGCCGGATCGTTGATGTTCCAGACAACCTGGTAGTCGATGTCGACCACGTTCTCGTCGCCGGTCAGCATCAGGCCGTCATTGCCGCCCCGGTTGCCACCCATGTCTTCGGTCTGTTCGCGGGTCACCGGAATGACCTCTGCCGTGACCAGGGGCCAGGGTGCAAAGTTCAGACCTGGTTGTCCGATGGCGTAGAACTCGCCGAGAAACAGTTCGACCGACTGCTCTTCCGGCTTGACCGTATAAAAGCTGGCTAGGCCCCAGAGCACCGCGCCGGCGACCACGGCAAGCCCGATCGTACCCTTGGTGAAGAGCGGCCCGCCGCCGCCGGAACCGCGGCCACCGCCGCCGCCCTGCCCCGAGCCGCCACGGCCGCCCATGAGGACGCGCAGCTGCTCCTGGCCTTTCTTCACCAGATCGTCGATTTCCGGAATTTGCGGCCCGTCGCCGCCGGGCCGGCGCCCACCGCCGTTGTTGCCGCTGCCGTTTCTTCCGTCGTTGTCGCCTCCACCGGAGGAGCCTCCGCCCCCCCAGGGGCCACCGCTGTTGCCCGCCATATTGTTGCTTTCCCTTCCTATGCCGCGCGTCGCGGCTCTGTCGTGTTACCTGTATGCGCGTCGTGAATATTCAAGACTAAATTGGTCAGGCACTGCGCATCGGGGTTCTCATCGTCACGATCTCTTCGGACATCGTCGGATGAACCGCAACCGTGCGATCGAAGTCCTCCTTTGTTGCCCCCATCTTGATGGCGATGCCCGCAAGCTGGATCATCTCGCCCGCATCGGGCGCTACGATGTGGCATCCCAGGACTTTCCGGCTGGCCTTGCTCACGACCAGCTTCATCAAGACGCGGTCCGAGTGGCCGGCGAAGGCCGACTGCATCGGCCTGAAGCTGGTGCAATAGATATCGACCGGCTCGCGGTCGCGCGCCTCTTCTTCGCTCAGGCCCACCGTCCCCATTTCGGGCTGGGTGAAGATCGCGCTGGCGACAAGTTCGTGGTCAACTGGCGTCGGGTTGCCCTTGAACACGGTCTCCACGAAGGCCATGCCTTCACGGATCGCCACAGGGGTGAGGTTCACCCGGTTGGTCACGTCGCCGATCGCATAGATCGAGGGCACCGCGGTCTGGCTGTACTTGTCCACGACGATCTCGCCACGGCGCCCGATTTCGACACCGATCTTTTCGAGCCCCATGTCCCGTGCATTGGGATCGCGACCGGTGGCGAAGAGCACCATGTCAAACACCCGCTCGGTGCCGTTTGTGGACTTGACCCAGACAGGGCCACCCTTGCCTGCCCCGCCATCGTCGCGCGTCGGCACGTCCCGGTCCTGCGCCGCCGGGCCCATGGCCGCGTCAGAGTTGGTCCCGGAGTGGCTGAGCGCATGATCCGCGTCGGCGCGCGTCATTTCGACAACGTTGGTACCCAGATGCAGGTCTATGCCCCGCTCGCGCATCGAGTCGGCCACGAGCCCACGTGCTTCGTCATCGAAACCACGCAGGATCTGCGCGCCCCGGTAGTACTGGGTGACCTGAACGCCGAGCCCGTGCAGGATGCAGGCGAATTCGCAGGCGATATACCCCCCACCGATGATCAGGATAGACTTGGGCAGGTCGGGCAGGTGAAAGATATCGTCGGACACGATGCCGAGATCCGCGTTTGGCATGTCGGGACGCACCGGATGCCCTCCAGTCGCAACGAGGATATGCTTTGCGGTGAAGCATTCGCCGGAGGACAGTTCGACCGTATGAGCATCCTTCAACGTCGCGCGGGCATCGAACGTATCGACGCTCGAATTCTTCAACAGGTTGCGATACACCCCTTCGAGCCGGTCGAGTTCCTTGTTCAGCTTGGTGCGAAAGGCCGTCCAGTCGAACGCGCCATCCGCGATGTCCCAGCCGTATTCACGCGCCTCGGCCGGCATGGCGCCATAGCCCGACGCGAAAACCATCAGCTTCTTGGGGACGCAGCCCCGGATCACGCATGTGCCGCCGTATCTATCGGATTCGGCAAGGCCCACCTTAGCGCCCGCCTCGCCCGCGGCCACCCGCGCAGCGCGGACGCCGCCAGAGCCTCCGCCGATGACGAACAGGTCGTAGTCAAAACTCATTTGCAGTCCTTTCAGTCGGCGAGATCACTGAACAGGTTGTCGCTTTCCCCGAGGTCCAGCCGGTCATGCTCGACCGTGCCCGCGTTGATGTCGCGCAGATCGACCCGCCCGTCGCCGTGGCCGATCACAACCGCGTCGCAAATGTCGATGAAAAGCCCGTTCTCGACCACGCCGGGCACCTGGTTCAACGCCAGCGCCAACTGGCGCGCGTTGCCGATCCGGTTGAGATGCAGGTCGAGAATGCGGTTGCCCTCGTCCGTCACGAAAGGCGCATCCTGGTCCATGCGAAGGCTGGTCTTGCGCCCCAGCACGTCCATGGACACCAGCATTTCCTCTATCATCTTCTGAGTCGCTTTCCAGCCAAAGGGAATGACTTCGACCGGCAACGGAAAGGCGCCCAGTTTCTCGACTTCCTTGCCGGCATCGGCGATCACGACCATCCGATCGGACGCGGTGGCGACGATCTTCTCCTGCAGCAGCGCTCCGCCCCCGCCCTTGATCAGGTTGAGATCGCCATCGAACTCGTCGGCACCGTCGATTGTAAGGTCGAGCCATCCGGCCTCGTCCAGCGCGATCACGTCGATACCGACCTCGCGCGCCAAAGCGGCCGTCCGTGTCGACGTCGCCACCGCGCGGATACGCAGTCCCTGATCGCGCACTCTCTCTCCGAGACACCGCACCAGCCATGCCGCCGTGCTGCCGGTTCCCAACCCGATACGCATCCCGGTCTCGACGAGATCGGATGCGCGTTTCGCGGCGACGAACTTGGCCTTGTCGATAGGCGACATCTCTGCTGTCATGAGCGGGTCTCCGTACGGTTCAGGGCCTTATAGGACAGTTGCCTCCGAGGGGCGAGAGGCGAATTTGGCAACGCCTGCCGATCGGGCGACGGCTTCGCAATCCTGTTGGCCATGTCGCTTTTGACCTCGGGTTTCGGAACGAAACAGCATAGACCACAGGTCATGACATAACGTTGCCCAATACGATTCACCGCCGTCATCGCGTCGCCGATCATCTTGTCCTGCCGTAAGAGAGTCCAACCTGAATGTTTCTTTCCGTTTTCGATATGTTCAAGGTGGGTATCGGTCCCTCCTCCTCCCACACGATGGGACCAATGGTCGCCGCGGCGCGGTTCCTGGACCAGATGCGCGCCTCGCCCTTCCGTTTCGCGGGCCTGCGCGCGTCGCTGCATGGCAGCCTCGCCTTCACCGGGGTCGGACATGCGACGGACAAGGCCACGATCCTCGGTCTCGCCGGGTTTCATCCCGAAACCTACGATGCCGAGGCGGCCGCCTGCGCCCTGGCCGACATAAAGTCACGGCACATGGTGAGTCCGGAGGGTCTTGGCGATCTGAAGTTCAACCCGGCGACCGACCTGGTTTTCGACTACGACCGTACGCTTCCCGGCCACGCCAACGGAATGATCCTGATCGCGACCGATGCGCAGGGTGACGTCATCCTGCAGCAGATCTATTATTCGATCGGCGGAGGCTTCGTGATGACCGAAGATGAGCTTGCAGCCGGCAAGGCCACCGATGCAGGCGCGCCCGTCCCGTTCCCCTTCAAATCCGCTGCTGAAATGCTCGAAATGGCAAGGGCAAGCGGCAAGTCGATCGCTGCCATGAAACGGGCCAACGAAATCGCGCGCGGTGGCGAAGCCAATCTGAACAAGGGCACGCAGCGGCTCTGGCAGGTCATGAACGACTGCGTCGATCGCGGTCTGAACAGCGACGGCATCCTGCCCGGCGGGTTGATGGTAAAACGTCGCGCCAAGGCGATTCACGATGCACTTCAGGCAGAGCGCGGCATGAACCTGACCGCGCCGCACACCATCAACGACTGGATGAGCGTTTATGCGATGGCCGTGAACGAGGAGAACGCCGCCGGCGGCCAGGTCGTCACCGCACCGACGAACGGAGCTGCCGGTGTTCTGCCGGCTACGCTAAGATATTACCTCGATCACGTCCCCGGCGCCTCGACCGCCCACATCGAGGATTTCTTGCTGACGGCGGCCGCGATCGGCGGCCTCGTGAAGTACAACGCATCCATTTCGGGCGCCGAGGCGGGTTGCCAGGCGGAAGTCGGAAGCGCCTCGGCCATGGCGGCGGCCGGGCTCTGCGCCGTGATGGGCGGCACGCCCGGGCAGGTTGAAAACGCTGCCGAAATCGCGTTGGAGCACCACCTCGGCATGACCTGTGATCCGGTCAAAGGCCTGGTCCAGGTGCCGTGCATCGAGCGCAACGCGATGGGCGCGATCAAGGCGGTCAGCGCCGCCAGCATCGCCCTGCGCGGCGACGGAACACACCTTGTCCCGCTCGACGCCTGCATCGAAACGATGCGTCAGACCGGCATGGACATGAGCGAGAAATACAAGGAAACCTCGCTGGGCGGGCTGGCCGTCAACGTGCCCAATTGCTGACCTTCTGAAGGGTGCGACGGAGGGTCTTTCGATTGACCTTCGGTCAATGCAACCTTTGCTTGCATCATTTGCGAACCTCGCTAACGTAACCGGCATGTATGCTGATCGGCCCGTCCTGGGCGTTCTCTTGATGCTGGGATTCTGCATCGTGGCGCCAATGGGCGACGCGGTCGCCAAACTCCTGGGACAATCGGTCCCGCTGGGACAGTTGCTTCTGGTGCGCTTCGGCATCCAGGCGATCATCCTGATACCGATCGTGCTCATGGCTGGACGGGTCTGGCGCATGAACGCGCGGGTGTTCCGGCTGGTGGTGCTTCGCACCGTCCTGCACATCGCGGGGATCGGAGCGATGTTCACGGCGCTCAAGTATCTGCCACTCGCGGATGCGGTGGCGATCGCCTTCGTGATGCCTTTCATCATGCTTCTGCTCGGCAAGTACATTCTCGACGAAGAGGTCGGAACGCGGCGTCTGCTCGCCTGCGTCGTCGGTTTTCTGGGCACGCTCCTTGTCGTTCAGCCGAGCTTTGCCGAGGTCGGATGGCCGGCTCTGCTGCCGCTTGCGGTCGCTGTCATATTCTCGTTCTTCATGCTGGTGACGCGTCAGATCGCCAAGGAGACGGACCCCATCGGACTTCAGGCCATCAGCGGCGTCATCGCGACCATCGGCATGTTGCCGGTGCTGTTCGCAGGCGACCTGATCGGCTGGCCCTCGCTGTCCTTCATGGCCCCCACCGCATCGGATTGGGGTCTGCTGCTGGCCATCGGCATCCTCGGCACGCTGGCCCATCTGCTGATGACCTGGTCGCTCAAATTTGCACCTTCGGCCACGGTGGCTCCGATGCAGTATCTCGAGATTCCCGTGGCGACGGTGATCGGGTGGTTGATCTTCCGAGACCTGCCGAACGCCTTGGCCAGCGTCGGGATCTGCATCACGATTGGTGCCGGTCTCTACATCGTCATTCGCGAGCAGATCATCGCCCGAGCCGTTGTCCGGGAGGCGAAGTCCGCGACGATTCAATCGCCCGCATGACGGCATCCAGCGCGGCGCGCGGTAGGATCGCGAGCAAACCGGGACCGTCGGTCGATATCCGCACCTGACCCAACGCCCGGTTCGACGTTCCGATGCGTTCCGTGGGGTCCAGCGTCAATCCGTCGATGGGCCAGGCCAATCCCTCCGACCGTCCCGTGACACGCCCCATCGGAAACAGCGAGACAATATCGCCGTCCACAAGGTCGATCGTCAGGGATGACGGAAGGTGAAAAACGATCTCCCCCGGCCCGATCAGAATACACGGTCGCACAGGATACCTTACCAGCACGTTCAGCGCGGCGAGCTGATGGTCCAGTCGACCGCCAAGAAACCCGACGGCCAGTACGATCGGCGCCGAGACATGACGCAACGCCTTGTCGAAATCCGTAGTTTCCTGCTCGGAGATCCTGAAGATCCGATCCTGCGGTAGTTGCGTCCGGTCACTCTCCCGCAGACTGTCGAGATCGCCGATGACCGCGCTCGGCACATGACCCGCCTCAAGCGCGTGCGCGACCCCGCCATCGGCCGCCACGAGCAGAGGCGCACGCCGCAGGGCGTCCTCCAGATCGTCACGACCGAGGTCACCGCCACCGACCAGTGTGACCGGCCGGTCAGAAGAAATTTTGGTATTTTTCATGGCGTCGTTAATGGCGTGTTTGGAAACAGACCACAATCTAACGGTCGATAGCTCCCGTGTATGCAAGGAATCGGTCGGGTTCCGAAATGCTCAGCATGGTGAATGGTGCCCCAACAACCGCGAGGACATGCATCCGATGGTTCACAACAACAAGATTCTGACGGTCTCCTACGGTACGTTCTCCTGCACGTTGGAAGGGTTCGACGATTCCTTCGACACCATGAAGGCGATCGCGGAATACTTCCGCGAACTCGCCTCGGAGGACCGGTATTTCGGTGCCGAACCGCCCGCGCCGGATACCGAGATGCTTGCCCGTATCGCACAGCGCGAGATTTCGCGCCGGGTCGAGGCACGACAGGAGGACAGCGGCGGTTATGTGCTGCGTGCCGATCCAACCAGTCCAGAGGCAAAAGCCTTGACCGCCGCGGGTCCCGATAGCAAGCAAGCTGAAAAGAGCGGCGCGCCGGATGACCCGGACATGGAAACCGCCGCTAGGCCAGCGGCCCCACCTCCGAAGGACGATCAGGAGGACGTGGCGTCCTCGAAGGGCGCATCACCTGTTCCGCTAAACCCTTTCCAGGACACCGAAACCGACGAGGAATGCGAGTCGGTTCTGCCTGACGTGTCCGCTGGTTGTTCGCTTCACGCCGCGATCACCGGCACCGTGGACGACTCGGTGCCGATCTTCGAAGCAGAACTGGTCGAGACGACCGGACGTGACGGTGAAAGTATCGCGGCCAAACTGCAGCGTATCCGTGCTGTGGTATCCGGCGGACCATTTCAGCGCGGCGCCCAGTCGAAACTGGTGGAGCAGGACATCATCGACTCCGCGGCCGAAGACATGACTGAGGTTCTGTCTGGAGCATCCACCTCGCCAGACGACGACTCAAACCATCGTGGCACCGAGACTTGCCGTGAACCGGAAGACGGCGTGTCGCAGGAAGGGGAGCCTTCAACGCCCGCTGAATCCGCGCCTCTTGAAGCGTATTCCGAAGTCGCGCTGGCCGCGTCACAAGACATCTCGGAGTCTGCGGGACCTTGGATTAAGGAAAAGTCACTCGACGCTGTGGTGCCGGAGGAGGGAGACAAATTCGTCGCGACGGGACACCAGCCCAATGACCCGACGCAACAACACGATCCGATACCGAGCGAGCTTGTAGAGGCTTTTGTGGGCGAGTCGTCTGGTCCGGACGAAGAAGATGAACTCCAGCAAGCATTGGACCGTCTTGATGCCCTCCTGAATGTCCCGGACACAGATGCGCCAGAAGATGGCGACGCGTCACCTATCGCAGCTTTCGCGAAGACGGAGGACCTGCAGTGCGTTGCCGAGGAAGAAGCCCTGCCACAAACCGCGGCGAGCGGACAACTGCAGCCGTCCGAAGAAGCAGTCGACGAGGCCGCCAGTCCGCATGGCACAGATGCTGAAGACGCACCGCAGCACATGGAAGACAACTGCCCCAACAAAGCGGAGGGCGATCCAGAAGCGGATGTAAAGGTGGAATCCTCAGACAACCCCGATGCCGAATTCGAGGATGATCACGCCGTAGGCGATGATGCCGACGCCACAGACGAAGCAGAGCACGCCGTGCAGATCGGCGACCCGGATGAAGATCCAAACTCTGAGAACGCCGGCAACGAGGAAACCGAAGTTGGCTCAAACGCCAACCTGGAAACTGCATTCCACCAACCAAACGTGATAAAGGTCAAGCGCGCGGATTTCGAGGCTGCCGTCGCAACAGGACAGCTTGAAGACCTGGAGGCCGCGACCCAGCCGACCCCGGATACATGTTTTGGTGCGGAGAGCACTTCGACGCTCGAAGCACCAAGTGTCGCTGCCGACGAAGCATGTGCTTCAGACGAAGAGAGTTCTGCAGACCGTTCGGATGATGACTCAGCGGCAGTTGCCCAGGCTTCGGCCGAGGGCTCCCCAACGCCGCGCGACGGCGAGTTCGAAAGCGATGAGGACGACGTCTCCCGGCTGATGGCAGCGGTCGAACGCGAGATGGACACCCCTGAAGCGACCGATGCGCGCACAACCTACGATCATCTCCGGGGGGCCGTGGCCGCGGCCAATTCGGACATCAAAGACGGTCTGCCGGACGATTGCGAGGAAGCAGTGTATCGCTCCGACCTGGCAGATGTCGTGCGCCCGCGACGCCCTGTTGTTAGCGGGAAGAGCATGGAGCGACCGAATACGGAACTGCGCCCAGCGCCGTTGAAGCTGTCACCCGATCAACGCGTCGATACCGATGCCGCCGCTGCCAAACAAGGCCCCGTGAGACCGCGACGCATCAGCACGGACGCGGAACCAGACGGCGAGATGCAAGCCGACCACAGTGGATTTGCGGAATTCGCATCCGAAATGAAGGCCGAAGCCTTGCCTGACCTTCTTGAAGCAGCGGCCGCGTATCTGGTCTTCGTCGAAGGGCGTGCACAGTTTTCTCGACCGCAACTGATGAACAAGGTGCGTCAGGTCGATGCGATCGGATTCAATCGCGAGGACAGCTTGCGGTCCTTCGGGCTGCTGCTGCGCGACGGCAAGATCGAAAAAACCGGCGGCGGACGGTTCACGGCCTCCGGAGAAATAGGCTTCCGACCGGACCACCACTCGGCAGGTTGGAGCTGACCCGGAGTTGGAAACGAAAGCGGCGGCCCAGAACGGGCCGCCGCATGTTTCCTTTGGCATCGAAGACCTGCGGTGCACTCAGGAGACGAACTTCCTGATTTCGCCAGATGCCAGGCGGGCGCTGTAGGAGGCCAATTCCTTGCGAACGACCTTCATCAGGAAATAAAGCGCGAAGATATTGACCACCGCCATCGCGAAGATCGCAGCGTCCGAGAAATCGATGACCGGCCCGAGGCTCGCTGCCGCTCCGATCACGATAAAGACGCAGAAGATCAACTTGAACACCAGCTCGGTCGTCTTGCCTTCGCCGAACAGATAAGTCCACGCCTTCAGACCATAATAGGACCAAGAGATCATCGTCGAAAAGGCGAACAGGACGACCGCAAGCGCCAGCACATAGGGGAACCAGCCGATGGCCGATCCAAATGCCGCCGAGGTGAGAGCGACGCCGCTGTTGCCGTCCACGGTCGAGATCTGGTTGCCGTCAAGCACGTAGAGCCCGGTCGCAGGATCGATGATCAGCTGACCCGAAATGGTAATGACGAGCGCGGTCATCGTGCAGATCACGACAGTGTCGATCAGGGGCTCGAGCAGGGAGACGAACCCCTCCGTGATCGGTTCCTTGGTGCGAACGGCAGAGTGCGCAATCGCCGCGGAACCGACGCCGGCTTCGTTGGAGAACGCGGCCCGCTTGAACCCCTGGATCAGGGCCCCGACCATACCGCCCGCCACGCCAAGACCGGTGAACGCGCCTTGGAAAATCTGGCCGAACGCCCAACCAATCTTGTCATAGTTGACAAGAATGATGATCAGGGCCGCACCGACATACAAAATTCCCATGAACGGAACGATCTTTTCAGTCACGCGGGCGATGGATTTCACACCGCCGACAATCACCATGAAGACCACGCCTGCGAACACGAGGCCGGTGATCCAACCAGGATAATCCCCCACGATACCGGAAATCTGTGCATGCGCCTGGTTGGCCTGGAACATGTTTCCACCGCCAAGGGCACCAAGGATACAGAAGATCGAGAACAGAATGGCGAGTATCTTGCCACCAGGCAGGCCCAACTCTCCAAACCCCTTGGACATGTAATACATGGGACCCCCGGACACGGTGCCGTCCGGATACTCGTTGCGATACTTCACGCCGAGCGTACATTCGGTGAACTTGGACGCCATTCCGAGCAGACCGGCAAGGATCATCCAGAAGGTCGCGCCCGGCCCACCGATCCCGACCGCAACGGCAACACCTGCGATATTACCGAGGCCGACGGTTCCCGAGAGCGCCGTCGCAAGTGCCTGGAAATGGCTGACTTCGCCTGCATCGTTCGGGTCGGAGTAGTCGCCCTTGACCAGTGCGATAGCGTGCCCGAAGAAACGGAACTGCACGAAAGCGAAATACAGCGTGAACACCGTTGCCGCGACCACCAGCCACATGACGATCCAAGGAAAATCGGTGCCCGGGAACGGCGCGAAGATCAGGTTCACGAACGGGCCCGTGGCGTTGGCGAAGGCCTCGTTGACCTTGTCATCGAGGCTCATCGCCTCCTGCGCAATGGCAGGTGCGGAGAGCGAGCCCACGAGAGGAAGGGCTAGAAGTCCGGTTCGAATAGGGTTTTTCATTGCGTGCTCCTTTATCCGACGACGGTCACGGGGAGGGAGGCTTCCATGACCAGGTTGGCCGTCGAGCCGCCGAAAATGCGCTTGGACAGGCTGCGCTCGCGTGATCGGGCGACGATGATCTGATCGGCCTTCTGCTCTTTTGCGATCGCAATCAGCGCATCGGCCACGTTGCCGTGACGCACCACGCCTGTCGCGGACAGTCCACCACTGGAAATCCGTTCGACCGCGGGAGCCACGATGCGTTCCTTTGCCGTCGAAATCTCTTCTTCGCGGCGCTTGTGGCGCTCGGCGTTCTCTTCCGGGGTCTGGAAAGAATAGGGCGACCACTCGATGATGTAGACCACCACCAGTTCGCAATCCCCGATCAGGCGGGCAAGGTTGCAACCGTAGTCCAACGCTCTCTCCCCGGAACTGAGCCCGTCGAGACCTATTATCAGTTTTGTCGTCATTCTGGAGTACCTCCTGTCGCTCCCGCCTTGAAGTCTCGGCCGGGGCACGGGGCAGGCAGGTCCCTTGTGGCAGGTCCGTACCCATGAACCGCAGCGCGAGTCGTCAATTATGCCTGCCAGGTTCAACTATAGGTTGGTTGTAATGGGACTCTTCGGGAATCTCGGGTTTTCGGGGAACCACGCCCAAAACTTAGGCAAAAATGCGACATTCCGACGAAGGGCCTTGCAGCACAGAATTACGAAACTGCGCGGAAAATTTTTTAAAATCAATTTACTGCCGGGGAAATCTAACCCGAAAAACGCGAATCACATGCGTGAAGGCAGAATGCATTCAAGACAAATGCCATCGAAAAAATGGAGAGAGTCAGCCGTCCTTGGCGTCCGGATCGGCCTGGCCGATCCCGCGAAAAACGAACTTGAACGGCAACGCCCACAGAATGCCGAGGCCGATATAAACCAAGAACTCGACAAGGATGGGCGGGCGGTCGATCATGTTCATGATCGTGACCGCGGCGACGATGTAAAGTGGCAGGCCCACCAGCAGGATGACCAGGGACCATCGGCGGCGGGCCTTGTAGCTGAGACCGGGTTTCGAAGGTGTCGTCATGTCAATCCGCGAATGGGTCGGTGACGAGGATCGTGTCCTCACGCTCTGGCGAAGTTGAAAGTAGCGCGACCGGGCACTCGATCAACTCCTCGACCCGGCGGACATACTTGATCGCCGCCGCCGGAAGATCGGCCCAGCTGCGCGCGCCCTCGGTGCTTTCGGACCAGCCGGGCATTTCCTCGTAGATCGGCGTGCAACGCACCTGCTGATCCGCCGCCGTCGGCAGATAGTCAAGCCGCACTCCGTCGAGTTCATAGCCGACGCAGATCTTGAGAGTTTCGAACCCGTCCAGAACATCCAGCTTGGTCAGTGAGATGCCGTTCACGCCGCTGGTGGCGCAGGTCTGGCGCACGAGGCAAGCGTCAAACCAGCCACAGCGCCGCTTTCGACCGGTCGTGGTTCCGAATTCATGACCACGTTCGCCCAGCCGTTGCCCATCGGCATCGTGCAATTCGCTGGGGAAAGGTCCCTCGCCCACCCGCGTTGTATAGGCCTTGACGATTCCAAGCACGAAATCGATCGATCCGGGACCGATGCCGGTGCCCGTGGCGGCCTGACCGGCGATCACGTTGGAACTGGTCACGAAGGGATATGTGCCAAAGTCGATATCCAGGAGCGCGCCCTGTGCACCCTCGAACAGGATACGCTTGCCGGCCTTGCGCTTTTCGTTCAGCACCTTCCAGACCGGCGCCGCGTATTCCAGGATCCGCGGCGCTATTTCCCGCAGCTGATCAAGCAGCGCGTCACGGTCGATCGGGTCAAGCCCCAGTCCGCGGCGCAGCGCATCGTGATGGACCAACGCGCGGTCGACCCGCAGCTGCAATGTCGCATCGTCGGCGAGATCCGCAACCCGGATTACTCGGCGACCGACCTTGTCCTCGTAGCACGGACCGATCCCGCGCCCGGTGGTTCCGATCTTGGCGACCGAGTTCTGCGCCTCGCGCGCCCGGTCGAGCTCTCCGTGGAACGGCAGGATCAATGGGGTGTTTTCGGCGATCATCAGCGTGTCGGGCGTGATCGTCACACCCTGCGCGCGGATCGTTTCGATTTCCTTGAGGAGATGCCACGGATCGAGAACCACGCCGTTGCCGATCACGCTCAGCTTGCCGCCGCGCACGACGCCCGAGGGCAGAGCGTGCAACTTGTAGACGGTTCCGTCGATGACCAGCGTGTGACCGGCGTTGTGGCCGCCCTGAAACCGGGCAATCACGTCGGCGCGCTCACTGAGCCAATCCACGATCTTGCCTTTTCCCTCGTCGCCCCACTGGGCGCCGACCACGACGACATTGGCCATTTCAAGTCCTTCCAGTTCTCGATGAAACCCGCGACGGTATAGCCGGGCCGCGATGGCAGCGAAACCTCAATCTGGAGTGTGAGGCTGTGCGTCCGACAGGCGGACCGGTTGGCCGTGCGGGGTCGCGAGATAGGCCGCTTCCCAAGCGTTGCGCATATGCGCCGCCTCACCCGGATTGGCCGCGCCTTGCTCGGCCAACAGCTCTTCGAGCGTTTCAAGCCAGGCGACAAAGTAGTCATCGCCACCATCGAGATCACGCGTCAGCCCATGCCGCGCCAGCGTCGCCGAGAAACGGGCCGCCCAATCGGGCCAGTCGAAGTGGCCCGACTCGTTCAGATGAACGGTCAGCGCGAAAAGCTGCGCATGCCAAGGCTCGCTGAATGCGGGTTCGGTCGGTCGGCTCATGCGGGCTCGAGGTAGGATTGCCAGAGGTCCAGAATTACCTCGTCGTCCGGATGTTCGGGAAACGCCCAGAGCTGGCGCGCTGGAAAGGCCACGGCATAGAGCGGCTCCGGCGCGTCACCCAGCCGATGCGCGCTGCTGTCGGGCAGGACGTGGGTGCCGTGCAGCCGCAAGATCGTACCGCGCGCGCCGGACGCGTAGGTCGGCAAACGCGTGTGGCCGCCAGGACAAAGGCGATTGCCGGCAGGGCGCCGCGTGCGCACCGCCTGCCCGACGGCAAAGCGTTCGGTCGGCCCGCCCACACGATCCGCTGGGGCGCCCTTTGCCAGAACCTCGGCCACCTTGGGATGGCGCAGCGCCCTTTCGACGAGCGGTTCCGGCGCAAGATCACCGCCGCTCTGCAGATCATCGCGTGTCAGCAGGCCGGTCTCGACCAACAGATCGGCAAGCGCGGCCACCCATTTCTCGTAATACGTGAACCGAGTGTAATCCTTGGGCGACAGGCGCTCCCGCGCGTGGCGGGATATGTCGATGTTCCATTCTCCCAGAGCGCCGGTTGCCAGCGTGATCGCGAGCGCGCGCGCCTGCCATTCCGGACCCATGTCCGGGATACCCTGCGGTTCCGGCAGCACAGCACCGTCACCGAACCGACCGCCCATGTCGTGGACCCGCGTCATGACGGGGATTGCGGCAATCCGGTGCCGATCATGCTGTCGCGGGTGACCAAAGCGGCGAGCGCCGCGCGGTCGAGCCCGTCCGTTCCCGCGGGACGCATCGGAAGGACCAGATACCGCACTTCCGCCGTTGAATCCCATACCCTCACCGCGGTGTCGGAGGACAACGCGACGCCGAACTCCGCCAGAACCTTGCGCGGTTCGCGCACGGCACGGGCGCGGTAAGCATCGGACTTGTACCAGCCCGGCGGAATGCCGAGCAGAGGCCACGGGTAGCAGCTGCACAGAGTACAGACGACCATGTTGTGACGCTCGGGCGTATTCTCGACGACGACGATGTGTTCGCCCTGCCGCCCGTAGTAGCCAAGATCGGCCACGACCGTCGTGGCATCCTCCAACAGCGCCTTGCGAAAGCTCGGATCGCTCCAGGCGCGCGCCACCACGTCCGCGCCGTTCTGCGGCCCGATGCGATTCTGATAGGTGTCGATGATCTCGTCGAGCGCGGCCGGGTCAACCAGACCCTTGCGGGTCAGGATGGTTTCAAGCGCCTTGACCCTGAGCGCCGGTTCCGGCGGCAGGAGCGTGTGCGGATGGTCGGGGTCGTGATCATGCGGCATGTCGAAACTCTGCGCCCGCGCGGCGGGTTTTGTCCAGCCCCCAGATCGTCCCTTGCTCCCATCGGCAATCTTCCCTACATACCGCGCGATATCGCCACCGCTCACGCTGCACGCCGAAGGTCTCCATGGAAAATGTCATTCTGATCGTCCACCTCCTCCTGGCTCTTGGCCTGATCGGGGTCGTGCTGTTGCAGCGCTCCGAAGGCGGCGGGCTCGGCATGGGCGGCGGCGGCGGCGCGATGAGCGGGCGCGCGGCGGCCACGGCGCTCGGAAAGGTGACATGGCTGCTGGCGATTGCGTTCATCTGCACGTCGATCACCCTGACCATTCTCGCGGCACAGAAAGCGTCGGGCACATCGGTGCTCGACCGGCTTGGCGGTTCGGCTCCCGAGGTTGAAGAAACCGTTCCGGCGTTGCCCACGGGCGAGGACCTGCTGCCGCCGGCTGACGGCGACACCGCCCCGCTGGTACCGCGCGCGGACTGACACCAAGGCACGTCTACAAGACCTTGAAGACCGGAACGGAATCGCAACAGCATCTTGCGGTTCCCTTGCGCTTGAAGCGCGAATCCTATAAGGGAGAAATCCCGTGATGCTCCGGTTTTTCAAACCGGTCCGGCACTGAAATTTCGACACTCACGGGGGCAGCCGACAGCATGGCACGTTTCATTTTCATCACCGGTGGCGTTGTCTCCTCTCTCGGCAAGGGGCTGGCCTCGGCGGCGCTCGGAGCGCTGTTGCAGGCGCGCGGCTTTTCGGTCCGCCTGCGCAAGCTTGACCCGTACCTGAATGTCGACCCAGGAACCATGTCGCCTTTCGAGCATGGCGAGGTCTTCGTGACCGACGATGGCGCCGAAACCGACCTCGACCTCGGCCACTATGAACGCTTCACCGGTGTCGCGGCGCGCAGCACCGACAGCGTCAGCTCGGGGCGCATCTATTCCAATGTGCTCGAAAAGGAACGGCGCGGTGACTACCTCGGCAAGACGATCCAGGTGATCCCCCACGTCACCAACGAGATCAAGGACTTCATTTCGATCGGCGAGGACGAGGTCGATTTCATGCTCTGCGAGATCGGAGGCACGGTCGGCGACATCGAGGGCCTCCCCTTCTTCGAGGCGATCCGCCAGTTCAGCCAGGAAAAACCGCGCGGACAGTGCATCTTCATGCACCTGACTCTCCTGCCCTTCATCAAGGCGAGCGGCGAACTCAAGACCAAGCCGACACAGCACAGTGTCAAGGAACTGCGCAGCATCGGCATCGCGCCCGACATTCTTGTCTGCCGCAGCGAGGGACCGATTCCCGAAAAGGAACGCGAGAAGCTGGCCCTGTTCTGCAACGTGCGCCCGGACGCGGTGATCGCGGCACAGGATCTCAAGTCGATCTACGAAGCTCCCCTCGCCTATCACCGCGAGGGTCTCGATCAAGCGGTGCTGGACGCGTTCCAGATCACACCTGCGCCGAAACCGAATCTCGAACGCTGGGAAGACGTGGCCGACCGCATCTACAACCCCGAGGGCGAGGTCAAGGTGGCCATCGTGGGCAAATACACCCAGCTCGAGGATGCGTACAAGTCGATCGCCGAGGCTCTTACCCACGGCGGCATGGCCAATCGCGTCAAGGTCAGCATCGAATGGGTCGATGCCGAAATATTCGATACCGAGGATCCCGCGCCCTATCTCGAAGGCTTCCACGCGATCCTCGTACCCGGCGGATTCGGCGAACGCGGCACCGAGGGCAAGATCAAGGCGGCGCAGTTCGCGCGGGAACACAACGTGCCCTATCTCGGCATCTGCCTCGGCATGCAGATGGCAGTGATCGAGGCCGCCCGAAACGTGGCCGGGCTGAAGACAGCCGGGTCGGAGGAGTTCGACCACGAGGCCGGCAAGAAGCGGTTCGAACCGGTCGTCTATCACCTCAAGGAATGGGTGCGCGGCAATCATACGGTCGAACGCAAGCTGGGCGATGACAAGGGCGGCACGATGCGCCTGGGCGCCTATGACGCCACGCTGGCGCCGGGCTCGCGCGTGGCCGAGGTCTATGGCGCGCCGCATATCGAAGAACGTCATCGCCACCGGTATGAAGTGGACATCAAATACCGCGAAAAGCTCGAGGAGGTCGGTCTGCGGTTTTCGGGCATGTCCCCTGATGGTCGCCTGCCAGAAATCGTGGAATGGACCGAGCATCCATGGTTCATTGGCGTGCAGTTCCATCCCGAGCTCAAATCCAAGCCCTTCGCGCCGCATCCGCTGTTTGCCGATTTCGTGCGCGCGGCCAAGGAAACGTCGCGGCTGGTCTGACCCAACGTCTGCGGGGGCACTGCGCCCCTTCGGATTCAACGAGATTGCCTGTGGGGCCGGTCTGTTCCAGTCTGTACGCCAAACCACGGAACGGGAGGGAACAATGGCCAAAGGCTACTGGGTCGCGCATGTGGATATTGACGACATGGAACGGTACAAGGACTATATCGCGGCCAATGCCGCGCCCTTCGCCGAATACGGTGCGCGGTTCCTCGTGCGGGGTGGCCCACGCGAGGTGCGCGAAGGCCAGGCGCGGGCGCGCACCGTGGTGATCGAATTCGACAGCTTCGAGGCCGCGCGCGCGTGTTATGACAGTGTCGGCTACCAGGACGCCAAGGCCCTGCGGGACCCGGTCTCGACCGGCGATCTGGTGATCATAGAAGGCTATGACGGGTAGGAACAGCTTGGCGAAACCCCATATGTGGGTTAGTCTTTTTCCATGTTGAACAAGCTTTTCGCGGCATTCCGCGCCAACAACACGGAAGAACTGCCCGACCCGGATGCCGAACTGGCCCTGGGGGCGCTTCTGGTGCGCGTCGCGAAGTCGGACCAGGACTATGTGGTCGAGGAAATCAGCCTGATCGACCGTATCCTGGCGCGGCTGTTCCAGCACAATGCCATCGAGGCGGCGAAGATCCGCGCAACCTGCGAAAAGCTGCACGACGCCGCGCCCGAAACAGACACCTTCGCCAAGCTGATCCGCGAAACGACCGGCCTGTCCGAGCGGCTCGCGGCGCTGGATGCCCTTTGGGAAGTGGTGCTGGCAGATGGCGAACCGAAGGAAGCCGAACTGCGGGTGCTGGAAAGCGCTCGCAAGGCCATGGGGCTCAGCTTCATCGAAAGCAAGGCCGCCCGCGAACGCGCCATCGAAGCGCGCAGGCAGGTTTCCTGATTGGCCTCCCCCGCGAGGAGGATTATACTGACAAATATGTTTGGTGATTTTCTCCGCCGGCTGACAGAGCCGAACCCCACCCCGCTGCCCGATGAGGACGCCCGTCTTGCGCTGACCGCGTTGCTGGTGCGTATCGCGCGGTCTGACAACGACTATGCGCCCGCCGAGATCGCGCGCATCGATCGCATCATTTCGGCCCGCTACGGGTTGTCTCCTTTCGAGGCCGCGGAACTGCGCGGCCAGGCCGAAACGCTTGAAGGTGAGGCGCCGGACACGGTGCGGTTTACCCGCGCGATCAAGGACGCGGTCCCCTACGAGGAACGCGTGTCGGTCGTGCAATCGCTCTGGACGGTGGTCCTTGCGGATGGTGCACGCGCTCAGGAGGAGGACGCCCTGCTGCGGCTGGTTGCGAACCTGCTCGGCGTCAGCGACGTGGACAGCGCAATGGCGCGTCAGAAAGCCGCCAACGCGTGATCGCCTGGTTGGGCATGTACGACATGCCGCCGCTGCGCAGAGCCAACGATACTCTTTGGAGCCTGATCCGCGCGGGTTGTGGGGATGGGCCCGAGAAACTGAGCCGGCACAGCGATCCGTGGTCGGTCTGGCGCGATCCGGACCTGTTGCTGGCGCAGACCTGCGGGATGCCGTTCCGCACCTCCCTGCACGGTCATGTCACGCTGGTCGGCACGCCGGACTACGACCTGCAGGGATGCCCGCCCGGCTACTACCGTTCGGTTCTCGTGGCCAATGCGGACGCGTCGGGCGACACGGTGGACGCCTTCGACGGCGGCGTCTTCGCCTATAACGAGGCGCTTTCACAATCCGGATGGGCCGGGCCGATAACATACCTGACACGGCGCGGCGTGCGGTTCTCGCGCCTCGTCCAGACCGGCGCACACGCGGCCTCGGTGGACACGGTGGCCGAGGGAGCCGCCGACCTCGCCGGAATCGACGCCCTGACTTGGGCGCTTTTGTGCGAACATGACCCGGTGGCGCGACGCCTGAGGGTGGTCGACCAGACCGATCCCACCCCCGGACTACCTTACATCACGGCGGCTGGACGGAACCCGTCGCCGATCGCCGCGGCGGTGCGCTCCGCGATTGTGGACCTCGCTCCCGAAACGCGCGACCTTCTGCACCTGCGGGGACTGGTCGATATCCCCGCGGCGGCATACCTCGGCATTCCGACCCCGCCGTCTCCCTGACCAAAACAGGCTTCCGTGTGGTCAATTCGCAGGTTTCGGCCGCCATTCGGCCGTTTTGCAAGTTGCAATGCGCAGATTTTTCATTCCTATTACCGCACTGAAGCGTAACAGACCCGCGGATACATCTTGTCAGACTCCACCGCCGTCATCGAGATCAGCAACCTGCACAAGAGCTATGGACAGCTCGAGGTGCTGAAGGGAGTCGACATCCATGCCAGCCGGGGCGACGTGGTGTCGCTGATCGGGTCTTCGGGCTCCGGCAAGTCGACCCTGCTGCGCTGCGCCAACCTGCTGGAGGACAGCCAGCAAGGCGAGATCCTCTTCAAGGGTGAGCCGGTCAAGTGGAAGGGCGAGGGCCACAATCGGCGCCCCGCCGACGCCAAGCAGGTTCTGCGCATCCGTACCAACCTGTCGATGGTGTTTCAGCAGTTCAACCTTTGGGCGCACATGACCATCCTGCAGAACGTGATGGAAGCGCCCGTGACGGTGTTGGGCCGCGATCGCGGCGAAGTCGAAAGCGCCGCGCGGGCTTATCTGGACAAGGTCGGCATCGGCGACAAGTGCGATGCCTACCCGGCGCAACTCTCCGGCGGGCAACAGCAGCGGGCCGCGATCGCGCGCGCGCTGTGCATGGAACCCGAAGCGCTACTGTTCGATGAACCGACCTCGGCGCTGGACCCGGAACTGGAACAGGAAGTCGTCCGGGTCATCAAGGACCTGGCGGCGGAAGGCCGCACGATGCTGATCGTGACGCACGACATGAAATTGTCGCATGACGTGTCCGACCATGTGGTGTTCCTGCACCAGGGTCTGATCGAAGAACAAGGGCCGCCAGACACGCTCTTCGGTGCGCCCAAATCCGAACGCCTGCGCGGGTTTCTTTCGGCAACCCACGCTGCGTAAACAAAAAAACCAAGGGAGATCTCTTCATGAAATCACTGATTATGGGCACCGCCGCACTCGCGCTGGCCGCCGGCATGGCCTTTGCCCAAGGCCAGACCATCCGAATGGGCACCGAGGGCGCGTATCCTCCGTACAACTTCATCAACGACGCGGGCGAGGTCGACGGCTTCGAGCGCGAGTTGGGTGATGAGCTGTGCAAGCGTGCCGAGTTGACCTGCGAATGGGTGAAGAATGATTGGGACTCGATCATTCCAAACCTCGTGTCCGGCAACTACGACACCATCATGGCCGGGATGAGCATCACCGACGAACGCGACCAGGTGATTGACTTCACGCAAAACTACTTCCCGCCCACTGCCTCTGCCTATGTCGCGGCTTCTGACGGCGTGGACGTGCTCAACGGCGTCGTCGCAGCGCAGACCGCGACGATCCAGGCCGGCCATGTCGCCGAGAGCGGCGCCACCCTGGTCGAGTTCGCGACACCCGAAGAAACGATCGCCGCCGTGCGCAACGGCGAGGCCGATGCGGTTCTGGCGGACTATGACTTCCTCGTGCCGCTGGTCGAGGAATCCAGCGGCGAGCTGATGTTCGTGGGCGAGCCTGTTCCGCTGGGCGGCGGCATCGGCATGGGCCTGCGCGAAAGCGACGGCGAGCTGCGCGACCGGTTCGACGCGATCATCACCGAGATGAAGGCCGACGGGTCGCTGAACACCATGCTCAAGAAGTGGTTCGGCGAAGACACCACCACCTACTGACAGTGATCACCGCAGGCCCGCCCCCGTGGCGGGCCTGTTCGCAACTGCGGCGCCACACATGGTGGCAGATGAGCGGGCGCATCCGGACACATGTTTTCCTACTGCTCCGATCCTGACACGCTGGGAACCTTCCGCTGGTTTTCCTGCTACCTCACGACCGGCGTCCACATGTCCTTCTACGTGGCCTTCCTCAAGGTGCTGCTGCTTCTTGCGATCACCGCGCCTGTGGCTTTGGGGTTCGGCTTCCTGGGTGCGATGGCCGCGCGCGCCCGTTTTGCGCCGCTGCGCTGGTTCGGCAAGACGTATATCGCCATTGTGCGCGGCGTGCCCGACATCGCGTTTTTCCTCTTTTTCGTCATCGCCCTCGACCAGGCCTTCGAATACATGCGCCACAAGGTACTGTGCCCCGATTGGGACCAGCCCATCCGCCAAGGCTCGGACTTCGTCGTCTGCACGGCGGCGAAACTGCCGCTAAGCACCGCGCCGCAATGGATGCACGAAACCTATGGCTTCCTGCTGGCGGTGGTGACCTTCGCCATCGTGTTCGGCGCCTTCGCGGCCAACGTGCTCTTCGGCGGGATGCGCGCCGTGCCGCGCGCCCAACTCGAAACCGCTGAAGCCTATGGAATGAGCCAACGCCAGACCTTCTGGCGCATTCTGGTGCCACAGATGTGGGTCTATGCCCTCCCCGGCCTGTCCAATCTCTGGATGGTGCTGATCAAGGCGACGCCGCTGCTGTTCCTGCTCGGGATCGAGGACATCGTCTATTGGGCGCGCGAACTGGGCGGCACCAAGACCTCGCGCTTCACCGATTATCCGCATGGTGACTGGCGGATGTGGTACTTCCTGTTCCTGCTGATCTTCTACCTCGCCTTCACGCGCGTCTCCGAAATCGTGCTCGAGCGGCTCATGCAGAAGCTGACCCATGGCCAGGCGACGTCGGGCGGGGAAGCCCAGAGACGGGCGGCAGCCTGATGTCGGAGTGCCTGCAGACCATCCATGACTATGCGCTGAGGTCGATCGGAATCGGCGAACGGCTTCTGCCGCGCGACGGTTTCACCCTGTGCGAACAAGTGACGTTGATCGGATCGGGCATGATCTGGAACGTCTACTTCGGGGTAATGGCCTTGTTCACCGGCTTCTTTCTCGCGACCGCGCTGGCAGTGGCGAAAGGGTCGGCCAACCCCTGGGCGCGCAAACCGGCGGAATGGTTCATCTTCGTGTTCCGGGGCTCGCCACTCTTCATCCAGTTCTTCTTCGCCTATTTCCTTTTCCTCAGCCTGAAGAATGTGAACTCCTTTTTCGACCCGTTCACCGCCGCCTGGCTCGGCGCCCTCATCGTGCTGTTCTTCAACACCGCGGCCTATAGCGGCGAGATTTTCTATGGTGCGCTACGATCGATTCCGAAGGGCGATATCGAGGCGGCGGACGCCTATGGCATGTCGGGCTGGTCGCGGTTCCGCCGGATCATCTGGCCGACCATGCTGCGCCTGGCTTGGCCCGCCTACACGAACGAGGCGATCTTTCTGTTTCACGCCACGACACTGGTTTTCTTCTCGGGCTTTCCCGCCTGGCAGCAGCGCGGCGACGCGCTCTACTATGCCAGCTATTTCGCCGACAAGACCTTCAATCCCTTCGTCCCCTACCCCATCCTGGCCGGATACTTCATCCTGTTCACCCTGGCGATCGTCGGCACGTTCGGTTTGATCAACAAACGCCTCAACCGCCACCTTCCGTCGGAAAACCGTTCCAAAATAGGCTTGCGCTTCAATCCGATCCGGTAGTAGGAATTTGATCAAATTCCATGAGCAGGTACGGCGCAAGCAAGATGAACATGAAAAACTGGCTGCGGAAGAATCCACAGGTGCGCTCGCTCCGGCTTGCAGCAGCAGATCTCAATGGTCAGCCGCGCGGCAAGCGGGTGCCTGTCCGGTTCGCCGACAAGGCGATCGACGACGGCACGCGGTTTCCGATGTCGGTGCTCAATCTCGACATTTGGGGTGAGGATATCGATGACAGCCCGCTGGTTCTGGAAAGCGGTGATCGCGACGGCGTCCTGCTTCCCACCGAACGCGGCTTCATGCCGATGCCTTGGCTGGACACGCCAAGCGCGCTGCTGCCGATATGGATGTTCCACGAAGACGGCAAACCTTTCGCCGGCGATCCGCGCCACGCGCTGGATGCGGTGGTGCGACGCTACAAGGCCCGCGGCCTGACGCCGGTGGTCGCGGTGGAACTTGAGTTCTTCCTCATCGACGATAGCGGTCGGCATCTTCAGGTGCCGCCATCGCCGCGCAGCGGCAAGCGCCGCAAGGCCGGCGAAATCCTCAGCTTGCGCGCGCTCGATCAGTTCGACAACTTTTTCACCGAGCTCTACGATGCGTGCGAGGAGATGGACATTCCCGCCGACACCGCCATATCGGAAGCCGGTCTCGGCCAGTTCGAAATCAACCTCATGCATCAGAACGATGCCCTACGCGCAGCGGACGACGCATGGCTGTTCAAGATGTTGGTCAAGGGCTTGGCCCGCCGCCACGGCTTTGCCGCCAGCTTCATGGCCAAACCCTACGAGGACTACTCTGGCTCCGGATTGCACATGCATTTCTCGGTCCTGGATTCCGAAGGGCAAAACGTGTTCGACGATGGTTCCGAAACCGGCAACGACACGCTGCGCCATGCAGTCGGGGGCTGTCTTGCGGCGATGTCCGGCAGCACGCTGATCTTCGCGCCACACGACAACAGCTATGACCGGATGGTGCCGGGCGCCCATGCGCCCACCGGGATCAGCTGGGCCTATGAGAACCGCACCGCGGCGATCCGTATTCCCAGTGGCAGTCCCGTGTCGCGGCGGATCGAACACCGGGTCGCGGGCGGTGACGTCAATCCGTATCTGACCGTCGCGGCGATCCTCGGCGCGGCGCTCAACGGGATCGAGGACGCCATCGCGCCGCCCGCCCCGATCACGGGCAACGCTTACGAGGCGGATCTGCCCCAGATCCCGTCGAACTGGGGCGACGCCATCGACAGGTTCGAAACCTCCGCCGAGGTGGCGCGCATCTTTGCGCCCGAGCTGATCCGGAACCTCGTGCTGACCAAACGGCAGGAACTGCACTACATGCAGGACGTCACGGCGGCCGAGAAGGTGGAGATCTATCTTGACACTGTCTGAGCATTGTTTGCGACACTTGGCGCACCCGCGCCGTGTGCCGGGTCTATCTACAGGTGAGACATGAAAATCGTTATCCTGCAAACCGGACACGCCCCCGATGCGTTGGTGGGCGAGACCGGGGACTATGACACCATGTACCAGCAGATGCTGGGCGGGCATGGCTTCGACTTCGAAGCCTTTGCCGTGGTCGACAACGAGTTGCCGCCGGGGGCCGACGCGGCGGATGGATGGATCATCACCGGATCGCGCCACGGCGCCTACGAGGATCATCCCTGGATCGCCCCGCTCGAAAAGCTGATCCGCGAGATCGTCGCGCGCAAACAGCCGCTGATCGGCGTCTGTTTCGGTCACCAGATCATCGCCCAGGCGCTCGGCGGAAAGGTCGAGAAGTATCCGGGCGGCTGGGCGGTCGGGCGCACGACCTACCAGGTGGGCGACGAGACCGTGACGCTGAATGCCTGGCACCAGGACCAGGTCACGCAACTGCCCGAAGGCGCAAAGGTGCTGGGTGGCAACGCCTTCTGCCCCTATGCCTTTCTCGGCTATGGCGACACGGTCTGGACCATGCAGCCGCACCCCGAATACGATGCGCGCTTCATCGACGGCCTGATCCGGGCGCGCGGCAGGGGCGTTGTGCCCGATGCGCTGCTGGACTCGGCGCTGGAAAAGCTGGACGGTCCGGTGCTCAACGACGAATTCGCAGCGCGGATGGCCGCGTTTTTCAAGGAAAAGAGGATCTGATGTCAGATTGGTTCGAGAAACTGCCCGACGCGGCAAAGACCTATCTGGAAGGCCGCCGGCTGGACGAGGTGGAGTGCATCATCTCGGACCTGCCCG
This sequence comes from Sedimentitalea arenosa, assembly GCF_016428585.1. Lineage (GTDB taxonomy): Bacteria > Pseudomonadota > Alphaproteobacteria > Rhodobacterales > Rhodobacteraceae > Sedimentitalea > Sedimentitalea arenosa. The sequence continues at coordinate 275,105 of NZ_JAELVR010000001.1, read as the reverse complement.
GCATCGCCCGCGGCAAGGCGGTGCCCGCGAGCAAGTTCGAAAAGCAGGAGTACTTCCACCTGCCCGACAGCATCTTCTATCAGACGATCACCGGCGACTGGGGCGAAGCCGCGGGCGAGGACGGCTTCATCGAGAAGGACATGATCCTGAGGCCGGACATGTCGACGGCGACCGCCGCGCCCTGGACCGGCGACTGGACGCTGCAGGTGATCCACGATGCCTATGACCGCAAGGGCGTGCCCGTGCCCTTCTCGCCGCGCAACGTGCTGCAGCGCGTCGTGCAGCTCTATCGTGACCAGGGCTGGGAACCCATCGTCGCGCCCGAAATGGAGTTCTACCTCGTCGCACGCAACCTCGACCCGGCCAAGGAAATCGAACCGATGATGGGGCGCTCCGGCCGACCGGCGGCGGCACGACAGGCCTATTCGATGACCGCGGTGGACGAGTTCGGCCCGGTGATCGACGACATCTACGACTTCGCCGAGGCGCAGGGCTTTGAGATCGACGGCATCACCCAGGAAGGCGGTGCCGGACAGCTGGAAATCAATCTGCGGCACGGCAACCCGGTGAAGCTGGCCGACGAGGTCTTCTACTTTAAGCGCTTGATCCGCGAGGCCGCCCTGCGGCACGATTGCTTCGCGACCTTCATGGCGAAACCGATCGCTGACGAGCCCGGGAGCGCGATGCACCTGCATCATTCGATCCTTGACGTCGAGACCGGCAAGAACATCTTTTCCGGGCCGCAAGGCGGCGAAACCGACGCGTTCTTCCATTTCATCGCCGGGCTGCAACATCACCTGCCGGCCGCGATCGCCGTGATGGCCCCTTACGTGAACAGCTATCGCCGCTACACGCGCGAACACGCGGCGCCGATCAACCTGGAATGGGGCCGCGACAACCGAACCACGGGAATCCGCATTCCGCTGTCGGGGCCGGTCGCGCGCCGGGTCGAGAACCGGTTGGGCGGCATGGATTGCAACCCCTACCTCGGCATCGCCGCGTCGTTGGCCTGCGGCTATCTGGGCCTGATGGAAGAGAGGCGCCCCGAAAAACAGTTCAAGGGCGACGCCTACGAGGGTGAGGAAGACATCCCCCGCGTGATGGGCGAGGCGCTCGACCTTTTCGAAGAGTCGACCGCGCTGCACGAGGTTCTGGGCCCCGAATTCGCCCGGGTCTACAGCATCGTGAAACGAGCCGAGTACGAGGAGTTCCTCCAGGTGATCTCCCCCTGGGAACGCGAGCACCTGCTGATGAACGTGTGAACCCCGAAGCCCCAGTGCCGACCGCTCCGATTGAGAAGTCGGCACTGGGGCACTTTCGACCGGAACCATACAGCGAGACGGCGCGAGAGGGCCGATGTCCGATGATGAATCTGCTGCATTCGAACGACGTGCGCGGCACCTATCCCAACAGTTGGTATGCCGCCACGGCGCGGCCGCTTGAACCGTTCGCCCGCCTGCAGGGCGAGGCTCGCGCGGATGTCTGTGTGATCGGCGCGGGATACACCGGCCTGTCCGCGGCGCTGCATCTGGCGAAGGCGGGCCGCGACGTTGTTCTGCTCGAGGCGCATCGCGTGGGCTTTGGCGCGTCAGGCCGCAACGGCGGGCAACTCGGCAGTGGACAGCGAATGGACCAGGACGGCTTGGAGCGCCTCATGGGCGTCGCCGAGGCCACCAAGCTGTGGCAACTGGCCGAAGACGCCAAGGCGCTGGTCAAACACCTTGTCGCCGAACACGAGATCGATTGCGATCTGAAGCCGGGCGTCGCGCATACGGGGTCGAGCAAGCGCGAGGTGGAGGAGTTGCATCGATACAGTGCACATCTGCGCGAAAAGTACGGGTACGACGCGCTCGAAGACCTCGACCAAGCCGCCTGTCATGCGCTCTGCCCCTCGCCCGATTATGTTGGTGGCACGCTGGATTGGGGCGCGGCGCATCTTCATCCGCTGAACTATGCGCTCGGCCTCGCCCGCGCCGCCGCGGCGGCGGGCGTCCGGATCCACGAGGACAGCGAGGTTCTGGAATTGGTCGAGGGCCAGCCCGTACGGATCAGGACGGAAACGGGCCATGTCATTGCCGACAACGTGATTCTGGCCTGCAACGGCTATCTGGGAAAGCTGCACTCCCAGGTCGCGGCGCGGGTCATGCCGATCAACAATTTCATCGCCGCGACAGAACCCTTGGGCGACGATGCGGTGCGCGTTCTGACCGAGGACGTCGCGGTTGCGGATTGCAAGTTCGTGGTCAATTACTTTCGGCTGAGCCGGGACAAGCGGCTGCTTTTCGGCGGCGGCGAAAGCTATGGCTACCGCTTCCCGAAAGACATCGCGGCCTTGGTGCGCAAGCCGATGACGCAGATCTTTCCGCATCTTGCGGATGTCAGGATCGACTATGCGTGGGGCGGCACCCTGGGGATCACCATGAAGCGAATGCCCTTCCTGGCGCGGCTCGGCCCGAACCTGCTGTCGGCGTCGGGCTATTCCGGGCACGGGGTGGGCACCGCGACCCATGCCGGGCAATTGATGGCGCTTGCGATCCAAGGTGAAACCGACGGGTTCGACACGATGGCCCGCGTTCCGGCACCGTCATTTCCCGGTGGCGGAACGCTGCGGTCGCCGCTTCTGGTGTTGGCGATGACGTGGTTTTCATTGCGCGATCGACTCGGGATCTGACGTCCTGCCTTTCTTTCGATAGTGATTTTTCGGCCCGCCCTGTCTCGCCGTGGATTGGCACGGGCGCGCAAGTGTTTTATCTTATCCAAAATACAAATTTGGAAAATCGAAATATGCAAACTCCTCCCAACGTGCACGACGCAGAAGCCATTCCCGAAGCCGCGCGGGCCGCGCTTGACGAGTTGATGCGTACTGGTGACCTTTTCCGTTATACGGCACCGCAGGATGCCCCGGTCGCCCTGCTCGAAACGGAGTTCGCGGCCCTTATGGGAAGCACCTATGCACTGGCCGTCTCGTCCTGTTCCGCGGCGCTTTTCCTCTCTCTGAAGGCGCTCAGGCTGCCCGCGGGCGCACGGGTCCTGATCCCCGGATTCACCTTCGCGGCGGTGCCGTCTTCGGTTGTTCATGCCGGGTGCAGTCCGGTGCTCTGCGAAGTGAACGACAATTACCGGATTGACCTGGCCGACTTCGCGGCGCGGCTGGACCAGGACATTGCGGCGGTGATCATCAGCCACATGCGCGGTCACACGAGCGACATGGACGCCATCACGGCGCTCTGCGACGCGCGCGGCATCCCTGTGATCGAGGACGCGGCCCATTCGCTGGGCACCACGTGGGCCGGTCGCAAGATTGGCACGATCGGGCGGATCGGCTGTTTTTCCTTCCAGTCCTACAAGATGATCAACGCGGGTGAAGGCGGTATCCTGATCACCGACGATGCGGATCTGGTGGCGCGGGCCGTCATCATGTCGGGCGCGTATGAACACAACTGGAAGAAACACGGCACAAGTCCGGCGTTGGCCGAAGCCTTCGAAACGTGGCAGAACCGGTTGCCGCTCTATAACTTGCGGATGAGCAATCTTTCGGCAGCCGTCATCCGCCCACAACTGCCAGAACTGGCCCGGCGGGTGCGGGATGGATTGCGCAACCACGACCATGTCGCCGAGCGGATCGGAGCCTCGCCGTTCATCAAAGTGCCAGCTCCTTTGCCGGCGGAACGGCGCGCCCCGGATTCGATCCAGTTCAACCTGATCGGGATGAGCGATGCAGAGACTGCGGCTTTCGCAAACCTGGCTGCTGAGCGCGGGGTCAAGGTTCAGGTCTTCGGACAGAGCAAGGACAACGCCCGCGCCTTCTGGAACTGGAAGTTCATAGATGATCTGCCAGACCTGCCCAAGACCCGAGCCATGCTGATGCGTGCCTGCGACGTGCGCCTTCCAGTGCGGCTGACCCGGTCCGAGCTGGACGTGATCGCCGATATCATCCTGGACGCCGTCCACGATGCGAAGGGCGATCTGCCAGCCTACGGAACCTGACAGAACAGGATCGGGGTGCGCGTCACTTCAGCTTGGACAGCTTGTTCTGCAGGTCCGCCAACTGTTTCTTGATCTCGTCGAGATCCTCGGTGTCCTCGCCGCCCCTTTCCGCATCCTCCTTGTCGGGTGCGGACCAAGACCGGGTGATGCCGCCTGTCATCGCCTTGAGAAACGCCTGCTGCTGCGCTCGCATGGCTTCGAACCCGGGCATCTTGGTCATCGGGTTCATGGCGGTCATGTTTTCCATCATCTTGGCCTGGTTCTCGCGCAGCATGTCGAAGGAGCTTTGCAGAAACTGGGGCATCATGCCGCCGCCCGGCAGCATGTAGCTGCGGACCAGATCGTTGAGAACGGTGACCGGAAGCACGTTCTCGCCCCGGCTTTCATGTTCCGCGATGATCTGGAGCAGGTACTGACGGGTGAGGTCGTCGCCCGACTTCAGATCGACGATCTGAACCTCGCGTCCCTCGCGGATGAAGCCGGCGATATCTTCGAGCGTGACATAGTCGCTGGTTTCGGTGTTGTACAACCGCCGACTGGCATACCGTTTGATAAGTAGGGGTTTTTCCTGTTCCGCCACGTCCTCGCCTCCCGACGTTTGATGCGTTGCAGCAAAGACTATGCGAGTGCAGCAGAAAAAGGAAGAGCGCATGGTTTGCGCCGTTTGAAAGGTGCAACGGCACGAAAGAAAGGGATGCACAAAAAGAAAGGGCAGGTCTTTCGACCTGCCCCCGCGATTGCACCGGTTGGGAGGAGTTGGCGCAAATCAGCGTTTCTTGCGTGCCTTACTTGGCTGCGGCTTTCTTGGCAGCGGCAGTCACGTCGTTGGTGGCTTTCTTGACAGCGGCGGTCGCATCTTCGGTGATGTCCTTGCCGGCAGCCATCAGCAGTTCGACGGTGTCCATCTGAACCTTCTTCGCGATCTCGGCGAAAGCGGCCATGTTCTCGGCTGCGACTTCAGCGGAGGCGGAAGCGAAATCGGTGATCGACTTTGCGTAGTCAGCCGGCTCTGCCTTGGCTTTGGTCATCTCGCCCAGCTTGGCGATGGTGTCTTTGGTCCACTTGCTGGAAATCTCGGCCGATTTTTCGGCTGCTTCCAGAGCGACGCCGGACAGCTTTTCGTTCAGGGTCGCCTGAGTTTTGAAAGCATCTTCCATGGCTTTGGTGTCCACGGGGAATGCGCCCATCATGTCTTTCATGATGCTGGTGAAGTCTTGAGTCTTTGCCATTGTCCTAGTCCTTTTTGTGTTCAGCGGCGTGTGCCGGTGATCTGTATTCTGAGGACAATATGAATGCTGCATCGCGGCATTTCAAGAAAAAAATGCTGCGATGCAGAATAATCTGAAAAGCCTATTTTTTTCCGAGGCTTGCCCTTGCCCTAACGTAAGTTCCGGGCGCCGGTGCGAGCGAAGGATGATCCGAATCACCCGTGTCGCGGGCCGGAACCTGCTTGCCCGACCGGCTCTTGAGCCAGCTTTGCCAGCGCGGCCACCAGGACCCGTCATGCCGTTCCGCCGCCTTCAGCCACTCGGCTGGCGTCGCTTTCAGATCGGTGTTGGTGTAGTGACCATACTTCTTCTTGCTCGGCGGGTTGACGATGCCCGCGATGTGGCCGGATTCAGAGACGATGAAGGTCTTGTTGCGCGAACCCATCATCTGCACCCCCCTGTAACAGTCCTTCCATGCCGCGATGTGGTCGGTCTCGCAGGCAATCGAACAGACCGGGACGGTCACATCCGAAATCTTGAGGCGGTGTCCGAGCAGATCGAGACCGTCCTGCGTGAAGCGGTTTTGCTGGCAGAGTTGTCTAAGATACTGGATCGCCATCCGTCGCGGCAGGTTCGCACCGTCCCCGTTCCAATAAAGCAGGTCGAAGGCCGGGGGCGCCTCTCCCATCATGTAGCTGCGAATGGCCGGCGTATAGACGAGGTCGTTGGAACGCAGGTAACTGAAGGTGCGGGCCATGATATAGGATTGAAGCACGCCCTTGTTCTCGACCTCCGCTTCGATCCCGTCGATGAAATCATCGGTCAGGAAGGGCGTGAACTCGCCCTGATCGCCGAAATCCGTCAAGGCCGTGAAAAAGGTCGCCGACTTGATCGACGTGTCGCCTTTCTGTTTCAGCAACGACAGGGTCAACGCCAGCGTCGTGCCGGCAATGCAATAGCCGACCGCGTTGACCTGTTTGACGTTGCAAATCGATTTGACTTCGCGGATCGCTGTCAGATAGCCGTCTTCGATATAGTCATCCAGCCCGACTTCGGCATAGCTTTCGTCGGGATTGACCCAGCTCACCACGAACAGCGTGTAGCCCTGCTCGGTGATCCACTTGATCAGGCTGTTCTGCGCCTTCAGGTCGAGAATGTAGAACTTGTTGATCCAGGGTGGAAAGATCACCAGCGGGATCTCGTGCACCGTTTCCGTCGCGGGTTTGTACTGGATAAGTTCCATCATCCGATTGCGATAGACCACGTCGCCCGGAGTCACGGCGATGTTGCCGCCCAGCTCGAACGCCTTTTCATCGGCCAGCCGGACGACCAGTTCGCCATTGTTGGCCTCGAGATCGGAAATCAGGTTCTCAAGTCCCTTGACCAACGACTGCCCCTCGGTCTCGAGCGCCTTTTCCAGCGCATCCGGGTTCGTTGCGAGGAAGTTCGTCGGCGCCATCATGTCGACGATTTGCGAGGCGAAGTAGCTCAGGCGCTGCTTTTCCTTGGCGTCCATGTCATCGACGCTGTCCACAGCCTGACGGATCGCTTCGGCGTTGATCATGTACTGCTGTTTGATGAAGTTGAAGTACGGATGGCTGTCCCAGAGCGGGTTGGTGAACCGCCGGTCTTTGGGGCCGGGATCCTCCGGTGCGCGGAACTGGCCGCGCGCCAGCGCCTCCTGCGCATCGGCGAAATGCTTGACCGATTTTCCCCAATAAGCGACCTGCTGTTCGATGATCTTGCTGGGGTTCTGCAAGGCCTCGGCCCAGTAGGCGGTCGCCGCTTTCGCGAAGATGTCCTGCCGCGGCGCGTTCAGCGAGGGGTGGTGACTGGTCTTGTTGGTCATGACCTCCACAAGACGCTTGGACAGCATTTCGATCTTGCCGAGGTTCTCGGTGAGCCGCTCGAGATGTTCACCCGTCAGGGCCGGCGTGCTGTCTTCGGTAGTTGTCATTTTAAAGAATCCCTCGTAGTCTCGCTGCTGTGCAGAAATATGGTCGCTGGTTTCGGGGGGCAAAGCGACCAAAGGTCCGATGCTGTGCCGGATCGGTTGTGAATGAATGGAGTCCCTGAACTATGCGCTACATGATGACCTACGACCTGATGGAAACGGCGCGCAACACCAACCAATGGATGGGCGCTTCGGCGCTTGCCATCGCATCCTATCCGATCTTCAGCATGATTCCAAACCCTGCGCTCAGCTGGATGGCTGCATGGGGTGAGGTGACGGAGCGCACGTTCCAGCGCATGACGGTAAAGCCCGACTGGGGTATCCGCACCTTTACCTGCGAAGACGGCAAGGACCATCTCGTCAAGATCGAAACCGTGGTCGAGAAACCCTTTGGTGACCTGATCCACTTCGCCGTGCCGGGGCGCGACACCAAGCCCCGCAAGGTGCTGGTGGTCGCCCCCATGTCCGGCCACTATGCGACGCTGCTGCGCAGCACCGTGAAGTCGCTCCTCGTGGATTGTGAAGTCTACATCACCGATTGGCATAACGCCCGCGACATCCCCGTGTCAGCGGGCAAGTTCGATATCGAGGACTACACGCTCTACCTCGTCGACTTCATGCGCGAGATGGGACCGGATACCCATGTGATCGCAGTCTGCCAGCCGGCACCCCTGACTTTGGCCGCCACCGCTTATCTGGCCGAGCAGGACCCGGATGCGCAGCCTCGCTCGCTCACGCTGATCGGCGGCCCGGTCGACCCGGACGCCACGCCGACCGAAGTGACGGATTTCGGGCGCCGCGTCACGATGGGCCAGCTCGAGGAAACCATGATCCAGCGGGTCGGTTTCAAGTATCCCGGCGTCGGACGCATGGTGTATCCGGGGTTGCTGCAGCTTGCCTCATTCATGTCGATGAACGCAGAGCGCCACACAAAGGCGTTTCAGGACCAGATCGCCCGCGTCTCGCGTGGCGAGGCTTCCGATCACGACGCACACAACCGCTTCTACGACGAGTATCTCGCCGTGATGGACATGCCGGCCGAGTTCTACCTCTCCACGGTCGAGCGAGTCTTCAAGGAACGCGAGATCGCCCGCAATGCGTTCGTGGTGGATGGCCACAAGGTCGATATCGGCAAGATCACCAGCGTCGCGGTCAAGACGGTCGAAGGCGCCAAGGACGACATCTCGGCCCCCGGTCAGTGCATCGCGGCACTGGATCTATGCACCGGCCTGCCCGACAGCAAGAAGGCCAGCCACGTTGAGCCTGGCGCCGGTCACTACGGCATTTTCGCGGGCAAGTCCTGGAGACGCAACATTCGCCCGCTGGTTCTGGACTTTATCGACGCCAACAGCGGCGGTTCTGGCAGCGGCAGCGCGAAAAAGCCGGCCAACAAGAACGTCGCGGCGGCAGAATAGGGAAAGCGGGCGATGTCGCAACCCAAGGACATCGCCTTTTCCTGCAACTGCGGCCAGGTGCAGGGCACACTGGCCGCCGACGCCGCCAGGTCCGGCACGCATCTGCTCTGCCATTGCCGCGATTGCCGCGTGGCCCTTCTCCATCTTGAACAGCCCGACCCGGCGCCGGACGGCGTCGGGCTGTTTCAAACCACGCCCGACCAGGTTCACTTCGACGCGGGCGCTGATCGACTGGCGGCGTTCCGCCTTGGCCCCAAAGGGCCGTTTCGGTGGTATGCAACATGTTGCAAGGCGCCGCTTTTCATCACCCTGTCGCGCCCCAACATGCCGTTTTCCAGCATCCTCGTTGACCGTGTGAAAGATCGCGACGCGCTGGGTCCGGTCCGCGCACAGGCTTTCATACAGGTGCCGGGCGGCACGGCGAAACACAAAGGCGCAGCCGCGATGGTCTGGCGGCTCGCCAGGAACATGGGTGCGGCCCGGTTGTCGGGACGGTGGAAGCAAACCCCGTTCTTCGACCCCCAGACCGGAACGCCGTCAGGCCCTGTCCATGTGCTGACGAAAGCGGAGCGCGACGCGCTCTATCCCTGAGGCATCCGCGTCCAGTTGCCGGGTGCGACAGGCAGATCGATTCCGCGAAACGGCGGAAAATCCACATAGAGCGCGGCCCGGTCTTCACGCGAGAGACCCGGCGCCTCACCAGCCGCGAGCAATCGTCCGCGCGGCGCGATATAGCTGTCGATCCGCCGTGACGGGACCGGCCGCCACGCGATATTGACCGCGCAGAGCTTGGGAAAGAACCAGACCTCGGAAAACGGCACGTGGTCATAGAGCCACCACGCAAGGTCACGCCAATCGCGGCCGCGCTCGTATTGATCGGCGAACCAAGGGATCACGACCGAGGCGCCCGCGATCCGGTCGTTCTCTTCACCACGGTCCCAGATGTGGCATTCCAGAGGATGATCGTTGCGGGCACAGTTCAATCCGTGTTCGTTGCCAAAGCGGTTCAATTCCGGCGAGCGGTATCCCGACCGCACCGCGATACGGCCGAACGTCTCCTCAAGCGGATCGAGCAGGGTCTGGCACAATGCGCGTCCGGTCTCGATGGCGAGGTCGGGTTTTTCCGGCAGGTTTTGTACCCGATGGAAATTGCCGATCTCGGAATAGAGGAAATCGCGCATGAAGAAATGCCGTGACAACCTCACGCGCCCAAGGGCCTCGAGGCTCCACATGCTGGCCGGGCGGCGCATCAGTCGATCGCCGCAAGAACGTCCGTGATCGCTTCTTCGATCAAATCGAGGCAGGCATCATCGGAAAACCGGTGATCCGCATCCTTGACCAGGGTCAGGCGCATGTCCGGCCCGGTCGCATGTTCAAGCAGACGCAGGGCGGTGTCGGTCGACACGGCGGTGTCGGCGGTGCCCTGCAAGAACCGGCTGGGGAAGGGAAGATGCAGCGGATCACGCAGGACCAGATGGCGCCTTCCGTCCTCGATCATCCGTTTGCTGATGATGTAGGGTTCCATGTAGTCGGACGGCAGTTCCACATGGCCCACGGTCTTCAGCGCGTGTTTCTGTGCATCGGTGAAGCTGGCCCAATATCCGTCCTCGGTGAAGTCGGGCGCGGCGGCGATGGTCACGAGCCCCGCGATCCGCTCGGGCACCGCGCGTGCCAGCAGCAAGGCCTGCCATCCGCCCATCGAGGAACCGACGACCAGCAGCGGGCCATCGGTCAGGACCGACACGGCGGCACGCGTGTCCTCCGCCCAGTCGCCGATGCATCCATCGGTGAACGTGCCGCTGCTTTCCCCATGTCCGGAATAATCGAAACGCAGGAAGGCACGCCCCTGCCCTTTTGCCCAGCATTCGAGGTGGACGGCCTTGGTGCCCTCCATGTCCGATTTCAGCCCTCCCAGGAACACGATGCACGGCCCCGTCCCGGGCGTCAGGTGATAGGCGATCCGGCGTGCTTGCGGGGTCTCGAGGAACGTCTCTGTGGGCATGTGGGTCTCCTTCCAGACCCTCGATCATGCACGGCTTCCGCCTGACTTCAATCGGGATTCCCTGCCGGGTGACAAGAGCGGTGTGCGGATTAAACTTTGCCGTCCCAGTGCGTGTTCTGCGCGTTTTCCTTGGTTGACTCGCCCTGTACACGGGGTCAAAACGCGACAACATATAACCCGCAACCGGGCGTTCAGTGGGCGCCAAACCGACGAGGAGGCCGACATGGCTCAGATCACCCTCACCCTTCCCGATGGCAATGCACGATCCTACGACGCGGGTGTCACCGCGGCCGAGGTCGCTGCAGACATCTCGACCTCGCTCGCCAAGAAGGCGATCAGCGCCACGGTCGGCGGTCGTCATTGGGATCTGGCCTGGCCGATCGACAGTGACGCCAGCATCGCCATTCACACCATGAAGGACGAGGCGCAGGCCAACGAGCTGGTGCGCCATGATCTGGCTCATATCATGGCCCGCGCCGTGCAGGAAATCTGGCCCGCCACCAAGGTCACCATCGGACCCGTCATCGAAAACGGCTGGTACTACGATTTCGACCGCGCAGAGCCGTTCACGCCCGAAGACCTGGGCCTGATCGAAAAGAAGATGAAGGAGATCATCAACAAGCGCGATCCGGTGACCACCGAGGTCTGGGACCGCGACCGGGCAATCAAGTTCTACGAGGCCAACAACGAACCCTACAAGGTCGAGCTGATCGAGGCGATTCCGGGCGACGAGCCGCTGCGCATGTATTGGCACGGGCACTGGCAGGACCTGTGCCGCGGGCCGCACCTGCAACACACCGGGCAGGTTCCGGGCGACGCGTTCAAGCTGATGAGCATCGCCGGCGCCTATTGGCGTGGTGACAGCGACCGCGCGATGCTGCAGCGTATCTACGGCGTCGCCTTCACCAGCAAGGAAAAGCTGAAGGCCCACCTGCACATGCTGGAAGAGGCTGCCAAACGGGACCACCGCAAGCTGGGCCGCGAGATGGATCTGTTTCACATGCAGGAAGAAGCGCCGGGTCAGGTGTTCTGGCACCCGAACGGCTGGACGATCTACACCCAATTGCAGGACTACATGCGCCGCAAGCAGCGCGCCGGCGGCTATCACGAGATCAACACGCCGCAGGTCGTGGACCGCAAGCTTTGGGAAAAATCCGGCCACTGGGACAAGTATCAGCATCACATGTTCATCGTCGAAGTCGACGAGAGCCGGGATGGGGAACACGATGATGCCAGCGCCAAGAACCGCGCCGAAACGCGGATCAACGCGCTCAAGCCGATGAACTGCCCCTGTCACGTGCAGGTCTTCAACCAGGGCCTGAAAAGCTATCGCGACCTGCCCTTGCGGCTGGCCGAATTCGGCTCCTGCGCGCGGTTCGAACCGTCCGGTGCCCTGCACGGCATCATGCGGGTGCGCGGGTTCACCCAGGACGACGCGCATATCTTCTGCACCGAGGATCAGATTCAGGAGGAGTGTGCGCGCTTCATCGACTTCCTCGCTGGCGTCTATCGCGAACTTGGCTTTCCGGAATTCGAAATCCGTTTTGCCACCCGGCCCGAAAAGCGCGTCGGCTCTGACGAAAGCTGGGACCATGTCGAAGGGGCGCTGGAAAACGCGATCAAGGCGGTTGGGCGCGACTACGTGCTGGAGCCGGGCGATGGCGCGTTCTACGGCCCCAAGCTCGACTTCTACCTGACCGATGCGATCGGGCGGGTCTGGCAATGCGGCACCTTCCAGGTGGACCCCAACCTGCCGGAGCGGCTCGGCGCCAGCTATATCGGCGCGGATGGCGACAAGCATCGCCCCTATATGCTGCACCGCGCCTGCCTCGGCTCGTTCGAACGCTTCATCGGAATTCTCATCGAGAACTGGGAGGGCAAGCTGCCGTTCTGGCTGGCCCCTCGACAGGTGGTCGTGGCCTCGATCACCTCCGAAGCGGATGACTACGTGCACGAGGTCGTCGCCGAGCTTCAGGCCGCCGGCGTGCGCGCCGAGGCCGACATCCGGAACGAGAAGATCAACTACAAGGTCCGCGAACACTCCGTCGGCAAGGTTCCGGTGATCCTCGCCGTGGGCGCGCGCGAGGTCGAGGAACGGACCGTATCGGTTCGCCGGCTTGGCGAGAAGCAGACCAGTGTCCAGCCGCTGGCGGATGTTGCACAGGCGCTCGGACGCGAGGCGACACCGCCGGACCAGTTGTAACACAAGCGCCCGGCCGCGGCTCCGCGGCCCGGGCCGGTTTGAAACATTCCCGGTCGATTCGCCCGGTTTGCCAAGGCTCGGGCGGTGTGAAACGTCACGGTCATTGACGGGACCGTGAGACACGGGCTCGTGACTTCACGGCCTTGCCTGGTGTCAATACGCTGGCAGCATCGCAATTTTCGAAACAGACCGGGAGACCCTCATGTCCACCACCGTCAAGACCATCGCCGTCGCCGGAGCCGTCGCCGCCGCGATGGCGGCCACCAGCAGCAGTGTCAGCGCCCAATCCAAGGAAAAGTGCTATGGCGTGTCCCTGGCCGGCCAGAACGACTGCGCCGCCGGCCCCGGCACCACCTGCGCGGGCACGTCGACCGTCGACTACCAGGGCAACGCCTGGACGCTGGTCGATGCCGGAACCTGCGAAAGCATGGACTTGCCGGCGATGGCCGACGGCACCGAGCGCAAGGGCTCTCTGAGCGCGCTCGAGCGGGACCTCCCCGCATAAGCGATCAACAGACCGGGCCGGGGACTATCCCCCCGCCCGGCAACCCCTTTCACGACTGTCGGGCCCGTCATGCTGGATGTCACAAGCCGCAAGGACACACTGCCACCGGCACCGGGCGTCGGATACAAGCCGCAACACTTTGCAGATATCGGCCGCGATCGAGGCCCAGTATGCTGGCTGGAGATCCACGCTGAGAACTACATGGGCGATGGCGGCCGACCGCTCGCCCAACTGCGAAGCCTGTCGGAGCGTTTTCCGATTTCGGTGCACGGTGTCGGCTTGTCCATTGGCGGCGAGAGCCCGCTTGACGAGGCGCATCTTGACCGTCTCGCGCATCTGGTGGGTTGGCTGAAGCCTGCGAGCTTTTCCGAACATCTGGCGTGGTCGACCCATGGCGGCGCGTTTTTCAACGATCTGCTCCCCCTGCCCTACACGGCGGACACGCTCAACAGGGTCGCCGCGCATATCGACCAGGTTCAGGAGCGACTGGGCCGACGCATGCTCCTTGAAAACCCGTCGAGCTATCTGGCCTTCGACACCAGCACCTGGAGTGAAACCGACTTCCTTGCGGAGCTCTGCCGGCGGACCGGCTGCGGCCTGCTTCTGGACGTGAACAACGTGTTCGTCTCGGCAACCAATCTCGGCACGTCGCCCCAGGCCTATATCGACGCCTACCCGCTGCACGAGGTTGGCGAGATTCACGTTGGCGGACACGACGAGGATGCCGACGATGCCGGCGCACCGCTTCTGATCGACAACCACGGAGCCCCGGTGATCGACCCGGTCTGGCGCCTACTCGATATCGTGCTGGAGCGGACCGGCCCCAAGCCTGTTCTGGTCGAGTGGGACAATGACGTGCCCGACTGGCCGGTGCTAGGTGCGGAAGCCGAACGCGCGCAGGCCGCGTTGAGCCGTGTGCAGGCATGACAGTGTCGCAAGCCCATTTTTGCGATGCGCTGCTGGATCCCGCACAGCCTGTCCCAGACGGGTTGACCGATGGCAACGGCCGTCCGACCACACGGCGTTTCAACGTCTATCGCAACAATGTCGTCGTCTCGCTGACGGACGCGTTGGCAACCGGATTCCCGGTAATCACGAGGGTTCTCGGACGCGAGAACATCAACGGTCTCGCCCGCCTCTACCTGTGCGACAACCCGCCCGACTCGCCGCTCATGATACGTTTCGGCAAGAATTTTCCCGACTTCCTTTCGAACCTGCCGCAACTGGCACATCTCGGATATCTCGGCGATGTCGCACGGCTGGAACTGGCGCTGCGCCGCTCGTATCATGCCGCCGACAGCGAGGCGATCGATCCCGCGACGCTGGGCAAGATGTCACCCGAACGCTTGATGGACTGCAGAGTGACCCTTGCGCCCGCTGCCAACGTGTTGCGGTCGAACTGGCCGATCCACGGCATCTGGCGCTTCAACACAGAGCAGAACGCGCCGAAACCTGTTCCGGTTGCGCAGGACGTTCTGATCACGCGGCCCGGGTTCGATCCGGTTCCGTACGCCTTGCCTCCGGGAGCCGCGACCTGGCTGGCCGCGTTGTGGCAGGGTGAGACGATCGGCGCGGCCTATGACCTCGCTCTGGACGACCATCCCCGGTTCGATCTCTCCGCGCCGCTGGCCCTGCTTCTTTCGGGCCAGGCGCTGATTTCCCTCACACCGAAAGACTGAACGATGACCAAGCTCGCCACGCTGCACAACGCCCTGTTCGACTGGCTGGACAGGCAATCGGGCTTTATCCTGCCGACGCTTGCCCGGTTCACCTTCGCGGCTGTGCTGCTGGTCTATTTCTGGAAATCCGCGGCCACCAAGCTGGGCGACGGGTTTTTCGGCATCCTGTTCCCGTCCGACGGTGCCTATGTTCAGATCTTCCCGCGCGCCATGGAAGCGGCCGGCTATGACAGCTCGCAACTCGGCGTGTTCCACTGGGCCGTCGCCCTTGCCGGAACATGGGCGGAATTCATCCTGCCGGCCCTGATCGTGATCGGTCTGCTGAGCCGCCTCGCGTCCATCGGGATGATCGGCTTCATCCTGATGCAATCGGCAACCGACGTCATCGGGCATGGCGCATCAGACCCCCAAACCCTTGGCGCGTGGTTTGACGGCCTGTCAGGCAGCCTGATCCTCGATCAACGTCTGCTGTGGATCACCGTGCTGCTCATCATCGTGGTCAAAGGGGCCGGCCCGCTCTCCGTCGACCGGATCATGGGCCGCCTGGCCTGATCCGTCGTGGCTCTGTCGACGTTGAGGGCGCTCCTGACCTCGGCGGTCCAGCCAAGAAACAGCTGCCCGTCGTGCGACTCGATAAGCGGTCGTTTCATCAGCGTCGGATGTTTCTTCAGCAGATCCAGGGGCGGTTCCGCGCGCTCGTTCTGATCAAGGCCCCGCCATGTGGTTGACCGCGTGTTGAGCAAAGCGTCGCCAAATTGATCGAGCGCGGAAACGAGCAACTCTTCCGGCACGCCGTCGCTGCGCACATCGATGAACCGTGCATCTGGCAGAGATTTCAACGCCTTGCGGCAGGTATCGCAGTTTTTCAATCCAAAAAGACGCATTTCCACCCTCCAAATTCTCCTGCGGGATATCCGCCTGTTGACGGATTTGCAGCCCCTTTTTCTTGATTTTTGCTGCGGGCGTGCAATTTTAAAGTTCAGTACATGCTTGGAATCTGCACCCGAATGCGTTGGCAGGATGCTGGTCCGGGGGTCGTGCTGTCGTGTGTCCCGCGATGTCGGGATGAAGATAAATTAGAAGGAGACACGGGACATGCCGACTGGCACCGTGAAATGGTTCAATACGACGAAAGGGTACGGCTTCATCGCGCCCGATGCCGGGGGCAAGGACGTGTTCGTGCACATCTCTGCCGTCGAGCGCTCGGGTCTGACGGGCCTGGCCGACAACCAGAAGGTCAATTACGACCTCGAAGAGGGCCGGGACGGCCGCGAAATGGCCGCCAACCTCAAACCCCTCTAGCTGCCCCATTTCAGCGCCCCGTCTGCCTACGGGGCGCGCAGTATGCAGGACACGGTCAGAGCGGTGCGAACCGCGCAAGCTGATTCCGCGACTTCTTTCTGTTTTCGTACAGTGCCGGGCCCTGTGTGCGGGGCACGACACAAACGGTGTCGACAGACTTAGGTCTTGCTTTTCTGGACAAGCATGCCTCCGACTCGGCCGCCGTGCATCCCACAGACCGATACCGCCCCAACCCCGATCGAATGACGCTTTGTATGGAACGTGGCGTCATATTCAGACGACACCGTCCGGAACGTGACGTTCGACACTCCCATCTTCACGTTTAGGGCATGGTGCGACGCTTCCGTCCTGTTAAACTTGCCACGATTTGATGAAAGACCCAGCATATCCGGGGTCCGGCGATCAAGAAGGGTACAATTCCGCAAAGACCTCTCGCAGAATATGCCCCCTGGAACGCTGCCCGGACCAACCAAGACGGAGGAGCGCCCGGAATGGCACAGCCTGACAACTATTCGACCAAGACTCTCGCAGAGTGCATTGGCCACGACTTCGGCGAGTCCGATCCGGTCGTCGTGGATCAGCAGATGATCAACGGCTTTGCCGACGTGACCGGAGATCACCAGTGGATTCATGTGGATGTCGAAAAAGCCACCAAGCACAGCCCCTTCGGCGGTCCGATCGCGCACGGCTTCCTGACGCTGTCGTTGCTTGCGGCCGCGGCAGAAAGTGCCGAAGTGGCCCCGAAGGATGCCAAGGCGATGCTCAACTACGGCCTGAGCCAGGTACGCTTCCTCGCGCCGGTCCTGGCCGGATCGACCGTGCGTGCGCGCTACAAGCTGGTCGGAGTGGACGACAAGGGCGGCGGCAACCAGCTGATGCGGCTCGAGGCCACGCTGCAGGCCGACGGGGCCGAAAAGCCTGCCGTGGTCGCGGAACTGCTGGCCATGGTCGTAGGATAGGAGGAGCAGGACGATGCCGAAGAAAACCATAGAGACTTCTGTTGACCTCGCGAAAGCCATGGGCGAGTTCTACTCCGCCTCGCTGAGGCAACCCGACAAGCTCTTCTCAGCCTATTTCGACGCGGTGCAGGACACCTTTGCCAGCCTCACCGGCGGGTCCCAGACCCAGCCCGAACGTGGCGACAAGCGCTTCAACGACCCGATCTGGACGTCGAATCCGGCGTACAAGTCGCTGATGCAATCCTACCTGACCTGGTCACGTGGCCTGACCGAATGGGTCGATTCCCTGGACATGGATCAGCGCACCAAGCTGCGGGTGAACCTTTTGACGTCGATCCTCACCGACAGCGTCGCGCCGACCAACATGCTGATGGGCAACCCCGCCGCGATGAAGACGACGCTGGAGACCGGCGGGCAGAACCTCGTATCCGGCGCCAAGCACCTGATCGAGGACATGGTCAACAATGGCGGCCTGCCCTCGATGGTGGACAAATCCAAGTTCAAGGTCGGCGAGAATCTCGGCACCAGCGAAGGCCAGGTGATCTATCGCGAGGACATCCTCGAACTGATCCAGTACAAGCCGAAAACCGAAAAGGTGTTCAAACGCCCGGTTTTCATCATCCCGCCCCAGATCAACAAGTTCTATATCTGGGATCTCGCGCCTGGCCGGTCGGCCGTGGAGTTCCTGCTCGAGCAAGGCCACCAGGTCTTTATCGTCAGTTGGCGCAACCCGGGGGAAGAACACTCTGACTGGGCCATGGACGATTACCTCCTGGCGCTCGATCGCGCCTCGGAAGTCGCCTGCGAGATCACCAAGTCCAAAGATCTCAACTTTGTCGGGGCCTGTTCCGGCGGAATCACAGCAGCGCTGCTCATGGCCTACTGGGCCGCCAAGGGCATCAAGCGGGCGAACTCGTTCTCGCTGCTGGTGGCAATCCTGAACGTCGAAGGCGCAAAGGACACCACCATGGGTCTGTTCGCCAATTTCGAGACGCTGGAACTGGCCCGGCTCTTCTCACGCTCCAAAGGCGTGCTGCCGGGCAAGGACCTGCAGAAGGCCTTTGCCTGGTTGCGGCCCAACGACCTGATCTGGTCCTACTGGGTCAACAACTACCTGCTGGGCAACGAGCCGCCCGCCTTCGACATCCTGTTCTGGAATGCCGACACCACGAACCTGCCCGCGGCCCTTCATGGCGACATGATTTCGCTGCTGGAAAAGGGCGGTGCACGCGAAGGGGCCGACATTTCGGTGCTGGACACCAAGGTGGATCTGAAAAAGGTCGAATGCGACAAGTTCGTCGTCGGTGGCACCACCGACCACATCACCCCGTGGGAAGGCTGCTATCTGTCGATGCAGGCCTTCGGTGGCGACAACGAGTTCGTTCTCAGCCAATCGGGCCACATCCAGGCGATCATCAACCCGCCGGGCAACCCCAAGGCGCGTTTCATGACCAACAAGGGCGATCATGCGAGCTCGGAAGCCTATCTGAAGGGGGCCGAAACCAACGAGGGCAGCTGGTGGCTCTACTGGGCCAAATGGCTCGAAGAACGCGCTGGAACTCAGGTGAAAGCTCCGGAACAACTGGGGTCGGAGAAGCATGTGCCGTTGGCCGATTCTCCGGGCACATATGTGCGTGAAATCGTCCAGGGGACCTGACTTTGAACATCGAAACCCGCATCATTTCCGTGATGGGCCAGGATTGGAACGTCGCGGTCGCAGGGCCGAAAGATGCCGACCGCACGCTGCTGCTGTGCAACGGCATCGGGGCCAGCGTTGAAACCATCGCGCCGTTCGTGAACCACTTCAAGCGGACGCGGCTGATCGGCTTTGACGTGCCGGGTGTCGGCAAATCGCCGACCCCGTTCTCGCCCTACCGGTTCACCAACCTCACACGGATGCTGAACAAGATTCTCGACGAGCTCGGGGTGGGCAAGGTCGACGTGTTCGGCGTCTCCTGGGGCGGTGCGCTGGCACAGCAATTCGCCTTCGATTTCCAGGAGCGCTGTCACACGCTGACGCTCGCGGCGACGGCCGCGGGCATGATCATGGTGCCGGGTAACGTGAGCGTCCTGAGCAAGATGGCGACCCCCAAACGCTATCAGGACCCGGACTACATGCTCAAGGTCGGGGCCGAGATTTACGGCGGCGAAGTCGCGTTCAACACCGAGCTGCTGAAGGATCACGCGATCGCGATGCGCGCGGGCGACAAGCGCGGCTATGTCTACCAGCTGCTGGCCGGGCTCGGCTGGACCAGCTACTTCTTCCTGGGTCAGATCAAGATCCCGACGCTGATCCTGATGGGTGAGGACGACCCGTTGGTGCCGCCCGTAAACGGACGCATCCTGGCGAAACGGCTACCCAACGCGACGCTCGAAAACGTGCCATGCGGCCACATGTTCGTGCTGACGCAGGCGGAAGTCGTGGCCGATCGGGTCGAGGCCTTCATCCATGAAGAATCGATGGTAGGCGCCTGATCTTCGAGCATGTCCGCGACAGATGAGCCATTCGACGGGGACAGGATCGCCGAAATCCGGAGCGTCCGCAGGGTCGCTACGGGTATTCTCTGTGCGCTCAGCGTCATCTTCTTCGCCAGTTTCGCCGTCAGCGACCCGCCCTACTGGCTGTTGCTGATCCGGGCCATGGCCGAGGCGGGCATGGTCGGCGGGCTGGCGGACTGGTTCGCCGTCGAGGCACTGTTTCGCCATCCTCTGAAACTGCCGATCCCCCACACTGCCCTACTGCCAAAGAACCAGAAACGCGCGGCCGGCAACATCGCGCGGTTCATCGACGAGTATTTTCTCGTGCCGGACCAGTTGCTGGCACAGGTCCGCAAGATCAATCCCGCAGGCCTGCTGTTCGGCTGGCTCTCCAAGCCCGACAATGCCGGGGTCGTGGCGCGCGAGCTGTCGAACCTCCTGCAACTGATCCTGAAGTATCAACTCCAACGCGGACTGGGGCCCGAAGGCAACCGCTTCGTGCGCGAGATGGTCCTGACCTCGGTCAACCCCAAAGGCCTGTCTCGCAACCTCTCGACACTGCTCAAGGACGCCGTGCACAGCCGGTTGCTCGATGACATCCTGCTGGAAGTGCGAAACGTACTGGACCAGAATCGCGGCAAGGTCACCGAAATCGTTCAGGATAGAAGCCGCTGGTGGATCGCGAGCTCGGTCGACAAGCAGTTCGTACGGCTCCTGGTCGACGGGCTCCTGTCAATCATCGACGAGCTTTCAGACGGCAAATCAAAACTGCGCGCCGAGTTCGACAGCTCGGTCGTGCACCTCATCGACGATCTGCACAAATCGGGGCATATCTCCAGCTACATCGAAGAGGGACGCCGGAAATACGCCGACTCACCCGAGTTCGAAACCACGGTCGATGCCATCGTCGGCGCGATCCTCGGCCGTGCCGAACGCACGCTCGAAGACGATCCGCAGCGCGTGGCCGGCATGATCGCAGGTGCGATCACGGAATTCGCAGACACCGTGCGCAAGTCACCCGAGCTTGAAGCCCAACTGAACGGCCGCCTGCTGGACGCCATGACGAGCGTTCTCGACAATATCCGCCCGGCGATCGTGGACTACATCAGCAAGGTGATCGAGGAGTGGGACAGCGAAGAACTGGTCGAGCGTATGGAGAACGAGGTCGGCCGCGACCTGCAATTCATCCGCATCAACGGGGCCGTTCTGGGGGCGTTCGTGGGCGGAGCTCTGTTCGTTCTGACATCGGCATTTCACTGAGAAAAAACGGCTTTTCCGCAATGACGCTGCGTCGCAGCATTTCTATGTTGCATTGCAGCATTTCGACTCCTAAGTATGGCTCAGAGACATCAAAAGGAGAAATCCAATGAGCACGAAGACCACCAAATCCACTGCCTCGACCAAGACCGAAGCAACCGCCGCCGCAGAAGAAGCCGCCAAGGCGACCTTTTCGACCGCAGCCGACGCCGGCAAGGCCGTGACCGGACTCGTCAGCGCCTACTTCACCTCGGGCCGCAAGGCGATTGAAGGCATCATCGAAGTCGACAAGGCGCTGCTTGGATATGCCAAGGACGCTGTTGACGGATACGTCAACCTCGGCAAGGAAACCTTCCAGGCGAAGTGCCTGAATGACGTGCTCGACCTGCACGCCGCGCACGCACATGCCCGTATCGAGGCAACCGCTGCAAACGCACGCGAAGTCGTCGAACTGACCAAGGACAAGGCGAAAGAAGCCTATGCTCCGATGAAAGAAGTCATCGACACCTATCGTCCGGGCAAAGCGGCCTGATCGAAGCCGAGATAGCTCGCTTTCTAGAGCGCCGGGGGTCTGCCTCCGGCGTTTTTTTGTCCGAGCCTGCGCATAAACCAAGCCGCCCCGATGGCGATCATTCAGACGCGCGCAAGAACCCGAGAATTTCGTTCACCGCGCGTTCGGGGGCTTCCTCGTGCATCAGGTGCCCCAGACCCGTCCAGGTCCGGACCTCTGCATTGGGCATCCGCGCCGCCGCCCTGTCCGAAGTGCGTGGTGGCACCGCCTTGTCCCGATCCCCGGTCAAAAACAGGGTCGGCGCGACCGTGGTCTGAAGCTCCTCCAGCAGCGACTCAAGCGACCATTGCGACATCATCCGCAGCGTCGCATCGACGTGGTCGCGATCCGCGATCAACCGGGCATAGAGGGCGATCCCCACGTCATCGAGATACGAGCCGGTGTTCTCGATCAATGCGCGGGCGCGGGTTTCGTGGCTGCCGCCCATCGTGAAGAGTCGCGCCGCCATCGGTGTCGTGGCGAGAAACTTGGCAAGCAGCGGAAACAGCCAGCCGGCCAGACCATCGAAAGCTTCGAGCGCAGCGTTGAACCCGATGACACGCGGCGGGGCACCCCCAGCATCGCGCAACCGGTGTGACAGGCGCAGGGCCAGCGCGGCCCCGGCCGAATGCCCCACCAAAGCCGCGGGTCGCCACCCCTGGTCCTCGCACAGCGCAAGCAGGTCCTCCGCCATCGTATCAAGCCCGTTGCGCCCGGTCGCGCCCATCCGCGTGAACCCCTGCCCCGGCAGATCGACCGCCGCCACATGGTGGATCTCCGCCAGCCGGGGCAGCACGTCACGCCAGCTGTGAGTCGATGCGCCCGCGCCATGGAGGAGCAGGATCATCGGCCCGGAGCCCGCATCCTGAACATGCCAGCGATGCGGGCGCACTTGAACGCGGCGGGACAGTTCCGACAGCGGCCATGTCGGCAGATCCCGCTCCCAGTTCATCTCAGGGCGCCAGCGCGGCGCCGACCGCCTCGCTCATGCGGCGGGCATCGGCGCGGGGCAGCGGCACATACCGGGCCTGCATCGCTTGGGACAGTGTCTTGAGCGGCGGGTGCGGCCTGTTGCCGATATCGAGTACCACGCCGCCGATCCGCCGCGCTCCGATCAGGCTTGCGATCTGCTCGGCCTCGCCTTGCGCACGCGGCCGGTCCGCCGCGCCCGAGAGAGTGATGTTGGCACGCCCGTCCGTCAGCAGAAGGATCGACGGCGTCAAACCCTGACGCTCCGAATGCTCCGCCAGTTGCACCGCTGCCTGCAGCCCGGTGGCCAGTGGCGTGCCACCGCCGCCGGGCAGGGCCGCAAGGCGGCGCTTGGTCTGAACAAGCGAGCGGGTCGGCGGCAACAGCAGATCGGCGCCGTCTCCGCGAAACCCGATCAGCGCCACGTGGTCGCGCTGAGCATAGGATTGCGCCAGCAGCAGCTCGACCGCGCCCTTGGCTTCCGACAGACGCGACACGGCGGCCGACCCCGAGGCATCGACCACGAAGATCAGCAGGCGGTCGCTCTTGTCCTGATAGCGTTTCACGCGGATGTCGGAGGGGAAGATGATGATCCGACCCGCTTGCGGCATCGACTTGCGCCGAATGGTTTGCCACGGGGCGCAGGCCTGCAAGGTGGCGACGAGGTCGACCCGGCTGCGCCCATTCAGCCGTCCGGGTCGCGGTGGCAGAGGACGACCGCGCCGGTTGCCCTTGCGCAGACGGCCCGCCCCCGAGCCTCCGGCCGCCGTGTTGTGCCCAGGTGTCGCGAGACCGGTCAACAGACCATCAGGCAGCAGCGCGCGCACCGCTTCGATCAGGATATCGCGCGGCAGGTCCCCCGGATCGCGCGCCGTCGCATCTTCGGTGTCGGGGCGTGGATTGGGCTGATCCGGTGCGTCTTGCGGCTCGGGCGGCGCAGGAAGGCGCGTTGCGCGGGCGGGAAAGACCAGTTCGGCGCCGGCCCGCAAGTCGCCTTCCTCGAGACGGTCCCGGCCCACCAGTGCCGCATGGGCGCGCGCCGCGCGCATCGCCAGCATCGGCGCGCGCATGGTGTCGATCCCGAAACGGGCCGCGAGCGCGACCAGGGTCCGCACGTCTTCCCCTGATGCTGCGATCCGGCGATAGCGCGACCGCGCGCTGGCGAGGTCAGGCACCGCGTCCTCTTGCGCTTCGGCAAGGGCCACATCCGAGAGATCGACATGAAAGGCCAGCCGCTCGCAAATCGCTCCGGGCGGTCTTTCGTCCTCGTCGGCACCTTCATCCAGCAGGATCATCGCCCGCGCACCGCTGTCGAGCAGACGCGCAAAACGGGCGGCCAGGCCGGGACCGCAGCGTTCGGCCATGGCAAGCATCAGCACGCCGCTGCGACCGGCCAGCCCCTCGCTCCTTATGTACCTGCCCTGCGCCAGGGTCCGGCCCAGATCGAGCCCGCCAAAGAGCGCGTCATCGCCGATCTGGGGATGTACCCGCAGCAGAGGCATGGGTAATCGCGCCATGCGGCGAAGAAACAGGTCGCGCACAGGTCCGGCGCGTGCCCGCACCGTCATGCCTCCCAGCCCGACCGGATCAATGGCGAGCAGATCGAGCGCGAGACCGGCACGGGACCAGACAGGTTGGTGCTCGTCGCGCTCTGTCCCGGTTTCCGTCACGTCAGAACGTCCTCGACCACGCGGGCGACCCGCGCTTGCGAGCCCGCCTCGTCCAGCGGGTCGCGGCGCAGCCGGTGGCTGAGTGCCATGGCGGCCACGCTGCGCAGATGATCGCGCGACAGCGTCGTGTCGCCCTCATAGGCGGCGAGCGCGCGCCCTGCGCGCAGCAACGTCAACTCACCTCGCAGCCCGTCAGCACCAAGCGCGACGCAGAGACGGGCACAATCCCTCAGAACGGACTTGGGCCGTTTGATCGCACCGAGGGTCGCGCGGGCCTGTCCGATGCGGTCCCGGATCGAACGATCCTCGCGTCCCCATTTCTTCAGGAACCGATCCGGGTCGGTCTCGAACGCGTCGCGTCGCTCGATCACGGCCACGCGCTCCTCGATATCGTCGGGCGAGCGCACCTCGACCGACAGACCGAACCGGTCCAGCAGTTGGGGACGCAGTTCGCCCTCTTCGGGATTGCCCGAACCGACCAGCACGAAGCGGGCCGGGTGGCGGATCGACAGCCCCTCCCGTTCCACCACGTTCTCGCCCGACTGCGCCACGTCCAGCAACAGATCGACGATGTGATCCTCCAGCAGATTGACTTCGTCGATATAAAGATAACCCCGGTTGGCCTGTGCCAGCAGGCCGGGCTGAAACGCCTTCTCGCCCTGCGTCAACGCGCGTTCGATGTCGAGCGCGCCGGTTACCCTGTCCTCGGTCACGCCCAACGGCAGGTCGATCACCGGGGTTGGGCGCTCCTCGGTCTCAAACTCCGTCAGCCCGGCCCAGTCCGGGCACTCTTCGACGCTGGCTGCGTTCACCGGGCACCCCCGGACGGCGGTGATCGGCGGCAGCAGGGCGGCAAGCGCGCGCACGGCAGTCGATTTGCCGGTGCCCCGGTCTCCGAACACGAGGACGCCGCCGAGTCGCGGGTCGATCGCCGTGAGAATCATCGCGCGTTTCATCTCTTCCTGGCCGACGATGGCCGAGAACGGGAAGGCCGGTGTCATGTCGTCTCCATCTTCGTGGCAATCGGACG
The DNA here is from genome assembly GCF_016428585.1 of Sedimentitalea arenosa. Taxonomy (GTDB): domain Bacteria; phylum Pseudomonadota; class Alphaproteobacteria; order Rhodobacterales; family Rhodobacteraceae; genus Sedimentitalea; species Sedimentitalea arenosa. The sequence continues at coordinate 249,937 of NZ_JAELVR010000001.1, read as the reverse complement.
CGCGCCGCTCCAGCTTCCGTGCTGATCGATGATGCGAAACCTGGCATAGAGTTCTTCGCTGAACCACTTTCCCTCGCGCACGGCACGAATGGCGCGGGCATGCGGGCCGTCCTGGCGCGCAAATCCCGCCATGCTGTCCGCGTCGGGCCAGATCGAGAACGTCACCTGGTGCAGGAGCGGAACCTCGCCGATGCCGATCTTGAACAGCACGTTCGGGTCTGCCCCGATTACGCGGCTGATGTCCGGCACGCGTTTCCAGAACCGCATCGCGACGGCGGGTTTGATCGTGGCACGGGTCAGCGCGGCGATCGGGCCCGCACCGCCGTCGTGAGCCGACGCGCGAAACGGCTCTTTGCCCGACCATTGGCCACGGCTGGACAGCGCACTCAGGACCAGCGTCCAGTGTTCGCTAGAACGCGAGCGGTAGCGTGCAAAGACAGAAGCCTGCGCCAGCGCGCTGCGCGCGACATCCAGATCGGTCCAGGCACAAAGAATGGCGTAAACTCCGGTGTTGGGTTTCGGAGTAAATCCTTCATCGCTCCCCGACCCGCAGAGCTTCCAGAACTCGAGCCCCGCGATGCGCGCCAGCGACAACCGCGCCGCGCCCATCATCGCAAGCGCCCAGACTCTGTTCGCAACCCCGTCGAACCGGAAAAAGCTGATTGTCACCGTCTGAATGACATTGCCCCCGAATATCCGCGCCGGCAGCTGCCGTTGCGATCCTGTCAACCAAGTCTGACACGATTTCTCGAGGGTGGAAAGCGTCAGAAGAAAGATTGTAAATTAAACTGGACAGTCTTACTGTGGTGAAATGATGACACGTGTTGATCCGACGTTGAAAGCTGCGCAGGACGCCCAGGCCCGCCCCCATGCAGTCGTCGTCGGCGCCGGACTCGGCGGCCTGGCCGCCGCGATGCGGCTCGGCGCGAAAGGCTACCGCGTCACCGTGATCGACAGGCTCGACAGCCTCGGAGGGCGCGGCTCATGCCTGCATCGCGACGGGCACCGGTTCGATCTCGGCCCGACCATCGTCACCGTACCGCAGGTGTTTCGCGAACTTTGGGCCGCCTGCGGGCGCGAGTTCGACAAAGATGTCGACCTGCGCCCGCTTACCCCGTTCTACGAGATTCGCTGGCCCGACGGCTCGCGCTTCACCGCACAGCAGGACACGGATGCCATGCGCGCCGAGGTGAGCCGCCTGTCGCCCGATGACGCCGCGGGCTACGATCGGTTCCTGCGGGACAGCGAGGCACGTTACGAATTCGGCTTCGAGGACCTGGGACGCCGGTCGATGCACCGCCTGGGTGATCTGCTGAAGGTGCTGCCGCGATTTGCCATGCTGCGGGCGGATCGGTCGGTACATGCCCATGCTGCCAAGCGGTTCCGTGATCCGCGCCTGCGCATGGCCTTCAGCTTTCACCCGCTCTTCATCGGCGGCGATCCGTTTCACGTGACCTCTATGTACATCCTCGTCAGCCACCTCGAAAAAGCCTTCGGCGTGCACTACGCCATCGGCGGCGTCGCCGCCATCGCGGACGCGATGGGGCGCGTGATCGAGTCCCAAGGCGGGCTGATGCGGCTTGGCTGCGAGGTCGACGAGATCCTGGTACGCGACGGGCGCGCGCAAGGGGTGAGATTGGCGACGAAAGAAACCGTCGAGGCCGATGTGGTGGTATCCAACGCCGATTCCGGCCACACCTATGACCACCTGCTGCGCAACCGGCCCCGCCGCCGCTGGACCACGCGCAAACTGAAGCGCACACGGTGGAGCATGAGCCTGTTCGTCTGGTATTTCGGCACACGCGGAACCGCGAATATGTGGGGCGACGTGGGGCATCACACGATCCTCAACGGGCCACGCTACAAGGGTCTGGTGCGTGACATCTTCATCAAGGGCCGGCTGGCCGAGGACATGAGCCTGTATGTCCACCGTCCCAGCCGCACCGATCCCGGTGTCGCGCCCGAGGGGGGCGACACATTCTATGCCCTCAGCCCTGTGCCGCACCTGGGCCACGACGATCCTGTCGACTGGGCCAGCGAGGGCGACACCTATCGCAAGCGCGTACAGGCGGTGCTGGAGGATCAGCTGCTGCCGGGTCTCGGCGCGCATCTGACCGCCTCCGAGGTCTTTACCCCCGACACGTTCCGCGACCGGTACCTCAGCCCCTACGGCACCGGCTTCTCGATCGAACCCCGCATCCTGCAGAGCGCCTGGTTCCGGCCCCACAACGTCAGCGAGGAGGCGAAAGGTCTTTATCTCGTCGGGGCCGGCACCCACCCCGGCGCCGGATTGCCCGGCGTGATCTCGAGCGCCGAGGTTCTGGGCAAACTGGTGCCCGACGCCGCCGCGGTGAATGCAAGATGATCGCGGCGGCGGACATGGACCACTGCCGCGAGGCGATCCGCCACGGCTCGCTTTCCTTTCACGCGGCCTCGCGCCTGTTGCCCGCGCGCGTGCGCGACCCGGCGTTGGCGCTCTATGCCTTTTGCCGGCTGGCGGATGACGAGGTCGATCTGAATGCCGAAAAGGCCAGCGCCGTATTGCGCCTGCGCGACCGGCTCGACCTGGCTTATGCCGGGCGGCCGCGCAACGCGGCACCGGACCGCGCCTTCACCGACCTCATTGCGGAGTATGACATGCCCCGCGCCCTTCCCGAAGCCTTGCTGGAGGGGCTGGCATGGGACGCGATGGAAAAGCGCTATGACAGCCTGTCCGATCTGGTGTCCTACTCGGCCCGGGTGGCGGCGTCGGTCGGGGCGATGATGTGCGTGCTGATGCGGGTGCGCGACCGAAACGCACTGGCACGCGCCTGCGACCTGGGTGTGGCCATGCAACTGACCAACATCGCGCGGGATGTCGGCGAGGATGCTGTCGAGAACCGGCTCTACCTACCGCTGGACTGGTTCGCCGACGCAGGGCGCGATCCGGACGCCTTCTTGGCAGATCCGGAACCCGATCCGGCGATCAGGGACATGGTCCGCCGGTTGCTGCGGTCGGCCTCCGACCTCTACGTCCGCTCCGAAGCCGGGGTGAAAGCGCTGCCGCTGGACTGCCGTCCGGGCATTCTTGCCGCCCGCTACATCTATGCCGGCATCGGCGGGCGGGTGCGTGCGAACGGGTTCGACAGCGTCTCGCACCGGGCCCGCACCGGCTTTGGTCAGAAGTTGGGCTGGCTTGGCCTCTCTGTCGCGCACAGCGTGACCACCTCGGCGATGCCGCAATCCGCCGTGCTATTCGCGCGCCCGCTGCCCGAGGTCGCCTTCCTTGTCGAGGCTGCCGCCGAACGCGTCCCCGCACTGCAGGACTGGAGTGAAACGCTCTATGCCGCGTTCGCGCAACTGGCGCAGCAGGAGCTAAGCCAGAAAAATCACCTTGGCGCGGGGCCGGGTTCCTCCTAGGTATCTCACATGTTCTGGATCCTGTTCACGATCTTCCTCGCTGCCTGTTTCGCCGCCGGGGCGACCGGCGCCCTGTTTCAGCCGGGCGACTGGTACAAGGCGCTCAACAAGCCGCGCTGGACTCCGCCCGACTGGCTGTTCCCGGTCGCCTGGACCACGCTCTACCTGTGCATCGCGACCGCAGGAGCACGCGCCGCACTGGCCGATGGAAACGGGATCGCAATGGCGCTCTGGGCGTTGCAGATCGCGCTCAATACCCTGTGGACACCAGTCTTTTTCGGACTGCACCGGATCAGGGCGGGCATGGCCGTTCTCTGCGCACTTTGGCTCGCCGTGGCAGCGACGATGGTCGCGCTGTTCCAGATCGACCTGATCGCAGGGCTGCTTTTCGTGCCCTACCTGGCCTGGGTCAGCGTCGCGGCAGCGCTGAACCTGGCGGTCTGGCGCCTGAACACAGATATCGCCCGCGCGGGCACGACCTAGTCGAACGCCCAGCCAGCGCGGCGCGGCACCCGCAGCGCCAGCATCGGCTTGATCAGGGGCGAGCGGAATCGCACGAGATCGAGCGCTTCGTGTATGCCCGTGGTCTCCTGACCCTCGATCCGGGTGCGCACCATCGAGCGGCTGTAGAAGGGCGCATCCAGCAAGTTCATCACCTGCTGGGGCAGGTATCCCGCATCCGCCCGCGTTTCGCGGCGCACCGCCCAGAGCGATCGGCGAAACCCGGTCTTTGGCGGCAGCGCCATCGGCTCTGCCGCGCCATCGGGGGAAAAGCGGAAGCCTTGCGCCAACCGGCTGCCATCGCGCCGCTCCACATCATAAAAGCAGGTCGCACCGTCTGCCGTGGGAAAACGGCCCCAGGTCCAGTGGCTGAAATCCTCTTCCAGCGCACGGGTGCCGAAATTGGCGTCGAAGTAGCCATGGCCGTCCCATTGCCAGCCCTCCGCCTCCAAGGCCACCTCGATCCCCGCCGTCGGCGCAAAGGGCCGCCAGACATGCGCCCCGTCCGCCGTCAGCGGCAGCTCCACACCGGTCAGTGCCGGCGGTGTGACCGTCACGGTGCCGCGGACACGGCCCGGAACCGGCGGCGCGCCACGCTCATCGATCTCGACCACCAATTGCCCGTTCTGCCAGCGCATCGTCGATGGACCAACGGTCAGCGCGTCGGCGGATTGCCGAAGGGCGCCACGCCCACGGTCAGTCATGGTGAAGCGGCCGCCGCGCCCGTAAGTGGCCACGTTGATGCAGCAATGATTGTCCGGGTCACGTCGCCCGGACCAGCGATACCAAGGCGAGAATACCGACCCGATGAACCCGATTATCGAGATGGCGCGGCGCTGATCGGTGCTGATCCCGTCGACATACCACCAGGCGTATCCGTTCGGAGGAACTTCGAGGTCAAACCGAGGTCTGCAATGATCGCCGCGGCCGCGTGCTTCCCGGAGAGCGCTGCCATCGGAACCCCTGCTCCCGGATGGGTCCCCCCGCCGGCCAGGTACAGGCCCGGTGTCCCGCTGCGCGCCCGAGGTCTGCGGAAGCTCGCCATCGCGCCATGCGGGCTCTGCCCGTAGAGGGATCCGGCGCTGCCCGGGAACATTCGCGCGAAGTCCGTCGGGGTGGTTAGCGCCTCCTCTCCCGGTCTCGGCGACAAGGTCAGGCCGAACCGGGCCAGCGTCTCGAAGGTCTGCATCCGACATGTCTGGAACTCCCGATGCGGCGGCCCGCCCTCGGTCAGGGGCGCGGCGTTGGCGATGATTTCGAAGCGCTCCTGAGCGCGCGGCGGTGGCGCACCCGGCTGCGCACGATCCTGTGCGCAAAGATAGAGCGTTTGGTCCGTTGGCATTTTTCCGGCGCGGAGCGCATCGAACTCGACCTGCGCATCAGCGGTGAAGAACACGTTGTGATGCGCAAGGTCCAGCCCGGATGCAGTCGCCGAAAAACTCCAGACACGCGCCGACAGGCTGCGCGGAGCGGTCGCCGTTTGCGTGGACGCAGGCGCGAGGCCCGGCCCGAGCTGACCAATCGCCAGCGCGCGCGGATCGCCGTTGAAGACAACCGCATCCGCCGCCAACATCGTGCCATCCTGCAGAACCACGCCCGTCACGCGCGCCCCCGTCCGCTCGATCCGTGCCACGTGGCAGCCAGGGCGGAAGGTCACACCATGTGCCAAGGCGAGACCGAGGATTGCCTCCGCCAGCTGATGCATCCCGCCTGCGACGGTCCAGACGCCGCGCGCCTCGGCCTGCCAGATCAGCGACAGCACGGCGGGCGAGCGGTCGGGCATCCCGCCGACATAGGTAGCGTACCGCCCGAACAGCTGCACGAGACGCGGATCCCGAAACCGGCGGGAGAGGATACGGTGCAAGTCGGAGAGCGGCGCCATCAGCGGAATCAGTCCGGGCTCAGCCAGAACTCGTCCCGCTAACGCCAGGACGGAGGGATCGGCGGCTTGCATCATCGGCGCATCGAACGCCTCGAAAAGCCGGCGCGTTGCGGCGCAGAACCGATCGAACGCCTTTGCCTCCACGTCTCCGGCAAAGTCTCTTACCGCGGCCCGGCTGCGTTCGGGATCGGCCCAGAGGTCGAGCCGGCTGCCATCCGGCCAGAAATGGCGCGCGGGGATCTCCTGCCGGGTCAGCGTCACATGATCATCGAGCCGTGCCCCTGCGCAGGCGAAGAGATCGTCAAACACCGAGCGAAGGGTCAGCACGGTCGGGCCGGCGTCGGCGGGACCGGCCGAGGTCGGCACCGCGCGCATCTTGCCCCCCGCATGGGCATGACGCTCCAGAAGCGTCACGTTGCACCCCGCCGCCGCAAGGCGCAGGGCGGCGGCGAGACCGCCCATGCCCGCACCGATAACGGTGATGCGAGGCGTCTTGGCGCCCTGAGAAGCTGCTGCTGCCATGATGCGATTGTTGACTCGCCATCGCGAAGTGTCCAGTATTGTTTACACTGAAACGTCACAGACTGATGACATCAAGGACTCCGCCGATGCCCCTGCCCTCCAGAATAGACGCCGCCGTGACGCGGGCGATCCGCTCGGCCCAGGGCGGAACGGCTCCGCGCGCACTGGCGGACGCACTGCACTATGCGACCAACCCGGGTGGAGCGCGGATCCGTCCGACCATCCTGCTCTCGGTGGCGCAGGCCTGCGGAGACGACCAGCCCGAATTGTCCGATGCGGCGGCGGCGGCGCTCGAACTGATCCACTGCGCCAGCCTCGTGCATGACGACCTGCCCTGTTTTGACGACGCCAACACACGGCGCGGCAAGCCCTCGGTGCATCGCGCTTATTCCGAACCGCTGGCGGTTCTGACCGGCGACAGCCTGATCATTCTCGCCTTCGAAACCCTTGCCCGCGCCGCCGTGCAGAACCCGGACCGGGCAGTCGAGCTGTTGCTGACTCTTTCCCGCCGCACCGGAATGCCCGATGGCATCTGTGCCGGCCAGGGCTGGGAGAGTGAACGCGTTGTCGATCTCGCCGCCTATCATCGCTCCAAGACCGGCGCCCTGTTCATAGCCGCAACCCAGATGGGCGCGGTGGCCGCCGGCCAGGAGGCCGAACCCTGGTACGAACTCGGCGCGCGGATCGGCGAGGCCTTCCAGGTGGCCGACGACCTGCGCGACGCGCTCTGCGATGCGCAGACGCTGGGCAAACCACCAGGTCAGGACGATCTCCATGGACGCCCCAACGCAGTGACCGAACTGGGCGTCGAGGGCGCGATCGAGCGACTCAAGAACATCCTCGGCGGCACCATCGCGTCGATCCCCTCCTGCCGGGGCGAGGCACAGCTGGCCCACATGGTGCGCAGCTATGCCGAACGTCTGACCCCGGTGACGCCCGCCCGTCATCGGGCGTAGGCAGTGGCGGACACGACTGCGCCCCCTCCCCGCCCGCCACGGCGGCCCCTGACTGGCTGGGCGCACAGGCTGGTCGCCCGCCCCGGGTTCCAGAAATGGGCGGCACGGATGCCCCTGCTGCGCGGCCTGTCACGCAAGGACGGAGCCGAGATTTTCGAACTTGTTCAGGGGTTTGCAAAAAGCCAGGCGCTGCACGCCATCGTGGAACTTCGCCTGTTGCAGCACCTGATGGACGGCCCCGCCACGAATGAAACCCTCGCGCATCACTGCAGCCTGCCCAAGGCTTCGATGCAACTCCTCACCCAGGCAGGCGCGGCGATGGGACTGCTTCAGCTGCGCCGCGACGAACGGATCGGACTGACCCGCAAGGGCGCAGCGCTCACCGGGGTTCCGGGACTTGAGCAGATGATCCTGCATCACCGGGCGCTCTATCGCGACCTCGAAAACCCCGTCGCATTCCTGCGCGGCGACACGACGCCGGAACTCGCGACCTTCTGGCCTTATGTCTTTGGCGCGACCGGGGAAATCGACCCGACCGTGTCGCGGGCGTATTCCCGCCTGATGGCCGACAGCCAGGCATTGGTTGCGGCGGACACCCTTGACGCCGTGTCGCTGCGGGGCGTTTCGCGACTGCTCGACATCGGCGGCGGCAGCGGCGTCTTTTTGGCCGAAGTGGCGCGACGCCACCCCCGAATCGCACTCGACCTGTTCGACCTTCCGACCGTGTCCGAATCGGCAAGAGAACGACTGGGCGACCTCGGCCTTGCCGACCGCGTGGTGGTGCATGGCGGATCTTTCCGGACCGACCCCCTGCCGCGCGGCGCCGATGCGGTAGCCCTGATCCGGGTGCTTTACGATCATGAGGACGCCACGGTCCGTGAGCTGCTTGAAAGCGTCTTCGAGACATTGCCGCCCGGCGGCCGGCTGATCATTTCCGAGCCGATGAGCGGCGGAGCACGCCCCGATCCGGTCACGGATGTCTATTTCGCCCTTTACACACGAGCCATGGGCACAGGCCGCACCCGGTCGCAGGACGCGATTTCAGAGCTTTGCCGCGAGGCCGGGTTCACCACGATCAAGACGCCGCGCCCGTTCCGCAGTTACGTCACCTCGGTGGTTACCGCAGTCAAGCCTGGCTGACGCACCTCACACAATGTGTCTATTTTAGTTGACAGTTATTAATGTAAGTCTAAACTGACAAACATCCCGAATTGCGCACCGAGTCACCCTGAAAGACCCGTGCCAAGAAGAAAGGGGAACCGCTTGCACGCCTCCGCCGTCCTCCTCAAAGGCCCCCGCGACCTTGGTCTTGCGACCCTCGGCCTGACCCCCCCGGGCGACGGAGATGTGGTTGTCGATATCACCCATTCCGGAATTTCGACGGGCACGGAAAAACTCTTCTGGTCCGGACAGATGCCGCCCTTCCCCGGCATGGGCTATCCGCTGGTGCCGGGCTACGAGGCCGCGGGCGAGGTGGTCGAAGCCAGGTCCGCAAGCGGACTGCGTGCCGGAGACAGGGTCTTCGTTCCCGGATCGAGTTGCTTTGAGGGCGCTTTCGGCCTCTTTGGCGGCGCCGCACAGCGGCTCGTCACACGAGCGGCCCGCGTTGTCCGAATCGATTCGAGCCTCGGCGAAGAAGGCGCGCTGCTGGCCCTCGCGGCGACGGCGCGGCATGCCATGGCCGGGCTGGACAAGGCCCTGCCCGACCTGATCGTCGGCCACGGCGTGCTGGGGCGGCTTCTGGCGCGGCTCACGATTGCCGCGGGCGGCCCTGCTCCCACTGTCTGGGAGGTCGATGCGGCCCGCCGGACGGGCGCGGACGGATACGAGGTAATCGCGCCCGAGACCGATACGCGCCGCGACTACCGCAGCATCTACGACGCTTCGGGCAACGCGGCGATCCTGAACGATCTGATCGGTCGCGTCGCGCGCGGCGGCGAGATCGTGCTCGCCGGGTTCTACACCGACCCGCTGAGCTTTGCCTTTCCGCCCGCCTTCATGAAGGAAGCCCGTTTTCGCATCGCTGCGGAATGGACCCCCGGCGACATGATCGCCACCCGTGCTCTGATCGAATCGGGGGCTTTGTCGCTCGGCGGCCTGATCACCCACAGGGCGGATGCGACCGACGCGCCGGCAGCCTATCGCGCCGCGTTCGAGGACCCGACCTGCCTGAAAATGATTCTGAACTGGAAAGATCTCTCATGAAGGATGACGTGCCGAACCTGAAGGACTTTGATCAGCGCCTGCGCGACGAGGCGCATGAGGACCTGGCCGACGTGATCGCGACGGAAGAGCCGAAGAGCAAGACCCAGATCATCGCGATCTATGGCAAGGGCGGGATCGGCAAGAGCTTCACGCTGGCCAACCTCAGCCACATGATGGCCGAGCAGGGCAAGCGCGTGCTGCTGATCGGGTGCGACCCGAAATCCGACACCACCTCGCTGCTGTTTGGCGGCAAGGCCTGCCCCACCATCATCGAGACCTCGACCCGCAAGAAACTGGCCGGCGAAGAGGTCAAGATCGGCGACGTGTGTTTCAAGCGTGGCGGCGTCTTCGCGATGGAGTTGGGCGGCCCCGAGGTCGGGCGCGGCTGTGGCGGCCGCGGCATCATTCACGGGTTCGAGTTGCTGGAGAAGCTGGGGTTTCACGACTGGGACTTCGATTTCGTCCTGCTCGACTTTCTGGGCGACGTGGTCTGCGGCGGTTTCGGCCTGCCGATCGCGCGGGACATGGCGCAGAAGGTGATCCTTGTCGCCTCCAACGATCTGCAATCTCTCTACGTGGCGAACAATGTCTGCTCGGCGGTGGAATACTTCCGCAAGCTGGGGGGCAACGTGGGCGTCGCCGGCCTGGTGATCAACAAGGACGATGGCTCGGGCGAGGCACAAGCCTTTGCGAAGACGGTGGAAATTCCGGTGCTTGCCGCGATCCCGCAGGATGACGACCTGCGCAAGAAAAGCGCGAACTACCAGATCGTCGGCACCGCTGCGAGCCCCTGGGGCGCGCTGTTTTCCGAGCTTGGCCTGAAGGTTTCCGAGGCGCCCCCGATCCGTCCGAAGCCGGTGGACCAGGACGGGCTGCTGGCGCTGTTCGACAGCAAGGACACCGGTGGCGACGTGGTGCTGGAGCCCGCGACAGACACCGACATGCGCGGCAAGAACGCGGCGCCGAAACCCACCCTCGAAGTCATCTATGACGAGGCCTGAATGAGCGAGAAGGCGACATATGACACCGCCGCGCAGGCCGGGGTGACCGCGGGCGACGGGCTGGGCTGCCACTCGAAATCCGAGATGGAGGCCGCGGCACGGACTGCCGGACAGTCGGACCTGCTGGACCAGTATGCCGCAGACTACCCGACCGGACCGCATGACCAGCCGCAGAGCATGTGTCCGGCCTTTGGCTCGCTGCGCGTGGGGCTGCGGATGAAGCGGGTGGCGACGGTTCTGAGCGGCTCGGCCTGCTGTGTCTATGGCCTGACCTTCGTCAGTCATTTCTACGGCGCGCGGCGCTCGGTCGGCTATGTGCCGTTCAACTCGGAAACGCTGGTCACCGGCAAGCTGTTCGAGGATATCCGCGAGAGCGTGCACGAGATGGCGGACCCCGACCGGTTCGACGCCATCGTCGTGACGAACCTCTGCGTGCCGACGGCCAGCGGTGTGCCTTTGCGCCTTTTGCCCAAGGAAATCAACGGCGTGCGAATCGTCGGCATCGACGTGCCGGGGTTCGGCATTCCGACCCATGCCGAGGCCAAGGATGTTCTGGCGGGCGCGATGCTGGAGTATGCCGCGCGCGAGGTCGAGGCGGGGCCGGTTGCCGCGCCGCTGTCGGGCCGCGAGGATCGGCCGACCGTGACGCTGCTGGGCGAGATGTTCCCGGCGGACCCGATGATGATCGGGGCGATGCTGGCGCCGATGGGGCTGGCGGCGGGGCCGGTGGTTCCCTGCAGGGAATGGCGCGAGTTGTACGCGGCACTGGATTGTGGCGGGGTGGCGGCGGTGCATCCGTTCTATACCTCGGCGGTCCGGGTGCTGGAGCGCGCCGGGCGTCCGGTGCTGGGCAGCGCGCCCGTGGGCCACGACGGCACGGCCGCGTGGCTGGCCGGGATCGGCGAGATGTTCGGCGTTTCGGCGGCCCGGATCGCGGCTGCACAGAACGCTTTTTTACCAGCGATTTCAGAAGCATTGAAGGCGAACCTCATCAACGGAACGATCACGTTGTCGGGCTACGAGGGCAGCGAGTTGCTGGTCGCGCGGCTGCTGATCGAGAGCGGCGCGCAGGTGCCTTATGTCGGCACCGCCTGCCCGCGCACCGCCTGGAACACGGCGGATTGCGCGTGGCTTGAGGCCAAGGGCGTCAAGGTCAAGTTCCGCGCCTCGCTGGAGGATGATTGCGCGGCGATGGAAGGGGTGAAACCGGACCTGGCCATCGGCACGACACCGGTCGTTCAGAAGGCCAAACAGCAAGGAATTCCAAGCCTTTACTTCACCAACCTCATCTCGGCGCGGCCGCTGATGGGACCGGCGGGTGCTGGCTCTCTGGCGGAGGTCGTGAACGCCGCCATCGCCAACAAGGGCCGCATGGACAGGATGCGCGAGTTCTTCGAGGGCGTGGGCAGTGGCGACACCGCCGGGGTCTGGGAAGGCAGCCCGAACGAGCGACCCGATTTCAGGGCGCTGCACCAGAAGAAGCTGGACAAGCTGGCCCGCGCCGCCAAGGCGCAGGAGATGGTGTGATGGGGGGCCGGATCATCCGATATCACGGCGAAACCGGCCTGTGCCAAGCGTACAGATCGCGTGCATACCGCGTACATACGCGCCGTGCATCCCCACCGGGAGGGTCCGGGCCATGCTGATCCAGGATCATGACCGGGCCGGGGGCTATTGGGGCGCGGTCTATGCGTTTTGCGCGGTCAAGGGATTGCAGGTGGTGATCGACGGCCCCGTGGGCTGCGAGAACCTGCCGGTGACGTCGGTGCTGCACTATACCGACGCCCTGCCCCCGCATGAATTGCCGATCGTCGTCACGGGCCTTGGCGAGGGCGAGATGGGCGCGGGCACCGAGGACGCGATGAAGCGGGCCTGGGGCACGCTCGACCCTGCCTTGCCCGCCGTGGTGGTGACAGGGTCCATCGCCGAGATGATCGGCGGCGGGGTCACGCCGCAGGGCACCAACATTCAACGCTTCCTGCCGCGCACCATCGACGAGGACCAGTGGCAGGCCGCTGACCGGGCGATGACCTGGATCTTTACCGAATTCGGGATGACCAAGGGGCGGATGCCGCCCGAGAAGAAGCGCGAGGCGGATGCCAAGCCGCGCGTCAACATCCTCGGGCCGATGTATGGCACCTTCAACATGCCGTCCGACCTGGCCGAGATCCGCCGCCTGGTCGAAGGCATCGGGGCCGAGGTCAACATGGTCATGCCGCTGGGCGCGCATCTCGCCGAGATGCGCAACCTGGTCAACGCCGATGTCAACATCTGCATGTATCGCGAGTTCGGCCGGGGATTGGCCGAGGTTCTGGGCAAGCCCTACCTGCAAGCTCCCATGGGCATAGAGTCCACCACACGCTTTCTACATACACTCGGAGAGCTGCTGGGGCTTGACCCGGAACCATTCATCACCCGCGAGAAACATTCGACGATCAAACCGGTCTGGGACCTGTGGCGGTCCGTCACGCAGGATTTCTTTGCCACCGCGTCCTTCGCCATCGTGGCGAACGAAACCTATGCGCGCGGCATCCGGCTGTTCCTGGAAGAGGACATGGGCCTGCCCTGCGCTTTCGCGGTCGCTCGCACCGCCGGGCAGAAGACCAACAACGAGGAAGTGCGCGCGCTGCTGGCGCAGAAACGTCCGCTGGTCGTGCTGGGCAGCATCAACGAGAAGATGTACCTGGCCGAACTGAAGGGCGGGCACGGCCCCGCGCCCTCGTTCATTCCGGCCAGTTTTCCGGGTGCTGCGATCCGGCGCGCCACCGGCACGCCCTTCATGGGATATGCGGGCGCGACCTACCTTGTGCAGGAGGTCTGCAACAGCTTGTTCGATGCGCTGTTCCACATCCTGCCGCTGGCCAGCGAGATGGACGCGACCGAGGCCACCCCGACACCGCTGCGCCGCGATTTCCCATGGGACGCGGATGCCCAGGCCGAGCTGGACCGGATCGTGGCCAGCCACCCGGTATTGACCCGCATTTCCGCCGCCAAGTCGCTGCGCGACGCCGCCGAGGATGCCGCCCTGCGCAAGGGCGACGCGCGGGTCGTGATCGAAACCATCCAGGCGCTGGCCCCGCGGGCCGCCGCCCCGACCAAGGAATCCACAGGAGGACCGTTCACATGACGATGAACATCAATGTACCGACCGAACGCCACGCGCGCAGCCGCGATGACAGCCGGTGGGAATTCAACCTCTACTTCACCCTGATCTTCCTGTTCGCCGTCCCCTTCGCGACGGTGGACTGGCTGAAGCACGTGAAGCGGCGCCGCACCCTGAACCTGCGCGGCCCCCTCGCCCGCGCCTGGGCCGAGGCCGACCGCATCACGCCCGTTATCTTCTCGGCCTGATGGCCGGGAGACCGACCTGCCTGCCCGCAAGGGTGGCCAGACCCCGGAGGGCTTTCGGCCCCGAGGGACCCCGCCGCAGGGAATGCGGCGTCAGCGTAACTTTCCGGAGGAACGTTCATGGCTGATAACCCCGACCTGTCTTTTACAGGTCTCACCGACGAGCAGGCCCAGGAGCTGCATTCGGTCTATATGAGCGGCCTTTGGCTGTTCGTGGCCGTTGCGGTGGTTGCACATATCGCAACCTACATCTGGGCTCCATGGTTCTGAGGAAGGATTGAAAAATGGCGAAATTCTACAAGATCTGGCTGATTTTCGATCCGCGACGCGTCTTTGTTGCACAGGGCGTGTTCCTCTTCCTGCTCGCGGTGATGATCCACCTGGTGCTGCTCAGCAGCGGTCTCAACTGGTTTGAGAACGCGGCCGCGGCGCGCGCCATGTGAATCGTCGGCGCGGCGTTCGCGTCGCGCATCGATGACAAGACCGCTGCGGGCGGACTGCCCGACGAGGCCCCGCCCGCGGCAAACGGATTATTCAAACGACGGCTGACGTCTGGCAAGGCGCGCCGCCAAGCGCGGAGATCATGAAGATGGCATTGCTCAGCTTCGAAAAGAAATATCGCGTCCGCGGAGGGACGCTGATTGGCGGCGATCTGTTCGACTTCTGGGTCGGTCCATTCTACGTGGGCTTCTTCGGGGTCACGACAGCCTTTTTCAGCCTTCTGGGCACGATCCTGATTTTCTGGGGGGCGTCCCAGCAGGGCACGTTCAATCCCTGGCTCATCAACATCGCCCCGCCCGACCTGAGCTATGGTCTGGGCATGGCACCGCTGATGGAAGGCGGGCTCTGGCAGATCATCACCTTCTGCGCCACCGGCGCCTTCATCAGCTGGGCGCTGCGCGAGGTGGAAATCTGCCGCAAGCTGGGCATTGGCTATCACGTGCCCTTCGCGTTTTCCTTCGCGATCCTGGCTTACGTCACGCTGGTGATCTTTCGCCCGCTGCTGATGGGCGCCTGGGGGCACGGCTTTCCCTATGGCATCTTCAGCCATCTCGATTGGGTCAGCAACACGGGCTATGCCTATCTGCATTTCCACTACAACCCGGCGCACATGCTGGCGGTGACGCTGTTCTTCACCACCACGCTGGCCCTGGCGCTGCATGGCGGGCTGATCCTGTCGGCGGCGAACCCGGAAAAGGGCGAGGAGATGAAGACGCCCGATCACGAGGACACGTTCTTCCGCGATTTCATCGGCTATTCGGTCGGCACGCTGGGCATTCACCGGCTGGGCTTTCTGCTGGCCATCAACGCGGTGTTCTTTTCCGCCGTCTGCATCATCATCAGCGGCCCGGTCTGGACCAAGGGCTGGCCTGAATGGTGGAACTGGTGGCTCGAACTGCCGATCTGGCCGTCTCAGGTGGGGATGTAATCATGACCGACTATCAAAACATATTCACGCAGGTCCAGGTTCAGGGTCCGCCCGAAATGGGCATGAACGACAACGGCCGGATGATGGAGGAACGCCTCGGCAAGCCCGGCTTCTCCAAGCTGGTCGGCTGGTTCGGCAACGCGCAACTGGGGCCGATCTACCTGGGCTGGACCGGGATGGTCGGGCTGGCGACGGGCCTGTTGTGGTTCGTCATCGTCGGGCTGAACATGCTGGCGCAGGTCGACTGGTCGATCAGCGAGTTCATCCGGCAACTGTTCTGGCTGGCGCTGGAGCCGCCGAGCCCGGAATACGGGCTGCGGATGCCGCCGCTGAACGATGGCGGCTGGTACATCATATCGAGCTTCTTCCTGCTGGTATCGGTCTGCACCTGGTGGTTGCGCGCCTACCTGCTGGCGCAGGAGCAGAAGATGGGCAAGCACGTCGCCTGGGCCTTTGCCAGCGCGATCTGGCTGTTCCTGGTGCTGGGCCTGTTCCGGCCGATCCTGATGGGATCGTGGAGCGAGGCGGTGCCCTACGGCATCTTCCCGCACCTGGACTGGACCACGGCGTTCTCGATCCGCTACGGCAACCTCTACTACAACCCGTTCCACTGCCTGTCGATCGTGTTCCTCTATGGCTCTGTCCTGCTTTTCGCGATGCACGGCGCCACGATCCTGTCGGTCACCCGCTATGGCGGCGACCGGGAGCTGGAGCAGATCGTCGACCGGGGCACGGCCACCGAGCGCGCCGCCCTGTTCTGGCGCTGGACCATGGGCTTCAACGCCACGATGGAGGGCATTCACCGCTGGGCCTGGTGGTTCGCGGTGCTGACGCCGATCACCGGCGGCATCGGGATCCTGCTGACCGGCACCGTGGTGGACAACTGGTTCATCTGGGCACAGGAGCACAATTTCGCGCCGGCCTATGACGGCTCCTACGGATACGAAGCCTACGGCACCTACGAAGGCTTTATCGGAAAGGGTGAATGAGATGCTTCCCAAGTGGTTCAATGACTGGAACGGCAACAACCCCACCAACATCTACGGCCCGGCGATCCTGATCGGCGGTATCGGGGGGGCGGTGCTGGTGGCGACTCTGCTGGTGACCTGGGGGCAACCCTTCGCGACCGACAGCATGCAGACCGGGCCGCGCGGCACCGGCATGTCGGTGCCGGAGTTCAAATCCGATCTCGCGACGCCGGACCCCGGCATCGCGGGCTTCACGACCTCGACGCCGGTGATCCCGCAGCCGGGAGATCCGCGGGCGGGCGACGTGATCGAGAATGCCGAGCCGCTGCTCGCCGACCTGACCGAGGCCAACTATACAAGGCTGGTCGGGGCGATGCGCGAATGGACCGGCATTCCCGACCTGCTGGCCGGCGAGGAGAACTACCAGACCGTCGTCGCGCGGCGCATGATCCAGATGACCCAGGCGATCAACGAGTACTGGGACGGGCATGTGAACGCCAACGCGGTGGTGGGGGTGACCTGCTATACCTGCCACCGGGGCCAGCCGGTTCCCAGCGACATCTGGTTCAGGATCGCGCCGGTCAACGAGGCGACCGCGGGCTGGTCGGCGAACCAGAACCGGGCGACGCTGATCAGCCAGTCGACCTCGCTGCCGTCGGACGCGCTCGAAACCTACCTGCTGGAGGCCAACACGATCGGCGTCCACGACCTGGAGAGCCGGGTCGCGGGCGGGCCCGCGGGCGACGACCCGCTGCCCAGCATCCAGGACACCGAGCGCACCTATGCGCTGATGAACTACGTGTCCAACGCGCTGGGTGTGAACTGTGTCTTCTGCCACAACAGCCGCGCCTTTTACGACGGCGCGCAGGTGACCCCGCAATGGGGCACCGAGATGCTGGGCATCAGCATGGTGCAGGAGATCAACAACGACTACCTGGTGCCGCTGCGGGACGTCTATCCCGAGGATCGGCTGGGCCCGATCCATGCGGATGCGCCCAAGGCCGCGTGCAAGACCTGCCACAAGGGTCAACAGCAGCCGTTGCAGGGCCTGAACGTGATCGACAACTGGCCGGAACTCGCCACCACCGAGGCGCCGGTCTACGAATAGGAGGCAGGCGGGGCCGGAGGCGTCCGGTTCCGCCCGTCTTCCAGCCAGGCACGGGCCGATGCTTCTCTGCCCGCGCGAGGGGTGCTTGCCGCCCCGTTTCCTTCCTGTTGGCTACAGGAGCCGGCGCCGCGCCGTTTCGTGTCCCTAACGATCGCGCGGCGCCACTTGCCCCGACCGGAGGTTAGACCGATGTCCCGTCCCGATACCCCGCTTCTGAACACTGTCGCAGGACCTGCCGATCTGAAACGGCTGGACGACCGCCAGTTGCGCCGTCTGGCCCAGGAACTGCGCGCCGAGGTGATCTCGGCCGTGTCCGAGACCGGCGGGCACCTGGGCTCGTCCCTGGGTGTCGTGGAACTGACCGTCGCGCTGCACGCGGTGTTCAACACCCCGATGGACAAGCTGATCTGGGACGTGGGGCACCAATGCTATCCCCACAAGGTGCTGACCGGGCGGCGCGACCGCATCCGCACCTTGCGCAAGAAGGACGGGCTGAGCGGCTTCACCAAGCGTGATGAAAGCGAATACGACCCGTTCGGCGCGGCGCATTCCAGCACCTCGATCAGCGCCGCACTCGGATTTACAATCGGGCGGGACATGGGCCAGGCGACGGGCGACGCCATCGCGGTGATCGGCGACGGCGCGATCAGCGCGGGCATGGCCTATGAGGCGCTGAACAACGCCGGCGCCGAAGGCCGCCGCCTGTTCGTGATCCTGAACGACAACGAGATGAGCATCGCCCCGCCGGTGGGCGCGATGTCGAAATACCTGTCGCAGCTTTACGCCAACGAGCCGCTGGCGCGGATGAAGTCACTGGCCGAAGGCTTCGAGGCCGCCCTGCCCTCGCCGATGCGCGAGGGCGCGCGGCGGGCGCGGCAGCTGGTGACCGGCCTGCCCGGTGCGGGCACGCTGTTCGAGGAACTGGGGTTCGACTATGTCGGTCCGATCGACGGGCACGACATGGACCAGCTTCTGCCGGTGCTGCGCGCGGCGCGCGCCAAGGCGACGGGACCGGTTCTGATCCATTGCTGCACGGTCAAGGGCAAGGGCTATGTCCCCGCCGAGGCCAGCGCCGACAAGTATCACGGGGTGTCGTCCTTTGACATCGGCACCGGGACGCAGGCCAAGGCCAAGCCGGGCGCGCCGAGCTATACCAGCGTCTTCGGCACCGCGCTGACCGAGGAAGCCGCGCGCGATCCGCGCGTGGTGGCGGTGACGGCGGCGATGCCTTCGGGCACCGGTGTCAACATCATGGCCGACCGCTTCCCCGCCCGCGTTTTCGACGTGGGCATCGCCGAGCAGCATGGCGTGACCTTCGCCGCCGGGATGGCGGCGAGCGGGTTGCGTCCGTTCTGTGCGATCTATTCGACCTTCCTGCAGCGCGGATATGACCAGGTGGTGCATGACGTCGCCTTGCAGGGGCTGCCGGTGCGCTTCGCCATCGACCGGGCCGGGCTGGTCGGCGCCGACGGCGCGACCCATGCCGGGGCCTTCGACGTGGCCTACCTGTCGAACCTGCCGGGCTTGACCGTGATGGCGGCGGCGGACGAGGCGGAGCTGGTGCACATGGTCGCGACCGCCGTCGCCCATGACAGCGGGCCGATCGCCTTCCGCTTTCCGCGCGGCGCGGGCACCGGGGTCGCCTTGCCCGAGCGCGGCACGCCGCTGGCCATCGGCAAGGGCCGGATGATCCGGCACGGCGAGGACGTGGCGATCCTGTCGCTGGGGGCGCATCTGGGCGAATGCCTGATCGCCGCCGAGGCGCTGGAGGCCGAGGGGATCGGGGTCAGCGTCGCGGATGCGCGCTTTGCCAAGCCGCTGGATATCGAGCTTCTGCTGGACCTGGCCCGAAGCCACCGGGCGCTGATCACCGTGGAACAGGGCGCGCGCGGCGGGTTCGGCGCGATGGTGCTGCACGAACTGGCCGCGCATGGCGTGTTCGATCGCGGGCTGGCGGTGCGCACGCTCACCCTGCCCGACCGGTTCATCCCGCAGGCCGCGCCCGCCGAGATGTATGCCGATGCCGGGCTGACCGCGGCGGATATCGCCGACAGCGTGCGCGGCGCACTGCGCCCCAGGGGCCATGTGGTGAGCTTGAAGACCGTGTCGTGATCAGGCGGTGACGCGGGGGCCGAAGATCGACTCGGCGTGCTTGTCGAGATAGATGCGCAGCCAGGGCGTGAACCGCGTGGGCTGTGCCGCGACCTCCTCCACCAAGGCGTCGAACGCGGTCCAGCGCACCTGGTCGACCTCGTCGGGGTCGGGGATGATGCGCAGGTTGGTCGGCGCCTCGGCGATGAAGATATCGACCACCTCGTGCTCGATCAGCCCGCCGCCCACGTCGGCGCGGTATTCCACCCGGTCGCGTTGGATCGGCAGCAGCCCGGTGATGCCAAGCTCGTCATCCAGCCGCCGCACCGCGCAGACCTTCGGGTCCTCGTTCCAGGCCGGGTGGGTGCAGCAGGTGTTCGCCCAGAGACCGGGCGTGTGATACTTGCCGAGGGCGCGGCGTTGCAGCAGCACCCGGTCGCCGTTCATCACGAAGACCGACACCGCCGGGTGGCGCAGGCCGCGGCGATGCACTTCCAGCTTGTCGACCGGCTGCAGCCTGCCGTCGATCCAGGCGGGGATCTTGAGACTCATGTGTATTCCGCGTGTACGAGCCCGGTGAGGTGGGCGAGGTTCTTCAGTCCGATCCGCAGATGCGCCATCGGGCGGGCGCGCACAAGGGCCTTGTTCATGTAGGCCTCGAAGGTCAGGCGCTGCACGTCGAGATCGTGACAGAGCGACACGAACCGTTCGCGCCGGTCGTCGGAGCGGTAATAGGCGTTCTGCATCGAGGCGAGCACCCGGAACACCGTCTTGTGGTCGCGCATGAACAGGCGGCGGGCCAGTTTGAGATCGCTCGCGCGCCCGGTGGACAGCATCGCGGAACAGGCCGAGGCGGCCACCTGGCCGCCGACCATGGCGTAGTAGATGCCCTCGCCCGAGCTGGGCGCGACCACGCCGGCGGCATCGCCCGCCAGCACCACGTCGCGGCCGTTGTCCCAGCGGTCGAGCGGCTTGAGGGGGATCGGCGCGCCTTCGCGGCGGATCGTTTCGCACTCGGCCAGGCCCGAGGCGGCGCGCAGGGCGGCGGTGGCGCGTTTCAGGTCGACCCCGTCGATGCCGGTGCCCATGCCGACGCTGGCGGTTTCGCCATGCGGGAAGACCCAGCCGTAGAAATCGGGCGAGATGCGCCCGTCATAGACCACGTCGCAGCGCGCCGGGTCGTAGATCTCGGTCGCGGGCGGTGCCTTGATGATCTCGTGATAGGCGATGACATAGGGGATGGTGCTGCCGCCGGGCACCTCGGTGCGGGCGACGTTGGAGCGCGCGCCATCGGCGCCGATGATGAGTCTCGTCTCGATTTCGACGGTTTCGCCGCTGGCCTTGTCGCGATAGACGACCTTGGGCCGCACACCGTCGCGGTTGACGCCGACATAGGTGCCGGTGAGCCGCGTGGCGCCCGCTTCGGTCGCACGCCGGCGCAGGAATTCGTCGAAATGCTCGCGGTCGACCATGCCGACGAAGCCGTTCTCGATGGCGATGTCGACGGCGCGGCCGCTGGGCGAGATCATCCGCGCGGTGCCGACGCGCGCCACGATCTGGCTGTCGGGAATGTCGAAATCGCGGATCAGGCGGGGCGGGATCGCGCCGCCGCAGGGCTTTATGCGCCCGTCGCGGTCGAGCATCGCGACCTTGTGACCCGAGCGGGCGAGATCCTGGGCCGCGGTGGCCCCGCAGGGACCGCCTCCGACAACGACGACATCGAACATGGCTATTCTCCCGGAACCAGAGTGGGGGCGCTGACGGCCTTGGGTTTCATGGTGCGCGCCGCCATCATCGCGGCGCAGAGAAAGAGGGCGGCTTCGAGCAGGAACACGGTGCCGAAGGCGGCGATGTCGCCGGTCATGCCACGGCGCAGAAGATCGACGGCGGCTGCGCCGAGCAGTCCGCCGAAGCCCGCGGCGATGGCCTGCGCCGCGCCCCAGAGCCCCATGCGCATGCCTTCGCGGCTGCCCTGCCCCTGCCCGGCCAGCGCCATCATCGCGCCGATCGCGGCGACCGCGAACATGCCGTTGAAGACGCCGAGCATCACGACGGCGGGCACCAGCGGCGCGCCCGGCCCGACCGGGCCGAGCGCCGAGATCAGCCCGAGGCTGACGGCCGAGCCGACACAGCCCGCCATCACCCAGGCCCGCAGCGAGCCGAGACCGAGGCCGGTGGCGGCGATGCCGACGGTCAGCATCCCGAGAAAGACACCGCCGTTCTGCGCGCCCGAAAGCGAGGTCGACTGGCCCGGCGTGAAGCCGAAGACCAGACCGGCATAGGGCTCGAGGATCAGCTCCTGCATGAAATAGGCGGTCATCGAGAGGAAGACGAAGATGGTGAAGTTGCGCGCGCCGGGATCGCTCCAGACCTGCCGCAGGGCCGGCAGGAAGGGCACCGGGCGCGGCTCGGAGCGGCGCACGAGGCCGCGTTCGACGCCCCAGACCGCGAGGCAGGTGAGGCCGACCGCGCCGAGGGTGACGATGGCCACGATCCGCATCAGCAGCGCCGGGCTGTAGGGGTCGAGAAAGGCGCCAACGGTGCCGGCGGTGACCGCGATGCCCGCGATCATCATCAGCCAGGTGATGGTGGCCGCCGCCGCGCGGCGCTTGGGATCGGTGGCGGTGGCGAGCAGTGCCAGCAGCGAAGTGCCGGACGCGCCGACCCCCAGCCCGATCAGCGCATAGGCCAGCACCGACAGCGCCAGCCCGGCGGCGAAGCTGTGCGCGAAGAGCACGACACCGAACGCCGCGCCGAGACCACCGAGCGCCAGCGCGATCATGCCGAGGATGATCCAGCGCGTGCGCCGCCCGCCGGTGTCGGAGCGATAGCCCCATTGCGGGCGGGTGATCTGGATGCCGTAATGCAGCGCCACCAGCAGCCCCGGCAGCACCGCCGGCAGCGCCAGTTCGACGACCATCAGCCGGTTCAGGGTCGAGGTGGTCAGGACCACGATCGCGCCGAGGCACATCTGCACGAGGCCGAGGCGGACGATGGACAGCCAGGACAGGGTCATCAGAGCAACTCCAACGTGCGGATGCCGAAGGCGGTGATCATCATGCCCGAGACGTAGAGCGTGACGCCCACCGCATTGTACCAGGGCGCACGGGCCTTGGGGTCGCGCAGCAGGATGCGCATCGCGGCCAGTTGCCCGAGCAGGACGGCGGCGATGGCGAACGCATGTAGCGGCCGGTCCCAGACCAGGAGCAGCGCGATCACCACGACCTGGGGAGCGGCCATGACCCAGCAGGCCAGCCGGGCGGCGCGCTCGGGGCCGAGAGTCACCGGGAGCGAGTTGACGCCGGTCTGACGGTCACCCTCCAGGGCCTTGAAATCATTGAGCGTCATGATGCCGTGGGCCCCGAGCGCGTAGAGCAGCGCCATGACGACGACCGGCGCGGCGGGCGCCCCCGCAGACAGCACGGCGGCACCGGTGAACCAGGGCAGCCCCTCGTAGCACAGTCCGACGAGACCCGGCCCCCAGACGCCCGAGCGTTTCAGGCGGACCGGCTCGGCGGAATAGGCCCAGGCGGCAATCACCCCGACCACGGTCGCGGCGAAACCCCAGGGGCCGAGCAGAAGGCCGACCGCAAGGGACAGCACCGACATCGCCAGCGCGATCCACAGGCCCCAGCGTCCGGGGATGCGCCCGGAGGGAATCGGCCTGTCGGGTTCGTTGATCGCGTCGACATGCCGGTCGCACCAGTCGTTCGCGGCCTGGCTCATCCCGCAGACGATGGGACCGGCCAGCAGGATGCCGAGCGCGACCAGCCCCCATTGCCCCTGCGGCGAGACCCCGGAGGCGACGACGCCGCAGAGATAGGCCCACATCGGTGGAAACCAGGTGATCGGCTTGATCAGCTGCAGCGCGGCCGCCGGATCGGGGAGAGGTCTGGGGTGTAATTTTTCTGATACGGCCATGTGTCCAGTTTGACTGACACATCGAGTCGTTGCAAGAAGTTTACACTTGCGGACTGGCGGCGATCAGCTGTCGCCGTCGCGGTCCTGCAGGCCGTATTTGCGCAGCTTGACGTAGAGGCTCTGCCGGGAGAGGCCGAGCATTTCCGCCGCCGCGGCGCGGTTGTTCTGGGTCAGTTCGATGGCGGTCTCGATGCACATCTTCTCGATCACGTCGTTGGTTTCGGCGACGATGTCCTTGAGCTTGGCCGAGCCGACCAGTTCGGCGACGTTGTGATGCACCGCCTCTTCGGATTGCGGGTTGAGCGTGGTGCGCATCGCCTCGACACGGCTGGCGTCCCGCACCAGGAAGGCGACCGAGGGGCGCGACTTGATGTTGAGATAGGAGACCGAGATCTCGACCGCGGTCCAGCCGCCCAGCTCGTTCTTGAGGCGGGTGGAATAGACCCGCATGTGGCCCGAGCGCATGGCGTTTTCCAGCAGCACGGTGGTGTCGATCTGCCCGCGCGCGAGGTAGTCGGAGATGCTGCGGCCCTTGACGTCGGAGATGTTGCCGAAGTCGATCATGTCGACGAAGGCCTCGTTCGCGGCCTCGATCACGCCCTTGGGATCGGTGAAGACGATGGCGTCCTTGCCGTCGCGGAACATGGCGTTCAGCGTCATGCTGAGCCGGTCGTCCATCGGGTGTTCGGCATCGTCCGGATCGAGCCGGCAGAACAGGTAACGCTCCCCGGCGGCCCGGAACAGCATCGGTGAGACGCTGATCGCGCGGCGGGTGGAGCGGGTCACGACCGGGAGATCGGAATTGGTCTCGGACATGGCGACGTTGAGCAGGCTCTCGACGAACTCGGTGCGGCGGCGGTCCTTGAACTCCTGCGCGAAGGCGGCGCCTTCGAGCTCGTCCATGCCCGAGCCGAGCACGTTGGCGGCGGCGGCATTCAGATCGCGGATGCGCCCGTCCGACACCGACACCAGCACGAAGGCGTCGCGGGTCGCGGCCATCAGCATCCGGTAACGGGCGTCGAATTCGCGCCGTTC
Source organism: Sedimentitalea arenosa (assembly GCF_016428585.1). Classification (GTDB taxonomy): domain Bacteria; phylum Pseudomonadota; class Alphaproteobacteria; order Rhodobacterales; family Rhodobacteraceae; genus Sedimentitalea; species Sedimentitalea arenosa. Next base: position 225,571 of record NZ_JAELVR010000001.1, on the reverse strand, counting down.
CTCGTAGCCGCGTTCGAGCGCGACCTGTGCCTGAACCAGTTGCTGCTGGGTTTCGGCGACCTGCTGCAGGTCGCGGCCCAGCATCAGCAGCGCGCCCTCGCGCCCGACGCGGTGGATCACGTAGCGGATCGGGAATTGCCATGTGGCGTTGTCGCGGTGGTTCAGTTCGGCGGTGATCGGCCCGGGTTCGCCGGCGGCGAACCGGTCGAGGATCGACTGCAGCTTGCCCTGGCATTCCTGGGTCAGGAACTGAAACAGCGGGCGCCCGTGCCAATGGTCGAGATTGCCGTACCCGCCGGTCTTCTCGTTGGCCATGACCGAGGTCGTGCGACCGTCCTCGGTGATGACGAGCGCCAGGTCCGACGCCGTGGACAGGACACTGGGCAGGTATTCGGGTTCGATCACCGGGATCGATCGGGCCGCCAGAGTATGCCTGTCTTTCGAGTTCATTTGTCCGCCACTGCCGCGCTTTGCGGGAAGTCGTCCGGCACGGCCACCGCGGCGGCAATGCTGTTGGTCACCAGATCGACTCCGGTCGTTTCCAACAAATCCTCGGCATGGTCAAGCACCGGTCCGCCAAGAACCAGGCGCGGCACCTTGGAGAGCTTGCGGCGCACCAGTTTGACGGCGCTGGCCGCATCCGTGAGCGATCCGAGCCCGCTGCAGGAGATCAGCACGGTGGAGAACGGCTCGGATGTCAGCTTGCTGAGCAGCTTTTCCGGCGTCGCGCGCACCATCAGGTGCACCGAGTAGCCCGCGCGCCGCAATTGATCGGCCAGAATGACCGGACCGATCAGGTGATCCTCGCGGTCGCAGACCGCGATCAGCACCGAGCCGTTGGGCCGCAGGTTTCGGCTGGGCTCCCAATCGACGGCGAAATGCTTGCACAGACCGTGCAGCCGGGCCGAGCCCAGCGATACCTGCGAGAACGTGGCGACGTCCTTCGTCCAGCGCTCGCCGAGTTCGCGCGCGGCATCGGCGATGCAATGATCCATGATATCCGCGGGAAGGAGATTGCGCGACATCAACTCGGCACGCGCATCTTCGGCGATGAAGATGTCCTTGGAGAGAACGGTCTCGACGAGCCAGTCGGTCGCATCACGGATCCGGTCGCGCAATTCACGCGGCGGTCTGTTTCGGAGTGCGGAGATAACCCTCCGCGCAAGCGCGTCGACGCGCTTGTCGTCGACACCTGACAAAAACGGGTCCTTGGGTGAACGGGCCATGGCAGCGCCTTTCCGGCCAACGGCGGTGCGGCGCACTGCAGAAGGCTCGCGATGTGCATAAAGAGCCACTCAAGTGTCATTCAGGATCCGAAAAATGTCAAAGCCAATAGACACAAAAGCAGATTGTTCCATCTTTTCAAGCCGTACCGTTCATTTTTCTTCGGTTTCTTCGGCATTTAGCCCCGGCCCCCTACGGAATCACTCAGGATTTGGCGCACCACCTGTCAGCGCAACATGTGTAAGTTTTAGTTGACACTCCAAGAGCGCGGCCATTAACTTTCCTGTAAGGTCAGCCAAGGAATCAACCATGTCCTACCATGTGGACGGTCAGCCGGCGCGATCCGCTCTGTACACTCCAGAACAGCGGAAACGGCGCGACGAGACGCGCTGGACGCTTGTGCAGGGCATCCTGGCTCCGCTTCAGTTCCTCGTCTTCCTGGTCTCGCTGGCGCTGGTGCTGCGCTATCTGTGGAGCGGCGAGGGCTATGGGGCCGCGACGCTGTCGATCGTGGTCAAGACCGGGTTTCTCTATCTCATCATGGTGACCGGCGCGATCTGGGAGAAGGTGGTGTTCGGGCAGTATCTCTTTGCCCCCGCCTTTTTCTGGGAAGACGTGTTCTCCTTTGCCGTGATCACGCTTCATACCGCTTATTTATATGCCCTGTGGGCCGGTTCGATGTCGCCCGACGGGCTCATGATCCTGGCCCTGACGGCCTACCTCGCCTATGTCGTGAACGCGGGACAATTCCTGTGGAAGCTGCGCATGGCGCGGCTCCAGGGGGAGGCCGCCGCATGAGCGATGCGCCCAAAACCCTGCCCAGCTGTCTCGATGCGCCGGTGCTGCGCCAGCGCGGACAACGCGAGGTGTTCTGCGGGCTGACCTCGATCATCTGGCTGCACCGCAAGATGCAGGACGCCTTCTTCCTGGTGATCGGCTCGCGCACCTGCGCGCACCTGCTGCAGAGCGCCGCCGGGGTGATGATCTTTGCCGAACCGCGCTTTGGAACCGCCATCCTGGAGGAAACCGACCTGGCGGGCATGGCCGACGCGCAGGAGGAGATCGACCGTCAAGTCGAACGGTTACTGTCCAGACGGGGTGACATACGCAGGCTCTTCCTCGTGGGCTCCTGCCCGTCGGAAGTGATCAAGCTTGACCTTGCGAAAGCGGCCGAGAGATTGAGCGCAAAATTCGCGCCCCGCGTGCAAGTGACGAACTTTACTGGCTCTGGGATTGAAACCACCTTCACCGAGGGCGAGGACACCTGCCTGGCCGCGATGGTGCCCGCCCTGCCCGCCACCGAGGCGCGTCAACTGATGTTGGTGGGGGCGCTGCCCGACGTGGTGCAGGATCAGGCGCTGGACCTGCTGGCGCGCATGGGGGTGACGGATGTGACCGTGTTGCCGTCCCTGCGGGCCGACGATCCGGTGGCCGTGGGACCGAACACCGTGTTCGCCCTGACCCAGCCCTTCCTGGGCGGGACCTGCGCGGCGCTGGAACGGCGCGGCGCGCGCCATATCGCGGCGCCTTTCCCCTTTGGCGAGGTCGGTACGACCGCGTGGCTGCGCGCCATCGCGGATGAATTCGGCGTCAGCGACGCGGTTTTTGCCGCGGCCACCGACGCCCCCCGCGCCCGCGCCCGCCGGGCCATCGCCCAGGCGGCGGAAACGCTGGCTGGCAAGTCGGTGTTCTTCTTCCCCGACAGCCAGCTCGAGATCCCGCTGGCGCGGTTCCTGACCGGCGAATGCGGCATGACCGCCATCGAGATCGGCGCACCCTATATTCATCGCCAGCTGGTCGGTCCCGACCTGGACCTGATCCCCGCCGGGCCGCAGATTTCCGAGGGTCAGGATGTCGACCTGCAACTGGACCGCGCCCGCGCGGCCCGCGCCGATCTGACGGTCTGCGGGCTGGGGCTGGCCAATCCGCTGGAGGCCGAGGGGCTGGCGACGAAGTGGGCCATCGAACTGGTGTTCACCCCGGTGCATTTCTACGAACAGGCGGGCGATCTGGCCGGGCTGTTCTCGCGTCCGCTGCGGCGGCGCGGCCTGCTGAAGGTGGCCGCCGAATGAAGCTGACCGTCTGGACATATGAAGGCCCGCCCCATGTCGGCGCGATGCGCGTCGCCACCGCGATGAAGGGGCTGCATTACGTGCTGCACGCGCCGCAGGGCGATACCTATGCCGACCTGCTGTTCACCATGATCGAGCGGCGCAACCATCGCCCGCCGGTCAGCTACACGACCTTCCAGGCGCGCGACCTGGGCAGCGACACGGCGAACCTGTTCAAGACCGCCTGCCGCGATGCCTATGACCGGTTCAAGCCCGAAGCGATCATCGTCGGGGCGTCCTGCACCGCGGAGCTGATCCAGGACGATCCCGGCGGCATGGCCGAGACGATGGACCTGCCGGTGCCGGTCATTCCGCTGGAATTGCCGAGCTACCAGCGCAAGGAGAATTTCGGCGCCGACGAGACGTTCTTTCAGATCGTGCGGGCGCTGGCGTTCAAGGTCGAGCGCACGGCGCGCGTGACCTGCAACCTGATCGGGCCGACTGCGCTGGGGTTCCGGCACCGCGATGACGTGACCGAGATCACCGGCCTGCTGTCGGACATGGGCGTGGACGTGAACGTGGTCGCCCCGCTGGATGCGACGCCGGGCGACATCGCCCGGTTGGGCGCGGCGCATTTCAACGTGCTGATGTATCCCGAGACCGGCGAGACCGCCTGCCGCTGGATGGAGCGCGAACTGGGCCTGCCCTTCACCAAGACCGTGCCCATCGGCGTCGGCGCGACCCGCGACTTCGTCGCCGAGGTCGCCGCGCTGGCCGGGGTCGCGGCCCGCATCGACGACACCCGCCTGCGCCTGCCCTGGTATTCGGCCAGCGTCGACAGCACCTACCTGACCGGCAAGCGGGTCTACCTGTTCGGCGACGGCACCCACGTCGCCGCCGCCGCGCGCATCGCACGCGACGAGATGGGCTTCGAGGTGGTGGGGCTGGGCTGCTACAACCGCGAACAGGCGCGTCTGGTGCGCGGGGTCGCCAAGGAATTCGGCCTGACCGCGCTGATCACCGATGATTATCTCGAGGTCGAGGAAGCGATCGCCGAACTGGCCCCCGAGATGATCCTCGGCACCCAGATGGAGCGCCATATCGCGAAACGGCTGGGCATTCCCTGCGCGGTGATCTCGGCGCCCGTCCACGTGCAGGATTTCCCGGCCCGCTATTCGCCGCAGATGGGCCTGGAAGGCGCCAACGTCATTTTCGACACCTGGGTGCATCCGCTGGTCATGGGGCTGGAAGAGCACCTGCTGCACATGTTCCGCGACGATTTCGAGTTTCACGACGACGCGGGCGCGAGCCATCACGGCGGCGCGGCGATGGCGCGGCCCGAGCAGGCCGCGGCGAACGAAACGGCTGCCCCGCAGAGGCCGGGAGAGCCCGGCGGCGAGGTGATCTGGCTGGACGCGGCGGAACGCGAACTGCGCAAGGTGCCGTTCTTCGTGCGCGGCAAGGCACGGCGAAACACCGAGGCGTTCGCCGCCGAGCGCGGCCAACGCGAGATCAGCGTCGAGACGCTTTATGAAGCGAAGGCTCACTATGCGCGATGATGTCACCCTGCCCGCCGCGCCGGCGGCCTATCGCATCGTGATCCTCACGCTGGATTCCCACGCTGCCGGACCGGTCGAACGCGCCAGTGCGCGTTTGGCCGCGGATTTCCCGGGCCTGCGTGTGTCCGTGCACGCGGCGGCCGAGTGGGGCGAGAACCCAGCCGCCCTGACCGCGTCCCGGGAGGCGATCCGGGCGGCGGACATGATCGTCGCCAACCTTCTGTTTCTCGAAGAACACGTCCGGGCGATCCTGCCCGACCTTGCCGCGCGACGCGACGAGGTGGACGGGATGATCGGCGTGATCGCCGATGCCGCCATCGTCAGGCTGACCAAGCTGGGCAGTCTCGACATGTCGGCCCCGCCCTCGTCGATGTCGCGGCTGATGAAGCGGCTGCGCGGCTCGGACAAGCCCTCGACCGAAAGCGGCGAGAAGAAGATGCGGATGCTGCGCCGCCTGCCGCGCATCCTGCGCTTCATCCCCGGCAAGGCGCAGGACCTGCGCGCCTGGTTCCTGGTGATGCAATACTGGCTGGGCGGCTCGGACGACAATATCGAGGCGATGGTCCGCTTCCTTGTCAGCAAATACGCCAGCCGCGCGGAATGGCGCGGTGTCGAGGCGCCGGCCCCGCTGGAGTATCCCGAGGTCGGGCTCTACCACCCGGACCTGCCCGCGCGCATGACCACCGACGTGGACGCGCTGCCCAACCCGAAAGACAGCGTCGGCACGGTCGGGCTGCTGCTGATGCGCTCCTATGTGCTGTCTTCGGACACGGCGCATTACGACACGGTGATCCGGGCGATGCAGGCGCGCGGTCTGAAGGTCGTCGCGGCCTTTGCCGGCGGGTTGGATGCGCGGCCCGCGATCGCCGCGTATTTTCGCGGCGAGGGTGGCGTGACGATCGATGCGCTGGTGTCGCTGACCGGGTTCAGCCTGGTGGGCGGGCCGGCCTATAACGACAACGCGGCGGCGATCTCGGTGCTGCAGGATCTCGACCTGCCCTATCTGGCGGCGCATCCACTGGAGTTCCAGACTCTGGGCCAATGGGCCGACAGCGCGCAGGGGCTGGGCCCGATCGAGACCACGATGCTGATCGCCCTGCCCGAGCTGGACGGCGCCATCGCACCCACCGTCTATGGCGGCCGGCACGGGGCCGAGGGCTGCTCCGGTTGCGACCGGAACTGCAGCCGCGCCCCCGGCGCCAAGGAAATGGCGCCCTGCCCCGAGCGGATCGACGCACTGGTGGACAAGACCGCGCGGCTGGTGCGGTTGCGGCAACGCGCCCTCGCCGAGAAGAAGGTGGCCATCGTGCTGTTCGGCTTTCCGCCCAATGCGGGCGCGACCGGCACAGCGGCCTATCTCAGCGTCTTTGAATCGCTGTTCAACACGCTCGCCGCGATGAAGGCGCATGGCTATTCGGTCGATCTGCCCGAGGATGTCGATGCCCTGCGGGCCGCGGTGCTGGGCGGCAATTCCCGCCAGTTCGGCCAGGAGGCGAATGTCGTCGACCATTTCAGCGCCGATGCGATCGTGCGCGGCACGCCGCATCTGGACGAGATCGAGGCGGTCTGGGGTCCGGCGCCGGGTCGGGTGCAATCGGACGGGCGCGGCGTCTTCGTTCTGGGGCAACGCTTCGGCAATATCTTCGTCGGCGTGCAGCCCGCCTTCGGTTACGAAGGCGACCCGATGCGCCTGCTGTTCGAGCGCGGCTTTGCCCCGACCCATGCCTTCGCGGCCTTCTACCTGTGGCTGAAATCGACCTACGAGGCCGACGCGATCCTGCATTTCGGCATGCATGGCGCGCTGGAGTTCATGCCCGGCAAGCAGGCCGGGATGGGCGCGCGCGACTGGCCGGACCGGCTGATCGGCAATCTCCCGAACGTCTATCTCTATGCCGGCAATAACCCGTCCGAGGCGACGCTGGCCAAGCGGCGCAGCGGGGCCATCACCGTCACCCACCTGACCCCGCCGCTGGCGGCGGCGGGCCTCTACAAGGGGCTTGTCGATCTGAAGGACAGCCTGACGCGCTGGCGCGAGATGGCGCCCGGCGCCGAGGGACGGGGCGAGCTGGAGCTGCTGATCCGCGAACAGGCCGAGGCGGTGGATCTGGACGGCAGCGACGCCGCGGCCCTGTGGCTGAAGCTGCTGGAGACCGAGGATGCGCTGATCCCCGAGGGGTTGCACGTTCTGGGCCGCCCGCTGACGGACCAGGCGCGGGCCGACTACCTCGCCCTCGTCACCGAGGCGCCGCCGGAGACCCGCGCGCGGATCGCCGCTGCGCTGGAGCAGGATCACGAGATTCCCGCCCTGCTGCGCGCCCTGGATGCGCGGTTCACCTCGCCGGTGCCGGGCGGTGACCTGATCCGGAACCCGGACATCCTGCCCACCGGGCGCAACATTCACGCCTTCGACCCGTTCCGCATGCCGACCGAATTCGCCTGCCGCGAGGGCGCGAAGCAGGCGCAACTGCTGCTGGACACCCATGCCGGCCTGCCCCGGTCGATCGCGCTTGTGCTCTGGGGCAGCGACAACATCAAGTCCGACGGCGGGCCGATCGGGCAGGCACTGGCGCTGATCGGGGCCAAGCCGCGGTTTGACAGTTTCGGGCGGCTGGCCGGGGCGGACCTGATCCCGCTGGACACGCTCGGTCGGCCCCGGATCGACGTCATCATGACCCTGTCGGGCATCTTCCGCGACCTGCTGCCGCTGCAGACCAAGCTGCTCGCCGAGGCGGCGCTGAAAGCCGCGCAGGCGGACGAGCCGCTGGAGATGAACTTCATCCGCGCCCATGCGCTGGCCCATGCCGAGACAACCGGCACCAGCCTCGAAACCGCCGCCTTGCGCGTGTTCTCCAACGCCGAGGGCGCCTATGGCTCGAACGTGAATCAGCTGGTCGACAGCTCGGCCTTCGACGACGAGGACGAGCTGGCAGACGCCTACCAGGCGCGCAAGAGTTTCGCATATGGCGTCGATGGCAAGGCCGAACAGAACCCCGCCCTGCTGCAGAGCGTGCTGGGCACCGTCGAGGTCGCCTATCAAAACCTTGAATCGGTCGAACTGGGCGTGACCACGGTCGATCATTACTTCGACACGCTGGGCGGGATATCGCGCGCCGTGAAACGCGCCCGCGGCACCGAGGCGGCGATCTACATCAGCGACCAGACCCGCGGCGCCGGCAAGGTGCGCACGCTGTCCGAGCAGGTGGCGCTGGAAACCCGGTCGCGCTCGCTCAACCCGAAATTCTACGAAGCGCTGCTGAGCCACGGCTCGGAAGGCGTGCGCCAGATCGAGGCGCATGTGACCAACACGCTGGGCTGGTCGGCGACCACCGGGCAGGTCGACCCCTGGGTCTATCAGCGGATCTCGGAAACCTTCGTTCTGGACGAGGAGATGCGCAAGCGGATCTCGGAGCTGAACCCGGTCGCCAGCTCCCGCATGGCCAATCGCCTGCTCGAAGCCAACGACCGCGCCTATTGGCAGCCCGACGCCGAGACGCTGGCCGCCCTGCAATCCGCCTCCGATGCGCTCGAGGATCGAATGGAAGGAATTGCCGCCGAATGACCCGACTGACCCCAACCCTTGAAAGGACGCCCTCATGAGCCCGCTCGACAAAGGCATTCCCACCCTGCGCGGACAGGACGGAGAAGGTTCGGTGCAGGTGCATCAGGACAGCGCACTCAAGATCGAGGGCGCCAAGGTGTTCTCGGTCTATGGCAAGGGCGGGATCGGCAAGTCGACCACCTCGTCCAACCTGTCGGCCGCGTTTTCGATGATGGGCAAGCGCGTCTTGCAGATCGGCTGCGACCCCAAGCATGACAGCACGTTCACGCTGACCGGCACGCTGGTGCCGACGGTGATCGATATCCTCAAGGAGGTCGATTTCCACCCCGAGGAATTGCGGCCCGAGGATTTCGTCTTCGAGGGTTTCAACGGCGTGAAATGCGTCGAAGCGGGCGGGCCGCCCGCGGGTACGGGCTGCGGCGGCTACGTGGTCGGGCAGACGGTGAAACTGCTCAAGCAGCATCACCTGCTCGACGACACGGACGTGGTGATCTTCGACGTGCTGGGCGACGTCGTCTGCGGCGGCTTCGCAGCCCCCCTGCAGCACGCGGACCGCGCGGTGATCGTCACCGCCAACGATTTCGACAGCATCTATGCGATGAACCGGATCATCGCCGCCGTTCAGGCGAAATCCGCCAACTACAAGGTGCGTCTGGCGGGCTGTGTCGCCAACCGCTCCAAGGACACCGACGAGGTGGACCGCTATTGCAAGACGGTCGGGTTCAACCGCATCGCCCATATGCCCGATCTGGACGCGATCCGCAGGTCACGGCTGAAGAAGAAAACGCTGTTCGAGATGGATGCCGACGAGGACATCGTCGCGGTGCAGAAGGAATACATCCGCCTCGCCGAAACGCTGTGGAACGGCACCGAGCCGCTGGCTCCGGCGCCGATGCCCGACCGCGATATCTTCGAACTGCTCGGGTTTGACTGATGACATACGAAGCCACCAGATCCCGTGTCGAAACCTATTTCGACCAGACCGCGACCCAGACCTGGGAACGCCTGACCAGCACCGCCAAGGTCAGCCGCATCCGCGAAACTGTTCGGCGCGGGCGCGACCGGATGCGGGCGCGGATGCTGGCGCGGTTGCCGGATGACCTGCGCGGTGCGCGGGTGCTGGATGCCGGCTGTGGCGCGGGGCAGATGACGGCGGAGCTCGCCGCGCGCGGAGCCGACGTGGTGGCGGTGGATGTTTCGCCCTCGCTGATCGAGATCGCCCGTACCCGGCTCGACCCGACGCTGGCGGCACGGGTACGGTTTGCCTGCGGAGACATGCTGGACGCCGATCTCGGCCGCTTCGACTATGCCTTGGCGATGGACAGCCTGATCTACTACGGCGCCGCCGATATCCGCGCGGCGATCACCGGGCTGGGTGCACGTTGCGATCAGGCGCTGGTCTTCACCGTCGCGCCGCGCACGCCCCTGCTGATGGGCATGTGGTACGCGGGCAAGCTGTTCCCGCGCAGCGACCGCTCTCCGGTCATGGTGCCACATGCACCGGCCACGCTGGCGCGCGGCGTCGCCGACAGCGGACGGCTTGCGGATCTGGGCCGCACCGCATCGGGTTTCTACATCTCGCACGCGCTGGAGTACCGCGCATGAACAAGAAGCCGCATCCCCTGACCCAGCTGACCCTGCGCGTGCTGCCCTTCGCGGATGCCGCAAGCGACGGTCTGCCGCTGGGCCAGTTGCTGCGGCTGTCGTTGTTCCAGGTCTCGGTCGGCATGGCCTCGGTCATGCTGCTGGGAACGCTGAACCGGGTGATGATCGTCGAACTGGGCGTGCTGGCGACGGTGGTCGCGGTGATGATCGCACTGCCGGTGCTGATCGCGCCGTTCCGCGCGCTGCTGGGCTTTCGCAGCGACACCCATCGCAGCGCCATCGGCTGGAAGCGCATCCCCTACCTGTGGTTCGGCTCGCTCTGGCAGATGGGCGGCCTTGCGGTCATGCCCTTCGCCCTGCTGGTGCTGGGCGGCGACCCGGTGCACCACGTGCCCTTCGCGGGCGAGGTGCTGGCGGCGCTGGCCTTCCTGATGACCGGGCTCGGCCTGCACATGACGCAGACCGCCGGTCTGGCGCTGGCCAGCGACCGGGCGACGGACGAGACGCGGCCGCGCGTGGTCGCGCTGCTCTACGTCATGTTCCTGCTGGGCATGGGCCTATCGGCGGTCATCATCGGCTGGCTGCTGCGGGATTTCTCGCCGCTGCGCCTCGTGCGCGTGGTGCAGGGCGCGGCGGTGGTGGGCATCCTGCTGAACCTGGTCGCGCTCTGGAAACAGGAAAGCGTGCGCCCGATGAGCAAGGCCGAACGCGCCGCCCCCCGCCCGAGATTCTCCGATGCCTGGGCCGAGTTCGCAAGCCGCGGCCAGGTGCGCCGGCTGCTGCTGGTGGTGTTCCTCGGCACCATGGCCTTCAACATGCAGGACGTGCTGCTGGAACCCTATGGCGGCGAGATCCTCGGCCTGTCGGTCAGCGCCACGACGCTGCTGACCGCGATGTGGGCAACCGGCGCGCTGATCGGTTTCGGCCTTGCGGGGCATTGGCTGGCACGGCAGGCCAACCCCTACCGCATCGGCGGGTTCGGGCTGGTGCTGGGGCTGGCCGCGTTTTCCTGCGTGATCTTCGCGGACCCGATGCAATCGCCGCCGCTGTTCTTCGCCGGGGCCGGCCTGATCGGGCTGGGCGGCGGGCTGTTCGCGGTCGCCACCCTGACCGCCGCCATGACCCTGCCGGTCACCGGCACCGCCGGGCGTGGACTCGCGCTCGGAGCCTGGGGCGCGGCGCAGGCCACGGCGGCGGGGCTGTCGATCATGATCGGCGGCACCCTGCGGGACGTCATCAACACCCAGGCGCTGGCCGGCAACCTGGGCGAGGCGCTGAACACACCCGCCACCGGCTATTCCTTCGTCTATCACACCGAGATCGCGCTGATCTTCATCACCCTGGCCGCGCTGGGTCCGCTTGTGCGGACCGCGGCCAGGCCCACGCATTCACCGGGATCGCCGGTCAGGGTCGGTCTCGCCGATTTCCCGACGTGACGCCCCGACCCATGGAAAGGAACCTATCATGACAGAGACATTCTTTGGCGAATTCGACCTGGCGAGCCTGTCGATCTGGCTGTTCTGGGTCTTCTTCGCGCTGCTGATCTTCTACCTGCAGCGCGAGAACATGCGCGAGGGCTATCCGCTGCAGGACGAGAACGGCGATCCGTCGGCGAACCAGGGCCTGTTCCCGGTGCCGGACGACAAGACCTTCATCCTGCCGCATGGACGGGGCACGATTTCCTATCCCAGCGAGCAGAAGGCCGAGCGGCCGGATCTGGCGCTGGCCCGCTCGGCGGTGTCCGAGGGCTTTCCGATGGACCCGACCGGCAACCCGATGACCGACGGTGTCGGCCCGGCCTCGTGGGTGGCGCGGCGCGACGTTCCCGAACTGGACGGGCACGGCCATCCCAAGATCGTCCCGATGAAGGCGGCCGACCATTTCCACGTGGCGGCCGGTCGTGACCCGCGCGGCCTGACGGTCGTCGCCGGTGACGGCGCCACCGCCGGAACGGTCGTGGACATGTGGCTGGATGAACCCGAGCAGATGGTCCGCTATCTCGAGATCGAGCTGGCCGACGGCGTGGGCACCGGCACCCGCCTCGTGCCGCTGCCGATGGCGCGGATCAAATCCGACCGCGTGGTCGTCCGCTCGATCCATGGCGAGCATTTCGGCGCGGTGCCGAAACACGCCTCGGGCAACCAGGTGACCCTTCTGGAGGAGGACAAGATCAGCGCCTACTACGGCGGCGGTCTGCTCTATGCCAGCCAGGCGCGCCAGGATCCGCAACTCTGAGAACCGCCGCACAGCAGGGGGAGAGACCCGATGAGCCATGATGATTTCGCCGTCGAGCCCGTGAAGGGCCTGCCAGAATTGCCGCCCGAGGGCGAGCGCATCCTCTGGCAGGGGCGCCCTTCGACCTGGGCGCTGGCGGTCGATGCGCTGAACCTGAAATGGGTCGCGGGTTACTTCGGGGCGCTCTTCCTGTGGCGGTTCATCAGCGTCAGCGGCACGCTGCCGCTGGACCTGGCCGTCGCGGCGAGCGTGCCGTTCCTGGTGCTGGGCGGGGTCTGCTGCGGTCTGCTGCTGCTGTTCGCGCTGCTTCAGGCGCGCTGCACCGTCTATACGATCACCAATCGGCGGGTGGCGATGCGGATCGGCGCCGCGCTGACCGTGACGCTGAACCTGCCCTACACCCGCATCCTGAATGCCGATCTCGCGCTCGGGAAGAACGGCACCGGCACCATCGCGCTGGAGCTGGAAGGCCCGGTGCGGTTCGGCTACCTGACCTGCTGGCCGCATGTGCGGCCCTGGCATTTCAAGACCCAGCCGGCGCTGCGCTGCATCCCCGATGCCGAGCGCGTCGCGGCCCTTCTGGCCGATGCCGCCGAGGCGCGCGTGACGCAGCCCCGGATCGAGCGCCGCCCCACACCCAACGCCATTGCCGCAGAATAGGACAGACCGATGACCAGCCATGCCAGCGCCCCGAGCCGCCCCGCACCCGAAGGCAAGATCCCCCTTGTCCTGGTGCGCGCGATGTTCGCCCTGGTACTGGCGGTGCTGGCCATCGTGACCTATGCGCGGCTGACCGACGTGCCGCTGTCGGCCACCCCGCCCGAGGGCGCCGTGGTGGCCCAGCGCGAGATGATCCTGACCACCCGCGACCTGAGCGGCGCGGTCATGGTGTTGAACACCGACGGCAGCGTTCTGGCCGATCTGAGCCCCGAAGAGGGCGGGTTCGTCGCCGGGATCGCGCGTGTCATCGAGCGCGAGCGCATCAAGGCGCGCGTGGACCTTCAAGGCCCGGTGCAGGTCCTGCGCCGCGATACCGGGCGCCTCTCCATCTACGACCCCAGCACGGGCTGGAGCGCCGACCTCATGGGGTTCGGCGCGGACAACGCCAGGGCCTTCGCCAGGCTGCTGGCCAACTGAAAGGGAAGCACAGACATGGGACTTCTGACACGAGACATCGAACGGGCACCCTGCACCGTCGAAATCAGCCACAAGTTCGAAAGCCTGCACGCGCATGTGCGCTTCAACAACGGCACCACGGTCTATCCGGGTGACGAGGTGTTGGTGAAGGGACCGGAGATCATGGCCCCCTTCGGCGAGATCGTCACCGAGGACCGCGAGGCGGTGATCTATCGCGCCAGCGCGCTGGAACGGCTCTGGACCCGCCTGACGGGCGACCTCGAAGTGATGGAGCTTTGCGAGTTCTCGTTCTCCGAGGAGGTCACGCTATGAACATGATGCCCAAGCACAGCGCCGACGCCACCACGGTCGAGGAAGGTCTCGCGATCCAGGAGGAGCAGGCCAAGTTCGACAGCAAGGCCGCCACCGAGGTCGCGATGCAGAACACCCTGCTGACCCCGCGTTTCTACACCACCGATTTCGACGAGCTGGACGCGATCGACGTCACCCCGGTGCGCGATGACTGGGACAAGCTGATCGCGCAGATGGAGAGCGACCCGAACAAGGGCCATTTCAAGAAGAACGAGGACTGGGACCACGTCGATTGGGACGGGATGGATCCGACGCTGAGAAAGGAATTCATCGACTTCCTGATCTCCTCCTGCACCGCCGAATTCTCGGGCTGCGTGCTCTACAAGGAGATGAAGCGGCGCGGCAACAACAAGGACATCACCCAGCTTTTCCAGCTGATGGCACGCGACGAGGCACGTCACGCGGGGTTCATCAACGACGCGCTGCGCGAGGCGGGCGTCGCGGTGAACCTTGGCTTCCTGACCCAGAAGAAGAAATACACCTACTTCCGGCCCAAGTTCATCTACTACGCCACCTACCTGTCGGAAAAGATCGGCTATGCCCGCTATATCACCATCTTCCGGCACCTCGAGGCACATCCCGAACATCGCTTCCACCCGATCTTCAAGTGGTTCGAGGAGTGGTGCAATGACGAGTTCAGCCACGGCGAGGCCTTCGCTCTCCTGATGAAGACCGACCCCAAGCTGACCAGCGGCATCAACGTCTACTGGATCAAGTTCTTCCTGACGGCGGTCTATGCAACGATGTATGTGCGCGACCACCAGCGCCCGGCCTTCCACGAGGCGCTGGGTGTGGATACCGACTGGTATGCGCGCGAGGTGTTCACCAAGACCTCGGAACTGACCAAGCAGATCTTCCCCATCACGCTGGATATCGACAACCCCCGCTGGCAGCGCGGCTGCGAAGCGTTGCAGCGCGCCAACGTGCAGATCGCCGAGGGCAAGGCGCGCGGCGGTGTCGGCGGCTGGCTGGCGAAAACCACGGGGTCCGCCAAGGCGGCGTTGGCTTTCGTTTCTCTCTACACGATCCCGGTGCAGAAGCACCGGGTTCCCGCATCGACCCGACTGGAGCCCGCATACTGATGGCCAGCCCCTGGATCGCCGCGCTTGTCGCGCTGTTTCTCTGGTGGTTCTCCACCGGGGCGATCCTGATCGTTGTGCGCCGGGCGGGTCGGAGCGGTCAGCGCACGGCGCTGGCCGCTTTACCTCTGCTGGGACTAGGGCTCTGGGGCTATCTGGCGACGCTCGGCGAAGGCAGCGTCGCGGCGGCCTATCTCGCCTTCCTGTCCGCCCTGGCGATCTGGGGCTGGATCGAGCTGGCCTTTCTCACCGGGCTGGTGACGGGGCCCAACCTGCACCCCTGCCCCGAGAAGTTGCCGGAATGGGAGCGTTTCATCCGCGCCTGGGGCACCATCGCCTATCACGAAATGCTGCTGCTCTTCATGACGGTGGCGCTGCTGCTGACCGGCTGGGACGCGCTGAACCCGGTCGGGCACCTGACCTTCGTGGTGCTGTTCGCGGCCCGCATCTCGGCCAAGCTGAACCTCTATTTCGGCGTGCCCCGGATCAATGTCGAATTCATCCCCGAACATCTCGCGCATCTGCCCAGCCATTTCCGCATCGCGCGGCTCAACTGGCTGTTCCCGGTGTCGATCACCGGTCTGAGCTTTGCCACCGCCTGCTGGCTGGAGCGCATGGCGGAGGCCCAGAGTGCTGCGGACACGGTCGGCTTTGCCCTGCTGAGCGCGATCACGGCGCTGGCGCTCATCGAACACTGGCTGATGGTGGTGCCGCTGCCTGACGCGAAACTCTGGCGCTGGATGCTTCCGGCCCCCAAACCCATTCAGACTGGCAAGACAGGACGGGAGATGACCCATGGACTATGACGCAATGTTCAATACCCAGCTCGAGACGCTGAAGGACGAGGGCAACTATCGCGTCTTCGCCGAGCTGGAGCGTCGCTGCGGCGATTTCCCCCGCGCCAAGAGCCACGATGCCGAAGCGCCCGACGAGGTGACGGTGTGGTGCTCGAACGACTATCTGGGCATGGGCCAGAACCCGGTCGTGCGCCAGGCCATGAAAGACGCGATCGACCAGTGCGGCACCGGCGCGGGCGGCACCCGGAACATCTCGGGCACGAACCATCATCACAAGCTGCTGGAGGCCGAACTCGCCGACCTGCACCGCAAGGAGGACGCTCTGCTGTTCACTTCGGGCTACGTGTCGAACTGGGCGGCGCTGTCGACCCTTGGCAGCCGGCTGCCGGATGCGGTGATCCTGTCGGATTCGCTGAACCATGCCAGCATGATCGAGGGCATCCGCCATTCCCGCGCGCAGAAGGTCATCTGGAAGCACAACGACCCCGAGGACCTGGACCGCAAGCTGGCCGCCCTGCCCGCCAACGCGCCCAAGATCGTTGCCTTTGAATCGGTCTATTCGATGGATGGCGATATCTGCCCGATGGCCGAGATCGTCGAGGTCGCGGACAAGCATGGCGCGATGACCTATCTGGACGAGGTGCATGCGGTCGGCCTCTATGGCCCGCGCGGCGGCGGCATTGCCGAACGCGAGGGGCTGATGGATCGCATCACCCTGATCGAGGGCACGCTGGGCAAGGCCTATGGCTGCATGGGCGGCTATATCGCGGGGTCAGCCGCGCTGTGCGATTTCATCCGGTCGTTCGCCTCGGGCTTCATCTTCACCACCGCCCTGCCCCCGGCCGTGGCCGCGGCGGCCTGCGCCAGCATCAAGCATCTGAAACAGTCGAACCTTGAACGCCTGCAGCAGCGCGACCGGGTGGCCAAGCTGCGCGCCATGCTGAACGCACGCGGCATCCCGCACCTGGACAACCCCAGCCACATCATCCCGGTGATGATCAAGGACCCGGTCAAGTGCCGCATGCTGGCGGACATCCTGATGCAGGATTACGGCATCTACGTGCAGCCGATCAACTACCCCACCGTGCCCAAGGGCACCGAGCGTCTGCGCTTCACGCCATCGCCCTTGCACAGCGACGCCGATCTGGAGCACCTGATCGAGGCGCTGACCGTGCTGTGGAAGCAATGCGCGCTGGCGCGCGCGGTGGCCTGAGACGTCAGCTCAGACCCATGCATTCACACTGGCCAGCGCGTCGACCCAGTCGCGCTTGGCCTGTTTCACATTGATGCTGACATGATCGGGATCGCGCGTGCCGAAGCGGCGCGCGGTGGTCTTGACCCGGATCGCGGTATCGGCGGGCCCCCGCGTGACATTGCGCGGAAGGGTGCGCAAGAGCTGCGTCGCACGGCCCCCGTCATGGCGCAGCAGGGCCGCGTTCGCGGGCTTGGCCAGTTCCGTCGTCAGCGCGTCGATGGCGCGTTTCTCGCGTGACTTGTTCACATCGATCACGTGATCCTGCCAATCCTCGCCGGTCGCGCCGCCGGCATGGGCAATCAGTTCGGATTTGTAGACGGCGGCGCGGGCCATTTCCGCGGGCGTGATGTCGCGCCGGTCCGCGATGCGGAACTCGACATAGTCGATCATGCTGCTCTTCACCCAGGTGTCCGAAATCCGGCTCGCCGCCTCGACCGCGTCCTTGTCGCTCATCGTCAGGTCCAGGGCTTCGCCCATTTTCTCCAGCATCGCGCCGAGCGCATCGGGCAACAGCCGGGGCGGAAGTTCGGACGCGGCCAGTGTCCTTTCGAGCGCCGCGCGCAGCTTGCGCATCCGCCGGTCGAGCGCCGCCTGGTCGTTCGGGTCGACCTCGAAATCGGCCGCCGATGACGCGACTCCAGGGCCATCGGCCAGGGTCGACGCCTTGCGCCGGCCGTGCCGGGCGATGAACTCGCCCTCCAGCCGCTGCATGATGTTGTCGATCTTGAATTCGGGCGCATCCTGGTTGATCAGAACCACCGCGTTGGGTCTCGGGCCGCGCTGCTCGGCTTGAAGACGATGGACCAGCGCCTGGTTGGCCGCAGCGTCGATCTTGGCCGCGCCCGCCGCGAAACGCGGATCGTTGGCCAGGGTGTCACGCGCCTTGGCGCCGAAATCATCCACGAAGTCGCACATGTTGGGCAGGTGCTTGCGCACGAAGTCCTCGCCATATGTCACCATGAGCTGTGGAATGCTGACGATATGTTCCTGTAGCAGACGCTCGCGCGCATTGGTGAAATCGGGTTCGGGTACTCCGGTGGCAGGATCGGTCTTCTTCTGCGCATAGGTCTGCATCCGGCCGCTGAAACGCTCCCGCACGTAGGCTTGCGCCGGGTCACTGTCGCTGAGCCGATGCAAGGTCGCCATGTCCTTCTCGATCGCCTCGAGATAGGCGTCGCGCTCGGCATTGTCGGTGAACGGGATCGTCGCCTCATCGTCTGTGACGAGATGGACGGCGAGGTGCGTCATCTCGTGCGCGACCGTGCCGATGGCGCCGCCGTTGGTCTTGTGCGCGCCGGTCGATCCGGGTCCGGACTGGGTGCCGACCAGAAGCGAGTTGACCTTTTCATCATAGGCGCCTGACGGACCGACACCCGCGCCGTAGAGTTGGCCCACCGTGTTGCTGTTCTGGGCGAAGACCCGCAGCCCTCCCTTGGGCGGATTGCGGTCGTTGCAGGCCGCCGCCGCGGCGAGGTCGAGCATCGGGCGCATCGTATCGACGGCATACATGTCCTCGTACATCTTTCGCATGGCCAGTGGGTCCTTGCCCGGATCGGCGCAGAGCGTCGCCCGGCACAGGATATCGACCGTCGAATAGGGCCCCGGACCGGCGATCGGCGAGGCGGTCGTGGCCGCACCCTTGGCCTGAAAGGCCGCCTCGGCCTCCTTGTTGGTCGCCCCCAGCGTCATCTCGTAGGCGCTCCAGCCTCGGTCATCGCGCTTCGTCGCATCCGCCCCGGCATCGATCAGCGCATTCACCGCCGAGACGTTGTTGCGAAAGCCCGCGAGATGCAGCGCGGTCTGACCGCGGCCGTTCGGAATGTCGGGGTCGGCATGGCGTCTGAGCAGCACGCCAGCGGTATGCGTGACCTCGGCCTGTCGGGTCAGGTCGGTCTTGCGCACCTCGCGGCTGAACAGCTCGTGCAGCGGGGTGCGACCCCGCTCGCTCTTGGCGTTGACGTCCGCCCCGCCGGCGACAAGCGCCCGCAGCGCCTTGTTATGGCTGCCCTTGGCCGCCAGACCGACGGCCGTGCAGCCCTCCGAGACCGGGATCGTCCCGAGCATCGGATCGAGCGCAAGCACACGGGTGCTTTCGGCGGCGTCATTGCCGCCGATTGCTGCAGCCAACGCAGTCTTGTTGGCCTTGCGCGCGCGGGTGCGGTTGCGCAGCGCGTCGATCTCGCCGGTAATGGTCGCGTTGCCTGTGAACATCGCTTTTACGGCGGCCGCGTCGGTCGGCGGCGCAGTGCCTGCGATCTCGGCCTGATAGCGGGCCCGCGCCAACGCGGCAAGCTCGTCAGCGTTCAGGTTTTCATGCTGCGCCGGGTCGCGCCCGACCTCGTAGGCCGCCCTGGCGGCGATCTCGAACTCCTTGACGAACAGGTCCTCGACCGATCCCTGCCCGGCGTCGACCAGCACAGCCAGCGCATCCGAATCGCCGCGTTGCATGGCGATCTTGTAGCCGGTCCGCGTGTCGGGCCCCGGCAGGTCCGAGCGCGCGCCCTTGGCCATCATCTTGGTCGCCAGCCGCGCCGCATCCGCTCCGCCAAGCGTGTCATTCGCCATCGCCAGGTGCAGTGGCGTCTCGCCCTTCTTGGACAGCAGGTTCGGGTTGGCGTCGCGATCCAGCAGGAAATCCGCAATGTCCGTCTTGCCCTTCTGGGCCGCTATGTGCAGCAGGGTTTCGTCGTAGCTGTCGCCCGCCATGGTCGAGTTCACTATGAAGGGATCTTCATCGACCAGCCGCGTGACCTCGCCGAGATTGCCGGCATCGACGGCAGCCACCAGGTCATCTATCCGTTTGCGGCGCCCCTTGGTCGTTTCGCACAGAGCGGTAATCGCCGCCTGTACCGGACCGCGCGCGACGAGGCCCGGTATGTCATCGACAACGTTGAGCGATCCGTCGGCGGTGAACTGTCGCGCAATCGGCTCCAGCACCCGACGCATGTCGCGCATGTCCAGATTGCTGCGGGGACGTTGATCCGCGGGAATCGCGTCGTAGTCCGCCTTCGCCTTGGTGATCGCCGCATCGAGGAACGCCTGCTGCAATTCGGTGACCATGCCGCGCTTGCTGGGATCGTCCGGAAAGACGCGGAACTTCCCTGCGCCGTTTTCGCGCACGCCCGGCACGCCGAGGAGTTGCGAGAGGCCCGGCACCCCGCCGACGTCACAATTCAGATGCATCTCGCCGGTCAGGATCACGAATTTCGGGTTCGCAGTCGCGGCGGTTTCGCGTTCGATCACGTCCTTGGCCAGCTTGTTCATCACAGTGGCGCGCCGTTCGCCATAGAGCGGATCGGACGACGGCACCCCGGGTTCCGCTTCGCTGGAGTCGATGCCCACGACCCGTACGCCCTTCTGTTTTGCCTGATACAGAAGCGGCTCCCAGTCGGTGTACATGTAGGTCTTCAGTTCCGCCAGCCGCTCCTTCAGCGCTGGACCCATCGCGGCATCCGGCGGAGCGGCCAGCCAGGCATCCAGCTCCGCCTGGGTTTCGACGCGCAGTTCCTCGACGAAGAGCAGGTTCACGGTGCTGTTCGGATCGGCGAGGATATCGGCGGTCGCGTTGACCGATCCTTCGTCTGAGTGCGCCCGACCGACCACGAAACCGTCATGCGCCGCCAGCATCTGCGCTGCCGCCTGCCTGCCGCTGGCATTCGCGTCGAGGTCGGGCATCGGCGGCTCGGTATAGGCCGGGTCGGTGAAGGCGCCGCGCACGTCATCGCGCGCCGCCTTGACGCCCGCGTCTATCCGAGCCTTGAAGGCAGGGGTCGCGTTCGCCATCGCCTCTTCGAAACCGCTCATCTTGATCCAGCGTCGGAACGGCGTATGCCGGTTGACCATCTCGCGGTAGGAATGGGCGACCATCAGCTGCGTGCCGGCGGTGATGTAGGCGATCTCGGGATCCGCCATCGCCGCCGTGACCGCATCGCCGTCGGTGCCGACCTTGGCGGTTAGCGCATCCTTTTCGGCATCGGACATGGGGATCAGAAAGAACGCGCTTCCAAGGGTAACGGCCACGTCGAAATCCTTTCAAGTACAGGCGCCCGGTTCATGCGGCGCATCAGGCTCCGTGCTTGGCGAGCTCGATTTCAATCAACTGCAGCGGTTGCGCCAGAATCGCCGAGATGTCGATGGCACGAAACGGGTTGGTTTCGACATGCGCCACCAGCGGCGAGCCGAAGACGAAGTCGAGATAGCGGCTGACGATGCCGCCCGCCTCGGCGCAGAGGGCGCTGCGCCGGCTGCCCTGCTCGGCGTTCATGATGTCGTCGAGCGCATCCGACAGGCCGGCGTTGAACGCGGCCAGTACCTCGTCCAGCCGCTTGGCGCTGCCCGCGGCTTCGGGATCGTCATATTCCGCCAAGATGTCGCTCTGCAGCTTGTCCAGATCCTTTGCCGCCGTCTTCTTGGCCTCCTGCCAGCGCAGGCGCAGCTTTTGGAACGCCACGTTGGAGGGTGGCAGGCTGGCCGCCAGGTCCAACTCCAGCGCGTCCATCTCCTCGAGCGCCGCGTCCGTGTCGCCGCGTTCCAGCAGCGCAGCAAGGTCGGCGAGCCGTGCATTCGCCGCAGCAGCGGCCTCGGGATCGTCGCGTTTCAGCCGCGTGATGAGGCCGGACAGCTCGGATTTCTGGGCGGTGACTTCTGCCGGGACGGACGGTGCCGGGTCGTTCAGGGTGACTCCGAAGGCCAGTTCGAGGAAGCTCTTCTGCTGGTCGGTGAGCACCATGGCCGTCCTGTCAATTCATATCCCTCGAATGCCGGTCACTTTACAGACTTTCGGGAACCGGTCCACAATTTTGGCCGCACGGCGGTCAGGCGACACGCAGCGCGCTCTGCTCGGCACGCAACCGGCCCACCGCCACGGCGCTCAGCGCGACCATCACCGCGGACACGGCGAGCATCAGGGCCAACCCGCCCACCTGGTAGGTCAGACCGGACAACAATGTGCCCTGGAGCCGCCCCCCGGCATTGGCCATGTAGTAGAAGCCGACATCCATCGTGACCCGTTCCGCCCGGGTAAAGGCGAGGATCAGATAGGAATGCAGCGCCGAATTCACAGCGAAGATCGCGCCGAAGACCAGAAGCCCCACGACCAGCGCGGCGGTCAGCAAGGGCGTAGGTCCGGGCGCGATCAGCGCCGCAATGGCGAGCGCCGCAGGTACGGCGCAGAGCAGCCACGCCCAGCGCCTAGCGGCGTGTATCAGGGACTCGTCGGGACGCCCGGCGGCGTCGAGAATTCGCGGGGCCAAGGCCTGTACGGCGCCGTAGAGGATGATCCAGAACGCCATGAAGCTGCCGATGGTGAAAAAGGCGGCGCGGTTGCCGGCCTCTGTCCCGTCGGAGAGCACCGCGTAGAAATAGATCGGGATACCGACCACGAACCACACGTCGCGCGCGCCGAACAGAAAGACCCGCGCCGCGGCCAGCCAGTTGACATTGGCCGATTTCGAGAAGACCTCGGTGAATTTCGCACCCTTGCGCCCGCGTGGCAGGCCCGGCGGCATCGCGATCACGACCGCCAGCAGCACCAGCGCCAGCATCACCGCCATCGTGATCACGGACCCGGTGAATCCGACCAAGGCCAGCAACGCCGCCCCAAGCAGAAAGCCCAACCCCTTTACCGCGTTCTTGGACCCCGTGAGCACCGCGACCCAGCGGAACAGGCCGCCCTGCCCGGCCGGTGCCAGCAGCTTGACTGCCGATTTCGACGACATCTTGGCCAGGTCCTTGGCGACGCCGCTCACGCCCTGCACTGCCATCACGAAGGCGACCGACACGCCGATGGCCCAGGAAGGATCCAGCTGCGCGAGCGCGATGAGGGCGGCGACCTGAAGCGCCAGCCCGGCATAGAGCGTGCTGGTCAGTCCGAACCGCGCGGCCAGCCATCCGGCTGAAAGGTTCGTGACCATGCCCGCCACTTCATAGAGCAGGAACAGGTAGGCCAACTGGACCGGCGAGAAGCCGAGCGTGTGGAAATGCAGCAGCACCAGCATCCTGAGCGCGCCGTCGGTGAGCATGAAGGCCCAATAGGCCGCCGTGACCGCGACATAGGCACCAAGCCCCTGCGGGCGCGCAGGTGCACTCACACGGAGGCTCCGACCATCAGCGCCACGTCCACCAGCCGGTGGGCATAGCCCATCTCGTTGTCATACCAGGCATAGATCTTCACCTGGGTGCCGTTAATGACCATGGTCGAAGGCGCGTCGACGATCGCCGACCGGGTGTCGTTAGTGAAATCGGCCGAGACCAGCGGGCGCGTCTCGTACCCAAGAATGCCCTTCAGCGGGCCGTTCGCGGCGGCCTTAAACAGCGCGTTCACCTCCTCGGCATTGGTCTCGCGCGCGACCTCGAAGACGCAATCGGTGAGCGATGCGTTCAGCAGCGGCACGCGCACCGCGTGCCCGTTCAGCCGACCCGCAAGCTCGGGATAGATCAGCGTGATCGCGGTAGCGCTGCCGGTCGATGTGGGGATCAGCGAATTCAGCGCCGAGCGCGCGCGGCGCAGGTCCTTGGCAGGACGATCGACGATGGTCTGCGTGTTCGTCACGTCGTGGATCGTGGTGATCGAGCCGTGCCGGATCCCGATCGCCTCGTGGATGACCTTGACGACGGGGGCGAGGCAGTTGGTCGTGCAACTGGCCGCAGTCACGATCCGGTGGCGGGCCGGGTCATAGCTCTCGTGGTTGACGCCCTGCACGATGTTGGCGGCTTCCGCGTCCTTGACCGGGGCCGAGACCACGACCTTCTTCACCCCTGCGGCGAAATAGGGAGCAAGCGCCGCAGCGCTCTTGAACACCCCGGTGCAGTCGATGACCACATCCACACCGTCAAGCGGCAGCGCGGCCAGGTCGCGCGAGCCGATGAAGGGGAGCCGTGTCCCGTCGATCGTCACGCTGTCCGCGTCATGGGCAAACACCGCATCCCAGCGGCCATGCACGGTGTCGAATTCCAGAAGATGCGCGTGCATTCCCGTGTCGCCCACCGCGTCGTTGATCCAGGCGATTTGGGCGTTCCGGTCCAGCAGCGGTTTCAACGCCAGCTTGCCGACCCGGCCCAATCCGTTCAGCGCATATACGGTCATGACGGCACTCCCTTGAACTCGCGCGCGATGTCGTCCACCGCCCGCTGCAACGACATCCGGTCAAGCGACTCGATCGGCAGCGCCGCGAAGGCCGCGATCCGGGTCTTCAGCGCGCCATATGTCTCCTGGAACGCGAGACTTTTCTGGGCATCGGTGCCCTCGGCTTTGGCCGGGTCGGGCATGCCCCAATGGGCGCTCACCGGCTGGCCGTGCCAGACAGGGCAGTCTTCGTTCGCGGCCTGGTCGCAAACGGTAAAGACGAAATCGAAGGCCGCCGCATCGGGGTCGCGGAACTCATCCACGGTTTTCGCGCGCAGCGTCGAGATGTCATGGCCTTTGCCGCGAAGCACCTGGAGCGCGATGGGGTTCACCTCCGGACGAGGATTGGTGCCGGCGGAATGGGCCTCGAACCGCTCTCCGGCAAAGCTGCGCAACAGGGTTTCTGCAAAGATCGAGCGCGCGGAATTGCCGGTGCAGAGAAACAGCACCCTGTATTTGCGATCCTTCATTGGGTGGGCTCCATGTTCAGGATGGGGGACCGAGGACAGACAGAGATCGGGACGCCCCCGGCAGCAGTCATTCAGCAGGTAGTCGAACGTTTGCCGCAGGGCGGCCATGTCGATGGCATATTTGAGCGAGGTGCCGGCGCGCTGCTGCGTGATCAACCCCGCCTGCATCAGCGTCGAGACATAGGCCGACAGCGTGCTGGGCTTCAGGCCAAGCACAGCCGCCAGTTCTCCCGCCGGCACCGCATCGGGATAGCGGCGCATCAGCAGGCGGAACACCGCCAAGCGCTGTCCGTGGCCAAGGCTGGCCAAACGGCCAAGAATCTGTTTTTCCATATTTCATGTATATATGAAATTATAAGCTAGGCAAGCCTTCCCAACGCACCAAATCGAGTCATTCGCCCTATTCGCAAAGAAGAGAGATGGTCACCGCCCGAGTGTCGCTCGCGAAGGTCAGAAGACGTCCTTCGATCTCGCGTGCCTCCTTCGGAAGCTGCGCGACCTTGGCGAACAGGCAGGCGATGCGGGTCCGCCGCGGCGAGGCAGCCTGCGTCATTGCCATCCAGTTCTCCCACGAGAAATCCTGTTTCGAGCGAAATTCCTGTTCCAGGCGCGCCATCGGCGAAGCCACATCATAGGCCACCCGGTAGTGCCGCGATCCATCGTGGGTCGTCGTCTCTATCCCCTCAGCGGCGCCGAGGCGCAGGGTGACACCGTCTTCCAGCCGCCCCAGCGTGCCGATCTCGTCGATCTCCAGCGCCACGGCCAGTTCGTCCATCCCGCCGTTCCCGGTCGCAAGGAACTCCCGCGCCGCAGCTTCGAGCGCATCGCGCCGAGTCTTGAACTGTGCCGCCAGCACCTCGGCCCGCGCGCGCGCCGCCTGCTCGCGCTCCCGCTGTTGACGGCTGCGCTCGGCTTGCATGAGGTCGCGCTGCATGGTCTGCACCGCAGTGTTTTTGAACTCCCGCCAGGTCAGACGGTCGGTCTCGTAGTTGCGGGCGCGGACTGCGGACTCGCCGTTCGCCCAACGGATCGAGACCGCGATGTTGGACACACCCTTGTTCGGCACCGGGCAATCCGCCTGGGCCAGAGCGACGGCGCGGCCCAGCAACTCCTCGACGATCCAGCTGTTCTCGAAATAGGTGACCGGCTTGTCCGCCGGAACGATCACGCCGACACCGCGATAGCCACTGAGCCCCTGATCGCAGCTGTCCATCTCGAAACGGAACGCGTCCAGATCGATGTCGAATCGCAACCGGCCATCTTCGAGCGCCATGTCCCAGAGCGGCCCGATCCGCGTGCGCCAGATGACTTCCGGCCCCTTGAGCCATTCCAGCACCCCGGGACCGGTCGCGCGCCCGTTCTCGCACCGCCCGGCCCATCGGGCGGCGGTGGGTTCGGCCCAGCCGTTGTTCAGCGTGCAATTGCGGCCCTCCACAGGCAGGTCCGGTGCCGCAGCCCCGAAGACCGCGCTTTCGATGCGACCCGAGATCGACGGATTTCGAACCTGCGGCTGCACGTCTGTCACGCGATAGGCGACCTGCGAGGACCTGACATTGACCAACGGCGCGGCGCCGGCGGCGCAATGATAGAGCTGGTAGTTGTTCGCGGCACAGCGCGCGCGGTTTCCGTCAAGGCAGAAGCGGTCGCCCGCCAGAAGGTCGTTGGTCACGATACGGGTCGACGCCGCGCCGTTGCGATCCTCCAGGATCAGAACCGTGCCCGCGAGCAAGGCCTGGCGTTGCTCCGGTCCGATCGGCCCATGCGCCTGCTCGCATCCCTCGAACGCCTGCGCCGGATGCGTGTTGCGGATCTCGGCCAACAGCTGTGCCACCCCTGGCGACGCCTGCCACCCCGCCTGCATCTGTGCGGACGCGGCTGGCACCGCGGTCGGGAGGACTTCGGCTGGTTGCGCAACGGCAAGTTGCGCGGGCGCGGCGCTTTCGGGAAACCACGCGGCCCAGCTCTGCCTTAGCAGGCTGTCATCCGCGCAGCGCGTGAACTGGCGCGGCGCGCCGTCGGTCATGTCCAGATCGATGAAGCTGTCATTCGACAGAACGTCGAGCCGCCACCGAGCCTCGCGTGTCTGGTTTCCTTCGTTGCAGGTGCCGCGATAGAGCGTGATCCCCGCACGGATATCGGTGCGGGCGGTGCTGCAGCCCCCCTCCTGCCCGAAGGTGATGCCTGCCGGCTCGGGGCGCACGATACGTTGCGACTGATGAACGGTGTCGAACGGCAGCGACTCCAGCGCGCATTTGCCGGGGTCATCGACATAGATACCGGTGCGCAAGGGGCTGTTGGCATCGATCCCGTCTGGCAGCCGGGCCCCGGCGCAGGGCGTGTCGAACCCGCTCGCCCGGACCAGCGTCTCGGCGGTCGCGGGGTCGGGCTGACCGGTCGGAACGCGGCAGTGTTCGACCTGGAAATCCATCAGCGCGCCGCGGGTCTGTGGACCCGGAAACCCGTCCATTTGCCCCGCGTCGTAACCCAGCGCGTTCAACGCCACCTGCAGCACATCGGGCTGTGCGCGCACCAGCGCCGCAGTCAGATCCGGCTTTTCATCCGGATCGCCCAGCGCCAGCCCGATGGGACGGCGCGCCAGTACGCCACCGGTCGCGGGTCCGATATCGGCAAAGCTGAACGCGCTGCCAAGGATCGGACAGGCGCGGCACCCGTCGTGGACGGTTTCCTGGATCACGAAACGCTGGGTGCCGTCCGCAAGGAGACGGTGCGCGCGGACCGAAACCCCGCCCACGTTGGTGGCCCGCGGATAGCGCGCCAGCATCTTGCGGCTGGCGTCGTCGCGGAAGGTCGCCGCAAGATCCCGGGTCATGGCAAGACGGTGCAGTCCCAGCGGCCCGTTCAGCAGGACCGGCAGGTAGTAGGTCGTATTGCCAACGAACTGTGCGACGGCAAAGTCGACCGGTCCCAACTCCTGGAATGACGCGCCGATCGTGAAACCGGAGTAGTCACCGTCCATCGCATGAGAAAAATCGATCGCCTCGTCCGACAGTCCCAGCCCCCGCAGGCAGGCATCATCGTCCTTGTTCGCCCCACATGGATTGTAGCCCATCTCGACACCTGCGACGAGGCCGGGGCCCCAGCCGGAGGTCTCCTCGCTGTCCTTCGCCAAAGGCGCGGTCTGCTCGGCGGGTGGCTTCGAGGCCGCGTCCCGTTGCTCCAGATGTGTGGCGACGAACGCCTCGCGCAGCCAGGTCGTGGGGATGATCCAGTCTTGCGCAAAGCTGTCGCTGCCGGAGACGTCGCCCGTCGGGTAAATGTTTCCAAAGGTCGGATGCAAATACTTGTGGGTGCCTTCGAAGCGGCGCGCTTCGAAGTGGACATGGCATCCATAGGCCTTGCCGGTCTCGCCCACCAAGCCGAGCCGCGCCCCCGCCGGGACCGCGTCCCCGGGCGCCCATCGGCGCCCGGCCTCGTCCGCCGGCGTCTCGGCCATGTGCAGATAGATCGTATGCACCTGCGGCGTGGCGCCCGGATGGCGCAGCACGACAGCATTGCCGGTGTTCTCCTCGAGGTCCCTGGTGTTGCGATCCCGCGTGATTCCCATTTCGGCCAGTTCGGAATCGGTGACATCGCCCGATACGACCCGGACGACGGTGCCGCCTCTCGGCGCAACGATCGGCAGGCCGCAACCCCCGCCGATATCTATACCGGGATGCGTTCTGTCGCCAAGCGACGGGAACTGGCCATGGGTGAAGCCACCGATAGTGCCGCCCGGCACAACCAGTTGGTGCCATGCCGGATCGGCGGGCAGCGCCGACCGGTCGAGACCCGGCACCCTGTCCGCGGCGATGGCGCGGGCTTGCGCGGTGTCGGGAAAGCCCTCGGCCACCGCGTCCAGCAGTCGTCTCAGGTGCAGCGGATCGCCGGCAGTCCGGGCGTCGGTCATCGCATCGACGAACAGGAGGTTGGCGGCCTCCTGGGCCCGCGCGGCGGCGGTCGCGACGAGAAGGCTCAGTACCAGAAGGAACGGAAAACGTGCCGGAAACATGCGGCGGCCTCGCAAATGACTTCGATCCAATCAGGTGCGAGTGTCCCGATCCCGACATTGACATGTCAAGCTGAATTCCGAACTCTGGGCCTGACACAGGGCGGAGACCGCAAAGATGAGGATCTTTCGAACCATGCGCGCGATCTGCTTGTGCAGCCTGATCGCGATCTGGGCGGCCGCGCCCGTGACCGCGCAGGAGACAGCGGACAGCCTGCTGGCCGAAGCGCGCACCCTCTATGCCGGTCCCGACACGTCGCTTGCGGCACTGCGCGACATCCGTGCCCTGCTCGACCGGATCATCGAGGAGTTTCCGGCTTCCGACCTCGCCGTGCGCATCCTGTTGGCCGAGCCGATCAAGGGACTCGACGTCGCGGCGATCGACGCACGGCTCGCCGACGCGCCGACAGAGACGGCCGAGGCCCCTGCACCGACAGGATCGGATCAGGTCACCCCGGGCGAGGCGGAGCGGGCCGCGTTGCTGCCCAGCTTTCCCGCCCCGCCGGAACCGGGCGCGCAGCCCGCAGACGCGACCAGCGAAGCCGAACTCGACCTTGGCCCGCAAGAGGTGCGCACGTTGCAGGCACGCCTGCTGGTGCTTGGCTTCGATCCAAACGGCATCGACGGCAGGATCGGCCCGGGCACCCGCGGCGCGCTCAGCGCCTGGCAGGGCAGCGCCGGACTGCCCGCGACAGGCTATTTGAGTGCAGACCAAAGGGCGGCCCTGCAACGTCAGTCCGATCCCGCGCTGACGGCATGGTTGCAAACGCCCGAGAACGCGCGCCTGATGACACCGCCGCCACCGATCGCGCTCGGCCCGGGCAACATGACCGGGACGTGGCGCTTTACCAGCAATTGCGGCGCCAACAGCCGGCTTGGCCGCCTCAAGATCACCGGCGCCCTGACCGTGCGCCATGACGGGGGCAATCGCTATTCCGGACCGGCGCGTCAGTCCCAGGGGTTCAACGGACGCTTCTCGGGGCAGCTGAACGGCCGCCAGCTCGTCGGAGAAATCAACTGGGGCCTGCTGGTCGGGCGCACCACCTTTCGCGGCCGCATCGCGGACCAGCGCCTGGCGCTCTCTGGACGCGACTCCAACCGCTGCGCCTTCAGCGCGTACAAGGCCGGCTGAGGCCGCCGTTCAGAGCGACGGCAACCAGAGCGCAAGTCCCGGAAAGGCGATCAGCAGCGCCACCAGAAGCAGCGAACAGCCAATGAAGGGAAAGGCCGAGGTATAGATCTCGCGCATGGTCGTGCCGGGCGGCGAGACTCCCTTCATCACGAAGAGCAATAATCCGAACGGTGGCGTCGTGAAACTGATCTCGAGCGCCAGCAGCATGATCAGCCCGAACCAGATGAGGTCGAAATCCAGCGACATCGCCAGCGGAAAGAAGATCGGGACGGTCAGCAGCATCATTGAGATCTGCTCCATGAACATGCCAAGCAACAGCAGCACCGCAAACATGACGAGCAGCATCGCCAGCGGTGCCAGATCGAAGGAGGTGGCCCATAGCACCAAGCCGCGCGAGGCGCCAGAAAACGCCAGGAGCTGGCTGAATGTGGCCGAGCCGAACACGATCAGGTAGGCCATCAGCGTGACCCTGAGCGCCCCCACGACCGAAGCCCGCAGTGCCTCCCAGGTCAAGCAGCGGAAGGCCGCTGCCAGCAGCAAAACGCCCAACGCGCCGAAGGCGGCCGCCTCGGACGGCGTGACGAAGCCTCGGATCATCAGAACGACGATCACGACCATCACCCCGACCATCGGCACCACCTCGCGCATCAGCAACCACAGCTTGGCCGACAGCGGCATCGGCGTGACGTCATAGGCGGGTGCCGCGCCGGGGTCGATCCGTGTCTGGACCCAGATCGTGATGATGTAGAACAGGGCCAGGATCAGGCCGGGGATCACACCCGCGATCAGCAGCGCCGCCACGTCGATCTGCGCCAGCGTCGCCAGCAGAACCGCAAGGGCGGAAGGCGGGATGATGATCGCCAGCCCTCCGGTGCCGAGGATCGGCCCGATGCTCATGTGGGACTTGTAGCCGCGCCGTTTCATTTCGGGCACCATCAGCGACCCCAGAAGCGCGGTCGAGCCCATCGACGATCCCGACAGGGTCGAGAACGCCGTGCCGCCCAGCACCGTGACATAGCTCAACCGGCCCGGTAGCCGGCCCAGCAATCGGTCGATGGCGTTGAACATGCGCCCGCCAAGGCCCGTGTGAAAGAAGATCTCCCCCATCAGCAGGAACAGGGGGATCGGCATCAGCGCGTATTTCGTGAGTGCCCCCAAGCCGTTGTTGAGCAGTTGCACCACCCCGCGCTCGCCGCCCATGAACACCCACGCGCCAAGGATGTTGGCGGCGAGGAAGGCCAGCGCCACGGGCATCCCCATGGCCATCAGGAAGACGATCGAACCGACCAGAAGGGCCAGCGCCAGATACCATTCCATTATTCGTGGATCCCCGCCTGTCCGGTGTGCATCAGTTCGTCGCCGACAACGAAACGCCAGAACTCCACCGCCATCAGGCCGAAGCTGAGCGGAAACGAGATCGTCAGCAGCCAGCGCGGAAAGTAATAGGCGCGGGTGTCGAAATCGCCCCGCTGGATGTTGGTGAGGCAGAGCTCGGCGCCCTTCCAGGTGAGCATCACGCAGACCGCCACGCAAGCCAGTGCGACGCCCCGGCTGACCAGCGCGCGCAGGTTGGCCGGCAGGGCCGATGTGACCAGTTCGATATGTACGTGGCCCTTTTCCCGCACCAGCCACGGCGCGCCCAGCATGGTCATGTAGAGCAGACCGTATTCCGCCGAGGTGAAGAGCCAGGCAAAGGGCTGCAGGCCGAGGTTGCGCATCACGACCGAGGCGACGACGGACACCATCAGCCAGATCAGCGTCGCCCCCGCGACGATGGCCATGCCGTAGAGCAGGCCATCATAGGCCCGTTTGATCGCCTTCATTGTCCCTGCCCCCGCCCGGTCGGGCCCGTCCGCATGAACGAGCCCGTTCCCGGTTTCAGTTCGCCGCGTCCAGATCGTAGAACAGCTCGATCAGGCGGTCGTAATTGTCGGTGCCGCCGGGCTGTTCGGCCATCAGGCTTTTCATCCGCTCCCAGGTCTTTTCGCGTGCCGCGGCCAGGTAGTTCGCCTTGGCCTCGCCCTCGAGGCTGACGACCTTCATGCCGCCCTCCTCCAGCGCGGCGAAATCCTCGTCGCGCTTGGTGCGCAACGCCTCGACACTGTCCTTCTCGTGCTGGATCGCCACGTCCTGCAGAATCTGCTGCGCCTCGGGCGACAGGCTGTTCCACTTCTCCATATTGACGATCACGCCGAGGTCGGTGGAGAAGAAGCAGGGCTCGATCCGGTAGTTCAGGAACTCGTTCCACTTGAGATCGATCAGCCCGATCTGGGTCCATCCGGTCGCGTCCACCACGCCCCGCTGCAGCGCGGAGTAAACCTCGCCTGTCGGCAGGTCGATCACCTGCGCGCCGAGGTAGTTGGTGAAGAAGGCGTTGTAGACGTTGTTGCCACGCAGCTTCAGGCCTTCGACCTCGAGATTGCCGGCATCGTCAAAGCTCGGCTCCTCGCGTGTCCAGAGGTTGTAGCAGACACCGGAATCGAACCATCCGAGGTACTTGAGCCCCATCTTCTCCTGGTGGATCTGGTCGATCAGCGCGATGCCGCCGTTTTCACGGGTTTCGATCGCGGTGAGGTTGGAGGCCACCATCGCGTCCTTTTCGGGCAATGCGCCGCCGTAGAACGACCCGGGCGTATAGACCATGTCGACGATCCCGTCGCGCACCGCGTCGGGCTGCTGGAACATGCCGATGGCCTCGGGGCCACCGCGCACGTCGATACGCACCACGCCCTCGCCCGCCTCGTTCACCTTGTCGACGAAGGACAGGAAACTCTTCGTGTAGATCAGGCTCTCGGGAAAAGCGTGCACCGCCGACAGGGTGTCCTCGGCCTGGGCTGCGCCGACCGCCAGGACGGCTCCGGCGATCCCTCCCATCATTGTCATCTTCATACAAGTCTCTCCTCTGTTGGGGCCGGCCCTGCGCCGGCTCGGTTTTATCTGGCGTACTGCGCACCAGGCCGGCGGGGCCAGGCCCATGGTGCAGCGCTGCGCCGGTCGTCGCGAAACGCGGCGATCCGCGCGGCATGGTCCAGCGTCAGGTCGATATCGTCCCAGCCGTTGATCAGCTTGGTCCGCCAGCCGTCCTTCACATCGAACGACACCCGCGTTGCGCCACATAGAATCTCGCGGGACTCGAGCGTCACCGTCATCTCGCGCGGCCCGCTGGCCAGCAGTTCGGCAAGGTCAGCCGCCACCTCGGGCGTCACCTGTGCGGGCAACAGGCCATTGTTGACGGCGTTGGCGGCGAAGATGTCGCCGAAGC
Source organism: Sedimentitalea arenosa (assembly GCF_016428585.1). Lineage (GTDB taxonomy): Bacteria > Pseudomonadota > Alphaproteobacteria > Rhodobacterales > Rhodobacteraceae > Sedimentitalea > Sedimentitalea arenosa. Next base: position 192,726 of record NZ_JAELVR010000001.1, on the reverse strand, counting down.
TTGGCGCGATCACGACGCGAAAGCCGGCATCGAGGAGCGCATAGACCGCCGCCTCACGCGACGATCCGCTGCCGAAGTTCCGGCCCGCGACCAGAATAGACGCGTCTGGACAAGTGTTTAGCGGAAATGTCTCATCCAGTGCGTCATGCGCGTCACGTCGCAGATCATGGAGCAGGAAGTTGCCATAGCCCTGCGCGCGCGGCGTCGACATGAAGCGCGCCGGGATCAGTTGGTCGGTGTCGATATTGTCGCGCGGCAGCGCCACCGCGGTGCCGACGTGTTCGCTCCAGCCCGGCATCACGCCGCCCTCCCGGCCAGAAACGGGCGCACGTCGGTGATCTCGCCCGCAACGGCAGCGGCTGCGACCATGGCCGGACTCATCAGGTGGGTGCGCGCACCCGGCCCCTGCCGGCCCCTGAAATTGCGGTTTGTGGACGACGCGCAACGCTGGCCCGACGCCACCACGTCGCCATTCATGCCCACGCACATGGAACAGCCCGACGCGACCCAGTCGAGCCCCGCCTGGACGAAAACCCGGTCGAGCCCCTCGCGCTCGGCCTGCGCCTTGACCTGGGCCGACCCCGGCGAGACCATCCCCGGCACCGTCGCGCGCCGCCCGGCCAGAACAGAAGCCGCCGCGCGCAGGTCCTCGATCCGCCCGTTGGTGCAGGAGCCGATGAACACCTGGTCGACCCTGGTGCCCGCGATCGGCTGCCCGGCACGCAACCCCATGTAGTCCAGTGCCGCGCGCGCGGTTTCGGCCTTGTCGGCCGGCAACATGTCGGGATCGGGGATGGTGCCCGTCACCGGAACGGCCTGGTCAGGACTTGTGCCCCATGTGGCGGTCGGGGCGATCTCGGCGGCATCCAGCGCCACCTCGCGATCAAAGGCTGCGTCCGCGTCGCTGCGCAGCTCTGCCCAGGCGTCGCGTGCCCGCTCGAGATCAGCCCCCGCAGGCGCGAAAGGCCGCCCCTCGACATAGGCAAGTGTCACCTCGTCGGGCGCGATCATGCCAAAGCGCGCCCCGCCCTCGATCGAAAGGTTGCAGAGGGTCATGCGCGCTTCCATCGACAGGGCGCGCACGGCGCTGCCGGAATATTCGACCGCATGGCCGCGTGCCCCGCCCGTGCCGAGACGCGCGATCCAGTTCAGCGCGATGTCCTTGGCCGATACTCCTGGACCCAGTGCGCCCTCGATGGTGATCCGCATCGCCGCCGGTTTGGTCTGCCAGATCGTCTGGGTCGCCAGCACATGTGCCACCTCGGTCGCGCCGATACCAAAGGCCAGCGTCCCCAGTGCGCCATGGGTCGAGGTGTGGCTGTCGCCGCAGGTGATCAGCAACCCCGGCACCGTCAGGCCCAACTCGGGACCGATGACGTGCACGATCCCCTGTTCGGCGTCGTCGAGATCGAACAGTCTCAGCCCATGGCGGGCCGCGTTGTCGCGCAACGTCGAGATCATCCGCGCGATCTGCGGCAATTGCGCCAGCCCCCGCGCGCGCGTCGGCGCATAGTGATCCGCGACCGCGAAGGTCAGCCCCGGCTCGGCCACGGCCGAGCCGCGCTCAGCCAGCTTGGCGAAGGCGTGGTGCGAGCCTTCGTGGACCAAGTGCCGGTCAACCCAGAGGAGCGAGGTTCCATCCGCGCGGCGCAGGATCTCGTGAGCGGACCACAGCTTGTCGAGCAAGGTGCGCGGGGCGGTCATGAGGCATCCTCCTCCGTGCGTCCGATGGCCGGTTCCCAATGACGAGCCGGACCCGTGCCGACCCGAGCCAGCGGCATCTCGAGACGGAACATGTCCGGGCGATAGAGCCCCGACAGGTATTCGACCCCCGCACCGGTCTCGTCCCGTACGACCCGCTTCAACGACAGCAGCGCCGAACCGACCGCCACGTTCAGCGCCTCGGCCACGTCAGGACCCGCCAGCGTCGCCGAAACCGACTGGTGCGCTGCGTCGATACGCACGCCGCTGCGCTCGAGCAGCTTGAAGAGAGGCGTCGTCGCCAGATCGTTCTCGGAATAGTTCTGCGCGATCCCCGCCGGCACATAGGTGGTCAGGTGCGAGAACGGCGTGCCGTCCGCACTGCGCACACGGGTCGCGATCTGCACCTCCTCTCCGGCGGGCAGACGCATGGCGCGGGCGATGAAGTCGGGCGCCTCGCCATACGCAAACGACAAGAGGCGCGCCGCGGTGCTCTGGCCCATCTCGACCAGTTGCGGCATGAGGGTCGTGAAATCCATCGCCATTGGACGGCTTTGGACAGCAGCGGACACCCGCGTACCGCTGCCCGCGCGGCGCACCACGAGGCCAGCCTCGACAAGCGCCTGCAAGGCCCGCCGTACGGTCACGCGCGACACTCCGAAGCTCTGTGCCAGTTGCTGCTCGCCGGGCAGGCTGTCCCCGTCGCCAAGCCGGCCATCGGCGATCTGGTCACGCAGCGCCAGGTAGACGCGGCGCGCCTTGGCCCCTTCGGGCAACGGTGTCGCTGCGATGCTGTCCAAGCGCGATTACCCCTCCTGCTTGGGGCCAATCGTATCGGTGGTTTTTCAAAAATCAAGAGAATGTATTATCAGTAGAAAAAATTAGGTCTTAACAAAGCGACAAAATCTGTATTACAAAAAATACAGATGAGCATGGGAGGACGGCATGCCGATCGTCGAATTGCACCTGATGGAAGGGTACGGCGCCGAGGAAAAGCGCAGGCTCGCAACCGGGCTCGCGAACGCGGTGCGCAGTGTGATACCCGCCGCCCCCGAGGCCGTGACGGTGATGCTGAACGAGGTGGCGCGCGATGGCTATTTCCGAGACGGCCCGCGTGAGCCGGCCCCGGCCCTGCCCGACCCCACCGACACGGTGCGCGCCTTTCTCGCAGCCATGGAGCAGCGCGATCTGAACGCGGCGCAGGCGCATCTGGGCGAGGGTTTCACCATGCGCTTTCCCGGCACCGCCCCGATGACCGAGCTGGCCGACCTGATCGCCTGGTCGAAACCGCGCTACCGCTTTGTGACCAAGAGTTTCGAGGGGTTCGATACCGTTTCAGGTGCAGACGGTTCGGTCGTCTATTGCCGTGGGACCTTGTCCGGAGAATGGCCCGACGGCAGCGCCTTTTCCGGCATCCGCTTCATCGACCGGTTCGAGTTGGCCGGCGGGAAGATCACCCGCCAAGACGTGTGGAACGACATCGCCGAGGTGCGCGGATGACCGAGATCGATCCGATCACCCTGTCGGTCCTGGCCGGACGCATGGAACAGATCGCCGACGAGATGGACGCGACCCTGTTCCGCGCCGCCTTCAATCCGATCATCGCCGAAGCGCATGACGCCTCCCACGGCCTTTATCACGCGGACACCGGCGACACGCTGGTGCAGGGCAAGTCGGGTCTGCCGATCTTCGTCGGAGTGATGAGCTTTGCCGTCAAGGCGGTGATCGACAAGGCCGCCGCCGAGGGCGACCTGGCCGATGGCGATATCTTCATCTTCAACGACGCCCATATCGGCGGCACGCATTTGTCGGACATGCGGCTCGTGCGGCCATATTTCCGCGACGGCAAGCTGTTCTGCTACCTCGCCTCAGTCGGCCACTGGCATGACGTCGGCGGCGCGGTACCGGGCAACTACAACCCCGCCGCGACCGAAGTGTTTCAGGAGGCCTTCATCCTGCCGCCCGTGCGGCTGGCACGGGCCGGCGTGGTCAACCAGGACATCATCGACATCCTGCTGCGCAACACCCGCCTGCCGCAATCGGCGATGGGCGACCTGAACGGGCAACTGGGCGCGCTCGACCTCGGCGTGCGGCGGATGGACGAATTGCTCGACGAATACGGGGCCGACACGGTTCAAGCCGCGCTGGATGCGCTCGGGCAGCGGGCCGAAACGCTGATGCGGTCGGAACTGACGGCCCTGCCGGACGGACGATGGGAGGCCGAGGACTTCCTCGACAATGACGGGATCACGGATGATCCGTTGCCGATCCGCGTCGCGCTCGAGATCAGGGATGACCGGATGGTGCTCGACTTCACCGGCTCCGCGCCGCAATGCGCCGGGCCCGTCAACATCGCGCGGCCGACAACTGTGGCGACCGCTTATGTCGCGATCAAGCACATCTTTCCCGGCCTGCCGGCCAATGCGGGTGTCATGCGCCCGATCGACGTCATCGTGCCCGAAGGCTCGCTGCTGTCGGCGGAGTTTCCCGCCCCGACCGGCGGCTATACCGAAACGATCCTGCGGATGATCGACGTGGTGTTCTGTGCTTTCGCGCAGGCCGCACCCGAGCGGGTCGTGGCCAACGCGTACGGCACGATCAACGCCCTGTCGATCGCCGGGAAACGCAAGGATGGCCGCCCCTGGGTCATGTTCAGTTTCTATGGTGGCGGTCATGGTGGCAGCATCGAGAGCGACGGGCTCAACCACGGCAACGCGCCGATTTCCACCGCCACCATCCCGCCGATGGAGATCCTGGAGGCCGCCTATCCTGTCATGTTCCGCACCTGGGCGCTGAGGCCCGACAGCGCTGGTGCGGGGGCGCATCGCGGCGGCATGGGTGCGATCTACGAAATCGAGGTGCTGGAGGAAAACGGCGCCGAGGCGTTCCTCTTCGGCGAGCGCGGTCGCTTCGCCCCGCACGGCATCGCCGGGGGCGGAGATGCGGCGATGAACCTCTTCAGCTACGAAACCGACAGCGGCTGGCAGCATCCGCCGCTGGTCTCCAAGATGCGCGGGTTGCGCCTGAAACAAGGCCAGGCCGTGCGGCTGGAAACACCCGGCGGCGGCGGGTACGGCCTTGCCGCCGACCGCGCGCCCGCCGCAATCGCGCGCGACGTGGCGCGCGGGCTGATCACTGACGAAGCGGCTGACGCGCAATACGGCCCGGCCTGGCGAAAGGAAACCGCATGAGCAGGCTGATGATCGGCATCGATGTCGGCGGCACCTTCACCGATGTCTTCGTTCTGGATGAAACCGCCGGCACCGCGTCAGTCGCCAAGGTTCCGACAACGCGCCCGGACCAGTCGGGCGGCTTTCTGGATGGCATCGCCCAGCAGGTTGAGGATCTCTCGCAGGTCGCCGTGGTCGTGCACGGCACCACCGCCGGCACCAATGCGCTGCTCGAACGCAAGGGGGCGACCTGTGGCGTGATCTGTACGCAAGGCCTGCGCGACGTGCTGGAAATGCGCCGCCGCGACCGGCCCCGCACCTGGGGCCTGCGCGGCGATTTCGATCCCGTGGTGAACCGTCGCAACCGGCTGGAAGTGCCCGAACGCACGCTGGCCGACGGCACCATCCGTACGCCCGTCGATCTGGACGCGGTGCGCGCGGCCGCGCGCCAGCTCCAGGCGCAGGGCTGCAAGGCGGTCGCGATCCTCTTTGCCAATGCCTACGCCAACCCCGAGAACGAGGCCGCCGCCGTCGCCGCCGTGCGCGAGATCTGGAACAGTCCGCATGTCTCGGCCAGCCACGAGATCCTGCCCGAAATCCGCGAATTCGAACGCTTCTCGACCACCGCCCTCAACGCCTATCTGCAACCCGAGGTCTCGGGTTATCTGAACCGGCTCGAATCCGCGCTGAAGGATGGCGGTTTTGACGGCGAGTTCATGATCGTGCAATCCAACGGCGGCGTGATGGCCGTGGATACCGCCTGCCGACTGCCGGTTCGCACCGCCCTGTCCGGCCCCGCCGCCGGGGTCATCGCCGCCGGCTACATCGCGCAGAGCGCCGGGTTCGACAACGTCATCACCGGCGACATGGGCGGTACCAGCTTCGATGTCTCGCTGATCGCCGGCGGGCAGTCGATGCTCAGCGCGCAGACCGCCATCGACTTCGGTCTCGTCGTGCGCAGCCCGATGATCGAGATCACCACCATCGGCGCGGGTGGCGGATCAATCGCCTGGGTCGACAAGGGCGGTCTGTTGAACATCGGTCCGGAAAGCGCGGGTTCCGATCCCGGGCCGGTCGCCTATGGGCTGGGTAACGACCGCCCCACCGTGACCGACGCCAACGTGGTTCTGGGGCGCATCGATCCCGACAATCCGATCGGCGGCAAGCTTGACCGGCTGGACGTGGAGGCCGCCGCCGCCGCGATCGACACCCACGTAGGTGCGCCATTGGGCCTGGACACGCTGGCCGCCGCCGAAGCGATCCTGCGGGTCGCCAATTCGCGCATGGCCGGGGCGATCCGTCTGGTCAGCATCGAACGTGGGTTCGATCCGAAACGCTTCGCCTTCATGCCGTTCGGCGGCGGCGGTGCGCTGCATGCGGGCGCCATGCTGGCCGAGGTCGGCCTGGCACAGGCCATCGTCCCGCGCTATCCTGGTGTGACCTCCGCCATGGGCTGCGTGATCGCGGACATGCGGCAGGATTTCGTGCAGACGCTCAATGCTCTGCTCGACACGCTCGACACCGATGCGCTGACCGGGTTCATGCAGGACCATGCCGATCGCGGCATGGCGCTGCTGGACGCCGCGCGCACCCGGTTTGACTCGCGCGAACTCGGCTTCGAACTTGACATGGCCTATGTCGGGCAGACCCACACGGTCTCGGTGCCGATCCCGGTCGACATGAATGGTGGCACCGTTTCCGCTCCGACACGCGAAGCAATCGCCGAGGCGTTCGACACAGCCTATGCGGCCACCTTCGGTCGGCTTCTGGACAAGGGCGTGCGACGGGTCATGAACCTGCGGAGCACCGTCACCGGCATCCGGCCCAAGTTCGACCTCGCCACCCTCGCACCCGGCACGGGCGCGGCGCCGATCCCAAAAGCAACTCGCCGTGTGCATTTCGCCGGACACTGGCATGACACCGCGATTCACGATCGGCTGGCCCTTCCGATCGACACCGTGATCGACGGTCCCGCCATCCTCGAACAACCCGATACGACCGTTCTGATCGAACCCGGCCTGCAAGGGCGTGTCGACAAGTTCGGCAACACCATTATCGCCCCCGCGGAGAAGAGCCCATGAGCGACCCGATGACCTGGGATCTGACGCGCACCGCGCTTTTGACCATCGATCTGCAGAACGACTTTCTCCATCCCGAAGGCGCCTATGGACGCGCCGGGCAATCCGCCCCCGCCATCGCCGACCTGCCCGACCGGATCGCACCACTGGTTGCAGCGCTCAGGGCGCGCGGTGGCACCTACCTGTCGGCCCAGTTCACCCTCGTCCCGGGACCCGCCGGTGCGCCCCTCATCTCGCCGCATCTGAAGGCGCTGAGGCCGTTCCTCGGCCCCGGCGATTTTGCGCCCGGCGGCTTTGGCCACAACCTCGTCGAAAGGCTCGCACCCGCCGACTACACTGTTGAAAAAGTGGCCTATTCCGCCTTCTACCAGACCAGGCTGGAATACATCATGCGCGCCCTCGGCCTTGACCGGCTCATCGTCGGCGGCATCGTCACGAATGGCGGGGTCGCCTCGACCCTGCGCGACGCCCATCTGCGCGACATCGACACGGTGATGCTGACCGACGGCTGCGCCGCCTTCCGCGATGACGTGCACGATGCGACGCTCGTCTCGTTGGGCACCGTCACCCACCAGATGACCTGCGAGGAGGCGCTGGCATGGCTGAGCCGCTGAAATCCAGATTGCAGCGCGGCGAGATTCTCGTCGCGCCGGGCGTCTATGACGGCCTGACCGCCACGCTGGCCGAACAGGCGGGGTTCGAAGCGCTCTACCTGTCGGGCGCCGCCGTCGCCTACACCCGGCTCGGGCGGCCCGATATCGGTCTGACCTCGGTCACCGAGATGGCCGACACGATGAACCTGATCGCCGATCGCACCGCCCTGCCGGTCATCATCGATGCCGACACGGGGTTCGGCAACGCTCTCAACGCGCAGCGCACCATGCGGCTCTATGAGCGCGCAGGGGCCGCGGCCCTGCAGGTCGAGGACCAGTCCTATCCCAAGCGCTGCGGTCACTTGGGCGACAAGTCGCTGATCCCCGCCGCCGAAATGGCCGGAAAGCTCGCAGCCATGGCCGATGCGCGCCAGTCGAACGAGACACTGATCATCGCACGCACCGACGCCATCGCCGTCGAAGGTTTCGATGCCGCGATCGACCGCGCCGAAAGATATCTCGCCGCCGGGGCCGACGTGCTGTTCATCGAAGCGCCGCAATCGGCCGAACAGTTGTCCGCCATCGCGCGCCACTTCGCCGGGCGCACACCACTTCTGGCCAATATGGTCGAAGGTGGTGCGACCCCTGTGCAGAGCGCCGCCGACCTGCAGGAGCTGGGCTTTGACATCGTGATCTTTCCCGGCGGCATCGTCCGGGCATTGGCCCGCTGCGCGCAGGACTATTACGCCAGCCTGAATCACCACGGCAGCAACCGCCCCTTCGCCGACCGGATGCATGATTTCGCCGGGCTGAACCGCGTGATCGGCACCGACGAGATGCTGGCACGGGGCGCCTCCTATGACCGCGGCTGAGCTCGCCACACCGCCGCCACGCTTCGATCTCGAAGCCCAGACCCTGATCGTCGGCGCCGGCGCGTGCGGACTGGTCGCGGCTCTTGCCGCGCATGAGGCGGGGCAACAGGTTCTGGTCGTCGAGGCCGACCCGGTGCCTTCAGGCTCGACCGCGCTCTCCGCCGGGCTGATTCCGGCCGCAGGCACGCGCGCCCAGCACGCCGCCGGGATACAGGACACGCCTGAGCTGTTCGCCCACGACATCGAGGCCAAGGCGAAGGGCGAGAACGATCCCGCTCTGGTCGCGCGGCTCGCCCGCACCGCCGCCCCCGTGGTCGACTGGCTGACCGAACGACACGGCCTGCCCTTCTCGCTGGTCGATGATTTCGACTATCCCGGCCACAGCCGCCGCCGGATGCACGGGTTGCCGTCGCGGTCAGGGCAGGAATTGATCGACGCCCTGCGCAGCGCCTGCGAGGCCGAGGGCATCGACATCATCTGCGACCGCCGCGCAACGCGGCTCTTTACCCGGAGCGACCGGGTCTGCGGGCTGGACCTGCGCCGCCCCGACGGCGTGGCCGAGACCGTGGGCTGCGAACGGCTGATCCTCGCCTGCAACGGGTTCGGCGGGAACCGCGCGATGGTCGCCGAGCACATGCCCGCGATCGCCGACGCCCTGTGGTTCGGCCATGACGGCAACCGGGGCGAGGCGATGCGCTGGGGCACTGGGCTTGGCGCGGCGCTCAACCATATGGGTGCCTACCAGGGCCACGGCAATGTCGCCCATCCGCATGGCATCCTGATCACCTGGGCAGTCATCACTGAAGGCGGCGTGCAGGTGAACCGCGAAGGCCGCCGCTTCTGGGACGAATCCCAAGGCTATTCCGAGGCTGCCCGCGCGGTGCTGGCCCAGCCCGGCGGTGAGGCCTATGCGATCTTCGACGCCCGCATCGCCGCCATCGCGCGCCAGTTCGAGGATTTCAAGCGCGCCGAGGCTGCGGGGGCGATCCGGCAGGGCGAGACTGTGGAGGAGTTGGCCGAAGCCCTGTCACTTCCCGCCGCGCCTTTGGCCGAAACCCTCGCCAACCTGCCAACGGACGGCACGCCCGACAGCTTTGGCCGCCGCTTCACACCCCCGCCGCTTGCCCCGCCCTTCTGCGGTGTGCACGTGACCGGGGCGTTGTTTCACACCCAGGGAGGTCTGCGCACCGATCTCGATGGCCGGGTGCTGAGACCGGACGGCACCGCCCTGCCGAACCTCTTCGCGGGCGGCGGTGCGGCCTGCGGTGTGTCGGGCAAGGGCGACAGCGGCTATCTGTCGGGCAACGGCCTTCTGGCCGCCGTCACGCTGGGCTGGCTGGCCGGTCGCGCTATCGGCTAGACCGAACGGCGGCGCAGGTATTCCGACGCCTCGCAGCGCGGTTCCGCATCGCGCAATAGCTGGCCGCCGACCCGCTCCCATTCCGCCGGGTCGAAGCTGGGGAACACCGCCTGCGGGTCCGCTATGTCAAGATCGACCTCGGTCACCACCAGACGGTCGGCGCGCGGCATCAGTTCGGCGAAGATCGCCGTACCACCGATCCCGTAGACGCGCCGATAGCCGCTGGCATAGGCATGCTCCACGGCAGCTTCCACCGATGGCAGAACCGTCTCGGCCTCGACCCCGCGTGAGGACACCACGATGTTGAGCCGCCTCGGCAGCGGCTTGAAGGGAAGACTGTCCCAGGTCATCCGCCCCATGATGAGGGCCCCACCCAGCGTCTCGCGCTGGAAAAAGGCCAGGTCCTCGGGCGCCTCCCACGGGATGGCGTTGTCCTTGCCGATGGCGCCGTTGCGGGCTCGTGCGACGATCAGGGTAATCATGAGTCAGACCGCCACCGGCGCGCGGATCGCCGGATCGGGCGCATAACCCGCGATCTCAAAATCCTCGAAACGAAAATCGAAGATCGACTCCACATCGCGCGCGATCCGCAGGCTCGGCAGCGCCTTGGGACTGCGCGACAGCTGGGTGCGCACCTGCTCCATGTGGTTGGAATAGATATGTGCATCGCCGATGGAATGGACGAAATCCCCCGGTTGATAACCTGTTACATGAGCCAGCATGTGCAACAGCAGGCTGTAGGAGGCGATGTTGAACGGCACGCCCAGGAACATGTCGGCGGACCGCTGGTAGAGCTGCAGATGCAGCTTGCCGCCCAGCACCCGCACCTGCCACATGGTATGGCACGGCGGCAGGGCCATCGCATCAACCTCGCCGGGGTTCCACGCCGACACGATCAGGCGGCGGCTGTCCGGCGTCTTGCGGATCGCCTCGATCAGTCCGGCGATCTGGTCAACGCTGCCGCGATGATAGGCCGGTGCACCGTCGACCTCGGCGCCTGTCGGGATCAGTTTGGGGAAATCGCGCCACTGGCGGCCATAGACCGGACCCAGATCGCCCTTGTCGTCGGCCCATTCGTCCCAGATCGACACGCCGTGCCGGTTGAGATAGCCGATGTTCGTATCCCCCGCGAGAAACCAGAGCAGTTCGTGGATAATCGACTTGAGGTGCAGTTTCTTGGTCGTGACCAACGGAAACCCGTCCGACATCGGATAGCGCATCTGCATCCCGAAATGGGACAGGGTGCCGGTTCCGGTCCGATCGCTGGTTTCTTCACCCTGCTCCAGGATAACCCTAAGCGCGTCGTGATATTGCTGCACCCTCTGCCTCCCTCGCCATCCGCTTGTCGGGTCAGACTAGGACATGACTGCGGTGGCGAAAAGCGCCAATGCGCGCCGCGCAAGACACTTCGGTCTAAGCACTTCGTTAACCATTTCCGGAGTAGCACGGAAGGGAGGCGGCCACAGGGTCGTCGGATTGCCACGCCTGCGCCGAAAAGCACGGCAAGGTCGTTGACAATCTACTATAGGTAGAAAATCCTGGTGCGAAGCACGGAAAAAGGGTGAGGCGCATGAAGCGGTACTTGTTCGGGATGGCGACGGCCTGCGCGCTGTCCGCCTGCAGCGGCGGCAACCCGTTCCTCGATGAAGAAGAACCGCCCACCGATCCGGTGGCGCCGGGGCTGGTGATTCCCGCCGAGGTGGCCAGCGATCTCGACAGCGTCGTTTATGACCCAACCGGCCCGGTTCCGACCCTGACCGTCAAGGGCGTGACCTTCGAGGGCGATCCCTTTTCCGAAGTCTATGCCCGCAACACGGCATTGGATTCCGGCGACTACCAGGCCTTCACCCGCCAAGCCAGCGCGCTCGACGCCCATTCCACCGCCTATGTCCGCGCCATCGGCGACACACAGGGCGCGATCGTCGTGACCGGAGGGCAGTTCGGTTATTACAATGGGGGCGGCACCTATTCCCGCGCCGGGGCCTTTGACCGGCCTGGTCCGACACAGGACACCGGCAACGTGAAATACTCAGGTACCTATGTCGGCCTGCTGAACTATCCGGACAATGGCAACGATCTGATCCCAGCCCCCGGTGTGCCGGTGGAACAGCGCCCGCGCCAGGCCGGGCGCGTGACCGGCGACGCCCGGATCGTCGCCGATTTCGACAACAACCGCGTCAAGGGCCTCGTGTCCAATCGCAACTACACTGCGCGCGACATCGCATTGCAGGATCTCGAAATCGCTCCGACCGACATCAACCCCGATGGCAGTTTCGCTGGCGAGATTACCCAGAACCAACAAAAGAAGGGCGAATACGGCGGCATCTTCGGCGGACCCGAGGCCAGCGCCGTGGCCGGCGCGCTCTACGCCGAGGACCACCAGCAAGGTCTGCCCGACATCGAGGAATACGGCCTTTTCGTTCTCGATCGCGAACCCGCCACGCCCTGACGATGCCCTTGCAGGCGCATCGGCGATTCCCTGCGCGACAGATCCTGCGCCGCCTTTCCGGCCCGACATTCGGGCTTGTGCTGGCACTGCTCGCCTTCGCCCTGGCCGCATTGCCGCTGTCGGCGCAACCAGAGCCTTTGGTCGGCCTGACGCTGCCGCAGGCGCGTCTGCTCGCGCGGCAGGCGCTGGACAGTGGCGATCCCGGACTGGCGGTGCGGATCGGCAAGGGCCTGCTCAAGGCCGACCCGAAGGATCCGCTGGCCTACTACATCATCGCCTCAGGGTATGCACAATTGAACGATCCGGTGCTCGCCCGCCGCGCGGCAGGCTATGCCTATCGCTTCAGCCCGCCGGGCCCGAACCGTTTCGAGGCGGCGCAACTGGCTGCCCGAATGGCCTTTGACAGCGGCCACTACAGTCTCTCACAACTCTGGCTGCGCCGCACCGCAATCCATGCCGAACGGGACGCCGATGTCGACCGTATCGCGCGCGACTACAAGCTGCTGCGTCGGATCAACCCGTGGTCGCTGCGCCTGCGCGCCGACCTGCGCCCATCGGACAACGTCAACAACGGTTCCGACACCTCTCTCAACATCATCGACGGTGTACCAGACGGCGGTACGATCAGCGCCTCGGCCCGCGCGCTCTCGGGCACCATCGCCTCGCTCGACGTGGCCCCGGCCTACCGCCTGACCGCCGGTGCCCGCAGCGCCACCTTCCTCGCCGCCCGGCTCTATGTCGAACGGGTCGCGCTGTCGGAAAGCGCCAAGGCCCTTGCACCGCGCGCCACCGGGTCGGATTTCGCCTCGACCTATGGCGAACTCTCGCTGAGCCATGCCATCGCACTTGGCGCGCCCGACAGTGGCGGCAGCCTGCGCTTCGGGCTGGCGCTCGGCGAAAGCTGGTATGGCGGCGAACGCAGCTATCGCTTCGCCCGGCTCGAGGCCGAACGCGGCTGGCGTCTCGCCGGTGGCGCCGACCTGGTCCTGCGCGCCGAGGTCGAGACCCGCAACAAGGCCCGGTTCCGCTCCAACGACGCCGATATTCTGGGGTTCGGCCTCGCCTATGGCCGCACGCTGCCCAACGGAGACGAGATCGACCTGACCATCGCCCTGCGCGACGCCCGCGCCGCCAGCGTGAACGGGACCTACGACTCGGCCTCGATGCGGCTTGCCTATGCGCCCGACCAGCGGATCGGTCCCGCGCGGCTGGCCATCGGCCTCGTGGTGGGCACCACCCGCTACGACACCTTCATCGCCAGCCTGTTCCGCCCGCCCACGCAGCGCACCGACACCTCGCTCTATGGCGACGTGACGCTGGTCTTCGACCGCTTCGATTATGCCGGATTCGTACCGACCCTGCGGCTGCGAGCCGGGCAGAAGACCTCGAACTTCAGCCGATTCGAATCGCGCGAACTGTCCCTGTCGCTGGGAATCGGCTCCAGATTCTGACCGAACACGGCGCATCCCCCTCTGGCACTGAGCGCTCAGAACGCTAAGGTCTGCACCAGAACGGAGGACATGATGACGATAAAATACCTGCACACCATGGTCCGGGTCAAAGACCTGGACAAGACGATGGCTTTCTTCGAACTGCTCGGCCTGAAAAAGACCCGGCACTATGACAGCGAGGAAGGTCGCTTTTCGCTGATCTTCATGGCACCGCCGGGTCAGGAGGACTGTCCTGTCGAACTGACCTACAACTGGGACGGCGACGAAGGACTGCCTAGTGACAGCCGCCATTTCGGCCACCTCGCCTATAGCGTCGACAACATCTACGAGACCTGCCAGCACCTGATGGACAACCGCGTGACCATCAACCGTCCGCCGCGCGACGGTCGCATGGCTTTCGTGCGCTCGCCCGACAATATCTCGGTCGAACTGCTGCAGACGGGCGACCCGCTGCCACCGGCCGAGCCCTGGACGAGCATGGAAAACAAGGGCCATTGGTAGGGCTGCGCGCCCTCGCGCTCAGCCTGGCCCTCGCCGGGCCCGCCGCCGGCGCCGAGTGCCGCCTGGCGCTGGTGCTGGCGATGGACGTGTCCTCCTCGGTCGATGCCGCCGAGGACACCCTCCAGCGTCGCGGCCTCGCGGCGGCGCTGGTCGCACCCGAGGTGGTCGAGGCATTCTTTGCCGCGCCGCTGCCGGTCGCCCTCGCGGTTTTTGAATGGAGCGGGCGCTACAACCAGCACCTGTTGATCGATTGGCGCTTGATCGACAGTCGCTCTGCCCTGCGCGACGTGGCCGCCACCATCGGAGCCTCAAAGCGCAGCCACAATGAGTTTCCAACTGCGATGGGCTATGCACTCGGCTATGGTGCCGGACTGATAGACCGTGGTCCTGCCTGTCTGTTCAAGACCCTCGATATGGCGGGTGACGGCGAGAACAACGAGGGCTTCCCTCCCGAGGCGGCCTATGCGGAGTTTCCCTTTGCCGATATCACGGTCAACGGTCTGGTCGTGAACGCCGCCGATTACGAGGCCGAGATCGACCTGATCGAGTACTACAGGCGCGAGGTTCTGCACGGCCCCGGCGCCTTTCTCGAGATTGCGCAGGGGTTCGACGACTACGCGCGCGCGATGCGCCGCAAGCTCGAGCGCGAGCTGCGTCCGCGCATCATGGGCGCCACGGCCCCGGCCTCTCCCGGCGGACCGGGCTGAGCCGGGATGTGGCGTTTTCTGGCGCTCGCGCTCTGGCTCTGCGTATCCGGCGCCACGGCCCAGACTTGCCGACAGGCATTGGCCATCGGGATCGACGTGTCAGGATCTGTCGACAGCCGGGAATACCGGCTGCAACTTGACGGACTGGCCGGCGCGCTGCTTTCGCCCGAGGTGCGCCGCGCGATCCTGCAGGCACCCGACATGCCGATCCGTCTCGCGGTGTTCGAATGGAGCGGTCAAGGCCATCAGCGGCTGCTGGTCGGATGGACCGCACTGCGCGGCGAAGAGGATCTGGCGCGCGTCACCTCTCGCCTGCGGGCGGTGCGTCGGGTCACCGAAGCACCGCTCGGCACCTCGGTTGGAACGGCGATGCTCTTCGGCGCCGACCTGCTTTCAGGGCAACAGGAGTGCTGGCGACGAACGCTCGACCTGTCAGGCGACGGGATGCACAACGAGGGGCCAAATCCGCGCGACGTGAAATCGACGCTTTCGGGCACGACGCTCACGATCAACGCGCTGGCCGTGGGTGCCGATTCACCCGCCGCGGGAGACCGCCGCCATGTCGAGATCGCGGAACTCTCCTCCTATTTCCGTGCCCTGGTGATCCACGGTCCCGACGGTTTCGTCGAAACCGCGCTCGGGTTCGAGGATTTCGAGGCCGCAATGACCCGCAAGCTGCTGCGCGAGTTGCAGGGCATCATCCTGTCGCACCGCAAGCAGGACATTCATCCGTGATGGCCTCCCGATCTTTCAGGTCAGCCGGTCAGAACCGCTCTGCACAAGGCCCGCCCGATCGCCTGTCGGCACGTCTCGGCGGCAACGGAGTCTACCGCCGTTGCCGTCCGACGCCCTGAGGAGGCGCCGGGCAACCGCAATGCCGATTGCAAAGGTCGAGTCAGGCAAACAACGACACGGGCACCGCCGGATGCCCGTGTCCCCGGGCCCGCACCGGCCCGGACTGCTCGCGGCGTGTCGCCTGCGGGTTGATCAATAGATATAGCGGATCTGGTCGGTCCAGTAGCGCTCGACCCGCTTCAGAGAGCCGGTGATGTTCTCGATTCCCTCAGCGCTGATGACGCCCTTGCCTTCGAGCCCCTCTGCATGGCGGCTGAAGAGCCCGGCCACGATGTCGCGGATCTCGCGACCGCGCGGCGTCAGCTTGACCCTGACCGAGCGGCGATCGATCTCGCAGCGCTGGTGGTGCATGTAGCCCATCTCGACCAGCTTCTTGAGGTTGTAGCTGACATTGCTGCCCTGGTAATAGCCGCGGCTTTTCAATTCACCCGCGGTCACCTCGTTTTCGCCGATATTGAACAGCAGCAGCGCCTGCACTGCGTTGATCTCGAGCACGCCGACCCGTTCGAACTCGTCCTTGATCACGTCCAGAAGCAAACGGTGCAACCGCTCCACCAGCGCCAGCGCCTCCAGGTACCCGGTCATGAACCCCTTGCGGGTCACAGGCCCGACTTGCATTTCCATACTCATCCGTATCTCCGACTCGAACTGCTGGGGTCAGAGACTGACGGTAAAAGCCGAATAATCAGTTAAACCGAATTATCGTTGCTTTTGAAGCGTTTGCGAAATATCCGCGATCATGGATACGAAGAGGTCCGGCGCAGCACTCTGCCCCGTCACCCACTGGTAGAGGTCCTGGTCGTTCTCCTCGAGCAGCGCGTCGTAGGTGTCGAGTTCGGCCTCGGACATGTCCGCGAGTTGGCGATCGGCGAAGGCGGTGAGGATGAGGTCCATCTCTTTTATGCCGCGCCGCATCGAACGCATTCTCAGCCGCTTGATCCTGACCGCGCGCGGCTCGCTCATGCGTCGCCTCCGGGCTGCACGAGCTGGCGCAGCTTCTTCTCGACCCGGGCTGCGCGCTCGGCATTGGTGCGCATCGCGGCGCGGATCTCGCGCAACTCGGCCAGCACGCCCGAAATGTCCGGCATCTCCCGGGCATCTTCCACCGGGGCGGGCATCCCCTCGCCCTCGCCGGTCAGGAGCCAGATGATCGACACGTTCAGCAGCCCCGCCAGCATCGAAAGCTTGTTGGCACGCGGCTCGGACAGATCGTCCTCCCAGCCGACCAGCGTCGCCTTCTTGACCCCGAGGCGGCGCGCAAGCTGCGCCTGCGTCATGCCTGCGGCTTCGCGCGCACCGGCCACGCGGTCGCCGAAGGTCGCGGCATCCGGTCCATACCAATCGCTGTTATCGTCGTTCATCGTCGCTCTCCCTCGCGGCTGACCCGATGCCGCTTGATCGGCTTTCGGCGGCACCCTATGACGTTCGAAGCGAACATACAAATCGAGGCCCCCCATGAGTTTCCTGTCTGCGACACTGTCCCGCGTCAAACCGTCTCCGACGATCGCCGTCACCGCCATGGCGCGCGACCTCAAGGAGGCCGGGCGCGACGTGATCGGGCTCGGCGCGGGGGAACCCGATTTCGATACGCCCGACAACATCAAGGCGGCGGCGATCCAGGCGATCCACGACGGCAAGACGAAATACACCGCGCCCGACGGCATCCCCGAACTGAAACAGGCGATTTGCGACAAGTTCCAGCGCGAGAACGGGCTGGGCTATGCGCCCGCGCAGGTCAGCGTCGGCACCGGTGGCAAGCAGATCCTCTACAACGCGCTGATGGCGACATTGAATCCAGGCGACGAGGTGGTGATTCCCGCGCCCTACTGGGTCAGCTATCCGGACATGGTGCTGCTGGCGGGCGGAGAGCCCGTAATCGCCGAAACCTCGCTTCAGACCGGCTTCAAGCTGACGCCGGACCAACTCGAAGCGGCGATCACCCCGAAGACGAAGTGGTTCATCTTCAACTCGCCGTCCAACCCGACCGGCGCAGGCTACAGCCGCGACGAACTCAAAGCCTTGACCGACGTCCTGATGCGTCACCCGCATGTCTGGGTGATGACCGATGACATGTACGAACATCTCGCCTATGACGGGTTCGAATTCTGCACCCCGGCGCAGGTCGAGCCCGGCCTTTACGAGCGCACCCTCACCTGCAACGGCGTGTCCAAGGCCTATGCGATGACCGGCTGGCGCATCGGCTATGCCGCCGGACCCGAGGCGTTGATCGCAGCCATGCGCAAGATCCAGAGCCAGAGCACGTCGAACCCCTGTTCGATCAGCCAATGGGCCGCAGTCGAGGCGCTGACCGGACCGCAAGATTTCCTGGCCGCCAACAACGCCGTATTCAAGCGCCGCCGCGACCTGGTCGTATCGATGCTGTCCGAAATCGACGGCGTCACCTGCCCCACGCCCGAAGGCGCTTTCTACGTCTATCCCTCGATCGCCGGCCTGATCGGAAAGACCTCGGCTGCCGGCACCGCGATCCCGGATGACGAGGCCTTTGCCAAGGCGCTGCTTGAGGAAACTGGCGTCGCTGTCGTCTTCGGCGCGGCTTTCGGCCTCAGTCCGAATTTCCGTATCAGCTATGCCACGTCGGACGACGCCCTGCGCGACGCCTGCAGCCGCATCCAGAGCTTCTGCGCCGGCTTGACCTGAAACAAGATAGAAGATCTCTCGCCTTGCTAGCAGCAGGCGAGGACCTGCACATTCCAGCGGACCGGAGCGCATGGCGGACGAGTTACCAGACTACTACTTCCGGGTGCGGGACAACGGCGCCGTCGTCTTTCGCGTGGACACCGAGAACCGGCAGCGCCGGATCGAGATGGACCAGATCGCGGTCGTCAACACCCGCAACGGCGAGATCAAGCCGCAGGGCGATCGGACGCTTTCGGACGCCGATTTGACCGCGATCCGCGACTGGATGGCTGACCGCGTCGACCTGCTCGCCCGGCGCGACACCGACGACATCCTGCGCACGGTGGACCGCCTGAACCTCACCGCGCATTGGGCGCAGTCCCGCGCGACCGACGCGCAACTCGAAGAGGTCACGGATGCGCTCCTGATGGCGATGCACGACCTGCGCGGTGTGCTGGCCCGCAAGAAGGCCGACCGGATGGCGAAACGCGGCTAGCGCACGCCCCGGCACCGCATCAAGCAAACCTGGCCTGGCCTGCGTTACGGAGTTTCCGTTCCTGAAATCTCTCCTCCTAGAGACGCCGACGACAGCGGCGTCTTGGAGTCACAGCCAAGCGGAAAAGGCGGCCTAGATCTCAGCTTGCCCGACGCGGGTGATGGCCCGGCCCCAGAACCGCGCCATCAGGAACACCCCGGCGCAGGCAAGCCCGGTGACAAGTCCCATCCAGACCCCGATTGCGCCCATGTCGAGCCTGAAGCCCAGCACGTAGGAGGTCGGGATTCCGACGATCCAGTAGGACAGCACCGCCATCAGCATCGGTACCCGCGTGTCCTGCAGCCCGCGCAGCAGGCCCAGCGCAATGGCTTGCGCCCCGTCCACCAGTTGAAACAGCGCCGCTATGGCCAGCAACCCCGCGCCGATAGCCAGGATCGCCGGACGTTCCGGGTTGTCGGTTTCAAGGAACAGCGAAATCAGCGGCTCCGGGATCAGCAGGAAGGCCGCGATGGTGCAGAGCGCAAAGACCAGCGACAGCCCTGTCACCACCAGCGCCCCGCGTGCCATGTGCGCCCGGTCCTGCCGGCCGAAGGCGTTGCCCGCGCGTATCGTGGCGACATTGCTGAGCCCGAGATGCACCATAAAGGTCAGCGCTGCGATCGACACCACGATACCGTGGGCAGCCAGCGTCACCGTGCCAAGCCACCCCATCATCACGGCCGAGGCCGAGAACAGGCTGACCTCGCTGACCGTCGTCAGCCCGATCGGCACACCCAGCTTGAAAACCTGCCCCAGCATGTCCCAGTCGGGCCGCCAGAAGCGCTGGAACAGCCGATGCTCGGGCAGCACCCGCAGCGCATAGATCACCACCGCCACCAGCGAGACGAGCTGCGTCAATATCGACGCCACCGCCGCGCCCATTATGCCCATTTCAGGCGCGCCCCAGTTGCCGAAGATCAGCGCATAGTTCGCGAGCGCGTTGCAGCCTGCCGCGAGCAGCGTGATCCACAGCACGATCTGCGTGCGTTCCAAGGCCGCCAGATAGGATTTCAGAACCATGACCAGAAGGGCGGGAAACAGGCCCCAGCCCGCGACCCGCAGGTATCGCGCGGCCAGTTCGGAGACGTCAGGCGGCTGACCGAGCGTGGCGAGGATCGTCTCGGACCAGATCATCGCGGGCATCGCCAGAACGCAATAGGCCAGCGACAGCCACAGACCCATGCGGGTGATCCGGCGTACGCTCGTGTCGTCGTCGCGCGCCGCGACCGCGGCGACCATCGGCATCACGGCCAGCGCGAACCCCGCGCCGAGGATGAAGAACACGAAGAAATAGCTGCTCGCCAGCGTGACCGCCGCAAGCTCGTCCACACCGTACCAGCCCAGCATGACCGTGTCGGTCAGAGAGATGGCGAATTGCGCCACGTGACCGCCGATCAGCGGCAGGCCCAGTACCAGGATGGCCCTGACGTGACCCGGATATGTCATCGCGACGCTCATCCGAGCAGCACTATGCCCAAGCCCGCACCCTCGCAAGCCCTGACGCCGCTGTGCGCGGTGCGCTCCGCATGCTATTCTGGCGATGTGGCCCGAGTGAACTGGCCCGTGTGATCCATCGCTGCAGGAGCCCTTGGCCATGTCCTCGATCTATCTCGTCGCCAATGAAGTCCTCTTCACCTCCTATGGCCACTTGCAACTGGTCTATGACCCCGACGACGCGTATTTCAACGGCGACGAGCGCGAACTCGAGGTCCAGGGCCCGTTCTTCGCAGTCGGAGACTGGGACGTGCGGCCCGAGCAGGAATTCGACACCCCCTTCGGCGTCAGCAGCCTCGCCGTCGAGCTGAGTTTCGGCGTGGCGCGCAGCGCGGGCGAGATCTGGCAGGTGCTGGGAGAGGTGCGCGACTCGATTGCGGCGCAACCTATCGACTACCGTCTCGGGCTGATCGGCGGGCTGGAGGGTCAGAACAGCAACAGCTACATCACGACGCTGGCCCACGCGGTCGGGCTCGACATCGCGGGCGCGATCGCGGCAGTCCTCGCTTCGCCGATCTTTTCGTCATTTCCGGGCCTCGCGCGCAACGTGCTGTTCGACCATCTGGCGGCGGACGATTCACTCCTGCCGCCCGTGACCCTCGACATCGACGGGTCGGACGGCGCGGATGTGCTGTCGGGTGGCGACGGCGCCGACAGCCTGCGCGCGGGCAGCGGCCATGACACGGTGAACGGGTTCGGCGGCAATGATACGCTCTCCGGCGGCAGGGGACGCGACACGCTGATCGGCGGTGCGGGCGACGACGCACTCGCGGGAGAAGGCGGGCGCGATCGGCTGTTCGGCGACGCCGGTGCTGACAGGCTCGACGGCAACGGCAAGTCCGACCGTTTGGCCGGCGGCGCGGGCGATGACGAACTGTTTGGCGGAAGCGGCGCGGACTTCCTGTTCGGCAATGGCGGCGCCGATCTGCTGCGCGGCGGCGCGGGCGACGACCGGCTGAGCGGAGGGACCGGGCACGACACGCTTTCCGGCCTTGCCGGCTCCGACACGCTGACCGGCGGCAAGGGCAACGACGTGCTGACCGGTGGCTTGGACACGGACGTCTTCGTGTTCGACGGAAAGGTGCGGGAGGGGCGCGACAGGATCACGGATTTCGAGGACGGAATCGACCTGATCCGCATCGAAGGCCTGACCCTCGCGCAGGTCGCGGTAAGCGGCATCGCAGAGGCGCGGCTCGTACTGGACGGACTGACCGAGATCGTCGTCGCTGGCGTGGCCGCCGCCGATATCGGGGTTGCGGATTTCGAGTTCGTCTGACGCGCGCTGACAGATTGGGGCTCCGCCCCAAACCCCGGAGTATTTGAACGAAGATGAAGAGAGGGGCGCTTGGTGGCGCCCCTGTCCGGCAACCGATCAGGTCGTACGGGTCGCGGGATGCAGCGCGGTGCCAAGGATATGGTCGGAGCGGTGGATCACATGATGCGCCTGTCCGACGATCAGGGGGTCGGGCGCGCCGACCACGTCGATATCCTTGTCCGGGTAGTCCAGCGAGGCGAGGAAGTGGCGCATGCAGTTCAGCCGCGCCCGCTTCTTGTCATTGGACTTGATCACGGTCCAAGGCGCATCGGCGGTATCGGTATAGAAGAACATCGCTTCCTTGGCCTCGGTATAATCGTCCCATTTGGACAGCGAAGCCTTGTCGATCGGGCTGAGTTTCCAGCGCTTGAGTGGATCGGTTTCACGACTGTCAAAGCGGCGTTTCTGCTCCTGCTGGGTGACCGAGAACCAGTACTTGTAAAGCCGGATTCCCGAGCGCACCAGCATGCGTTCGAACTCGGGCGTCTGGCGCATGAATTCGAGATATTCGGACGGGTCGCAGAAACCCATCACCCGTTCGACGCCGGCGCGGTTGTACCAGGAGCGGTCATAGAAGACCATCTCACCAACGGTGGGGAGCTCCTGAATGTAGCGCTGGTAGTACCACTGGCCCTTCTCTTCCCAAGTCGGCTTGTTCAGCGCCACCACGCGAGCCGCACGCGGATTGAGATGTTCCATGAAGCGCTTGATGGTTCCGCCCTTGCCCGCCGCATCGCGCCCTTCGAAGAGCAGAACGAATTTCTGGCCGGTTTCCTGCGCCCAGATCTGCACCTTGAGCAGTTCGGCCTGGACCTGCGCCTTGTCGGCCTCGTAGGCGCGCCGGCCCAGCTTGCGGGTATAGGGATACTTGCCGCTCTCGAAGGCGCGGCGCACCTGTTCCGGCGTCGGACGGTTGTCCGCGCCATTGGGCGTGGCTGTCTGCGGCTCGGCTGCGGGCGCGCTGGTAGCGGTCTGCGATGTCATTCTGTGCGTCTCCTCTGGGTGCTGCGTCGCCCGAAAGCCTAACAGGTCAGAGGATTTAACGCCTTGATCGGTGTCAAGAAACTGTCACAGTGCGGCTCCAAGCAGACGCAGGCGCCACGCAAGACGCGCCGCGTGACGGACACCAACCGGAAGGATCGCACCCATGTCAAACCCTCGCACCGTCATTGGCCTCGCCGCCGGACTCGCCGCGTCGGCTCTCACCGCGCAGGCCGAGAACCGGATCGACCTGATCCGCCCAGACGCGCCCGCGCTGGCCGCCGTCGGGGACCACGTGGTCGGGGTGCAGACGCTGAACTTCGTGAACCCCGGCCAGAACGACATCCTGAACACCACCGAGGGCAACGAGCCGCTCTATGATCGTCCCCTGACGGTCGAAGTCTGGTATCCGGCTGCAGACGGCACCGAGCCGGGCGTGACCTACGAAACCGTGCTGCGCGACGGGCGCACCGAAATCACGCTGACGGGTCGCGCCGCGCGCGATGCCGCGCCCGCCGAAGGCGAGACCTTTCCGCTGATCGTGATCTCGCACGGCTATCCGGGCAACCGGTTCCTGATGTCCCATCTGGGCGAGAACCTCGCCTCCAAGGGGTATGTCACGGTTTCGATCGACCACACCGACAGCACCTATTCCGATCAGGCGGCCTTCGGATCGACCCTGCTGAACCGGCCGATAGACCAGAAATTCGTGATCGATCAGATGGCCGCGCTCGACGGGCCGCTGGGCGCCATCACCGATGCCGAAACCACCGGTGTGATCGGTTACTCCATGGGCGGATACGGCGCGTTGATTTTCGGCGGCGCCGGCGTGACGCAAGCCTCGACCGAGTATCCCTGGGGCACGCCCAACGGACTGCTCGCACGCCATCTCGCGGGCTCCGACAGCCATGCCGAACTGATCGACGACCGGGTCAAGGCGGTGATCGCGATCGGCCCCTGGGGCAAGAACACCGGGTTCTGGGATGACGCGGGCCTGGCCGGGTTCGAAAAACCGCTGTTGCTGATGGCCGGGAGTGCGGACGACGTCTCGATCTATGACGCGATGCGCGAGATCTTCGCCGGTACCACCGGCACGACCCGCCACCTGCTGACCTTCGAGGCCGCCAACCACAACGCCGCCGCGCCGATGCCAGCGCCCGCGGAAAGCTGGGCACCGGTCGAGACGCTCGATTTCGTGCCCTTCGCACACTATGCGGACGCGGTCTGGGACACCAACCGGATGAACAACATCGCTCAGCATTTCGCCACTGCCTTCATGGACCTGCACCTGAAGGGTGACAACGACAAGGCGGCGTTCTTCGACCTCATAGAGCGCGCCGAAGACGGCGTGGTCGCGCTGGACGACACCGGCAAGGAGACCGCTGAACACACTTATTGGGAAGGCTTCGCGCCCCGCACTGCCCAAGGGCTCGTGTTCGAGACCCGTGCCGCCGGCGAGTAAACGCGACGCTCGCGCGCTCGCCTCTGCGTGAGGCGAGCGCAAGCCAGACAATGAAGAAGGGGCACGCCATGCCATCGGCCGGGATGACCACGGAAACGGTCGATCTGAACGGGCATCCGTTTTTTCTGCGACGCTGGGGCGACCCCGCGTTGCCCAAGCTCCTGATGCTGCACGGATTTCCGGAACATGGCGGTGCATGGGCCGATCTCGCACCCTATTTAGGCGAACGCTTCCATTGCATCGCCCCCGATCAGCGCGGCTATGGGCGCAGTTGGGCACCTGCGGGGGTCGAGAATTATGCGGCCTCCGCACTGGTCTCGGACATGGCAGCCTTGATCGGGTGTCTGGGCGGGCCGGTCACGGTGATGGGCCACGACTGGGGCGCGGCGGTGGCCTATGGGCTGGCGATGTTCAAACCCGAACTTGTGGACCGGCTGATCATCGCCAATGGCGTCCATCCGGTGCCTTTTCAGCGCGCGATGGCTTCGGGCGGTGCCCAATCGGAGGCCAGCAGTTACATAACCTTCCTGCGCCGACCGGACAGCCACGAGGTTCTGGCCGAGGACGGGTTCGCCCGAATGAAACAGCTGTTCATGGCCAAGATGGACACTGGCTGGCTGACTGAGGAGAAGACGCAGGAATATCTGACAGAATGGGCCCGACCCGGAAGGCTCGAAACCATGATCCACTGGTACCGCGCCTCGCCCCTGCGCCTCGCCGAGCCGGGCGTGCCGCTCGGCGACCTGCCCGATCTGCCGAAGGAGCGGTTGCAGGTGCACTGTCCCCATCTGCTGATCTGGGGACTGGAAGACAGCGCCCTTCTGCCGGAATCCACGGAGGGTCTCGAAGAATTTGCCGCCGATCTCACCCGCGTCGAGCTGCCGGGCCTGAACCACTGGTTGATCCACCAGGCGCCCGACCAGGTGGCGCGTGCCATCCTCGATTGGCTGGATCGATAACCGCTGCTGGGTGTCGTGTCGCCGGCCTGGTAACCATCAATTCGGTAAGACTTTGTTAAAATCCGTCTCAAGGTGTATCCTTCCTCCATTCTAGCGATGAGGGTCGACCCCGTACGTGGCGCCAGGTCGATCAATTTTTTTGGAGAGTTCCGATGATCCGCCTGACAGATCACAGCGCGACTACACGCCCCACACAACACCTGATCGCCGAAATCCTGTCAAAATCCGGCCCGGGTGAGGCTCAGGGCGACGATGTGCTCTATGACGCCGGCAGCCATCTGGTTCTGGTCTCGGGCGATACGCTCGTGGTCGATCGGGGCCAGATCATCTCCGGCACGATCACCGGGATCGAGGCCCGCCTGGCCCCTTTCGCACCCTTTGATGCCGACGCATCCTTCGCATTCGACCCGCGCATCGGAACCGTCGAAGGGCTTTCGTTGTCGGCAACCGACTTCGGGGCGCTCTTGCAGCAGGCCGCCTCGGGGCAGATCAATCCGTTGCGCAAGGCATTGAGCGAGGGCGGCCTGACTTACCAGGACAGCTACTACGACAATTTCGCCAAGGGCGGACACGGCGACGACCTGTTCCTCGACCGCAGTGGCACCGACATCTATCGGGGCGGCACCGGGATCGACACGCTGAGCTATGCCGCAAGCGTTCTGGATGACTCGGTCCCCTCGCCCACCGGCGGAGCCACGGGCATCACCGCGGATCTGCGCGACGGAACCGTGATGACTTACGGCTTTCCGCCGCCGCTCTTCTTCGCGTCGGCCGCTTCCCAACCCGGCGCGGTCATCGTGCAGATCGACCGCGTCAGGGCGATCGAGAACGTGACCGGCAGCGCGCTGGACGATACGCTGCTCGGAGACGACGCGGCCAACATCCTGCGCGGGCTGGGCGGAGACGACCTGATCCGGGGCCGCAAGGGCGATGACGTGATCGACGGCGGCAACGGCGATGACCGGCTCAACGGCAATCGCGGCGATGACACCATCCGCAGCGGCGACGGCAACGACAGGATCAAGGGCGGGCCCGGCGCCGACACCTTCGTCTTCGACCTGTTCGAGGACGGGCGCAACGTGATCCGAGACTTCAACCCCGAAGAGGACGAGATCGAACTCTCGCTGCTCGGCTTTGATCTGTCGATCACCCAGCGCGGCGACAACGTGGTGATCCGCCATACCGACGATCAGCCTTGGGTCCCGGCGCCCGAGGACGAGTTGTCTTCGATCACCATCATCCTGCGCGACACTCATCTGGACGATCTTGTGATGGGCGACAACCTGTCGATATTCTACGCGCAATACTGACGCCCACCGCGACGCCCCGGATACCGGACAACGAAAAATGCCCCGGCCGTCACGACCGGGGCAAATTCAGTGCTTGTGCAACGGGATGATCAGGCCGACTTGCGCCGCACAAGCGCGAGCCCACCCAAACCTGCCAGAAGCAGCGGCAAACCGGCCGGCAGCGGGACCGCAGCGACGTTGATGCTTACACCGCCCCGATTGTCGGCGACCCAGTTGTCATGAATGTAGAACCCGACATCCTGTGCGGTGTCCAAGGTGAACGATGCCATCACCGTGCCTGCGACAGCGTCATACCCCTGCCCCGGCGTCGCAAAGAAAGATTCCGTGAACGGCACGGAATAGTTCACAAGGTTGGTGAGGCTGTTGTCGGTCGGCGCGCTGCGCACATCTCCGACGCGCCCATCAGCCCCCGCTGTCGCCGTGTCCACCATGAAGAACGCGAACGACTGCTCGAACCCCTGGGTGCAATTCTCGCCAGAGTTGTCACAGTTCTTGTTGGCACTCCAGCGCGACCAGGATTCGTACAGATCCTTGGTCGGCGTGATGTTGTAGGTGCCCGCAGCCAACGACAGGTAGACGATCGAATTGTCGGTCCGCACCGTGTCGTTCGCATCCAGATAGAAGCCGCCCGCATCCTTGTAGAGCAAGCCGGCGTTGCCGCCCGGCTTCTCCGAATCCAGGTTCAGAGTCGCCGCCGCGGCAGCTAGCGGCATCATCAGCGCCGCAATCGAAAGGGAAAGTGTCTTCACGATGGTCTCCTGTCACCATTTAACGCGTTGTTCATTGCACGTGTTAACAGTTCCGCACCCGACCCGCAATTACATCCGGCCGAAAAAGGGATTGAAAACAGTGCCCTATGCTCGCCCTACGCGAGAGTGCCGCGACCATCCCCCAACCGCCGCCTCCACCGGACAGGGAAACACTTTCCCATTCCCGCCCCCCCTGCCATACTGTCGCAAAACAACAACAGAGCAGCGGTATGAGCGATCTTCTGACCCAATCGGCCCCGTCCGACTATGACGCCTCCTCGATCGAAGTGCTCGAGGGGCTGGAACCCGTGCGCAAGCGCCCCGGCATGTATATCGGCGGGACCGACGAACGCGCCCTGCACCACCTCGTCGCCGAGGTGCTCGACAATTCGATGGACGAGGCGGTCGCCGGTCACGCCAACCGGATCGAGGTCGAACTGCATGACGATTACGCCGTGACCATCCGCGACAATGGCCGCGGCATTCCGATCGACCCACACCCGAAATTCCCCGACAAGTCAGCGCTCGAGGTCATCCTCTGCACGCTGCACGCCGGCGGCAAGTTCTCGGGCAAGGCGTATGAGACCTCGGGCGGTCTGCACGGCGTCGGCGCCTCTGTCGTCAACGCGCTCAGCGACACGATGGTCGTGCAGGTCGCCCGTAACAAGGAGCTGTACGAACAGCGATTTTCCCGCGGCATCCCGTTGGGCCCCGTAGAAAAGGTCGGCGCCGCCCCCAACCGGCGCGGCACCACCGTCACCTTCCATGCCGACGCCGAGATCTTCGGTCAACACCGGTTCAAACCGGCGCGGCTTTTCAAGTCCATCCGCTCCAAGGCTTACCTCTTCTCCGGCGTCGAAATCCGCTGGAAATCCGCCATCGACGATGGCGAAACCCCGACAGAGGCCACGTTCCACTTCCCCGGCGGCCTCTCGGACTATCTGACCGAAACGCTTGGCGCGGCCTCGACCTATGCCGACAAACCCTTTGCCGGCACCGTCGATTTCAAGGAAAAATTCGGCCACCCGGGCAAGGTCGAATGGGCGATCAACTGGACCCCGTCCCGCGACGGCTTCATCCAGTCCTATTGCAACACCGTTCCCACGCCCGAGGGCGGAACCCACGAGGCCGGGTTCTGGGCCGCCATCGTCAAGGGCATCAAGGCCTATGGCGAACTGGTCGGCAACAAGAAGGCCGCCACCATCACCCGCGAGGATCTCACCACCGGCGGCTGCGCGCTGGTCTCCTGCTTCATCCGCGAACCGGAATTCGTCGGCCAGACCAAGGACCGGCTCGCCACGATGGAAGCCCAGCGGCTGGTCGAAAACTCCGTGCGCGACCATTTCGACAACTGGCTGGCGGCCGACACAAAGTCCGCCGGCGCGATCCTCGACTTCCTCGTGCTCAGGGCCGAAGAACGCCTGCGCCGCCGGCAGGAAAAGGAAACCCAACGCAAATCCGCGACCAAGAAACTGCGCCTGCCGGGCAAGCTGACGGATTGTTCGTCAAACACGCGCGAAGGCACCGAGCTGTTCATCGTCGAAGGCGACAGCGCGGGCGGCTCCGCCAAGATGGCGCGCGACCGCAAGACCCAGGCACTGCTGCCCCTGCGCGGCAAGATCCTCAATGTGCTTGGCGCGGCCAGTTCCAAGCTCGGGTCGAACGCCGAGATTTCCGACCTGACCCAGGCGCTCGGCGTCGGCCTTGGCAGCAAGTTCAACGTCGATGACCTGCGCTATGAAAAAGTCATCATCATGACCGACGCCGATGTCGACGGCGCCCATATCGCGTCGCTCCTGATGACCTTCTTCTTCACCCAAATGCGCCCGATGATCGATGCGGGCCACCTGTATCTCGCCTGCCCACCGCTCTTTCGTCTGACGCAGGGCGCTAAACGCGTCTATTGCACCGACGAGGCCGAAAAGAACGCGCTGCTGGAAAAGGGTCTGGGCGGCAAGGGCAAGATCGACGTCTCCCGCTTCAAGGGCCTCGGCGAAATGGACGCCAAGGATCTGAAGGAAACCACCATGGATCCGAAATCGCGCAAGCTGATCCGCGTGACCATCGACGAGGACGAACCCGGAGAAACCGGAGACCTCGTCGAACGCCTGATGGGCAAGAAGCCCGAGATGCGGTTCCAGTATATTCAGGAGAATGCGAGGTTCGTGGAGGAGTTGGATGTTTGAATTTCGTTTTTGGATCGAGCCTTGAGTCAAACCCTGATTGAAAAGATGTTGCCAGCACGTGTACTGGTTAACGCCGGAATATATTTGCAATCTGCTGCACATCTTGAACTGACAATCTGGCAAATTGTCATGCTCGCTGACGGAGTAGACCAAACCTCCAGCGAGCAATTCTTGAAGACTCTGGAAATCAAAAAAATCACACCAAAGCTTGTTCGGCAATTGCGACAATGCTCAACTAATTGCCATGCACCACTTGGCCTACGCATGTGTGCTCTTGCCGAGAAGATCACAAATGGTATCGAAAACAGAAATCTTGTTGCACATGGTGCATTCTATTTCGACGACGAAACCCAGTCTATTAGAGTTGCTCACTATTTCCCGCGTGGCAACAAAGAAAACAGGCAGTGGTTTGAATTCAATGAGGCAATCTCAGAACGCACAATCAAGGTCGCTATCGAAGAAATCGACATGCTACTTCGTGAAGCCGTTGATATTCGTTCCGAATTAGAGGCGCGTTCCCATCAACCGCGCTCGCGAGCATTCTGAACTGCTAACCCTCGCGCCCGGCCCGAGGGTGGGTGCGGAACGCGCCCGCCCTGAGGGGCGGGTCGGGCGCGTGCCTGATGCTGCGCATCAGGCATCGGTTGACTAACGCACCGCCCTTATAACGAGCGCCACTCTAAATCGCCACTAAAATCGGCCCGCCACAACCAACCGCCCGGGACCCCGTCCCGGGCCGCGCCCGACCTCCCCCACGGGGAGGGCGCACTATCGTGCCCCCTCGATGCTGTCGCATCCCTCCGGCTTCAAAAGGTCCACCGGACCTTTTGCGAGACAGCCTCCGGCCCGAGGTCGGGCACAACCCTATCGTCACACCCCATGTCTGCGCCCGTCCGGGGCTCCGCCCGTTCAGCCCTGAAACTGTCCCCCGGACAGTTTCCAAGACGGGCTTCACCCTCCCCCACGGGGAGGGCGCATTTCATGCCCCCTCTGTGCTTGCGCACCCCTCCGGCCTCATTTGATCCACTGGATCAAATGCAAGACGGCCTCCGGCCCGAGGTCGGGCGCCGCCCTCTTGTTGCGCAATGTGGCCGCTACGTCCGGGGCTCCGCCCGTGATTAGGCGAAATCATCCCCCGGATGATTTCCGGGAAGTCCAATCACCCTCCCCCGCGCGAAGGGCGCATTGCATGCCCCATCGGTTCTGCGAACCCCTCCGGGCTCAAAAGGTCCACTGGACCATTTTCAAGACGCCCTCTGGCCCGAGGCCGGACGCGGCCGTAATCTTCTGTTGGACCAACGATTTACGACAGTGAGAAGACGGGCCCCGAAGCGCCCGCATCGCATCAGGCGGCAGGCATCCGCCGTTCGACGATCTCGGCCCACCAGCTGCACCCGGCGGGGATCGCCTCGTCGTTGAAGTTGTATTCCGGGTGATGCACCATCGCCGTATCGCCATTGCCCACGAGGATATAGGCGCCGGGCCGTTCCTCGAGCATGAACGCGAAGTCTTCGCCCCCCATGACCAGCGGCGCATCCTCGCAATCGCCGGACACCGCGCGCGCCACGTCGGCGGCGAATTCCGTTTGTTCCTCGTGGTTGACCATCACCGGATAACCCCGGTGATAGTGGATATCGGCGCTGCCCCCGAAGGTTGCCGAGATGCCGTTGCAGATCTCCTTGATGCGCTTTTCCGCAAGGTCGCGCATCTCGGGGCTCATGGTGCGCACGGTCCCCTTCAGCTGGACCTTTTGCGGAATGACGTTGAACGCCTTGGACGAGGTCTCGAACGAGGTGACCGACACCACGACCTGGTCGACGGGATCGGCGTTGCGGCTGGCGATCGTCTGCAACGCAAGCACTGTCTGGGCGGCCATCACCGTCGTGTCGATCGTCTCCTGCGGCTTGGCCGCGTGTCCGCCCAGCCCTTCGAGCGTGATGTCGAACGTATCCGTCGCCGCGAAGAACGCGCCGGGACGGATCGCGAAACTGCCCACGGGCTTGCCCGGCCAGTTGTGCATGCCATAGACCTCCTGGATGCCGAACCGGTCCATCATGCCATCGTCGCACATCTCCTTGCCGCCACCGCCGCCTTCCTCGGCCGGCTGGAAGATCACCACAACCGTGCCGTCAAAATTCCGTGTCTCGGCCAAGTATTTGGCCGCCCCCAGCAGCATCGCCGTGTGCCCGTCATGGCCGCAGGCATGCATCGCCCCATCGGTCTTGCTGGCATAGTCCAGCCCCGTCGCCTCGTGGATCGGCAGCGCGTCCATGTCGGCGCGCAGCCCGATCACGCGGCCCTTGCTGTCGGACTTGCCCTTGATGACGCCCACCACCCCGGTGCGCCCGATCCCGGTGACGACCTCGTCGCAACCGAAGGTCTTGAGCTTCTCTGCCACCAGCGCGCTGGTGCGGTGTGTTTCGAACAGGATCTCGGGATGGGCGTGGATGTCCCGACGCCATTCGGTGATCTCGGTCTGCAATTCGGCGAAACGGTTCTTGACGGGCATGTCTGTCACTCCTTGTTGGCTCTGATCCAGATCTACGCCTCTGGCGTCGCGATGCAAGGGTGCGCCGTCAGCCGGCGGGCATCCGCGCCTCGATCATGCCGACCAGCCAGCTGCAGCCGGCCGGAATGATCTCGTCGTCGAAATCATAGGCGGGGTTGTGCAGCGCGGCAGTGTCGCCATTGCCGATCCGCATGTAGGCACCGGGGCGTTCCTGCAGCATGTAGGAGAAATCCTCGCCTCCCATCACCATCGGCGAGAGCGCGCAATCGCCCGCGACGTCGCGGGCGACGGCGGCGGCATGGGCGGTCGGTTCCGGCGCGTTGATCAGCACCGGGTAACCTTCGGGGAAGTCGATCGCCGCGGTGCCGCCAAGACTCGCGGCGATCCCCTCGGTGATCTCGCGCAGCCGGCGGCGCGCCATCGCGCGCTGCGGTTCCACCATCGACCGCACGGTGCCGCGCAAGGTGACGCGCTGCGGGATGACGTTGAAGGCGGTGGTAGAGCTTTCGATCGACGTGACCGACAGCACAAGTTGCTCGACCGGATCGGCGTTGCGCGACGTGACGGTCTGCAGAGCGACGCCGAGGTGGCAGGCCATCACGGCGGTGTCGACGGTCTGATGCGGGCGCGCGGCATGGCCGCCCCGGCCCTCCAGCACAATCTCGAACTCGTCCGTCGCGGCCATCATCGGCCCTGGCCGGATATGAAAGCTGCCCGCCGGCAGGCCAGGCGCATTGTGCAGGCCATAGACCTCGTCGATGCCCCAGCGCTCCATCAGCCCGTCGTCGCACATCGCCTTGCCGCCCGCGCCGCCCTCTTCGGCAGGCTGGAAGATCAGCACCGCGGTGCCGTCGAAATTGCGCGTCTCGGCAAGGTACTTGGCCGCGCCCAGAAGCATCGCCGTGTGCCCGTCATGGCCGCAGGCATGCATGACCCCCGCGTTGGTGCTGGCATGCGCCAGCCCGGTCGCCTCGTGGATCGGCAGCGCGTCCATGTCGGCGCGCAACCCGATGACCCGCCCTGACCGATCGGACCGCCCGCGCACGACCGCAACGACGCCGGTCCGGCCGACGCCGGTGGTGATCTCGTCGACGCCGATCTCGCGCAGCCGCTCGGTCACGAAGGCGGCGGTGCCATGCACCTCGTAGAGCAGTTCGGGATGGCGGTGCAGGTGGTGTCGCCAGCCGGCGATCTCGTCGTGCAGGTCGGCCAGGCGGTTCTTCACCGGCATCCGTCAGCGGTCCTGCAAGCGCGAGACGAGCCGATCCATGAAGGCCTGGCCGGCTTCGAACTGGGCGACGGTCATGAATTCGTTCGGCTGATGCGCCTGCGCGATGTCTCCGGGCCCACAGACCACCGCGGAATAGCCCGCATCCTGGAATTGACCCGCCTCGGTTCCATAGCTCACCACGTGCCTCGCATTGTCGCCGGTCAGCGCGCGCACGAGTGTCTCGGCCTCGCCGTCCTGTTCGGGTTCGAGGGCGGGAACCGAAAACCGTTCGCTGATCTCGATACGCGCCTCGGGATGAACGGCCTGCATGTCCGCCTCGACGGCGCGAACTTCGGCGAGATAACGTGCCCGCCAGTCCGAAAGACTCTCGCCCGCCACAGCCCGGAAATCCATCGAGAAGCGGCAATCCTTGGCGGTGATGTTGTGTGCCGTCCCGCCCTCGATCATTCCGACATGCACGGTAGTCCAGGGCGGATCGAACATCGCGGCAAGCGCGGTCGGCTCGGCGGCCTGGTTCGCGGCGTTGGTCGCGTTGGCCCATTCGATCAGGCGGGCCGCGGACATGATCGCGTTGACACCGGTATGCATGAGCGAAGAGTGGACCTCGAAACCGATGACATGGGTGTTGAACCCCTGCCCGCCCTTGTGTCCGGTGACCGCCTGCATCGTCGATGGTTCGCCGACGATCACTGCGGACCCCTTGGGCAGCACCTTTTGCATCGCCTCGATCATCGGCGGTGCGCCGGTGCAGCCGATCTCCTCGTCGAAACTCAGCGCCAGCTGCAGGGGACGCGCGACGCCGCGCCGGTGCGCCTCGACCAGCCCCCAGATCGCGATAGCATCGAACCCCTTCATGTCGCAGGTGCCGCGCCCGAACAGCTTGCCGTCCCGTTCGACGACACTGAACGGATCGGTATCCCACGGCTGGCCATCCACCGGCACGACGTCCGTATGGCCCGACAGGACCACCGCGCCCTCCACCAAGGGGCCGACATGGGCAAAGAGCGCCGCCTTGGGTTGGTCCGGGTCAACGTAGCGATGCGCTTTGATGCCGTGGCTGGCGAGATAGTCTTCGACCCAGTCGACCAGCGGCAGGTTGGTATCGCGGCTGACGGTCGGGAATTCGACCAGCCGGTCGAGGATCGCACGGGCGCTCAGAACATCGGCCATATCAGTACCCGCTGTCGGTCGTCAGCACGTAGTGGCCGGGTTCGACCTCCTCGTAGGCGGACGGTTCGGGCTGATAATCCAATCCATGAATTGGTGACGGTATCGGCTTGAAATTCAGATCTTTTTCCGACTTTCGGCGACGCGGATCCGCGATCGGAACCGCCTTCATCAAGGCCTGGGTATAGGCGTGTTGCGGATTCTCGAAGACCCGCGCCCGCGGACCCATCTCGACGATCCGGCCAAGATACATGACCCCCACCTGGTGGCTGACACGTTCGACCACGGCCATGTCGTGACTGATGAACAGGAACGACAGGCCGAGATCCGCCTGCAATTCCATCATCAGGTTCAACACCTGGGCCTGAACGGAAACATCCAGCGCCGACACCGCTTCGTCCGCGACGATCAGCTTGGGATTGAGCGCGAGCGCCCGCGCGATGGCGACACGCTGGCGTTGCCCGCCCGACAGTTCATGCGGGTAACGGCGCATGAAGCTCTTGGGCAGTTCCACCCGCTCAAACAGCATCGAAACGCGCTTGGAGATGTCGTCCGCGGAATTCGCACCGTAGTTGCGCAGCGGTTCCGCCACCTGGTCCATCAGTTGCATCTGCGGATTGAGAGAGGCGAACGGGTCCTGGAAGATCATCTGCATGTCCAGCCGGGCCTCGCGCAACCCCCCGGAGTCCAGTTTCATGATGTCGACGCCATCAAGATCGATCTCGCCCGACTGCGGCTCGACCAGGCGCAGGATCGACCGGCCCGCAGTGGACTTCCCGCAGCCCGACTCTCCGACAAGGCTCAGGGTCTGGCCGCGATTGATCGTGAAGGACACATCCTCGACCGCATGCACGTTGGCGATGGTGCGACGAAAGAAGCCCCCTTTGACGGGAAACCGCGTGGTCAGGTTGCTGACACGCAACAGCACATCGTCGGAGCCGAGGATCGGTTCGATCTTCTGGTTCTCGACGCCCAGAAGCTTCATCGGCTCGGGTGCGCTCTTGCCGCGCATCTCGCCCAGCTTTGGGACGGCCGCCAGCAGCGCCTTGGTATAGTCGTGCTTTGGGCTCTCGAAAATTTCCTCGACCGTTCCTTCCTCGACCTTGTTGCCGCGAAACATGACGACGACGCGGTCGGCCATCTGCGCCACCACCGCCATGTCATGGGTGATGAACATCACCGCCGTGCCGGTTTCGCGCTTCAGTCGGTCCATCAGGGCGAGAATCTCGGCCTGGATCGTCACATCCAGCGCCGTGGTCGGCTCGTCCGCGATCAGCAGGCGCGGCTCGCACGCCATCGCCATCGCGATCACGACGCGCTGACGCATGCCGCCCGACAGCTCGTGCGGATATTGCTTGAGACGGCGTTCCGGTTCCGGGATGCGCACCTCGCGCAGCAGGACAAGCGCCCGCTCCTCGGCTTCGGTGCGCGACAGCCCCTTGTGCACCCGCAAACCCTCGGTCAATTGCCGACCGACGGTGAAGACCGGGTTGAGCGCAGTCATCGGTTCCTGGAAGATCATCCCGATCTCGTTGCCGCGGATCTGCCGCATCAGGTCCTGATCGGCGGTCGCAACGTCGAGCTCGTCACCCTTCTTTCGATCAAAAATCAGGCGCCCTGCATCGATTTTACCCCCGCCGAACTCGACAAGGCGCATCAGCGACAGCGACGTGACCGATTTGCCCGAGCCGGATTCGCCCACGATGCAGACCGTCTCGCCCGGATTGACGTCGAAGGAGACATCCTCCACCCCCAGGACGGGGCCATCCTTGGTCTGGAACGAGACCCTGAGCCCCTCGATCCTTGCAATCGGCTGATCCAGCACTTGAGCGCCCCCTGAAAGTCCCGTGAGCCTGAACGCTAGGCCGAGGCTTTGAACCTGTCAAACCCCCGCCTCACATTGAGGGACGGAACGCTTGCAATTTTCTCAAACTCTGTTTCGATGAGGGCGTATCCGATGTCGGGGGATGGGCGGATCGCGTCTGCATGGCAATAGCGCCTGCATCCGGACGCCGCACCGTTCCCCCGCACGGCAAGACCAGTATCCGCAAGTGAAGCGGAACGAATAGCGGCACACGGTGTCCAACAAGGAGACGAACATGAAAATCAAAGCTCTACTGCTCGGTGCGATCGCGAGCACGGCGCTGGCCCCCATGGCCATGGCCGAGCGCGGATCGGACGGCGAAGTGAAGGTGATCTACTGGCAGGCGCCGTCGATCATGACGCCCTACCTGTCGGGCGGCACCAAGGACCTCGAGGCCGCCTCGCTGGTGATCGAGCCCCTGGCCCGCTACGATCAGGACGGCAACATGGTGCCCTGGCTTGTCGACGAGGTGCCGACAGTCGCCAATGGCGGCGTGTCGGAAGACCTGAAATCCATCACATGGAAGCTGAAGGAGGGCCTGCTCTGGTCCGACGGAACACCGGTCACGTCCGAGGACGTCAAGTTCACCTGGGAATACTGCACCGCGGAAGGTGGCGGCTGTGCCCAGTCCGAGAAGTTTCTCGACGTCGTGTCCATCGACACGCCGGACGAGCTGACCGCGGTGGTCAATTTCAGCGTCGCCAAGCCCTTCCCCTATGGACCCTTCGTGGGCGCGCAGGCTCCGATCATCCAGAAGGCGCAGTTCGCCGACTGCATGGGACCGCGGATGCCCGAATGCACCGAGGCCAATTTCAACCCGGTCGGGACCGGCCCCTTCACCGTGACCGAGTTCCGTCCCAACGACGTGGTGACGCTGGCCGCGAACGAAAACTATCGTGATCCGGCCAAACCGGCCTTCGCGACCATGACGCTCAAGGGCGGCGGCGATGCCAATGCCGCGGGCCGCGCGGTTCTGGAAACCGGCGAATTCGACTATGCTTGGAACCTGCAATTGGCCCCCGAAGTGCTGACCCGCATGGAAGAGGCCGGCAAGGGCACCAACGTCGTGTCCTTCGGCACCTCGGTCGAGCGTCTGCACGTCAACCTGACCGATGTCAGTCCAGACCTTGGCGACGAGCGCGGCACCGCAAAGCACCCGCACCCGTTCATGACCGACAAGGCCGTGCGCCAGGCGCTGTCCATGGCCATCGACCGCGCGCTCCTGACGGAAATCGGCTATGGCGATTTCGGCCGCCTGACCTGCAACGTGTTGCCGGCTCCGGCGATCTATGCCTCGACCGCGAATGA
Organism: Sedimentitalea arenosa; assembly: GCF_016428585.1. Taxonomy (GTDB): domain Bacteria; phylum Pseudomonadota; class Alphaproteobacteria; order Rhodobacterales; family Rhodobacteraceae; genus Sedimentitalea; species Sedimentitalea arenosa. The sequence goes on along the minus strand of NZ_JAELVR010000001.1, from coordinate 155,282 downwards.
CGATTGCCTCGTGCAGGACATCGCCGGCGCCAACGCGCTGCTGGACGAGGCCGGCTGGGTCGACAGCAACGGCAACGGCATTCGCGACAAGGACGGTGTCGAGCTTTCGATCCTGTTCCAGACCTCGGTCAACGCGGTGCGCCAGGATTACCAGGCGCTCATCAAGCAGTGGTGGTCCGAAATCGGCGTGGAAACCGAGCTGCGCAGCATCGATGCGTCGGTCTTCTTCGGATCGGACCCCGGCTCGCCGGACACGTTCCAGAAGTTCTTCGCCGATGTCGAGATGTTCACCAACAACTTCGACGGCACGGACCCCGAAGCCTACATGGCGAACTGGTCCTGCGATCAGTTCCCGCGCCCGGAAACCCAGTGGCAGGGCAACAACATGATGCGCTTCTGCTCGGAGGAATATGACGCGCTGATCGAGGAAATGGCCGTCACCGGCGACATCGAAAAGCGTGCCGAACTCGCCAAGGCCATGAACGACATCCTGATGCAGGAATATGTCATGATGCCGCTGACCTGGCGCGGCCGCAACTCCGCCCATTCCAACACGCTGGGCGGCGTTGTCCTGAACGTGTGGGATTCCGAACTCTGGAATGTCGCCGATTGGTATCGCAAGCAAGGTTCCTGATCACGCAGGTGCCTGACGCCACGCTCCGGGCACGCCCGGAGCGTGGCTCTTGCCAATAACAACAAGACACGTGTTAGCAGAGGCGCCCTGAATGCTGACATTCACCATTCGACGTCTGGTCCTGGCAATCCCGACGCTGTTGTTCATCAGCCTGGTGATCTTCCTGCTTCTCGAACTCGCACCGGGCGATCCGATGGCGCAGGTGCCCCTGACCGTCCCCCCGGAAGTCAAGGAACAGATGCGCATCGCGCTGGGTCTGGACCAGCCGATGCATATCCGGTTCTGGAAGTGGCTCGTACAGTTCTTCTGGATCGAGCCGCAGGTGCTGGTCGACCACGTTTTCGGCACATCCTTTTCCGAAGGCGATCCCCGCGTCATCAGCTGGCAGACCCGCAGCCCGGTCATGGACATCGTGATGCAGCGCATCCCGCAGACGCTCTGGGTCGTTGGCACCGCCTACGTGGTCGGCATCCTGATCGCCCTGCCCATCGGGATCTATTCGGCCTATCGGCAGTATTCCTGGTTCGACCAGGCCGGCACTTTCGTGTCGATGGTCGGATTTTCGGTGCCGCCGTTCTTTTCCGGCGTTCTGGTCATCGTGATCTTTTCGGTCAATCTCGGCTGGTTCCCGTCGATCTACGATACGACGCTGGTCGTCGATGACTGGGCCAGCTTCAAACAGCAGTTGATGCAGATGGTGATGCCGGTGATGGTGCTGGCGCTTCAGATCACCGCGCAGATCAGCCGGTTCATGCGTGCCTCGATGCTGGACAACCTCAACCAGGATTACGTGCGCACGGCCCGCGCCAAGGGATTGACGGAATACACGGTGGTCATGCTGCATGTCCTGCGCAACTCGATGATCCCGGTGGTCACGGTGATCGCGCTCGGCGTTCCGTCGATCTTTGGCGGGGCGATCATCACCGAGCAGGTGTTCAAGGTGAACGGGATCGGGCAGCTGCTGATCGGTGCGATTCAGGCCAACGACCTGCCCATGGTGCAGACCTTGGCGTTCATCTTCGCGGTGCTGATCGTGCTCTTCAACCTGATCGCCGACGTGCTGTATGGCATTCTTGACCCGAGGATCCGCTATGACTGACCCGTTGCACGAGAAAGCGACCGATCCAAAGGACGAAGTGGCCTCGCTGGCGGCTCATGATCCGGTGGCCGCCATCGTCCGTGGCCCGATGCCCGACCGCCCGCCGCGCAGCCAGTGGCTGGACGTCTGGGACCAGTTCAAGTCGCACAAGGGCGCACTCTGGGGCGGGATCATCTTCCTGATCATCGTGCTCGGCGTCTTCATCGGCCCGCTGTTCTGGACCGTGGAACCGACCTTCATCGACATCCGCGCCCGCAACCAGGGGCCGAGCCTCAGCCATCCGTTCGGCACCGACCAGCTTGGCCGCGACATCCTCGCCCGGATGATGGCGGGCGGGCAGATTTCCGTGGCCGTGGGCATGGCGGCGATGTTGCTGGCGCTGTTCCTCGGCTCGTTCGTCGGCGTGATCGCTGGGTTTTTCAAACGTCTTGACGGACCGCTGATGCGCCTGACCGACCTGTTTCTCGCGCTGCCCCTGCTGCCGCTCCTGCTGGTCATGATGCTGCTGTTCCGCGAACCTCTGAACGCGGCCTTCGGGCCGGAACAGGGCATCTTCATCCTGATCGTCTGCGCCATCGGGATCACCAGCTGGATGCCCACCGCGCGGATCGTGCGCGGCGACGTGCTCGCCCTGAAAGAACGCGAATTCGTTCTGGCCGCGCGCAGCATCGGCACCACCAACACCAAGATGATCACGCGGCACATCCTGCCAAACGTGCTGAGCCCGATCATGGTGTCGGCAACCCTGGGCATCGCCAACGCGATCATCACCGAAAGCGCGCTGTCCTTCCTCGGACTGGGCTTTCCGCCAGACTTCCCGACCTGGGGACGGCTGCTGTTCGATGGCACGGACTTCCTGCAGCAATATCCAGAGCGGGTGATCTGGCCCGGTGTCGCGATCTCGCTCACCGTGCTCAGTGTCAACTACCTGGGCGACGGGCTGCGGGATGCGCTCGATCCCCGGATCCGCGGACGCTGACCGTCAATTAAGAACGAAACTTGCGCGCGCCGTCATTTCGGCGGCGTGCGTTCTGTGTACGTGATTGGCGCGGAACACGCGTCGGCGCCTGTTTCAAAAACCGGAACATCGTTCCGGAAATTGGCTTTCCTTCTGACGGCTCCCCCCTTGAAACACCTCCAAGGCTACGCGATCTGGTCCTTTGTTCCTGTCAACGGGAGATGGATCATGTTCGAGTCCCTGGGTTTTGAAACGGCAACGCCGAAAGAGGTGAGCGTTTTTCTCGCGCTCGGCATCGGAGTCCTGTTCGGACTTCTGGCGGAGCGTACGCAGTTCTGCTTTCGTCGTGCGCTGGTCGGCGAAGACCGCCGCGCCGCGATGGGCGTGTGGCTGACCGCGCTCGCGGTTGCCGTGATCGGCACACAGGCGGCAGTCACACTCGGTTGGATCGATTTCGCCGCGCACCGCTTCATGACCTCGGACTTGCCATTTCTGGCCATCGCCCTGGGCGGTCTCCTGTTCGGCGCGGGCATGGTTCTGACACGCGGCTGCGTCTCGCGCCTGACGGTGCTGGGCGGTTCTGGCAACTTGCGCGCGCTGCTCGTGCTGATCGTTTTCGCCGTGATCGCCCATGCCACGCTGAAAGGCGTGCTCGCCCCCCTGCGCACGGCACTTGGTGGCATCACCGTACCGATGGGCGACATGGTCTCGCTGGCCGCACTGCCCGGCGGTGCGCTGGTCTGGGCCGCGCTGATCGCCGCGACGGCGCTGGGTGTCGCGCTTCGTTCGGGCGCAGGTTTCGGCTCCCTCTCGCTGGCCGCTCTGCTCGGACTGCTGGTGCCTCTGGGCTGGGTTGGCACCGGGTTCATCTTGCTCGATGAGTTCGACCCGATCGCGATGGAAAGCCTGTCTTTCACCGCACCGGCAGCCGATACGTTGTTTTATACCATCGCCTCGACCTCGATCCCCGCGGGTTTTGGCGTCGGCCTCGTCGGCGGTGTGCTGATCGGCGCGCTGGCGGCGTCCCTGCTGTTCGGCTCCTTCCGGTGGCAGAGCTTCGACTCCCCGCGCCAGACCGGACGCTATCTGTCCGGTGCCGCGCTGATGGGGGTTGGTGGCGTTCTCGCCGGGGGATGCACGGTGGGCGCGGGTTTGTCGGGTGTCCCGACGCTCAGCATCGCAGCGCTGCTCGCGATCCTGTCGATTGCAGCTGGCGCTCTGGGCGTAAACGCCCTGCTGGGGCGGTCCACCGGTCACGGCGCGGCGTTAAGCCCGGCGGAGTAGACTCAGAACAACCTGCGCACGCCCTCGACAGCGGTGACGACACCCGCAACCAGCGTCGTCAGAGAGAGGACGCGCGCAATCAACGTCTCGTAGTTCATCCACCACGGACGCAGGGTTCTCGCAACCTGCGTGTGCAGATCGTTCAACATCGCCAGCGCCTTGAACCGCTCATCCGCCGTTTCCGCCGACGCGTATTCATTCGCCAATGCGACCATGGTCACGGTCAGCAGGTCTTCGGACGGCTTGCCCGCGAGGTCGCGATAGGCGTCGATTCGCAGGCAGATGGTTTCTGTCAACCGGTCACGCGCATCCGGTGCATTGATCAGATCGAGCGCTCGGAAGGGCAAAGCCACGTCCTCCCTCGCTGCCCTTGCGCGCAGAAACCGCGCAACGAAAAAACTGAGGATCACCAGAACGACACCGAGTGCGACCAGCGCCATGCCCAGGACATGGGGCGTGTGGAACTCCTGCTCGCGGAAGGCCTTGAGCAGTGCGCCACCCCGGAACATCGCCGCAAAAACGATGACCGCCACGAGCGGAAGCGCGACCAGGCCCACCGCGATGATCGCCCGCCCGCCGCCGGCCTTCGCCGGGGACGCAGGACTAAGGTCCCACGCGATCTCCGGTGCCGACGGGCTCGGCCTGGACATGGGGCGTTCGGGGCTTGGCGACACAACGGACGGACGCGTCGGCGGCGTCGACATCCGCAGCGCCGCCTCGATCATGTCTATGGCATCGATCGCGTCGGGTCTGCGTCCGGGGTCGGGCGCCAGCATGTCCGTCAGAAGCGCCTGCAACGAGGCGGGCGCGTCGCGCACGTCCGGCGTGCTGGCATATTGCCCGACGAGGTCGGCGATCGACTCGCCCTGCCGGAAGCTGCGCCCGGTCAGGCTTTCGAACAGCACGGCGCCCACAGCCCAGATATCCGAGGCCGCGCTCTGCGGCGCGCCGGTGATCTGTTCCGGCGACATGTAGAGCGGTTTGCCCGCGAACTCTCCCCCTACGGTGGTCCGGCCGATGTGGCTGTCCTGCACCAGATCGCCCAAGGCGTCGAAGTCTATCAGAACCGCGCCACGATCCGACAGGATGATGTTCTCGGGGCTGACATCGCGGTGGATGATGCCGTTCGCGTGCGCCGCCGCCAGCCCCGTCAGCACGTCGCGCGCCATGGTCAGCGCCGCATCGCGCGACAGCGGTCCGTCGGCCAGCCGCGTCTTGAGGCTGGCCCCGGGGACGTATTCGTAGATCAGGGCATCGGGTCCCAGCTCGGCCGGCCGGTACTCCAGAAATCTCTGCAGAAAAGGCGTGTTCAGCTTGCGCGCAAGGGCCGCTTCGCGCCGACAGGTCTCGCGGCTGGCACCAAGCGGCGGGCGCACCTTGACCACCACTTCCCTGCCCCGCATCGCATCACGGGCGGCCCATGTTTCGCCGAGACTGCTGCGCCCCAATTGCCGCCATTCGGTGAACTGGCCTTCGTCGTCCCGTATCGGTCCCGCCACGATGCCCTCGCGCCCAAAGTCCTCTGCACTTTCCAGACTGCCAAACGGGCCGGGCTTTGTCATCGGTCTTGCGCGGGTGGCGCTTACCCGATCTTGCGGCGTATCCTGCGGATAAGCCACCAGACCAGCGCCACCACGGGCACGGTGACCAGCGCGGTCAGCATCCCCTTGCCGATCCCCGTGGTTTCCGACACCGGGTAGAGAAGGTAGCCCGCCAGCGAAACCGCGTAATAGCTGATGGCGACGACGGACAATCCTTCGACGGTGTTCTGCATCCGCAGCTGCAATGCTGCGCGCTTGTCCATGCTTTCGAGCAGCGCCTGGTTCTGGGCGCTCCGGTCGACGTCGACCCGGGTGCGCAACAGGTCGCCGGCACGGATGGCGCGGTCGGCCAGCGCCTGCAGCCGGGTCTCGGTCGACTTGACCGTGCGCATGGCCGGCTCATAGCGCCGCATCATGAATTCGCCGAAAGTCTGCCGGCCCAGGAACCGGGTCTCGCGCAGGACCGAGATCCGCTGGTTCACGATCGCCTCATAGGCGCCGGTGGCGCCGAAGCGGAACGACGCCCGTGCCGCCATCGTCTCGAGCTCTGCAGAGATCGACAACAGGTTGCTCAGGGTCACGTCGGGCTGGGTTTCACCGCTGGTCATCTCGACCATCAGTTCGGTCAACTGATTGTCCAGCGCCGTGATCCGGCTGCTGAGACTGCGCGCGCGAGAGAAGCCCAGCATGGACATGGTCTTGTAGGTCTCGATCTCGAACAGACGCTGCGCGATGCGCCCGATCCGCCGCTCGCCGGTGTCGCTCCCGACGAACACCGCCAGCCGCAGATGCCCAGCCGGGTCGATGCGGAAATCGCTGGCGGCCACGGCGGCCTTGTCCAGCACCTCGGCCACGGCCAGGCTTTCGGGCACGAACCAATCGCCCAGCCGCGCCTCGATCTCTGAGTCATCGGAGCGAGGTTCGATCCGCATCATCGCCGAGGTCATGCGCTGACCGGGCGCCTCGGCCAGCCAGGCCTCGGGGAAAACCGAAAAATCGTTGGGATCGAAAGCACGGTCACTGACACCGTCGGAGAACGCGGTGTAGGTCACGAACTCGGTGTGTTGCTCCCATTTCAGCACATGCCGACCGATCCGGCCCGAATAGTGCGTCGCCCCCGGCTGAGGGTGCGGCGCGCCGTGCCGATCCAGCAGAGCGATCAGATGGGCGAGGTCCTCGGACCGGTCGCGACTCACCGCCTCCTTGGCCTGCTTGATCGCGACGAATGCGACCGTGCTCTGCTCGGAGACACGCGGAAACGGTCGAGCGTGCAACTCGTTGGCCAGGGCATAGCGCAAGGGGTGATCTTCGATCGGGGGCATCTGAAACCTCGTTTGGCGAAGCTTAGCCCACTCCGCATCGAAAGTGAAGTTCTCGTTTTTTATCAGGTGGTTAAAGGGATACATTCGTATACCGAAACCGAAAAGCCCCGTTCAACGCTCAATCTCTCGGTGACTTCAGGCCACCGCTCGGCATCCTCATCCTGAATGCGCATGGAAGAGGAACGCGAAATACCGGGTTTCTGGGTGTTCCACGCGATGAGGCCGAGATCGGAGCGTGCGGTTCATTATGCCCGAACGCTCCCTGCCAAGTCAGAGGCAACTCCGATCTCGGTGACGGTGTCATCTTCTTGGATGGAAACAGGTTTGTCCGCTTCGCGACTTGTCTTTTCTGATTATTTTTGTCAGAAAATAGACATGTCAGATGAGTCGGATCATTCCATGCCTCAAACGGCCCTGCCGATGCATGATGCGCGCGCGCTTCTAGGACCCGAAATGCGCGCGGGGATCATGCTCGACGGAGTGCTCTACATCCTGCGCCTGACGCGCAGCGGCAAGTTGATCCTGACAAAGTAGATGAGCAAGACGCCCTCTCCCTGCATCGACGTGTGCAAGTACAAACGCGGAGGTCACTGCATCGGATGCAGCATGACCCGAGATCAGAAATCCCTTTTCAAGTCACTGAAGAAAGACAAGCATCGCCGCGCTTTCGTCGACATGCTGATCAAGCAACAGGCCGCGCTTGGAAAGTTCCATGCGTGGCCCGAGATCTATGCACGCAAGTGCAAGAAGAAGCGTGCCCCCCTGCCCGGGGGGCTCTGATCGTCAGCGCAGGTGCGCGCGCAACATCCAGGCGAACTTCTCGTGGGTCTGGCCGCGTGCGATACACAGGTCTTCGGTCAGCGTATCCCCATGCTCGGCAGCGAGCGCACCGGCTTCGGCGGTGGTCGCGGCGAGGGTCTCCTGCGCATCGCGCAGGTGGGCGATCATGTCTTCGGCCGACGGATGCCCCGTGGCCTCTTTCACCTTCGAGCGCTTCAGCATGTCGCCCAGAACACCGTCGGCATGGGCGTCGATCGCCCTGATCCGTTCGGCCAGGTCGTCCTGTGCCACGAAGTGATCCTCGTAGATTTCCTGGAAAAGCGCGTGCAGCGGGCCGAATGCCATGCCGGTCACGTTCCAATGAAAGTTCTGCGCAAGCATCGTGGTGACGACGGTTTCCGCAACCGCCTGGTTGAGCGCGTCGGCGATGGCTTCGCGCGCCGATGGGCTGAGGTCTGCGGCAGTTTGTGTCATGTCATGTATCCTTCTTGGAAATGCTGTTGGCTGGCGACGGCTTGCTGTCAGTCAACATAACCACTTATCGCGACGTATCCAATGTATGCGCGGCCTGGCAGACCAGAAAATGCAACGCCGAGGCCCGGTCGCGCGGCATCCGGCTGAGCAGGGCGAAACGATAGCGATCCTCGTCGGCCGACCTGACCGCATCGAGCAGGTTCAGCAACCATGCCTCGTCAAAGGAAACGTCGCGCGCGCCGGGCTCATGAAAGACCAGCCTGCGCCCCAACATCGCGGGCAGACGCTGCAGCAGCACGCCCAACGGCGAAGGATCGCGAGCGCCATGCAGCCGCAACCGCCGCCCGACGCAGCGCACTTGCCCCAGCGCGTCCATCAGCGGCGGGTGCTCTCGACCGCTCGGAAACTCGCGGTGTGGCAAAGACGATATGCGGCTCACGGCACTCATTAACTGACAATTATACTCAGAAATGAGGCGGCGCCAGAGCGCATTCCGCCGCAGGCAAAAAGAAAACCCCGGTCGCCTTGACCGGGGTTTTCAACTTTTCGGACGGCATGGCCGGTTGTCAGTCGATCATCGGCAGCAGCTTGTCGAGGCTGGCCTTTGCATCGCCATAGAACATCCGCGTGTTGTCCTTGAAGAACAGCGGGTTCTCGATGCCGGAATAGCCGGTGCCTTGCCCCCGCTTTGACACGAAGACCTGCTTGGCCTTCCAGCACTCCAGCACCGGCATGCCGGCGATCGGGCTGTTCGGATCATCCTGCGCGGCCGGGTTCACGATGTCGTTGGAGCCGATGACGATGGCGACATCCGTGTCCGGGAAGTCGTCGTTGATCTCTTCCATCTCCAACACGATATCATAAGGCACCTTGGCCTCGGCCAGAAGCACGTTCATGTGCCCGGGCAGACGCCCGGCGACCGGGTGGATGGCGAACCGCACGTTCTTGCCCTTGGCGCGCAACTTCTTGACCAGGTCGGACACGGCGCCCTGCGCCTGCGCCACCGCCATCCCGTAGCCCGGGATGATGATGATGCTGTCCGCCTCGTTCAGCGCCGTGGCGACGCCGTCGGCCTCGATGGCGATCTGTTCGCCCTCGACCGCCATCTGCTCGCCCGCCGGGCCACCGAAGCCACCCAGGATAACGCTGATGAACGAGCGGTTCATCGCCTTGCACATGATGTAGGACAGGATCGCACCCGAGGAGCCGACCAGCGCGCCGACAACGATCAGAAGGTCATTGCCGAGGCTGAAGCCGATGGCTGCCGCCGCCCAGCCGGAATAGCTGTTCAGCATCGACACCACGACCGGCATGTCGGCACCGCCGATGCCCATGATCAGGTGATAGCCGATGAAAAGCGCAAGCGCGGTCATCAACAGCAGGGTCCACATGCCTGCCCCGCCGAGGTAGAGTGCGACCAGCAGCAGCGAGAGGATCGCGGCCCCAGCGTTCAACATGTGCCCGCCCGGCAGTTTCTTGGCCGAAGTGTCGACCTTTCCCGCCAGCTTGCCATAGGCGATGACCGACCCGGTGAAGGTCACGGCACCGATGAAGATGCCCAGCACCAGTTCGACCCGCAGGATGGTGATCTCGACCGCCGTCTTCTTGGCGACGATGGCAGCGAAACCCGAGAACTCCTTGGCGAACGCGACGCTGGCCGCCGTCACCTCCTCGGGCCGGGGGAAGGCGTGACCCGCCTCGTTGAACGCGGCGGCGACGCGTCCCAGTTCGATATCGGCGTTGAAGCCGACGAAGACCGCGGCCAGACCGACGAGCGAATGCATGATCGCCACCAGTTCCGGCATCTGGGTCATCTGGACACGCGTTGCCAGCTGGTAGCCGACCCCGGCACCCAGTGCGATCATGACCAGAGACAGAAGCCAACGGTCCTGGCCCGGTCCGATCAGCGTCGCCAGCACGGCGATCGCCATGCCGACGATGCCGTACCAGACGGCGCGCTTGGCGCTTTCCTGGCCGCTCAGACCGCCCAGCGAAAGGATGAACAGGATTGCCGCGACCACATAGGCCGCAATCGTGAAGCCGTATTCCATGGCTAGTTAACTCCTTACGACTTCTGGAACATGGCGAGCATGCGCCGTGTCACGAGGAACCCGCCAAAGATGTTCACGGAGGCCATGAACACCGACAATGCGGCCAGTATCGCGATGATGACAGAGGACGATCCGATCTGCACCAGCGCCCCCAGGATGATGATCGACGAGATCGCGTTCGTCACCGCCATGAGAGGCGTGTGCAGGCTGTGGCTGACGTTCCAGATCACCTGGAAGCCGACGAAGACCGCCAGCACGAACACCATGAAGTGCTGCATGAAGCTGGCCGGCGCGACGAGGCCGACCGCCAGGAGCAACACCGCCGCGATGGCCAGAAGGCCGACCTGATTCTTGGTCTGCTGCTTGAACGCTGCGATTTCCTGCGCGCGCTTTTCCTCGGCGGTCAGTTCCTTCTTGGCTTCCTTCGGCTTGGCCGCGATCGCCTGCACCTTGGGCGGCGGCGGCGGGAAGGTGATCTCGCCATCGAAGGTCACGGTCGCGCCACGGATCACGTCGTCTTCCATGTCGTGATTGATCTGACCGTCCTTCTCGGGCGTCAGGTCGGTCATCATGTGGCGGATATTGGTGGCATAGAGCGTCGAACTCTGCGCCGCCATGCGCGACGGGAAATCGGTGTAGCCGATGATCGTCACGCCGTTGTCGGTCACGATCTTCTCGTCGGCCACGGTCAGCTTGCAGTTGCCGCCTTTTTCAGCCGCGAGATCGACGATGACACTGCCGGGCTTCATGGACTTGACCATGTCCTCGGTCCACAGCTCCGGCGCTTCGCGGTTCGGGATCAGTGCCGTGGTGATGACGATGTCCATGTCGGGCGCCAGTTCACGGAACTTGGCGAGCTGCGCCTCGCGGAACTCGGGACTGGAGACCGAGGCATAGCCGCCGGTCGCCGCGCCGTCCTGCTGCTCTTCCTCGAAATCGAGGAAGACGAACTGGGCGCCCATCGATTCGACCTGCTCGGCCACTTCCGGACGCACGTCGAAGGCATAGGTGATCGCACCGAGGCTGGTCGCGGTGCCGATGGCGGCCAGACCGGCGACGCCGGCGCCGACCACCAGAACCTTCGCCGGCGGCACCTTGCCCGCGGCGGTGATCTGGCCCGTGAAGAAGCGGCCGAAATTGTTGCCGGCTTCGATCACCGCGCGGTAGCCCGCGATATTCGCCATCGAGGACAGCGCGTCCATCTTCTGCGCGCGGCTGATGCGGGGCACCTGTTCCATCGCGATGACGTTGGCGCCCTTGGACTTCGCGAGCTCCATTCCGGCGTCGTTCGCAGCCGGATTGAAGAAGGAAATCAGGGTCTTGCCCTTGGTCAGGCGTTTCAGCTCGGTCTCGTTCGGCTGGCGCACCTTGGCGACGATGTCGGCCTCTTTCCAGAGCGCCGCGGCGGTCTTGATTACCTCGACCCCGGCCTCTTCATAGGCCGCGTCGGAAAACCCGGCCGCGGCGCCGGCGCCGGTTTCGATCAGGCAGTCATATCCAAGCTTCTGAAGCGCACGTGCCGAGTCGGGCGTCATCGCGACACGCGCTTCGCCCGCAAACGTTTCCTTCGGTGTTCCTATCTTCAACTCTTGTCCCCCATATCGCCCGTTTCGGGCCGAAAATCGTGGTGTCTGCGCGTCATAACAGGACTTCGCAGGTCATTACAGCCTCGCTTTGCTATACAATGGTCTGCAGCACATCAACTCAGACCCAGCGTCGCACCTTGCGTTCATAGCGGGCAAAGTCCATGCGGAAGGCGCGCCGCATGCGATCTTCCTCGGGAAGAATGAAACGCTTCTCGATCACCCAGACGAAGATCGGGACAAGCGGCAGGGCCAGCACCGCGTCCAGCCGCAGGACCAGCCCGGCCAGGATCAGCGTGTCGCCCAGGTAGATCGGGTTGCGGGTGCGGCTGAAAATTCCCGACTGGATCAGGCGGCTCGGCGTCTTGTGCGGGATGATGGTGGTGCGCTGGCGGCGGAACTCCGAAAACGCCAGCAACATCAGCAGCAGGCCGCCGCCGATCAGCAACCCGCCGACAAAATCCGCCCACGCACCGCCGAAGCTCAACCCGTAGGAGGCATGCCGCGCCTGAAACCAGGCGAGGGCAATGAACCCTCCGAGCCAGACCGGTGGCAGGTCCAACCACTTCATCTCAGGCCTGCCCGGCAATCGCGGCGCTTGTACGGATCATTCCCATTCCATCTCCTCGAACACGCGTCCTGCGTTCTTGGTGGCCAATTCCTCGAACGTGTCAAGATGCGCCCAATTCGATTGGTCGACATAGTAGGCGCCCGCCAGGTCGCCCCCTTCGTCGATATGATCGCGGATCTTCGCCCGCAGATCGACAAGATAGTCGAGCGTGTAGCGCCGGACCTGGGCGAAGTTGGTCGGATGCCCGTGTCCGGGGATCACGTAGGTCGGCGCGATGGGTTCGAGTTTCTCTTCCCAGGTCTCGATCCAGCAACTGGTGCAGGTGTGGCCGAAGATCGGCAGCATCCGTTCGTGAAAGGCGATGTCGCCGGCGATCATGATCTCCCAATCGGGAAGCCAGACCTGCAGGTCGCCCGGATCATGCGCCGGCCCCAGATGCAGCACCTTGATCGTGACGCCGCCGAGCGAGGCGTCGTACTCGTCGCTGAATGTCAGGTTGGCATGTTCGATGCGGCTGCCCTCGGCCTTGTCGCGGTTGTAGGATTGCATCCCCTGCAGGATGAAATCGCCGTTCTCCATGGTTTCGGCCACCGCGTCCTCGTGCGCCAGGATATCGACGCCCTGATCGCGCCAATAGCCGTTGCCCAGCATCGCGTGGCCCTGCCCGTTCTCGTTGATGACCAGAACGACGGGCTGATCGGTCACGGCCTTGATCTCCTCGTGAAGCGCCGCGGCCAGACGGCTCGACGCGCCGGCGTTCACGACCACAACGCCCGCGTCGGTCACGATGAAGGACAGGTTGTTGTTGTGGCCCGAATTCTCGTAGGTCGGCGGCGCCGTGGCCCCGATCGCCGAGAACACGTGCGGGATGACCTCGACCGGTTTGGAATAGAGCTCGGATTGCGGATACTGGTCCGCGATGTCCTCGCTGGCGCTTGCGGCACCGGCGACCGCGATCACAGCTATGGCGAAAAGATGTTTCATGGGGGCTCCTCTTTCGTCGCCGATACATTCACAGATGCGAATTGGTAAGTAAAGTGACCAAAGGATGCGTCTTGCCACCGGGGCTTCAGACGATAGGGTGCGGGCCAGATCAGGGAGGATGAGATCATGACGCTTGCAGGCAAACACGCAATGGTCACGGGCGGTGGCACCGGCATCGGGCTTGCGATCGCGCAAGCACTGGCGGCCGATGGCGTTCAGGTCACCATCACCGGCCGGCGGCAGGAGGTTCTGGACGCGGTCGCGGGGCACGGCATCACCGGCATGGCGATGGATGTGCGCGACGAAGACGACGTGGTGGGCAAGATCGCCGCCGCCGTCGACGCGCGCGGCCCGGTGCAGATCTGCGTCGCCAATGCGGGCATCGCCGAGGGCCGTGCCGTACACAAGACCACGTTGGAGTTCTGGCGCAACATGATGGCGACCAATCTCGACGGCGCTTTCCTGACCATCCGAGAATGCCTGCACGGCATGCGCGAAACCGACTGGGGCCGGGTCATCACCATCGCCTCGATGGCCGGTGTCCGCGGTCTGCCGGGTGCGGCCTGCTATACGGCCTCCAAGCACGGGCTGATCGGACTCACCCGCGCGCTGAGCGAGGATTACATCGCCAAGCCCTATACTTTCAACGCGATCTGTCCCGCTTATGTGGACACCCCGATCGTGGACCGCAACACTGACAGCATATCGCAGCGCGCGGGCATCAGCGCCGACGAAGCGCGCGCCGTCATGGTCAATGCCAACCGCCACAAGCGACTGATCGCGCCCGAGGAAATCGCCGCCGCCGCCATGTGGCTGGTGCGTCCGGGGTCGGAAAGCGTGAACGGCCAGACGATCGAGATCGCCGGCGGGCAGATGTAGCCCTTTCGCACGAGGACCCCACCATGACCGATTTTGCCGCCACAAAGGCGATGTTCGACCTGCCCGAAGGCGTGCTCTATCTTGACGGCAACTCGCTCGGCCCGCTGCCCAAGGCCGCGCCAGCGCGTGTGCAGCAGATGCTGACCGACGAATGGGGCCAGATGCTGATCACCGGCTGGAACAAGGCCGGCTGGATGGCGCAGCCGATGGCGCTTGGCGACCGGGTGGGCAAGCTGATCGGGGCGGAACCGGGCCAGGTGGTGCTGGGCGACACGCTGTCGATAAAGGTCTACCAGGCCCTCGCCGCCGCGCTCGACCTGGTGCCAGAGCGTCGCGTGGTGCTGACAGACAGCGGGAATTTCCCCTCGGATCTCTACATGGCGGAAGGGCTGCTCAAGACGCTGGGCAAGGGCCATGAACTGCGCATCGTCGATCCCGAGGACGTGGCTGACGCCCTGACGGACGAGGTCGCGGTCCTTATGCTGACCGAGGTCGACTACGGCACCGGGCGCTGGCACGACATGGCCGATCTCACGCGGCGCGCGCACGCGGTCGGCGCGGTCACCGTCTGGGACCTGGCGCACACCGCGGGCGCGGTTCCCGTCGACCTGTCCGGCGCAGGGGCCGATTTCGCGGTCGGTTGCACGTACAAGTACCTCAACGGCGGTCCGGGCGCGCCCGCCTTCATCTATGTCGCGCCCCGTCACGCGGGCCGCGCCCTGCCCGCCCTGTCGGGGTGGCTGGGCCATGAAGCCCCGTTCGATTTTCACCGCAAGTATCGCCCCGGGCACGGCGTCGACCGGATGCGCGTGGGCACACCGCCGGTGATCCAGATGACCGCGCTCGAATGCGCGCTCGACATCTGGGACATGGCCGACATCCGGGATGTGCGCGCCAGGTCGGTTTCGCTCTGCGAGCTGTTCATCGCCGAGGTCGAGGCAGCCTGCCCGATGTTGACCCTGGCCAGTCCGCGTGCGGCCGAGCGCCGCGGCAGCCAGGTGTCGTTCCGCTTCGAAGACGGCTTTGCCGCGATGCAAGCGTTGATAGCGCGCGGCGTGATCGGGGATTTCCGCGCGCCCGACATCATGCGCTTCGGCTTCACGCCGCTCTATCTCGACGAAGCTGATGTACGCGCTGCCGCCGCGATCATCGCCGAGGTCATGACCGACCGTCTCTGGGACAGGCCGGAATTCCGCGTTCGCGCGGCGGTCACATGAGCACGTCGGGTGATCGGAGCCGCCCGACGGGCGCGACGCCATGACAGACCCCTATGATCCGGCCCGCGAGGGGGCGCAGATGTCCTTTGACGGGCGCATGTCCTATGGCGACTACCTGCGCTTGCCGACACTGCTGGACGCGCAGCACCCGCTGTCGGATGCCCATGACGAGCTGCTCTTCATCATCCAGCACCAGACCTCCGAGCTCTGGATGCGTCTTGCGCTGCATGAACTGATGGCGGCGCGCGCGGCACTTCAGGGTGCCCGCCCCCGCCCCGCCTTCAAGATGCTGGCGCGTGTGGCGCGCATCTTCGAACAACTCAACAGCGCGTGGGACGTGCTGCGGACGATGACGCCCAGCGACTACACCACCTTTCGCGAGGCGCTCGGGCAGTCCTCGGGTTTTCAGTCGCATCAGTACCGGCAGATCGAATTTCTGCTGGGAAACCGCAACCCCGCCATGCTGCGCCCGCACGAACACCGTCCCGATATCCTGGCCCTGCTGACAGCGGAACTGGAGCAGCCCTCGCTCTATGACGTGGCGCTGCGCGTGCTCGACGTTTCCGTGCCCTTGCCAAAGGAAGTGCTGAACCGCGACGTACGTCAGCCCTATGCGGCGCAGGAGTCGGTGATCGCGGCCTGGACGGAGGTCTACCGTGCGCCGGAAACGCATTGGGAGCTTTACGAGCTGGCCGAAAAGCTGGTCGATCTCGAGGATTACTTCCGGCGCTGGCGCTTCAACCACGTCACAACTGTGGAACGGGTGATCGGCTTCAAGCGCGGCACCGGCGGCACCGGCGGTGTCAGCTATCTGAAACGGATGCTCGAGGTCGAACTCTTTCCCGAGCTCTGGCACCTCAGGACCGATCTTTAGCGGCGCGCGGACAGCCCCCGTCCCAGAAGCTGCGCCAGCACGGTTAGCCGCGTCTTGACCGTCGCGAAATCCGGCCCCTCGGTCTTAATCCCCTTGAGCGCCAGCGCGATGGTTCCGGCGACGGTCTCGGGCGTGTCGTCAAGGCGAATATGCCCATTGACCTCTGCCCGCTTCAGCCACGCGGCATAAAGCGCGACCAGCCGCGCCTCGCCCTCGGCCTTGATATCGGCGGCTGTCGCCAGTCCGGTGTCCAGCAACTCCATCCCGTGCGGCGAAGTCAGCATCACCTCGATCGTGTCGCCCAGCTGCGCCCGAAACGCGTCTGCAAGGACGACCTCTGCCGGCGCTTCGCGCTTGAGCACCGCAGCGACGGCTTCGGCCGCCGTGTCATAGTAGTGACGGACGAGGCTGCGAAAGATGTCGTCCTTGTTGCGATAATGCAGGTAGACCGCCGGGCGCGACATGCCGGCACCGCGTGCTATGTCGTCCATCGACGTCTTTCGATAGCCATAGGCGGCAAAGGCCTGCCATGCGGATTGCAGGATCGCCTGTTGCTTGTCCAGGGGCTGATCGTCCTTCATGGCCATGCACTGACATTTCGAGGCCGTTTTGTCAATTCGACCATTGACACCCTGACACTTTGCTTTACTTTTGTCAAACCCTGCCAAGGCGAGAGCGAGGACCGCCATGACCACGAGTTTGACGATCAACGGAACACGGCATCAGGTCGATCTGCCCGAGGATGTCCCTCTGCTGTGGGTCCTGCGCGACGAGATCGGACTGACCGGCACCAAGTTCGGCTGCGGCGTCGCGGCCTGCGGCGCGTGTACGGTGCATATCGACGGAGAGGCCGTGCGCAGTTGCCAAATCGCGTTGGCCGATGTCTGGGGCGACGTCACCACCATCGAGGGTCTGGGCGCGCCCGACAATCTGGGGATGCTGCAGCAGGCCTGGATCGAACACCAGGTCGCGCAATGCGGCTATTGCCAGTCGGGGCAGATCATGCAGGCGGCGGCGCTTCTGGCCGAGAACCCGACGCCCACCGACGCCGACATCGACGACGCCATGCAGGGCAACCTGTGTCGCTGCGGCACCTACACTCGCATCCGGGCCGCGATCAAAACCGCGTCGGCCAAGATGAAGGAGGCGTAATATCATGGCCAGCATCGGAAAGATCGCCCGCCGCACCTTTCTCATCGGCTCGGCCGCCATCGTCGGCGGCGTCGCCTTCGGCGTCTACAAGGTCCGCCAGCCCGCCCCCAATCCGCTGCAGCCCGCCGAGGGCGAAGCCGCGCTCAACCCGTTTGTCCTGATCGATCGGCAAGGCATCACGCTGATCTCGCCCCGCGCCGAAATGGGCCAGGGCGTGCATACAACCTGGGCCGCGCTGATCGCCGAGGAGCTCGACGTCACGCTTTCGGACGTGCGCGTGCTGCACGGCCCTGCCGCCAAGGCATATTACAACAGCGCCATGGTGGCCGATGCGCTGCCCAACAAGGGCTATGACATCACCGATTTCCAGCACACGGTGGGCGAAGCGCTCGGCGTGCTCGGGAAACTGGCGAATCTTCAGGTCACTGGCGGCTCGACCTCGATGAAGGACGGCTTCATCCGGATGCGCGAGGCCGGGGCCACGGCGCGCGAAACGCTCAAACAGGCGGCCGCGAACCGCCTGAACCTGTCGCGCGACCAGCTGAAGACTGAAAACGGCCATGTGATCGCCCCCGACGGAACCCGCCTTGCCTATACCGATCTGGCGGTGGAGGCAGCCTCGATCGATCCGCCCGAGGTAACGTTGCGCGATGCGCGTGACTGGCGCCTACTGGGCAATACACAGCCGCGAGTCGACATGTTGGCCAAGTCGACAGGCACGGCCGAGTTCGGCATCGACGTGCGCCTGCCCGGGATGAAGTTTGCAGCCCTCCGGATCAACCCGCATCTGGGCGGGGCGATGGATGGCTTCGACGCATCGAAAGCCGAAACCATGCCCGGCGTCGAAAAGATCGTCGACCTCGGCACCGGTGTCGCCGTGATCGCCCGCAACACGTGGCTCGCGCAAAAGGCGGCGAATGCAATTGACATCGCCTGGGGCGCATCGCCCCACCCCGCCGACAGCGCCGCGATCTTTGATCGGATTGCAGAGGCATTCGAGACCAAGGCCAATTCGACCATGCGCGACGAGGGCGACGTGTCCGCCCTGCCGGAAGGCGCCGTGACGCTCGATGCCGAATACAAGGTGCCCTACCTCGCCCACGCGACGATGGAGCCGATGAACGCCACCGCGCTCTACACCGGCGACGCGCTCGACATCTGGTGTGGCAACCAGTCGCCCACCTTCCAGCGCGCGACCTGCGCCGATCTGGCCGGGCTCGACGAGGACGCCGTTTCGATCCACACCACCTTCATGGGTGGCGGGTTCGGACGCCGTGGCGAACTCGACTTTGCCGCCTATGCCACCCGGGTCGCGCTGCAGATGCAGGGAACCCCGGTGCAACTGACCTGGTCGCGCGAAGAGGACATGACCCACGATTTCTATCGTCCCGGTGCGATGGCCCGGTTCCGCGGTGCGGTCAAGGATGGCAGCGCGCTGATGCTGGATGGGCAGGTCGCCGGTCAGTCAGCGGCCCAGCAGGCGTTGAACCGCTGGGTCGGCCTGCCGGCGGCGGGCCCCGACAAGGTTCATGTGGACGGCGCATTCAACCAGCCATTTGCCATTCCGAACTACCGGATCCGCGGCCACCTCGCGGATCTCGACATCCCGGTCGGGTTCTGGCGCAGCGTTGGTGCCTCCTTCAATGGCTTCTTTCATGACACCTTCATCGATGAGATGGCCAACGCCGCCGGACGCGATCCGCTGGACTTCAGGCTCGAGCTTGTCCGGGCCGAACATGCCCCCAGCGCCAAGGTGCTCGAGACCGTGCGGGACATGGCCGGCTGGACCGGCCAGACACCCGAGGGCGTCGGGCGCGGCGTCGGGTTCACCTACAGCTTCGGCACGCCCGTCGCTCAGGTCATCGAGGTGGTGGACGAGAACGGAACGATCCGCATCGCCAAGGCCTGGATCGCCTGTGACGTCGGCATCGCGCTGGATCGTGGCAACCTGGAAGCGCAGATGGTCGGCGGCATGGTCTATGGCCTGTCCGCCGCGTGTTTCGAAGAGATCACCTTTGCCGATGGCGCAGTCCAGCAGGTGAACTTCCCCGACTACGAGGCGATCCGCATGCACACCGCGCCGATCACCGAGGTTGCGATCCTCGAAACCAACGCGCATATGGGCGGCGCGGGGGAACCGGGGACTCCGCCCGCGATGCCTGCGCTCGGCAATGCGCTGTTCGACCTGACCGGCACCCGTGCGCGCGAACTGCCGTTCAGCCGGAGTTTCGACCTGCTGATCTGACCTCAGGCGGTATAGGGCCAGCCCTTCAGAACTGCCGAGAGGGCGTCCCAGTCGGTGTATTCAGTATCGGAATGCGGATCGACCTTCTGGCCATATTGCGACGCGATATAACGCATCGCCCAAGTCTTGAAGAAATCGTATTCCGAAAAGCGGAAGGCGCCTGCGACGTGATGCGTCGCACCCGGCGTCCATTGCGCGGCGTTGCAGAAGTCTTCGGCGATCTTGTCGAGCTCGGCATGGTCCGAGCCGTCCTTGCCCGCCGCCGCCAGCGACACGACCAGGAACAGCGTCGGCATCGCGTTCAGCCGCGCGTGATGCCGGCTTGCGAAGTCGCACAACTCCTCCTGTATGGCGCCGATATGCACCGATCCGGCCAAGATCGCGGCGTCATAGCGCGCGAAATCGATCGGGTCGGCCTCACTCACCGGCAGAAGCTCGACCCCGTGGCCCTGCGCAAGCATCTCATCGGCGCAGAACCGCATGATCTTGCGGGTCTGCCCCTCGGTGGTGGCGTAACAGATCAGGATATTCATACGCGCGTCTCCTCGGCTCATCGCGTCGGAGGAAATCTACATGCTCCCAGCACGCACTACCTTGCGGCAGGTCAAGCGCAGGATCGGATTCAGGCGGATTTCTTCATCGCGGGTTGCGCCGCCCAGGCGCGTACCGCGTCGCCGAACGCGGCGAAGAGAGGCCGCGACACCGGGTCATTCGCGGCGTCCCATTCGGGGTGCCACTGAACCGAGAGCGTGAACCCCGGCGCATCCTTGATGTAGATCGCTTCCGGCGTGCCGTCGTCGGTCACCCCGTCAATGATGACGCGATTCCCGGGTGTCTTTATCCCCTGCCCGTGCAGCGTGTTGGTCATCACCTCGTGCGCGCCGAACAACCGATGAAACACCCCGCCCTCGGTCAGGCGCACGCTATGGCGCAACGCGAATTTCTCCTCCAGCGTGCCGTCAGGCGGCATCCGGTGATTCATGCGCCCGGGCAGATCGCGGATTTCCGGGTGCAACGTGCCGCCCATCGCGACGTTCACTTCCTGGAACCCCCGGCAAATCCCGAAAAACGGCTGGCCGCGCTCGACGCAGGCCCGCACCAGCGGCAGGGTGATCGCATCGCGCGCCCGGTCAAAGGCGCCATGCGCCTCGGTCGCGGCTTCACCGTATTCCTCGGGGTGGACGTTGGGCCGGCCCCCGGTCAACAGGAACCCGTCGCAAGTCTCCAGCAACTCCTGCACCGACAGGAAACGCGGATCGGCCGGGATCAGCAGCGGCATGCAGCCCGACACGTCGGCGACCGCCTCGGAATTGTGCGATCCCCCGGCATGGGCGGGGTACTGATCGTTGATCAAGTAGGAATTGCCGATGATACCGACGATGGGCCGCGCCATGATGTTGCCTGTCCTGTTCCGGTTTCGAACAACCTAGAACCCCGGCTTCGTGGCGACAAGCCCCCTGCATCGCTCGGGCCGGCTCAGATCTCTCCGGTCAGACCAACTGCCTCGATTCCCGCCATCGCCGCCACGGCGTCGTTGTCCGAGGTGTCCCCGGTCACGCCGACCGCGCCCACGACCGCGCCCTTGCGGTCGCGGATCAGCACGCCGCCCGGAACCGGAACGAACTGCCCGTCGAACAACCCGTTCATCGCACCGATGAAATAGGCCTGCTGCTCGGCCCGCGCCATCTGCGCCGTGCCTGCCATGCCCAGCATGACCGCCCCGTGCGCCTTGCCGAACGCGACCGCGAAACGACCCGGTGCTGCGCCATCCTCGCGCTCGAAAGCCTGAACGTGCCCGCCGGCGTCCACCACCACGACGGACATCGGCTTCAGTTCCATCTCGCGTGACTTCTCGAGCGCCTTGCGGATGATCGTGCGCGCGCGGCGCAAAGAAATCGTCATGACCCACTCCTCATTCATATGGTCGAAAATTCGCCGAGGGGGACCGGGGATAGAAAACCCGCGGCGTTCCCCTCGAACCCGGTCGCGTCAGCCTGCCGCCTTAAGCTCCAGACGACGCGCATGCAGCACCGGCTCGGTATATCCGGACGGCTGCTCGCGGCCCTTGAACACCAGATCGCAGGCCGCCTTGAAGGCGATGCCGTCAAATCCCGGTGCCATCGGCGAATAGAACGGGTCGCCCGCGTTCTGTTCGTCCACCACGGCGGCCATCTTCTTCATCGCGGTCATCACATCGTCCTGGCTGACCACGCCGTGATGCAACCAGTTGGCGATGTGCTGGGCCGAAATGCGGCAGGTGGCGCGATCTTCCATCAGCCCGACGTTGTTGATGTCCGGCACCTTGGAACAGCCCACGCCCTGGTCGATCCAGCGCACCACATAGCCGAGGATGCCCTGCGCATTGTTCTCGACCTCGCGCTGCTTCTGCGCATCGCTCCAGCGCCGGTAGGTGGCCAGCGGGATGTTCAGCACGGCGTCAACATGGGCCCGCCGTCCACCAGCCTTCAGCTTGTCCTGAACGGCGAAGACATCGACCTTGTGGTAGTGCAGCGCGTGCAGCGTCGCCGCAGTCGGGCTGGGCACCCAGGCGGTGTTCGCCCCGGCACGCGGGTGGGCGATCTTCTGGTCCAGCATCGCCTCCATCATGTCGGGCATCGCCCACATGCCCTTGCCGATCTGGGCGCGTCCCTGCAGACCGCATTCGAGCCCGATATCGACGTTGCGATCCTCGTAGGCGCCGATCCAGTCCTTGCGTTTGATGAAGTCCTTGCGCGAGAACGGTCCCGCCTCCATCGACGTGTGAATCTCGTCGCCGGTGCGGTCCAGAAATCCGGTGTTGATGAAAGCGACCCGGCTTTTCGCCGCGCGGATACATTGCTTGAGGTTGACGCTGGTGCGACGTTCCTCGTCCATGATGCCGATCTTCACGGTGTTGCGCGGCAGGCCGAGGATGTCCTCGACCATGTCGAAGGTGCGCGCGGCGAAATCGACCTCGTCCGGACCGTGCATCTTGGGCTTGACCACATAGACCGACCCCTTGACCGAATTGCCGCCCTCGGAGTTGAGGTCATGCATCGCGATCATCACGGTGATCATCGCGTCCATCAGCCCTTCGAAGGTCTCGTTTCCGTCGCGGTCGAGAATTGCCGGGTTGGTCATCAGGTGCCCCACGTCACGCACCAGCATGAGCGCGCGCCCCTTCAGCGACAGGCTGCCGCCATCGGGCGCGGTGTACTCGCGGTCGGGGTTCAGCGCGCGGGTCACGGTGCGCCCGCCCTTTTCGAGCGTAGTCGACAGATCGCCCTGCATCAGCCCGAGCCAGTTGTCATAGGCCAGCACCTTGTCCTCGGCGTCGACGCAGGCGACAGAGTCCTCGCAATCCATGATGACGGTGAGTGCGCTTTCCAGCCGCACGTCGGCCAGGCCCGCCTGATCGCGGCTGCCGATCGGATGGGTGCGGTCAAAGACCAGTTCGACATGCAGGCCGTGATTGACCAGAACGACCGCGTCGGGTGCCTTGGGATGGCCGCGGTATCCGACGAACTGCTTGGGGTTGGCGAGGGGGTGGTCATCGACCAGCAGGGCACCGTCATTCACATGGTAACGGCGCGCGTCCGCGTGGCTGGTGCCGACGATGGGGAAGGCCTCGTCGAGGAACACCCGCGCCCGCGCAACGACACGTGCGCCGCGACCGCGGTCGTACCCGCCCGCCGGCGGCAGGCTGCCCATGGCATCGGTGCCGTAAAAACCATCATAAAGGCTGCCCCAACGCGCATTCGCGGCGTTCAGCGCGTAGCGCGCATTGGTCACGGGCACCACCAGTTGCGGGCCGGCCACATCCGCGATCTCGGGATCGACATTGGCGGTGTCGACTTCGAAATCCTCGCCCTCGGGCAGCAGATATCCGATGTCCTCGAGAAACGCCGTGTAGGCCTCGTGATCGTGGGGCTGGTCGCGGCGGGCGATGTGCCACTCGTCGATCTGTTTCTGCAGCTCCTCGCGCCGCTCGAGCAAGGCGCGGTTTTCGGGTCCCAGTTCGTGCAGGACGCGCGACAGTCCGCTCCAGAATGTCTCGGACGACACGCCCGTCCCCGGCAGCGCCTTGTTGTCGATGAAGTCCACAAGTTCGGGCGCAACCTGCAGCCCGTCGATCACCTTTCTGTCGCTCATTCCCGTCCCTTTTCGCCTGTGTGCGATTGTATGCCGGGGGACAGTTAGAGCGAAAGTTTCCAATAGGCAACACGCGGCACCCATCGGAGCGCCGCGTGCTTCATGACGTCGAGATCAGTCCGCCGGAGCGGTGGAATTGCCTGCGTTCGGATCCACTTGCGGTGCGGCCTGCTCGGTGCCGGTCACACCCGCGGGGCCGGGTTGCTCGGCTTCGAATGTCGACTGCCAGACCACGTAACCGACGATGGCTACCACCACTGCCAGTCCAACGCCGATGAGCGGACCCTTGTGGCGGCGTTCCTGCTTTTCGATGTTCGTCTGCGGTGCGGACATGATCTCTCCTGTTCCTTGACAAGTTGATTTCGGGCAACCGACGGGATCGGTTGCGCCTGCTTTCTTGTGAACCTAACGTCCACCGGCAGAAATTGTTCCGCTCCGGAGACTCCCATGCGCGATGCAGCCCCCACGACCATCTATCTGAAAGACTATGCGCCCTTCGGCTTCGTGGTCGATTCGGTGCACCTCGTCTTCGATCTGGCCCCCAACGCGACACGCGTGCACAGCCGCATCGCATTTCGACCGAACCCGGAGGCCAAGGATCGGACGTTCTTCCTGCATGGCGAGACCCTGAAGCTGATCGAGGCGCGCATCGACGGCGCACCAGTCACGCCGGATGTGACCGACGCGGGACTGACCTGCACGGTGCCGGATGCGCCCTTCACCTGGGAGGCCGAGGTCGAGATCGACCCGGCGAACAACACGGCGCTGGAAGGGCTCTACATGTCAAACGGCATGTATTGCACCCAATGCGAGGCCGAAGGCTTTCGCAAGATCACCTACTACCCCGACCGACCCGACGTGATGAGTGTCTTCACCGTGACGATCAACGGGCCGCACCCGGTCCTGCTGTCCAACGGCAACCCGGTCCGGTCGGGCGAGCACAGCGCGACATGGCACGACCCCTGGCCCAAACCCGCCTATCTCTTCGCGCTGGTCGCGGGCGATCTGGTGGCGCTGTCAGACAGCTTCACCACCTGTTCGGGCAAGGATGTCGCGCTGAACCTGTATGTCCGGCCCGGCGATGAAGGCAAATGCGCCTTCGGCATGGAGGCGCTAAAGAAATCCATGCGCTGGGATGAAGAAGTCTATGGCCGCGAATACGATCTTGATGTGTTCAACATCGTCGCGGTCGACGATTTCAACATGGGCGCGATGGAGAACAAGGGGCTGAACGTGTTCAACTCCTCGGCCGTGCTGGCCAGCCCCGAAACCGCGACCGACACCAATTTCGAACGCATCGAGGCGATCATCGCGCATGAGTATTTCCACAACTGGACCGGCAACCGCATCACCTGCCGCGACTGGTTCCAGCTCTGCCTCAAGGAAGGGCTGACGGTCTATCGTGACAGCCAGTTCACCTCGGACATGCGCAGCGCGCCGGTCAAGCGCATCACCGACGTGATCGACCTGCGCGCCCGCCAGTTCCCTGAGGACCAGGGGCCGCTGGCCCACCCGGTGCGGCCCGAGAGCTTTCAGGAGATCAACAACTTCTACACCGCCACCGTCTATGAAAAGGGCGCGGAGGTGATCGGCATGCTGAAACGGCTGGTCGGCGATGCCGCCTATGCCGAGGCGCTCGATCTCTATTTCGCGCGCCATGACGGGCAGGCCTGCACCATCGAGGACTGGCTGAAGGTGTTCGAAGATGTGACCGGACGCGACCTGACCCAGTTTGCGCGCTGGTATGCGCAGGCCGGCACCCCGCGCCTGTCGGTGACCGAAGACTGGGCCGACGGCAAATATGCGCTGACCTTCACCCAGACCACGCCGCCCTCGGCCGCAACACCCGACCCGCAACCGCTGGTCATCCCCATCGACGTGGGGCTGCTGAACGCCAACGGCGACGAAGTGCGCGCCACCGAAACGCTCGAAATGACCGAGGCGACGCAGAGCTTCACCTTTGAAGGGCTGGCCGCGAAACCGGTGCCGTCGATCCTGCGCGGTTTTTCCGCGCCCGTGGTGCTGATCCGCGAGATGACATCGGCCGACCGTGCCTTCCTGCTGGCCCATGACACCGACCCGTTCAACCGCTGGGAAGCGGGCCGGGCGCTGGCCCGGGCGACGCTGACCGGCATGGCGACACGGGGCACAACGCCGGATGCCGATTACCTTGACGGCATGTTGGCCGTCCTGCGCGACGACACGCTCGATCCCGCCTATCGCGCGCTGATGCTGGCACAGCCGGGCCAGTCGGAACTGGCAGCTGCGATCTTTGAAACCGGCGTAACACCGGATCCGGATGCGATCTGGCAGGCCGGAGAGACCCTGAAACAGGCGCTGGCGCAGCACGCGCAGGACGTGCTGCCGCGCATCCTGGCCGATTGCCGCATCGACGGCACCTATCGCCCGGACCCCAACCAGACCGGCAAGCGGGCTCTTGGCGGCGCGGCGCTGGCGCTCCTGACCCGGCTTGACGGCGGCGCGCAGGCGGCGGCGCAATTTGCCGAAGCCGACAACATGACGCTGCAACTGTCGGCCCTGTCCTGCCTGCTGTCCGCGCAAAAGGGCGAAGCCGAAGTCGCGGCGTTCTATGATCAATGGAAAGACGACCGGCTGGTCATCGACAAGTGGTTCGGCCTTCAGGTCGTGCAGGCCGCGCCAGACCGCGCGGTCGGGGTCGCGCATGCCCTGACCGAACACCCGGATTTCAACTGGAAGAACCCCAACCGCTTCCGCGCCACGATGGGTGCTTTGTCGATGAACCACGCGGGCTTTCATGCCGCGGACGGGTCGGGCTATGCCCTGCTGGCCGACTGGCTGATCCGGCTCGACCCGGTGAACCCGCAGACCACGGCGCGCATGTGCAGCGCGTTTCAGACCTGGCGGCGCTACGATTCTGGGCGGCAGGCGCTGATCAAGGCGCAGCTCGACCGGATCATGGCGACGCCCGACCTGTCGCGTGACACCTCCGAAATGATCACCCGCATTCAAGGGGCGACGTAGATGCGCAAGGTGATGCTCGTCACCGGGGCCAGCGCCGGGATCGGGGCCGCCACGGCCCGTCTGGCCGCGACACGGGGCTATGACGTGGTGGTGACCTACAACAGCGATCGCGCCGGGGCCGAGGCGGTCGCGGCGGACGCCAAGGCCGCCGGGGCACGGGTTCTGACCTGTCAGGCCGACGTGGCCGACCCGGACCAGATCGCGGCACTGTTCGCGCAGATCGACGCCGAATTCGGCCGGCTGGACGCGCTGGTCAACAACGCCGGTGTCGTCGATGCAACCGCCCGCGTGACCGACCTGACCCATGCGCGTCTGCGGCGCATGTTCGACATCAACGTCATCGGCGCGATCCTCGTGGCGAAAGAGTCCGTCTCGCGGATGCTTGCACAGGGCGACGGGGGTGCGATCGTCAACATTTCCTCGGCCGCCGCGCGGCTCGGGTCGGGCAATCAGTACGTCGACTACGCCGCGTCCAAGGCCGCCATCGACACGTTCACCAAGGGGCTGTCCGACGAGGTCGCGGCAGACAACATCCGGGTCAATGCGATCCGCCCCGGACTGATCGAAACCGACATCCACGCCAAGGGGGGCGAGCCGGGCCGCGCCGAACGGCTGGCCCACATGGTGCCGATGAAACGCACCGGCTCGGCGGCAGAGGTTGCCGATGCGGTACTCTACCTACTGTCGGATCAGGCGAGCTACGTCACCGGTTCCGTACTGGATGTTTCCGGCGGGCGCTGATGGCCGAGCCGTTCACCTTCACCCGGCAGGGCCGGTCACGGCGCACGCTCAGCGTTCTGATCCTCGTCTACGCAGGTCTGATCGGCCTGATCGTTGCGGTCGACGCGGCCTGGTGGGTGATGGGCCTTCTGGCGCTGCTGACCCTGCCCGCGCTCGGGGATCTTTATCGCAATCCCAGCGCCGGGGTGCGGCTGGACGACAACCAGTTGGACTGGCACAGCGGGCGGCGCAAGGGCACGCTGGATCTTGCCGAAATCGACCACATGCGCTTTGATACCCGCTGGGACTTCTCCGTCCGGGTCAGCGCCATGCTGACGGGCGAGAAACGCGTGCACCTGCCGTTTGAATGCGTGCCGCCGCATCGCGACTTAGAAGCCGCGTTCCAAACCCGCGACATCCCGGTCAAACGCACGCATTTTTCGTTTTTCTGACAGGTCCGCGCCCCTTGCCCCGCAGGGCATGCTGGCCTAGAACGCGCGGGTCACGGACAAGAGGCTGACCCATGCTGGACCTGAGCTACACCGCCCCCAAAGTCAAAACCATCGCAGGCGCGAAACACGACTGGGAACTGGTCATCGGGATGGAAGTGCACGCCCAAGTCAGTTCCAACGCCAAGCTGTTTTCCGGCGCGTCGACGCAATTCGGGGCGGAACCCAATTCCAACGTGTCCTTCGTCGATGCCGCGATGCCGGGGATGCTGCCGGTCATCAACGAATACTGTGTCGAACAGGCCGTGCGCACCGGGCTGGGTCTGAAGGCGCAGATCAATCTTGTAAGTGCCTTTGATCGCAAGAATTACTTCTATCCGGACCTGCCGCAAGGCTACCAGATTTCACAGCTTTACCACCCCATCGTCGGCGAAGGCGAGGTGCTGGTCGAGATGGGTGAAGGTGTCGCGCGGCTTGTGCGGATCGAACGCATCCACATGGAACAGGACGCAGGCAAATCGATCCACGACATGGACCCGAACATGTCCTTTGTCGATCTGAACCGCACCGGCGTCGCGCTGATGGAAATCGTCAGCCGCCCCGACATACGCGGCCCCGAAGAGGCCGCCGCCTATGTCACCAAGCTGCGCCAGATCCTGCGCTATCTGGGGACGTGTGACGGCAACATGCAGAACGGCAACCTGCGGGCCGATGTGAACGTGTCGATATGCAGACCCGGTCAGTATGAGAAGTATCAGGAAACACAGGATTTTTCGCATCTCGGCACGCGCTGCGAAATCAAGAACATGAACTCCATGCGGTTCATTCAGCAGGCCATCGAGGTCGAAGCGAAACGCCAGATCGCCATCCTCGAAAGCGGTGGCGAAGTGATGCAGGAAACCCGGCTCTATGATCCGGACAAGGGCGAAACCCGGTCGATGCGCTCCAAGGAAGAGGCGCATGACTACCGCTATTTCCCCGACCCGGACCTCTTGCCGCTGGAGATCGAACAGGGCTGGGTCGATGACATCGCGGCCAACTTGCCGGAACTGCCGGACGAGAAAAAAGCGCGCTTCATCAAGGAGTTCGGCCTGTCTGACTATGACGCCTCGGTGCTGACGGCCGATCTGGATTCGGCCGCCTATTTCGAGGCGGTGGCCGAGGGGCGCGATGGAAAACTGGCGGCGAACTGGGTCATCAACGAGCTGTTCGGGCGGCTGAAGAAGGAAGATCACGACATCACCGAAAGCCCGGTCAGCCCTGCGCAACTGGGCGGCATCATCGGGCTGATCAGCAAGGGCGACATCTCCGGCAAGATCGCCAAGGAGCTGTTCGAGATCGTCTATACCGAGGGCGGCGATCCCGTTGAAATCGTTGAGACACGCGGGATGAAACAGGTCACCGACACCGGCGCGATCGAGACCGCGGTGGACGAGATCATCGCCGCCAATCCGGCGCAGGTGGAAAAGGCCAAGGTCAACCCGAAGCTGGCCGGCTGGTTCGTCGGGCAGGTGATGAAGGCGACCGGCGGCAAGGCCAACCCGGCCGCCGTCAACCAGATCGTGCAGGCCAAGCTGGGGTTGTAAGCCCCCTGTGCAGAGCGTGCAGACCGCGTGCATATCGCGTACATACGGCGCGTGCAGCCTGTCGGGCCGGCGTGATCGCTAAAGATCGCCCGGCGGACACCGCCAGCCACCTTGCCGGGGCCACGCTGGCCGCCCCGGCAGACGGAAAAACGGCGGCCCGTGAGCCGCCGTTCAGCATGTCATCCAGCGGTGGATCGTTGGATCAGGCGGCCTTGCGGCGGCGCTTGACGGCGGCGAGGCCACCCAGAGCGCCGATCAGCAGAAAGCCCGCGGCCGGAAGCGGCACCGCAGCGGTCAGCGTATCGCCGTTCAGCTTGACGCCGAGCGCAGCCTGGGTCCGCGACCCTTCGAACCACGTGATCTCGAAATCGGCAAGGCCACCGAGTCCGCCGTCGAAGTTGAAGCTGAAGTTGCTTGGCGCGGTCAGACCTTCCTGGCGGCCGATTTCGCTGCCGTTGACCTTGATCGAGAAGCCGTCATCGCTGAACACGTCGAACACGTTGTTGCCAGCACCGACACTGATCGTGCCGGCGATGGTGATGACCGATCCCAGCATGTCGATGGTGCCGGCCGAGGCCGGGTTGAGCGATGCAGCATCGGCCCCAAGGAACGCGTTCAGGTCGGTGAACGTGTAATTTGGCGGCGTTCCGTAATTGATCCCGGTCGACTGGAAGGTCGCGTCCGGAGTCGGGTTGCCCGCGAGGAATGCCTCGGCGAGGGTCATGGTGTTGGTCAGCGGCGAACCGCCGCCCTGGTTGCCGCCGGTGTCGTAGAACGTGCCTTGAAGCGTCGCGGCATATGCGCCGCTCGCGAGGCTCATGCCCGCGGCCGCCACGATGGCCAAAAGTGTTTTCATTGGTCAGTCCTTCCCTTGAAACGATAAATACACGCGCCCGGGTTCCCGCCCGAACGCGTCAAGACATTAACAGAAGGTTAACGCATCACCTACTGTTTACTGACCCGGATCGATCCAATTGTCAGAGGGGCCGGACGGGTGCCCGATGCAAAGGCGTTTGACGCGCCCGGCAAAGCCGGTAGGGTCGCGGCGCAAAAAAGGGAAAGAGATGCGAATGACACAAGCCGCCCCATTCATGTCGAGTCTGATGACGGTGAAGCCGGACTGGATCGACTATAACGGCCACCTGAACATGGCCTATTACAACGTGTTGTTCGACAGCTGTGCCGACGAGGTCTATGCGGAGCTCGGCTTTGGCCCGGACTATGCCAAAAGCCGGGGGTTCACCACCTACACCGCGGAATTCCACGTCTGCTATGTGCGCGAGCTGCACGAGGGCGACCGGGTGCGGGTGAGTTTCCAGCTGATCGACCATGACGAAAAGCGGTTCCACACCTACCAGGAGCTGTTCCACGAGGATGGCTGGCTGGCCGCCACGGGCGAGGCGCTGGGATTGCATATCGACATGAGCGGACCGAAGGTCGCGCCCTTTCCGCCCGACGTGGCCGAGAAGGTCGCGGCGATGGCGAAGCGCCATGCCACCCTGCCCCGGCCCGAGCGTGTCGGGCGCAGTGTCGGGATCCGGCGCAAGGGCTGAGCGCGGGGTCTGGCGCTTTGACGCCGGGGTGCTATAGGGTGCCCGGCAGCAGGATTTCGGGAAATCAGATGTCGCGATACGAATACAAGGTGGTTCCGGCGCCGGCGCGCGGGCAGAAGGCCAAGGGCGTCAAGACGGCGGAGGGGCGTTTTGCCCTGTCGGTCGAAACCGTGTTGAACGAGATGGGCGCTGCGGGCTGGGAGTACCAGCGCGCCGAACTGCTGCCGAGCGAGGAACGCAGCGGGCTGACCGGCTCCACGACGAACTGGCGCAACGTCCTGGTGTTCCGCCGGCCGCTCGAGGTTGGTGCCAACAGGGACGCGCATGCGCCGCGGGTGCTGGATGCGCCGGGCGCACCGGCCCCGGCCATCGTGCCCGCGCCGTCGGTGGTCGCCGGGGACGGGGCGGCCGTGCCGGTGCAGTCTCCGGATGCCGAGGAGCGCGCGGGCCATGCGGGTGAGGCGCCGGGCCTCGCGGACGACGCGCCCGAGACCGCCGTGGAAGACCGGCACGAGCGCGGCTGACAGGCCCGCTCAGGCGGGGGCGTTGGCGCGGAAATGCGCCCAGGCGTCGACCTCCGTGCCGTCGGGCAGCACGCAGATCCCGGTTTCGGCGCCGGCGGCGTCCTTGCGGATCTGGTATCGGCCGCCCTCTTCGATGCAGAACGTGGCCGCGGGATTGGCCAGGGTGGCCGGGTTTTCCTCGGCGCAGGCCGCCAGGAGCAGACCGGTCAGGGCCAGCGGGGCCGATGTGGACGGGCGCATGGGAGACTCCCCTGGTGCAGACGTGGCGCGGGCTGCGTCAGACGCCGATGTCCAGCGACAGGGCGTGGATGCGCCCCACCAGGTCCGGGCCGAGCGCGGCGTGGACCGCGCGGTGACGCTGGATCCGGGACTGGCCGGCAAAGGCGGGCGAGCGGATCATCACGTTGAAATGGCTTTCGCCACCGTCCCGGTAGCCGGCATGGCCGCGATGGCTTTCGCTGTCGTCCACCACGTCCAGCGCGGTCGGCGCGAAGGCCTGTTCCAGTCGGGTGGTGATGTCTTGGGTCACGGTCATGTTGGTCGATTTGCAGCAGTTTTTTTGCTGCACCCTCTTCTATCTGTCGAGACTTACATTAAACTCTGTGCTCCGAGTCGAAAAGATGTGTCGAGAAGGGATCTGAAATGACAAAACCTGACCCGTTTGGCTTCGACATGTCGATCAAGTCGGCGAAGAAAAAGAACCCGCGCGGACGGCGCAGCATGTCCGGCGCGTCCGAGACATCGGTGCGGCAATGCGAGCACGAGGGCTGCGAGGAGCCGGGCAAGTTCCGGGCGCCCAAGGCCCCGGACGTGCTGGACGATTATTACTGGTTCTGTCAGCAGCATGTGCGCGAATACAACCTGAAGTGGAATTTCTTCGACGGCACCACCGAGGCCGAGATCAACGCGCAGCAGTCCAAGGACAAGGTCTGGGAACGCACCACCAAGCCGATGAGCGACCCCGAGGCGCGGGCCTGGGCGCGGCTGGGCATCGAGGATCCGCACCAGGTGCTGGGCGCGAACGCGACCCAGAACCCCGGGCGCAACAACGGGTCGGGCCGGCGTCTGCCGCCGACCGAGCGGCGCGCGGTCGAGATCCTCGAGGTCAAGGACAGCTGGACCAAGACCGAGGTGCGCAAGGCCTACAAGAAGCTGATCAAGGTGCTGCACCCGGACATGAATGGCGGCGACCGCAGCCAGGAGGAACAGCTGCAGGAAGTCGTCTGGGCCTGGGACCAGATCAAGGCCAGCCGGAACTTCAAGGACTGACCGGCGCGGGGGCGCTGCCCCCGTCCGCCTGCGGCGGACTCCCCCGGAGTATTTCTGTGAAGATGAAAGACGGTCCGGGCGTCAGTCGCTCCGGGCCCTGGTGCGGATATCGGTGCGGAGGCGGATCGAGGCGTGGCCGAACCTGCCGTTGGCGAGGCGGCGGCGGGCGCCCTCGGGTTCGAGGGAGCGGTATGTCCCGCCTGAGAACCGCGCGCAATCGAGCGCCAGCCCCTGGCGGACAAGCTCGGCACCGATGTCGCGACCGTCGGGCAGGAAACAGGTGCCGACCAGCCGATCGTGGGAGCGTTCCCCATCGAGCCGTGCGGTGATGGTCTGCCCCTTGCAGATCGCGACCATCGCCCATTTCGATTTTTGCCCCCAGGGCATGTCGCGTTCCGGCGCGTCGATGCCGGCCAGGCGGATTTTCGTCTTGCCGATCCGGATCGTGTCGCCGTCGATCACGTGGGCCTTGCCGGTGAGGACGCGGTCAGGCGGCATCGGCGGCAGGGTCGGGGTGGGCTGCGCGGGCGCGGCGTGTGCCGCGGTGTCCGGGCGTCGAACAGGGCGTGGGACGGGGCTGCGGGGTGGCGGCGGCCCCTCGGGACGCGGGGGGGGCGTCGGTCGCGCCGCGTTTGACCACCGTGACGGCCAGATACACCAGGGCGCCAAGCGCCAGGCTCAAAATCGCGGCGTCCATGCCGATACTCGTCTCACAGCGAAAACACGGCGGGATCTGGCTTCTGCGGGCGGGTGAGGTCAAGGCGATGCGGGGCCGAACGGGTCGTGCCGCCTCCGTCGCGCGGCGCCCTGGCGCGCGGCAGAGGCGGCGCGATCCGGGGAGCACGGCGAGAATTATGGCGTGCTCCCCTTGCTCTTGGCCGCCAGATGTTGCACCACGTCCGGGTTTCACGGGGGCAACCCCAAGCCAGCTAGCGACAAGGACGACGGACATGGCCGATGGTGCGATGGACATGAATGCGAAGCCGACGGAGGACGTGTCTGTCCGCGACGTGTTCGGAATCGACACGCCGATGACGGTCAAGGGGTTTGCCGAACGCACCGAGCGGGTGCCCGAGGTGGATCATACCTACAAGTTCGATCCGGACACCACGCTCGCGATTCTGGCCGGGTTCAGCCACAACCGCCGGGTGATGATCCAGGGCTATCACGGCACCGGGAAATCGACCCATATCGAGCAGGTCGCCGCGCGGCTGAACTGGCCCACGGTGCGGGTGAACCTGGACAGCCACATCAGCCGGATCGACCTGATCGGCAAGGACGCGATCAAGCTGCGCGACGGCAAGCAGGTGACCGAGTTCCACGAGGGCATCCTGCCCTGGGCCTTGCGCAACCCGACCGCCATCGTGTTCGACGAGTATGACGCGGGGCGCGCGGACGTGATGTTCGTGATCCAGCGGGTGCTGGAGCATGACGGCAAGCTGACGCTGCTGGACCAGAACGAGATCATCACGCCGAACAAGTATTTCCGCCTGTTCGCCACGTCCAACACCGTCGGCCTGGGCGACACGACGGGGCTGTATCACGGCACCCAGCAGATCAACCAGGCGCAGATGGACCGCTGGTCGCTGGTGGCGACGCTGAACTACCTGTCCCATGACGCCGAAAGCGCCATCGTGCTGGCCAAGGCGCCGCATTACAACACCGCCGCCGGGCGCAAGACAGTCGGGCAGATGGTGACGGTCGCGGACCTGACGCGCACCGCCTTCATGAACGGCGATCTGTCGACGGTGATGAGCCCGCGGACGGTGATCACCTGGGCGCAGAACGCCGAGATCTTCCGCAACGTGGGCTATGCCTTCCGCCTGTCCTTTTTGAACAAGTGCGACGAGTTGGAACGGCAGACGGTGGCGGAGTTCTACCAGCGCTGTTTCGACGAGGAACTGCCGGAAAGTGCGGCGAGCACGGCGCTGGGGTGACGCGCGCGGGATCACGCCGGTGGCGTGACGCCTCCGGCGGGAGTATTTGGGCAAAGATGAAGCGGGGCGCGGCGCCCGCTGCTGCCGTCTTTGCCGCAACTGCGGAGTGACAGGGCGATGGCGCAGAAATCCGACAATCCGGCCGATCCGTTCAAGAAGGCGCTGGCCGAAGCCACCAAGGTGATGGCCGACGACCCGGAGCTGACGATCAGCTACACGGTCGACCCGTCGGGCCTGTCGGGCGACGCGATGCGGCTGCCGCAGGTCAGCCGGCGGATGACGCGGGAGGAGGTGCTGCTGGCGCGCGGCACGGCGGATGCGCTGGCGCTGAACCGCAAGTATCACAATGACAGGACCCATGCGCGCTATGCCCCGCCGGGCGACATGGCGCGCGATCTCTACGAGGCGATGGAGACGGCGCGCTGCGAGGCGATGGGGGCCCGGGACATGCCGGGCACGGCGGGCAATATCGACGCCAAGATCGGCCACGAGGCGCTGCGCAAGGGCTATGACCAGATCAGCGATGCCTCCGAAGCGCCGCTGGCGGCGGCGGCGGGCTACCTGATCCGGCACCTGGCCACCGGGCGGGACATGCCTGCGGGCGCGCAGAACGTGATGGAGCTGTGGCGCGGTTACATCGAGGCGCAGGCGGGCGGGCGGCTGGAGAACCTGCAGGACATCCTGGCCGACCAGACCGAGTTCGCCAAGTTCGCGCGGCAGGTGATCTCGGACCTTGGTTATGGCGACCAGCTGGGCGAGGACCCGGACAGCGAGGACGACGATCAGGAAGACCAGGCCGAGGACGACGCCGAGGACGACCAGCAGCCCGACAGCACCGGCGAGGACGACGACGACCAGTCCGCCGATGCCGACCCCGAGCAGAGCCAGGAGGATCAGCAGGACCAGTCCCAGGCGCAGGTCAGCACCGAGGACATGGCCGACCAGGACCTGGGCGAGGATGCCGAGATGCCCGAGGGCGAGGCGCCGCTCGAGCCGCCGGCGCCGCAGCCGTTTTCGGACGCCGATCCGAACTATCGCGTCTACAAGGGCGATCACGACGAGGAGATCGCCGCCGAGGATCTGGCCGAGCCGGTCGAACTGGAGCGGTTGCGGGCCTACCTGGACCAGCAGCTGGAACCCCTGAAAGGGGCCGTCTCGCGGCTGGCCAACAAGCTGCAGCGCCGCTTGCAGGCGCAGCAGAACCGCAGCTGGGAGTTCGACCGCGAGGAAGGCATTCTGGATGCCGGTCGGCTGGCGCGTGTCGTCGCGAACCCGACGACTCCGCTGAGCTTCAAGGTCGAGAAGGATACCGAGTTCCGCGACACGATCGTGACGCTGCTGCTGGACAATTCCGGGTCGATGCGCGGGCGGCCGATCTCGATCGCCGCGATCTGCGCCGACGTCCTGGCGCGCACGCTGGAGCGCTGCAACGTCAAGGTCGAGATCCTCGGCTTCACCACCAAGGCGTGGAAGGGCGGGCTGGCGCGCGAAGCGTGGCTCAACGATGGCCGGCCGCAGCAGCCGGGCCGCCTGAACGATCTGCGCCACATCATCTACAAGCGCGCCGATGCACCCTGGCGGCGGGCGCGGCCCAACCTGGGGCTGATGATGAAGGAAGGCCTGCTGAAGGAAAACATCGACGGCGAGGCGCTGGAATGGGCGCATCGGCGGATGGTGAACCGGCGCGAGGCGCGCAAGATCCTGATGGTGATTTCGGACGGGGCGCCGGTGGATGATTCCACCCTGTCGGTGAACCCGGCGAATTATCTGGAAAAACACCTGCGCGACGTGATCGCCATGGTGGAGAAGCGCAAGGTGGTCGAATTGCTGGCCATCGGCATCGGCCATGACGTGACGCGCTATTATGATCGCGCGGTGACGATCACCGATGTCGAGCAACTGGCCGGGGCGATGACCGAGCAGCTGGCGGCGCTGTTTGACAGCGACCCGCGGGCGCGGGCGCGTGTCATGGGAATCCGCAAGGCGAGTTGACGCGCCGGGTGTGACCCGGATCACAGATCAGTCGCGACGGATGTGTTAACCATGATGTGCGGGACAGGCAGGATTTCGATCCTGTCCCGCAGCGCCATCCGTTTCGGATGACGCGCGGAAAGGATTTGAGACATGAGCATTTCGGATATCAGACACAGACGCGACCCGGGACCGCAGCAGTGTCCCTGCCCCGCGTGCCGCCGCCCCTGGCTCGGCTGGATGCAGGTCGGGCCGACCGCACGGCAGGAGCGGACGGACGGGAGCGACAAGCGCGTCTAGACGTCAGCGGCCGTAGCGATCGTAGCTGCGGCTGTAACAGTCGCTGTTCAGGCCGGTGACGTTGCGCAGGTTGCGCACGGCGGTGCCATCGGCGCTGAACTCGACCTGCCAATAGGTCAAGCCGATGAAATGGCCGTTGGCATCATAGGCGTTCGTGGTCGCGCAGAGCGCCTGCGTTCCGCCCTTGCGGAAACTGCCCGACAGCTCGAGCCCGCTGACGCGATCGCGGCCGCCGGCCTTCTCGGCCAGCGCGTCGGCGGCGAGGTCCGGCAGGGCGACACGCTCCTCGCTGCTTTCAGCGCAGGCGGTGGCGGGCAGGAGGAGAAGGCAGAGCGGCGCGGCAAATCGGATCATGGTCATAGTCTGTCCCGGTCTGAGTTGGGCACAGACTAGCAAAGCCCGGCCGCGCCCGCCAGAACCGCAAGAGTGCTGGACTTTTCGCGGATCGGGGGACAGGGTCGGCCCATCTCAGGACGTGAAGGGGTCGCCATGTTCCAGACATTCGAGGTCACCGCCCGCCCGGAGCAGGGCCCTCCCCGGCTGGCGCGGCTGCGCGCCGCGATGGCCGAGGCCGGGCTCGACGGGTTCCTGGTGCCGCGCGCCGACGCGCATCAGGGCGAGTATGTCGCCGATCACGACGCGCGGCTGGCCTGGCTGACCGGGTTCACCGGCTCGGCGGGCTTCTGCGCGGCGCTCGGCACGGTCGCAGGGGTCTTCGTCGACGGGCGGTATCGCACCCAGGTCAAGGCGCAGGTGGCCGATGTCTTTACCCCGGTGCCGTGGCCCGAGACCGGTCTGGCCGAGTGGCTGCGCGACCAGTTGCCTTCGGGCGGACGCGTCGGGTTCGACCCCTGGCTGCACACGGTCGCCGAGGTGGAAGGCTGGACCCGGGCGCTGGAAGGATCGGGCATCGAGATGGTGCAGAGCGCCAACCTGGTCGACGCGATCTGGGAGGACCAGCCTTCCCCGCCGATGCGGCCGGTCAAGCCGCACCCGATTGAATTCGCGGGTGAGACGGCGGAGTCCAAGTGCACGCGACTGGCGGAAGTGCTGCGCAAGGCAGGGCATCGCGCGGCAGTGCTGACCCAGCCGGACTCGATCATGTGGCTGCTGAATATCCGCGGCAGCGACATCCCCCGCAACCCGGTGGCGCACGGGTTCGCGGTGTTGCACGACGACGGCCGGGTCGATCTGTTCATTGCCGCCGTCAAGCTTGACGGCCTTGCGGATCACCTCGGCCCGGCTGTGACGGTGTGCCTGCCCGAGAGCCTTCTGCCGGCGCTCGCGGCGCTCGCGGGCCCGGTGCGCTATGACCGCAGCACCGCGCCGCAGAAGCTGGCGGACGCGCTCGGCGCGGCGGGCGTGGCCGGGAATGACCCCTGTGCCCTGCCCAAGGCCACCAAGACCGCGGCCGAGATCGCCGGCAGCGCCGCCGCCCATCTGCGGGACGGCGCGGCCATGGTCGAACTGCTGGCCTGGCTGGATGCGCAGGCGCCGGGCAGCCTGCGCGAGACGCAGGTCGTCAGCCGGCTGGAGTCCTGCCGGCGCAAGGACAACGCGCTGCAGGACATCAGCTTTGACACCATCGCCGGCACCGGGCCGAACGGGGCGATCATGCACTACCGCGTCAGCGAGGAAACCGACTCGGTTCTCGCCGACGGGCATTTGCTGGTTCTGGACAGCGGTGGGCAATATCTCGACGGCACCACCGACATCACCCGCACCATCGCCATCGGCACGCCCGGCGAGGACGAGCGCGCCGCCTTCACCCGTGTGCTGCAGGGCATGATCGCGATGTCGCGGTTGCGCTGGCCCAGGGGGCTCGCCGGACGCGACATCGAAGCCATCGGGCGGATGCCGCTCTGGCTGGCCGGGCAGGATTTCAACCACGGGCTCGGTCATGGCGTCGGGGCCTATCTCAGCGTGCACGAGGGCCCCCAGCGGCTCAGCCGCATGTCGACAGTGCCGCTCGAACCCGGGATGATCCTCTCCAACGAGCCCGGCTATTACCGCGAAGGTGCCTTCGGCATCAGGATCGAGAATCTGCTGGTGGCGCAGGCCGCACCGGCCCTTCCCGGCGGCGATCCCGAGCGCGAGATGCTCTGCTGGCGAACGCTGACCTTCGTGCCGATCGACCGTCGTCTGATCCTGCGCGACAGGCTCACGACAGACGAGCGCGCATGGCTTGACGCCTATCACCGCGAGGTGCGCGAAAAGATCGGCCCGCGTCTGGGCAAGGCGGCGAATGTGTGGTTGGATGCGGCGACCGCGCCGATCTGAGAGGCGCACGGCTCTCGGTCGCGGCCACATCGACAAGGCCGCGACGCTCGTTTTTCGGAAGGACAGAACATGGCAGATCACATCCGCATCCGCCGCCTCGGCGGCGTCTGGACGGTGCGCTCGGGCGGCGCCGTTCTGGGCGAAAGCACCAATGCCCTCGAACTCAGCGAAGGCGACCTTCCCCCGGTGGTCTATTTTCCGCGCGAAGACATCGCCATGGCGATGCTCGACCCGTCCGAGACCACCACGACCTGCCCACACAAGGGCACCGCGCGCTATTTCGACATCGTGAACCGGTCCGCCACGCTGAAAGACGCGGTCTGGAGCTACGAAGACCCACACGACCCTGTCGCCGCGATCAAGGATCACCTCGCGTTTTTCACAGGCGACCTCGTAACCGTCGAGCAGATCTGACGAAGACACCATTTGACGACATCACGGGGGGCTCCGCCCCCGCCGCCCGTGCGGGCGACTCCCCCGGAGTATTTCGGCAAAGATGAAACAACGCAGCCAGACCGGTGTTTTCATCTTCGTCCAAATACTCCGGGGTTTGGGGCAGAGCCCCAAGACACATGCAACCACGCCCAACCGACCCGAGTGCGGCGCAGCTGTGTTTTTCAGGAGTGCTCTTCGGCTGCCGTCGCAGCCAGGGCACGGTTGTAGGCCATCAACGCATCGATGTGGAACAGCGCGCCGACAAGGCGGGGCGTGGCGTCGTCCTTGTCAAGGATCACGACCGGCACGAACCCGTCCTCGGACCGTTCCAGCATCGGCATGGCCGTTTCCAGCGTGCTGGACGGGGTGACGCAGATTCCGTCGGCGATGAGCGCCGCGCAGCGTTCGGGATCGGCGGCGCGCGCGTGGTCGCTGGCACGCATGATCCCGCCGGCCTGGAACATCGACAGCAGGTAGGCCTGCGGCCCGGCGGCGAGGTGGATGTCGCGCCGCTCGAGCTGGGTGAGGAAGAAGGAGCGGTCGACGAGACGGCTTGCAAGCGCGGTCGACATGCTGACGGACACCATCACCGCCAGGCCGATCTGCCAGTCGCCGGTCAGTTCGAAGACGATCAACGTGGTCGAGATCGGCGCGCCAAGGACCGCGGCGGCCACGGCGCCCATGCCGGCGAAGGCATAGAGCGTGTGAATGCCGGAGACCTCGGGCAGGATCGAGGTCGCGATCCAGCCGAAGGCCAGGCCGGTCAGGGCGCCGACCATCAGCGAGGGCGAGAAGACGCCGCCGCCCATGCGTCCGCCGAAGGTGATCGCCACGGCGGCGACCTTGAGCATGGTGAAGACGATCGCTTCGTGCAGCAGGATCTGCCCCTTGAGCGCGGACAGCGTGGTCTCGTAGCCGACCCCGATGATATGCGGATAGAAGATCGCGAGCCCGCCCAGCAGCGCCCCGGCCACCGCCGGACGCAGCCAGCGTGGCAGGCCCGTACGGTCCTGGATGACCCCGCCGACGTCCTCGGCGAAGAAGATCGAACGCATCAGCACCGCCGCGACGATCCCGCAGACCAGGCCGAGGATCAGGAAGGCGGGCAGTTCGACGTAGAATTGCAACGGGCCCGGCGTGATCAGGGTGAACTCGGCGACATCGCCGAAATTCAGCCGGTTGATGACCGTACCGGCGACGCTGGCGATCACGATCGGGGCGAAGGCATGGACCGCGAAATGGCGCAGCACCACCTCGAGAGCGAAGAGCGCGCCCGCGATCGGGGCGTTGAAGCTGGCGGAGACCGCCGCCGCCACGGCACAGCCGAGCAGGTCGCGCCCGGTGATGCCGTCGGCGTGGATGCGGTTGCAGACCCAGGTCGAGATCATGCCGGCCATGTGCACCACCGGCCCTTCGCGCCCGGACGATCCCCCCGAGCTGAGCGTGATCAGCGATGCGGCCATCGAGGCAAATCCCTCGCGGGTCTCGACCCGGCCGTCGCGCAGAGCCGCGCCCTCGATCACGTCCGCGACCGCCCGCACCCGCCCGTCATCGGTGAAGCGATGGAGGATCAGTCCGACCAGAAGTCCCCCGCCGATCGGGATCAGGAGGATCAGGTACCACGGCAGGGACTCGGCGAAACTGTGCAGGTTCTGCACGTCCTCGGTGCCGTAGAGCGCCGCCTGCAGCGCGTTGATGCCCAGCCTGAAGCCGAGCGCGGCGAAGCCCGCGCCGATGCCGATGGCGAGTGCGAGGAACCAGAACTGGATCTGGCTCGGCCCGCGGTGACGCAGAACGCGCAGGCCGTCGCGGCTGCGCGTGACGGCATGCGTCAGGTAGCGGGACAGGAAGGGGCGATCGGGCTGGTCCATCTGGATCTCGTGAAGCTTTGGACCCTGTCTAGGACAGCCACGGGCGTCCCGGAACCCTCTTTGCCGCGCAGGGCCCATATCGGTCGCGCCTGGACGCCGGAGTGGTGCAAATCTGCGGCCTCGTTTCGCGGCGCGGCGAAATGGGCTGGGAGAGACGCGCGATTGGGCGAAGGGTGTGGCCCGCGCGTGTCGATCAGCCCGTCAGGAGTTTGCGCGCGGCGGCGCGGGCCTCGTCCGTGAGGGTGTCGCCGGCGAGCATGCGGGCGATTTCGTCGACACGGTCGGCCGCGTCCAGCGGCACCACATCGGTCAGGGTCGCCCCCCCGGTCACCTGTTTCTGAACCCGCCAGTGATGCGCGCCACGGGCGGCCACCTGCGGCGAGTGGGTGACGACCAGCACCTGGCCGTTCCGCGCAAGATCGGCCAGCCGACGCCCGACCGCGTCGGCGGTGGCGCCTCCGACGCCTCGGTCGATCTCGTCGAAGATCATGGTGAGACCGCTGTCCTCCCCGGTGAGGCAGACCTTGAGCGCCAGCAGAAAGCGGCTGAGTTCGCCGCCGGAGGCGATCTTGTTGAGCGGGCCCGACGGCGCGCCCGGGTTGGTGGCGACGGTGAAGGTCGCGGTATCGCGCCCGTCCGGACCGGGATCCGCCGGGCTGAGCACGGTCTGGAACACCGCGCGTTCCATTCTGAGCGGAGCGAGTTCGGCCGTCACGGCGGCATCGAGCGCGGTAGCGGCCCGGGCCCGGGCCGCCGACAGCGCGTCGGCGGCGCTGTCATAGGTCGCCTGCGCGGTGCGCAGCGCGACCTGCTGCTGCGCCAGATCGGCATCGCCGCCATCGAGGGCCGCGAGGCGGTCGCGCAGGCCGTCCGCGAAACCGGCGAGATCGTCCGGCGCCGTGTCGTGCTTGCGCGCCTGGGCGCGGATGGCGAACAGCCGTTCCTCGGTCGCCTCGAGGTCGGACGGATCGAAATCGAGCGCCTCCAGGCTGGCTTCGACGCCGGACTGCGCTTCTCCCAGTTCGATCAGCGCCCGATTGAGCGCGGCGAGGGGGGCATCGAGCGTGCCATCGGCCCGGTCGGCGACTCCGTCGAGCCAGCGCAGCGCATCGCCCATCGCGCCCTCGGCCCCGTCGCTGCCCAGCAGCTGGAAGGCGCGCACCACGTCGTCGCGGATCCGCGCCGCCCCCTGCATGCTGCGGCGGCGGGCATCCAGTTCGGCATCTTCGCCCGGTTGCGGGTCGAGCGCGTCAAGTTCGGCGACGGCATGGCGCAGGAAGTCCTCCTCCTGACGCAGGGCGGACAGCGCGGCCTCGGTCGCCGCGACGGCCTTTCGCGCGGCATTGAGCCCGGACCACGCCGCGCGGGTCGCGCTGCGCAGCGGGTCGAGGTCGCCATAGGCGTCGAGCAGCGCCCGGTGACCGCGCGGGTCGAGCAGGCCGCGATCGTCGTGCTGTCCGTGCAGTTCCACGAGCGTGTCGGACAGCGACCGCAACACTTCGCCCGAACAACGCCGGTCATTGACCCAGGCGGTCTTGCGCCCGTCGACGGAATTGACGCGCCGCAGGATCAGTTCGGACCCGCCCGGCAAACCGGCCTCCTCCAGAACCGCGTGCGCCGGGTGGCCTTCGGGCAGGTCGAACACGGCCACGACCTCGCCCTGCTCTGCCCCCTGCCGCACCAGGTCGGCACGCCCGCGCCATCCCAGTACGAACCCCAGCGATTCGAGCAGGATCGACTTGCCGGCACCGGTCTCGCCGGTCAGCACGTTCAGGCCCGGCTGAAACGCCAGGTCGAGTCGGTCGATGATGAGAACGTCGCGAATATCAAGAGCGCGCAGCATGAATGCCATCCGGTAAGCGGGAGGCCCCGCCGGAGCGGGTTAGAGCCACCGGCCCTGGATCGATTGACGGTAGATGCTGCTGAGCCAGTTGTCGCCACGCGCCCCGGGTTCGAGCCCCTGGTTGGTCAGCAGGCGATAGGCGTCCTCGTACCATTCCGAGGAGCGGTAGTTGTAGCCCAGGATCGCACCGGCGGTCTGCGCATCGTCGGTCAGGCCCAGCGACAGGTACGCCTCGATCAGGCGATAAAGCGCCTCGGCGGTGTGGCTGGTGGTCTGGAAATCCTCGACCACGACGCGGAAGCGGTTGATCGCGGCGGTGTAGTGCTGACGCTTGAGATAGTAGCGCCCGATCTCCATCTCCTTGCCTGCCAGATGGTCGAAGGCGAGGTCGAACTTGAGGATCGCCGAGGTGGCGTATTCGCTGTCGGGATAGACCTCGATCACCGTGCGCAGCGCCTGCAGCGCCTGGAAGGTCAGGCCCTGGTCGCGGCCGACCTCGTCGATCTGGTCGTAATAGGACAGCGCGAGCAGGTATTGCGCATAGGCGGCGTCCTGGTCGGCCGGGTAGAAATCGATGAACCGCTGCGCGGCGGCGCGGCTGTTGGGATAGTCCTTGTCCTGGTGATGGGCGAAGGCCTGCATGATGAGCGCCCGCTTGGCCCAGGACGAATAGGGATAGAGCCGTTCGATCTCGGAGAAATACCAGGCCGCGTCGTCCTCGTTGCCATTGGCGAGATCGTACTCGCCGCGCTCGAAGATCTGCTCGGGGGTATAGGCTTCGAGCGACTCGGTCCGGTCGGCGCCGGTGCCTCCACACGCCGCCAGAACGGACAGGAGAAGAACGGTACCGATGACTCTGGCCCGGGACTTGCCGCCGATCATGTTTGACTAACCTCGTCGCCTGTGTGGGGTGGCCCCCGCTTTGATGGTCGGTCTAGCACAATAGTTTCGGGTGCAAAACGCCTTTAAGCCCGCTGCGACACAGGGTGTGCGGCAGACCCAGTCATGCCACCTGCGGGATTTCGGACCAGACAAGGCCCTGCCCCGGAAGGCGGGCGGCCTTTTCGCCGTCGCAGGTCACGAACCGGAACGCGCCGGGGGTGGCGAAGAGGGCGCGCAGCAGCGTGTTGGTCAGCGAGTGGCCGGCGCGTTCGCCGACATAGCGGCCCAGAATCGGCCCACCGGCCAGCGCGAGGTCGCCGAGCGCGTCGAGCATCTTGTGGCGCACGGCCTCGTCCGCGTGGCGGAACCCGCCCGGGCTGAGCACCTTTGCGCCATCG
The DNA here is from genome assembly GCF_016428585.1 of Sedimentitalea arenosa. GTDB lineage: Bacteria > Pseudomonadota > Alphaproteobacteria > Rhodobacterales > Rhodobacteraceae > Sedimentitalea > Sedimentitalea arenosa. The sequence goes on along the minus strand of NZ_JAELVR010000001.1, from coordinate 110,482 downwards.
ACGACGACCGCGTTGTCGAGTGTGCCGCCGAGCGCGAGCCCGTGTTCATGCATCGCGTCCACATCCGCCTGGCGGCAGAAGGTGCGGCTGTCACAGAGTTCGCGCGCGAAAGCGCCGTTGCGCAGGTCGAGCCGCTTGGACTGTCGGCCGATCGCGGCATCCTCGAAATCGATATGGAATTCGATCTCGAAGCTGTCGGACGGCAGAAGGCTGGCCCGCGCGCCGTCCTTTTCGACGGTCACCGGCTTCAGGATCTCGATCGCGACGGCCGGCGCGGCCTGGGGCTGCACGCCGCGTGCCATGATGCCGCGCACGAAGGGGGCGGAAGAGCCGTCGAGGATCGGAACCTCGGGACCGTCGATGTCGACCAGAGCGTTGGTGACGCCACATCCGGCGAGTGCGGCCATCACGTGCTCGACCGTCGAGACGGTCGCGCCGGCGGAATTCTCGAGCCGGGTGCAGAGCGGGGTACGGTCGACATTGTCCCAACGGGCCGGGATCAGCGCGTTGCCCAATTCGATGTCCGTGCGGCGGAACTGGATTCCGAAGCCGGTGCGCGCCGGGCGCAGGACCATCGTCGCCGGCGCACCGCTGTGCAGACCGACGCCAACGAACGTCACGGGAGCTTTGAGCGTATTTTGCACAACATGCCTCTACTGCCATTCCAACCTCGTCCGGGCTGGCGTGAATTCAGTTAAGCGGCGTCCGGCAATGTCTCAACTCAATCTTTGCAACCGTTTGAAACATGGATGTAACAGATCGGCGAAACCCCGCCGCGGAAAGCTCAAGGCATTGTTTTCAAATGAAAAGGGGCCGCCCATGGGCGACCCCTTCCAGTCAGATTGTGACCGCTTCAGTTGGCCTGGCGGCGCAAAAACGCGGGGATTTCGATGCGGTCCTGATCGCCCTGGGCCTCGCTGTCGCGATGTTCCGCTACGTCACTGTGACGCATCGGCGGCTGCTGGCGAACGGTTTGTGCGCCGCGTTCGGAGGGCGTGTCAGCCGCATGGCCGGTCATCCGGTTGATCAGGGAGTTCACGCTGAAGCGGGGTTTCTCGCCCCCGGCGTGGGCGTGGCCCTGGGGTGCGCGGGCGCCGCCGGCGTTGGGCACGTTGCGCACCGCATGCTGCAGACGAACCAGCGTTTCGGGCGACGGCGTGCCCGGTGCGGGCGCGCGCGGTGCGACGAACTGCTCGGGCTCGGCCTCGAGCGTCTCTTCGGGCTGCGGTTCGAAATGCGGCATCTCGGGCTGGTAGGCCGGCGGCGGCAGGCCGTCATCCTCGTCGCGGGTTTCGTACTCGGGCTCGCGCGCGGTGTCGGACTGCGCGAACGCCGCGTCCTGCATCCCCGGGAAGAGCGTCGGCTCCTCCGCGGTCATGGCGACCTCGGCCACGGCGGGCTCGGGCTGGCGCTGCTGGTCTTCCTCGCGTGCGTCCTCGACCGAAACGGTCTGGCGCAGCGGAGCGGACATCGAACGGCGCGGCACCGGGATGTCGGCGTTGACATCGACCGCGTCGATGCCGGTGGCGACGACGCTGACGCGCATGAAGCCGGCCATATCGGTGTCGAGCGTCGAGCCGACGATGATGTTGGCTTCGGGGTCCACCTTCTCGCGGATCACGTTGGCGGCTTCGTCCAGTTCGAACAGGGTCAGATCGTGTCCGCCGGTGATGTTGATCAGGACGCCCTTGGCGCCGTTGAGGCTGATTTCGTCCAGCAGCGGGTTGGCAATGGCCTTCTCGGCGGCCTGCTTGGCGCGATCCTCGCCCTCGGCCTCGCCGGTGCCCATCATCGCCTTGCCCATCTCGTCCATCACCGCGCGCACGTCGGCGAAGTCGAGGTTGATGAGGCCCGGACGCACCATGAGGTCGGTCACGCCCTTCACGCCCTGGTAGAGCACGTCATCGGCCATCGAGAACGCTTCGGTGAAGGTGGTCTTCTCGTTGGCGAGGCGGAACAGGTTCTGGTTCGGGATGATGATGAGCGTGTCGACGACCTTCTGCAGCGCGTCGACCCCGTCTTCGGCCTGACGCATCCGCTTGGCGCCCTCGAACTGGAACGGCTTGGTCACGACGCCCACGGTCAGCACGCCCAGTTCACGCGCGGCCTGCGCGATGATCGGGGCGGCCCCGGTGCCGGTGCCGCCGCCCATGCCAGCGGTGATGAAGCACATATGCGCGCCGGCGAGGTGATCGACGATCTCCTCGATGCTTTCCTCGGCCGCCGCCGCGCCGACACTGGCCCGCGCGCCCGCGCCGAGCCCTTCGGTGACCTTGACGCCCAGCTGCACCCGGTTGGCCGAGGCGCTTTGCTGCAGTGCCTGTGCATCGGTGTTGGCGACCACGAACTCGACCCCGTCGAGCTGCTTTTCGATCATGTTGTTGACCGCGTTGCCGCCCGCGCCCCCGACACCGAACACGGTGATCCGAGGTTTCAAGTCGTCCTGTCCGGGAATCGAAAGGTTCAGAGTCATGGAATGTCCGCCTGTGCTGCCTGCCCGCGTTTCCGGGCGTTCTTGTCACTCAATTGCTTCAATAGTAACGGCGCTGACTGCGGGCGTCATCAAAAAAACGGCAAATTACCACAAAATATGGCGAAAAATCGGCTTCAGCCGGCAGGATTTCGCCAAACTCCCCTTATATAGCGGGATTCGAAAGGGCAGACACAAGACGCACCCGGTCGCACGCCGTGAAACGGGCGCGCGGCGCACCGGTTCGACCGGCTTGATCCTGATGTCCGGGGGTCTGCTCGATCCCCTTTTGCGCCCCTTTCTTGCGGGAGCTTTGAGCGTTGCCTAGCATGACGCGCGCGGGCTGTCACCAGCCCATGGCGCGCCCGTCACCAATTGTCCCGGAACCACTTGACCGCGCGCTTGAACGACCGCGCCGGGTAGCGATCGACCGGGATTTCGAAATCCCACCATTCATCCTGCGGATGCGCCGCGAACAGCGACAGGCCCACAGCGCTGGCAAAGCCGGGACCGGTCGCGGCCTGGGGCAGGCCATGCACGCGCAGCGGCCGGCCGAGCCGCACCTGCTGCCCGAGGATACGGCTGGCCAACCCGTCCAGTCCCGGGATCTGGCTGCCGCCGCCGGTCAGCACGATCTGCTGGCTGGGCAGGTGTTCGAACCCGGCCGCGTCGAGCCGCGCGCGCACCTCCTCGAGGATCTCCTCGACGCGCGGGCGCATGATGCCGATCAGCTCGGCCCGGCTGACCCTGCGGCGATCATGTTCATAGTCGCCGGTGTCGCCGCCGATCTCGATCATCTCGCGATCGTCCATGCCGGTGGCGTGCACCCCGCCATAGAAAGTCTTGATCCGTTCGGCGTTGGCGGTCGGAATCGCCAGCCCCATGGAAATGTCCGCCGTGACGTGGTCGCCGCCCATGCGCACGCAATCGGCAAAGATCATGTGCTTCTTCATGAAGATCGACACGCCGGTCGAGCCGCCGCCAAGATCGACACAGGCCGCGCCCAGTTCCTGTTCGTCCTCGACCAGCGCCGAGATGCCCGAGGCATAGGAGGAACTGGCGATGCCGGCCAGTTCCAGGTCGCAGCGCTTGACGCAATGCACGAGGTTCTGCACCGCGACCGCGTCCACCGTCAGCATGTGCATGTCCACCGACAGGTCCTGGCCGAGCTGGCCGCGCGGGTCGGACAGGCCGGACCGGTTGTCGAGCGCGAAATTCACAGGTTGGGCATGCAGCACCTCGCGGCCCGCGCCGTAGTCGGGCACATCGCAGGAGGCCAGCACGCGGGCGACCTCGTGTTCGGTGACCACCTGCCCTTCGAGCTCGATCTGCGCGTCGAGCCCGTAGCTGCGCGGATTGGCGCCCGAAAAACAGGCGATGACGTGATCGACGCGGATGTCGGCCATCTTCTGCGCCGCCTGCACCGCGGTGCGGATGGCGCGTTCGGTCTCCTGCATCGCGGTGATCTCGCCGAATTGCACCCCGCGCGAGCGGGTGGTGGCGGCGCCGATGACGCGAAAGCCCGATTGCCCCGCCAGCGATCCGATCGAGTTGTCCTCGCTCAGCCGCCCGATGCCGTCGAAACGCAGCACCAGGCAGGCTGTCTTGGAGCTGCCCACATCGAGGATCGCGACGACGCCCCTTTGCATCGCCTGCTGCCGCATCTGCCGCATCGCCCGTTGTGTGTGGTAGAAATCCGCCATTTCATTGCCCGCTTTCTTTGATGTCCCGGATGCGCCACCAGTTCTGCACGGCATCCGGTGTCATTCTGAGGGTCGGCCGCTCGGCCAGCCGCATGTCGACCACGGCCACGTCACGTTCCAGCATGTCCTGCGCCTCGCTCAGCGCGATCACGCGTTCCAGCGCGCGCACCGGATCGTCCGGCGGCAGCAGGATGCGCTGATCGCGGGTCAGCACCACGTCCCAGCGGCGTTCGCCGATCCGCACCAAGCCGCGCAGCCGCTCTTTCAACGGCGCGGCCGCGGCGAAGAGCTCAAGCGCCTCCGCCACCGCGAACTGGGCGCCGTCGCCCGCGATCAGCGGCAGGTCCGGGCGGCTCTTGCGGTCCTCGATCTGGTAGATCCGGGCGCCGGATTCATCGAGAATGCGGATGCCGTCGCGGGTGCGCCAGACCACGACCGGCTGGCGTTCGGCCACGTCGACCTGCAACACGCCGCCCGGACGGATCCGCACCGAGACCGACTTCACCGGGTCGAGCACGGCGATGGCGGACCGGATGGACTCGAGGTCGAGATCGAAGGAACTGATCGGGAAGTCCAGCGGCACGGCGGCGCGGATCGCGTCCGACAGGTCGGCGCTGGCGCCGTCGATGGCCATGACGCCGACCAGGAACTCGGGCCGCTGCTCAAGGCTCTCGCGCAGATCGACGGCCTGCTGCACAAGCGCGCCGCGGCGGTCCGCATCGGCGAGGTAGCTGCCGGCGGCGGCGACGACCAGCGCCAGCGGCATCCCGACCCGCAGCCCCAGCCGGATGCCCGGCGTCAGCATCCAGCGCTGCATCCGGTAGCGCAGGCGCGAGGGGGCGGGGTCGCGGGACACGGGGTTCACCGATTGCACGAGGCGTCCTCCACCATCCAGCGGCAGAGCGCCCCGAAGCCGATTCCGACCGCCTCGGCCTGCTCGGGCGAGAGCGAGGTCGGAGTCATGCCCGGCTGGGTGTTGGTTTCAAGCAGGATCAGCCCCGCGGCGCCGCGGCTTTCGTCCCAGCGGAAATCGGTGCGGCTGACGCCCCGGCATCCCAGCGCCGCGTGGGCGCGCAGGGCATAGTCCATGCAGAGGTCGAAAATCTCGTCCGGGATGTCGGCGGGAACGACATGGCGCGAGCCGCCGGGCTTGTACTTGGCGTCGTAGTCATACCAGCCGTCGGTCAGGATGTCGGTCACGGTCAAGGCGCGGTCCCGCATCACCGTCGTGGTCATCTCGCGCCCCGGCGCGAAGGTCTCGACCATCACCTCGGCGGGCATGTCCTCCGAGAGCTTCGGCGGCCCGTTGGCGGCCTCGTTCACGAGGTACACGCCGACGCTCGAACCTTCGTTGTTCGGCTTGACCACGTAGGGCGGCGGCAGCACATGCGCGGCCATGACCTCTTCCCTGGGACGGATCACGCTGTCGACCACCGGCAGCCCCGCGGCGCGGAACGCGGCCTTGCTGCGCTGCTTGTCCATCGCCAGCGCCGAGGACAGAACGCCCGAGTGGGTATAGGGGATGCGCAGCCATTCCAGCAGGCCCTGCACGCAGCCATCCTCGCCCCAGCGGCCATGCAACGCGTTGAAGACCACGTCGGGCGCCAGCGCGCGCAGGCGGTCGCAAAGGTCCGCGCCCGCGTCCAGTTCGGTGACTTCAAATCCTTCGCCCCGCAGTGCAGCGGCGCATTCGCGTCCGCTGGACAGGGAGACCTCGCGCTCGGCCGAGGGCCCGCCCATCAATACCGCCACTGTCCGGGGGGTCCTGCTCGACTGACCCACGACATGTGCCTCGATGTTTTCCGGACCTTATTGATTGGTCCGTGTCATTCATGGTCCCTTTTGCGCACCACGCCCGTGTTTTTTGCCTGTTCGGGTCGCGGTAAAGGGTTAACGTTCATCCGCGGGTTCGCCCACCCGCATGATTTCCCACTCTAGCGTGATCCCACTGGAATCGTAAACCTTTTTTCGCACCTCTTCGCCCAGACCTTCGAGATCGGCGGCCGTCGCGCCGCCCGCGTTGATGAGGAAGTTGCTGTGCTTCTCGCTCATCTGCGCGCCACCCCGGCGCGCCCCGCGCAGGCCGGCCTCGTCGATCAGTTTCCAGGCCTTGAGATCGTGCACGTCATCGGCCCGCCCGGTGCTGGAAAACCCGGCCGGGTTGCGGAAGGTCGATCCGGCGCTGCGGTCCCTGGTCGGCTGGGTCTCGTCGCGGCGGCGCAGTTGCGCGTCCATCCGGGCGTGCAGCTCCGCCGGATCGCCCGCCGGGCCGCGCAGCGTCGCCTCGATCAGCACCGCGCCCTCGGGCAGGTCGGACTGGCGATAGCGCAGGTTCAGATCAGCCGGTGTCAGGGTCACGATCTCGCCCCGCCGCGTGACCGCGCGGGCCGAGACCAGCACATCGGCGAGATAGGTGCCGTAGCAGCCCGCGTTCATCCGCACCGCGCCGCCGATGCTGCCGGGAATGGTGCGCAGAAAGGTCAGGTCGATCCCCGCATCGGCTGCCTTGCGCGCCACATGGGCATCCAGCGCGGCGGCGCCGGCGGTGACGGTATCGCCCGCGATGTCGATCGCGTTGAACCCGCGCCCCAGACGGATCACGACACCGCGCAGCCCCCCGTCGCGGACGATCAGGTTGGACCCCACGCCGATCGGAAAGACCGCGACCTCCGGGGAAAGCGCGACCAGCGCCTGCGCCAGGTCCTCGGCATCGGCGGGCTGAAAGAGCCAGTCCGCCGGTCCGCCGACGCGCAGCCAGGTCAGTTCCGACAAGGGCTTGCCCGGGCTCAGCCGGCCGCGCACGGCAAGCGTTCCGGGCGCACCGCTCACGGCCGCTGCGCCCGGCCGCGCAGGGCGCGCCCGCCCAGCGTGCCCATGACAACGGTGAAGAGCGCCGGGAAGATGCCGCCCGTCAGCCAGACAAAGGGACCGAAGGCCGATTCGGCCTCGGCCTCGGGAATCGCGGCAAGGCGCACGATCAGCACCAGCGCGGCCAGGCACAGCAGGATCGGCAGTGCCCAGAGCCAGCGACCGGTCAGGAACCGCCCGGCCAGAAGGCCGGCAATGGCGCCCAGGATCATGGCGGTGAGAGGCAGGTAGGCGATGGTTCCGGCGACGTCCATTCGGGTCTCCAATGTCTGATGGCGGGGATCAGTCCCGCGCCGTGGTCTTGTCCTGCAACTGGCGCTTTGTCCAGCGGCCGAGGTAGATCAGCGGCCAGCGCAGCACCGACATTCCGGCCAGCAGGGCCGCCAGCCCGATCCACGGTCCGTTCTCATAGGTGACATAGCCCAGAATTGGAATACCGACGACGATCAGCGCATAGGCGCGGCGCCAGTGGTTGTCCCGGCTGGGCAGCATCGCGAGCAGGTTGGCGATCAGCGCCCAGAGCGCGGCGAGGATCAGCGACAGCGACATGGAGTCTCCTTGGAAGCAACGGGGGCGCACCGCATCAGGCCAGCCCCGCCAACGCGACGGACAGGGCCGCCAGGGACAGCACCAGCCCGGCGACCGGCACGCTCATGGGCACCCGGAAAGGGGCATCGGGCGCGCGCCGTTTCTGCAGGATCAACGCGAGGTTCACCAGCACGAACACGCCGAGCAGGATCGAGGACGTGGTCTCGGCCAGCGTCGCGAAAGGCACGAAGAGCGCGCCCAGCACCACCGCGGCCCCCAGCAGCAGCGTGGCCAGCACCGGGGTTCCGAACCGCGGGCTGGCGTGGTGAAACACCGCCAGCGCGGGGGTGCGGCGGCCGAGGCCGAAGAGAACCCGGCTGGCCATGACGATCTGTGCCAGAACCCCGTTCAGCGCGGCGAAGACCGCGATGGCCGACAGGAAGGCCCCGTTGCCGCCGCGCGCGGTGCTCCAGACCAGCGCCAGGGGGCTTTCGCTCGCCACGAGCTGGCCCAGCGGCACGGCGCGCACCGCCGCCAGCGCGACCAGCGCATAGATCACCGTGGTGATCGCCAGCGAGAGCAGGATGGCCAGCGGCAGGGTGCGGGACGGGCGGCTGGTCTCCTCGGCCATGTTGACGATGTCCTCGAACCCGATGAAGGCGAAGAAGGCCAGCACGGCGCCGAGCGTGACACCGCTCCACACGATCCCGGTCGGGGCGGCCCAGTCGGGACTCGGCGCGGCCCCCAGGCCCGCCCAGATCACCAGCACGAGGCCCGAGAGTTCGATCACGGTGAACACCGCGACCAGGGCGAGGCTTTCGAGAACGCCGAACACCGCGACCGCCGTCAACGCGGCGCCGAGGACAAGGATCGCCAGCGTCGGATCGATCGCGATGGCATGGGTCAGATAGCCGACCCCGCCGCGCAGCACCGCGCCCGCCGACAGCGTGCCGGCGGCGACGATGGCGAGCCCGACGATCAGCGCCATGGCCTGGCTGTTCAGGCCCTGCCCCACAAAGGCGGCCTCGCCCGCCGCTTCGGGCAGGCGTGTCGAATATTCGGCATAGCTCAGCGCGGTCGGCGCGGCGATCAGACCCGCCAGCAGGAAGGACAGCGGGGCATGGACCCCCGCATCGCCGACCACGGCCCCGACCAGCACGTAGATGCCGGCCCCGACCATGACACCGACCCCATACGCGGTGAGCAGAGCCGGGCCGATGCGTCGCTTGAGCCGCTCTGCCATCAGGTATCAGCCCCTCAGCCGCTCCGGCAGGGCGTTCGCCCAGGCGCTGATGGTGCCGGCGCCGAGGCAGACCACCATGTCGCCGGGCTTGGCCTGTTCGCGCACCAGCCGTTCGAGATCGTCCTCGGACATGATGGCGCGGGCATGGCGGTGACCGTGGCGGATCAGCCCTGCCACCAGGTCGTCGCGCGTGGCCCCCTCGATCGGGTCCTCGCCGGCAGAGAAGACCTCGGCGATGGCGACCACGTCGGCATCGTTGAAGCAGGCGCAGAAATCATCGAACAGGCTGTGCAGGCGGGTGTAGCGATGCGGCTGGTGCACCGCGATCACGCGGCCCTCGGAGGCCTGCCGCGCCGCCTTGAGCACGGCGGCGATTTCCACGGGGTGGTGGCCGTAATCGTCGATGATGGTGACGCCATCGACCTCGCCCACCTTGGTGAAGCGCCGGTTGACGCCACCGAAATTGGCCAGCGCGGTGCGGATCTCGTCGGTCTTCATGCCCAGGTGCCGCGCCACCGCGACGGCCGACAGGGCGTTGGAGACGTTGTGATCGCCGGGCATCGGCAGGCTGCAGCCCTCGATCACCTTGTCCTCGGCCTGCAACTGGATGTCGAAATGCGCGACCCCCTTGCTGTAGGTCAGGTTCACCGCGCGCACATCGGCCTGGGCGTTGAAGCCGTAGGTGACGACGCGGCGGTCGGTGATGCGCCCGACCAGCGCCTGCACCTCGGGGTGATCGGTGCAGCAGACGGCCAGCCCGTAGAACGGGATGTTGCTGACGAAATCGTGGAAGCCCGCGCGCAGTTTCTCGAAATCGCCCCAATGTTCCATGTGCTCGGGGTCGATATTGGTCACGATGGCGATGGTCGCGGGCAGCCGGTTGAAGGTGCCGTCGCTCTCGTCCGCCTCGACCACCATCCATTCGCCCTGCCCCATGCGCGCGTTCGAGCCGTAGGCATGGATGATGCCGCCGTTGATCACGGTCGGGTCGAAATGCCCCGCCACCATCAACTCCGCCATCATCGTCGTCGTCGTGGTCTTGCCGTGGGTTCCCGCCACCGCGATGTTGGACTTCAGCCGCATCAGCTCGGCCAGCATCTCGGCCCGGCGCACGACCGGCAGGCCACGCTTGCGCGCCTCGTCCAGCTCCGGGTTGCCGCACTTGATGGCCGAGGAAATCACCACGACCTCGGCCGCGCCCAGGTTTTCGGCGGCCTGCCCGACGAAGATCTCGGCCCCCAGATGGGCCAGGCGCTCGGTGATCTTGCTGGCCTTCAGGTCGCTGCCCTGCACGGTATAGCCGTGGTTGATCAGCACTTCGGCGATGCCCGACATGCCGATGCCGCCGATTCCGACGAAATGGATCGGGCCCACATCCAGGGGCAGTTTTGTCGCGGCATTCATAAGGGGGCTTCCATCCATCATGGGTCAGTCGGTCCTTTCGGCCAATTCCTTGACAAGGGCAACAAGACGCTGTGTCGCGTCGGGGATACCCGCGGACAGCGCGGCGGCGCTCATCTGCTGGGCCGCGTCCGGATTGCCGAGGACGGCGGCCATTTGCGCCGCGAGGGCGGACACGTCAAGCGCTTTTTCCGGAACGAGGATCGCCGCGCCGGCCTCGACCAGACCGCGCGCATTGGCGGTCTGGTGATCGCCGGCGGCGGCGGCATAGGGGATCAGGATCGACGGACGCCCGATCACGGTGAGATCGGCGATCGAACTGGCGCCGGCGCGGCTGATGACCAGCTGCGCTTCGCTCATCCGGCGCGGCACGTCGTGAAAGAAGGGTTGAACCTCCGCCGAGATGCCCGCCGCGGCATAGGACTCGGAGACGCGGTCCATGTCCTCGGGGCGGGCCTGGTGGCTGACCCGCAGGTGGATGCGGATCGCGTCGGGCAAGGCCGCGACGGCGGCCGGCACCACGTCCGACAGGATGCGCGCGCCCTGGCTGCCGCCCATCACCAGCAGCGACATCGGGTAGTCGCCCGGCGGAATGTACGAGGCCCCGGCCCGGTCCAGAACCGCGGCGCGCACCGGGTTTCCGACGTGGATGCCATTGGCGTCCTCGGGCAGATCGGTGGGCCAGACGCCGCAGGCGACGCAGGCGACGCGCGGCGCGAACAGCTGGTTGACCCGGCCCAACACGCCGTTCTGTTCGTGGATCATCCGCGGGTGTTTCAGCAACACCGCCGCGCCAAGCGCCGGAATCGACGGATAGCCCCCGAATCCAACAACCACCGCGGGCCGGTCGCGCCGCATCTGGCGCGCCATTCCCAGAACGCCCGCGGCGATGCGCGGGGCGACCATCGCCTTGGACACCAGCCCGCCGCGCGCGAATGTCGCGCTCGACACCTCGGTGATCTCGGTCGAATGGGGAAAGCCACCGGTATAGCGCGCCCCGCGCGCATCCGTCGAGAGGCGCACCCGCCAGCCCTCGTGCAGCATCGCCTCGGCCAGCGCCTGGGCCGGGAACATGTGCCCCCCGGTGCCGCCCGCGGCCATCAGCAACAGCGGCTGGTTCATCGCCCGCGGCCCCTCAACAGGTCGGCGAATTCACCCTGCGGGCGGCTGCGGGTCATCGCCAGCAGCATCCCGACCGCGATGCCCCCGGCGATGAGGGACGAGCCGCCATAGCTGACGAACGGCAAGGTCATGCCCTTGGCCGGCAACAGCCGCACGGCGACGCCCATGTTGATCATCGCCTGGACCCCGAAGATGCAGGCCAGCCCGGTGCCCGCAAGACGGATGAACGGATCTCGCTCGCGCATAAGACGGAACAGCGACCGCACCACGATGCTCGCATAAAGCGCGATGATGATGAGAACGAGGACCAGCCCGTATTCCTCGGCCGCCACGGCGACGATGAAATCCGTGTGCGCATCGGGCAGCGACCACTTGACCTGCCCCTCGCCGACACCGACGCCGAACAGCCCACCCTCGCGGATCGCGTTGGTGGCATAGCCAAGCTGCGTCGTCGGATCGACATCCGGCGACAGGAACCCGTCGATGCGGCGCGCGAAATGCTCCGAGTTGGAATAGGCCAGCGTGCCGCCCAGCACCACCAGCCCGGCCATTCCGACCAGCAGCACCATCGGCGCGCCCGCGACGAAATACATCACGCCCCAGCCGAACAGGATCAGGCAGGCCTGCCCGAAATCCGGCTGCAGCACCAGCATCGCCACGATCGCCATGCACAGCGCGAATGACCAGGTCCGCCCCGGCGGACCGTTGATCTCCTGGCTCGCGGCCATCAGCCAAGCCGAGACCACGATGAAGCCGGGCTTGAGGAATTCCGACGGCTGCACCGAGGCGAAGCCCAGCGAATACCAGCGCACGGCGCCCTTGCCGAAATCGGTCCCGAAGACCGGCAGAAAGGCCATCGCGACGAACGCGCCCAGAAAGCCCAGCACCGACAGGCGGCGCACCAGCGTCGGCGACATCATCGAGGTCACCAGCATGGCCATCAGCGCCGCGGTGCCGAAAACCGCCTGCCGCGTGACGTAGTGGAACGGTTCCAGCCCGTTGCGCGCCGCCAGCGGCGGGCTCGCCGCCAACCCCAGCAGGAGGCCGATGACGAAGAGCATCAGAACGCAGGACATCGACCACTTGTCGAGCGTGCGCCACCATTTGGGAAGAATAGGTTCGCCGCCCCGTTCCGGGACCGCGCCATACACCATTTCAGTCATGGTTTACCGCCGTTTTGCCTCTGCTCGCCCCTTTGCGGGGTCTGTGATGCGAGGCTACAGCAAAAACCGCGCTCAGGCCAGCGTCTTTGACTTGCGTTCGGCCGCAATCCGCGCCACCCGGACGCAATGGAGTATCGCACGATCATCCTCGGTGCCGGGGCCGCCGGCCTGATGTGCGCCGCCCATGCCGGGCCGGGCACGCTGGTGATCGACCATGCCCGCGCCCCGGGCGAAAAGATCCGCATCTCGGGCGGCGGGCGCTGCAACTTCACCAACCTTCACGCGGGGCCCGAGAATTTTCTCTCGGGAAACCCGCATTTCGCGAAATCGGCGCTCGCCCGCTATACGCAATGGGATTTCATCGACCTCGTCGACCGCCACCGCATCGCCTGGCACGAAAAGACCCTGGGGCAGCTGTTCTGCGACGGCTCGGCGAAACAGGTCGTCTCTATGCTGTTGGCCGAGATCGACCGCGCCGGCGCCGACCTGTGGCTGCAGACGACGCTGCGCGATTTTCGCAAGACCGACAGCGGCTTCTCGCTCGAACTCGACCGCGAAGGCCGGCGTGTGACCGCAAGCTGCCGCAATCTCGTGCTCGCCACCGGCGGCAAGTCGATCCCGAAGATGGGCGCCACCGGCCTCGCCTACGAGATCGCGGAACGCTTCGGCCTCGCGCTCACCGAAACCCGCCCGGCGCTGGTGCCCCTCACCTTCCCCGAAGGCCGCTTCGCCGCGCTCTCCGGCCTGTCGCTTCCGGTCCGCCTGTCCAACACCCGCGCAAGCTTCGAGGAGGCGCTGCTGTTCACCCATCGCGGCCTCTCCGGTCCCGCGGTGCTGCAGCTTTCCTCCTACTGGCGCGAAGGCGAGGACATCACGGTCGACCTGACGCCCGGCTTGCCGCTGGCCCGGTCCTTGCGCGCGCAACGCCAGCGCGAAGGCCGCCGCCGGCTTTCGACCGAACTCGCCCGCCACCTGCCTGCCCGCCTGGTCGATCACCTCTCGGACACGCTCGATCTCTCCGGCCGCCTCGCCGATCAACCCGACGCGGTCCTCGAAGCACTGGCCGAGACGCTCTCGGCCTGGTCCCTCACCCCCTCGGGCAGCGAGGGCTACCGCACCGCCGAAGTCACCCTCGGCGGCATCGACACCGCCGCCCTCTCCTCGCGCTCGATGGAGGCACGCCAGATCCCCGGCCTCTTCGCGATCGGCGAAGCCGTCGACGTGACCGGCTGGCTCGGCGGCTACAACTTCCAATGGGCCTGGTCCTCGGGCCACGCCGCGGGCACCGAACTCGCCAGCCGATGACTCCGCGCCGAGACCACCACCGCTTCATCTTCGCCACAATACTCCGGGGGAGTCCGCCGCAGGCGGACGGGGGCAGCGCCCCCTATCTGTCCAGCCGCTGCCTGACCCGCGCGGTGAAATCGTCGCCGCGCTGCTCGAAATTGTCATACTGGTCGAAACTCGCCGCCGCCGGAGCCAGCAGCACCGTGTCGCCCGGCGCGGCCTCGCTCATCGCCCGGGCCACGGCTTCGTCCATCGTGCCGCAGATCTCTGTCGGTACGTTCAGCTGGACCGCGAAGCCGGCTGCCTCGCGCCCGATCACATAGGCTTTCAGAACCGATCCTGTCGCCGCCGCGAGCCCGGCCAGCCCGCCCTCCTTTTCCAACCCGCCGCAGATCCAGCGGATGTTCGGAAAAGCGCTCAGCGCCTTGGCGGCACTGTCGACATTTGTCGCCTTGCTGTCGTTGACGTAGAGCACCCCGCCCGCCTGCGCGACGATCTGGCTGCGATGCGGCAGCCCGGGATAGCTCCTGAACCCCGCCTCGATCACGCGGGGCGCGAGGCCGAGCGCGCGGCAGGTCGCATAGGCGCAGCAGGCGTTCTGGTGATTGTGCACGCCGGGCAACCCGGTGATCGGGCGCAGATCGATCGACGCCGCCTGCCGCCCCTTGCGCATCTCGACGAGAAACCCCTTGCGCGCGACCACCGACCAGCCCGGGCCGGTGAGCTTGCCCGCGACCGAGACCCGGATCACCCGGTCGTCGGCCGGCCCCTCGGCCATCTGACCGGCCAGGAAGCGGCCCTCGGGTTCGTCCACCCCGATCACCGCGCGGTCGGGACCGCCCTCGGAGAAGAGACGCCGCTTGGCCGCGAAATAACCGCCCATGCCGCCATGCCGGTCCAGGTGGTCGGGCGACAGGTTGGTGAAGACCGCGATGTCCGGAGTCAACGCTCGGGCCAGTTCGGTCTGGTAGCTGCTGAGCTCCAGCACCACCACCTCGCCGTCGACGGCCGGCTCGATATCCAGCACCCCGCGCCCGATATTGCCCGCCAGTTGCGCCGGGCGATGCGCGCAGGTGAGGATGTGATGAATCAAGGCCGAGGTCGTGGACTTGCCGTTGGACCCGGTCACCGCGACGATCCGGGGCGTCGTGTCGAACCCGTCCCAATCGGCCGTCGCGAAGGAGCGGAAGAAGAGCCCGATATCGTTGTCGACGGGCACCCCGGCGGCCAGGGCCGCCGTAACCACCGGGTTGGGCGCGGGATAGAGGTGCGGGATCCCCGGCGACAGCAGCAGGAAGGCGACCTCGTCAAAGGCGCCATCGCGGCGCAGGTCGGTGCAGGCGAAGCCCTCGGCCTCGGCGCGGGTGCGGGCGTCGGGGTTGTCGTCCCAGCAGAGCGGGTCCGCCCCGCCCGCGCGCAGGCTGCGCGCCGCGGCGAGGCCCGAGCGGCCCAGACCCAGCAGGGCGACGCGGGCGCCGTCGACCCCGCGCGCCGGAATCATGGCCGGACCCGGCGGGGGCGCTGCCCCCGTCCGCCTACGGCGGACTCCCCCGGAGTATTTCTCCGAAGATGAAACGGCGGGAGCGCCGGCGCCATCAGCGCACCTTGAGCGTCGCCAGACCGATCATCGCGAGGATCAGCGAGATGATCCAGAAGCGGATGACGATGGTCGGCTCGGCCCAGCCCTTCTTTTCGTAGTGGTGGTGGATCGGGGCCATCAGGAAGACGCGTTTTCCCGTCGATTTGAAATAGAGCACCTGGACGATCACGCTGAGGGCTTCGACGACGAAGAGTCCCCCGACGATGGCCAGCACCAGTTCGTGCTTGGTGACGATGGCGATGGCCCCGAGCGCGCCGCCGAGCGCGAGGCTGCCGGTGTCGCCCATGAAGACGGCCGCGGGCGGCGCATTGTACCAGAGAAACCCGAGGCCGCCGCCGAACAGCGCGGCGGTGAAGATCAGGATTTCCCCGGTTCCCGGCACGTAGTGGACGTCGAGATATTCGGTGAAGTCGACCCGCCCGACCGCGTAGGCGATGACACCGAGGGTGGACGCCGCGATCATCACCGGCATGATCGCCAGCCCGTCGAGCCCGTCCGTGAGGTTCACCGCGTTGGCGGCGCCGACGATCACGCAGACCGAGAACGGGATGTAGAAATAGCCGAGATTGATCAGCGTGTCCTTGAACACCGGCAGCGCGAGTTGGCCCTGCAGCTCCGGCGGGTGAAACTCCGCCGCCCAGTAGGCCGCGATCACGGCGATCAGGATCCCGAGCGCCAGGCGCAGCTTGCCGGGCACGCCCGACGTGTTCTGCTTGCTGACCTTGGCGTAATCGTCGGCGAAGCCGATGATCGCGAAGCTGAGCGTGACGAACAGCACCAGCCAGACGAAGGGATTGTCGAGTCGCGCCCAGAGCAGGGTCGCGGTGACCAGCGCCCCGACGATCAGCAATCCGCCCATCGTCGGCGTTCCGGCCTTGACGAAGTGCCCCTCGGGCCCGTCGTCGCGGATCGGCTGGCCTTTTCCCTGCCGCCGGCGCAGCACCTCGATCAGCGGCTTGCCGAACAGGAAGCCGAAGATCAGGGCGGTCAGGAAGGCGCCCCCGGCGCGGAAGGTGATATAGCGGAAGAGGTTGAACACATCCCCCCCGTCCGACAGCGCCGTCAACCAGTAGAGCATGTCAGCGGGTCCTACTCATCATCTTGTGTCACGGGTTCGTGTTCGGCATGGCCCATTTTGCGGATCGCGTCAACGACCGGGCCGAGGTTCATGCTGAGCGAGGCCTTGACCAGAACCGCGTCGCCGCCATGCAGGCGGCCGCGCAGCGCGGCCGGCACATCGTCGCTTTGGGCGTGCCAGCCGGCGCGCTTGTCCGCCGGCAGGGCCGCGTGAAGCGCCCGCATCAGCGGCCCGACACAATAGACGCGGTCTATCGCGTCCATCGCCGGCAGTTCGGCCAGGGCGGCGTGCAGCGCTTCGGCATCGGGGCCCAGTTCCTTCATGTCGCCGAGGATCGCAATCCGGCGGCCGGACTCGACCGGGGTCGCGGCCAGCACGTCGAGCGCGGCGGACATCGAGGTCGGGTTGGCGTTGTAGGAATCATCCAGCAGCGTCAGCGCGAGGCCGACGACGGGATCGAGCACGATTCGCTCGCGCACCCCGCGCCCCTTGTAGGGCGACCAGCGCCCGAGGCTGATCGCGGCCAGCGCCGGGTCTGCGCCCAGCGCCGCACAGGCGGCCAGCGCGCCGAGCCCGTTCATCGCGAAATGCTGCCCGGCGGTCGCGATCTTGAAGATCACCTCCTGCCCGTCGACCTCGGCGCGGGCGACGGTGGCGTCGCCCCGGACGGTCACGTCGCGCAGCCGGTAGTCGCGCGCCTTGCGTCCGAAGCCGATGGCTTTGGCGCCGACCGCGCGGGCCTTGTCGAACAGGATCGTGCTTTGCGCGATATCGGCGTTGAGGATCGCGGTGCCGCCGGCTTCCAGACCGTCCAGGATCGACGCCTTTTCGACGGCGATTCCCTCGATCGACTCGAAGGCCTCGAGATGGGCGGCGGCGACGGTGGTGATCATCGCCACGTGCGGGCGCGCCATCCGGGCCAGCGGCGCGATCTCGCCCGGGTGGTTCATGCCGATCTCGATCACCGCGAAATCGGTCTCCTGCGGCATCCGGGCCAGCGTCAGCGGCACGCCCCAATGGTTGTTGTAACTGGCGACACTGGCATGGGCGCTGCCCTGATCGCCCAGCATCCGGGCCAGCATTTCCTTGGTCGAGGTCTTGCCGACACTGCCGGTGACGGCGACCACGCGGGCGCCGGTGCGGGCGCGTCCGGCCCGGCCGAGCGCTTCGAGCGCGGCCTGCACGTCGGGCACCAGCAGCAGCGGCGCATCGGCCGGCAGGCCCTCGGGGACGCGGCTGACGAGCGCGGCCGCCGCACCCGTCCGAAGCGCGCCGGCGACGAACTCATGACCATCGCGCGCGGCCGTCAGCGCCACGAACAGGTCGCCGGGCTGCAGGGTGCGGGTGTCGATCGACACGCCGGTCGCACTCCAGTCGCCCGTGCTGCGCCCGCCGGTGGCCTTTTCGGCCTCGGCCGCGGTCCAGAGCGTCATGCGAACCTCCCGTCGAGCGCGGCGACGGCCACGCTGGCCTGTTCCACATCGTCGAACGGCAGGATGTCGTCGCCGACGATCTGGCCGGTCTCGTGTCCCTTGCCCGCGATCAGCAGCGCGTCTCCGGGGCCGAGCGCATCGACGCCGCGCAGGATCGCCTCGGCCCGGTCGCCGACTTCGGTCGCGTCCGGTGCGCCCTCGCGCACGGCGGCGCGGATCAGGGCCGGGTTCTCGCTGCGCGGGTTGTCGTCGGTCACAATCACCAGGTCGGCGTTCTCGGCCGCGGCCCGCCCCATCAGCGGGCGCTTTTTCGCATCCCGGTCGCCCCCGGCGCCGATCACCGCGATCAGGCGGCCCATCACATGCGGGCGCAAAGCGGCCAGCGCGGTGGCAATGGCGTCGGGCGTGTGGGCGAAATCGACGAAGACCGCCGCGCCATTGGCGCGCGTGGCCGCCAGCTGCATCCGCCCGCGCACGGTGACGAGATCGGGCAGGGTCTCGAACACCGCCTCGGGCGCGTCGCCGCAGGCAATGGCGAGGCCGCAGGCCAACAGCACGTTCTCGGCCTGAAAGCCCCCGATCAGGTTCAACCGCGCCTGGTAGGCGCGCTCGTCATGCACGAAGCGCAGATCCTGTCCCGTGGCATCGAAGCGCTGCGCCATCAGGCTGATGTCGCCAAGCCCGCGCCCGATGGTGATCACCCGCTGGCCGCGTGCGGCGGCGATAGCGCGCATCTCGGGGCCGCGCGCATCGTCGAGGTTGATGACCGCGGTGCCCTCCGGCGGGAGCACGCGGCGGAACAGCCCGGCCTTGGCCGCGAAATAGGCTTCGAACGTGTCGTGATAGTCGAGGTGATCCTGCGAGAAATTGCTGAAGCCGGCCGCGGTCAGGTGGACACCGTCGAGGCGGCACTGGTCGAGCCCATGGCTCGACGCTTCCATCGCCGCGTGGGTGATGCCATGCGCCGCCGCCCGCGCCAGGGTGCGATGCAGGGTGATCGGCTCGGGCGTGGTATGGGCCAGCGGTGCGGCCCAGGCACCCTCGACCCCGGTGGTGCCCAGATTGACCGCCGCATGGCCCAGTTCGATCCAGATCTGGCGCAGGAAACTGGCGATCGAGGTCTTGCCGTTGGTGCCGGTGACCGCCGCCATGATGGCGGGCTGCGCGCCGAACCACAGCGCCGCGGTGAAGGCCAGCGCCTGGCGCGGCGTCTCGCTCACGACCAGAGCCGCGTCCGAGGCCACCAGTTCGGCTTCCGCCAAGGCGGCGCCTTCCTCGTCGGTCAGGATCGCGGCCGCGCCCATGCGCAGGGCGTACTGGATGAACTCGCCGCCGTGTACCTTGCTGCCCGGCAGCGCGGCGAAGAGAAATCCCTCGCGCACGTCGCGGCTGTCCACCGCGATCCCGGTGATCACCGGGTCGGCACCGCCACGCGCGGTCAATGCAAGCTGGCTGAGTGACTTGGCCACCGGAGAATCAGCGCTGCTCATGTGACCATCCCCGTCAATTCGAGGTCAGGGTTATACCAGCCAGTGTCGCGGGTTCAACATCCGGTCTCAGTCCCAGCAGCGGTGCGACGCGCCCGATCATCTCGGCGGCGACCGGCACGGCGGTCCAGCCGGCGGTGCGGCGCGGCTCGGTGCCGGAGTTTTCCGACGGTTCGTCCAGCGTCACCACCAGCACGTATTTCGGATCATGTGCCGGGAACATGGTGGCGAAGGTGGCGATCACCTTGTTCTCGTAGTAGCCGCCGCGCGGACGCGGCTTGTCGGCGGTGCCGGTCTTGCCGCCCACCGCATAGCCGGGCACCTCGCCCAGGCTCGCCGTGCCGTCGGTCACCACCTGGCGCAGCATCCGCCGCGAGGCCGCCGCCGCCTGCGAGGACATCACGCGCGGCCCGTACTGCGGCCCGTCCTTCTTGAGAATCGTCGGCGCGACATAGTGGCCGCCATTGGCGATCGCCGCATAGCCCGCGGCCAGGTGCATCGGGCTGGTCGACAGCCCGTGGCCATAGGAAATCGTCATCGCGCTCAGCTCGGACCAGTTGGCCGGCAGCAGCGGGGCCCCGCCCGCGGCCTCGACGATCTCGAACGGCGTCGCTTCGAGCATCCCGAGCGCGGCCATGAACTCCTTCTGGCGCTTGACGCCGATCTGCTGGGCCAGCCGCGCGGTGCCGATGTTGGAGGACTTGACGATGATCTTGGTCACCGACAACTCGTTGCCGTAATTACGGAAATCCCGGATGCGGAATTTTCCCCAGCGCAGCGGGCCGCGGATGTCGACCACCGTTTCCGGGCTGACCAGCCCCAGGTCGATCGCCTGCGCGGTGGCAAAGATCTTGAAGGTCGAGCCAAGCTCATAGACCCCCTGGACCGCCCGGTTGAACAGCGGGCTGACCGAGGGGTCGTCGCCGCTCGCCGGCGGGCGCGGGCGGTCGTTCGGGTCGAAATCCGGCAGCGACACCACCGACACGACCTCGCCGGTATGCACATCCATCAGGATCGAGGTCGCCCCCTTGGCGTTCATCAGCCGCATGCCGCCGTGAAGCACCTCCTCGGCGGCGGCCTGCACGGTCAGGTCCAGCGACAGCTGCAGCGGCTTGGCGCCGTTGGCCGGGTCGCGCAGATAGGTGTCGAACTGCTTTTCGACACCGGCGACACCGATCACCTCGGCGGCGCTCACGCCCTCCTTGCCGAAACTCGCACCGCCCAGAACGTGGGCCGCCAGCCGGCCATTCGGGTAAAGCCGCATCTCGCGCGGACCGAACAGCAGGCCCGGATCGCCCAGGTCATGCACCGCCTGTTTCTGCTCGGGGCTGATCTTGCGCTTGATCCAGATAAATTTCCGCTTGCCGGTGAAATCGCGCACCAGCCGCTCTTCGTCCAGATCCGGAAAGATCTCGGCCAGCCCCTTGGCCGCGGCGACCGGATCGACCATCAGCGGCGGCTGGGCATAGAGAGAGTGGGTTTCGAAATTCGTCGCGAGGATGCGCCCGTCCCGGTCCACGATATCCGCCCGCTGGGTGGCGATGGCGGTGCCCCCGGCGCTGGCCTGCGGTTCGACCGCCTCGGAGGTGGCCAGCAGCCCCATCCGCGCGCCGACCACCGCGAAGGCGCAGAAGAAGAACAGCCCCAGCACCAGCAGTCGCCCCTCCGCGCGCGCGCGCGAGCGGTCCTGCATGTCCTCGTGACGGCGGCGGATGTTCTCGCGTTCGATGCTGTCGGGGTTCTCGCCCTTGGCGCGGGCGGACAGGATGCGGGCCAGCGGGCGCAGCGGCGTGCGGATCACAGCGGCTCCTCCTCACCGGCGGCGGCCGAGGACACGTCGACCGGACCGATCAGCGGCAACAGCAAGAGGTTCGGAAAGCTCACCTCGTCGACGCGGCCGAACTGGTCGGGCCGCAGCGGCAGCAGACCCAGCCGGTCGAAATTGATCTCGGCCAGTTCCGACAGGCGGTCGGGCCGGTTCAGATAGGCCCATTCCGCGCGCAGCACGCTCAGCCGCTCCTGCGCCTCGCCGATCTGCCGCTGCAGGTTGCGGGCCTCCGACAGCGCGCGCTGCGTGGCATAGTTTTCCCGATAGGCCCAGAAGGCGAGGCCGAACACCGCGAGCGCCGCGAGAACGAAGGCGAGGCTCCTCATGGGCGCGCCTCCTTCAGCTGCGGCATCCCGATGCTGCGGGCATCGATCTCGCCGGCGGGCGCGTCGGTGCGCACCGCCACGCGCAGCTTGGCCGAGCGCGCGCGCGGGTTCACGGCCAGTTCCTCGGCATCCGGCCCGATCGCCTTGCGGCTCGCCACCGCGAATTGCGGCGCGTCCTGCGCGATATCGGGCGCATAGCGGTTGGCGCGGCCGCCCTGCCCGGCCCGCGCCGTCAGGAAACGCTTGACCATGCGGTCCTCGACCGAATGAAAGGTCACGACCGCCAGCTTGCCGCCCGGACGCAGGGCGCGCTCCGCCGCCATCAGCCCGCGGAACAGCTCGTCATACTCGGCGTTCACCGCGATCCGCAGCGCTTGGAAACTGCGCGTCGCCGGGTGGCTCTGGCCCGGCTTGGGGCGCGGCAGGCAGGTTTCGATGATCCCGACCAACTGCAGCGTCGAGGTGATCGGCGCCACGGTCCGCTCGCGCACGATGGCACGGGCGATGCGGCGGCTGGCGCGTTCCTCGCCATAGTGAAACAGGATGTCGGCCAGCGCCGCCTCGTCCGCCTCGTTGACCAGGTCCGCCGCCGACGGCCCGCTCTGGGACATCCGCATGTCCAGAGGACCGTCCTTCATGAAGGAAAAACCGCGCTCGGCCCGGTCCAGCTGCATCGACGACACGCCAAGGTCGAGCACGACCCCGTCGAGATCCTGCGCATAGGCGTCCATCTGCGAAAACACGCCCTGCTGCATCACGATCCGGTCGCCGAACGCTTCGGCCCAGTCGGCCGCCATCTCGAAGGCCAGAGGATCGCGGTCAACCGCGATCACCCGCTCCGCGCCCGCCGCGAGCAGGCCGCGCGTGTAGCCGCCCGCACCGAACGTGCCGTCCAGCCAGGTCCCGGTGACCGGCGCGACCGCCTCCAGCAGGGGGCGCAGCAGAACGGGAACATGGGGGCCGGCGTCCTCGGGCTTGACCCCGCCGGCCATCGGCTCACGCACCGGACGCGGCACCGGTTCCGGCGTCGTCCAGAAATTCCATCGGATCAAAGTCATCGGGCTGCTCATCCAACCAGGCCTCGGCCTTGGCCAATTCTTCGGTTTCGTAGGTCTCGGGTTTCCAGATCTGGAACGTGTCGCCGGCCGCGATGAAGAAGGCCTCGCCCTCCAGCCCGATCTTGGCGCGCAGCTTGGCGGGCAGCACCAGCCGCCCGGTTTCATCCACCGTGGTGGGAAAGGACTGGCCATGGAACATGCGCTGAAGCGCCTTGCGCTGCATCGAGCCGCGCGGCAGCGCATCGATCTTGCTATCGACCTCGTCGATCGCCTCCATCGTGTAGCATTCCAGGAACTTGCGGCGGTGATCGCCATAGACGATGACCAGTTCGGGGTTCAGGCCGGATTGCCAGTTCGGGTCGCCGGCTTCCAGCACGCGGCGGAAAGAGGCCGGGATAGACACCCTGCCCTTCGCATCCACCTTGTGGTGGCTTTCGCCTCTGAACCTGCGGCCCAACTGCCTCGCCCCTTATTACGCGCTCCGCGTTCGTTTTTCCGTCCCCCGGATGTGGAAACGGCGGGTTGATCCGCTGCCACCGATCAACCCGCCGCCCTCGTCCCGCTGTGCGGGGTGTCCAGTCGCGCGCGCCACCTGGGGGGATGTCTGCTCGCTCGCGCGCCGGATCTCTTGGTCTGATGAAGTCGAAGCCTGTATGAAACCTGCTTATCGTTGGCTTGGGGTCGTTTGCTGCCCCTGCTGTCTTCCTCATCCGATGGATATAGGGATACCGTGGGAATTCATGGTCTGGCAAGGGATTTTTAGTTAACGACTCCCTAAATCTTGCTTCTGATGCGTTAAGAAAACAAGATCTGGGGACGATTCAGCGGTCAGAAGCGGAATAATTAGCGGACATCAACACCATACAACACTAGATATGGTAGGATTAGAGGGAAGCCGAATTTTCCCACGATTTCCCGATTTTATTGCCTCTGGCGCGCGGGCTGTCAATATGTTTCTGATTTGTTCCGCACCCAGACCCTGCAAGCAGCCGGGAATCACGGGGAATCCCGATTCGAGGACCCCGTGGCGCCCAACCCGTCCCATCATTTCCCGTGGGTGGCCCTCAGGCCATGCCGCCCTTGATCAGCCGCTCGGCGATCCGGGCATAGGCCTCGGACATCGCGCCACCGCCCAGGGCGACCGGCATCCCGCTGTCTCCCGACAGCCGGGTCTCCAGATCGATCGGCAACGCCCCCAGCAGCGGCACGCCCAGCGCCTCGGCTTCGGCCGCGACCCCGCCCTGCCCGAAGATCGCGTGCTGCGCGCCGCAATCGGGGCAGACGAACATCGACATGTTCTCGATCAACCCCAGAACCGGCGTCTTCAGCGTCTTGAACATGTCCAGCGCCTTGCGGGCATCGATCAAGGCGACGTCCTGCGGCGTGCTGACCACGATCGCGCCAGTGAGCTGCGACTTGGTGCAGAGCGTCAGTTGCACGTCGCCGGTTCCGGGCGGCAGATCGACGATCAGAACGTCCAGTTCGCCCCATTCGACCTGTCCCAGCATCTGCTGCAACGCACCCATCAGCATCGGGCCGCGCCAGACCACCGCCTTGCCCTCCTCGATCATGAAGCCGATCGACATCAGCGTGACCCCATGCGCCTTGAGCGGAATGATCGTCTTGCCGTCCGGAGAGGCCGGACGCCCGGACGCGCCCATCATGCGCGGCTGGCTCGGACCATATATATCCGCGTCCAGCAGCCCGACCTTGCGCCCGGCCCGCGCCAGCGCCACCGCCAGGTTCGCCGACACGGTCGATTTTCCGACACCGCCCTTGCCCGAGCCGATGGCGAGGATGCGATCCACCCCACTGGGGCGCGTCGGACCGTCCTGCGGCTTCGGGTGGCCGCCGATCTTCAGGCTGGGCGCGGCCGGTTTCGCCGCCGGGCCATGGGCCGTCAACGCCACGCTGACCGACGTCACCCCGTCCAGCGCCGCCACGGCCGCCTCGGCGGCGCGGCGCAAGGGCTCCATCTGCTGCGCGATCGCGGGCGATGGCGCCTCGATCACGAAGCGGACAGCGCCGTTCTCGATCGTCAGGGCACGAATCATGTCGCGCCCCACGAGGTCGCCGCCATCCGGCAAAACGAGCCGCGAAAGGCAGCTCTCGATCTGGTCCCGTGTCACAGCCATGCCGTTCTCTCCCGCAGCCTTGCACATTACGTAGCGTCCTATTTCAGACTGCCCGGAAATGCGACTCCCAAATGTTCAATATACCGGCAAGTGCCTGATAACGCGCCACTTCACCCATGCAATTGCTGCATAGCAGCATTGAAGACACGGGCTATTGTGCATCTGCAGCAATGGCCTATCTTCAGTCTCAAGTTGAGGCGCTAACAGGCGCTGCGTGACAAAGAAGGCATATGATCATGGGAACGTTTACCCTGACCAACCCGGCCACGGCGCACCATTCCGCGCCCTGGCTGACCGACATCATGACGCGGTTCAACCGCTACCGGCTCTACCGGCAGACCTACAACGAGCTGTCGGCACTGGACGCACGGCAGCTCGACGACCTGGGCCTGACCCGGTCCATGCTGAAGCGCGTCGCCTACCAGGCCGCCTACGACGCGGCCTGACGAACGAACAACAGAGATCAGGTCGCCTCTCCTCCTCCCTGGCGATCTGTTGCTCGCGGCGGCATCTTCCTCCTCCCTGATGTCGCCGCCTTTTTCACCGGTCCCCAAGCCGGACAAGATGCACCGGGCGCTCTCCTCCTCCCTGCGTTCCGGTGTTTGAAGAGAACGGCGGCACCTATCCTCCTCCCGGGTGTCGCCGTTTTCGAATTCCGCATCCCGTACGCTTGCGGTTGTCCCCGATCCGAAAATGATCTTTTCTGCCCGGACAGGCTCCCGGCCAAGGACACCCGACCGACCCGATGCTCACACTCTCCCTGCATATCCTCATCGTCTTCGCCCTGATGGTGCGTGTCCTGCTGCGCGACGATCTCGCCGCGCCGACGCGCCTGGCCTGGCTCCTGGTGATCGCGGTTCTGCCCTTCGCCGGCGTGCTGATCTATTTCCTCTTCGGCGAGATCAACATCGGCGAGACCGCCAGCGACCGGATCGCGGCCGTCTCGAGGCGCATCCAGGCGCACCGGGACGCGCTGATGCGCGAGGTCAGCGACGGGTTGCACGCGGTGCCGCACCGCTATCGCCAGGCCTTCACCTACAGCAGCTCGATCAACGGTTTCGCCGCCCTCTCCGGCAACGCCGCCGAACTGATGCCCGACGCGGCCACCGCGCGGGCGCGGATTATCGAAGATATCGACGCCGCCGAGCATCACGTCCACGTCCTCTACTACATCTGGCTGGACGACGAGACCGGCACCAACACCGCCCGCGCCCTGATGCGCGCGGCGCAGCGCGGCGTCACCTGCCGGGTGATGGCCGACGGGCTGGGCTCGCGCGCCTTCGTCGGCTCGCCGCTCTGGAACGAGATGCGCGACGCCGGGGTGCAGGTCGCCATCGCCCTGCCCATCGGCAACCCGGTGATGACGGTGCTGAAAAGCCGGCTCGACCTGCGCAACCACCGCAAGATCACCATCATCGACGGACGCATCACCTATTGCGGCAGCCAGAACTGCGCCGACCCCGAGTTCCGGGTCAAGGCCAGGTACGCCCCCTGGGTCGACATCATGCTGCGCGTCTCGGGCCCCGTCGTGGCGCAGAACCAGCTGCTCTTCGCCAGCGACTGGATCGCCCATTGCGGCGGCACGCTCGAGGATTTCCGGGTGGCGCCGGAGGTGCACGATCCGGGCTTCGTGGCGCAGATCATGGGCGACGGGCCGACCGAGCGACGCCAGGCCACGCCGCACCTGTTCTCGATCCTGATGGCCACCGCCGAACACAGCGTGACGATCACGACTCCCTATTTCGTGCCCGATTCCATCGTCGCCGAGGCGCTCTGCGCCGCCGCCTTCCGGGGCGTCGCGGTGCGGCTGATCCTGCCCAAGGTCAACGATTCCAAGATCGTCGCCGCCGCCAGCCGCTCGAACTATCGCCGCCTGCTCGAAGCCGGGGTCCGGATCCACGAATTCAAGGGCGGGCTGCTCCATGCGAAAACCGTCACGATCGACGGCCAGGTCAGCTTCCTCGGCTCGTCCAATCTCGACCTGCGCAGCTTCGACCTGAACTACGAAAGCAACCTGCTGCTGCACGACCATGACCTGACCGGCCAGATCATCGCGCGGCAGGAAGACTACATCGCCCAGTCCGACCCGGTGAAGATCGCCGACGTGCACGCCTGGCCGCTCTACCAGCGGATGTGGAACAACGCGGTCGCCACGATCGGCCCGGTGCTCTGACGCGCCACGCGCCGGGACCCGCTAGAACGGAATGTCGTCGCTGGCCGACACGAAACGCGCGACCACCTTCTTGGTCCCGGCCTTTTCGAAAGCGATCTCCAGCTTGTCGCCCTCGATGCCGATAATCGCGCCATAGCCGAATTTCTGGTGAAACACCCGCTCGCCCAACGTGAAACTGCTGACCGCGTTCATGTCGATCACCGTGTGGCGCGACTCGGCGGGTTGGGACAACCCGCGCTGCCCGGCCCGCGCCTGCAGCCGCTTCCAGCCCGGCGAATTGTAGCCATCCGCCCGCGCGGCCTTCTCCGCCAGGTCCGACCGCACCCCGGTCGCGGGCGCCGCCGCGCCATACCCGCCGCCATAGAGCCCTGGCGGCGTCAGCACCTCCACATGCGCCTCGGGCAGTTCATCGACAAAGCGCGACGGCATCTGCGACTGCCACTGGCCGAACACCCGCCGGTTGCCGGCAAAGGAGATCGTGCACACTTCCTCGGCGCGGGTGATGCCGACATAGGCCAGCCGCCGCTCTTCCTCCAAGCCCTTGATCCCGCTCTCGTCCATGCTGCGCTGGGACGGGAACAGCCCGTCCTCCCAGCCCGGCAGGAACACGGCAGGAAACTCCAGCCCCTTGGCGGCGTGCAGCGTCATGATGCTGACCTTCGCGCCGTCGCCCTCCTGCTCGTTGTCCATGATCAGGCTGACATGCTCGAGGAACCCCTGCAGGTTCTCGAACCCCTCCAGCGCCTTGACCAGTTCCTTGAGGTTCTCCAGCCGTCCCGGCGCCTCGGGCGTCTTGTCGTTCTGCCACATCGCGGTATAGCCGCTCTCGTCGAGGATCACCTCGGCCAGTTCCATGTGGGTCATGTCGGCATCGCCGGTCATCCGGCCCCAGCGCGCCAGCCCCGACACCAGTTCGCCCAGCGCCGCGCCGCCCTTGCCCTTGATCAGCCCGCCCTGCACCGCCAGCCGCGCGCCCTCCAGGAGGCTCACCCCGTTGGCGCGGGCGGTCTGCTGGATCGTCTGCTGCGCCTTGTCGCCCAGCCCGCGCTTGGGCGTGTTGACGATGCGCTCGAAGGCCAGGTCGTCCTCGGGGCTGACGACGAGGCGGAAATAGGCCATCGCGTCGCGGATCTCCATGCGCTCGTAAAAGCGCGGTCCGCCGATCACCCGGTAGGGCAGCCCGATGGTCAGGAACCGGTCCTCGAAGGCACGCATCTGGTGGGATGCGCGGACAAGGATCGCCATCTCGTCCAGATCGAAGGGCCGCAGGCCGCGGGTGCCGCGCTGCATCGATTCGATCTCCTCGCCGATCCAGCGCGCCTCCTCCTCGCCGTCCCAATGGCCGATCAGGCGCACCTTCTCGCCGTCTTCGGCCTCGGTCCACAGCTCCTTGCCCAGCCGGCTCTCGTTGCCGCGGATCACGTTCGAGGCAGCCGACAGGATATGCGGCGTGCTGCGATAGTTCTGCTCCAGCCGCACCACGTGCGCGCCGGGAAAATCCTTCTCGAAGCGCAGGATGTTGCCCACCTCGGCGCCGCGCCAGCCATAGATCGACTGGTCGTCATCGCCGACGCAGCAGATGTTCTTGTGCCCGCCCGCCAGCAGGCGCAGCCACAGGTACTGGGCCACGTTGGTGTCCTGGTATTCGTCCACCAGGATATAGCGGAACCAGCGCCGGTATTGCGCCAGAACGTCCTCGTGCTGCTGGAAGATCGTCACAACGTGCAGCAGCAGGTCGCCGAAATCGACCGCGTTCAGCTCGCGCAGGCGGGTCTGGTACTGCGCATACAGCTCGACACCCTTGTGGTTGTAGGCCCCCGCATCGGCGGCGGGCACCTTGTCGGGCGTCAGGGCGCGGTTCTTCCAGTTGTCGATGACCCCCGCCAGTTGCCGTGCCGGCCAGCGCTTGTCGTCGATCCCCGCCGCCGCCACCAGCTGTTTGAGCAGGCGCAGCTGGTCATCGGTGTCCAGAATCGTGAAATTGCTCTTCAGCCCGGCCAGTTCGGCGTGGCGGCGCAGCAGCTTGACGCAGATCGAATGGAACGTGCCCAGCCACGGCATCCCCTCGATCGCCTGCCCCAGCATCCCGCCGACGCGGTTCTTCATCTCGCGCGCGGCCTTGTTGGTGAAGGTCACGGCCAGGATCTCGTTCGGGCGCGCGGTGCCGGTGTTCAACAGATGCACGATGCGTGCGGTCAGGGCGCGGGTCTTGCCGGTGCCCGCCCCGGCCAGCATCAGCACCGGGCCGTTCAACTGCTCGACCGCCTCGCGCTGCGCCGGGTTCAGGCCATCCAGATAGGGCTGCGGCCGCGCCTGCATCGCGCGCGCCGACAGCGATGCGCCCTCGAAGGCGTCCATCTCGTCAAAACTGCTCATGGGCGCAATCTAGACCAGACCGCGCCGCAGGAAAAGGGATGTTCGCCGCTTGTTCCGGAGTCACTCGACGTCGCGCAGAACCTGCAGCAAGGCCTCGCCCTGCACGCCGAAATGCGCGGCGGCGGCCTCCTGCGCGGCGCGGGTCTTGGCGCCCATCAGCCCGTCGATCGGCCCCGGGTTGAACCCCGCGTTCAGCAACAGCGCCTGCCACTCGGCCGTGCTCGCGGTGCCGGTCAGCGCCGACAGCGCCTTGCCGGTCTGCAACTCGCGATCGGCCAACCCGTGGATGCCGCCGTTGATGCCCTTGGTCACCATCACGATATCGTCGGCATCGGCCCATTCCAGCAGCGTCCTGCCCGACCGCCGCGTGCGCGCCATGTAGCTCGCGGCGATCAGCCAGCACATGTCCGGGTCGGCGGCGCGGTCCGGATTGTTCAGCAGGTCCTCGCCCAGCAAATCGCCATAGATCCGGTAGTTGTACTTGCCGGTCAGCTGGATGTAGCCCCGCCCGCGATAGCGCCAGCCATCGCCCGAGGCCGGGCCGCCATTGTCCATGCGATCGGCATAGACCCGGTTGGCGATCTTCTCGGGCTGGCCGGCGAACTGGCGGGTCTCGGCCTCGTTGGCGAAATGGCTGCGAAAGATCTTCCAGAGGCCGGCGGCGGAATAGTTCAGGTTCTCGAACCGGGTGCGGAACCTGGCGCTCTCATGCGCGCATTGCCCGATCAGCGCGGCGCGGCGCAGGTCGTTGTCGATGCCGATCGCCTCCAGCCGGTCGGCGACCGATTGCCAGGCGGCGAAGGCGGCGCTGGCCGTCACCGACGAGGACGCACAGGCGAGAATGGCGGACTGGATGCTCATGAAAACACTCCCGGGAATGATCTGTCTGCAATGACGACGAGCCTAGCACGCGCACGGCACCCGTCAAAGCACCGTCCGAATCGCGCTTGCGTCGCGCGCGGTCCCGACCCACAAAAGACGCATGGATCTGCACAGCACATACCCCGGCGTCATGGACCTGAAATGGCGCGCCAAACGGCGCCTGCCGACATTCGTGTGGGAGTATCTCGACAGCGGCACCGGGGTCGAGGCCACCAAGGCGCGCAACCGCGCGGCGCTGGACCGGATCGGGTTCATGCCCTCGATCCTGCACGGCGCGATCGACCCGGACCTCACCACCACCTTTCTCGGACAGTCCTACGCGCAGCCCTTCGGCATCGCGCCGATCGGCATGTCGGGCCTGATCTGGCCCGATGCCGAAAAGCTGCTGGCCAAGGCGGCGGGCAAGGCGGGGATGCCCTACACCCTCTCCACCGTCGCCAGCCAGAGCCCCGAGGACATGGCCCCGTGGCTCGGCCCGCACGCCTGGTTCCAGATGTATCCGCCCAAGAAGGAGGAGATCCGCCGCGACCTGCTCGAGCGCGCCCGCGCCGCCGGGTTCTCCACCCTCGTGCTGACGGTCGACGTGCCGATGGCGTCCCGCCGCGAGCGGCAGACCCGCTCGGGCCTCACCCAGCCGCCGCGCCTGACGCCGCGCCTGCTGGCGCAGATCGCCCTGCGTCCGGCCTGGGCGATGGGCATGGCGACGGGCGGAATGCCCCGGATGCGCACCCTCGACAAGTATATCGAGGGCGCGCAGGCCAACCTGCCCCCGACCGCCCATATCGGCTATATCCTGCGCACGTCGCCCGACCTCGGCTACGTGCAATGGCTGCGCGACCACTGGGACGGGCCATTCCTGGTCAAGGGCGTGATGCGCCCCGAAGATACCGAGGCGCTGGAACGGATCGGCGTCGATGCGCTCTGGATCTCCAACCACGCCGGGCGGCAGTTCGACGGCAGCCCCGCCACGATCGAGACCCTGCCCGCCCTGCGCGCCGCCACGACACTGCCGCTGATCTTCGACAGCGGCGTGGAAAGCGGCCTCGACATCCTGCGCGCCCTCGCCTCGGGCGCCGATTTCGTCATGCTCGGCCGCGCCTTCCACTTCGCGCTCGCCGCCCTCGGCGCGCGCGGCCCGGCGCATGTGATCGACGTTCTGAAAAAGGACATGCAGGCCAACATGGGCCAGCTCGGCGCCCATGACCTGGCGCAGCTGCCCGCGCCGGTGACGCTCGCGCCCTAGGCGACCGCCGGACAGGCCGCGCGCACCGGCGCAACCGCTCGGCGCGTCGCGAATCGCGGCCGGGCCGTCTCGCCCCCGGTGATCCGCATCGACGGGCGCAGCACCATCGCCCCCCGCCCGTCGGTCACGCCCGCCATCGACGCCACGGCCAGCTTGCGGATCAACTCGGGAGAACTGTCCGGCGCCAGCAGGCAATGCAGCGACGGGATCAAAAGGAACAGTTCCTCGGTGTCCGGGTCCGACCGGTCGGTCAGCATGATCGAGGACACCACCGGGTTGCGATACTCCGCCAGCAGGAACAGCGAATGGGTCAGCTTGCCGTTGACCCGTTCCGGCGCGATCATGAAATCGAACAGGGCGCCGCGGATCGCGGTCTCCGCAACCTGCGCGATGCTGGTCGCGAAGGTGCGGATACCGGTCTTCCTCAGCGCCGCCGTCAGGCGGGCCTGCCGTTCGTACCGGTCGTCCAGAATGAGAGCCTGCATGACGTATCCCCCTGTCCTGCATCCAAAGTGCCTGCCAAGCTAGCGACGATGCCGTTAAAATTTGATTAAACCCCGCTTTTGGGCGGCCGTGACGCCGCGGCCGCTGTCTTCGGTTGTGACACGGCGTCAAACTGAATAGACCTTGGCCAACCGTCTGCTCCGAGGACCAGCAATGACCGATTTCTCCAAGATCCTGATCGCGAACCGTGGCGAGATCGCCATCCGGGTGATGCGTGCCGCCAACGAGATGGGCAAGAAGACCGTCGCCGTCTACGCCGAGGAGGACAAGCTCGGCCTGCACCGCTTCAAGGCCGACGAAGCCTATCGCATCGGCGAAGACCTGGGGCCGGTCGCGGCCTATCTCTCCATCGACGAGATGATCCGCGTCGCCAAGCAGAGCGGCGCCGACGCGATCCACCCGGGCTACGGCCTGCTGTCGGAAAACCCCGATTTCGTCGAGGCCTGCGACGCTGCCGGCATCACCTTCATCGGTCCGCGCGCCGAAACCATGCGCGCGCTCGGCGACAAGGCCAGCGCCCGCCGGGTGGCGATCGAGGCCGGCGTGCCGGTGATTCCCGCCACCGAGGTGCTCGGTGACGACATGGACACGATCCGCGCCGACGCCGACAAGATCGGCTACCCGCTGATGCTCAAGGCGTCCTGGGGCGGCGGCGGGCGCGGCATGCGCCCGATCCAGGGCCCCGAAGACCTGGCCGAGAAGGTCCGCGAGGGCCGGCGCGAGGCCGAGGCCGCCTTCGGCAACGGCGAGGGCTACCTGGAAAAGATGATCCAGCGCGCCCGCCATGTCGAGGTTCAGATCCTCGGCGACAAGCATGGCGGCATGTATCACCTGTTCGAGCGCGACTGCTCGGTGCAGCGCCGCAACCAGAAGGTCGTGGAACGCGCGCCCGCCCCCTATCTCGACGACGCCCAGCGCGCCGAGCTCTGCGAGCTGGGCTACAAGATCTGCAAGCACGTGAACTACGAATGCGCCGGCACCGTCGAATTCCTGATGGATATGGATGACGGCCAGTTCTACTTCATCGAGGTCAATCCCCGCGTTCAGGTCGAACACACCGTGACCGAGGAGGTCACCGGCATCGACATCGTCCGCGCCCAGATCCTGATCGCCGAGGGCAAGACCATCGCCGAAGCGACCGGCAAGCCGACCCAGGCCGACGTGACGCTGAACGGCCACGCCCTGCAGACGCGGGTGACCACCGAGGACCCGCAGAACAACTTCATCCCGGACTATGGCCGCATCACCGCCTATCGCAGCGCCACCGGCCTCGGTATCCGGCTCGACGGCGGCACCGCCTATGCCGGCGGGGTGATCACCCGGTTCTATGACAGCCTGCTGACCAAGGTCACCGCCAAGGCCCCGACGCCCGAGATGGCGATCGCCCGTATGGACCGCGCCCTGCGCGAATTCCGCGTGCGCGGCGTGTCCACCAACATCGCCTTCGTCGAGAACCTGCTCAAGCACCCGACCTTCCTGAACAACACCTACACCACCCGCTTCATCGACGAGACGCCCGAGCTGTTCCAGTTCACCAAGCGGCGCGATCGCGGCACCAAGGTCCTGACCTACATCGCCGACATCACCGTGAACGGGCATCCCGACGTCAAGGACCGCCCGCGCCCGCCGCTCGACCTGCGCCTGCCCAAACCGCCCCGGCAACACGCCGAACCGATGATGGGCACACGCAACCTGCTCGAACAGCAAGGCCCGCAGGCCGTTGCCGACTGGATGAAGGCACAGCGCCAGCTGCTGATCACCGACACCACCATGCGCGACAGCCACCAGAGCCTCCTGGCCACCCGGATGCGCAGCATCGACATGATCCGCGTCGCGCCCGCCTACGCCACCAACCTGCCCGGCCTCTTCTCGGTCGAATGCTGGGGCGGGGCGACGTTCGACGTGGCCTATCGCTTCCTGCAGGAATGCCCCTGGCAACGCCTGCGCGACCTGCGCGCCGCGATGCCCAACGTGATGACCCAGATGCTGCTGCGCGGCAGCAACGGCGTCGGCTACACCAACTATCCCGACAACGTTGTGCAGGAATTCGTCCGCCAGGCGGCCGAAACCGGCGTCGACCTGTTCCGCGTCTTCGATGCGCTGAACTGGGTCGAGAACATGCGCGTGGCGATGGACGCCGTGCTCGAGGCGGGCAAGCTCTGCGAGGGCTCGGTCTGCTATACCGGCGACATCAACGATCCCGACCGCGCCAAGTACGACCTGAAATACTACGTCAAGGCCGGCAAGGAGCTGCGCGACGCCGGCGCCCACATCCTCGGCCTCAAGGACATGGGCGGCCTTCTGAAACCCACCGCCGCCAAGGCGCTCGTCAAGGCGCTGAAGGAAGAGGTCGGCCTGCCGATCCACTTCCACACCCATGACACCGCCGGCGTCGGCTGCGCCACCATCCTCGCCGCGAGCGAGGCCGGGGTGGACGCGGTCGACTGCGCGATGGACGCGCTCTCGGGCAACACCTCGCAACCGACGCTCGGCTCGGTGGTCGAGGCGCTGCGCCGCACCGACCGGGACACCGGGCTGGATATCAGCGCGATCCGCGAGATCAGCGACTACTGGGAACAGGTGCGCGCGCAATACACCGCTTTTGAGTCGGGCCTGCAGGCGCCCAATTCCGAGGTCTACCTGCACGAGATGCCCGGCGGGCAGTTCACCAACCTCAAGGCCCAGGCCCGCAGCCTCGGGCTGGAAGACCGCTGGCACGAGGTCGCCCAGACCTATGCTGACGTGAACCAGATGTTCGGCGACATCCCCAAGGTCACGCCATCGTCAAAGGTGGTCGGCGACATGGCCCTGATGATGGTCTCCCAGGGCCTGACCCGCGCCGAGGTCGAGGACCCCGATGTCGAGGTTTCCTTCCCCGACAGCGTCATCGCGCTGATGCGCGGCGACATGGGCCACCCGCCCGGCGGCTTCCCCGAGGCGATCGTCGCCAAGGTGCTCAAGGGCGAAAGCCCCAACATGGAACGTCCCGGCAAACACCTGCCCCCCGTCGACCTCGAAGCGACCCGCGCCGCGGTCAGCGCCGAGATGGAGGGCAAGGAGGTCGATGACGAGGACCTGAACGGCTACCTCATGTATCCCAAGGTGTTCCTCGACTACATGGGCCGCCACCGCCAATACGGGCCCGTGCGCACCCTGCCCACGACGACCTTCTTCTACGGCATGCAGCCCGGCGACGAGATCAGCGCCGAGATCGACCCCGGCAAGACGCTGGAAATCCGCATGCAGGCGATCAGCGAAACCAGCGAGGACGGCGAGGTCAAGGTGTTCTTCGAACTCAACGGCCAGCCCCGCGTGATCCGCGTGCCCGACCGCAAGGTCAAGGCCTCGACCGCCCAGCGCCCCAAGGCCGACCCGACCAACAGCCACCATGTCGGCGCGCCGATGCCGGGCGTGGTCGCCTCGGTCGCGGTCCAGCCCGGCGCCGCCGTCAAGCAGGGCGACCTCTTGCTCACCATCGAGGCGATGAAGATGGAAACCGGCCTGCACGCCGACCACGACGCGACGGTCAAGGCCGTCCACGTCCAGCCCGGCGGCCAGATCGACGCCAAGGACCTGTTGATCGAACTGGAGTGATGCGGGCCTGACCGGCGATCTGCCCGGCGATCGGCGGGTCGGGTGCCGGGCCGTCCCGGGCCCGGCGGCCAATGCGGGCGCCGTCGCGGCGGCTAGAAGCCGCCGCCCCACGACGCCAGCACCAGCGCCGCCGCCAGGGCCGCGACCGGAATGGCCACCGCGACGACGAAGATCGGGCCATAGGCCTCGCGATGGCTCAGCCCGGCGATCCCCAGAAGCGTCACCACCGCCCCGTTATGCGGCAAGGCATCCAGCCCCCCTGTCGCCAGCACCACGATCCGATGCAACGCCTCCGGGTCCGTGCCGTCCGCCACGGCCATGTCCAGGTAATGCGCCCCCATCGCGTCCAACGCGATCGACATCCCGCCCGAGGCCGACCCCGTGATCCCCGCCAACAGGCTCGCCGAGGCCGCAAGCCCCGTCAGCGCGCCACCGGGGATGTCTTCCAGCATCGCGCTCAGCGCCGAAAAGGCCGGCAGGGCCGCCACGACCGCGCCGAACCCGACCAGCGTCGCGGTGTTGAACAGGGGAACCAGCGCGGCCTCCGCCCCCTCGGCCAGCGTCCGGCGCGGGGCCTGCAATCGCCGCCAGCTCAGCACCAGCAGAAGAAGGATCGCCATCGTCAGCGCACCGATCAGCGCCCAGACCCCGATCACCTGCGACGGCATCACGCCCCCCCACGCGGGGTCGGCGAGAAAGCCCAGATCGAGACGCGGCAGCGCAAGCTCCGCAAGAACCAGGTTCGACACGAAGACCGTCAGGATCGGCGCCAGCGCCAACCAGACCGATGGCAGATCGGCGGCGTCGACCTCCGCGTCGGGCATGGGCCCCGGCGCTGCGGACTCCATGACCGGCCCGGCGACCCGCGACAGATAGAACAGCCCGCCGAACGCCATGATGGCCCCCGCGATCAGGCCCAGCCCCGGCGCGGCGAAGATGGTCGTGCCGAAATACGGCATCGGGATCGCGTTCTGGATCGACGGCGACCCCGGCAGGGCGCTCATGGTAAAGGTGAAGGCGCCCAGAGCGATCGCGGCCGGGATCAGGCGATGGGGCAGCCCGGCGGCCGTGAACAGCGCGATCGCCAGGGGATAGATGGCGAAGGCCACGACGAACAGCGACACCCCGCCATAGGTCAGCGCGGCACAGGACAGCACCACCGCGGACATCGCGTGCCTTGTGCCCATGCGCCCGACGATCGCCCGGGCCAGGGCCAACGCCGCACCCGAGGTTTCCATCAGTTTCCCGAACACCGCCCCCAGCAGGAACAGCGGGAAAAAGGACACGACGAAGCCGCCCGTGGCCGGCATGAAGCGCTGGGTCAGCGTCGCCAGCAGCGGGTCCGCGGCAAGCGCCGCGGCAAACAGCGCCATCACCGGCGCGGCCACCAGAACCGGCCAGCCGCGATAGACCGACCAGATGAGCAGACCGAGCGGCAAGAGAAGGGTGAACGTCGCGACCATTCCCGCAACCTATCCCCGTCCCCGCCCGGCGAGAACGGCACACAATGCCGCGGCGCAGCATGGCGACCACGGGCGCCGATCCGCGCCGGGGTCGGATGAACTTCGGCGATTGCCCGCCCGTGCCACCTTGCCCTAGACTGCGCGCGAGGCAGACAACAGGAGAACACCATGCGCCGAGCGTTACCCGCCGCGCTGGCCGCGCTCATTGCGGCCACCATGCTGGCCCCCGCCGGGGCGCAGGCCGCCGGCCTGCACGAGGTGGCCGGGGTCGATACCGACGACATGCTCAAGATGCGGGCCGGTCCGGGCACCGGCTACCGCATCCTGCTCGGCCTGCCCAATGGCACCGAACTGCGCCTGCACGATTGCCAGCAGACCGGCGGCACCCGCTGGTGCCTCGTGTCGCTGCGCGAATCCCGCGCGGTCAAGGGCTACGTCTCGGCAGGCTACCTGCGCCGCAAGTGACCCCGGCTGCGCAGACCTACACCGCGCCGGTGTATTCGCCGCGCGCCGGATAGTCCTTGGCGATGGCGAAATCCAGCGCGCCGACCAGCTCCGAGAAATGCGGCCGCACGAAGGGCATGGTCTGCACCGATCCGTAATACAGCGTCTGTTCCGGCGTCACCATGAACAGGCCCGGCTCCGAGAACAGCGCCGGTTCCTCGATCCCCAGCGACGTCTTGCCCCGCGAGGTCGAGATGTAGAGCCCCCAGTCCCGCGCCACGCTCAGCGGCAGGTCATAGGCGATCCGCAAGGTGTCGGCGCCGATCTTCTCGGCCATCTGCCGGGCGCGGTCCTCCCCGTCCGAACTGACCGCCACGGCCTTGACCCCGCGGTCGGCGAAATCGGCCACATGCTTCTGGAACTCGGTCAGGTAGGTGGCGCAGATCGGGCAATGCAGGCCGCGATAGAAACAGATCACGGTGCCGCGCTCCGATCCGTCCGCGGACAGGTCGAACGCACCGTGATCCAGCGTCGGCAGGTTCAGGTCGGGGGTTTTCTTGCGGGGACTCAGCATGTCGGGCCTTTCGTGATCATGAAACGATGCGGCGATCCCTAGCAGCTTGCCCGCACGCCGCACCCGGTTTCGAGACGCCTCACGAAATGGTCAGACCCGGCGATCCCGCCGCGCGCGGTCACGGTTTCTTCACCCTTTCGCCCGCACGCCGCGTTAACCCGGGCCGGGACGCCGGAAAGGCACATCGCGTATGCACGCGGTATGCACGCGGTCTGCACGGGCTGCACACCCGCCATGGCCCGCAAAACAAGGGCGTTAACCCGGTTTGGCGCGATCCGCGCCATTTCCGCTCCCGAGTGTTGCGCAAAGCCGCGCCGACGGGCGAGAATTTTTGCCATCCGGTCCATTTTTCCCCTTGCAGCGCCGGACGGTTGTTTATATCTCACGCCTCACCCAAGGACGCGGGCGTAGCTCAGGGGTAGAGCATAACCTTGCCAAGGTTAGGGTCGTGAGTTCGAATCTCATCGCCCGCTCCATTTTTCAGCCGGACACTCGACAGACCAGCGAAGGTGGAGCGCCGCCGCTCCCGCCGCGATGGACAGGCGCGTTTCGCGATGCCAGACTGGCCGCGCGCCCGCACCCCATGCAGGGCGCGTCCCGCAACCGGTTTTGGACCTCATCATGGCCCCAGCGAGAGCAGCACGGACAGGCGCGGCTCTGCTCGCATGTGCCTTGTTTTCATGGGCTTCCGGCGGCACCGCCCAGGACGGCGGCGACTGCACCGACGACGCGATGCTGGTTTTCGACGCCTCGGGCTCGATGGCGGAAATGGGCTATAACGGGCTCGACGCCCCACGGATCGTGGACGCCCGCGCGGCCCTGCGCGACGCCCTGCCCGGCATCACCCCGCACCGCCGCCTCGGCCTTCTGGTCTATGGTCCGGGCCCGCGCGACGCCTGCAGCAACGTCGATCTGCGCTTCCTGCCCCGCCCCGATGCCACCGGTCCGATCCTCACC
Source organism: Sedimentitalea arenosa (assembly GCF_016428585.1). Taxonomy (GTDB): domain Bacteria; phylum Pseudomonadota; class Alphaproteobacteria; order Rhodobacterales; family Rhodobacteraceae; genus Sedimentitalea; species Sedimentitalea arenosa. Next base: position 71,542 of record NZ_JAELVR010000001.1, on the reverse strand, counting down.
GCCGTCGATGCGCTCAGCCCCGACGGCGACACGCCCCTGACGCAAGCGGTGCACGATGCCGCCGTGGCGCTCGACTACCGCCATCGCAGCGGTGCCATCGTCCTCGTGACCGACGGCAAGGAAACCTGCGGCGGCGCCCCCTGCCAGCTCGCCGCCGACCTCGCCGCCACCGGCCCCGGCCTCACCGTCCACGTCATCGGCTTCCGCGTCCGCGGCAGCTTCTTCGCCTGGAAGGATTCGCCCACCGCCGGGATGGACGACGGGCGCACCGTCGCCCGCTGCCTCGCCGACCGGACCGGGGGTCAATACGTGTCGACGGAGACCACCGAAGACCTGGTCAAGGCACTGCAGGACACGCTGGGCTGCCCGCTCTTCGGCGCGGCCCCGTGGTGGCGCCGCTTCGGCTGAACAGCGCCTCAGAACGCCTTGAAGGTGATCGTGGTCAAAGACCGTTCGATCCCGTCGATCACCAGCAGATTCTCGTTGATATACTTGCCCACATCCGCCTCCGCCGGCACGTAGAGCTTCATCAGCAGGTCGTATTCGCCGCTGGTCGAGTAAAGCTCGGAATGGATCTCGCGCAGCGCGATGTCCTCGGCGACCTTGTAGGTCGTGCCGGGCTTGCAGCGGATCTGGATGTATACGCAGGTGGTCATGGCGGGCCTCGTCTCAGGGTTGCGACACGCTGGCACGGCGGAAGCAAGGGTGCAATCCCCCGCGGCGCGACGGACACAACCGCACCCGCGCGATGCCGGGATGGCTTGGAAGTGCGGACCGCTGCGCCTATAAGCGGGCCGATCAGACAGGACAACCGACATGCGCAGCGCGACCATCTCTCGCAAGACCGCCGAGACCGACATCTCGGTGCAGATCAATCTCGACGGCAGCGGTGCCTATGACAACCTGACGGGCGTCGGATTCTTCGATCACATGCTCGACCAGCTGGCCCGCCACTCGCTGATCGACATGACGATCCGTGCCACGGGAGATCTGCATATCGACGATCATCACACGGTCGAGGACGTGGGCATCGCGCTGGGACAGGCCCTGACCCAGGCCCTTGGCGACAAACGCGGAATCCGCCGCTATGGCGCCTGCCTGCTGCCGATGGACGACGCGCTGGTGCGCGCCGCGCTCGACCTGTCGGCCCGGCCCTTCCTGGTCTGGAATGTCGAGATGCCGACCGCCAAGATCGGCACGTTCGACACCGAACTGGTGCGCGAATTCTTCCAGGCCTTCGCGACCAATGGCGGGATCACGCTGCATGTCGACCGTCTGCACGGGCTGAACAGTCATCACATCTCCGAGGCCGCCTTCAAATCCGTTGCCCGCGCCCTGCGCGACGCCGTCGAGACCGACCCGCGCAAGTCCGACGCCGTGCCCTCGACCAAGGGCGCGCTGTGAGCGCCATGCTGACCGCGATCATCGACTACGAGAGCGGGAACCTCCACTCCGCCGAAAAGGCGTTCCAACGCATGGCGCGCGAGGTCGATGCCGGCAGCGTGGTCGTGACCGGGGACGCCGACGTGGTCGCGCGGGCCGACCGGGTGGTGCTGCCCGGCGACGGGGCGTTTCCGGCCTGTGCCGCAGCCCTGCGGGGTCACTCGGGCCTGTTCGACGCCCTGCGCGAGGCGGTCGAGACCCGTGGTCGCCCCTTCCTCGGCATCTGCGTCGGCATGCAGCTGATGGCGAGTTGGGGCCGCGAATACGAGGACACCCCAGGGCTGGGCTGGGTCGACGGAGAAGTAGTGCGGATCACCCCGAACGATCCGGCGCTGAAAGTGCCGCACATGGGTTGGAACGACCTGGTCCTGGACCAGCCGCACCCGGTTTTCGACGGCATAACCTCTGGGGATCACGCCTATTTCGTGCATTCCTACCAGTTTCACACGGCTGATCCTGGCGACCGGCTGGCGCATGTGGACTACGGCGGCGATGTCACCGCCGTGATCGGGCGCGGCACCATGCTGGGCATGCAGTTTCACCCCGAGAAAAGCCAGGCGACCGGGCTGCGCCTGATCGCCAATTTCCTGCGCTGGACGCCGTGATCAGTTGACCCGCGTCCAGGTGCCGCCATCCCGGCAAACCACCAGGACGCAGCCCGAGATCGCCAGCTTGTCGCCGGTCAGCTGCATCTTGGAGTTGTAGGTCTTGTCGCGGTCGGGCGACCAGACCTTGCCCTTTGCATAGGCCCCGCCGCCCTGCGCCTCCATGTCCCAGATGATCCGCTTGCCGACGTTGTCGGACGCGATCTCCTGCCCCGATCCGTCCAGCGCCTTGACCAGCGTACCGCAGATCTTGTCGCCACAGGCCGCGACCCGGATGATCCCGGTGTTTCCGTTGTCGTCAGCGGTGGTGCGCCAATCGCCGTGAACCGGATCGGCCTGCGCCGCACCGGCCACAACCAAGGCGGCGAGAATGCCGAGTATGCGTGTGTTCATGATGGTGTCTCCCCCTGTCTCCGCCCATCTGGCCCGGCCGCGGACGATCTGGCAAGCGTGACCTCGCGGCGCGTTGCAATCCCTCGGCGCCCTGTGCCATATCGCACCCGTCAGCCAGTCGGAAAGGGCCGCCCATGATCCTCTACCCCGCCATCGACCTCAAGGACGGTCAGGCCGTGCGCCTGCTGCGCGGCGAGATGGAGAAAGCCACCGTCTTCAACGACGACCCCGCCGCCCAGGCCCGCGCCTTCGTCGATGCGGGTTGCGAATGGCTGCACCTGGTCGATCTGAACGGCGCCTTCGCCGGCAAGCCGGTCAACGCCGACCCGGTCCGCGCAATTCTTGCGGCCTGCCCGGTACCGGCCCAGCTTGGCGGTGGCATCCGCGACATGGCGACGATCGAACGCTGGCTCGACGCCGGCCTTGCGCGGGTGATCCTCGGCACGGTCGCGGTCGAGAACCCGACGCTGGTGCGCGAGGCCGCCCGCGCCTTCCCCGGCCAGGTCGCGGTCGGCATCGACGCCCGTGACGGTCGGGTCGCCACCAAGGGCTGGGCCGAAACCACCGATGTCGACGCAACCGATCTCGCCCGGTCCTTCCAGGACGCGGGAGTCGCCGCGATCATCTATACCGACATCGACCGCGACGGCGCGATGCAGGGCCCCAACATCTCCGCCACCGCGGCGCTGGCACGCGCGGTGTCGATCCCGGTCATCGCCTCGGGCGGCGTCTCTTCCCTGGCGGATCTCATCGCCCTGCGCGATTGCGGCGCCCCACTGGATGGCGCGATTTCAGGCCGGGCGCTCTATGACGGTGCGCTCGACCTGAAACAGGCGTTGGCAGCCCTGCGCGGCTAGGCTATTCGGCCGCTGCTGCGGTCAGGTTTTTCAACGCCCCTTGCATCTTGCCGATCACCGGATGATCGTCATCGACCTTCAGGTCGTCCAATGTCTCGTCCGGGTCCTCATAGACCAGCCAGACCTGCCCGTCCGCATCCGCATAGGCCAGAACCTTGAGCGGCAGGAACAGCCCGGCCAGCGGATCGGCGCTCATGATCGGTGAGCCCATCTGCGGGTTGCCGAAGATCAGCAGCTGCATGTCGCCAATATCCATGTCGACCGTTTTCGCCCCGGCCCCGTGATCGATACGCGCGAACACGGTCGCCCCGGCACCCTCGACCGCCGCCTGCAGCGCGTCCATCGCCGCGCCGACCGACTTGTCGGTCTTGACCCGCATCAGGTCGTCCGCCAGTGCCTGTCCCGCGCCCACCACTGCAAGTGCCGCGGCCAGAATGATGTGTTTGCGCATGTCGATACCTTTCCATTTCTGCATGTGTCCGAGTGTCGTCATGGTCCGAAGCAACCGTCCAGTCACATCTCTGGTATCGGCACGGTTTTGCCATTAGGAGGTGGGCGGAAAGGATCCGCCATGCTCAAGACCCGCATCATCCCCTGCCTCGACGTGGCCGATGGCCGCGTGGTCAAGGGCGTCAATTTCGTCGACCTGGTCGATGCCGGCGATCCCGTCGAAAGCGCCAAGGCCTATGACGAGGCCGGTGCCGATGAGCTCTGTTTCCTCGACATCCATGCCACCCACGAGAACCGCGGCACCATGTTCGACGTGGTGCAGCGCACCGCCGAGCAATGCTATATTCCACTCACCGTCGGCGGCGGTGTGCGCAGCCGCGAAGACGTGCGCGACCTGCTGCTGGCCGGCGCCGACAAGGTCAGCTTCAACTCGGCCGCCGTCGCCCGCCCCGACGTGGTGGCCGAAGCCGCCGACCAGTTCGGCAGCCAGTGCATCGTCGTGGCCATCGATGCCAAGACCGTCAGCCCTGGGAAGTGGGAGATCTTCACCCACGGAGGCCGCAAGCCAACCGGCATCGACGCGGTCGAGTTCGCCCGCCTCGTGACCGAAAGGGGTGCGGGCGAGATTCTTCTGACCAGCATGGACCGCGACGGCACCCGCGCCGGCTTCAACCTGCCACTCACCCGCGCGATCTCCGATGCAGTGGACGTACCGGTGATCGCCAGCGGAGGTGTCGGCACGCTCGATCACCTGGTCGAAGGCGTGACCCTGGGCGGCGCCAGTGCCGTGCTCGCCGCCTCGATCTTCCATTTCGGCGATTTCACCATCCGCGAGGCCAAGGCGCACATGGCCGCCGCAGGCATTCCGATGAGGCTCACATGACCACGCTCGAAACGCTCGCCGCCACCATCATGGCAAGGAAGTCCGCTGATCCCGACAGCAGCTGGACAGCGCAACTGCTCGCCAAGGGCCCCGAGAAATGTGCCGAGAAATTCGGTGAAGAAGCGATCGAGGCCATCATTGCGGCGGCGCAGAACGACCGCGACGCCCTCACCCGCGAAGCCGCGGACGTAGTTTATCACCTCCTCGTCATGCTCGCCGCACGCGACGTGACGCTCGCTGATGTTCTTGAAGAATTGCAACGCCGCGACGGCACCAGCGGCCTCGCCGAAAAGGCGGCGCGCCCGCCCGCCTGAGCCTGACCGAGTGTTTCTTGCTTCGAACCATTTTGAGAGATGATACCGCTGCACCCCCTCAGGGGTTGACCGCCTACGCGTCTTTCAGAGCTTCGAAGAGATGATCCCGGTCGCGAAGCCCCCCATTCGCAACTCGCCGAACAGACGTTGATACTCGATCTTCGGGCAGCGGTTCTGGATCACCGTTACACCACGGGCCTCGGCCATTGCCGCGGCCTCCGCGTGCTGAACCCCGATCTGCATCCAGATCGTCCGCAGGTCCGGAAGCCGCTCCAGCGCCTCCTCGACGATCGGCGGGACCGCCTCCGAGCGGCGAAAGATGTCGACCATGTCCACCGGCTCTTCGATCGCCGACAGCGACTCGACGACCTTGCGCCCGAACAGGATCTCCCCCGCGTGCAGCGGATTGACCGGGATCACGGTGAAGCCCTTGAGCCCGAGATAACGCGCGACGTAATAGCTGGGTCGGACCGGATTCATCGACACCCCGACCACGGCGATCACCTTGGTTCTCTTCAGTACCGTTTTCAGAAGGTCGTCGGAATACAGTGTCATATCGCCACCCTAGCCCGCGCCGGAAAAAGAAAAAAGCGCCCACGGCAAGAACCGTGAGCGCAAAGTACGGAACGAGGGACAGTAAAATGAACCACGAAGTTCCGGTTCGTGGACACCATTCAGATAAGATCGAATGCGATGTTGAAAAGACCGGCTCGCAATTCCGTGATTGCTGGTGCTGCCGTTCACTCGTTAATCAGGACAGCAGGCCAGGCCGCGTCGGCAGCCCTGATGTTTTCGGGAAGTTCGTTCTCCCAAAGCACCCGGACAGTCCGGTCGCGGATCAGATAGAGCTTGCCGTCACGCAACTCCCAAACTGTCGGGTCGGCCTTGACGGTCTTGCCGCGTGAAACGCCGTAGGCGCAATAGCCACCATATTGCGGCGCATAGGCCCAGGGATTCGCCTCGAACCGCTCCCGGTTGGAGCGCGAGGCAAATTGCCAAACTGCGCCTTTCCACATCACCGAGTGGGCCGGCGACCCCAACCGGGGGGCACCCTCCGTGAAATAGCTGACTGCGTCGACCCCACCGAGCGCGATCCCGCCGCTGGACTGGAACATCGGCGCATCCGCCCGCACCGTTTGGGCAAGCCCCACACCAAGTGCGAGGACCGAAAGAACGATCACACGATGCAGGAACGCGATGAGGTGAGTCTTGGCCATGCGGGGAAGAATGGCGCTTTGGTGGCGACTTGAAAACCACTCATACGTCTTTGTGAAATCCACGCTTCCCGCCCGTGAACGGTGCTTCAATCCCGCCGGTCCCGGAGTCAGTCGAAGATATCCTCGATCACGTCGAACGCCTCTTCGAAGATCTTCGCGACAAGACCCTTTCGGCGCTTGCGCGGTTTGTTTTTTTTCGGTTTCACCGGCCTGTCCGAATAGGCCGCCTGCATCGGGCGTGCGGGCTTGGGACGTGGCCGCAACTCCCGCTCTCCGACCGTATCGCTACGCAGCATCTTGAGGTGATGCAATGGCGCCCCGCAGGCCGAGCAGGCCAGTTCATGCCGCACCGAACCTTTCAACACCAGAGCGGCCCGGGTTCCGCAATAGCAACATGTGGCGATCTTGGTTCCGTGGGGCATTTCATTTCCGGTTTCAAAATGATTCTGCCGTCTGATATCGGGTCGCAAGATCCAATTTGCAACCGACCGGCAGCCTCAGTTCGACCGATCCGCCCGCGACGCATAAAGCGCCACGGCCGCCGCGTTGGATACGTTGAGCGATCCGAAGGCCCCCGCAGCAGGTATCCTGACCAGCATGTCCACGGTTTCGCGCGTCTTCTGGCGCAGGCCGGGGCCTTCGGCGCCAAGCACCAGCGCCACCGGCCGATCGAACCGCCCGGCGAGACTGCTCTCAATGGTCTCACGCGCCTCTCCGTCTAGGCCGAGTACGATGTAGCCCATGCCTTGCAAGGCGACGATCGTATCCGAAAGATTGCGCACCCTCAGGTAGGGCTGACGTTCGAGCGCTCCGCTCGCCGTCTTCGCCAGCGCCCCGGTTTCGGGTGCGGAATGGTGCCGTGTTCCGATCACCGCAGACGCGCCCAAAACCTCGGCGCTACGCAGGATTGCACCCACGTTGTGGGGGTCCGTCACCCGGTCCAGCATCACGACGCGCGGCGCCTCTTTCCCGATGCACACCTCCTCCAGACTCCCCCAGGACAGAGGTTTGACTTCCAGTACCGCGCCCTGGTGTACCGAGCCCGGATCAATCGGCGCGACGAACTTGCGCGCATCCACCACTTCGGGCTCGATCCCGGCTTCCGCGATCGCATCAGCCAGCTTCGCCTGGGCATTGAGCGTCGTGATCAGGCGCAATTTCTCGCGCCTAGGATTGAGCAGTGCGTCCCGCACCGCGTGCAAGCCGAACAGCCAGACGGTCTCAGCCGCCTCCGCCTTGCGGGCCTGCTCCTTCTCGACCACCCATTTGGGTTTTTTCATCGGTGAGACCCCCGCTCTGCTATCGATTGTGGGGACGCGACTTCCCCGGATTTTCCTGTTGACGCCCCAATGACCCGCTTGTAATCACGCCTTCGCGTCTGGCGCAATGCGCGCCGGACAGTGGGCGACAGGCCGCAAGGTGTGGCAGGGGACTGTAACTCCCTCGCGGAGACGCACGCCTGGTTCGATTCCAGGGTCGCCCACCATTCCGCGCTCGGGTCTATGGACCTATCGATTTAAGTCGAAAGGCAGCGTTCACAGCAAAAAACTCAGCGGCGAAAAGAACACGGTCATGATCGACGCGACAGATCTATGGGCGCACCGCACCGCGGCAACGAAAAAGACAAATAGAGGCCGCGGACGCCTGATTGCCCCGCCGAAAGCGGCTACGTACCACCGCTCGACACAGTATTTCTGAACTAGAAGGACCGATGGGGGTCAAATTACATGCCGTCTGCAACAGCCGTGCTGGCCCAATCAGTTTGTTCGTCGCCACGCGTCAGGTCGGTGGATACATCAGCGCGGAAGCGTTACTGAGCAGCCTGCCGCACGTTGAGTGGCTTCCGGCAGATCGCGGACATGACGCTAGTTGGTTCAGAAACGCCTTGTAAGACACGGCGTTGAACGCCTTCATCGCCGATCGAAAGAAGCGAAAACACCGTCAATCATGACAAGTGCCGATACACGCCTCACAACCGCGCCGAGATCATGTTCGGCAGATAGACGGACTGGCAACGCGTGGTCACATCCAATGATTTGGATTCGCAGGTGTACCGATCCGAAATCTCGCCCGCCGCAAGCGTCATCGAATGGCCATAAGACCTGATCTTTGCATCAAACTTCCACCTTTAGGTCAATTTATCCGGCAGCTGTTGTGATGCCCTCATTCGGATAGATTTTGCATAGCCCAGACAGCGGCTTGCGTTCGATTCTGAAGCCCTATTTTTCGAAGGCATCCCCTTAGATGAACTTTCACCGTGCTTTCCACTATGTCCAGGCATTTGGCGATGTCCTTGTTGGACTTGCCGTCGCGAACCAGGCGAAGGACTTCCTGTTCGCGCACCGAGAGCTTGACACGCGCGGTCTCGGCCATTGCGTGCTCGCCGCGATTTATTGACAATTCTCTCTGGATTGCCTTGTCGAAACTTGAACTCGCGACAGGCGAATGCGTCGACACGGTGATGTCGTTCGCCGGTCCAGATGGACCAGAACGTAGATTGTGGTCAGCCACAAGTCGGTCACCCATCGGCACCGGCCCTCGATCGGCCGGGTGAATGCGGAAGCCCTCCTGAACAACCATGAGACAGCTTGAGAGCGTTTTCAGGGACCGATCATCCGGAATCGCCGCATCGACGCAGGCGGCTATTTCGCAAATCATGCTACCCGGCAAGACCGAGGAAACCAGAGCTACAATGCTGGACTCGGGAAAGCGTGATTTGAACGCCGTGATACCAAGCGATGCAGGATCTGAATCGCTTGTGACGTAAAGCACGATATTCATCGGATGCTCTGAACCGTCTGCCGATTCACCCGGTATCTCTGACAGTGACGAGTAGAGATCAATGACAGCTATCCCCTCACCCATACAATGGGATGCGATCAATTCCCGATATAAATCCAATTTTGAAACAACAAAAATACCCATTGAAAAATGGTCAATGCAAAGCCTCGAAACAATAAATTACGTGAAACGTCCCAAGCGCGTTGCTTTCAAGACACTCCTCCCAAGACAACGATAACACGGAATTGTTATTGGCTACCTCAAAGGGTGAAAAAAACTTTAGGACATTGATTGGATTGCAAAAAAATTCATGTGAGCGGATTGCACTGCAACCAGCGCGAAAGCCAATCGAGATGCGAGCAAACCATAGATTGCAGAATCACTATGCTTGTATGAAAAAGCCGATTCGCCGCTATCCGAAGAGAATTCGGACATAACCAGTTGGCGCCAAAGGAAATGCCGGTACGGACTACCTAAAAGGTGTATTTGACCTTCAGGCTACTTACTTCGAAGGCAGAATGACCTACCCCTAAAGTCGCATCACCATATTCGAAAGTCTATAACCGATTGACTCGATATCTGGCAGTCATCGCTTTCTTGCAAGAGCAGCGTCGATATTTTTATTAACCTTTCGAAGCAGTACTATTTTTGAATATTGTGCACTAGTATGGTTAAAGCACTTCGGGAACATCGAATAAGAATATTGAATAGGAGCGAAAACGCCGTAGCCTTGGGCTAATATGATTTTTCTACGTACCTTTTTAAAGAAGCTTCCGGGGGGGACGTTTATGAGTACGATTGAAGGCCGCTATTTTTTCGCGGCAGAAATGATTTATAGTGGCTTGCTGTCTGACTTTCTTGCTTCCGTTGCGGATCGGGCGGTTGCGAGTATGGACTGCGATGGTGGTCGCCAAGTGTACACGTCAGAACCTTCTTGGGGCATCGCAGAAAACGCATGCTCGCGCCTTGGTCCGATAACGGAAGGGTCGCTGAATGTGACCGAGGTGGAGCTGGGTGCATCTGACCTATCCACGCTTTTAGAGTTCAGCGCGGAGTCAGCACATCCTGGAAGATGGCAAGCGTTCTGCTGCAGGTTTTCCAATGGCACCAAGGATATTCTGGCGCTCCATGATGTGTCGAACACCGGCGAGGCCATGGCTCTCTTAAAGGCGGTCTGGCCTGCGTTGCGCCGAACCTGTTCGGATGCGGGTTCCCATCGCGGGTCGGATCTCTCGGACGATGCGATGCTCTGGGTCATCAATCAGAAAGTGAATGCGGCCATCCTTGCGATCGATGAGCACAGCCGGGTTCTCAAAGCCAATGCAGCCGCCGAGGAAATCCTGTCCGAGGGGAGGTTGCTGCGTATCGGGCCAGCCGGACTTGTCTGCGCCAATCGCCAGGCAACACAGGCATTGCGGGCCGCCGTGCGAGAAAGCTTCGAATCCGGAAACACAGGCCAGCATGAGTTCGTCCTGCTGTTGCGAAGCAGGTCCGGGACAGCCCACATACCGGTGTCTCTGTCGACCTACGTTCAGGTGGAAACCGGGCAGAAGCTGATCCTTCTGATGCTGCCAAGGCCCCCCAATCTCGAGCGGATCGAAGGGCTGGCGCGTCGAATGGGACTGACGCCGTCTGAGGCGCGCGTCGCCGCCTTGATCCGCGAAGGTCATTCCAACAAGAAAGCCGCCGAAATCGCCGGTCTCAAGACTGAAACCTTCAATACTTATGCAAAGCGAGCCATGTCCAAGATGAACGTCAAGTGCCGCTCCGAAATGGCACAGATGCTCACCTGGCAAGCAACTCTGGAGCGCCCGTTATGAACGTGAACGTTTCAAACACCGAACCCACCTCCACTCCGCGACCCGCGACCCTGAGCGAGGCGGATATCGCATTGATGCACAAATCTCTCGGACAGGGCCTCTCGGGATTTGCGCGACAGGGCGATATCGTCGAGCTGCACAAGCGCATCGGCGAGAAATTTGAAAAACTGCCGCCTGAAATTTTTGCGCTGGGTCAGGATCACCGCGAGTCCGTTCTCGCACGGATCGACGCACTGGAGACGTCTCTGAACAGTCTCGAAGCGGCTCTGAGGATCGAACTACCGCCGCTGCTGACGCGGACCATCACCGAAACGACGCAACAGGCCGCTCCGCGGCGGCGCGGCGTCTTTCTGAAGTTTCTGCTTGTGCTGCTGTTCGCGGGTGGTGGGCTGATTTTGGGGGCGATCTATCACGCGCCGATTATGGAAATTTTGACCCGCCTACCTGGCTACCTGTCGTTCTGAGTTTTTCGGCACCGGGCCGAACCCGCGTAGTCTCTGGTTCGCCTCTGGCCGTTTGTTAGGGGAATATCCAATGAAAAGAAGACGCGTCTTCGACGGTCAGCGCAGTCTGATCATGGCAATCTTTGTTGCCAGTCTCTGCCTGAACCTGCTTGTCCTGACCGCGCCGCTTTACATGTTGCAGGTCTTCACCCGCGTCCTGTCCTCGGGCAGCTATTCGACGCTGCTGTTCCTGACCATAGGTGCCGGTATCGCCTTGCTGTTCTTCGCGCTGTTTGATGCGCTGCGCCAGCGTCTGGTGTCACGGCTGGGAAATCGGTTGGAGGCCGACCTCGGCCCCCTGATCCTTGGTGCAGTCGTGCGCGGTACCGGAGGTGTATCCGACACCCAGCCGGTGCGCGATCTGCATGAAGTGCGGGGTTTCGTGGTGTCGCCGTCTTTCACGGCCCTGCTGGATGCGCCTTGGTCCATTCTGTTCGTAACCTTGATCTACGTGTTCCACCCCTTGTTGGGCATTGTCGCAACCATCGGCTTGCTGATCTTGCTGGTGCTCGGGATCATCAGCGAACTGACCGGACGCGATCCGGCCAAGGCTGCCTCGGGAAGTGTGCGGGAGGCCAACACCCACGCCGACGAAATCCTGCGGAACTCCGAGATCGTCCGCGCCATGGGCAAGACCCCTACGTTGGTGCGGCGTTGGCAGAATCTGTCCTTTGCCTCGATCCTGTTCGGGACCCGTGCCAACGACCGGATCGCCACGATGACCTCGCTGGCCAAGACGGTCCGTATGATGCTGCAGATCGGCATCATGGGCACCGGTGTCGTTCTGGTTCTGCAGGGACAGCTCGGTCCGGGCATGATGATCGCCGCCTCCATCCTTCTGGCCCGCGCGGCGGCTCCGGTCGAACAATCCATCGCCGGCTGGCGGGCGCTTCTGTCGGCACGCCTGGCGCTGCACCGCCTGAACGACCTGCTTGCGCAGACCGAGGTCGAGGCCGACCGCATGGAACTGCCGGACCCCGAAGGCTTCCTGTCGGTCGAAAACGCCACGGTCGTCACCCCCAACCGTCAGGATCCGTTGGTCATGGATGTCAGTTTCAAATTGAAACCGGGTGACAGCCTCGGCCTGATCGGTCCGTCGGGCGCCGGAAAAACCACGTTGGCACGCGCACTCGTCGGACTGCAGCCGCTGACGCGCGGCTATGTGCGAATTGACGATGCAGCGCTGACCGACTGGCCCGCCGAGCAACTCGGGCGCAACGTGGGGTTCCTGCCGCAACGGGTCGACCTCTTTGCCGGAACGATTGCCGAGAACATCGCGCTGATGGATCCGGAAGCGAAACCGTCCGGGATTGTCGAGGCAGCAAAGCGCGCCAACGTGCACCACCTGATCTTGTCGATGCCCGGTGGTTACAATGCGCAAGTCGGACCGCAAGGCAACCTTCTGTCTGCTGGGCAGCGACAGCGCATCGGCCTGGCGCGGGCGTTTTTCGGCAATCCGAAACTGATCGTCCTCGATGAACCCAATGCCAATCTCGATCCAGAGGGTGAAGAGGCGCTGGCCGAAGGTATCCGCAGCGCGACGGATGCAGGCGCTGTTGTTGTCGTCATTACCCACCGGATGAGCCTGCTGAAGGCTGTCAACCACGCCGGATTGATGGAAAACGGACGGCTGGTGCGGTTTGGCAAATCGAGCATCATTCTGAACGACGAGGCCAAGCCGATGGCTGCACGGGTCAGCGATGCGAACGAAAAGCCGAATGTCTATGTTCTCAATCGCAAGGAAGAGTCTGCGGCCAAGAAACTTATGGAGACGGCGCAATGAGCGACGAACTGATCCCCCGGCGCACAACCGATCCGGCGCTTCCCGACAAACTGCCGCAAACCGAGGCCATAGTTGCCGCGCCACCGACGCGGATAGGGTTCCTGATCTTCCTCCTGATCCTCCTGTGCTCGGGCCTTTGGGGCGGGCTTGGAATCTGGGCGGCGACAGCGCCACTGCAGAGCGCGGTGATCGCGGTTGGCAGTTTCAAGGTCGATGGCAACCTGCCCGCGGTACAGCATCTGGAAGGCGGGCTGGTCCGGAAACTGCGCGTCGCCGATGGCGATCATGTACACAAGGGCCAGGTGCTCTTGGAACTGGAAACCGTGGTATCCACCGCTCAGGACAGGATCCTGATGAACGAACTGGTGAACAGCCTGGCGGTGGATGCCAGGCTGGAAGCGGAAATGCGCGATCACGAAGCCATGACGTACAGTCCGGAGCTGCAATTGCTGGTCGACAACTACGCACCCTTCGCAGAACTCGCGGAAACTCAACGCGATCTGTTTGTTACCAACACCGAGATGTGGAAGGGGCAAGCCGCCATTCTGCAGGAGCGTTGGAACGAACTTCAGCAACAGCTTCAGGGGCAGATTGCCCGGCGCGATGCGCTGCAGCAAAGGCTGGAGATCGTCCAGACCGATTTGCACGACCTGAAGGGGCTTCTCGACAAGGGTTTGGTCACAAAGACGCGCTATACCGCGCGGCGCGAGAACGAGGTCGCGCTGCTGGGCGACCTGAGCGTGGTCGACAGCCAGATCGAGGCCGTGCATCAACGGATTTCCGAAACCAGTGAACGTATCCTCCAGGTCCGCCGGGAACGGGCCATGCGAATTTCCGCGGAACGGCAGGCGATCAAACAAGGGATATTCGACATCCGCCAGCGACTGATCGCGAATGACGACGTGCGCGAGCGCGCTCTGGTCCGAGCTCCAGTCGCGGGTCGGGTGATCGGACTCAAGGTCAACTCGCCGGGAGAGGTCATTGGCGAAGGTCAGCGGCTTATGCAGATCGTGCCGAGCGATGCCGTGATCATTGCCGAGGGTCGGGTTCGGCCGGCCGATGTCGACCAGGTCAGCGAAGGCATGCAAGCCAGAGTCCGCCTGACGGCCTACAATTTCCGCACGACTCCGCCGGTCGATGGAACCGTCCGCTATGTGTCCGCGGATGCCTTGAGCGATGAAGAGACCGGGCAAGAATACTACCTTGCCAAGATCGAATTGTCCGACGAGGCGCTGGCCTCGCTGCCAGAGGTCGATGTACAGGCCGGAATGCCGGCTCAGATCATGATTGCGACCGGGGGACAAACGGTAGCGGACTATATCCTCGGTCCGGTGCTGTCTGGCGTCGAGACCGCGATGCGCGAAAGCGACTGACCCTTTTCAATCAGTCATGTTTCCAGCTGGCGGCGCAGGATGTCGCCGGCTTGGCATTCTCTCAATCATAGCAACGTTTTGCCCGTCGTCCGAATATCCTCTCGAAGGTGCCATTTGTCCCCGAATGGGGGCAGTTGGAAAGTGGGAATGATCGTTTACTCGCAGCTGAGCGCCGAATTGCGCTCGCTTCTCGCGGAGGCACACGAAACGGGAAGAGTGTGAAGGGATCGATTCATCGGTCCGCGTTTTTTGAAAAGGAGACAGTTATGGCTGACAATATTCAAACACCGTATGACTATTGGGGCGAATGCGATCCGAACAAACCATTCCCCGATCCGAAGGATCCGGTGCTTCAGCTGAAAGACGATGATGACATTGGCACGCTCTCATCGGATTTCGACGCGGATCACGTCGAAGCAGGCCGTGGTGACGATACCATTTTCGGCAACGAGAATTGGAACTACATCAACGGCGAACAGGGGCACGATAGTCTCTGGGGCCTCGATGGCGCCGACTACATCTACGGGGGGTCCGGAAACGATTATATCTACGGCTATGACGGCGACTTCGACTTCCTGCCCTTCAGCTTCAATGATGACGATTACCTGAACGGCGAAACCGGCGATGACTGTCTCTGGGGCGAATACGGCAACGACAGCATGATCGGCGGCTTCCAGTCCGACGTCATGTGGGGCGGCTCCGGCAACGACATCATGTCGGGTGACGACGCCACCATCGATACCGACAGCATCTTTGACGGAAACGACTGGATGGACGGTGAGTCCGGCAATGACTGCATGGACGGCGAAGGCGGCGACGATGTCATGTGGGGCGGCGAAGGCCTCGACCTCATGTACGGCGGCTCCGGCAACGACCGAATGGACGGCGAAACCGGGGAAGACAAGATGGCCGGTGGCCTGGGCCATGACCTGATGCTCGGCGGTGAAGAAGCCGACGAGATGTATGGCGACGTCCGCGTGGGCCTGGGGCCGAACCTGAACTACGGCACCGACACCACCAAGGATGGTGACGACTGCATGTATGGTGAAGGCGGCAACGACGAGATGGACGGTCAGGGCGGCAACGACACCATGTTCGGTGGCGATGACGACGACCTGATGTTCGGCGGCCGTGGCAAGGACCGCATGAGCGGTGGCGAAGGCAAGGACACCATGAACGGTGACCAGGGCCACGACGTCATGCGCGGCGGCGGCGATGCCGACATTCTCGATGGCGCTGCCGGCAAGGATATCCTGTTCGGCGACAACGGCAACATCACCGGGTTTACGTTCCCTCCGAACCATCCTGCCTATGACTGCGACGAAGACTGGACCTGCTCGCCGATGTCGTTCGGCCCGCAGTCCAGCAAGCACAACGGCGACATTCCGGAAGGCTTGGCACCGGAAGGCGACAGCGATTTCGAAAGCTGTGACATCATCACCGGTGGTGGCAACGACGACTGGATCTTCGGTGAAGGCGCCAGGGACCGTCTCTATGGCCAGGCGGGCGATGATTTCGTCTCCGGCGGCCAAGGCAACGACATCGTCAAAGGCAACCGTGGCGATGACTTCCTTGTCGGCGACCAGGGCAACGACAAGATCAAGGGCGGTGACGGCAACGACACAGCCTACGGCGGCACCGGCAACGACAAGGTCTTCGGCGATGATGGCAATGACACCCTGAAAGGCAACGACGGCGACGACAGCATGTATGGTGGGTCCGGTGATGACTGGATGGAAGGCAACAACGGGCGCGATTCCATGTTCGGCGGGTCCGAGAATGACACCATGCAGGGCAACGCCGACTCCGATACCATGTATGGTGAAGCCGGGGACGATATCATGTGGGGCGATACCGGTGGCCTCGCGGATCTGGATCAGAATGGCAGTTGTGAAAGCTACAGCCCGCGTCCTGAACTCCAGCGTCCCTATGACTGCGAAGACGGACCCGATGTCTCCGGACCCGCGGGTGAAGGTGCCGCAGACATCATGTTCGGTGGGTCCGGCAACGACATCATGCTGGGTCAGGACGGCAATGACTCCATGTATGGCGAAAGTGGCGACGATGTCCTGTTCGGCGGTGTCGGCGAGGACTATGTCGACGGCGGAGACAACGATGACGTGATCTTCGGAATGGAAGATGACGACACGTTGCTCGGCGGCAAAGGTCACGACTTCGTCAGCGGCGGTGAAGGCGACGACACCATCGATGGCGGCAACGGTGATGACTACATCCTCGGCGGTGCCGGTGATGATGACCTGACCGGTGGCGAAGGCAAGGATGTCTTCTTCTCCGATCTGACCCTGACCTATGACGGTGAAGACTACGCCTTCAGTTCCGGCGACGGCACCGACATCATCCGAGACTTCGACTTCAACGAAGATCAGGATGTGCTCGGCTTCCGTGTCACCGTGGATGAAAGCGCCGAAGGCACCCTGGGCGACACCGTCGCGCAGATCCGCACCAGGATCTTCGAACTGCTCGATGCCGCGGCGACCGTCACGGAGGGCGACGCCGGCGTCGGCACATCGGCAACTGACACCACGATCGAAATCGGCGGTCACACACTGATCCTGCAGGACATCAACTGGCAGGGCGTGACCGACGCAGACTTTGCGTTCACCGAGTTCAGCTCGCTGGGTCAGGATGCGAACATCCAGGGTGGTGTCGGCATCAATGCCACGGCAAACGGCCTGGATTCGGGTGGCTATACCGCCGTCGGCTCCTGGGATGTGGAAAACGACCTCTACTGCCCGCCGCTGCCGCAAGAAGAAGACTGGCTGTGCGATTCGGCAGTCCCGGTCTAATAGAAAAAGCTTGGCCGCCGAAACCCACTCATGTTTTTCGGCGGCTTGGCGTCCTGCTCCAACCGAAGGTGACCACACCCGTTGCGATGGGTCTGGAAGGGAGGATTGGAAGCAGGACGCCGCAACGATGCCAAAAGAGATAGTTTCAGACAATTTCAACCAGTCTCGGTTTCCCACAAGCGGGGAAAATCAGACCGCAGAAAAATCTGACGCTACTTGGCAAGAGCAGCAGTGCAGTTCCGTTTAGAACTCGTTCGGAAGCACAGATGGCGTACATGGGCGAAATGGTTAACGACCCAGGCGTGAACGCAGACGAGGTTTTGCAGGCTTCGTATTCCCTGTCGGCCTTTGCACAACCCGTTCAAATCCTCAAAACGGCCAGTGCGAACACTTAGCTCGATGTTCAGCCAGCAGCCCGTTTCTTGGCTAACCGCGGCCCCCGAATGAGCACCTCCCCATCTGTCGGACAGGATTGGTGCATACTCCACTCACCTTTAACGTGTGAGAAAACCGTTGACACGTAGTTAACGGCGAGCCTACGCTTTGTCATGTAGATCAAGGTATTGAGGGGAGGTTCGCGGTCAGGCTTCGGCACGACCGTTGCTCGCGCAACGAGTTCTATCCGCGGCATCGCTCGACCCACCCGATTTCTTTTTTCGCGGGCACTTGCCCGTCTCGATGCCGCGGAGCGATTTGACGACCGTTCGGATGGCTGGTCCTGCCCTGCCGCGAAGAACTGGCGTTGAAATGGGAGATGGGCATGGCGAAAGATCTGATTATCCCCGGCGTCTCGGTCAGAACGGAATTCGAACCGGTACCGCCCCTGCCCAGCGTGGCGGGCGTTCTCGGCGTTGTCGGGGTCACCGACCGCGGCCCACTCACCCCGGTCCGGATCGGGTCCTATGCCGAATTCATCGAAACCTTCGGCCCGGCCTCGCGCTTTACCTTGCCGGAACTGCGCGACGCGCTGGCCAATGGAATCACCCGTGCGGTGGTCTGCCGACTGGCACCCGCGGCGGGACGCAAGGCGACGCTCACGCTGATGGATGCCGATGGCGAGGCGGCGATGGTCCTGGAGGCGCGCGCCGAGGGTGCCTGGGGCCGCACACTCGCCGCGAAGGTGACGGAGGTGCGCACGCTCGGCGGCCAGGGCGTGAAATACATCAACCTCGAGATCCTGCTGAATGGCGCGGTGGTAGAGCGTCACGACGGCCTGGTCTCCGATCCGAACAGCCCGGATTACATGTTCGCGCGGATCAACAACGGCTCCGCGCTGGTCACGGCCATCGACCCGGTCTTCGGCCGCGCGCTGCCGCCGGACGTTCCCCAGACTGCATTGGCCGAAGCCGACGGGCGTGCGGCACAGCTGGTCCTGCAGGCCGGGGGTGCCGACGTGGTGACCGTGGCCGCACGGCGGCAGGGGCGCGCCGGCAACCGGACATCGGTCACGGTGCGGGACGGGCGCGCCGGGCTCGTGTTGACCGGTGCGGGCGACGAGCCGATGATGAAGGTCACTGCGCGGGCCCCCGGCACAGCGGGCACCGGTTTCCGCGTCACGGTGAGCGCTGCCCCCGGGGGCACGACGCTGGTCGTGACGCCGCCGGGCGGGGCCGCGCCGCGCAATATCGGTCCGGCGACGACGCTGGCCGAACTGGTCGCGGGCTTCGATGCCGATCCGGATCTGTCTGCCGCGGCCATCGGGACCGCCTTGCCTGCCGTGGCGGCCTCCGCACCGCTGGCCCGCCAGGTCACGCTGGAAGTGGTCACCGAGGGCCAGGACACCCGCCGCTACGAAGACCTACCCGACCTCGCCGCAATTCAGGCGATCGACGATTCAGTCATACGCTTCACCGCCGTGGAGGGCGCGACCGCCCTGCCCGATACCGCGCCCGGCGCACCGCTGTCCGGCGGACGCGCCCGTGGCCGGGCGCTCGCCGTGGAGGCCGAGGCCCCGACCCAGCCGCTGGTCGAATTCGTGCCTGCCGACAACGCGCCTGACTCCATCGCCGTGCGGTTGCGGCGGGGCGTGTCGACGCTCGACAACACGACTGCGGTGATCGATCTCGACGTCTTTGTCGATGGCACGCTGACCGCGACCTTCGCCAACCTCACCATGGATCCCGACGACGAAAACTACCTGCCCGCCGTACTGCAGGGCTCGGGCCTGGTCGAGGCGGTGGATCTCTTCGTGCGCTCCGGCACCACCGCGCTTCCGATGGGCTTCGTGCGGCCACGCAGCTTTGACGGCGGCGGCGACGCGGTCTCGACCGATGACTACCTCGCTGCCTTGGAACGGATGGAGCAGGCCGAGGAAGTGGACCTCGTGCTCGCCTCCGTCGCCAACCAGCTTGACGATGCCGGCGTGCGGACCGTGCACCGGCAGATCGTCGCGCATTGTTCAAAGATGGCCGGGCCGGCGCGCAACCGGATCGGCTTCGGCTCGGTCACAGCGTCCGAGCAGGGCTCTACCGCGGCGATGATCGACCACGCCAACGACGTGAGGTCCGACCATTTCGCGTTGGTGGCGCCATCGGGGATCGCGCCGGCCTTCGTCGGACTGCTCGGTCGGCTCGAGGTCTTCGAGTCGCCCACCTTCAAGACGCTCGCCAATCCCGCCGCGCCGCCGGGTGCCTATTCCGATGCCGAGCTTGAACAGCTCGTCTCCGCCAACGTGGTCGCGGTCAACAGCCGCCGCCAGCGCGGCACCATCGCGATCAAGGGAATCCTGACCTCGGGGCGGCAGATCAACGTGCAACGCACGGTGAACAAGGCTGTCCGCGACATCGACGCCATTGCGCAGAAGTTCATCGGCAAGCTCAACAACGAAGGCAACCGCACTGCGCTCAACCAGCAGGTGTTCGCGCTTCTGGGCCAGATGGAGCGCGATGGTGCGCTGGTGCCGTCGACCAATGGCAGCGATCCGGCCTTCAAGACCGAAGTCAGCGCGACACAGGACGATTTCGCCAAGGGCATCGTCAGGGTCAGCGTGGCGCTACGCCCGGTGCGGGCGATCGACTACATTTACGTGACGATTTTCGTTCAAAACTGATCCGGCCCGGGGGACCTGAGAGATGCCGCAGATCTACACCGCCTTCGCGTCCGAGGTGAAAATCGACGACGAGACCATCGAGGGCCTGCAATCCATCGAATACAGCCACGCAAAGGCTCGATCCGAGATCGGCGCCATCGGTACCGACCGCCGCATCGCGGTCTATTTCGGCACCAAGAGCGTGACGGGACGGCTGCGCATCGCCTCTGGCAATGCGACGCTGGACGGGTTGCTGGACGGCAACACCGCCTTCGCGATCTCGGCCACGCTGCGCCACGGCGAGCAAAGCCGGCAACTGGCGTTTGAGGACTGCTACCTTGACCAGAAGAGCTTCGGGATGTCCGCCGAAGGGCATGGCGAGGCGATCTACGAGTTCACATCGAGCGCCGTCCGAGAGGAATAGGCGTCTCGGGCACGGCGGGGGGCGGCCGGAATGCCGACGACAATCGATACCGAGGGCATGGTGGTCCGCGCCGGCGGGCAGACCTATCCCTTCGCACCGGACCCGGCGACGGGAGGCGTGACGCTGGCCCTGCCCGATGATCCCGTCGTGGTGCGGCCGTTGACCTGGGCAGAGCGGGTTCGTCTCGCACGGTTCGCCGAACTGGGACTGTCGGGGCTTCAAAGCGCATTGGTTGAACTTGCAACCGGCCGAGACCTCGACGGCACGGAAGCGCAGGCCGCGGCCCAGCTCGCCGCATGGCTCGACCGGCCGCAGGGCGGCGGGCTCGACGAAGCTGAACTGGCGGCGCAGGCCTTGGGGCTCTCCCGTGCGACGGGCTGGTCGCTGGCCGAGATCGACGCCCGCCCCGCGCGCGAGATCGACGCCTTCCTGCGCCATGTCGGAGTACAGCCAACACATGAAGCGCCTGTCACCCGCGCTCGGGCGGATCCGCCGCCCGGTTTCACCCGAATCGACGTCTTGCCCGATCCGGCAGAGGCTGCGCCACCGCTAGGCACGGATGCGGTTCAGAGGTCTGCAACGACCGATACGACCGAGCCGTCCGCGAACCGCGCTACGACCGGTCAGGGTCCGGGCGGCCATCCCAGCGCCGGACCGACCACATCCGCTGTTACACCGCACCGCGTGACAGAGATCGACGCCACACAATCCGAACCGGAGCGGGGTGCCACGAGCACCAAGACGTCGGATCGGACTAAACCCGGTATACAGGAGACTGCACGGAGTGCGGCGCCGCCCGCGCCTGCGACGCCTGCGACCCGGCGCAAACCGGTGTTCAGGGTCGTGCCGGTCACACCCGAGACGATGGCCGCCCCGGCCCCTGACAGGCCGACCACCGCGTCCCCCGACCGAAAAACGGAACCTCCACAGGTCTCGCAACCTGTCGCGGCATACCCGGACACCCCGTCCGCCACCACCGCTGCGCCGCCATCGGAGGCAGGACGCCGGCAGTTTGCACCGACCTCGCCCGGGCCGGCTTTCGGCGCGGTTGCGGGCAACGCGCATTTTCCTGACGCCCACCTCAGCCCCCCTAGATACGATACCTGGCAGCGGGGCACAGCGACCGCCCTGCCCGCGGCGTTCGAAGCGCCCACCACGCTTGCGCAGCAAGGCCAAACGGCGCGCCCAGTCTCGCCCCTGCCCGACCGCGCGCCGCCCGCATTCGACACCACGCCGTTGGTCGAGACCTCCGTTCCCCCGGCCGACCCGGTCGCAGAGGTGATCGACGCGCTCGAACGCGCCTTTGAAGAGACCGCGCGCGACCTCGGCCTGCTGGAGGAGCGCTGATGCCCGCCGTGCCGATGATCGACGACATCGCGCTCTCCGCAGTGCAGGTGATCCGCCAGTCGACTTCACTCGACCTCGCTCCGGCAAAGGTGATGGGGCTTGCCGGCCGGGTGCACCAGAATTTCGGCCGCAGCGGTCACCGCGTCGAACTGTCGGGCCTGCTGCTTGGCGAAACGGCTGGTGACGACTTGGCCGCGTTGCAGGAAAAGGCCGCCGGGGGTGAAGAAGTGGCGTTCGTTTCGGACATCACGGTCGCGCTCGAAATCGAGACCATGGTGATCGCGGCCTTCGAAGCCGAGCAGCGCGTCGGCCCTGCCTCGCAGTATTTTTACCGCGTGGTACTGGAAGAGAGCCCGGAACTGCCGCCACCGGCAGAGGTGTCGTCCTTCGGTGGCCTGCCCGGGCTCGGCGATGCGGGGCTGCCTGGACTCGACGATCTGGGTTTCGACGCGGGCGCGCTCGGCGATCTCGCGAGCGACTTGCAGGACCAGGCGGCCGGCGTGATGGGCGCCCTCGACGATGCGCTCGATGTGCTCGAACAACTCGAAGGTCTCACCGGTCTTGTGGATCTTGGCAGCGTGGGCAATGTGCTCGGCCCGGTCACCGACGAGATCGCCGGACTGGGCGAGGCCGGCA
This sequence comes from Sedimentitalea arenosa, assembly GCF_016428585.1. Taxonomy (GTDB): domain Bacteria; phylum Pseudomonadota; class Alphaproteobacteria; order Rhodobacterales; family Rhodobacteraceae; genus Sedimentitalea; species Sedimentitalea arenosa. The sequence continues at coordinate 48,878 of NZ_JAELVR010000001.1, read as the reverse complement.
GCGGAACGGCCGGGCTTGGAGACGCAATCGGCCGGATAACCGGCGGGGGCGGATCATGAGCCAGGTCTGTTGCATCCGTCCCGCAACATCCCGACCGGGCCCGGCGGTTTCGGATCGCGTTCTGGGATTTGAACCGAAACGCGCAAAGTCTTGCCGTGCTTTCAATCGCGGCGCTCTGCGGCACGGGAGGGTCTGATGCCGCAACTGCGCCCCACTTACGCGTTGACGCTGGGAAACGGACTGTGGGACCGGCAGGTGCTGGCGCTGGATCTGACGCTGACGCTGGCGCCGGGGATCGACCGGCTCGAGGCGGTGCTGCCGCCCGAGGCACCGTTCGATGCCGCGCCGGGCGAGCCCTGCAGCCTGACGCTGGGCAATGGCGAGCGCGAGGAGGCGGTGTTTACAGGGGTGATCCGCAGCGTCGCGCCATCGCTGCATGGCTGGCGAGTTGTGGCCGTGAATGCCGGCGGTCGCATGTCCGCGATCCGTCCGGCGGTGACCTTCGAAGGCGTGTCGGCCGGACGAGTGGTGCGCGACCTCGCGTCCGAGGCAGAGGTGGAGACCGGCGCGGTCACCGATGGGGTCGACCTCGCCTTCTACGTCGCCGATCCCGCGCGCACCGCGTGGGAACACGTCGCCCGGCTTGCCGCAATGTCGGCCGCCTTCGCCCGGGTCGGCGCGGACGGCGCGCTCGAGGTCTTCGAGATCGGCGCCGGGACCGCCGACACCGCGCTGGCCCATGGCCGCGACCTGCTGCGCCTCACCCACCGGGAGCGGGACGATGCCGGCACGGCCTTCCGGGTCTGCGGCGAAGCGATGGCGGGCACGGCCTCCGCGCCCGAGGCACTGCGCCCGATCATCGATCCACTCGACGGTGATGCTCCCGCCCCCGACCGCCGAATCCTGTTTCGCCCCGCGCTGCGCACGCCCGACGGCGCATCCATGGCCGGCGCCGGACTGACCCGGGCGCACCAGGCCACGTCGCGCCAGCTCGTCTTTCAAGGCTGGCTGCAGCCGCAGCTTCGCCCCGGCCAGCGGATCGAGCTGCAGGGCCTGCCCGACTCCGTCGCCACCGGCGCCGCCTGGGCCGAGACCGTACGTCACGTGGTGACACCTTCCGGCGCGCGCAGCCACGTCACCGCCAACCGCGACCCGGACGGGTTCGACCCGCTGGCGCTTCTGGGCTCGCTCGGCGGCGCGCTCTCGGCGGTGTTCTGATGTCGGACGTGCAGGGCATCCTTCGTACCGTTCAGGCCATTGCGCGCCACGAGGTCGGCAAGCAGGCCGCCCCCCGGCTCGCCATCGTGACCTCTGTGCATGGCGCCAATGGCCAGCCGGATCATGCCTGTACCGTGCGGCTGCGTGAAAGCGAGATCGTCCTGCCCAAGGTGCCGATCGCCACCGGGCTGATCGGTGCAGTCGGCCTGCCGCAGGAGAACGACCTCGTGGTGGTTCTGTTCCTTGACGGCGACATGCACGCGCCGGTGATCGCCGGGCGGCTGTACTCTGACGATGTGGCGCCGCCACCGCACGGGCCGGACCAGGTCGTCGTCGCCCTGCCCCCGCGCGCCGAGACGCCCGACGACCAACTCATCGTCACGGCCGACACGCCGGGCGACAGCCGATCGCTGACCGTGGCGCTCGGCGGCGATGTGGCTGTGCAGGTCGAAGTGTCCGACGGGCGCATCGCGCTGACCATGGGCGACAAGACGCAGGTGACTCTGACGCAGTCCGGTGCCTCGGACGGCAAGGTCGAGATCGCCGCCGGCACCGCGAAGATCACGCTGGAGCAGGACGGCGACATCGCCATCGAAACGGCGGGCAAACTGTCGCTCAAGGGCACGGAGGTCGAGATCGCGGGCGATGCGGGCGTGAAGATCAACGGCGCCACGGTCGAACTGAACTGAAGGAGGAAACTGATGGGCAACCCGGCGGCGAAGGCGAATGACAGGATCGTGGCGGTCGATACCCATATCGTCATGGTGCCGGCGGGACCGTCGCTGGTGCCGACACCGCTGCCGCACCCGTTCTCGGGGCTCCTGACCGGCGGGCTCGATCCCAGTGTGAAGGTGGCGGGACAGGCCGCCGCCGTGGTGGGTTCGACCGCCGACAACACGCCGCCGCACCTTCCAACACCGCCCGGAACCGCCTTTCAGAAACCGCCGACGAACAAGGCCGAGGTGGTGATGGGCTCGGCCACGGTCATGATCGGTGGCAAACAGGCGGCGCGGATGGGAGACATGGCCAAGACCTGCAACGACCCCGTGGATCAGCCAGTGGGCCAGGTGATCGCCGCCGGAACCGTGCTGGTGGGGGGCTGATATGCGCAAGGGCTCCTCACTTAAAGCGCCCTGGATGGTCGCCCCGCCCGCGTCCTGCACTACGGCGCTCCTGCACCCGACATCGAGGAGGCGCCGGTGACCGACGTCCTGCGCAGCGACATCGGCCTGACGCGCTTCACCGGTGTGCCCTCGGCGATCCGGCTGACCGAAGCGGATTCCTGGGGCACGCTCGACGCCGGCCTGGTGCCGGGAATGCGCGGCGGGGTGGCGCAGGACCGCGAACCGAAGGACCTTGCCCGGGTCTCAGGCCGCGAGAACCTCGCACAGGCGCTGATCCTGCGGCTGCTGACGCCGGTCGGGTCGCTGAAGGGGCTTGGCCATCCGCGCTATGGCTGCCGGCTGACCGAGTTGATCGGCATGGGCAACACCGACCTGTCGCGGCTGCGCGCCCGGCTCTACGTGCTGCAGGCATTGCGGCAGGAACGGCGCGTCGCGGAGGTTCTGGGCTTGAGCGTCGTGACGGTCGACGACCGCCCCGAGACCGTGCGCATCGCCTTTTCGGTCCGCCCGCTGGGCGAGGACGAGGCGATGTCGCTGGGGCTGGAGGTGGCACTTTGAGAGGCGCTCTTGGCATTTCGCCCACCGTCGCGCCGACCAGGCCGGGGTTTCTCTTGCCGATCTGCGCTCAAGGCACCCCGGAGGGCAGGCCATGACCTTCGTCAACCGCCCCTATGACCAGATCGTGGTCGACGTCCTGACGACGCTCACCGCCGGGGTCGCCGAAGAGAGCCATCGCGTCAGCTACGACCCCAATGCAAGCCCGCCGCAACCCGTCACCGTCACCCTGAAGAAGCGCCCGGTGTCGCGCGTCTCGATGGTCCGCGGCTTCCTGCCCAATCCCGACCCGACGGGGGAACCGCTGCCGCATGTCTTCCGGCTCGACGAATACGAACTGGTCGGCGGACCGGAGGACCCGGACGACAGTTCCGTCCTGCGCTTCGTGCGCCCCGACCGCCGGCCCGCGCCCGACACCGACCTGTCGATCAACTACTACCCCGCCACGTCCGAGCCCACGCCGATCACCGATGTCAACGTGGGCTCTGTCGCCCGTACGCTGGTCGAGGCGGTCTCGACCGAGATGGCCAAGCTCTACGCCCAGCTCAACCTCGCCTATGACAGCGCCTTCCTCGAAACCGCTCAAGGCGCCGCCCTGGACCGGGTGGTGGCCCTTCTGGCCCAGAAACGCGCGCGGGCCGGTGCGGCCGTGGGCAGCGTGCGGTTTTCGCGCCGCGCCGGCGCACAGGGCACGATCACCATCCCCGTCGGCACGCCGGTGACCGACATCGCCGACACCGCGCGCTACGAAACGGTGGAGCCGCGCCAGATGCTCGCCGGCGAAAGCGTGACAGAGGTGCGCGTGCGCGGCACCCACGCGGCGGTGCCGGCGGTGGAGGCGAACGTGCTGACCGTGACCCAGCGTACCATTGCGGGCATCGACGCGGTGACCAACCCGCGCCCCACCACCCGCGCCACAACCGACGAAAGCGACGACGACCTGCGCCGCCGCGTGGCCGGCGCGCTTCTGGCGGCGAACAAGGGCACGGTCACGGCGCTGAAGAACGGCCTCATGGCCCTGCCCGACATCCGCAGCGTCGCGGTGCACGAGGAACCCAACGGCCTGCCCGGCGAGATCGAGATCGCGCTGGACATCGACGGCCAGTCCCCCGGCGACCCGTTGCCCCCGGTTGTCGCCAACACGATCGAGGATCTGCGCCCGGCGGGAATCCGCGTCGTGACCGCCTCCGCCGCGCGGGCCGAAGTGGCGCTCCGGCTGACGCTGCTGCTCGCCGGCGCGCCGCAGACCGAAGCGGTGGTGGCGGGCATCCTGTCGGACGTGACGGACGTTCTGGAGACCAAGGTGAACGCGACGGGACTCGCCACGCGCATCCGCAACGGCCCGCTGGTGGCCGCGGTGCTGGCAGACGGCCGGATCGCCGACGTAAAGATCGCACTGTCTCTGAAGGGTGAAACCGGCAGTCAGGGAGCCGACCTGACCATAGAGCCGCAGGCCTCTGTCATCGTCGCGCGGTCCGACATCGTGTTCGATCCGGTGGCCTTCGAGGACGCCCCCGCCGACGCGACCGGCACGCAGGGTACCGCAAGCCTTTCGCTGCGGGCGATCCCGGATGCCGGTGCCACGCTGCAACAGGCGGAAAGCGCGATCCGCACCGCCTTCGAAGCGCTCGTCGCTGCGCTCCGCCCGGGAGACACGCTGGCGCATTCTGCCGTCCTGACAGCCCTGTCGGGCGATTTCACGCTTGACCCGGATTCGGTGATCGTCACCGTGCAAGCGGGCGATCTCTTCGCCGAGGTGGTCTCCACTGGCCCCCCCTTCACCCTGCCTGACGGGCTGGCGCTCGCCACCGGGACGGTGGAGGTGATGGCATGACTGCCTATTCGCGCATATCCGCACGTCTGCCGCCGCCGCTGACCGATGCGCCGGAGTCGCTCATCGGGCAGGTGCTGGGCGCGATCTCGCTGCAGATCGACGCGTTCAACGAGGATCTCGACCGGATGCGGCAGACCCATTGGGTGAACTTCGCCTACCGGGTCGAAGATCTCGACAAGCTGGCCGCGCTTCTGGGCATCGAGCGTTTCGAATGGGAACACCTTCGGCTTTTCCGCGCCCGGTTGCTGGCACTGGTCGCGGCACGGCTCCGCGGCGCGGTGGGGCCCGAGGAGATCAAGCGCTTCGTGCTCGACTACCTGCGCGGGGTGCAAGGTGCGGTCGATGGGCTCACTCTGGCGCCCGGCCTCACCGAGAGTGCTGATGCCGACGCCTATGGGCCAATCGCCGCGCGGCCGCTTTACCGGCCGTTTCGCTTCGTCGAGACGCCACCCCGACGCGTGCGCTCCAGGGCCCTGGCCGCGCGGCGGGGGCGGGTGCCCTACCTCTTTCGCTGGAGCGACACGAATGCCGGGCTCGACCTGGCGCGGCCAAGGATCGTCATCGCCGGCTATCCGGACGGTGCCACCGCCTCGCCGGTGCTGGTGAACATCACCACCGGCGCCGCCATCGGCTACAGGGGAACGGTGCGCTTCGGCGAACGGCTGGTTATTGAAGCCGGCGGACCCGACGGTAAGGCGCGCGCCCGCATCGACGATCGAGACGTAACCCACGGGCTTTATTCGCTGGGCGCCGTGCAGCTCGGCACGCCTTGGACACCGGACGATCTCGACACAACGCCCGCCCTGCCCGAGATCGCCCGCGGCGCGAACGACTGGGTGTTTTTACTGGTTGGCCATTTCGGCGAGCCAAGCCTGTCGCGCGCCTTCTTCGCCCTGGCGTCCGACGCTCTGCGCGAAGGCGTCTGGAACCGGACCCGGTTCGGCGAGGCGGTGTTTGCCGGCGGCACGAGGGCCGGTCTCAGCCTCACCTGGGACGAGAGCACACCGGCCAGCTTCGAGATCGGTGTGCCGCAGCATCTCGTGGCCGAACCCGAGACGATCAACGCGCTGTCGGGCGACGCGCCGCACGTGCTGGTCGCCCGCGCACTTGGGCTGATGATCGAGCGGCTGCGCGCCGCCGGGGTGCGCGCCCGGGTCAGGCACGACCGCTTCACGGAACGCATGGCCGTGCGGGACAGCTTCCGCACCTCGTTTCACACGTTGCCGCCGGAACGGACCGGCGCGGCGCGCACCCGCATCGCGCAGGGCGGACGCTTTGACGACACGGCGCTCGGCCGGTCGCGTTTTGAGTAGGAGGACAGGATGCCGGGACGTATCACGGGGCATCTCAGGCTCATCACCCCCACCGCCACTCGGGCGGGCACGAACCTCGTCACTCGTGGCGGCGGCGAGATCGTGGCGCGCCGGCTCTTCGGTGCCGAGGCCGCGCCGGTCGACCGTGTGGGCCTTGGCTTCGCCCGCGACAGCGCCGACGCGGACGCCACCAAGCTGACCCCCCCCGACACCGACATCGCCGCCGATGCGCTGAGCGCGCCCCTGCCGCAGGAAGCGCTGAGTTTCGTCACCGATCTTGACGGGATCGTGCGGGTCTCGGTGGCGGCGGAGTTCACGCCCATTGCCGATCTGGAGGACGTCACCGAGGCGGGGCTCTTCGCCGGCGACACGCTTTATAACCAGGTGGTCTTCGAGCCGGTAACACTTCGCACCGGCCAACGGGTCACTTTCTTCTGGGACATCGACATCCCATTCGGCGACTGACTGTCAAGGAGACGCAAGATGAACAATCTGAGCATGAACATCCTGGGCTTTCCAGCGGTCAACAAGGATATCGACGTAGAGATCCGCGACGTGCTGACCAATGCCGTGGTGCAGCAGCGCAAGCCCTTCCTCGACGGCACGGTAACCTTCCCACGGATGCGGCCCGGCTCCTACGAGGTCGTGCTGAAGCACCCCAACCTCGCGTTGCCCGTGGCGCGACGGCCGATCCGCGTGCTGCCCAAGGGTCCGACCAAGATCACCATGATCATCGACCCGTCACAGTTCCGCGACACGCCCATCGCCGACATTCCCGATGCCGACCTCTCGCCCGTCCGGCAGGTGACCGAGGGGGTCGCCGCTCTGATGGCGCAGCTGGGCGAAAAGGAGGCGGGCGAGCTGATAAAGGCGGAGGACTGGAATGCGCTGGTCGACAACCTGCGGCAGACCGCCGAGGCGGTGACCGAGCTGACGCGGCTTGTCGCGCCCACCGGGCACAACCACCCGGAACTTGAAGACAAGTTCGATGAGGTGACCGGCAATTTCCGCTCCGCGCTCGAGATCCTCAACACCGCCATGGTCGAGCTGCAGCGCCAGATCCAGACGCTGAGCTTTCGCAAGACGGTGGACGACGTGCTCGACAGCGCGGGCATCGACCGCGAGAGCACGCAAGCCAAGCCCTGGCGCGACATCGTCGACCGGCTGGAGAAGGAGGCCTCCAAGAGCCCGACGCAGTTCTCGCGCGTGTCGCGCACCGCGGGGGTGGAACTGGCCACGCAGATCGAGAAGGTGCTGCAGGACAAGCCCGACCTTGTCGATGCGAAATCCGTCGCCGAGGCCAGCGCCTATTCCGACCTGCTGCGCACGACGAAGGCCACCTCCTACGCCGCCGAGCTGGCCGAGCAGCAGAAACGCGACCGCACGCTGGGCGGCACGACCGTCAAGGCGTTCAAGGGGGTCTGAGCCATGGTTCTTGAGAAACTCGCGGGCATCACCGACGCGCTGGACGAGATCGACGACAAGGCCCGTGGCGGACCGATCGAGGCGGCGTCATGGAACGCGCTTGTCGGCGCGGTGCAGGTGCTGGTCGACATCGTGCGCGACCAGGACCTGGCCCGCAACGAGGCGCTCAAGTCAAAGTTCGCCCCCGCCGATCATGGTCACGAGGGCGAGATCACCGAACGCTGGCTGGAACCCGCTCTGGCAGCCCGGCTTGAAGGCGCAGGCGGACTGACGGCGCAACGCGATCTCAGCGCGCTGTCGCGTCAGGTCAAGGCGCTCTCTGCCGAGGTGGCGCGGCTGCGCGAAAGCGTCGAGAGCCAGCGCCGCGAGGTCGACCGCTTTGCCGTCGGCCAGTTCGACACGCGGCGCGAAGTGGAGTCGTTTCAGCCGAAACTCGACGAGATCGACGCGGTGCGTCTCAGCCTCGACGGGATCGACGGGCGGCTTGGCGCGGTCTCCGACGACATCGCCGTGGCGCGCGAATTGTCCGCGCGACTGACCGACCCCAACGGCAACCCGATCGACATCGCCGCCCTGTCCAAGCAGATCGAGGAGGCCACCGCCCTGCGCGACGCGATTCTGGGCGTGGACGGCGACATCCTGCGGACGCGCGACCTGGAACTGCGTTTGCGCCAAGTCGAGGATTTGGCCGGGCTCGAGGATGCGGGCAACGCGCTTGACGATCGCTTCGCTGTTCTGCGCTCGGACATGCAGAGCGAGGTGGCAGCCTCGGTGGCCGATGCCGATACCGCAACGCGCACGGCGCTCCAGGAAGATCTCGACACCCGCTTCGCCACTGTCACCGCCGAGCGCGAGTCCGCGCTCGATGCCTTTCGCAGCGAGAACCAGGCGCAGATCGCCGCCGCCCGCACCGCCATTGAGGCCGGCATGAATGCCGCGCTGCCCGGAGCCGTCGCCGACGCGACGGCGGGGATCGAGACGCGGCTCAAGACCGGGCTCGACGCGCGTTTCGCCGAACAGAGCCGGACGCTGGAAACACAGGTCATGACCGCCGCCCGGACCGCCGTCGCGCCCTTGCGCACCGAGATCGCCGCCGAGGTGCTGGCCTCGACCGAGGCCCGCATCGACACGCGCACCGCCGCGCTGAGCGCAAACCTCGATACACGGCTCGGCGCAATGGACACACGGCTTGCCGCGCTCGACAACGACATCGTCGACGCGGTCGAAACCGCCACCGCCGAGACGCGTGGCACGCTGGAAACTTTCGCGCAGCAGGAGATCGCCCGCCAGACCGCCAAGGTGCAGAAGACGATCAGCGAGGATCTGCGCGCCGGGATCGGCACGGCGGTGGCCGAGGAAACCGCCGACCTCTCGGCCCAAATCGACCAGCGCCTCGAGGAACGGTTCGCGGCGCTCGACGGGCGGCTGGACTCGGCAGTGAACGCGCGCCTCGCCGGGCTGGAGGAAACCATCGCCAAGGCCGTGGACGAGCGGGTCGCGAAACTGGACATCGACGCGCGGTTCGCCACCATGACCCGCGCGCAGCAGGATACCGTGGCCAGCGCCGTTGCCTCTGCCGAAAGTCGGCTGCGCGCCGACCAGACGAGGCTGCTGAACGAGAACGCCAAGGCGCTCCGGACCGAGATCGAGACCGCGCGCCTGTCGGCCATCAACGAAGCCACCGTCACCCTGCGCGACCGGCCCGTCATCCGGGGCGACGGACGTGTCGTCGTGCCCCGCTAGGAGGCGCCCTTGCTTGATGCGCTCGAATCCCGCCTCACGGCCCTGATCGGAGACGCCCTTGCCACGCAGGCGCACCTGTCGGTCGTGGCGGGCATGCCGGACGGGTCGGGGCTCGGGCCCGGACAGGGCCGGGTCGCGGTGCGGATCGACAACGTTGCACCGTCGCAGCATTTCGCCGAACGATTTGCCGAGCGCGTCCCACCCGATACCGAACGCCGGGTGTTGCCGCTCGACACCGCTGCCGTGGCGACTTTTTCACTGGCCCCGCCCGGACCGCCGGGCAACCCTGACCATGCCGCCGGGCGTGCTACGCTGCTGGCCGATCTGTCGGTCCTCATGCACACGCTCTCGGCGGCACGGTTCAGCGATGGCCGCGCGTTCGCGCCCACGGCGCCCGATCCGGGCTACGCCGTGCGGGCCTTCCGGCTGGAGACCGGCGGTTTTCTGAGCGAAGCCGATGACGACCTGATCAGAGCCGAACTGCGCTGGCAGATTCGCGCGGATATCTGGCCGGTGGGCGTGACCGAGACGCTGGGCCTGATCGATGCTGTGGACGTTTTCGTCGCCGCCGCGCCGCTGCGCCTGACCGCCGACCGGCTGCGCCTTCGCACCGGCGAGAGCACCGACATTACCATCACCGGTCTGCCCCTCGACCGGCTCGCCGAGGTCGATGCCGGCGCCCGTGCGCCCGCGCAGCTCGCACTCCGAGTCGAGAGCGCCCTGCCGCCGGCGGATCGCGGGCGGATCACCACCGGCTCCGACGGCGCCGAAACCGGCCTGCGCCTCGTGAGCGCCGCGGACGGTGCCTTCATCGCACGCTATACTGCGCCGGTGGGCGCGCTCGGGACCACGCGCTCCGAAACCGTCGCGGTGCATGTCGCCACCGATGCCGGTGGACGCGGGCTCTATCTCGGCGGGCTGACCATCGGCCTGTCCCCGGTGGCGCCATGATCGGCTTTTCCCAGACTGCGCTGCTTTTGACGGGCACCATGCAGGTTGCAGAGGCCGCGGTGCAGGGCTATTGGCAGGCCGTACCCGCGGATCGGCTCGACTTTGACGCGCCGGGCACGCTGAGCCGCGCGCTGGCTGTGCCGCGACTGGCCGGGATGGACGGGATCGAAGTCGCCGAGGCCAGGCTGACATTCCGGGCAGAGAGCCGGCAGATGGCGTCCGAAGACCACGCCGTGACGCTGCCCGCGGGCGCCGACACGGGCGTCGCCATCGCTTTCCCACGCCCGACACGAGCCACGCAGATCCGACTCGCGCCGCCGGTCTTCCCCGACGCGGTGACCCAGGATCCGCGCAAGTTCCTTCTGCTGGGCGAGGCGCTCGACGCCGACCTGCCGGGCGGCGGCACCCCCTTGCGTCTTGTCGTGCGGCTCAAGAGCGGCGGCGGGTTCGGCCCGCCGGTCTATTCCGTGCCGACCTTCGCGCTCGACAGCCCGCTTTACGACCCGCTGTTGGCCGGGGCGGGGTTCCGGCGCGTGACGGACGGGTTGCTGGTGACCCTGCCCGGCCTGCCGGTGGAGGGCGTGCTGTTGCAACTTGCCCATGGCGACAGCCCCGATGCGCTGCAGCCCGTGGAGTTCGAGGCGAGCGTGTCGGACGTGCAGATCGACGCGCTGCCCGAAGGCGTGTCCGTGGCGCTGGAGACCGGCGGCAAGACGGTGGCACTGTTTGACCATCCGCCGGTGCTGGCGCCCGAGGCGGGCACGCAAGAGGTCGCCTTCCTGCCGCTGGCCGGGCGGCACCTCACGGCAGAGCTTGCGGAGGGTGATGGTCCCACTCTGTCGCTGCCGCTGAACATCACCAGCGCAACGCGTGGGCGGATCGCGATTCTGCAAAGCCGGCTGTCCGCACGTTACCGGCTCGACGCGGTCGCCGAGGACCAGCGGCAGGTTCCGCTCGGGCCGGGCTGGGCGCGCTGCCGGTTCGAGGCCGCAGCGGAACGCCTGCCGGCCGAGACGCGCATGACGCTGGTGGCGCGGATGGCGGGGCGGCGGCTCAACGCTGGTTCGCCCGATCCGGACCCGTCGCGGCCAATCACGGGTCTGACGATCACGGCGCGCGCCGAAGCCGCCGCGCCGCTGACACTCGTATGCGCAGAAACACCACAGCCCACCGTCGCACTGGCGCTACAGATCGCGGCGGACGCAGAGGCGGAGATCACGCTCCTTCTGCGCGCAGATGCCGGCGGGTTGCCCGGCGCCGCCGTTGCGCCGCCCACCGTGGCACGGTTCAACAAGCGCGCGCCCGGCTGGCTGATCGTCGATCTGCCCGAACCGTTCACGCCTGCGCCGGGCGAGACGCCGCTCTGGATCGGGGCACGTTGCACCTTCGGCACCGTCCGCTGGTTCGCAGGCCCCGCAACGGCGGATGCGCGTGCACCCGTCGTTACCCGCGACGACGCACGCACATGGGCACCGCCATCGGGCGCCTTGACCAACATGCCGCTCTCCTTGGCTGCACTCGAACATGTGCCTGACCCGCAGCCTGCCCCCGTCCTCAGCGGTCTAACCGCTGGTGTATGGCCGCTGGGCGGGACCTGGGACCGCGCGTCGGACCGGGAATTCCGCTGGTCCGGCGCAATGCCTGCAGCCCTCGCGGGCGCACTTGGGAACGTCCCCGGTGAGGGACGCATCGGCACGGAGGTCGGGTTTTTCTCGCGCGCGCTGATGGACCTCACCATCGAGGAGGCGGCGCTCTTTTACGACCCGATGGCAGCGCCGGGACAGGCAACCGGCGGGGAGGCGGCGGCATGAGCGATGTGCTTACCGGACAGGTCGGGATCTCGGGCGACGTTGTGGCGGTGCTGAACCAGACACCGTCAGAGATCGTCACCGCGCTGCAGACCATCCTGACGCTGATGCGGCAGATCGAGGAGGGATCGCAGGCCGACAACCCACTCTCGGGGTTACTCGGTGTGCTTGGCGGGATGGCCGAGGGGCTCTTGGACCTGCCTGACCTCGGCGACGCGACGGGGCCGTTCTCGGACCTGCTGGGCCGGCTGCCTGCCGATGCGGTGGCCGATATCGGCCGTGTCTCGGGCACCGTCGCGCAGATGGTGCAGATGCTGCAACCGGTGATCGAGGCCGCCGCACGCGGCAGCGCCGAAGACACCATTCGCACGCTTCTTGATCGCAACATCGACCTCGTTGACCAGCTGGGCACCGGGTCGGGCGGCGAGATCGAGGAAATCGCCACGCAGTTCTCGCGCTTCCTCCACCTCTTCACCTCGATGACGCGGTGGCGGCATCAGGCGCCGCAGGTCGACGAGGTGGTGGAGCTTCTGGCCAACGCGCTTGTCGGCGCCCCGAGCACCCTTCTCGACGCGCCGCGCGCACAGATCGGCAGGATCGAGGCAGACTTCGCCGAACTGCGCCTGAGCGGACCCGACGCCACCCGCCTCGCCGGGATCGAGGTCGAACTCACGGCGCTCTGGGCCGAGATCGAGGGCCATACCACGGGTGAGATCGACTGGCCGGCGCTTGACGCGGCGTTGTCACGGGCGCAGGCGCTGCAACTGGAACTGACCGGCCTGCGCGACCGGGTGATCGCCGATTGCCTGCAGGCGGTGGACGGGTTCCAGCCGCCCGACCTCCGGCCGGTGGCCGAGGCGCTGAGCGGTGTGGCTCGGGTCAAGCCGGCGCGGCTGACCCCGGTGCTCGACCAGTTGCGCAACACGATCCGCGGCTTCGCCGACGGACTCGAAGGGCTCGCCCCCACCGAGGAGCAGTTGCAGGCCCTGCTGTTCGAATTGATCGACGGCTTCTTCGGCTGCCTCGAAGACAGCGGCCTCGGCCAATTGCGCGCGCGGCTTCTGACGATGCAACGCCAGTTGATCGCCGCGATCCGCGACCTGCCGCTCGCCGACCTTGCACAGACCATCGAGACCGCGCTCCGCGATGCCGCCGCCACGCTTGACGGGATCGACCTCGACGGGCTGCGGCAGCAGGCGCTCGAACCGATCCGCAGCGCCCGCGAAACGGTAGAGGAGCAGGCCGGCGACGCCATTGGCGCCTCGGTCGGCGCGCTCTGGGACGAGGTGGAAAGCGCCCTGAACACCGTCGCGACCCAAGTCGCCGAACTCGAGACGGCGCTCCGCGGCGCGGTTGACAAGGTGGCCGGTTTCCTGTCGCAAATCACCGAGGCGATCGGCGAAGTCGAGTCCGCCATCGCCGACATCACCCGCGTTCTGGACGAGTTCGACCTCGATACGCCCTGCGCCGAGGTGGTCGATTTCCTCGCCGGGCTGGCCGACAAGATCGGCGGTATCGACATTTCCATCATTCCCGAACCCGCCCGCGCGCCGCTCTCGTCGCTCTTGGGCGAGCTCGAGCAAATCGAGGTCGCCGTGAGCATCAACGGTCCGGTGGACGAGGTGCTGGCGGTGATCGACCCGACGCCGCTACTGGAGGGTGCAGCGGAGGCGCTCGGCGGGTTGCTCGACGAACTCCGCAAGCTCGATCCGGTCGCGCTGGTGGAACAGCTCGACGGGCCGGTCGACGAGGTTCTGGCCAAGCTGGGCGAGTTCGGGCCGGAGGGATTGCAGGCCCTGATGGACCAAGCCATGGCCCCGGTGCGCGGGGCCATCGCGTCGGTCGATTTCCGCACCCTGCTGCAACCGGTGATCGACGTGCAGGACGACATCCGCGGACGCATCGAAGGCATCCTCGATCCGGGCATCCTGCTTGATCCCCTGGAAGAGGCGTTCCAACCCATCATCACCGCAATCGACGCGCTGGAGCCCACGCAATACATGGGCGGCATCGCCGGCGAGGGCGAGCGGATGGGCCAGAGCGCCGGCCAGCGTGCCGGCCCGCCCGCTGCGCTGGCGGATGCGGGCGGCGTGCTGAAGACCGAGTTGACGAGCAATGTGGACACCGACGACGACCTCTTCGGCTTTCGCCCCGGCGACCTGCTGATCCCGCTGATCGACCTGCACAACCGGCTCTTTGAGGCGCTGGACGAACTCGACGGCGGGATCATGGACGCGGCGGCGGCGCAACTGCACGACAAGCTGAACGGCGCGCTCGCCGCGCTCGACCCGGCGCGGATCGAAAGCGGGCTGGACGAAGCACTGGATGGCGTGCGCACGCTTTGCGACCCGGCAGCTTATGCCCTGCGCCTCGCGGTGCCGGTGGAATGTTACCGCACGCTCTCGGCCAGCATTTCCGCCTCGGTCCGGGTGACGGCGGGCGACACCCAGATAGTGGCACTCCGGGCGCAGTCGCGGCTCGAAGGGGTGGACCCGATGGCGCTTGCGCCCTCCGCCGCGCAAGCGGCGCAGATCGAGGCCGCTCTGGGCCGGGCAAGGGCGCGGCTCGACCTTGACCATCTGCGCATCGCCTATGCCACGCGCGCGCCGGGCATTGCCGACCTGCTGCCCGCCGCACTCGACGGAGGGGTCGACGGCACCGGGCTCAAGGCGGCTATGCAGGCGCTAGATCCGAGCCCGCTGCGCGACGAGATCAACGCCGCCTTCGACGAGTTCGGCACCCGGTTGCTGGGGTTTTCCGAGGTGCTGTTCAACGCGATGGATGCGGCCTTCGCGCGAGTTGAGGACCTGTTCCTGCCGCTCACCCCGAACCACTTGCTGAGCTTTGCCGGTGACATCCATGCCGAGCTCAAGGCGCAGCTTCTGGCGCTGGGGCCGGCGGCGCTGAAAGAAGACTTGCAGCCGCTTTTCGACGCGGTGAAAGGGCTTCTGGACCAGATCGACCTCGGACGGCTTGCGGACGATCTGAATTCTGAACGTGACGCCCTGGCCGACATGCTGACGGGCCTCGTGGGCGAATTGCTGCCCGACCCCGCGCCGTTTCGTGACTTGCAAGCGCGACTTGCCGCGCTGAAACCGAGCCAGCTTCTGGGCGGGGCGCTGGTCGAGATGCAGGCGCTTTCCGACGCGCTTGGGCGGCTCGACCCGCGCGTGCTGATCCAACCCCTGATCGACCTGATTGCCGAGATCCGCGCCGACCTGCCGATCTGCATCTCGCGCATCGAAGAGGCCTTCGACGCCGTGCTCGCAGCACTTCAGGACACGCTGTCCGGCGGCGGGGTGTCAGGGTCGGTTTCCGTCAGTGGAGGTGTCAATGTCGCCGCGTGACATGGCCCCGCTACCCGTGCCGCAGGCGGGCGAGGAGCGCCGCGTTCCCCTGCCGAATGGCGCCGTGAGGATCGACCGCTACGATGCCGCCGGACGGCTGGAGCGGCAGAAATTCCCGGACGGAACGGAGCGGCGCTACACCCACGATGCGCAGGGCCGGCTGACCGCCATCACGGGCGGCGATGAAGAAATCCGGTTCCGCCACGGGCCACGCAGCCTGACCGCGATCACCGCCGAGACCGAGACCACGATCCACAGCGACGCCGAGGGCCGGCCCGAGACGGTTACCCAGACCGTCGCCGGGCAGACATGGACATGGCGCGTGATGCGCGACGCAGAGGGCGCGGAGACCGGGTGGCACTATCCCGGTGCTGCGGCACCGCTCCGCTTCACCGATGCGCCGGGCGGCGGACGGCGGCTGGTCTGCGGGTTGCGCGCCTATTACACGCTGGAGCATGACCCGGAAACCGGACGCAGCCGCATCGCCTTTGCAAATGGAGTCACGGCGGAAGAGACGATCCGGCACGACGCGCAGCCGCGGCTGCTGTCGCTCTCGGTGAGCGGGGATCACACCATCGGCTGGGACTATGACCACGACGAAGCCGGACGGATCACCGCCGCCGGGCGGGAACGCTTTGCTTATGACGAAGAGGGTCGGCTCACCGAGGCCGAGACCGC
The DNA here is from genome assembly GCF_016428585.1 of Sedimentitalea arenosa. Classification (GTDB taxonomy): domain Bacteria; phylum Pseudomonadota; class Alphaproteobacteria; order Rhodobacterales; family Rhodobacteraceae; genus Sedimentitalea; species Sedimentitalea arenosa. Next base: position 32,882 of record NZ_JAELVR010000001.1, on the reverse strand, counting down.
GGCGGGCCGGACGATGTATTCGCATGGTGACGGGCTTCTCACCAGGGCGGACGGCCCCTGCCCCCGCACGATCGGCCGGGGCGCAGCACCGATGGCGCTCTGGCACGAGGCGGACGGCGAAAGGACGACCTATCGCTATGACGCGCAAGGGCGGCGCATCGCCAAGTCCGGACCCGAGGGCGAGACGCGCTACGCCTACGACCTGCTTGGCCAGCTCTGTGCCGTCACGCTGCCCGACGGACGGCGCATCCGCTACATCCACGACGGGTTCGGCCGGCTGGTGGGACGCGTCACGCCGGAAGGCGCGGTTTACTACATGGTCGACGCCGAAAACCGCCGCGTCGCCGAGATCGATGGCGCGGGCCGCGTCGCGTGCAGCTATCTCTGGCTGGGGCAGATGCCGGTTGCCTGCATCGACGGCGCGCCCGGGCGGCGGCTCAAGGCGAGCTATCACCGCGCCCATGCCGGGCGGCTGGTGACGGGCGATGCGAAGGGGCGGCTCACTCTGCTGGCCGGCGATCCGTTCGGCGCCGATACGCCCATCCCGGCGGAGGGGCCGGGTCACGCCGGGCTCTTCGGCGATCCGGAAACCGGGCTGCTGCTGTCCGGTGCGCGTTGGCTCGACCCGGTTCTCGCTGAGTTCCTGACCCCGGACAGCTGGTTCGGCGAGATCCCCGATGCCGCCGCCGCGGGGCGGTTGAAACGTATCCTGCGCACCATGCCCGGCGGCACCGACCGCTTCCTGTCTCCCGCCACGGCCTATCAATGGTGCGCGCTCGACCCGGTGAACGCGCTCGACCTCAACGGCCACAACTGGGTCGGACTGATCTTCACCACCATCTCCGCCTTCCTGTGGCAGATGCAGCTGACCTCCGTGGCGCTGCAGATGGAGGTGATCAATATCATCATGGAGGTGATCTTCGCGCTGGCCGGCGTGTTCGGGATGATCGGCGTGTCAGGCTGGCTCGACGAAGGGTTCCGTGACTGGTACTGGCGCTGGTCGATCTTCAACCTCGCGCCGCCCGCCGCTTCCTATCGGCTGATGGTGCCGTTCTCGCTGTGGCTGAACGGGGTGATGAAGATCCAGCCCGACCGCGCCTGGACGCTGGGAAGTGTCGTGTGGGAGCGCGGCTCGGACTTCCGCGAGATTGGCGAGCGAGCCAAGCGCGACCTCGTCACCCTGCCCTCGGGAACCAGCTTCGTCAGCGCAAACCCGGTGGCGACCGGCGGCGGGACGAACCCTTTCGGGACCGGCACGACGACGCGCAACGCGCTGCTGGTGGCCAACACCGCGACGCAGGTGAGCGGCACCTACACGGCCGGCAGCCCGGCCACGCTGACCGGGCTGACCGGAACCACGGCGCCGTTGACGGACGTATTCTGGAACGGCGACGCGGTGGCGGTCCGACTGCCCGGCGGCGGCAACGAGGATCACTTTACCCGCCTAACCTCCTGGCCGACTGCGGCGGGCGCCGTGGATGTCGACCCGCCGCTGCCCGCCGCGTTCAACGGACAGGTGGTCGAGGTACGGCGGCTCGATCGCCCCTGGATCCGCATCGAAAGCGGCACCGACCGGATCGCCCGGCCGATCCAGTTCCTGTCCGGCAACGTGCTGCATGTCGGCGCGCAGATCCCCGAGGAGATCCCCACGAGCGGGCTGACGATCACCGAGTTTCTGCCCGCCGCCGATCGCCAGCAGCGCAACGCCACCAGCACTCCGCCGGTCTCCTTTCCGTCCTTGACGCTCATGCTGCGTGCGGGGACCGGCGCCAGTGTCGCAACCTTTGCCGTCGGCAACCCCTTGCGCATCCGCAACGGCACCAGCGCGCGCGGGCGGCGGGTGGATCGGACACGTGGCACGCGCGAGATCCTGCTTGACGCCGAACTGGGTGGTTTTCCCGGGCCAGTCGACGTGGTGCGGCTGCAGACGAACGGTTCGGCGGCGGCCGGGCAGAGCATCGGTACCTTGCCCGGCGCCGCGAACCGACGGCTGACCGCCGGGCGGTTGACCGCTTTGCGCGCCGATGACGGGGTCGAGATCGGCGGGACCGGAACAGCGCAGCCCGAGATCCGCATCGTCCAGCGGGTCTTGCTGAACGTCACCGTCTCCGCCCTGCCGGCCGCTCTGCAGAGCGGCACGGTGGAGGCCGACCTGATGGTCCCCGACCCGGCGTCTTCCACCGCGGCGACGGCAAGCGGTGGCGGGCGCGTCTTTACCACGGCCGAGGGCGACACCGAGGGCTTCGCCGCCGGTCAGGCCGTGTCGCTGACCGGCGGCGGCGGCGGCACCGGCGTCATCGACAGCGTCGATGCAGCCGCCCACACCATCACCCTGACCGAGGCCACGGCCATTCCCGACACCACCGCCGTCACCCTGCGCCGCCTGACCGTGCAGCGCCAGGTCCCCGTTGACCAGGTCCATGCGGCGGGCGCCGAAGTGCTGCTGATCCCGGCCAACCCCGCTTCGCCCGCCAATGGCAACCTTCTGCGCATCCGTCCCGCCGGCAGCGCCGATGGTGGCGCGGTGCGCCGTCTCTCTGCCGACCCGGTCGTGGTGGCCGAGTTGACCGAGACGCTCGCCGGCGCCACGACGAGCGCGCTTTCCGTCACCCGTATGGTGCCCGACACCGCCGCCAGCCTGACCAATGCGGCGGTGGTCGCGGTGCGCCCGCATCTTGACTACGGCGGGCCGCCGCCGGTCGCCGTGGGCGACGACGTGCTGATCCACGGCGAGGACACAGTGCCCGGCGGCGACGAGGACATGATCGCACGCATCGCCTCGATCAATGGCAACCTCGCCGTGCTGGACGAGCCGCAGGTCTTTCCCGCCACCAACACCGTGCTGGCCTTCCGCGTTGCAGCGACCGGACAGACCGCTGCCAATGCCGGACTCGACGAAGGCATGGTGATGATCCCAGCCGCGATGGACGAAGACCCGCTCACCCGGCAGGAGGCGCTGCAGAACCACGAAATGCGCCACGTCTTCCAGGAGGCGCTCTGGGGGCCGTTCTTCATCTCGATGCCGATCCCATGGCTGTTCCACCTGGGCTTCGCGGCATTCGGCGACGACAGTGCCGACCGCAATTCCAAGATCATGCGTCACATCTCGCTCGGCGGGTTGGACTCGGTGATCGCGCTGATCGCCTGGGGGATCGGCGGGGCGAAATCGCCCACCACGATCACCGGCCACCTTCAGGCGGACCGCCGGATCGTGCAGATGCCGCCCGATGTCGATGCCGGGCGGCTGGCCAAGTTCGACGCGGGCTCGCGCATCGACATCACCCGCGACGATTTCGAGGATTTGAACGCGGTCGAGACCCTGTCGACCGAAAATCGCACGGTGACATTGCGCTTTGCGCCCAACGAGACCCGCTTCCCGGCAGGATCCGAGGTCTCGCTGGTCAAGAGCGAATTCGAACAGGTGCGCAAGACGATCCAGACCTGGTTCAGCTTCAACCTCGAACAGCTCTGGGCGGACCACATTCCAGTGGCCTGGGGTCGCGCGCTGTCGAGCCTTCTGAACCGGGACAGCTGGTTTCCGGGGTTGGGGCTCTACCTGCTGGGGTTCTACATCACCTCGGCGCAAAACACCGACGACAGCCGCTCGCCCTTCGAGCAGGACGCGGCTTTCCACTCGGGCGACCTTTATACCTCGATCCCGCTGTCGGAGCCGCGCGAAGTCTTCGTCGGGCAGTTCTCGCGCCTCGTTGGTTTCGTGCAGGCGCGGTTCGGCGGCGTGGCGCAACGCGGCGATCCCGCGACGCTGCTGAGCATCCGTCTGCCCGCGGGTGGCAATGTGGCGGATGTGATCGGCGGTGCCGACAACGGCACGGACGGCACGACGCAGCTTGTGCGGCTCAGGCAGAACTGGCTGCTCTCGTTCAATCCGCGGGTCGAAAACGTGGTGGGCGGGCTTTTCGCGGCCTCGTCACCGGGGACCTACCTGCTCGAGATGCCAGGACAGTTGCGCGATGATAGCGGCGCGCTGCCCGACGACGTGGTGCTGGCCGGAGCGATGCCCACCGCCTTCACCGAGCGCGACCGGGTCATCGTGCGCGATGTGGTCACCGAGCCCGCCACCACGCGCGACATCTTCGAGACAGAACGCGTGACCTATGCGATGCAGGCGCGCGATACGTCTGCCAGCTATGCCCTGCGCTTTCCCGGAGGGGCGGCCGGCCAGGGCCAGGTGGACGGGCTGAGCTACACCGCGCCGCTGCATTCCGCCGCGACGAGCCAGGCGCTCGAAATGACGGCAAGCTATCCCGCGACCCATCCGGTGTTCACCGGCCCGGGCCAGGAGGGCGACGCCCGGCTGACGGAGGCGCAGCGCACCAACCTCGTGCGGGCCTTCACACTGACCATCCGCGAGATCACGCTGCCCGCGGTCGGACCGGTGGCAGCGGGGGCGAGCGTGGAATTCGAACTGCCCATCGCACCGCGCGAGGCGGTGGTGACTTCGGCACGGCCAGCAGGCGCGAGCACCGATGCACGGGTGACCATCGCGGCGGGGCGCCCCGCGCGGCTGACTTTCTTTGCGCCCGATGCGGTGACGGCAGCCGGGCCAGTGGATGTGGAACTTCGCTTCGGGCTCGACCCCGCCGGGTTCCCGGCGGCGGCACGCAAAACCATGGCGCTGCAAGTGCAGGTGACGCCGACCTGAGCATCTCATTCGCCATCTTCGGCGGCGAGTGGCTCGGTCCGGTTTCGGGCATTCCGCGCTGAAAACTGCGCAAAGCGGTGCTGTCGGGCCAATTCTGGATGCAAACTGGTCTCGGTTTTCCGAGAGCCCCATAGCTCAACAAGGATCAAGCTGCCGTCAGTCTGCATGAGCGGTGCAAAAATTCAGCTTGAGTTATCCTCTACCGAAAAGATGACATTCCCTACTCGAACTATCTCCGTCGGGCGGTGCCGGTTTCGCTATCTCATCGTCCTCCTGAACACGGGACAAAACTATCCCGGTTGCCAGACCACGTCACTCGGCGGGGCGCTCCAGCAGATCAGTCCCTGACCCGGTCGGTTGGTCCATCTGCCATAAGCGTTGCCTCGACGTCTCATCCATCGTTTTTGCGCGTCACCCAGGTTCAGCGGTCAATCCTTGTGCTTCAATGGCTGCTATCGCGCAGGCTTCGTCGTTGTCGGAGCTGTCTCCGGTGATACCGATTGCGCCTAGAAGCGTACCGTTCTGTCGGATCAAGACCCCGCCGGGCACAGGGACAAGGTCACCGCCATTGAGCGCGTTCATGGCGGTGATAAAGTAGGGTTGCTCCTGCGCGCGGTTAAACAGGGCGCGCGAGCCGAGCCCCATCGCCACGGCCCCCTTGGCTTTACCCTGTGCGATCTCGGCCCGAAGGTTGCTCGTGCCGTCTTCGCGGTTCAGTGCCACCAGATGGCCGCCCGCGTCGATCACTGCAACAGTCAATGGTTTCATTTGCGTTCTGCGGCGATACTCCAGCGCGGCATTGATGAGCGTGTTTGCCAGTTCAAGGTTCATGACGGGCTTCTCCGACGTGTCAAGTGACCTGCCCTTCGGAGGACCGCGGGCAGGCAGAAGGTCTCTAGTTGTAGAAGTAATCCACCAGGAAGAGCGGAATCGACGGGATGTATGTGCACATCAGCAGAACAGTCAGAAGGACGGCAATGAAGTACACGTTGACCTTGGTCACGTCCCAGATATTCGCGCGCGCCACGGCGCAGGCGGTAATGAGCACGCTCGCGACCGGTGGGGTTTGCTGGCCGATCGCGAGGTTCAGCGTCACCACAAGACCGAAATGGATCGGGTTGATCCCGACCGCTTCGATCAGAGGGATCACGATCGGAACCACAAGGATGATCGCGGCTGCGGAGTGCAGGAAAAACCCGATCACCAAGAAAAAGAAGTTCAGGATCAGCAGGACCAGCCACTTGTTGTCGGTGATCGCGAGAATGCCTTGCGCAAGCTCTTGGGGGTATTGCGCGCGTGTCAGGAAACCTCCCATGACGACGGACGCGGCAACCAGAAGCATGACCACGGCGGTCTGCATTCCGCCGTCCAGCATCGAGCGTTGCAGGTGCTTCAGATCGACCTGTCGGTAGTAGAAGCTGATGACGATGGCGGCGAGAACGGCGAGACCCGCGGCTTCTGTCGCGGTGACGTAGCCACCGAAGATGCCGCCGAGGATGATGACCGGAAGCGCGAAGGTGGGTAGCGCGTCGACGAAAGCGACCCACAGACGACGACCGGAGAAGGCCTCTTCGCATGGGAGATCGTAGCGGCGGGCGAAATAGTAGGCCACGCCCATCAGACCGGCCGCGCCCATGAACCCAGGGATCAGACCGGCGACGAAAAGTTGCTCGACCGAGACGTTGGCCGAGGTGGCGTAGAGGATCATCGGGATCGACGGCGGAATGATGATCGCAAGGGATGCGGAGGATGACGTTACCGCCGCAGAGAATGCCGCGGAGTAGCCGCGCTTCTTCATCTGCGGGATCATGACGGATCCCATGGCGGCCACATCCGCGACGGCCGAGCCGGAGATCTCGGCAAAGAAGAGCGAAACGCCGATATTCACGTGCGCCAAACCGCCCCGGACAAACCCGATAAGGGCCGCGACGAAGTTGATCAGCCTGTCCGTGATGCCGCCAGCATTCATGATGGCGCCGGCCAGAACGAACATCGGGATCGCAATCAGAGAAAACTTCGTTGCACCGCTGTACATGTCCAGTGCGACATTCACCAAAGATCCGGGACCTTCGAGAACCAGAAGCCCGATGATGGCCGAAACGGCCAGGGACACGCCGATCGGCACGTTCAGACAGATCATCGCAACCATCGCGATGAAGATACCCAGCATAAGCATCAGGCATTCCCCGCTTTCTTCATCTCGGTTTCAACTTCTTCTTCGATTTCGGCGTGTTCGAGGGATACGCCGTTTGCGGTCATGCGCCAGTATTCCGGCAGGCTCAGCGCCTGGCAGATCAGGAACAGCACAGCGCCGATCGGGATGACGGATTGCGTGAAGCTGATCGGCACCCATGTGAGTGACGTCAACGACATGCCACCGAGAATGGTCATCACCGTGTAGCCAGCCCAAGCGAGCAAGACAAAGAACCCGGCCGTGATCGCTTCGGCCAGCATCACACCCCACATCCGTGCGGGCATCGGGATCGACAGGAGTACGGAGTCAAATCCGATGTGCCGACGCCGCAGGACGGCCAGTGCCGATCCGTAGTAGGTGATCCATGCAAGAAGGATGGCGGCGACCTCATCGTACCAGGCGAGGCTCGATCCGAGCAGTCGGTAGATCACTGCAACCACAACGATGGTTGTCAGGATCACCATGAGGAAGATCACGAAGTATTCGAGAACGACCTCAAAGAAGTTGCGCAGTGAGTTGAGCATAGGTGGCCCCCGCCGGGGCACGAGGCCCGGTGATGTCAGAAAAAGCAGTCATGGTTGGTTATCGCGACGTCGACAGAGGGCCATGGTTGGCCCCCTGCACGGTTCAGGTCAGGACCCGGATGCGAGGTTCTGAATTCGCTCGATGAGTTCCGCCCCGCCATCCACGGTGTTTGCGAACTCTTCGTAGATCGGTGCCGAGGCTTCGATGAAAGCTGCGTTGTCGGCCTCGTTGATTTGAACACCGGCATCCCGGATCACCTGCAAGAGTTCTTCTTCGAGCTTTGCGGCATGGTCGTAAACGAAGTCCTGCGTCTCGGATCCGCAGGCTTCAAGGTCGGCGCGCACGTCCTCGGGCAGCTTCTGCCACTGGTTTTCGGCGACCAGCACGTAGCCGGGCGTGTAAACGTGGCCGGTGATCGACAGGTATTCCTGCACTTCCTGGAACTTGGCCGATGCAATCTGCGCGTAGGGGTTTTCCTGCCCGTCGATGACGTTGGTCTGGAGCGCGGTGAACACTTCCGAGAACGCCATGGGCGTCGGATTGGCGCCATACAGCTGGAACATCTTCACCCGCCATTCAGCGTTTGGAGTGCGCAGCTTCACGCCTTGCAAATCTTCGGGCGTGTTGATCGGTCGAGTGTTGTTGGTGATGTGGCGGAAACCGTTTTCGAAGTAGCCGATGATCCGGTAGCCCTCGCCGAGTGCCGCGTCCTGAAAAACGTCGCCCAGTTCAGCCTGGATGCGGCGCATGTGGTCGCGGTCTTGCACGATATACGGCATCTCGAACACGCCGAATTCCGGGGCGACCGATGACATCACCGACGAGGGCAGCGAAAAGTCGACCTGACCGAGTTTCAGCTTCTGCAGCAGTTCGCGGTCGTTGCCAAGCTGGCTTGCACCGAACGTCTGGACTTCGGCGCGATCGCCCAGCTTGCCGTTGGCGCATTCGGCAAATGCGTTGGCCGATGCCTCGAACAGCGAACCGGGATTGCCGACGTGACCGAAGCGCAGTGTCATATCCGCAGCGCTTGCGGCGAGCGGCAAGGCAATGGCGGCCACACTGGCGAGTATGGTTGCTTTCAGTTTCATGGTTTTCCTCCCTTTGATGCCCCTCCCGGGCGTTATTCAGCGGCGAACCGCTCTTCTGTCGTTTCCTTGAGATGCTCCATCGCGGCTTGCGCTCCGCCGGATCGATGCGGGATGCCGGCCTTGGCCAGGCCCATTTCCACGCCGGACAATGTTGCCATCAGCATCAGGTCATTGAAATCCCCGAGGTGTCCGATGCGGAACACCTTGTCGGCAACCTTGGACAGGCCGTTGCCGAGCGAAATATCGTAATACTTGAGCGTGGTCGCCCGGAACGCATCGGCGGAATGCCCCTCCGGAACGAGAACCGCTGTCAGCACACCGGATTCCTGACCTTGCCGCGCGCAGAGCACCTCCAGCCCCCAGGCGCGCACCGCTGCACGGGTTGCCGCGCCGTGGCGGGCGTGGCGGGCAAAGACATTGTCCAACCCCTCCTCGTGAAGCATGTCGATGGCTTCGTTCAGACCATAAAGCAGGTTCGTTCCCGGCGTGTAAGGAAAATAGCCGTTGGCGTTGGGTCCGACCATGTCCTGCCAGTCCCAGTAGCTGCGTGGCATGGTGACCGATTTCGCGTGCTCCAACGCCTTTTCGCTGACGGCATTGAAGCTCAGCCCGGGCGGCAGCATCAATCCCTTCTGAGATCCGGAGACGCAGACATCCACGCCCCACTCGTCAAAGCGGAAGTCGATCGAGGCAAGGCCCGAGATCGAGTCGACCATCAACAGCGCCGGATGACCCGCCGCGTCGATGGCCTTGCGAACCTCGGCGATGGGCGAAACGGAACCGGTCGAGGTTTCGTTGTGAACCACGCAAACAGCCTTGATATCGTGGTTGGTGTCCGCGCGCAGACGCGCTTCGATGCGATCGGGTTCTGCCCCGCCGCGCCAGTCACCTTCAAGGAACTCGGGCTCCAACCCGATCTTGCGCGCCATCTTGTTCCACAGGGTCGCAAAATGCCCGGTTTCGAACATCAGGACCTTGTCCCCCGGAGACAGAGTGTTCACCAGCGCGGCTTCCCATGCCCCCGTCCCCGACGAGGGAAAAATGAACACGTGCTGCTTGGTCTTGAAGATGGTCTTCATGCCCTCCAGCGCCTTTTGCCCCACCTCGGCGAAATCGGGTCCGCGGTGGTCAATGGTTTGCTGGCCGATGGCCTTGAGAATTCGGTCGGGAACCGCGCTTGGCCCCGGTATTTGCAAGAAGTGTCTGCCAGCCTGGCGCATCGATTCTGGTCCTCCCGAAAGCACCGTTGAGTCGGCGCGATTAACTGTTGATAAAACGTAATTATGAATTCATAATTCAGTCAACATAAAAATCGGGCTCCGGAAACAAGGCGCCGACAGGGGAGGATAATCAGAGTCTCATGCGTGAGAATGCCCGTCTTTCCAACCGCTTGAGTTCTGCGGTCGCAGGTGAGGTCATGACCGACCCCGCGTCGCGGGGACGTTATGCAACGGATGCGTCGATCTACCAGATGATTCCCCAAGCCGTCGTTGTGCCACGCTCGGTTGAGGATATCGAAGCGGCCATGAGCGTCGCGCGGGAAGAGGAAACGCCGGTGCTTCCGCGGGGGGGAGGCACCTCTCAATGCGGCCAGACCGTGAACCGCGCCGTGGTGCTGGACAACACGCGACATCTGAACCGTATTCTGGACATCGACACCGAGAAACTGACGGCGCGGGTGGAACCGGGGCTGGTTCTTGATGAACTGAACCACGCATTGAAACCGCATGGTCTGTGGTTCCCGGTCGATCCGTCCACCGCCTCACGCTGCACGCTTGGCGGAATGGCTGCGAACAACTCGTCAGGCGGCAAGTCCCTGCGCTATGGCATCATGCGCGACAACGTCCGCGCGATATCGGCCATTTTGCCGGATGGAACGAAAGCTCGGTTCAACGGAACCGACCCGGAACCGGGCCCCTATGCCGACCTCGTCACCGACATGCGCGCGCTCGGGCGACGCGAAGCCGCCGAGATCGACGCGCGGTTTCCCAAGGTGCAGCGCCGTGTCGGCGGATACAACATCGATGCGTTGACCGGCAACGAAGTGAACATGGCGCATCTCCTGGTCGGGTCCGAAGGAACGCTGGCCTATTTCACGGAATTGGACCTCGGCCTCGCGCGTTTGCCCGGGGAAAAGGTGACCGGTGTCTGCCACTTCCCCACTTTCTACGCCGCGATGGATGCAGCGCAGCATTTGGTGACACTGAATCCGCAAGCCGTCGAGTTGATCGACGATACGATGATCGCCCTCGGGCGCGATATCCCGTTGTTCCGCAAGACCATCGAGGCCTTTGTCCAGGGAAAGCCCGCGGCTTTGCTGTTGGTCGAATTCGCGGAGGGCAGCGCAGAAGGAAACGCGGCCAAGCTCGGCGAGCTGTCGCAACTGATGGGCGATATGGGTTTCGCCTTCACCGGCTCGGGGCGTACTTGGGGCGGCGTCGTCCCTGTCACCGACAACGGCCTGCAGGGCGCGATCGCAGAGTACCGCAAGTCCGGCCTCAACGTGATGATGTCGATGAAGGAGGCCGGAAAACCGATCTCGTTCGTCGAGGATTGCGCCGTCGCCTTGCCGGACCTCGCGGAATACACTCAGGGTCTGACCGACATCTTCACGCGTTACGGCACCAAGGGCACCTGGTACGCGCACGCGTCCGTCGGGTGTCTGCATGTACGACCGGTACTGAACATGCGGCAGGACAAGGACGTCAAAACCATGCGCGCCATTGCCGAAGAGGCCTTCGACCTCGTCAAGCAGTACAAGGGCTCGCATTCCGGCGAGCATGGCGACGGCATCGTGCGCTCCGAATTCCATGAAAGGATGTTCGGTCGCCGTATCGTGTCGGCTTTCGAAGAGGTGAAGGCCCGCTTCGACCCGAAGGGACTGATGAACCCCGGAAAGATCGTTCACGCGCCGGCCATGGATGATCGCCGCGTCTTCCGCTACGGACCGAACTACGACGTGCCGGATTTCGAAACCGCGCTCGACTGGAGTGCCTGGCCCGGATCGGCTGGCGGTTTCCAGGGCGCGGTTGAAATGTGCAACAACAACGGCGCCTGCCGCAAGCTGAAGGGCGGCGTGATGTGCCCATCCTTCCGCGCCACCCGCAACGAACGCGACGCGACGCGCGGTCGGGCGAACACCCTGCGCCTTGCGATCAGCGGCCAAATCCCCGGAGGTCTGACCTCGGACGCGATGGCGGACACGATGAAATACTGCGTGTCCTGCAAAGCCTGCCGCCGGGAATGCCCGACGGGTGTCGACATGGCACGCATGAAGATCGAGGTGCTGGCGGCCCGACGCAAGGAAAGCGGACTGACACTTGCCGAGAAGCTCGTCGGATATCTGCCGCGATACGCGCCCAAAGTTGCCAAACTGGCGTGGTTGATGAACCTGCGCAACAAGATCGGCCCGGTGCGCCGTTTGGCCGAAGGGCTGACCGGTATCTCGCATCGCCGCGATCTGCCGATCTGGTCGTCAAAGCCCTTTCGGGATGACGAGGCGCAGGAGGCCGATCCGGATGTCCTTCTCTTTGCCGATGTGTTCAACCGCTACTTCGAGCCGGAGAACCTGCGCGCTGCCGTTCGGGTACTGCGCGCATCCGGATTGCGCGTCGCTGTCGCGCGGGATGGCTCGGGCACTGCGCTTGATTGCGGGCGTACACTGCTGGCCGTCGGCTGTGTCGATGACGCACGCGCCGAGGCGCAGCGCGTGATCGATGCCACCAAAGATGCCGTGACGAAGGGCGTTGCGGTGGTCGGCCTCGAGCCCTCCTCCATCCTCACCTTCCGCGATGAGTTTCTGGCGCTCTGTCCCGGTCCCGAAGCGCAGGCGCTGTCCGAGGTGACGCATACGTTCGAGGAGTTCCTGGCCAATCGGCCGGACCTGCCGATGAAGTCGCTGCGCCGCCCGATCTTCGTGCACGGCCACTGCCACCAGAAGGCGCAGGATGCGGTCACGCCGATGCTGGATCTTTTGAAGCGGATTCCGGACGCGGACGTGCACATGATTGAAAGCAGTTGCTGCGGAATGGCCGGCGCATTTGGCTACGCGCCCGATACGATCGACGTGTCACTCAAGATGGCGAACCTTGATCTGTTCCCGGCTTTGCAGGCCGCACCGGACGACGCGATCATCGTGGCGGATGGGACCTCGTGCCGCCACCAGATCGCCGATGGCACGGCCCGCCGCGCGATGCATGTCGCGCGCTTGCTGGATCAGGCCATTGATGGATAGGATGCGGACATGAACCTTACGAAACGCATCAAACGCCCGACACTGCACGAAGAATTGGTTGAACGGCTACGCAACCTTGTCGTCGAAGACGCATTGAAACCGGGCGAAAAAGTGCCGGAGAAAGACCTATGCGAGTCCTTCGGCGTGTCGCGAACACCCTTGCGCGAAGCGTTGAAGGTGCTGGCGTCCGAGGGGCTGGTGGTGTTGCAGGCCAACCGTGGCGCCCGCGTGGCCGAGGTGACCCCCGAAGAGCTTGAAAAGACATTCCCCGTGATCGCGATGCTTGAACAACTCGCTGGTGAACTGGCCTGCAAGAATCTCAGCGATGCCGGGATCGCAAGTATTGAAAAGCGTCACGAGGCGATGGTCAAAGCCTTCCACGCGCGGGATATCAAATCGTATTTTCAGGCCAATCAGGACATCCACGCCGCCCTGATCGAGGGCGCACGGAACGACATCCTGGAATCGCACCATCGCCTGCTTGCCGCCCGCGTCCGCCGCGCGCGGTTCATGGTGAACCTGTCCGACGAACGCTGGGCGCAGGCCATTCAGGAGCATGAGCAGATGATGGACAAGCTGCGCGAGCGCGACGCAGACGGGTTGGGTCGACTCATGAAGATGCACATGATGAACAAATACGCGGCCCATATCAAAGCGCTGTCGGACAAACCCGAACACTCCGACCAGAGCTGACATGCGGCCACGTCAATAGGCAAGACCGCAGGGTGTGGCCCTGATGCAGACGTTTTATCTCAGCAGCATTTTGGCGCTTCCAGGAAGGACAGACGACAGATGACCAACGAACTCATATCCGAGCAGCGCGGAACGACACTCTGGGTTACGTTCAATCGCCCCGAAGCGCGCAATGCGATCACATTTGGCATGTACGAGGACCTCGCGCGCCTCTGCGCCGATGTTCCCACCGACGGATCGGTGCGGGCGATGGTCGTCAAGGGTGCCGGGGGCAAGGCTTTCGCGGCGGGCACTGACATGACTCAGTTCCGCGCTTTCGAGACCGAACAGGATGCGCTCGACTACGAGGACGAGATCACCCGGGTCCTGACTGCGGTCGATCAGTGTCCTGTCCCGACGGTGGCGGCGATCCATGGAGCCTGCACCGGTGGAGGGGCGTCCATCGCGGCGGCCTGCGATATCCGGATCAGCAGCGCCCAGCTGAAATTCGGTTTCCCGATCGCGCGCACGCTTGGCAATTGCCTGAACGCGGGGAATCTGGCCCGCCTGAGCGAGTTGATCGGCGCGGGACGCGTGCGCGAGATGATCTTCACGGCCCGCCTGATGGGAGCGGAAGAGGCCTTGGCCGCCGGCCTCGTCTCCCAGGTTTTGCCGGATGAGGACACGCTCATGGAACGGGCTGAGACGTTGGCCGAGCATCTGGCAGCCATGGCCCCGCTGACCTTGCGCGCCACCAAAGAAGCGATGCGCCGCAACCGGGCAGCACTTGCCGCACAAGACGCCGACCTGATTGCGCTCTGCTACATGAGCAATGACTTCAAACACGGGCTCGAGGCCTTCCTCACGAAATCCAAGCCAGAATGGAGCGGGACATGAGCGGACAAGGCCCTCTGGCAGGAATGAAGGTGATCGAGCTGGCGCATATCATGGCTGGCCCGGCCTGTGGCATGATGCTGGCCGATATGGGCGCTGACGTCATCAAGGTCGAGAAACCCGATGGCGACGACAGTCGCCGCTTCCTGCCACCGGATATCAACGGTGAGAGCGCGGCTTACATGATGATGAACCGCAACAAGCGGGGCATTGCCTTGAACCTGAAAACCCCCGATGCCATCGAGGTCCTCCGCAAGTTGCTCGACAGCGCCGATGTGGTGATCGAAAACTATCGCCACGACACGATGGAGCGGCTTGGCCTCGGCTATGAAACTCTGCGCAAGACCAACCCAAAGCTCGTGTACTGCGCGGTCTCGGGCTTCGGTCGGACCGGACCCTATGCCGAACGCGGCGGGTTCGATCTGATCGCCCAAGGCATGTCCGGCCTCATGTCGATCACCGGCGAAGGGCCTGGACGCCCACCCGTCAAACCGGGTGCGCCGATCGCCGACATCACCGCAGGCTTTCTTGCTGCTTTGGGCTGCGTGGCGGCATATTCCCATGCGCGGGCCACCGGGCAAGGCCAGATGGTCGATACATCGCTCTTCGAGGCCGGAATTTCGCTGACCTACTGGCAATCGGCGATTGCGTTTGCCACGGGCGAGGCTCCCGGCGCGATGGGATCCGCCCATCCGCTCAACGCACCGTATCAATCGTTTCGGACCCGAGATGGGTGGATCAACATCGGAGCTGCCAACCAACGCAACTGGTTGCGTCTGCTTGAGGTGATCGAAGCACCCGAATTGACCGAGGATCCGCGATTTTCCAGCAACTTCGACCGAATAAACAATCTGCAGGAGCTGGTCCCGCTCCTCGAAAGCCACCTCGAACAGCGGGACACGGACGACTGGATGGTCCGTATGCAAGCGGCCGGTCTGCCCGCCGGACCGGTGATGGATATCTGCGAAATGCACCGCGATCCTCAGGCGCTTGCGCGGGACATGATCGTCGAAACCGACCATCCTGTCGCGGGTGCGGTCAAGGCCATAGGATTGCCGATCAAATTCAGCGACACGCCTGGCGGGGTTGTGCGCCCGGCCCCGACCCTCGGCCAACATGGGCCGGAAGTCTTGTCGGAACATGGGTATTCACAGACGCAGATCGACGCACTGACACAGCAAGGCACCTTGATCGTCGCGTGACATGTCCGCGCGAAACAGCGGCGCCCCAGGTTTGTGCCCATGGGTTTTGCGCATCCATGGTGGACACGGCTGCGGTTGACGCACGACCGAAATCGTCGGGCGTCGGGTTGACTGGGAGAAGTGACAAGGGAACCCGAGGTCGGCAACGGCCTCGACCGGGATCGGGACATCAAACCCGAACTGGTTTGCGTTTCGATAGGCCGAAGGCATATGTCGCGAAGCTTGCCTAGCCGCCCCACTCGAATATCGGTTCGAAGCCGGCCCACATCATCCGTTTCCCATCAAAGCACATCTCGGGCATGTCTTGCCAACGCTCGTCGGTTTCCATCTTCTGCGCGGCGGCCTCGTAGGTTGCCTTGTCAGGCCATTCGATCCACGAGAACACGACTGTCTCGTCGTCCTTCGCCTTCACCGCGCGTTTGAAATCGGTGACCTTGCCGTCGGGGACGGAATCACCCCAGCATTCCACGATCCGGGTCGCTCCGTAGTCCGCGAAAATCGGCGCCGCTCTTTCAGCCAGATCGCGATAGGCGTCTTTTCTGTCGGTGGGGCAGGCAATCAGTACTCCCTGAATGTAGCTCATTGGGTTTCTCCTTAGTTGCGGGCGCGACGATCATTCAAGCGCGAGATGCGGCCTCCAGCGCCGCGATGTCCAGTTTGCCCATCTGCCTCATCGCTTGCATCACACGTTTCGCCGCGGCGCGGTCGGGATCGGCGAGCATGCGGGGCATGATTTTCGGCACGATCTGCCAAGACACGCCCCAGCGGTCCTTTAGCCAGCCGCAGTAACTCTCCTCACCGCCATCCTCTGTCAGAGCGGTCCAAAGCCGGTCGGTCTCGTCCTGATCCTCGGTCAGAACCGAGATCGACGCCGCGAGTCCCGGGATGAAGGGCGGCCCGTCATTCAAGATCATGTAGGGTGCGCCCCCCAAGGTGAATTCGATCACGAGCGGAGGACCATCCGGGTCGGGGTGCACGGTGTTCTCGATACTGCTGTCGGGCAGCAGCGAGACATAGAAATCAGCGGCTTCATGGCCGTTGCCGTTGAAGCCGAGACAGGTGCGGACCTTCGCATTGAACTCCATGTCTTTTTCCTCATGAAACCTGGGCGACCGCATCTGCCATGGCAAACAACATACCAGATTTTTTGTGTCATTGATTACGTTGAATTTGCCGGCAGCACCTCGGTCACTGGGGGCGGAGTTCTGATCCGGTCGGCAGTTCCCGCAATTGATTTGGCACGATCAACTCGACTCCCTTCGGCCCCTGCAAGAAATCCGCGCAACCGTCGACGAACATCTGCACCAAACGGCGCTTCGGTCCCGGCGGGAACCCAAGAGACAGAGTGACTCCCGAAGATGCGCCGGATACCGGCAGGCATCTGACCTCGGAGCCTGCGTAGGGCGGCACGTCACGGGGGCGCATGTTCAGCAGCGACACCCCGATCCCGGCAGCAACGAGCGAGCGCACCATCTCGGTCGAATTTGCGGTGGCCACGATGCGGAAGGTCTCGCCGCTCTGTTCCAGCAGCTCCATGTAGTAGCCCCGCGCGGCCGGTCGGTCCAAAAGGATCAGCGGCTCGCCCGCGATCTGGCTGACCGGCACCGCCCCGCTTGCCGCGAAGGGATGGTCCGCCGGACACAGGCAATAGGTCGGCGCGTGGATCAGCGGTCGCGTCGCGATCTGAGGATTTGGCAGGTCGGCAACGAAAAGGATCACGTCGAACCGCCCGTCCAGAAGGCCCTTCTGAACGGAGGTATTGTCCCCTTCGACAAAGGACAACGCCACATCGGGATGCGCGGCCAGCATCGGTGCGCAGATCGCCGGAAGGAAAGCCGGTGCGATCGGGGCGTTGTAGCCGATCGCCAAGGTGCCGGAGAGTCCGGATTTCAGGTCGGCCACGTCACACAGCAGGCTGTCGTATCGCTCCAACAGGTCGTCGATGCGGCGCAGCACGTCGCGGCCGGCCCGAGTCGGAAAGATCCCCTTCGCCCGCGCCCGCGTCGCAAGGACCACGCCGAAGGTGTCCTCCGCCTGCTTCAGTGCCGTGGCGATGGCCGAGGGGGCGACGTGCATCGCCTCTGCGGCCGCGGCGATGCTACCGAGTTGTAGGGCCGACTGAACGTAGCGCATCGCGCGCACGGAAAGGGTCATGATCATAACCTGTGTTTTTCAGATTATATACCGCCGTTTAAACTGTTTTTCCATGGAAGCACTCTCTGTCAATCTGATTGCACCGCGGCAGCGAGTCTCCGCGATGGCCCGCCGGTCGATATCCGCATCCAGATAGGGGCATCAGATGAAATCCAGAACCAAGGTCGTCGTGATCGGTGGGGGCATCGCGGGATGTTCCACGCTCTACCACCTGACGCAGGAAGGCTGGACGGACATCGTTCTTGTCGAACGCAACGAGTTGACCAGCGGCACGACCTGGCACTCGGCAGCGCAGGTGACGAACTTCGGGATGACCCAGACCATGGTGGGGCTGAAGTCGCATTCCATCAAGCTCTATCAGGAGCTGGCCGCCGACCCCGAGTACCCGATCAACTACCATCATGGCGACGGCGGCATCCGGCTGGCCAATACGCCCGAGCAGATGCAAGGCTATCGGCATTTTGCGTCGATGGCGCGGGGGATGGGCGTGGAGTACGAGATTCTTGACGCGGCGGAATGCGCCCGCCGCCATCCGCTGATCTCGACCGACCGCCTGTTGGGCGGTCTCTGGGACGGGATGGATGGCGACATCGACCCCGCCCAACTGTGCCAGGCGCTGGCGCGGCGCGCGCGCAAGGCGGGGGCCGAGATCTATCGCAACACCCCGGTGACCGCCCTGACCCAGCACAAGGACGACACCTGGACGGTGCATACAGACCACGGGGAAATCGACTGCGACATCGTGGTGAATGCCTGCGGCTACCGGGTGAACGAGGTCGGCGCGATGATGGGGGTGCATCACCCCGTCGCCTCGATGGAGCACCAGTACTTCCTGACGGAGCCGATCCAGGCGATCACCGATTTCGGCAAACGCGTACCGCTGTTGCGCTGCCCGATCGACGATTTCTACTCCCGGCAGGAAAAGCAGGGGCTGCTCGTGGGGTTTTACGAGCAGGACTGCAAGACCTGGGGGATGGACGGGATCGACCCGGGCTTTGTCAATGCGCTCTGCCCCGACGATCTGGAGCGGATCATTCCGGTGCTGGAAAATGTCTTCAAGCGGATGCCCGTGCTACAGGAGGTGGGCATTCATACGGTCGTCAACGGCCCGATCACCTACAGCATCGACGGCGCGCCGCTCGTTGGCCCGATCCCTGGCAAGCGGAACGCCTTTTGCATCATCGGCCTGCGCGCGGGGCTGGGCGAAGGCGGCGGTCACGGCTGGCTGCTGGCCCAGCAGATCGTCCATGGCGAAGCCTGCTATGACACCTGGGTCATCGACCCCCGCCGGTTTTCTGGGCACGCGAATGTCGAACTGACCGCTCTGAAGGCGATCGAAGACTACCAGAACGAATTCCGCTTTCATTTCCCTCATGAACACCGTCCCGCCGGTCGGCCCGCCAAGACCACGCCCCTGACGCCCGTTCTGGCGGCCGAGGGCGCTGAATTCACGGTTGTGAATGGCTGGGAACGCGTGGACTACATCAAACCTTCGCCCGATTTTCACCCCAGCCTCACGTTCGATTTCGACGAAGCCTTCGACGTTGTCGGAGCCGAAGTGCGCAACGTCGCAGAGAACGTCGGCCTGACAGAGGTCAACGGGTTCAACCGGATCGAGATCACCGGCGCCGACCGCCACGCTTTCCTTGACCGGATGATCTGTGGCACCGTCACAAAGCGCGACGGCCGCGTCGGGCTGGGATACCTCTTGAACCAATACGGCTGCATCAAGGCCGAGGCGACGGTGGCCAACCTGCCACAATCCGACCGTGGGCCTGCCCGGGTTTGGTACGGATCGGCGGCGGCGAGCGAATATCACGACATGGACTGGCTGGCGGCACATCTGGTGGCGGGCGAAGACGTGCAGTTGCGCAGCCTGACCAACGATTACACGAGTCTCGTCCTGGCCGGGCCGAAGGCCCGCAAGGTGCTGTCGGCCTGCGCCCGGGGCGACTGGTCAAAGGAGGCGTTTCCCTGGCTTTCGGTGCGGGAATGCTTCATCGGTTTCGCCCCCGCGACGGTGATGGGCGTGAGCTTTTCCGGAGAACTGGCCTATGAAATCCACGTCCCCAACGCATCTGCCTACGCCGCCTGGCTGGCGTTGCGGAAAGCGGGCGAAACGGAGGGTCTGAAACTGTTCGGCGCCCGTGCCGTCGAGTCGATGCGCATGGAAAAGGGCTTCCTGCATTGGAAGTCCGACCTGATCACGGAGTTCGACCCGTTCGAGACCGGGCTCGGCCGTTTCGTGAAGATAGACAAAGCCGATTTCGTCGGGAAGACAGCCCTCACAAAGCGCAGGGCAGACGGGCCGCGCAAGTCCTTCGTCACGCTCCGGATCGACGCGCATCACGCACCGGCGCGGGGCGGTGCCTCGCTGATGCAGGGCGGTACCGTCGTGGGCACCGTCACCTCCGCCGATTGGGGTCACCGAGTGCAGATGAACCTCGCCTATGCCTTCGTCAATCCATCCCTCGCGGCTGTCGGAAGCCGGGTGCAGCTGGACATGTATGGAGACCTCGTCGCTGCCGAGGTCATGGCACCGTCGCCCTATGACCCGAGTTTTGCGCGGATGAGGAGCTGAACGACTGAACCCGCGGGGCAACGCCGGGAGACATTTCGGGTTCTGCGTCGGGTCTCCATCCGACCGAACTGGGTGTCGTTCGGTAGCGAATGATCAGTCAGGGAGCAGACAATGGGTCGCCCGGTTGCAAGAATCTCCGGCTGCTTCATGATCGCTTCGCCGATACGAATAGCGACCGAACAGGGCCTGGGCCTGCTTGATCCCCTACACCCGCCCTTCGGCAACCCGAGTGACATGCACACTCTTATCGAACGGTCCTCACCGCCCCGAGCAAACGCCTTCGTACGAAGATCCTGTCGAGCATGTCACGACGAAAACGGCGTTGAGAACCTAACTCAGCCGAATTTCACGTTTTGTGCCGACAGCGCGACGGAAAGCGACAGAGACCCTTCGTTGATCAGCCAGCGCCGCAGAACGAAATTGCGCGCGCCCTCGGCATGCATCGGGTCCGCCTCAGCCAGCGCGCGGGCTTCGTCAAACGAACCGGCGCGGTATATGATCAGGCCGGTGCCTTGCATGAGATTACCCGTCTCGTCCGAAACCGGCCCCGCGAGGAACAAGGCACCGCGGGCTTCAAGCTCTGCCTGATAGGCCAGATGCGCCGGCAGGGTGTCCTTGACCTTGGCGGCATCGCCTGCGGGCGTGGAGAGAACCATGTAGAGTTCATGGGCCAAGCCCCCCCGCCCGCGAGCCTCGGCAGCGTAGTCATCCCAGCTTGGCATGTCGGTCTCCCGTTGTATTTCAAAATATCGATTTTATTTGACTTGATGCTTCTTTATCGCCAAAACACGAGTCGATCAACACAGAGTTTGAGGAGTCTGATATGCGTTTTCTCGTTGGCACCGTCGGAGACGTGCAAAGTGTCTTCGCCGTGGAGGGCGACCAGGCCACCAATCTCACCTTCGCCGTGCCGGAGATCGGGCGCGACCTGTCCGCGCTCACCGCGTCTCCCGAGCTTTTGGACCGGGCCAAGGGCGCGCTTGGCAAGGGTGAGACCGTGGCTCTGTCCGACATCGTGCCAGCGCTACCGATCGGCGTTCCGGGCAAGTTCATCTGCCTTG
The DNA here is from genome assembly GCF_016428585.1 of Sedimentitalea arenosa. Classification (GTDB taxonomy): domain Bacteria; phylum Pseudomonadota; class Alphaproteobacteria; order Rhodobacterales; family Rhodobacteraceae; genus Sedimentitalea; species Sedimentitalea arenosa. Next base: position 11,614 of record NZ_JAELVR010000001.1, on the reverse strand, counting down.
GCCTCAATTATGTCGAGCACATCAAGGAAGGCGGCTATGACATTCCCGACTATCCCGCCTTGTTCATGCGCGGTCACAATTCGCTGATGGCCGCAGGCGCGCCAATGGTGCGTCCGGCCTGTTCGGAAAAGCTCGACTACGAGGCCGAGCTGTGTCTGATCATCGGCAAGGGTGGGCGTCACATTCCCGAGGACGGGGCGCTTGACCACGTCTTCGGCTACACCGTGTTCAACGATGGCTCGGTCCGCGACTACCAGCGCAAGACGCACCAGTGGACGCCCGGCAAGAACTTCGACGACACGGGCGCCGTGGGGCCAATCGTCGTGACGCCGGATGAAGTGCCCGAAGGCGCGAGCGGATTGAAGATCGAAAGCCGTGTCGGAGACGAGATCCTGCAATCGTCCAACACATCGAACATGATCTGGGGCGTCGCGCGCACCATCGCGATCATCTCGGAATACACGACGTTGCATCCCGGCGATCACATCGCGCTCGGCACACCTCCGGGTGTCGGCCACGCCAAGAAACCCGATCCGCGCTGGCTGCGCCCGGGCGAAACCATCGAGATCGAGATCGAAGGCATCGGCATCTGCGCGAGCCCCGTGATCGACGAAGACACCGCGGCAACCAGAACGGTGGCCTGACGATGACGGATGGAAAGGACGCCATGACCGACCTGCGCCAGAGCGCCCAAGATGCGGTTCGCGGTCTGCGGGCGCGCAAGCCGCACCTGGATGACGACTCCATCGACGTGATCCTGCGCGATGCCCGCTCGCACTATGCTTGGACCGACAAACCGGTCAGCGACGAGATGCTGAATACCCTGTTCGACATCACGATCCAGGGCCCCACCAGCATGAACACCTGCCCTGCCCGCTTTGTCTTCGTGCGCAGTGACGAGGGCAAGGATCGTCTGGCGAAATCGCTCAAGGCCAAGAACATCGACAAGATGCGGGCCGCCCCCGTGACGGCGATCATCGCTTGGGATCCGCTTTACTGGCAGCGGCTGGATTTCCTGTTCCCGCACGAGGACCGCAAACCCCTGTTCGAGGGCAAGGAAAAGTACGCACATGACACCGCGTTTCGAAACTCCACGCTTCAGGGCGCGTATTTCATGATCGCCGCACGCGCGATGGGGCTGGATGTCGGCGCGATGTCCGGGTTTTCAAACGCCATCGTGGATGAAGAATTCTTTGCGGAGAACGGGTGGAAATCGAACTTCCTGTGCAACATCGGCTACGCGGACGAAACCGCGCTGTTTCAAAAACTTCCGCGTTTCGAATTCGACGATGTGTGTGAGGTGATCTGAGGGATACGCAGTCGAGGGAGGACGCAACGACCGCGCGAACCTGCACTGGAATGAAGCCTGACTGAACAAAACAAACCGGGCGTTAAGGCCCGACTTTCTGGGAGGAAATACATGAAACATATGATGAAACGCAGCCTTTTCGGCGCGGCGATGGCAACCGCAGTGGCGCTGCCTTCCGTGGCGCAGGAAAAGATCTCGGCAGTGGTGATCGACGGCTACCCGGCGCGCGCGCTCTGGGTCGAGGAATTCACCAACTTCTTCATCCCCGAGGTCAACCGCCGCCTTGCCGAAACCGGCAATTTCGAGATGGAATGGCAGGAGAACTATGGCGGTTCCATCGTGAAACCGCGCGGGGTTCTCGAAGGTATCCAGCTTGGCCTTGGCGATATCGGCATCGTCACAACGATCTTCCATTCGTCCAAACTGCCCAGCCAGGGGATCGCCGGGTCGACGCCATTCGTGTCCTCCGATGCGCGTGCGGTGGCCAAGGCCGTGGACGAGATCGCCCGCGAGTTTCCGGCGATGAACAACGAATTCAAAGCCCAGAACCAGGTCTACCTGGCGACCGGCGTCGTCCTTGATACCTACCAGGTATTCTGCTCGTCCGAAGTGTCTTCTGTCGCCGATCTGGAAGGCAAGAAGATCGCCGGCGCCGGCGTGAACCTGCGCTATCTTGAGGGGATCAAGGACGCCGCCGGCGTGCGCGGGGGCCTGACCGATTTCTACAACATGGTTCAGACCGGACTCACGGATTGTGCAATGTTGTGGCCCGAAGCGGCCTCGACCTTCAAGATCGCCGAAGTGGCGCCCTTCATGCTCGAAGCCGATCTGGGCGCGGTCAACACCAAGACCGTGACCGTGAACGCCGACTATTGGGCCGGGCTTCCGGACGAGGTCAAGGAGGTGTTGCAGGCCGTCGCCATCGACTATCGCGACCACGTGGCCGGCATCGCCATGGACCTCGCCCAAGCCTCGCGGAACACCTATGTCGAGCAAGGCGGCACGATTGTCGAACTCTCCGACGAAGACCGGGCCGCGTGGGCCAACGGCATGCCGAACATCGCGAAGGAATGGGCTGAAACGCTGAACAACAGCGGCGAACCCGGCACCGAGATGCTGGCGGCCTATCTGGGCAAGCTGTCGGATGCGGGCTTTGACGGCGTCCGCGACTGGACAGCGGAATAATCCCGAACGGCGATCCGGAAGAGGCCTGAACCATGCTCAAATCTGCCGTTGCCGGCGTGTCCCGGATCGCCAATACCCTTGCGATCGCGTCCAATGCCCTGGGCACCCTCGTTGTGCTGGCGTTGGTCGTGATCCTGAATGTCGACGTGATCGCGCGCGGCGTATTCTCGGCCCCGATCAAGGGCACCTACGAGATAGTGCAGTTCTCGGTCGTCCTGATCGTGTTTCTGCAACTGGCCGATGTCGTTCGGGTGGACCGGCTGACACGATCCGACGGATTTCTGAATGTCGTCGAGGGACGTCGCCCCAGGGTCGCCGCCAACATGCGGCGCATCATCAACGCGCTCTCGGCCATCTTCATGGGTCTGATCGCCTATATCACCTTCCCCGAGTTTCTTCATATGTGGAACACGCAGGATTACTTCGGTGTGCGGGGTCTCTTCACCCTGCCGTGGTGGCCGGTGAAGCTGGTCATCACGCTGGGCACGGCGCTGTCCTGCCTGATCTTCGTGCTCAAGGTGATCGCGGGGAAAGACCGCTCGGAACTGGTCCGCACGCCCGAACATGACGAGACGTCGCAATGACCCCCATCGAGATCGGCCTCATCTCGGTCGTGGCCATCGTCTTTCTGATCTACTCGGGCGTCTATATCCCGATCGCGCTCGGCATGGTTTCCTTCGTGTCGATCTGGCTGATGCGGAACAATTTCACCCTGGCGCTAAACCTGCTGAAGGTTGCCGTTGGCGACAGCGCGATGGAATACAGCTTTGCCACCATCCCGCTCTTCACCTTCATGGGGCTGATCGTGTCCAAGGCCGGATTGGGCCGCGACATCTATGAGGTCATGACCATGCGGTTCCGCAAGGTCAAGGGTGGGATCGGCATGGCGACCGTGGGCGCGAACGCCGTGTTTGCCGCTGTGACCGGATCGTCCATCGCCTCGGCCTCGGTCTTCACCAAGGTATCGGTCCCCCAGATGATGGCGCAGGATTACAACCCGCGTTTCGCGGTGGGCGTCGTAGCCGGATCGTCGGTTCTGGGCATGATCATTCCGCCCTCGGCCATGCTGATCATCTATTCCTTCGTGGCCGAACAATCCGTCGGCGACATGTTCCTCGCCGGTGTCATTCCGGGCATACTCCTCGCCATCGCCTATGTGACGGCCATCTGGGTCATGGGGCGTTTCACCCCGGGCTTCGTCGGCGGGCGGGTCGTTGACGACACTGAATGGATGTCGGGCGGCGAGATAGCCTCCAAGACGCTGCCGACCCTCTTCCTGATCACCGTCGTTCTGGGCGGGATCTACACCGGCTGGCTCACCGCCGTCGAAGCAGGTGCCGCGGGCGCGCTGGTCGCCCTGATCATCGCATTCTTCCGCAAGTCCATGACGCTCAAGGCGTTCTGGCATGCGCTGCTGGAAACCGGCCACATCACGGCGGCGATCCTGTTCCTGATCACCGCCGCGTCGATCTACAGCCGGATGCTGGGGCTTGCCGGACTGCCGAACCAACTCGAAGACCTGCTGGCGGGCAGTTCCGCGTCGTTCTGGACGGTCATGCTGCTCTACGTGTTGCTCATGCTATTTCTCGGCACGCTTCTGGACACCGCGTCGATCATCCTGATCGTCGTACCGCTGTTTCTGCCATTGGCGGAGGCGCTCGACATGTCGCTGATCTGGTTCGGGATCATCACAGTGGTCGGAGCGGAAATCGGACTGCTGACGCCACCGCTGGGCATATCGTGTTTCGTCATCAAGTCGACCATCGATGACGACCGCATCTCGCTCAAGGACGTGTTCATGGGGGCGTTGCCCTTCGCCTTCGTGATGCTGATCGTCCTCCTCATCCTGATTGAATTCCCGATCCTAAGTCTGGCCCTCATCTAAGGAGTGATCTCATGCGCGACGTCACAAAGGACAACATCACCGATGTCTTCATGGGCTACATGAGCCCCGACATGGACCCGCGCCTGCGCGAAGTTCTGAGCAGCCTTGTGCGGCATCTGCACGACTTCGCCCGCGAGGTGAACCTGACCCATGATGAATGGAACACGGGCATCGCCTTTCTCGAAGCGGCCGGCGAGATCTCGGACAAGGAGCGGCATGAATTCGTGCTGCTGTCCGACGTGCTCGGCCTGTCGTCGCTGGTCGACATGCTGCATTCGCACCCCGAAGGCACGTCGTCGTCGGTGCTGGGGCCGTTTCACATCACCGGCTCCCCGCCCCTGCCCCTTGGTGGCGATCTGCGCAAGGATTTCGACGACACGGTGCTGCTGGTCCAAGGCACGATCCGCGATCCCGACGGCACTCCGATTCCGGGGGCGACACTCGACATCTGGCAGACCGCGCCGAACGGGCTGTATTCAAGCCAGGATCCCGATCAAGACACCTATTCCTTCCACGGCATCCAGACCGTCGGTACCGACGGCCGCTATCGGTTCACCTCTGTGCGTCCGGTGGAATACACCGTGCCCTCCGATGGCCCGGTCGGAGACATCCTGCGCGCCTGCGGCCGCCACCCGTGGCGCCCCTCGCACCTGCATTTCATCGTCGAGGCTGAGGGGTTCAAACCGTTGGTGACCGAGGTTTTCGCGGCAGATGATCCCTATCTCGATCAGGACACTGTCTTTGGCGTGCGAAAGGATCTGGTCATGTCCTACCAGGAGATGCCCGCAGGCAGTTTCCCCGAAGCAGGGTTTGAACTGTCCGGTCAGGTCGATGAGCCCTACCTGAAAGTCGAATTCGACCTGACGCTGGTCAGGCAAGCCTGACCGGGAGCATCATTTCGAGAACCCCTTGCCGATCAAACCGGCGAGGAATTCTCCGGTCAACCGGTAGTGGTGCAGCAATCGTTTCGATGCCAGGTCCGGATCGCGCGCGACAACCGCCTCCAGAACGCCGGCGTGTTCTTCGCTGACGTCGCGTTTCTTGTAGTTGAGCGTGTTGCCCGCCAAGAAGCGGTACCGGATGTTGAGATCGTAGAGCTGCGAGCAGAATTTCAGCAGGATCGGCGATTTCGCGTTCGCCAGCAGCGCCATGTGAAAGGCCTTGTGCAATGGCTCGAAGCTCTTGGGACCGGTGTCACTGGCGCGTTGCATGCGATGATGGGCAAGCACTACGCATTCTTCCCACGCGTCCGTGGCATTGGCGATGCTTTCACGAAGGGCCAGATCCTCGAGGGTGGAACGCAGCATGAGGATCTCTTCGAAATTCTCGGCACTGACTTCGGCGGCGCGAAACCCGCGCTGATCAATCCGTTCGACGAGGTTGTCGGACGTGAGCAGGCTGAGCGCCTCGCGAATGGGAGAGGCCCCGGTGTCGAGCAGTTTGCGCAAAACGTCGATCTTGAGTTTCTCGCCCGGTTTGAGCTGTCCGGTCACGATCATCTCGCGCAATTCCAGATAGGCGCGGTGCGTCGCCGACCCTTCCGTCGGCTCGGCATCGTTTGGAATAATATTCATACGCTCTCCCGTCGATCGAAGTCATCGCTCCGGGCGGCATCGCCAGTCCCGACTTGAAATGATGTAGTCCCAGTTTTCACGCCGGAAATCCGGGGCTGAAAAAGCTGTCTTCCAATCACTCTTTTACGATATATGCTCCCAACAGAAAGAAAATCGATATTTTTCCGCTACGGACCGAGGATTTTTTAAAGCTTGGAGCAGAAGGCGGGCGCTACGCAACCCAGACCTCCTTGGCGCTCGCGCCCAACCCAATGCAATCGTCACAACAGCTTATGCGCTTTGCGAGGAGACAACTGATACCCGGAATCCATTGTGCAAATCAGTCGTGCAGAAATTCAAGTGTATGGGATAAGGCGAACGCCAAGATGACAAGGATTGGAGGGCGTTTGAAGCACAACGAAACTGTCTTGTCGTTCTTGAAGGCATAGGTGCTCACGGCGATGTCATGTTCGGCCGTTGTGAAACAGGCTGGGCGCCACGCTTTGAGGCGAAGAGGACGACATTGGGACAACCAAAGACACCCGCGAGTTGAATCGGGACGAGGTGCATAAGATCAGGGTGCGCGGGTATCCGGTGCGATCGGCGTCTCGACGGTTGATGTCAGGACTTGTTCTAACTGCAAGTGGCTGAAGCTTTCCGGAGGGCCGACGCCAAAGCCAGGGGTGAACCCCGAGGCCGAGAACCGTCGACTGAAGCGCGTCGGCCGGGGTGACCGAGGAGCGCTGTACTCAAACAATGCAACGGCTTGCTTCGCGCGCTTTACCGCCGAAAGCACCACATCCCAGAAGAATGAGAACGCGTTTACGCCAAGGTCGAAGCAGCACGTGATCTGGGCGTCGAGCAGGTGCGGGGCGGTGGCCGCAGGGATCAGGTTGACCGCGAAGGGCCGGTCAGTCGCGATGCGCCGCGCGGGTTTCGGATCCTCCGTCACGTTACGTCCTCAGAGGACCGTCTCTCGCGCAGAAACTCGCGCAGCACCACGGCCTGGTTGTGATCGCGGTCCTTCGCGCCGTAGAGCAGGACAACAGGGCCTTTTCGGCACCAAGCCAGACAGCTTTCCACGGCCTCCTTGTTGTCGTCCAGTTCGCCCCGATAGCGTCGCTGGAATTCACTCCACCTGTCGGGATCGTGACCGAACCAATTGCGCAGTTCGGTGCTCGGGGCGACCTCCTTTATCCAGTCGTCCTGGTCGAGATCGTCCTTGCTGATTCCGCGGGGCCAGACACGATCGACCAGCAGCCGCGCGCCGCAGGTCGCATCCGGATCGTCATAGACCCGTGCGATGTCGATGTCCGGCGCGTTCGTCATCCCGCTGCGTCATCCTCCATAAAGTCCAGCGTCTTGATCGAATGGGCAAAGGCTGCGCCTGCGCGCATCTCGGCCGCGACCCAGATTGCCTCCATGATCTGCTCTTGAGTGGCGCCTGAGCGCCGGGCGGCCTTCACATGGCCATCGATGCACCACAGACATTGCGTGACGTGGGCGACGGCGACAGCGATGATCTGCTTGGTGCGCGAGTCGAGCGCTCCCTCGGCGAACACTGCTTTTGAAAAGGTTCGGAAAGCATCGTCGGCCTCCGGTGCCAGACCGTGACGCCTCTCGGAATGGCCGCGCGTTGCCTGCGGAAAGCGAAGATCAGACATCGTTCGCGCTCCGGGTCTCGAACACCGGAAAGAGCACATCGTTCTCGAGCCGCATGTGTTCCTCGAGGTCGATGATGAATTCTTCCAGCCCGGCATAGAGCGCGATCCAGGTGCGGCAGGCGCCGTCGGGCAATGCGAGGTTTCCAGTCAGCTGACGAATTTCCGCAACCTCGGTCGCATGATCGTCATGGTCGGCGCGCATTGCGGCAATCGGGTTCTCGATGCCCGGACTTCCGCCCTTGCGGATGGCAGGAAAGAGGATCAGCTCTTCCTTCTTCATGTGCACCTCCATCTCGCCGATCATGCGGCGCAAAAGGTCCGACAGCCCAATGGGCAAATGATCGTCACCGGCATGCACGGTTTCGATTTTCTCGGCCATGGCGGCGAGCGGCGGCAGCTGTTGGCGGTGACGCGCATGGTAACGTGTCTCGATATGGCGCGTCAGTTCGCAGGCGTCGTCGGTCGGGACAGCATCAGACATTTGGACATCCTTTTATCTTATCAGCGAAGTATTGGAATGGCGTCGGGAGAAGCCTGCGCCTGCTCGACGGCAATGTGGAGCGAGCGGGCGATACGTTCAGCGCGCTCTATGACATGGGCAGCACCGGCGGGCGGGCAGATCTCGTGTGCCGTCTCCCGGAACAGCGCCAGCCAGCGGCGGAAATGCGCGCCTTCGATAGGCAGAGGCGTGTGTGCGGGCACCGGTCGTCCATGGTAGCGTCCCGTCATCAGCGCGACCGAGGACCAGAACGCCACCATGCGGTCAAGATGCGGCCCCCAATCTTCGATGCGCGCATCGAAAATTGGGCCCAGCACCGGATCATCACGAACCTTTTCGTAGAAGGAGTGAACGAGATCGCGCAGGAGTTGCTCGTCCAGACCCGTTTCGCCCATGATCGCCGCCGTCATCTCGGGCCGGGCGGAGACTATTTTCAAGGACGGGTCGCGAACGGGCATGGAGGCCTCTTGGTTTAAATCTTGCAATGAAGACTAGGTCTGCTAATAGGTACTGTAAATACCGTTTTGCGTGGAACCGTCACAGCGATGCGCCTTGCGTCCTTCACCGACCGCGGATTGCGCATGTTGATGCGCATGCCGAGTGCGCCGTCTCCTGCCTTCTCGACCGCAGACCTTGCCGAGGAGTTCGGGCTGTCATGCAATCATCTGGTCCAGATCATGCAACGCCTGTCCCGCGCCGGTCTGATCGATACGCGCCGTCGCAGTGTTGGAGGTGCAGCTCTTGACAACCCGGCGTCAGAGATCCGGCTGGGCGCCGTGGTGAGCCTGCTTGAAGAAAGGCAGCCGCGTGTACGATATGACCGGCTGAATTCGCCCCCAAATTTCTTCATCGCGAAAACACACACCAAAACAGAAAGGTAGATGACATGACGACTTGGCTGACCACATTGAAGACCGAGACCCCGCAAGAGGGTTATGACCTCGCCGTGAAAATGGCACGCGTCGCGATCAAGATGACCCAACCGGATGCGGACGTTCGCGACAAGCTTCGCCCAGTCTACGCGAAAGACGCGGATGCCCTTATCGCCTCGAGCCAGGTCGTGGCGACGCATTTCGCCACCGTGGCGGCTGCCAACAATTATTGGATCGAGACCCCATGACAAAGATTGAGCGAAAGAACGGCGATTTCGTCGTCGACGCCGCTCTGTTGGCGGATACGTTCGGACTTTCGCAGGAAGAGATCAAAGTGAGGATGCGCGATGGCGCCATCACTTCCCGCTGCGAGACCGGCGTCGAGGAGGACGCCGGCTGTTGGCGACTGACCTTCCACCACAGGGATCGCGCGTGCCGGTTTATCGTCGACGAAACAGGGGAGATTCTCAAGAAAGCGATCTTTCCGATCAAGACGAAATCGCCGACCTCCGGTTCGTAAGGCGAAGGCGCTGACAGATTGATCGGGTCGTGTCTTCCACAATCCCCGTCGATCAAGTTGCGCGATTGACCGTCGAGATGCTTGTGTTCGATCGTCCAGCGTTTCGTTGCATGCTCTTGATCCGAACGGAACCTTGCAGGGCGATCGGCATCATGCCTCCGATCCAAATGCCGCTTCCAATTGCCGGATCGCGCACATTCGGAATCCCACGAAGAACAGCGGGGTATGCACCGATGAGACGCGTGTGGTGTCCCAAATGTTCGTGACGGACCCGGTCTTGCTAACCTGCAGTTCAGCAAAGTGGCCGACGATAAAAGCGCTACCGGCCACACCACTCTTAAAATTGGCCTCGAATTGGCTGTAGGACATCGACCAAGCTGCTTTGAATCAGGGCTGATTGAATTATGTTATGCGGCGTGATTCACGGTTCGAATAACGAGCGGTGAACATGTCAGATCTATTCTGGTTGAGTGACGTGCAGATGGCGCGGCTTGCATCTTGCTTTCCGAAGTTTCATGGCAAGCCTCGTGTTGATGACAGGCGTGTGCTGAATGGGATTATCTTCATCAATCGCAATGGCTTACGGCTGCGCAATACGCCCAGGGAATACGGGTTCACAAGACGCTGTCCAATCGCCGGAAGCGATGGAGCGATAAGGAGATCTTTGCCGAGATGTTGATCGGTTCGGCCGCAGATCACGGTGAAGAGAAGACCGTCATGCTCGACGCGACCTACCTCGAAGCCCACTGCACGGCGTCGAGCCTTGCGCTGAAAAAGGGGGACGTGGCCGTCTGATCGGGCGGACAAAGCGCAGGATAAACACCAAGCTTCACGCGATCTGTGACAGCGCTGGACGCCCACTGAGCTTCTTCGTAACCGCCGGTCAGGTCAGTGATTACATCGGCTCTCGGGCTCTCGTCTCGGGCCAAACATAGGTCAATTGGCTGTTGGGTGATCGAGGCTATGACGCTGAATGGCTCAGAGAAACATCGAAAGACTGAGTTGGCCCTAGGGTCTGGACTCATTGAGTTTCAAAGCCAGTAGATCACGATGGCCGCGAGTGCGATGGCTGACAGGAAGACCTTTGGGCACCTGCGTATCGGGTCGCTACACGTCGCCACTCCTTGAGTCTGCCGAACATGATCTCGATGCAGTTGCGGCGTTTGTAGCGCCGCTTGTCGTACTTGACGGGTTTCTTGCGTTGTCTTCGGCCCGGGATACATGCGCGTATCCCTTTGTCCTGCAAAGCTTCTCTGAACCAGTCGGCATCATAACCGCGATCCCCGAGCAGCGCAAAGCGCGGGCCCCGATGTAATCGCTCACCTGTCCGGCGGTCACGAACAGATCAAGCGGTCGTCCCTGACTGTCGCAAATGGCATGCAGCTTGGTGTTCATGCCGCCTTTGGTCCGTCCGATCAGGCGTCCACGCCCCCCTTTTTCAAGCCCAGACTTGTCGCTGTTCGGTGGGCTTTGAGATACGTTGCATCAATCATCACGGTCTTCTCTTCGCCATGCCCGGCCGCCAGACCCGCCATCATCCGGGCAAAGATGCCTTTGTCGCTCCAACGCTTCCAACGGTTGTACAGCGTCTTATGCGGTCCGTATGCCGCCGGTGCGTCGCGCCAGCGCAAGCCATTGCGATTGACAAAGATAATCCCACTCAACACACGTCGGTCATCGACGCGTGGCTTACCGTGGGATTTCGGAAAATAGAGCTTCAGACGCGCCATCTGCGCGTCGCTCAACAAGAATAGATCAGACATGTTCACCGCTCGTTTTCGAGCCGTGAATCATGCTCTCAATAGAAAATCAATGGGTCCAGACCCTATTTTTATAGACGCTTCGCCGCCTAACTTTGAGCCGAGAAGGCGACCATTGGAACAAGCAACAACAGCGACGAGTTCAAGCGCGATGCGGTGCGTCAGATCACTTTGCGCGGTTATCCGGTGGGGGAGGTTTCCCGGCGCTTGGGCGTGAGCACGCATTCTCTGTATGAATGGATGAAGCTTTTCGCGGACCCAGTTCCTAAGACGGGCGTCGATCACGAGGCCGAGAACCGTCGGCTGAAGTGGGTGCTGGCCCGTGTCATTGAGGAGCGTGACATCCTAAAAAAAGCAACGGCGTACT